>NZ_JBWKOY010000006.1:0-370707 GCF_059416345.1 Variovorax sp. GW821-FHT09D07
GGTCGCCTTTCTTTTGCCTACGTTTCTTTGGCGAAGCAAAGAAAAGTAGGTCGCCTGCCGGGGCGAGACCCGGCCTCGGAACTCAAGAAGATCAGCGAGCGTGCGTAACGCCCCCGTCCACCACCAACGTAGACCCCATCACATAGTCCCCAGCCCGCGAAGCCAGGTAAATGGCGGCACCAGCCATATCTTCGGGAGTGCCGATGCGCCCAGCAGGAATCCGTCCCTTGACCTCATCCCCATGATCCCGCGCATCCTTGTTCATATCCGAAGCAAACGCCCCCGGAGCAATCGCACTCACCACGATCCGGTCCTGCGCCAACCGCAGCGCCATCCGCCGCGTCAGCTGAATCAACCCCGCCTTGCTCGCCGCATACGAGTAAGTCTCCTGCGGATTCACAGAAATCCCGTCAATAGAAGCAATGTTGATCACCTTCGACAGATGATCCGTAGCCGCCTTCTTGAGCATCGGCGTCAGCGCCTTGGTCAGGAAGAAGGGCGTCTTCAAGTTCAGGTCGACGACCTTGTCCCATCCACTCTCCGGAAACTCCTCATAAGGCGCCCCCCAAGCAGCCCCCGCGTTGTTGACCAGGATATCGAGCGACCCTTCATGCTTCGCATAAGCATCGACCAGCGCCTGCGCCCCCTCCACAGTCGACACATCAGCCGGCAGCGACACGCAATGCCCAAAAGCCGACAGCTCCTTCGCCGTCTGATCGCAAGCCGCCGCCTTGCGCGCCGAGATGTACACGCGCGCCCCCTGCGCCAGGAAGCCCTCGGCAATCATGCGGCCGATGCCGCGCGAGCCGCCGGTGATCAAGGCGCTGCGGCCCTTCAGCGAGAAGAGTTGGGTGGTGTCCATGTGCGTTTGTCTCCTGAGTGGTGGAAGAGAGGAAGTTCAATTCCCGTCAGGAGAAAGCTTAGTCCGCGACGCGCCCGCGCCGCGTCACCTAGGCGGCAGCTGCAGCAGGAGCAGAAGGCAGCGCCAACCGGCGCGGGCTCTCGAACGTGCGCAAGGCGCCGCTCAGCGGGTCGATAAAAGCCAGCGACCGCGCCAGCAGCTGCAGCGGTCTGTCGAAGTCATCGTTCCCCGCGGGCTGCAGCGTGGGATAGAACGGGTCGTTCACGATCGGCAAACCCAGCGCCTGGCAGTGCACCCGCAGCTGGTGCTTGCGGCCGGTGACGGGCGAGAGTTCCAGCAGCGCATGGCCGTCGCGCGCCTCCCGCAGCACGATGCGGGTCTCGGAATTCGGCTCCCCGGGCGCTTCGCGCATGCGCATGAAATGGTCGTCGTCCACCAGCCGGCTGCGGTAGACGGCGGGCACCGACGACACGCCCTCGTGCCACGGCACGACGGCCTCGTAGTGCTTGTCGATGCGCCGCTCGGGGAACATGGCCTGGTAGATGCCGCGCGTCTCGGGGCGCGCCGAGAACAGCACCAGCCCCGAGGTGTTGCGGTCGATGCGGTGCAGCGGCACGAGGTCGTCCAGGCCGAGCTTGCGCTTCAGGCGCACCAGCAGGCTCTGCTGCACGTACTTGCCGGTGGGCGTGACGGGCACGAAGGGCGGCTTGTCGACCACCACGAGGTCGTCGTCCTGGTGCAGCACCAACTCTTCGAACGGGATGGGCGTCTCGGCGTCGAGCGCGCGGTAGTAGTACACGCGCAGCGGCGATTCATAACGGCGCGTGGCGGTGACGGGCACGCCGTGCTCGTCGCACACGTCGTTCGCTTCGATGCGCGACAACCAGGCTTCGCGCGAGATGGCCGGAAAGCGCTCGACGAGAAAGTCGGCGATGGTGGGCCAGGGGCCGTGAGGCAGCGAAACGCAGCTCGGGCTCACGCCGTCGCGCGTGGGCATCGGAACGGGGAAGCGGGGGCGCGTCATGGTGCGGCGGCGTCCAGCACTGACAGCACCTCGGCGAACGACGGCCGTGCCGCCACCTCGGGCTGCAGGCAGCGCGCTGCGAGCGTGGTCAAGGGCGAGGAAGAAGCCGCATCGTCGCAGCGCTCCGCCAGTTCTTCGAGCAGGCAACCGAAGGCGCGCATCTCCACGCCTTGCAGCGCCTTCGCGTGCGCCGGATCGAGCGCGCCGGTCATCCAGCCCGCGCCGAAGTCGCCGAGCCGCCCGCCGTCCTGCGCGTGCCACAGGATGTTGTGGGCATACAGATCGCCATGCAGCAGGCCGCGCGCATGCAGGTGCGCCATGGCCGCCGCGATGTCGCGCGCGATGCGCAGGGCGGTGCCGGTCGTCCAGCGCGCATCGTCGGCATAGACGTCGCGGGTGCACGAGGCCAGGCTCGGCGGCCCCGCCAGCGTGCGGAACGACGGCGGCACCAGCGCCATCACCAGGCCTTCGGTGCCGTCGGGGTGGCCGTCGATGCGGCCCTGCGCGGCGATCAGCGTCGGGTGCGCGCCGGCCGCGATGCAGGCCGCCATCTCGCTGTGCGGCCAGCCGTCGCTGGTGACGGCGCCCTTGAACAGCTTGACGGCCACGGGCTGCGCGGCGCCATCGGGTGTGGCGAGCGTGGCGCGGTGGATCACGCCCGAGGCGCCTTCACCGAGCTTCGGGCCGAGCGTCAGGTCGCGCCAGTCGACGTGCGGCACGGTGGGGGCGTCGATGGCTGCGTCTTCGGTCGGCGCATCGAACGGGTTGCCCGCGCAGGCCAGCCAGGCCAGGCGCGGCAGGGTGTGCAGCCAGTCAGGCAGCGCCTCGAAGCGGTTGGCCGACAGGCGCAGTAGCTCGAGCTGCCGGCAGCGGGCCACCGACGGCGGCAGGGCGCGCAGGCGGTTGCCGGCCAGCATCAGCTTCTGCATGCGGGTGCAGTCGCCGAGCGTGTCGGGCAGTGCCTCGATGGCGTTGTCGGTCAGGATCAGCCAGCGCAGCGAGGGCGGCAGCGCCTCGGCGGGCACGTGGGCGATGCGGTTGGCCTTGAAGCCCACGATGTCGAGCTGGCGGCACTGGCCGATGGAGGCCGGCAGTTCGGTGAAGCGGTTCTCGGAGCAGAACAGCACGCGCAGCTTGTGCAGCCGGCCGAGGTCGTCCGGCAGCGCACTGAGCGCATTGCCCGTGAGGTTCAGTGTTTCGAGGGTGTCGGCGAGCGCAAAAATCTCGCGCGGGAACTCGGTGAGTCCGCACGAGAGGTCCAGTCGTCGTGCGCCAGCCAGCCGGCCGGCGCGCAGCTCAGCCAGCGTGTTCGACATTGTCATTCCCAGAGTCTATGCGGCCGCCGCCGGGCCGCCCCAAGGCGAGCCGCGCCTCCCCCTCGGGGGGTGGAGTTACACGCAGCGAAGCGAAGTGAAAAGCCGGGGGCCTCAGGCTGCGCCGAAGCGGTAGATGCCGTCGGCATCCAGCGTGCGCTTCACCTGCCCCGAGAACCACAGCAGGTGCAGGTGGGCCACGGTCTCGCCCATGGCGAAGGTGATCTGGTGCAGGTCGAGCTCGCGCTTGAACAGGATCGGCAGGCCCTCCGACGCCGTGATCGGCCGCGCGAGGCAGGCTTCGAGCAGCTCGGCCAGGCGGTCGCGGTGATGCTCCTGCAGCTGGTCGACGCGGCGGTGGATGCCGGTGAAGGGCTTGCCGTGCGAGGGCAAGCCCAGCGTGTCGGCCGGCAGGGCCTTGAACTTGTCGATGCTGTCCAGGAACAGGCGCAGCGAATTGGCCTCGGGCTCGCCCGCGTGCACGCTCACGTTGGTCGAGATGCGCGGCAGCATCATGTCGCCGCCCAGCAGCAGCTTCGGCTCGGCGCAGTACAGCGCGATGTGCTCGGGCGCGTGGCCGTAGCCACTGATGCAGCGCCAGTCGCGTCCGCCGATGCGGACGATGTCGCCGTCCATCATGCGCACGTAGCGGGCGGGCACGCTGGGCACCATGTTGGTGTAGTAGCTGGTGCGTGCGCGGATCTTGGCGATCGACTCGGGGTTGGTGAGGCCGTGCGAGGCGAAGAAGTCGGCCGCCGCGTCGCCGCCCGCGAGCGTGTCGCCGGCGCTGCACAGCACGCGTGCCACGTGGTAGTCGGTGGCGCTGATCCACAGCGGCGCGTTCCAGCGCTGGCACAGCCAGTCGGCCAGGCCGATGTGGTCGGGGTGCATGTGGGTCACGATCACGCGCAGGATCGGCAGGCCCTGCAGCTGGGTCTCGAAAATCTGCTCCCACTGCGCGCGGGCCTCGTCGTGCGCGATGCAGCAGTCGACCACCGTCCAGCCCTCGACGCCGTCGATCGTGTCGCGCAGCAGCCAGAGGTTGATGTGGTCCAGCGCAAAGGGCAGCCGCATGCGGATCCAGCGCACGCCGGGCGCGACTTCCAGTGCTTCGCCGGCGGCGGGCAGGGTGTCGCCCAGGGGGTAGTGGAGTTCGCGTTCGAGGAGGTTCATGTATGATTGACGTTTACGTAAACGTCATGGGTTGAGGCATCATTGTAGAGAATGCGCCGCCAACCTGCTGTCGCCCCCGCAACCCTTGCCGCCCATGCCCGCGCAGACCTTCACCATCAGCCAGCTCGCCAAGGAGTTCGACCTCACGACGCGCGCCATCCGCTTCTATGAAGACATGGGCCTGCTGTCGCCGGAGCGGGCCGGCCTGCAGCGCGTGTACAGCGCGCGCGACCGGGCGCGGCTCACGCTCACGCTGCGCGCCAAGCGCCTGGGCCTGACGCTGGTCGAGGCGAAAGACATCCTCGACATGTACGACAGCCCGCGCGACACCGTGCCGCAGCTGGAAAAATTCCTGGGCGTGCTCGGCGCCCACCGCGCGCAGCTCGAGGCGCAGCTGGCCGAACTGCAGGCCAACCTCGCCGAAGTGCGCGAGCACGAGAAAAAAGGCCGCGCCACGCTGACCAGGGCGCAGAAGGCCGCCAAGGCCGTCCAGGACGCCCGAGGTGGCGAAAACACGCCCGACACGACGACTCACTGACAATAGACCACCATGCCTTCCGACAACCTCGACGACCTCTTTGCCCACAACCGTGCCTGGTCCGCCCAGATGGAGCGTGACCGGCCCGGCTTCTTCACCGGCCTTGTCAAGCAGCAGACGCCGCGCTACATGTGGATCGGCTGTTCCGACAGCCGCGTGCCCGCCAACCAGATCACCGGCCTGGAGCCGGGTGAAGTGTTCGTGCACCGCAACGTCGCCAACATCGTGGTGCACTCCGACCTCAACGCGCTCTCGGCGATCCAGTTCGCGGTCGAGCACCTGAAGGTCGAGCACATCATGGTGGTCGGCCACTACGGCTGCGCCGGCGTGAAGGCCGCGCTCAGCGGCAAGCGCATCGGCCTGGCCGACAACTGGATCCGCCACATCCAGGACGTGCGCGACCGCCACAGCGTGATGCTCGACAGCCTGCCCGAAGACGTGCGCGTCGATGCGCTGTGCGAGCTCAACGTGGCCGAGCAGGTGGTCAACGTGGCCGTCAGCACCGTCATGGTCGACGCCTGGGCGCGCGGCCAGAAGGTGCGCATCCACGGCTGGACCTTCGGCGTGCACGACGGCCTGCTGCAAGACCTCGGCCTGAGTGTCGAGGGCGACAAGCCGCTGGACGCCATCTACAAGGCTGCCGTGCAACGCATCCGCTACAAGTGGAGCAAGCCGGCCGGCGTTTCGCCGTCGGCGCAGGCAGGTGCCGACGGCACCGAAGGCACCGAGACCCCGCCAGCCGCCTGAGCGAACCCGCCGCTGCCATCGCCGGTCCTGTCGCCATGTTCCCGCAGCGCCTCGATTCCCCGCTGGCCTACGACATCGCGAAGGCGATGATCGACGGGTTCAACCGGCACTACCGGCTGTTCCGGGCCGAATCGGCGCGCGCCAAGCACCGCTTCGAAACGGCCGACTGGCACGGCCAGCAGCGGGCGCAGCGCGAGCGCATCGAGTTCTACGACCTGCGCGTGAACGAGGCCGTGGCCCGGCTCGAAAAAGAGTTCAAGGCCGGCGACCAGCCCATGGAGGTCTGGCACCAGGTCAAGCTGCACTTCATCGGCCTGCTGGTGAACCACCACCAGCCCGAGCTGGCCGAGAGCTTCTTCAACTCGGTCACCACGAAGATCCTGCACCGCGCCTACTTCCAGAACGACTTCATCTTCGTGCGCCCGGCCATCAGCACCGAGTACATCGAGCCGCGCGGCGCACCCACCTACCGGCCGTACTACCCGTCGCAGGCCACGCTGCCCGACATCATCGAGCAGATGCTCGACGACTTCGCACTGCAGGGCAGCTACGCCAACAAGCGGCGCGATGCCGAGCGCGTGGCGCACGTCATCCTGAACCGCTTCCACCAGGTCAAGCTGCGCGCCAACTTCCAGTTGCAGGTGCTGTCGGGCCTGTTCTACCGGAACAAGGGCGCCTACGTGGTCGGCAAGATCATGAACGGCTTCACCGAGATCCCGTTCTCGCTGCCCATCCTGCACGACACCCACGGCAAGTTCTACATCGATGCGGCGCTGTTCGGCGAAGACGACCTGCAGATGCTGTTCAGCTTTGCACGCGCCTACTTCATGGTCGACATGGAAGTGCCCTCGGCCTGGGTGCAGTTCCTGCGCTCGCTCATGCCGCGCAAGCCGCGCGCCGAGATCTACAACGCGCTCGGCCTGGCCAAGCAGGGCAAGACGCTGTTCTACCGCGACTTCCTCTCGCACCTGAACTACTCGAGCGACCGCTTTCGCATCGCGCCCGGCATCAAGGGCATGGTCATGCTGGTGTTCGACCTGCCGTCGTTCCCCTTCGTGTTCAAGGTCATCAAGGACTTCTATCCGCCGCAGAAGGACACCACGCGAGAGCAGATCAAGGGCAAGTACATGCTCGTGAAGCAGCACGACCGCGTGGGCCGCATGGCCGACACGCTCGAGTACAGCAACGTGGGCTTTCCGCTCGACCGCTTCGAGCCCGAGCTCATCGAGGAGATCCGCAAGTTCGCGCCCAGCCAGCTCGAGATCGGCGACCGCGACGGCAACGGGGAGATGGAGGTCGTGCTCAAGCACGTCTACATCGAGCGCCGCATGATCCCGCTGAACATCTACCTGCAGGAAGCCTTCGACACGCTGGCCCATCCCGAGAGCCCGGCCCAGGCCCGGCGCGCCAAGGACCAGCTGGAGCATGCGGTCATCGAGTACGGCAACGCCATCAAGGACATGGTGGCCGCCAACATCTTCCCCGGCGACATGCTGTGGAAGAACTTCGGCGTCACGCGCGGCGGCAAGGTCGTGTTCTACGACTACGACGAAATCGAATACGTCACCGACTGCAAGTTCCGCAAGGTGCCCACGCCGCGCAACGAAGAAGACGAGATGAGCGGCGAGGTCTGGTACTCGGTCGGCCCGAAGGACGTGTTCCCCGAGACCTTCGAGCCCTTTCTGCTGGGCAACAAGGACGTGCGCGCCGCCTTCATGGCGCACCACGCCGACCTGCTCGACGCCGCCTTCTGGCAGCACCACAAGGAACGCATTCAGGCCGGTCAGATGCTCGATGTGTTCCCGTACGAAGAGTCGCAACGCTTCCAGCACGAAGGCCACGCGACGCATTTCTGACCGCCCGTTTCCCGATTCCGTTTCCGTTTTGTTTTTGACTTCACTTTCACATTCCTGAAGGAGACCTCCATGTCCGAATCCATCGTCATCGTCGGCGCCGCCCGCACCCCCATGGGCGGCTTCCAGGGCGATTTTTCGTCCCTCTCCGCGCACGACCTGGGCGGCGCGGCCATCAAGGCGGCCGTCGAGCGCGCCGGCATCGCGCCCGAGAGCGTGGGTGAAGTGCTGTTCGGCAACTGCCTCATGGCCGGCCAGGGCCAGGCCCCGGCGCGCCAGGCGGCCTACAAGGGCGGCCTGCCCGACAGCGCGGGCGCCGTCACGCTCAGCAAGATGTGCGGCTCGGCCATGAAGGCCGCGATGCTCGCGCACGACCTGCTGCTGGCCGGCACGCACGATGTCATCGTGGCGGGCGGCATGGAAAGCATGACCAACGCGCCTTACCTCATGCTCAAGGGCCGCGGCGGCTACCGCATGGGCCACGACAAGATCTATGACCACATGATGCTCGACGGCCTCGAAGACGCCTACCAGCCGGGCCGCTCCATGGGCACCTTCGGCGAAGACTGCGCCGCCAAGTACAACTTCACGCGTGAACAGCAGGACGCCTTTGCCATTGCAAGCGTGCAGCGCGCCAAGGCCGCCACCGAATCGGGCGCCTTCAAGGACGAGATCACGCCCGTCACCGTGAAGGGCCGCGGCGGCGACACCGTCATCTCCATCGACGAAGGCCCGGGCAAGGTCAAGCTCGACAAGATCCCCACGCTCAAGCCCGCGTTCAAGAAAGAAAACGGCACCATCACCGCCGCATCGAGCTCGTCGATCAACGACGGCGCCGCCGCGCTGGTCATGATGACCGAGTCGCATGCCAAGAAGATCGGCGCCAAGCCGCTGGCGCGCATCGTCGGCCATGCCACGCACGCGCAGCAGCCCGAGTGGTTCTCCACCGCGCCGGTCGGCGCCGTGCAGAAGCTCTTCGCCAAGACCGGCTGGAGCGTGAAGGACGTCGACCTGTGGGAAGTGAACGAAGCCTTCGCGGTCGTGCCCATGGCCCTCATGCACGAGCTCGACGTGTCGCACGACATCGTCAACGTGAACGGCGGCGCCTGCGCGCTGGGCCACCCCATCGGCGCCAGCGGTGCGCGCATCATGGTCACGCTGCTGCACGCGCTGAAGGCGCGCGGCAAGAAGCGCGGCGTCGCCACGCTGTGCATCGGCGGCGGCGAAGGCACCGCCGTCGCGCTCGAATTGCTATAACGCCAGGAGCCGCCGGCGCCCGGGAGAGGGCGCCGGCCGGTTTCCACCCCGGACAGTTCAAACAAAACCATGCGTAGAGCAGGAGATTTCATGCGCCCATCCATTCACCGTACCGCCGTTGCCGCCGTGCTCGCTACCGCCTTCGTGGCAGGTGGCGCCTGGGCCCAGAAGCGCGACAACGTGCTGTTCCAGGCCGCCACCGACGAGCAGCCGGCGGTGATCAAGACGCTCGAGAAGCTCGTCAACATCGAGACCGGCACCGGTGACGCCGAAGGCATGGCCGCCGCCGGCGCGTACCTCGAAGGCGAATTGAAGAACCTCGGCTTCACCGTCACGCGCAGCAAGTCGGTCGGCCTCGTGGTCGGCGACAACATCGTCGGCAAGCTCAAGGGCCGCGGCGGCAAGAACCTGCTGCTCATGTCGCACATGGACACCGTGTACACCAAGGGCACGCTCGCCAAGGCGCCGTTCCGCATCGAAGGCGACAAGGCCTACGGCCCCGGCATCGCCGACGACAAGGGCGGCAACGCCGTCATCCTGCACACGCTCAAGCTGCTCAAGGACTACGGCGTGCGCGACTACGGCACCATCACCGTGCTGTTCAACACCGACGAGGAAAAAGGCTCCTTCGGCTCGCGCGACCTGATCCAGGAAGAAGCCAAGCTGGCCGACTACGTGCTCTCGTTCGAGCCCACCAGCGCCGGCGACGAAAAGATGTCGCTCGGCACCTCGGGCATCGCCTACGTGCAGGTCAACATCACCGGCAAGGCCTCGCACGCGGGCGCCGCGCCCGAGCTGGGCGTGAACGCGCTGGTCGAGGCCTCCGACCTCGTGCTGCGCACCATGAGCATCGACGACAAGTCGAAGAACCTGCGCTTCAACTGGACCATCGCCAAGGCCGGCAACGTGTCGAACATCATCCCGGCCAGCGCCACGCTGAACGCCGACGTGCGCTACGCACGCAACGAAGACTTCGACGCCGCCATGAAGACCCTCGAAGAAAAGGCGCAGCAGAAAAAACTGCCCGAGGCCGACGTCAAGGTGCTCGTCACGCGCGGCCGTCCGGCCTTCAACGCGGGCGAGGGCGGCAAGAAGCTGGTCGACAAGGCCGTGGTCTTCTACAAGGAAGCCGGTGGCACCGTGGGCGTCGAAGAGCGCACCGGCGGCGGCACCGACGCGGCCTACGCGGCGCTCTCGGGCAAGCCCGTGATCGAAAGCCTGGGCCTGCCCGGCTTCGGCTACCACAGCGACAAGGCCGAGTACGTCGACATCAGCGCCATTCCGCGCCGCCTGTACATGGCCGCGCGTCTCATCATGGACCTGGGCGCCGGCAAGTAAGCCTCGCACCCACCGACAAGAAAGAACTGGAGACAACGCCATGCTGCTCAGCGCAGACCAGGAAGCCATCCGCGACGCCGTGCGCGATTTTGCGCAGGCCGAGCTCTGGCCCAACGCCCCCAAGTGGGACCGCGACCACAGCTTCCCGAAGGAAGTGCACCAGGGCCTGGCCGCGCTGGGCGCCTACGGCATCTGCGTGCCCGAGGAGCATGGCGGTGCGGGCCTCGACTACCTCACGCTCGCACTCGTGCTTGAAGAAATCGCAGCCGGCGACGGCGGCACCAGCACCGCCATCAGCGTGACCAACTGCCCCGTCAACGCCATCCTCATGCGCTACGGCAACGCGCAGCAGAAGAAGAAATGGCTCGAGCCGCTGGCCCAGGGCCAGATGCTCGGCGCCTTCTGCCTCACCGAACCGCAGGCCGGCAGCGACGCCTCGAGCCTGCGCACCACCGCGCGCAAGGACGGCGACGGTTACGTGATCGACGGCGTGAAGCAGTTCATCACCAGCGGCAAGAACGGCCAGGTCGCCATCGTCATCGCTGTGACCGACAAGGGCGCCGGCAAGCGCGGCATGAGCGCGTTCATCGTGCCGACCGACGCGGCCGGCTACAACGTCGCGCGCTTGGAAGACAAGCTCGGCCAGCACAGCAGCGACACCGCGCAGATCAACTTCGACAGCTGCCGCATCCCCGCAGAAAACCTCATCGGTGCCGAAGGCGAGGGCTACAAGATCGCGCTCGGCGCACTCGAAGGCGGACGCATCGGCATCGCCGCGCAGAGCGTGGGCATGGCCCGCAGCGCCTTCGACGTGGCCGTGGCCTACGCCAAGGAACGCCAGGCCTTCGGCGGCGCCATCTTCGACCAGCAGGCCGTGGGCTTTCGCCTGGCCGAATGCGCCACGCAGATCGAAGCCGCGCGCCAGCTCATCTGGCACGCTGCCAGCCTGCGCGACGCCGGCCGGCCTTGCCTGAAAGAAGCCGCCATGGCCAAGCTCTTCGCCAGCGAAATGGCCGAGCGCGTGTGCAGCGCCGCCATCCAGACCCTGGGCGGCTACGGCTACGTGAACGACTTTCCGCTGGAACGCATCTACCGCGACGTGCGCGTGTGCCAGATCTACGAAGGCACGTCGGACATCCAGAAGCTGTTGATTCAACGCGCGCTCGCCTGAGATCGTCTGATCAAGTGAACCAACGCCGCGACCTGAGTGGGTGATGCTTCGGGTGGGGCGGTGCGTTCCAGTCGCTGACGCTTGACGGGCGTCCGAGCGACCGCGTACATTGCTTTTGCCTCGTGATGAGCGAGGCCGGGATTGGCGTCCCGCTGACATCCTGCGACGAAAGCCGCAGTTACCGCACAAGGTCTGCGGCTTTTTCATTCGCGCTTCTTTTTTTTTAGGCGGCTCGAATGGGAGGGCTCGCGCCCTGCCGGTTTCCGTAAGGATGTCCCGGTACGCCAACCCGTTCGAGCTGCCGCCCCCGATTGGCGTCGGGTGCGTCGGTTGTTGCAAATCGACATCCTTGGAGGCCTATGGCCACTGTTCCAAATGCGGGTACCGACGCCGGTTGCCCTTGCGCGTCTCAACGCTCCACTGTCTTGTTCAAGCCCTTCGAATGGGTGCAAGGCGAACGGCTCCCACCTTCACTGCAAAGCCATGCGGCCTTTCTCAACGAGGCGCGTGATGTGGTGCAGGGCGCGCAGACGTTGGTTCAGTTGCTCGAATGGGATGAGGATCGGCGCAATGCCGCTTCTTCTGATGTGGACCCTGCGCCGCTTTTCGATGCATGCCAGCGCAGTTCGCTGCAGCGGTTTGTTGTGGTCTCACTGGGGCTTCTGCATGCGCGGATTGAAGCGCAGTGTGAGGCGTTGACGAAGTAGGAGCACGACGCGAGGGCCTTCTTCTCGTTTCAGAAGAGAGTCTGCGGCATCCTTTAGTCTCCCGCCGCTAATTTGAGTCGTTCAAGTCCGGTGCTTGAGCGGCAGTAGCCACGAAGATCGGGTCGTTGAGCGCAGGCGGCCGACCCGCGGCTTCACCCTCGGCAGCCACCACGTGGCCGAACTGCAGCCGGCAAGCCAGTTCGGCCATGGATCCGACGCATCGCGACTGGCTCAAGGTGATCAAGGGCGGCGCGTCAGTCCTCCCTAATTACGGAAGGCATCACCCTTCACAGAGCGGCGCTGCGCCGTATCAACGATGTGATCGACAACCCGATCAGCCCGCTTCCACTTCATGACAAGCTTGGATGGGTCCATCACAAACTCCGCGACGATGTCTAGAAGCTGGTCGAGGCTGAGCACTAAAAGTCGAGCGCGTAGCTCATGCTCACCCACCTCCGCGAACAATGCATGCGGGTCGAGTACCGCCGCACTTCTAGCCCGGGACTTCCTACCAGCATGGACGGCTTCGCTGATGGGCTCGTGTGAGCCTAATGCCTCTTCTAGGCGAGCTGCAAACGCGGGGTTCGAATCCGCTTCATTCAAGATCACCGTACCCAGGGCTTTCAATGCCCGCTTTAGGTTCATACACCAGCCCTTTCCATGATTTCCTTGGTCAGGCTCATGTACGTGTCGAACTGACCAGCGTAGCCCCATTTTTGCCGGAGCGTAGAAACGGTGCGGAACTCGGCCGCGTCAGCAGCCTTGTTGTTCTCGGCAACGATCGTTTTGAACAAAGGGGCGTCTGCCTTGCGACGCATTTGTCGCAGCGTATTGGTGTGAGTTGTGGCTTGCTCACGGTACTTCGAGATCACGATGCCCAGCGGCTCAATGTCCTCGCCGATCGAGTCGGAGAACTGCTTCACTCGTTTGACGATCTGAGGGATGCCATACGTGGAAAGGACATCAGGGATCGTGGGAATGATGTACCCGTGCGCGATGCGCAGACCGTTTAGCGTGATGATACCCAGGTTGGGCGGACAATCCACCAACACGACGTCGTAGTCGTCGAGCACGTTTCGCGTTGCCAGCCTGAGAATGTCCGTCGGATTTTTTGAAAAGAACTTTCCGCTCGACATGCCGGCCAGCCTGTCTTGAACGTCGATGAGATCCAGACTAGACGGCAGCAGGTCAAGTTTACGAACAGCTTGCACATTCGACACTTGGGACTGGATGGCTTCGTCGATGTTGAATTTGGGCTCGCTGTCCTCCTGCAAAGCATCCTTGAAGAGTTGCGCCAGCGTTTTGCCCTCCGCGTTCAACTCGCTCCATCGCTCTTCGCCAATGAGCATGGTGGTTGCATTGGTTTGAGGGTCCAAGTCGATGACCAGAACCCTCTTACCGTACTCTGCCGCCATGAACTCGGCGATAGCAACCGTCGTGGTTGTCTTGCCCACGCCACCCTTCAGATTGATGCATGCAATTACTGTAGCCATAGGAACCTTCCTCCTGCGCAGCCAGGCGCGAATTTGAGAAGCACGAAAAACAGGACCCGACTTCAGGCTGGCAGCCGGAGTTGGAAAATCGCGAGCACGCTTTCGCCAATTCGCCACTGCAGACGGCGTTACGCCTGCGAGTTCAGCGACCTCATACAAACCAAGCAGCTCGTGTTCTTCCATCCGTATGCGTTGTGAATATCGTTCACAGCAAGTGTGAAGGGAGTTCACAGCCTTGTCAAGCGCTATCCATCGGCGGGACTCCTCCCACCACGTCAGACCGTCGCGAGTGCCTGCGGCAACCCTCGGGTCAGTCACTCGCACGGCCAAGGTCTGATCCGTGTCAGATACCGACATGCGACTAACAGCATGAGTACGAAAGCGGCAGTCGAAGGCCGTAGACGTTGCGAAGCAGCCTTCCGCGAAGACCGGCTACATGAAGGAATAGGGCATTAAGCAGTCCCTGGGCGGCCTCTTAGTAGATGCCGTGCTGCCTTAGAACTTCGGCTTCATCCCCAGTGATCCACCCGAACACCTTCGCGCTGGAGCCTTCAAGCCGCATCACCGCATCAGATAGACATTGGTGAAGTTGATCACCTTCTGCGCGCCATCGACCTTGTAGATCGCTCGCCATTCCATGCGGGCGAGTCCGTGGAGTTCGTCGATCGCCGAGACGTCGAGCTTGCGCACGTTCATCCGTTGCATGCCAGTTTCGCGGTAGTGCTTGAAACCCTGCTCGGACACTTTCCTGAGTTCGTCGTCGTTCTTGCGCGCGAAGACACCGGCGGGCGAGGCCGCAATGAAAGCCTCCGCGTACAGCGCAGCGACGGCTTCCAGGTCGACTTCACCCGTCAGTCCCGCATTGAATTCGCACTTATAGAGGTCGAACAGCTCTCGTGCCGCGGATTGAATCGGGTTGGGTTTCGTTCGCCATGGCGATGCACTCCTTTGCGATACCCGCGCGCTTTCTACTCCCGACTCGCACCCTGCGGCAACGTGTGGGTGGGCGTCCAGTGCCTGCAGACTCATGCGAGCCCAAGCTCATCCCCGAGCCAGCCGGGCATGCCCCGAAGCCTCCCACACCCCACCTTCAACCCCCGCCGCGCCAAGTGTTCCAATAGAGCCCTTCATGAGCGCCACCGACCCCACTCCCGGCCCCTGCCCCTGCGGCCGCACCGACCGTCGCGACAAGCCCATCGGCTACGCCCTGTGCTGTGGGCGCTACCTCGACGATTTCGAGAACACGCCGGCGCCCGACGCCGAATCGCTGATGCGTTCGCGCTACTCGGCCTTCGTACTGGCCCGCGCCGACTACCTGCTCGCCACCTGGCACGCATCGAAGCGACCGGCTTCGGTCGAGTTCGAGCCGGGCGTCAAATGGCTGGGGCTGGACATCCGCTCGCGCTCGGTGCTCGATGCCGACCACGCCGAGGTCGAGTTCGTCGCCCGCCAGCGCGGCGCGACGGGCGTGGCGTTCCGCCTGCACGAGCGCAGCCGCTTCGTGCGCGAGAACGAGCGCTGGTTCTACGTCGACGGCGACCTGCACCAGCCCCCGGGTTGACGGCGGCGGGCTTCGGCCCGCACAATCGGCCCCGCTCCGGGGTGCACGCATGTGGTGTGCTGAGATGGCAAAGCTGCCGACCCGCGAACTTGATCCGGGTCATACCGGCGTAAGAAGAGCTGCACTCCCTGACTTCGGTCCGTCACTCCCTTTTCTGGTGGCGGGCCTCCCGAGGTCCACTGAGCGATTGCGGAGCACCCTTTCCCTCAACAAGGAGTGCCTCCGATGAATGCCCCCGATAAATTCACCTCGCTGCTGTCGCTGACGCGCGAACCCTTTCCCGCCTCGCACAAGTGCGTCATTCCGGGCAGCCGGCCCGACCTGTTCGTGCCTGTGCGCGACGTGGCGCTGACCAACGGCGAAACCGTCTCCCTGTACGACACCTCGGGCCCTTACACCGACCCGAAGGTCGAGATCGACGTGCGCCGCGGCCTGCCCGACGTGCGCAGCGCCTGGGTCATCGAGCGCGGCGACACCGAAAGCTACGAAGGCCGCACGCACCACGCGCTGGACGACGGCGCCAAGAACGAAGACCGCGACGCGCAGCGCCTGGCCGAGCTGCGCGCCGGTGCCTCGGCGCTGCAGCGCACGCCGCGCCGCGCCAAGTCGGGCGCCAACGTCACCCAGATGCACTACGCGCGCCGCGGCATCGTCACGCCCGAGATGGAATACGTGGCCCTGCGCGAGAACGGCAAGCGCGAGTGGATGGCCGAGTACCTGGCCAACGAGGAGCGCGCCAAGCGCGTGGCGGGCAACCCGATGGGAGCGAGCATTCCGCGCATCATCACGCCCGAGTTCGTGCGCGACGAAGTGGCCCGTGGCCGCGCGATCATTCCGGCGAACATCAACCATCCTGAAGTCGAGCCGATGGCCATCGGGCGCAACTTCAAGGTGAAGATCAACGCCAACATCGGCAACTCGGCCGTCACCTCGAGCATCGAGGAAGAGGTCGAGAAGCTGGTGTGGGCCATCCGCTGGGGCGCCGACAACGTCATGGACCTGTCGACCGGCAAGAACATCCACACCACGCGCGACTGGATCGTGCGCAACTCGCCGGTGCCCATCGGCACGGTGCCGATCTACCAGGCGCTCGAAAAGGTGGGCGGCGTGGCCGAAGACCTGACCTGGGAAATCTACCGCGACACGCTCATCGAGCAGGCGGAGCAGGGCGTGGACTACTTCACCATCCACGCGGGCCTGCGCCTGCCGTTCATCCACCTCACGGCCGACCGCATGACGGGCATCGTGTCGCGCGGCGGCTCGATCATGGCCAAGTGGTGCATCGCGCACCACAAGGAGAGCTTCCTCTACACGCACTTCGAGGACATCTGCGACATCATGAAGGCCTACGACGTGAGCTTCTCGCTCGGCGACGGCCTGCGTCCCGGCAGCGGTGCGGATGCGAACGACGAGGCGCAGTTCGCCGAGCTGCGCACGCTGGGCGAGCTCACGCAGATCGCCTGGAAGCACGACGTGCAGACCATGATCGAAGGCCCGGGCCACGTGCCGATGCACATGATCCAGGCGAACATGGACGAGCAGATCAAGCACTGCCACGAAGCGCCGTTCTACACGCTCGGCCCGCTGACCATCGACATCGCGCCGGGCTACGACCACATCTCCAGCGCCATCGGCGCCGCCATGATCGGCTGGGCCGGCACGGCGATGCTCTGCTACGTGACGCCCAAGGAGCACCTGGGCCTGCCCGACCGCGACGACGTGAAGCAGGGGATCATTGCTTACAAGATCGCCGCGCACGCGGCCGACGTGGCCAAGGGCCACCCGGGCGCACGCTCGCGCGACGACGCGCTGAGCAAGGCGCGCTTCGAGTTCCGCTGGCAAGACCAGTTCAACCTGGGCCTGGACCCCGACACGGCGCGCGAATTCCACGACGAGACGCTGCCCAAGGATTCGAGCAAGGTGGCGCATTTCTGCTCGATGTGCGGCCCCAAGTTCTGCTCGATGAAGATCACGCAGGAAGTGCGCGAGTACGCCGCCAAGAAGGGCGTGGCGGAGCGCGAGGCCATGGCCGAGGGCATGGAAGAGAAGTCGAAAGAATTCATGGCCGGCGGCGGCGAGATCTACATCCCCATCCGCCCCGTCGCCTGAGGCGGTGAATGACCCGATAGCCTGAGTCTCCCCGTGCGGAAAGGGGGCGTTGCTACCATGGGGCCAGACCCCTGAACTCCAGCCTCGCAATGACCCCTTTCCCCTTTTCCGCCGTTCTCTTCGATTGCGACGGCGTGCTCGTCGATTCCGAACCCATCACCAACCGCGTGCTTGCCGACATGCTCGGCGAACTCGGCTGGCAGCTCACGGCCGAGGAATCGATGAACATCTTCACCGGCAAGGCCGTGAAAGACGAGACGGCGCTCATCGAGGCCAAGACAGGCTTCAAGATCACCGACGACTGGCTGCGCGGCTTTCGCGCCCGCCGCAACGAGGCGCTCGACCGCGACCTCGTCGCCATTCCCCATGCGCCCGCCGCCATCCGCGAGATCCACGCGCGGCTCAAGGGCCGCATTGCCTGCGCGTCGGGCGCCGACCGCCACAAGGTCGAGCTGCAGTTGGCCAAGGTCGGTTTGCTCGACTGCTTCGAGGGCCGCATCTTCAGCGGCCACGAGATGCCGCGCTCCAAGCCGCATCCCGACGTGTACCTGGCCGCGGCGGAAGCGCTCGGTGTCGATCCGAAGCGCTGCGCGGTGGTCGAAGACACGGTCACCGGCGCGATGGCCGGCGTGGCCGCGGGCGCCACGGTGTTCGGCTACAGCACGGGCGAGTCGGGCCACAGCGGACCGGGCGCACTGCGCGCCGCAGGCGCCGTGGCCGTGTTCAGCGACATGACCGGGCTGCCCGCATTGCTGGCCGGCTACGGCCTGCAGGCGGCCTGAGTTTCTGGTGCAATGACGCCCGTCAGCGTGTCGCGCCTCCGCCGCGCACACGCGTTCCTCTTCACGCTTTCTCACGTTTCGCAAGGACTTCGCCCATGACCTCCGAATACCAGACCGAGCAACCCGACCGCAGCGAGATCGACGCGCTCCAGGGCCCGGCCGTGGTGGAGTTCGGCACCAACTGGTGCGGCATCTGCAAGGCCGCGCAGCCGAACATTGCCGACGCCTTTGCCAGGTACCCGAACGTGCGCCGCATCAAGGTGGAAGACGGCAGCGGCCGACCACTGGGGCGTTCGTTCAACGTGCGGCTGTGGCCCACGCTGGTGTTCATGCGTGACGGGCAACAGGTCGCGAAGCTGGTGCGACCGGAAGACAGCCAGTCGATCGCCGATGCGCTGGCGCTGATCGATTCGCCAGCCTGAGTTCCGGCGTTCAGGGCGCGCGACCTGAACGGGGTTGCTACAACCCCAGCTGCCGGAAATCCCGAGGCGCGTGCCCCGTCCACTGCAGGAACGCACGCGAGAAGCTCTTCTCGTTGCGAAAGCCCACTGCCAGCGCCACCTGCTTGATCGGCCGCGTCGTCCGGCGCAGCTGCTCCACCGCCAGCTCGTGCCGCACTTCGTTCTTCAGCACCTGCAGCGAGGTGCCTTCTTCGTGCAGCTGCCGGTGCAAGGTGCGCCCCGACACGTTCAACAGCCCCGCCAGCGCCTCGGCCGTGGTCGCCTCGCCCGCGCGCGCGCGCAGCAGTTCGCGCACGCGCTGGCCCAGCAGGCGGTCGCGGCGGTACTGCAGCACTGTGAGCGGCAGGGCGCGCTTGAGCATGGTGCGCAGCGCGCGCTCGTCGCGCAGCAGCGGCAGCGCGAGGTAGCGTTCGTCGAAGCTGATGCTGGCCTGCGGCGCGTCGAAGTGCACGTCGGGCGTGAACATCAGCGGGTAGGCGTCGCGGTGCGGCGGTGCCGCGAACGGAAAGGTGGCCTGGCGCAGCGAGATGCGTGAGTCGATGGCCCAGCACACGTAGCCGTGCATGAAGCGCAGGCTGGTCACCAGGCAGAACTCGCGGAACGCGGGGTCGAGCGGGCGGTTCTCGGTGATGCGCAGCGTGGCCACGCCGCCGGTCACCTCCAGCGCGAGCGTGATGTCTTCGGTCAGCAGGCGGTGGTGGCGGCACCAGCGTTTCATGGCCACGCCCAGGTCGGGCGAGGTGAGCGAGGCGCGGCACAGCATGCCGTAGCTGCCCCAGGGCAGGCGGCGCGAGAACCAGCCCAGCGCCTCGTCGTCCAGCTCCTGCATCGCGTGGCCCGACAGCGCCTCGAACTGCGCGGCCGTCACCCGCGCGCCCGGGCGGGCCAGTTCGCGCGGCGCGATCTGTGCCGCCTGCAGGGCCTGCGCGGGGTCCTTGCCGTAGCGGGCATACCCTTGCACGATGGCTCGCACGAAGGCCATCGGCGTGACGGCGCGGGCGGGTCGCAGGAAGGCGGGGGACGACGTGGTGGAGGGCATCGGTCGTGGCGCAATTTGCAACCATTGTGGCGCCAATTGCGGCGCCACGAGGCGTAAGCTGCGTTTTTTCAAGCGCCATCCGCGCGGGCAGCCCTGCGCGCCGACCCCTTCAGAGGAGACAAGACTCATGCACGATTTCGGCCTCAACTTCGACCTGGGCGACGACATCGACGCGCTGCGCAGCGCGATCCAGGACTTCGCCGCCAACGAAATCGCGCCCCGCGCTGCCGAGATCGACCGCGACAACCTGTTCCCGCACGACCTGTGGCAAAAGCTCGGCGAGCTGGGCCTGCACGGCATGACGGTGAAGGAAGAATTCGGCGGCACCGAGCTGGGTTACCTGGCCCACATCGTGGCCATGGAAGAAGTCTCGCGCGCCTCGGCCTCGGTGGGCCTGTCGTACGGCGCGCACTCCAACCTGTGCGTGAACCAGATCCACCGCAACGGCAGCGAAGCGCAGAAGAAGAAATACCTGCCCAAGCTGGTGAGCGGCGAGCACGTGGGCGCGCTGGCCATGAGCGAGCCCAACGCCGGCTCCGACGTGGTGAGCATGAAGCTCAAGGCCGACAAGAAGGACGGCTACTACGTGCTCAACGGCGGCAAGATGTGGATCACCAACGGCGGCGACGCCGACACGCTGGTCATCTACGCCAAGACCGAACCCGAGATGGGCGCGCGCGGCATGACCGCCTTCATCGTCGAAAAGAACTTCAAGGGCTTCTCGGCCGGCACCAAGCTCGACAAGCTCGGCATGCGCGGCTCCAACACCTTCCCGCTGTTCTTCGACAACTGCGAAGTGCCCGAAGAGAACGTGCTCGGCGGCGAAGGCATGGGCGCCAAGGTGCTGATGAGCGGCCTGGACTACGAGCGCGCCGTGCTCTCGGGCGGCCCGCTGGGCATCATGGCCGCCTGCATGGACGCCGTGATCCCCTACATCCACGAGCGCCAGCAGTTCGGCCAGAGCATCGGCGAGTTCCAGCTGATGCAGGGCAAGATCGCCGACATGTACTCGACCTGGCAGGCCACCCGCGCCTACGTGTACGCCGTGGGCAAGGCCTGCGACCGCAACGACCATGCGCGCACCTTCCGCAAGGACGCGGCCGGCGCCATCCTGTACTCGGCCGAGAAGGCGACCTGGATGGCCGGCGAGGCGATCCAGACGCTGGGCGGCGTGGGCTACACCAAGGACTTCCCGGTCGAGCGGCTGTGGCGCGATGCCAAGCTGTACGAGATCGGTGCGGGCACGAGCGAAGTGCGCCGCATGTTGATCGGCCGTGAGCTGTTCTCCGAAACGGCATAAGCCGCGCCGCACACCCTCACCCCACCCTCTCCCCGCAGGGAGAGGGCGCCAGACAAGGAGACAAGACGATGCCACTGACGCAGAGCCTGGCCCAAGGCGCCACGGACGTCCCCCTCATCGAGCAAGCCATCGGCGACTTCTTCGACGACATGGTCGAGAAGCAGCCGGAACGCGAAGCCCTCGTCAGCCGCCACGAAGGCCAGCGCTTCACCTACCGCGAACTGCAGACCGCGTCGAACAAGCTGGCCAGCGCGCTGCTGAGCCTGGGGCTTGTGCCCGGCGACCGCGTGGGCATCTGGTCGCACAACAACGTGCCCTGGGTGCTGATGCAGATCGCCACCGCCAAGGTCGGCCTGATCCTCGTCAACATCAACCCCGCCTACCGCACCTCGGAGCTCGAGTACGCACTCAACAAGGTCGGCTGCAAGGCGCTGGTGACGATGGCGCAGTTCAAGACCAGCGACTACCTGGGCATGCTGCGCGAGCTGGGCTCGGCCAAGCTGCCGCTGCTGCAGCACACCTTCTGGATCGACAAGCCCGGCCAGGGCGACGAGCAGACCGGCATGCGCCGCTTCAGCGAACTGCTGGCCGGCGGCGATGCGGCCGATGCGCGCGTGGCCGCCACGCAGAAGACGCTGAAGGCCACCGACCCGATCAACATCCAGTTCACCAGCGGCACCACGGGCTTTCCCAAGGGCGCGACGCTCACGCACCGCAACATCCTGAACAACGGCTTCTTCATCGGCGAGTGCATGAAGCTCACGCCGGCCGACCGCCTGTGCATTCCGGTGCCGCTGTACCACTGCTTCGGCATGGTGCTGGGCAACCTGGCCTGCCTCACGCACGGCTCGGCCATCGTGTACCCGAACGACGGCTTCGATCCGCTCACGGTGCTCGAGACGGTGCAGGCAGAGAAGTGCACGGGCCTGCACGGCGTGCCCACGATGTTCATCGCCGAGCTGGACCATCCGCGCTTCAAGGAGTTCGATCTGTCGACCTTGCGCACCGGCATCATGGCCGGCTCGCCGTGCCCCATCGAAGTGATGAAGCGCGTGGTCAACGAGATGCACCTGGGCGAGATCACCATCGCCTACGGCATGACCGAGACCAGCCCCGTGAGCTGCCAGAGCAGCACCGACACGCCGCTGGACCGCCGCGTGTCCACGGTAGGCACCGTGCAGCCGCACCTCGAGGTGAAGATCATCGACCCCGAGACCGGCGCGATCATGCCGCCGGGCCAGTCGGGCGAGCTGTGCACGCGCGGCTACTCGGTGATGCACGGCTACTGGGAAGACGAGCCCAAGACGCGCGAGGCCATCGACGCCGAGCGCTGGATGCACACCGGCGACCTCGCCACCATGGACGCCGAGGGCTACGTGAACATCGTCGGGCGCATCAAGGACCTCGTGATCCGCGGCGGCGAGAACATCTACCCGCGCGAGATCGAAGAATTCCTGTACCGCCACCCGAAGGTGCAGGACGTGCAGGTGGTCGGCCTGCCCGACAAGAAATACGGCGAAGAGCTGTGCGCCTGGATCATCGTCAAGCCCGGCCAGAGCGCCACCGACGCCGAGATCCGCGACTTCTGCAAGGGCCAGATCGCGCACTACAAGGTGCCCAAGTACATCCAGTTCGTCTCCGAGTTCCCGATGACGGTGACCGGCAAGATCCAGAAATTCAAGATCCGCGATGCCATGACCGAGCAGCTCGGTCTCAGCCAAGAAAAGACAGCATGAGCAAACTCGAAACCAAACTGAATGCGCGTTCGGCCGACTTCCAGGCCAATGCGGCCGCCATGCGCGCGCTGGTCGACGACCTGCAGCAGCAGTTCGCGAAAGTGGAGCAGGGCGGCGGCGAGGCCGCGCGCGCCAAGCACACGGCGCGCGGCAAGCTGCTGCCGCGCGACCGCGTGGCCGAGCTGCTCGATCCGGGCACGCCCTTCCTCGAAATCGCGCCGCTGGCCGCGCATGCGATGTACCTCGACGGCAAGGGGGCCGAGTCGGCGCCGGGCGCCGGCATCATCACCGGCATCGGCCGCGTGAACGGTGTCGACTGCATGATCGTGTGCAACGACGCGACCGTGAAGGGCGGCACCTACTACCCGCTGACCGTCAAGAAGCACCTGCGTGCGCAGGAGATCGCCGAGCAGAACCGCTTGCCCTGCATCTACCTCGTGGACTCGGGCGGCGCCAACCTGCCGAACCAGGACGAGGTGTTCCCCGACCGCGATCACTTCGGCCGCATCTTCTACAACCAGGCCAACATGAGCGCCCAGGGCATTCCGCAGATCGCGGTGGTCATGGGCTCGTGCACGGCCGGCGGTGCGTACGTGCCGGCGATGAGCGACGAATCGATCATCGTGAAGAACCAGGGCACCATCTTCCTGGGCGGCCCGCCGCTCGTGAAGGCGGCCACCGGCGAGGTCGTGTCGGCCGAAGACCTGGGTGGCGGAGACGTGCACACGCGCCTGTCGGGCGTGGTCGATCACCTGGCGCAGAACGACCTGCACGCACTGGCGCTGGCACGCTCGGCGGTGGCCAACCTCAACGCGAAGGCCGCCGACACGCCGCAAGGCACCACGGTGCGCGCGCCCGACTTCCCGCGCGAAGAGCTGTACGGCGTGATCCCCACCGACACGCGCAAGCCCTTCGACGTGCGCGAGATCATTGCGCGCATCGTCGACGGCAGCGAGTTCCACGAGTTCAAGGCCCGCTTCGGCGCCACGCTGGTGTGCGGCTTTGCCGAGATCGAAGGCATGCCGGTCGGCATCATCGCCAACAACGGCATTTTGTTCAGCGAGTCGGCGCAGAAGGGCGCGCACTTCATCGAGCTGTGCTGCCAGCGCAAGATCCCGCTGGTGTTCCTGCAGAACATCACCGGCTTCATGGTGGGCCGCAAGTACGAGAACGAAGGCATTGCGCGCCACGGCGCCAAGATGGTGACGGCCGTGGCCACCGCCAACGTGCCCAAGTTCACGATCATCATCGGCGGCAGCTTCGGCGCCGGCAACTACGGCATGTGCGGCCGCGCGTACAGCCCGCGCTTCCTCTGGATGTGGCCCAACGCGCGCATCAGCGTCATGGGCGGCGAGCAGGCCGCGAGCGTGCTGGCCACCGTGAAGCGCGACGGCATCGAACTGAAGGGCGGCAGCTGGAGCGCCGACGAAGAAGAAGCCTTCAAGGCCCCGATCCGCCAGCAGTACGAAGACCAGGGCCACCCCTACTACGCCACCGCGCGCCTGTGGGACGACGGCATCATCGACCCGGCCGACACGCGCCGCGTGCTCGCGCTGGGCCTGGCCGCATCGCGCAACGCGCCGATCCCCGAACCGAAGTTCGGCATCTTCCGCATGTGACCAGGGGCACCGCATGAGCAGCACCTTCACCAAGCTGAACCTCGCCCTCGACGGCGCGGTCGCCCGCATCTGGCTCGACCAGCCCGACGCGCGCAACGCTTTCGACGACGTCGTGATCGCCGAGCTGACGCAGGCCTTTCTCGAAGCCGGCGCCGCGCCGCAGGTCAAGGCCGTCGTGCTCGGCGCGAACGGCCCTGCCTTCTGCGCGGGCGCCAACCTCAACTGGATGCGCCGCATGGCCGACTACACGCGGGGCGAGAACCTTGCCGACGCGGGCAAGCTGGCCGACATGCTGCGCACCATCGCCGAGTGCCCCAAGCCCACCATCGCGCGCGTGCAGGGCGACGTGTACGCGGGCGGCATGGGGCTCGTGGCCGCGTGCGACATGGCCGTGAGCGTGGACACCGCGTGGTACTGCCTCAGCGAAGTGAAGATCGGCCTCGTGCCCGCGACCATCAGCCCGTATGTGCTGCGTGCGATGGGCCCGCGCGCCTCGCAGCGCTACTTCCTCACGGCCGAGCGCTTCACCGCCGCCGAGGCGCACCGCATCGGCTTCGTGCATGAGGTGGTGGCCGCCGACGCGCTCGACGCCAAGGTCGACGAGCTGCTGAAAGCCCTCACCGGCGCCAGCCCCGCCGCCGTGCGCGCCTGCAAGCAGTTGATCGCCGACGTGGCCGGCCGCGAGATCGACAGCGCGCTCATCGCCAAGACGGTTGAAGGCATCGCCGACATCCGCGCGAGCGACGAAGGCCGCGAGGGCGTGCAGGCTTTCCTGCAGAAGCGCAAGCCGTCCTGGCTCGCCGGCTGACAGCCAACCAAGGACCGCCATGAACGCACTCGACATGCCGCAACTGCTCGCACTGGCCGCCGCCATCGGCTGGGCCAGCGGCGTGCGCCTGTACCTCGTCGTGCTGCTGACCGGCCTGGTCGGCTACTTCGGCTGGGTGCCGTTGCCCGCGGGGCTGCAGATGCTCGCGCATCCGATCGTGCTGGCGGTCAGCGGCTTCATGGTGTTCGTCGAGTTCTTCGCCGACAAGATCCCGGGCCTCGATTCGCTGTGGGACGTGGTGCACACCGCCATCCGCATCCCCGCCGGCGCGGCGCTCGCGGCCAGCGTGTTCGGTGCCGACCATGGCGCCATGGCCGTCGTCGCGGCGCTGCTGGGCGGCGGCTTCGCGGCCACGGCGCATGCGGCCAAGGCCACCACGCGCGCGGCCATCAACACCTCGCCCGAGCCGTTCTCGAACGTCGGTGCGTCGCTGGTCGAAGACTCGATGGTGCCGGCCGGTCTGTGGCTCGCGGTGGCGCATCCGCTGGTCTTTCTCGTGCTGTTCGTCTTCGTGCTCGTGCTCAGCGTGTGGCTCATCCGCAAGAGCTGGCGTTTTCTGCGCGCGCTGTTCAGCCGCGTGGCACGCATCTTCAGTGGCCGGCCCGATCCGGGCGTCACGTCCGCCTTTCAACTGAAAAAGAATCCTCCGGGAGACACTCCGAATGTTTAAGAAGATCCTCATCGCCAACCGTGGCGAGATCGCCTGCCGTGTCGCAGCAACCGCACGTCGCATGGCCGTTCGCACCGTGGCGGTGTACTCCGATGCCGATGCGCACGCCAACCATGTGCGCGCCTGCGACGAGTCGGTGTACCTCGGCGGCAGTGCCCCGAAGGACAGCTACCTGCGCTGGGAAAAGATCCTCGAGGCCGCCAAGGCCACGGGCGCTGAAGCCGTGCACCCGGGCTACGGCTTCCTCAGCGAGAACGAAGAGTTCGCGCAGGCCTGCGCCGACGCCGGGCTGGCCTTCATCGGCCCGCCGCCCTCGGCGATCAAGGCCATGGGCCTGAAGGCCGAGTCGAAGCAGCTGATGGAAAAGGCCGGCGTGCCGCTCGTGCCCGGCTACCACGGCAGCGACCAGGACCCGGCGCTGCTGCAGCGCGAGGCCGACCGCATCGGCTACCCGGTGCTCATCAAGGCCAGCGCCGGCGGTGGCGGCAAGGGCATGCGTGCGGTCGACAAGGCTGCGGACTTCGAGGCGGCACTGGCCTCCTGCAAGCGCGAAGCCATCAACAGCTTCGGCGACGACGCGGTGCTGATCGAGAAGTACGTGCAGCGCCCGCGCCACATCGAGATCCAGGTGTTCGGCGACACGCAGGGCAACTACGTCTACCTGTTCGAGCGCGACTGCTCGGTGCAGCGCCGTCACCAGAAGGTGCTCGAGGAAGCGCCCGCGCCCGGCATGACCGAGGCGATGCGCAAGCAGATGGGCGATGCGGCCGTGGCCGCGGCGCGTGCCGTGAACTACGTGGGCGCGGGCACGGTGGAGTTCATCGTCGAGCAGCGCGAAGGCGGCGAGATGAACTTCTTCTTCATGGAGATGAACACGCGCCTGCAGGTGGAGCACCCGGTGACCGAAGCCATCACCGGCCTCGACCTGGTGGAGTGGCAATTGCGCGTGGCCTCGGGCGAACCGCTGCCCGCCAAGCAATCGGAGCTGCAGATCCACGGCCACGCCATCGAGGCGCGCATCTGCGCCGAGAACCCCGACAACAACTTCCTGCCCGCCACCGGCACCTTGCGCGTGTACCGCAAGCCGCAGGCGACCGCCTTCCAGCGCAGCCGCGTGCGCATCGACGACGGCGTGCGCGAAGGCGGCGAGATCTCGCCCTTCTACGACTCGATGATCGCCAAGCTCATCGTGCACGGCAGCACGCGCGCCGAGGCGCTGGCCCGGCTCGACGCCGCGCTGGCGCAGGTGCAGATCGTGGGCGTGTCGACCAACGTGCAGTTTTTGCGCGGCATCCTGGCGACCGAGTCGTTCTCGAAGGCCAACCTCGACACCGCGCTCATCGAGCGCGAGCGCGCCGTGCTGTTCGACCGCGAGCCGCTGGGCCTGCCGCTGGCCGCGGCCGCCGCCATCACGCGCACGCTGGTCACCGAGTGGCCGACGCAGCTGCCCGACCCCTTCGAGCGCCGCGACGGCTGGCGCGCGCATGGCGAGTACAAGCGCCGCTTCGACTTCGAGTTCCGTGGTGCCGAGCACAGCGCACTGCTGACCTACCGCCGCGACGGCGGCCTGCACCTCGCCGTGGGCGGTGTCGAAGGCCCGCTCACCATCGGGCGTTTTCCCACGGGCGAGTTCGAGCTCGAGTTCGCCGGCACGCGCCAGACCCTCGACGTGCACCTGGACGGCGCCACCGCCCACGTGTTCGCGGCGAAGGGCGCCACGCGCCTCACGGCCATCGACCGCCTCGCCCACGCGGGCGACACCCACGCCGAAGGCGGCCGCCTCACGGCGCCGATGCCCGGCAAGGTCGTGTCCTTCGCGGTCAAGGCCGGCGACAAGGTCAGCCGCGGCCAGCCGCTGGCCGTGATGGAAGCCATGAAGATGGAGCACACCATCGCCGCGCCGGCCGACGGCACGGTGGAAGAACTGATGTTCTCGCCGGGCGAGCAGGTGGCGGAGGGCGACGAATTGTTGCGAATGGCGGCTGCCGCTTAACCCCGATCCGGGCGCTCGCCCGTATCAGCGGTGGTAGTCATTCTTTTCAAGGAGTCCTGATGAGCCGCCGCACCCTTTCCGTGTCGACACCCCGCGCCGCCGTGCGCCACCGCGCAGGCGCTGTCCTGCTGGCCCTGGCGGCTGCCCTGTCGCTGGCCGGCTGCGGCCGCGAGCGCAGTGCCGAGTCGGTCGCGCCAGCCTCCTCGTCCATGCCGGCGCCGCCGATGGGCTATGGCGGTGCCATGAAAGCACAGCGGGCGAGCGCGCCGCAGGCCGAGATCGCCGCGTCGCAGTCCGACGAGGCGCGGGGCGGCAGTAGTGAGACCGCGCTGCAGCGCTTCCTGGCCGTGCGGCAGGACCTGAACGTCGAAGTGCCGGCCGAACAGCTGGCCGACGCCTGGGGCAAGGTGCGCGACCTGTGCGGCACGCTGAAGTGCGAGCTGCTGTCGTCCTCGCTGCTGCGCGAGACGCCGCAGCAGCCGGGCAACGCCCTGCTCGAGATGCGCGTGGAACCCGCCGACGTCGACAAGCTGCTCGGCGGCCTGGCCGGCGTGGCGAACGTGGTCTCGCACACCACCACCAGCGAGGACAAGACCTCCGAGGTGATCGACGTCGAGGCCCGCATCAAGAACCGCACCGAGTTCCGCGACAGCCTGCGCGTCATGCTGCGCGACACCGTCACCAAGCGCACCATGGCCGACCTGCTGGCGATCCAGCGCACGCTGTCGGACACGCAGGCCGAGCTCGACGCCATCGCCACCCAGCGCAAGGTGCTGGCGCAGCAGACCAGCAAGCAGCACATCCAGGTCCAGTTCACGCCCAAGCGCGCGCTGGTGAGCGGCAGCGACGGCTACAGCCCGATGGCGCACGCGCTGCGCAACGCCGGCGACGTGCTGGCCGAAAGCGTGGGCGCGCTCATCACCTTCGTGGCCGCTGCCCTGCCGTGGCTGCTGCTGGTGGTGCTGCCCGTGGGATGGCTGGTGCGGGTGCTGTGGCGTCGTCGTCGCGCCAAGGTGGCGTGAGACACTGCGCGCCGGCCGCGCCCGACACAGCGCGGCCGCACGACAAGAAGGAGGGGCCGCATGGCGGGTCGATTTCGGAAGTTTCTTGCGGGACTGGGCCTGGGGACGGCGCAGGACGATGGGGCGGTGCCTGCCTCTGTGCCGGCTGCGCCTGAACCGGCGCCACCGCCCGCAGCGCCCCCTGCACTGCGCTACACCTTCGACGTCAAACCCGCCCAGCCCATGGCGCGATTGATCGCCGCCCCGTGGGCTGCGGCGCCCCCGACGCCGCCGAAGCCCTTGAAGCGTCCACCACGGAACCCGCCCGCGCCACCCGTCGAGGCACCTCCGCCGCAGTTCGACGCGACCCCGGACCTGCCGGAGCCCTTCGGCTACAAGGTCTGCTGGTTTGCCGTGCGAGCCTCGGACCCCGCACAAGTGCTCGATGCCCTCGGGTGGGCGTCCGAAGGGCCGGCCAACTGGCACACCGGCATCGCGGCGGCCTACCGCCGGACGTCTGGCGGACAGGCCCCCTGGGTGTTCGCATCACCGCCCGTCGAGGGCTGGGTGCTTCTCGTGGGGGACGGCCTGCCGTATCCCGCCGTGTACCCGGAGGACCGCCTCGAAGGCATCGGGCAGGCCTTCGACGTGATCTTCACGCGCCTGAAGGACCACTTCGGCGAAGCGCAATTCTTCGGCAGCCACCGTGTCGCCGACTTCGTCACCTGGGCGCGCGCACGCCGCGGCGAGCCCGGGCGGCAGTTCTGCTATGCAGGCAGCAGCGGCGAGGTGTATGCGAACGTGGGCGCACAGAGCGCCGAGGAAGCCGCACTGGGCTTTGCCGTGCTCAGCGGACTGTCGCCGGTCGATGCGCGCGATCGGCTCTCGGAACTGCTCGAGGAAGAGTGGGCGCGGAAGGACGCGCTGGTCGCCTCAGGCATGTCGCACCGCGACGCCGACCGGCAGGTCCGCCCGGGCGGCGGCAGCGTCATGCCGGGCGAAGAAGACGTCACGGCGCTGGCCGGTGCGTGGAGTGTCGACCCGACGCGGCTCGACGAAGCGGACCGGGGTTACTTGCCGGGCGTGGGGTTGATGGCCCGCGTTCGGAAAGACCTGGGGCAGGCCGGCGCGTAGCCGCGAGATACCGGCGCTCTAAGATCGCAAGCGGGCCCGTCGCCCTCTACAGGAGTCCCTCCTCGATGCAAGACCCGATACGCCTCTACGTCGACGCCCAGTTCGCCAGCCCCTACGCCATGTCGGTGTTCGTGGCGCTGCATGAAAAGCAGCTGGACTTCGAGATGACACCCCTGGACCTCGCGGCGCGGGAGAACCGGGCCGCCGGTTTCTCGCAGCTGTCGCTCACGCAGCGCGTGCCGACGCTGGTGCACGGCGACTTCGCGCTGTCGGAGTCGTCGGCGATCACGGAGTACCTCGACGAGGTGTTTCCGGGAACGCCGCTGTACCCCCAGGATGCGCGCAGCAAGGCCCGGGCCCGCCAGGTGCAGGCCTGGCTGCGCAGCGACCTGATGCCGATCCGGCAGGAGCGTTCGACCGAGGTGGTGTTCTACGGGCCCACGCACGCGCCGTTGTCCGCGGCGGCGCAGGCGTCGGCCCGCTCGCTGTTCGATGCGGCCGAGGCGCTGCTGCCCGTGGGGGCGGAATACCTGTTCGGGGCTTGGTCGATCGCCGATGTCGACCTCGCGTTGATGCTGAACCGGCTGGTGCTGAACGGGGATGCGGTGCCGCCGCGGCTCGTGGCCTATGCGGGCCAGCAGTGGCAGCGGCCTTCGGTCGAGCGCTGGGTGAAGCTGATGCGGCCGGCGCTCTGACATGCTGCATACGCCAAACCGGCGCGTTGCCATAGCTGCGATGGCCGGCTCGCTGGTGCCCGTGCCGGCACTCGGCAGCGAGCCGATGCGGGCTGTCGAGCGAGAGGTCATCGCGGCCTACCTGAACAGCCTTGAGCCGGACAAGCCGTCTGCGAAGAAGCTGGTGATCGAGCAGACCACTGCGATCACCGACGAGGCGTTCGGGACTATCGGTCTTGCTAATGGCCGTGACCAGCTCGCGAAAGATTTGCCTCAGGCCGCGAGGAGGGGACTCGACGATTTCCTGCGGGTGCTGGCCAAGCCTTCGCCGTTATGGATACCCAGCCAACTCGTGCGCCCGAACCTTCGATTGCAAATGGTCCGCGCGAGCGACGTTGATCGCCTGTTCGACGCAGACAAGCTCGGCGCAGCCTGGGAGCGTTTCTACAAAGCCTATCCAGATGCCATTGGCCTTGTGCGCATCTCCCGCGTGGGCATCGACGAGCAGACGAGCCAGGCACTTTTCTACATGTCGCTCCGACAGGGCGGCTTGCGAGGCTCGGGCCACTTCATGTTGTTGCACCGGCCTCTGGGCATATGGCGTGCTCTCGCCACTGCGCAAGCCTGGGTCAGCTGACGTCCGTCAGCCCACCACCACTTCGCTGATCTGCATCACCGGCGCGATGTCGGTGTAGTTCTTCACGTCGCCCATGATCTCCTTCACGTGCGGGCCGAAGGCCTTCTGGAAGGACTCGACCGATTCGGCGAACACGTGGCACATGCCGACATACGTGGGCGGCGAGCCCGGTGCGCCGCCGCCCAGGCCCTTGTCGATGGTGTACGAGAGGCAGGCGTCGCCCATGCGGGCCTTGAGCATGGGCATGTGCTGGTCGCGGTAGTAGTCGTGGTCGAACCGCGCGCCGGGGGTGTGGGGGTACATCACGCTGACTTTGATCATGGAAGGTGTCTCCTGGGTGGCTGAATGCGGTCGAGCATAGGAGATGGCGCGCGACGCAACAAGCCGGTGCCTTCTAAGATGGCGCCCATGCGAATCTCCGTCTACCTCACCGACAACCGTCCCGATCCCTGGATCGATGGCCTGAAGGCCGAACTCCCCGAAGCCACCATCGAAGCCTGGGCGCCCGGCGCGCCGCAGGCCGACCACGGCGTGGTGTGGGCGCCGCCCCAGCAGTTCCTCGACGAGCAGCCCGACCTGCGCGGCCTGTTCAACATCGGCGCGGGCGTCGATGCGCTGCTCAAGCTCAAGGTGCCCGCGCACACGCGCATCGTGCGCCTCGACGACGCGGGCATGTCGGTGCAGATGGCCGAGTACGTGTGCCATACGCTCATCCGCCACTTCCGCGAGTTCGACGTGTACGAAGCGGATGCGCGCGAGGGCAAGTGGAGCTACCGCAAGCCGAAGCTGCGGCGCGATTTTCCGGTCGGCATCATGGGCCTGGGCGTGCTCGGCGAGCGCGTGGCCAAGGCCGTGGCGCAGTTCGAATTTCCGGTGCTCGGCTGGAGCCGCTCGCCCAAGGCGCTCGACGGCGTGCAGGTGTTCAGTGGCGAGGCGCAGTTCGACGAGTTCCTGGCCTCCACGCGCGTGCTGGTCAACCTGCTGCCGCTCACCGAGTCCACGCGCGGCATCCTGAACCGCACCACGCTGGGCAAGCTCAAGCCCGAGGGCTACCTCATCAGCATCGCGCGCGGCGGCCACCTGGTGGAAGACGACCTGATCCCGATGCTCGACGCCGGCCAGCTCGCGGGCGCCACGCTCGACGTGTTCCAGGTCGAGCCGCTGCCGGCCGACCATGCCTTCTGGCGGCACCCCAAGATCACCGTCACGCCGCACGGCTCGGCGCGCACGCTGCGCGAGGAGTCCATCGCCCAGATCGCCGGGAAGATCCGCGCGATGGAGCAGGGCCTGCCGATCGCCGGCATCGTCGATCCCGTCCGCGGCTACTGACCCCCGTGCGCCGACGACGGTCCGGCTGACACGCGGCCGGCGGGGGAAAACCCCGACGCTTTTGTTTTTCACATACGAGAAAATTTCTTCATGGTTGTGAAAACAGCGTTTCGCGTGATCGAGATCGTCGAGCTCTTCGCCCGGGAGAAGCAGCCGCTGGCCCTGTCCGAGATGGCGCGGCTGCTCGACATGCCGGTGTCCAGCTGCCTGGGCCTGATCCGCACGCTCGAAGAGCAGGGCTACATGTACGAGACCGGCCGCCGCCAGGGCTACTACCCGACGGGGCGGTTGCTGGCCATGGCGCAGGTCATCGCCGCGCACGACCCGGTGCTCGACCGGGTGAAGGCCACGCTCGAGGAACTGCGCGACGCCGCCTGCGAAACGGTGGTGTTCGGCAAGTTCCGCGATGCCGAGCACGTCGTCTACCTCGACGTGCTGAGCGCACCGCAGCGCATCCGCTACACGGCCGAGTCGGGCGAAACGCGCCCCGCGTACGCCAACTCGATGGGCCGCGCGCTGCTGTCCACGCTCGCACCCGAAGCGCGCCGCAAGCTGCTCGAGGGCATGACGCTCGCGCCGCTCACCGACGCCACGCTCACCACCGCCGATGCCATCGAGGCCGAGCTGCAGCGCGGCGCCGCGCGCGGCTGGTACGGCAACCTCGGCGAAAGCATTCCCGACCTGATCGGCCTGGCCTGGCCGCTGCGCATCGGCGGCGAGGCCTACGCGATCTCGGTGGCCGGTCCGCGCTACCGCATGGAAGCGCGCATCGACGACATCGCCGCGATGCTGCGCTCGGCCTGCCTGGCGATCGAACCCAAGACAGAAAGCCCCCGATGACGGCCACCGCTGCGCGCTACTTCGTCCGCGAGGACGAGATCACCGGCTACCACCCCGCCAACCACACCGGCACGCTGAACAAGCGCCTGATCGGTCCCGAGACGGTGGGTGCGAAGCAGCTCGAGGTGCTGGTGGGCCATATCCAGAAGGGCAAGGGCGCGCTGCCGCATGCGCACCCGGGCATCGAACAGGTCTGCTACATGCTCGAAGGCCGCGCGGTCGCCGAGGTGGGCGGCCAGCGGCAGGAGCTGCATCCTGGCGACAGCTGCTTTTTTCCGGCCGACGCGATGCACACCTTCACGGTGGTGAGCGACGAGCCGGTGCGCGTGCTGGTGATCTACAGCCCGCCGTACGAGGAATCGCCGGAGCGCGTGATCCGGCCCTGAACGACAACCCCCGGAGACACAACCATGCAGACGAAGAACGCGACAGAAACAGTCGCGGTGGAAAGCCGCCGCCGTTTCATTTCCATCGGCGCCGCGGCGGGCCTCGTGGGCGCCGCGCCCTGGGCCTTCGCGCAGGACGGCGGCTATCCGAAGCAGCCGATCAAGCTCGTCGTGCCCTTCGCGGCCGGAAGCGGCACCGACGCGGTGGCGCGCATCACCGCGCAGATGCTGGGCGAGGCGCTCAAGGCCTCGGTGATCGTCGACAACCGGGCCGGCGCCAGCGGCGTGATCGCGGCCGAGCTGGTGGCCAAGGCGCCGCCCGACGGCTACACGCTCTTCATGACGACCAACACCACGCACTCGGCCAACCCGAGCCTGATGAAGTCGCTGCCCTACGACCCGGTGAAAGATTTCGCGCCCGTCAGCCGCATGGGCAACCTGCCGTTCATGCTGGTGGTGAACAACGACCTGCCCGTGAAGAGCGTGGCCGAGCTGCTGGCCTGGGGCCGCGCGCATCCCGGCAAGCTCACCTACGCCAGCGGCAACAGCACCGGCATCGTGAGCGGCGCCACGCTGTCGCGCATGAGCGGTATCCCGATGCTGCACGTGCCCTACAAGAGCACGCCGCCGGCCATCGCCGACCTCATCGGCGGACAGGTGTCGATGATGGTGGTCGACCTCGCCGCGGGGCTCGCCACGGTCAAGGCCGGCAAGATGCGCGCCATTGCGGTCACCACGCAGGAGCGCACCAAGCTCTTTCCCGAACTGCCGCCGCTGGCCGACACGCCCGAGCTCAAGGGCTTCGACATCACCTCGTGGAACGGCGTGTTCGCGCCGGCCGGCACGCCGCGCGATGTCGTGCTCAAGCTCAACAAGGCGTTGTCGGAGATGGCGAACGGTGCCGCCTTCCGCGAGCGCGTGAGCAAGCTGGGGTTCGATGCGTTCGGCAGCACGCCGGAAGAACTCGGGGCCTTCACCGTGTCGGAGCTGGCGAAGTGGAAGAAGCTGATCCAGGCTGCGGGCATCCAACCGGAATGAGCGACGCGACCGGACCCCTCGAAGGCATCCGCATCCTCGACCTCACCGCCGTGGTGATGGGCCCGTACGCCACGCAGACCCTCGGCGACCTCGGCGCCGACGTCATCAAGGTCGAGCCGCCGTCGGGCGACAACCTGCGCGCCGTCGGCCCGATGCGCCATGCGGGCATGGGCGCGATGGCGATGCATCTGAACCGCAACAAGCGCTCCATCGTGCTCGACCTCAAGCAGCCCGAAGGCCGCGAGGCCTGCCTGCGGCTTGCGGCGGGCTGCGATGCGCTCATCTACAACACGCGCCCGCAGGCGATGGCGCGGCTGGGGCTCGGCTACGAGGCCGTGGCGGCGGTCAATCCGAAGATCGTCTACCTCGGCGCCTTCGGCTACGGCGAAGAAGGCCCCTACGCCGGCAAGCCCGCGTACGACGACCTGATCCAGGGCGCGGCCGGCGTCGCCTCGCTCTTCGCGCAGCAAAGCGGCGGTGTGCCGCGCTACGCGCCCGTCACGCTGGCCGACCGCGCCGTGGGCCTGCAGGCCGCCATCGCGCTGCTCGCCGCCGTGCTCAGCGCGCAGCGCACCGGCAAAGGCCAGGCGGTGGAAGTGCCGATGTTCGAGGCGCTCTCGCAGTTCGTCATGGGCGACCACCTCGGCGGCCACAGCTTCGAGCCGCCGCTCGGGCCCACCGGCTACGCGCGCCTGCTCGCGGAGCACCGCAAGCCCTACGCCACGGCCGACGGTTACCTCGGCGTGCTCATCTACAACGACAAGCACTGGCAGGCCTTCTTCGACGTGATCGGCCGGCCCGAGCTGCGCAGCTCGCCGATGTTCGGCACGCACACGGCGCGCGCCGCGAACATCGGCGCGGTCTATGCGTTCGTGGCCGAGGTGATGGCCACGCGCGGCAGCGACGAATGGATGGCGCTGCTCGAAGCCGCCGACATTCCCGTCGCGCGCCTGCACACCACCGAGAGCCTGCTCGACGACCCGCACCTGCGCGCCGTCGATTTCTTCCCCGAGTTCGATCACCCGAGCGAAGGCCGCATCCGCACGCTCGCGCCTGTCGGCCGCTACAGCGCCACGCCCGCGGCCATCCGCCGGCCCGCGCCGCGCATCGGCGAGCAGAGCGTCGAGCTGCTGCGCGAAGCGGGCTATGCGGACGACGCCATCGACCGCATGCTCGCGCGCGGCGTCACGCTGCAGCCGGAACCCACGAAAGACAGCGAATGAATTTCTCCCTGAACGAAGACCAGCGCTCGCTCGTCGCGGCCATCGAGCGCCTGTGCGAAGACTTCCCCGTCGACTACTGGCGCGACCACGACGACCGCGCCGTGTTCCCGCACGAATTCCACCGCGCCGTCGCCGACAGCGGCTGGCTCGGCATCGCCATGCCCGAGGCGCAGGGCGGCGCGGGCTTGGGCATCACCGAGGCGGCGCTGATGATGCGTGCCATCAGCGCGTCGGGCGCGGGCATGTCGGGTGCGTCGTCGGTGCACATGAACATCTTCGGCCTCAACCCGGTGGTGGTGTTCGGCACCGAGGCGCAGCGCCAGCGCTTTTTGCCGCCGCTGATCGCGGGCACCGAGAAAGCCTGCTTCGCCGTGACCGAGCCCGACGCGGGGCTCGACACCACGAGCCTCAAGACGCAGGCGGTGCGCCAGCCCAGCGGCAGCTACCTGCTGCACGGCCGCAAGATCTGGATCTCGACCGCGCAGGTGGCCGACCGCATGCTGATCCTCACGCGCACCACGCCGCTGGACCAGGTGAAGAAGCCCACGCAGGGCCTCACGCTTTTCTACACGGCACTGGACCGCAGCAAGGTCGAGGTGCGCGAGATCCACAAGCTCGGCCGCGCGGCGGTCGACTCGAACATGCTCTTCATCGACGGCCTCGAGGTGCCCCAGGAAGACCGCATCGGCGAGGAGGGCCGGGGCTTCGAATACATCCTGCACGGCCTGAACCCCGAGCGCATATTGATCGCCGCCGAAGCCATCGGCATCGGCCGCGCCGCGCTGCGCATCGCTTCGCAGTACGCGCAGGAGCGCGTGGTCTTCGGCCGGCCCATCGGTCAGAACCAGGGCGTGGCGCATCCGCTCGCGCGCGCCTGGGCCAATCTGGAAGCCGCCGACCTGATGATGCTCAAGGCCGCCACGCTTTACGACACGGGCGAGCCCTGCGGCATCGAGGCCAACGCCGCCAAGTACCTCGCGGCCGAGGCGGCGCACGACGCCTGCCAGAACGCCGTGCTCACACTGGGTGGCATGGGCTACGCGAAGGAATACCATGTCGAGCGCCTGCTGCGCGAGAGCTACATCCCGCGCATCGCGCCGGTCAGCCCGCAGATGATCCTGAACTTCATCGCCGAAAAAGCACTGGGGCTGCCGAAGTCGTACTGACCCACTTTCCATGAACGCTCACGCCACCATCACCCGCCATCTCGTCGTCCACGGCCTCGTGCAGGGCGTGGGGTATCGCTGGTCGATGGTGCAGGCCGCGCAGCGGCTCGGCGTGCGCGGCTGGGTGCGCAACCGGCGCGACGGCAAGGTCGAAGCGCTCGTGGCCGGCGAGGCCGATGCGGTCGAGGCGCTGGTGCACTGGGCGCGTCAGGGGCCGGCCGGTGCGCGCGTGGAGGCGGTCGATGTGAGCGAGGCCGAAGCCGCGAGCAATCTGCCCGACGGCTTCGCGCAGCGCGAAACCGTCTAGCGGCTGTTTTCCGGCGGGGCCGACCGGTTGGCACCATTTGCAACCCCACAGGCGCGCATTGCTACCTTCCGCGACTTGTGTACCAAGCAGCGCGCGGCCATGTGTCGGACAATCGAAGCCGGTTTTTCATCACCCTCCCGCGACAGCGACACCAGAGACATCCCATGAAACTCCCCACCCAGGTCAAGCTCGTCGACGTCGGTCCGCGCGACGGCCTCCAGAACGAAAAGCAACCCGTCTCCGCCGAGGTCAAGATCGGCCTCGTGCACCGCCTGCAGGACGCCGGCCTGAAAGAGATCGAGGTCACCAGCTTCGTCTCGCCCAAGTGGGTACCGCAGATGGCCGACAACGCCGAAGTGATGCACGGCATCACGCGCAAGCCGGGCGTTCTCTACTCGGTGCTCACGCCCAACATGAAGGGCTTCGAGGCCGCCATTGCCGCGCCGCGCGAAGAATGGCCCGACGAGATCGTGGTGTTCGGCGCCGCGAGCGAGGCCTTCAGCCAGAAGAACATCAACTGCTCGATCGCCGAGAGCATCGAGCGCTTCGCGCCCGTGGTCGAGGCGGCGCGCGCCAAGGGCATCGCCGTGCGCGGCGCCATGTCGTGCACCGTGGGCTGCCCCTACGAAGGCGAGATCGCGCCGGCCAAGGTCGGCTACCTCGCGCAACTGATGAAGGGCATCGGCGTGCAGCGCGTGGACGTGGCCGACACCATCGGCGTGGGCACGCCGCGCAAGGTGCAGGCGGCCATGGAGGCCACGCTGGCGCACTTCGATGTCGACGCCATCTCCGGTCACTTCCACGACACCTACGGGCAGGCGCTGGTCAACACGCTGGCGGCGCTCGAGCTGGGCGTGTGGAACTTCCAGTCGTCCTCGGCCGGCCTGGGCGGCTGCCCCTACGCCAAGGGCGCGACGGGCAACGTGGCGACCGAAGACGTGGTCTACATGCTGCACGGCATGGGCATCGCCACCGGCATCGACCTGGACAAGCTCATCGACGCGGGCGTGTACATCAGCGAAGCGCTGGGCCGCGAACCGAACTCGCGCGCCTCGAAGGCCATCCGCACCAAGCGCGCGGGCTGAGCCTTTTCTCTTCTCAGCGCCCGAAGGCGCGCAGCCCCAGCAGCAGCACCACCGCCGCGGCCAGCAGCACGGTGGTGCACTGCCAGAACAGCACCGGGCGGCGCTCGATCAGCGGCGGCATCCGCGCACTCCAGAACTCCGGGCCCGGCGCGCGCAGGTCGTGCGCGAACTCCGACACCGCCTGCTGCCGCTTCGCGGCCTGCGGGTGCAGCGCTTTCTGCAGCACGGCATCGACCCAGGCGGGCAGCTCGGGCCGCAGGTGGCGCACGGGCACATAGCGCAGCCGCCCCACGTCGGCCGGTGTGCGGATGCGCGACACCTGCAGGCCGTAGGGCAGCTGGCCGCACAGCATCTGGTAGACGATCGCGGCCAGCGAGAACAGGTCGGAGCGCGCGCTGCCGCCGTGCCCGGTGAAGTACTCGGGCGCGGTGTACTGCAGCGTGCCTTCGATGGCGAGCGCGCGCGCCTCGCCGCTGCCGTCGGCCAGGCCGGCCACGTGGGTCGCGGCCAGGTCGATGATCTTCACGGTGCCGGTGCGGTCGATCATCACGTTCTCGGGCCGCAGGTCCTGGTGCAGCATCTCCTTGCCGTGCAGCGCCTGCAGCCCGCGCGCCAGCTGCGCGACGATGCCGCGCACGCTGTCCAGGTCGGGCCGGGGGTGGTCGACCATCCATTGCGCGAGCGTGTGGCCGTCGACGTACTCCATGGCCACGTACAGGTGCGCACGCGGGCGCTCGACGGCACTGGCCTTGAGCACGTGCGGGCTGTCGATGCGCCGCGCCACCCATTCCTCGAGCACGAAGCGGTCGAGGTAGCCGGGGTCGTCGCGCAGGTCGACCGACGGCAGCTTCAGCACGGCGGGCTGGCCGGTGGCGTCGTCGGTGGCCAGGTAGACGTGGCTGCGCGCGCTCATGTGCAGCTCGCGCACGAGGCTGAAGCCCTCGAAGCGGGCCCGCGGCGCCAGCGCCGGCGGCATCGCCAGGCCCTCGCGCTGCAGCTGTGCGGGCGGCGCGGCGGCGTCGGGCAGCTCGTCGATGCGCAGCAGCTGCACCGTGATGTCGTCGGTGCTGCCCCGGGTGCGCGCGGTTTCCGCGAGCCAGCGCGCTGCCGCATCGAAGTCGTCGGCATGCCGCGCCAGCGCCTCGTGCACGGCGGTGGCGTCCAGGTGCGTGTAGGCGCCGTCGGTGGCCAGCAGGTAGACCTCGCCCACCTCGGCCTCCCAGCAGCGGTGGTCGATCTCCACATGGGCGCCCGCGCCCAGCGCCCGCCCGAGGTACGACTCGGCCGACGACACGCGCACGCGGTGGTCCTCGGTGAGCTGTTCGAGCGCGCCGGCGTGCAGCCGGTGGATGCGCGCGTCGCCCACGTGCAGCAGGTGCGCGTCGCGGCCCTTGAGGATCAGCGCGCTGAAGGTGCAGACGTAGCCGCTGTCCTTGTCGAAGCGCGCGTCGCTGCGCATCGTCTGCGCGTGCAGCCAGGCGTTGGTGGCGCCCAGCACGCGCTGCGCCGCGCGCTGCACCGACCAGGTGTCGGAGGTGGCGTAGTAGTCGTCGAGAAAGCCGCGCACGGCGGCCGCGCTCGCCACCTGGCTCACGCGGCTGGAGCCGATGCCGTCGGCCAGCGCCACGGCGATGCCCTTGGACGCGCGCAGCGCGCCCTCGGGCAGCATGGCGCCGTGGAAGTCCTGGTTGACCGGCGCGTGAAGCCCCGCCAGCGAATGCTGGCCGAGCGTCACGCGCAGCTGCTTGCGCGGCGGCGCGGGCATTCGAACGATGCGGTGGCTCAGCCGGCGACGCGCTTGGCCGCCGTCTTGTAGTGCGTGGCGTACAGCGTGAGGCCCACGAAGGTCAGGCCGCCGACGAGGTTGCCGATCACGGTGGGCAGTTCGTTCCAGATCAGGTAGTCCATGAAGGTGAACTTGCCGCCCAGCATCAGGCCGGCGGGGAACAGGAACATGTTGACGATGGAGTGCTCGAAGCCCATGTAGAAGAAGACCATCACGGGCATCCACATGCCGATGGCCTTGCCCGACACGGTGGTCGACATCATGGCCGCGACCACGCCGGTCGAGACCATCCAGTTGCACATCACGCCGCGGATGAACAGCGTGAGCATGCCGGCCGCGCCGTGCGCCGCGTAGCCGACGGTGCGGCCTTCGCCGATGTGGCCGAGCTTCTCGCCGATGGCGTTGGGTGCCTCGCTGAAGCCGAAGGTGAAGATGATCGCCATGAACACCGCCACCGTGAGCGCGCCCGCGAAGTTGCCCACGAACACCAGGCTCCAGTTGCGCATCACGCCGCCCCAGGTGGCGCCGGGGCGCTTGTCGAGCACGGCCAGCGGCGCCAGCGTGAAGACGCCCGTGAGCAGGTCGAAGCCCAGCAGGTACAGCATGATGAAGCCGACCGGGAACAGCATGGCGCCGACCAGCGCATTGCCGGTGTTCACGGTGATGCTCACGGCGAAGGCCGCGGCCAGCGCGAGGATGGCGCCGGCCATGTACGAGCGGATCAGCGTGTCGCGCGTGGACATCAGCAGCTTGGATTCACCGGCGTCGACCATCTTGGTCACGAATTCGGCAGGGGCGAGGTAGGCCATTCGGGGTCCTTGGAGAGAGGCTGAAAAATGAGAAGAAGAGGGCGGCGTCAGGCCAGCGCGACGAGCACGCGGCCGTCCTCGACGCGCACCGCATGCGCGCGCACCGAGTGCTCGGGCGCCTCCAGGCATTCGCCGCTGCGCAGGTCGAAGTGGTTCTTGTAGAGCGGCGAGGCCACGACGATGCGCTCGCCCAGGCTGCCGACCAGCCCGCGCGAGAGCACGCTGGCGCCGGCCTTCGGGTCGACGTTGTCGATGGCGAAGAGCGAGGGCTCCTGGCCGACGCGAAAGATCGCGACATGCACGCCGTCGACCAGCGCGCACACGCCGGTGTCGGGGAGGATGTCGCCGGCGGCGCACACGGCGGTCCAGTTCAGGGTGTCGGTGGTCATGGGGTTTCCTTCGTTGTCGGTCGCTCAGGCGGCGCTGGTCTCGCGGCGTTCCTCGGGGCGTGCGGGGCGGTTCTGGCCGCGCTCCTGCACGAAGACGATGTGCTCGTCGGGCTTCTCGCTGTTCACGAAGGAGCGGAAGCGCTGGCGCGTGGCGGGGTCGTTCACCGCGGTCTTCCATTCGCACTGGTAGGTGTCGACCACGTGCTGCATCTGCGCCTCGAGCTCGGCGCCCAGGCCCAGCGTGTCCTGCAGCAGCACGCCCTTGAGGTAGTCGAGGCCGCCCTCGAGGTTCTCGCGCCAGGTGCTGGTGCGCTGCAGGCGGTCGGCCGTGCGCACGTAGAACATCAGGAAGCGGTCGATCATGCGGATGAGGTCGGCCTTGCTCAGGTCGCTCGCCAGCAGCTCGGCATGGCGCGGCTTCATGCCGCCGTTGCCGCACACATAGAGGTTCCAGCCCTTGTCGGTGGCGATGATGCCGACGTCCTTGCCCTGCGCCTCGGCGCATTCGCGGGTGCAGCCCGAGACGCCGAACTTGATCTTGTGCGGCGCGCGCAGGCCCTTGTAGCGGTTCTCCAGTTCCACGGCCAGGCCGACGCTGTCGTCCACGCCGTAGCGGCACCAGGTGGAGCCGACGCAGCTCTTCACCGTGCGCAGCGACTTGCCGTAGGCATGGCCCGACTCGAAGCCGGCCGCGATGAGTTCTTCCCAGATGGCCGGCAGCTGCTCCACGCGTGCGCCGAACATGTCCACGCGCGCACCGCCGGTGATCTTGGTGTACAGGCCGTACTTCTTCGCGACCTGGCCCACGGCGATCAGGCCCTCGGGCGTGACCTCGCCGCCGGGCATGCGCGGCACCACGGAGTAGGTGCCGTCCTTCTGGATGTTGCCCAGGAAGTAGTCGTTGCTGTCCTGCAGGCCGGCCAGGTCTTTCTTGAGCACGAACTCGTTCCAGCACGAAGCGAAGATGCTCGCGGCGGTCGGCTTGCAGATGTCGCAGCCCAGGCCCTTGCCGTGCTTCGTGAGCAGGTCGGCGAAGCTGCGAATCTCGCCCACGCGGATGAGGTGGTACAGCTCCTGGCGCGAGTAGGGGAAGTGCTCGCACAGGTGGTTGTTCACGGCCATGCCGCGCTTGGCCATTTCCATCTTCATGACCTGCGTGACCAGCGGCACGCAGCCGCCGCAGGTGGCGCCGGCCTGGGTGCAGGCCTTCATCTCGGCGGGCGTGCACACGCCCTGGCCTACGGCCTCGCAGATCTGGCCCTTGGTGACGCTGTTGCACGAGCAGATCTGCGCGCTGTCGGGCAGCGCATCGACGCCCAGGCCCGGCTTGGCCTTGCCGTCGCTGGACGGCAGGATCAGGAACTCGGGCTCGTCGGGCAGCGCGATGCCGTTGAGCGCCAGCTGCAGCAGCGTGCCGTACTCGCTGGCGTCGCCGACCAGCACGGCGCCCAGCAGCTGTTTGCCGTCTTCGCTGACGACGATCTTCTTGTAGACCTGCTTGCGCTCGTCGATGTATTGGTAGGCGCGCGACTTCGGCGTCTTGCCGTGCGCGTCGCCGATGCTGGCGACGTCGACGCCCATCAGCTTGAGCTTGGTGCTCAGGTCGGCGCCGGTGAAGGCCGCGTCGTCCTGGCCGGCGATGTGGCGCGCGGCCACGCGGGCCATGTCGTAGCCCGGCGCGACGAGGCCGAAGGTCTGTTCGTTCCACGACGCGCATTCGCCGATGGCGTAGACGTTGCGGTCGCTGGTGCGGCAGTGGCTGTCGATCGCCACGCCGCCGCGCGGGCCCACGGCCAGCAGGCTCTGGCGCGCCAGTTCGTCGCGCGGGCGGATGCCGGCGGAGAACACGATCATGTCGGTCTCCAGGTGCGTGCCGTCGGCGAACACCATGCGGTGCCGCGCGCTCGCGCCGTCGACGATCTCCACCGTGTTGCGGCCGGTGTGCACGTGCAGGCCCAGCGCCTCGATGCTGCCGCGCAATGCACGGCCGCCGCCTTCGTCGACTTGCACCGCCATCAGGCGCGGCGCGAACTCGACCACGTGCGTCTCCAGGCCCATGTCGCGCAGCGCCTTGGCGCATTCCAGGCCCAGCAGGCCGCCGCCCACCACCACGCCGCTGCGCGACCTGGCGCCGCAGGCCTTCATGGCGTCCAGGTCCTCGATGGTGCGGTAGACAAAGCAGTTCGGCCGGTCGCGGCCCGGCACGGCCGGCACGAAGGGGTTGGAGCCGGTGGCCAGCACCAGCTTGTCGTAGGCGATCACCTCGCCGTCGGCCGTGGTGACGGTGTTGTTGCGCCGCTCGACGGCCACGGCCCGCGCGGCCAGGCGCAGCGTGAAGCCGCTGCGCTCGAAGAAGCCGGGCTCGACCAGCGACAGGTCGTCGGCCGTCTTGCCGGAGAAGTATTCGGACAGGTGCACCCGGTCGTAGGCCGGGCGCGGCTCTTCGCACAGCACGGTGACCTGTGCGCCGGGAATGCCGAGCGTGTGGAGTTGCTCGAGGAACTTGTGGCCGACCATGCCGTGGCCGATGACTGCGATCTTCATTGGGGGTCCTGCACGCAACCGGCCCTGGAAGGCGCCCCCGCAGCCGCTGTCGAACAGACAGCGTCGTTGGGGCCCCCGCGACGGAACGGATGCGAAATGGGTTGGAGCAGACGAACCGGCGGCGGGCGGCCATCGGTGCGCTTGAACCCCGCCGTCGTTAGCGGAGGCACTGCGAACCCGCCGCAGAAGCCGGTGGGTCGCAACCCTGTTCAGCAATAAGCGTGCCGCGCTCAAAAGCCCTTGTGGCGGGGCTCATCGGCCGGTGGCGCACCGAAAGCGGACCGGCGCCGGCACGCCGCGCACGTGCGTCGTGCGCCGGCGCTCTCCGCATTGGTGCGCCGGGGTTGAAGGGCGGATGGGGGCGGCGGCGCCGGCGCGCGGGGCTTTTCCGTATGCTCGGGGCCTTGCAACGCAGGGCGAACGCCCTCCACGAACCCCGAAGAACTTGCCATGTGCGGCTCCGAACTCCATTCCCTCCCTGAAGGTGTCCAGCGCGTCTCCCGCGTGCTGCAGGACGCCGGCCACCCCCATGCGCCCCGCATGCTCGACGACGCCTGCCGCACCGCGCAGCAGGCCGCCGACGCGCTCGGCATCTCGGTCGGGCAGATCGCCAAGAGCATCATCTTCCGCCGCAAGAGCGACGAGGCGGCGGTGCTGGTCATCACCTCGGGCGACAAGCGCGTCGACGAGAAGAAGGTCGATGCCATCGTCGGCAAGACCGGCCGCGCCGACGCCGACTTCGTGAAGGCGCGCACCGGCTTCACCATCGGCGGCGTGTCGCCGGTGGGCCATGTGACCAAGCCGGTGGTGCTGATCGACCGCGAGCTGTTCCGCTTCGAGGAAATCTGGGCCGCCGCGGGCCACCCGCACGCGGTGTTCCAGCTGCACCCGACCGATTTAGAGAAGCTCACCGGCGCGCCGGTGGCCGACGTGGTGTGAACTTCGACGAAGCGCATGCGCTCGCCGAGCGCGCAGGCACCGTGCAGCGCATGGACGGCGAGGTGCCCTCGCCGTGCTCGTCGGTGTGCCGCATGGACCGCCTGAGCGGCTTCTGCGAAGGGTGCCTGCGCACCATTCCCGAGATCGCCGGCTGGAGCAAGATGGAAGACGACAGCCGCCGCCAGGTGTGGCGCGCGATCGAACTGCGGGCCCAGGCCGGCATCTGGCGCGTGCCCGAACCCACCACAGGAGACCACGACGCATGAAGCACATCGACTTCTATCTCGATTTCATCTCGCCCTACGCGCACCTGGCGTTCGAGCACCTGCCCGAGGCGCTCGAAGGCCTGAGCGTGAGCGTGGCCTACAAGCCGGTGCTGCTGGGCGCGCTGCTCAAGCACCACGGCCAGCTCGGGCCGGCCGAGATTCCTTCGAAGCGCAGCTGGACCTACCGCCACGTGCTGTGGCTGGGCCAGGCGCACGGCATCCCCATCGAGATGCCGGCCTCGCACCCTTACAACCCGCTGCCGCACCTGCGCCTGGCCGTGGCCACGGGCGACGACGGCAGCATCAGCCGCCTCGCGGCCGAGACCCTCTTTCGCCATGTGTGGCGCGGCGGTGAAGAAGCGGGCGACGCCACGCGGCTGGCCGCGCTCACGGCGCAGCTGCAGCCGAAGCGCGACGTGAACGGCGACGAGAACAAGGCCCTGCTCAAGCGCAACACCGACGAGGCCGTGGCGCAGGGCGTGTTCGGCGTGCCGTGCTACGTGGTCGACGGGCGCCTGTTCTGGGGCTTCGACGGCCTGGCGATGCTGCGCGCCTACCTGCAGGGCGATGCCTGGTTCGACGGTCCGCAATGGACCGGCGCCGACCAGCGGCCCTCGTTGCTGCGCAAGAGCTGAGGCTTTTTTGCTGCTTCGCAGCAAGGACTGAGGACAAACCCGCGCAGGGTCCTTGTTTCTTACAAGCTGAAACGAGCAGCGCGGGTTTCACCCTAAACCGTAAGCGCCCGTTCAGTTTCGCGAAAGCCTCGGGTCAGTCGCGCCTCCAAGAATGCCCCACGGTCCCGAATGCCGGGAACCGATGGACGCATACATACACACCAGGAGACGACGATGGCAGCCACGCTAGATTCAAGGGGAGTGCCGCATCCGGCCCCCCGGCCCATGTCCGCGGAGGAGAAGAAGGTCATCTTCGCCTCCTCGCTCGGCACCGTGTTCGAGTGGTACGACTTCTATCTGTACGGTTCGCTCGCCGCGATCATCGCGAAGCAGTTCTTCAGCGGCCTGGATGCGGGCGCGGCCTTCATCTTCGCGCTGCTGGCGTTTGCCGCCGGCTTCCTGGTGCGTCCGTTCGGCGCCATCGTGTTCGGCCGCCTGGGCGACATGATCGGTCGCAAGTACACCTTCCTGGTGACGATCCTGATCATGGGCCTGTCGACGTTCATCGTCGGCCTCTTGCCCAGCTACGCGACCATCGGCGTCGCGGCGCCGGTGATCCTGATCGCGCTGCGCATGCTGCAGGGCCTGGCGCTCGGCGGCGAGTACGGCGGTGCTGCCACCTATGTGGCCGAGCACTCGCCGCACGGCAAGCGCGGTGCCTACACCTCGTGGATCCAGACCACGGCCACGCTCGGCCTGTTCCTGAGCCTGATCGTGATCCTGGGCGTGCGCACCTGGCTCGGTGAGCAGGCGTTCGGCGAGTGGGGCTGGCGCATTCCGTTCCTGGTCTCCATCCTGCTGCTGGCCATCTCGGTGTGGATCCGCCTGACGCTGTCGGAGTCGCCGGCCTTCCAGAAGATGAAGGCCGAGGGCAAGACCTCGAAGGCACCGCTGGCCGAATCCTTCGGCCAGTGGAAGAACCTGAAGATCGTGATCCTGGCGCTGATCGGCCTCACGGCCGGCCAGGCCGTGGTCTGGTACTCGGGCCAGTTCTACGCGCTGTTCTTCCTGACGCAGCAGCTCAAGGTCGATGCGACCACCGCCAACCTGATGATCGCCGCCGCGCTGCTGCTCGGTACGCCCTTCTTCGTGGTGTTCGGCACGCTGTCCGACAAGATCGGCCGCAAGCCGATCATCATGGCCGGCTGCCTGCTGGCCGTGGTCACCTACTTCCCGGTCTTCAAGATGCTGACCGAAGCCGCCAACCCCGACCTGGCCCGCGCACAGGCCACGGCCGGCGTCACCGTGACGGCCGACCCGAAGACTTGCTCGTTCCAGGGCAACCCGGTGGCCCGCGAGATCGACTTCAAGAGCTCGTGCGACATCGCCAAGCGCTACCTCGTGCAGAACTCGGTGAGCTACGAGAACGTGGCCGGCGCGCCCGGCTCCGCGGCCGTCGTGAAGATCGGCGACAAGACCGTCGAGGCGCCCACCGGCGTGGTCGCGAACTCCAAGTTCGACGAGACCAGCGTCAAGGCCATCGCCGCCTTCAAGAAGGGCGTGGCCGAAGACCTGAAGGTCGCCGGCTACCCGTCCAAGGCCGACCCCGCCAAGATCAACAAGGTGCTGACCATCGTGCTGCTGTTCTGGCTGGTGCTGCTGGTGACCATGGTCTACGGCCCGATCGCCGCGATGCTGGTCGAGATGTTCCCCACGCGCATCCGCTACACCTCGATGAGCCTGCCGTACCACATCGGCAACGGCTGGTTCGGCGGCCTGCTGCCGACCACCGCCTTCGCCATCGTGGCCTCGACCGGCAACATGTACAACGGCCTGTGGTATCCGATCATCATCGCGGGCATCACGCTGGTGATCGGCACGCTGTTCATCCGCGAGACCAAGGACGTGGACATCTACGCTAACGACTGATCGGCGGCATCTGGAGGGGGCCGCGCGGCGGCTGCCCTCCGTTCAACAAAGAGGCTTCATGCCCCGCGGCATGAGGCCTTTTTCTTGAACCCTCTTCTTCCCCTTTTTCTCACCTTTTCAGGAGACAGTACCCATGTGGAAAATCGTTGTCGGCTTCGTCATCTTCGCCGCCATTGCCCTGTATGTGATTTCGATGGGCGGCGACAAGATCGACATGTCCGGCGAGAAGCACGGCGGCGACACGACGCACGCCCCCGCACCGGCGGCCACGCCGGCGCCTGGCGCGTCGGCACCGGCCGCCGCGGCCTCCGCCGCGAAGTAACGCAACGGGGCGCGCGTCAGCGCTTGAAGCGGCCTTCGCTGATGATCGCGAGGTCCGCGAAGTCGATGCCGCTGTGGTCCTGCGGCGAGTAGCTGACCTCGAGCCCGCCGCCCAGGTCGTAGCCCTTGAGGCTTTCGAGCGCCGCGAGCACCTTGGCGCGCGTGGGCTTGGGGCCCGCGCGGCGCAAGGCCTCCACCAGCACCTTGGCCGAGGCGAAGCCTTCGAGCGCGGCCGGTGACAGCTCGCCCTGGCCCTTGGCGCGGGCGAGCGTCAGCGCCTCCTTCACCATCGGCTGGCCCATCGAGCGTTCGCTGGGGAACACCTGCGTCACGATCACGCCGCGGCTGGCGTCGCCCAGCTGCTTGATGAAGCCCGACGAGGCGTTGTTCGACAGCGTGACCACCTGCGCCGCCGAGCCCGCGGCGCGCAGCGCCTTGATGCCGTCGACCACCGCCACGCCCGAGCCGATCCACACCACCGCCTGTGCGTCGGCCTTCATGATGGCGGGCACGATGGTCTTGTAGTCGGGCTTCTCGCGGTCGGCCGGCACGGTCGCGATCGGCTGGGCCTTGCCCTTGGTGAAGCCGTTCATCGCGCCCTGCAGCGCGTCGGCGCCGAACGAGTCGGTCACGTGGACCACGGCGATGCGCGTCAGGCCGATGGTCAGCAGGTGCTGCACCGCCTTCTCGGCCTCGCGCTGGTAGGTGGCGCGCACGTTGAACACATGCTTTTGCAGCGGCTTGTGCAGCACCATCGCGCCGGTCGAGGGGCCGATGAGCGCCACCTCGTTCTTGTCCAGGTACGGGATGATGGCCTGCGAGTGCGGCGTGCCGCGGCTCATGAAGAGCGCGAGCACCTTCTTGTCCTCGATCAGCACGCGCGCGTTATCGCCCGCGCGCTTGACGTCGAAGGCGTCGTCCATGCGGATGACCTCGATCTTCTCGCCGTGGATGCCGCCCTGGGCATTGGCCGCGTCGATCACCAGCTGCGCGCCGCCGATGGTCTCGTTGACGCTGGCGGCCACCGAACCGGTCATGCCCGCGGTCTGGCCGATCACGATCTGGGCCGAGGCGCCCATCGCGCACAGCGCCAGCAGGGCGGCCACGCCGAGCGCGTGCCGTGAACCTGCCACTTTCTTCTTCGTCATGAAAGCCTTTCGGAGCCTTCGGGAGACTCGCTGAACAATTGTGAAAACAAATGTCGCATTTGTTTCATAAAGTGTCTTTGGACGCATCCAGACAAACCCCTGCGCGGGCGCCGCCCATGCGCCGGCGTGGGCCGAAGCGTCACGAAGCACTCCCTAGAATGTTTGCCCCACCCCCCAAGGCACTCATGACACAGGGCTCCATCCGGATTCGCGGCGCGCGCCAGCACAACCTCCAGAACCTCGACCTCGACATCCGCACCGGCGAGATGACCGTGGTCACCGGGCCCAGCGGCTCGGGCAAGTCGAGCCTGGTGTTCGACACCCTCTACGCCGAAGGCCAGCGCCGCTACGTGGAGACCTTTTCCGCCTACGCGCGCCAGTTCCTGGACCGCATGGACAAGCCCGCCGTCGACAAGGTGGAGGGCGTGCCGCCCGCCATCGCCATCGACCAGACCAACCCGGTGCGCTCCTCGCGCTCCACGGTCGGCACGATGACCGAGCTGAACGACCACCTGAAGCTGCTCTACGCGCGCGCGGCCCAGCTGTTCGACCGCGAGACCGCGCTGCCGGTGCGCCACGACTCGCCCGACAGCATCTACGCACAGATCGCCGAGCGCGCGGCGGCCGCGGGCGACCCGCGCATCGTCATCACCTTCCCGGTCGAACTGCCGGCCGGCACCACGGCGGACGAAGTGACGCAGTGGCTGTCGGCCAGCGGCTTCACGCGCGTGCAGGCCGAGCGCGAGGTGGCCACGCCCACGGGCCCGCGCAAGGTGCTCGACGTGGTGGCCGACCGCTTCCGCATCTCGAGCGCCGAGCGCGCGCGCGTGGTGGAGGCCATCGAGGTGGCGCTCAAGCGCGGCAGCGGGCGCGTCACCGTGCATGCGACCGGTGCCGAGGAAAACGCACCCACCGACGTGTGGAAGTTTTCGACCGGCCTGCATTGCCCGGAAAGCGACATCCGCTACACCGACCCGATCCCGTCGATGTTCTCGTTCAACTCGGCGGTGGGCGCCTGCGACACCTGCCGCGGCTTCGGCCGCGTGATCGGCGTCGACCTGGGGCTCGTGATCCCGAACGACAAGCTCACGCTGCGCGCCGGCGCCATCAAGACCATCCAGACGCCCGCGTGGAAAGAAGCGCAGGACGACCTCATGCGCCACGCCGAGGCGGCCGGCATTCCGCGCGACACGCCGTGGAACAAGCTCACCGAGGAGCAGAAGCACTGGGTGATCGAGGGCACGCCCAATTACAAGGACGGCAACTGGAACAAGCAGTGGTACGGCGTGCGCCGCTTCTTCGGCTACCTGGAGAGCAAGGCCTACAAGATGCACATCCGCGTGCTCTTGTCGAAGTACCGCAGCTACACGCCGTGCCCCGTGTGCAGCGGCGCGCGCCTGAAGCTCGATCCGCTGCTGTGGCGCATCGGCAGCAAGGACGACGCCGACGCGGTGCTGCCGCCTGAAAAGCGCTTCCTGCCCACCGGCGCGAAGTGGAGCCGCGCGCAGCTCGAGGCGCTGCCCGGCCTGTGCCTGCACGACCTGATGCTGTTGCCCATCGAACGGCTGCGCAAGTTCTTCGACCGCGTGGAGCACCACGGCAACGGCAGCCCCGCCAGCGAAGGCGAGGCGCAAGCGCTGAAGCTGCTGTTCGAGGAAATCACCACGCGCCTGCGCTACCTGCACGACGTCGGCATCGGCTACCTCACGCTCGACCGCCAGAGCCGCACGCTCAGCGGCGGCGAGGTGCAGCGCATCAACCTCACGACGGCGCTGGGCACCTCGCTGGTGAACACGCTGTTCGTGCTCGACGAGCCCAGCATCGGCCTGCACCCGCGCGACATGAACCGCATCACCGAGGCCATGCTGCGCCTGCGCGACGCCGGCAACACGCTGGTGGTGGTCGAGCACGACCCGGCCGTGATGCTCGCGGCCGACCGCGTGATCGACATGGGCCCCGGCCCCGGCGCGCGCGGCGGGCAGATCGTGTTCGACGGCGGCACCGACCAGCTGCGCGACGCCGACACGCTCACCGGCCAGTACCTGGGCGGGCGCAAGAAGATCGGCATGGGCTTCAAGCGGCTCGTGAGCGAGAACACGCACCGGCTCATCCTCGAAGGCGTGCGCGAGCACAACCTGAAGAACATCACGGTCGACTTTCCGCTCGCGCGCCTCGTGTGCGTGACCGGCGTGAGCGGCTCGGGCAAGTCCACGCTCATCCAGGACGTGCTGGCACCCGCGCTCATGCGCCACTTCGGCAAGGCCACCGAGACGCCGGGCGCGCACGACCGCATGCTCGGCGCGGATCACCTGGGCGACGTGGTGTTCGTCGACCAGTCGCCCATCGGCAAGACCGCGCGCTCCAACCCCGCGAGCTACGTGGGCGCGTGGGACGCCATCCGCGAAATCTTCGCCACCGCGGCGCTGTCGCGCCAGCGCGGCTACACGGCGAGCAAGTTCAGCTTCAACTCCGGCGACGGGCGCTGCCCCACCTGCGGCGGCTCGGGCTTCGAGCACGTCGAGATGCAGTTCCTGTCGGACGTGTACCTGCGCTGCCCCGACTGCGACGGCAAGCGCTACCGGCCCGAGATCCTCGAAGTGAAGATCGAGCGCAAGGGCCGCGGCTACAACGTGGCCGACATCCTGGAGCTCACCGTGGCCGAGGCCGCGGCGCTGTTCGACACCGACCGCGACGTGCTGCGCGTGCTGCAGCCCATCGTCGACGTGGGCCTGGACTACGTGAAGCTCGGCCAGCCCGTGCCCACGCTGTCGGGCGGCGAGGCGCAGCGCCTGAAGCTGGCGGGCTTCCTGGCCGAGGCCGCCAAGAGCGCGACCGCGAGCCGCCAGATGGTGGCGCGCAAGGGCACGCTGTTCCTGTTCGACGAGCCGACCACCGGCCTGCACTTCGACGACATCGCGCGGCTCATGCGCGCGCTGCGCAAGCTGCTCGACGCGGGCCATTCGCTCATCGTCATCGAGCACAACCTCGACGTGATCCGCGCCAGCGACTGGCTCATCGACCTCGGCCCCGAGGGCGGCGACGCCGGCGGCCAGGTGGTGGCCGAAGGCACGCCCGAGCAGCTGCGCGAGAACCGCGCCTCGCTCACCGGCGCGGCGCTGGCCGACTACGAACTGGCCGTCGGCCCCGGTGCCTACAAGGTGGCCGAGCGCGCCGCGCGGCGCTACATCGCCAACGCGAAGACCGCGCCCGGCGGCAACGCCATCGAGATCGTCAATGCGCGCGAGCACAACCTGAAGAACCTCAGCGTGGACATTCCGCGCGGCAAGTTCAGCGTGGTGACGGGCGTGAGCGGCTCGGGCAAGTCGACGCTGGCGTTCGACATCCTGTTCAACGAAGGCCAGCGCCGGTATCTCGAATCGCTCAACGCCTACGCGCGCAGCATCGTGCAGCCCGCGGGCCGGCCCGAGGTGGACGCGGTGTACGGCATTCCGCCCACGGTGGCCATCGAGCAGCGCCTGTCGCGCGGCGGCCGCAAGAGCACGGTGGGCACCACCACCGAGGTGTGGCACTTCCTGCGCCTGCTGTACGTGAAGCTGGGCATCCAGCACTGCGTGCACGACGGCGCGGCCGTGCAGCCGCAGACGCCCGACAGCATCGCCGCGCAGCTCATGCGCAACTTCAAGGGCCAGCACATCGGCCTGCTCGCGCCGCTGGTGAGCAACCGCAAGGGCGTGTACACCGAGCTGGCCGACTGGGCGCGCCCGCGCGGCTTTACGCACCTGCGCGTGGACGGCGACTTTCTGCCGACCACGGGCTTCCCGCGCATCGACCGCTTCAAGGAACACAGCATCGAGCTGCCCGTGGCCAGCCTCGACGTGTTGCCCTCGCAGGAGAACGAACTGCGCGCGGCGCTCACCAGGGCGCTCGAGCACGGCAAGGGCGTGGTGCATGTGCTGAGCGAACTCGACGGCCTGCGCGCCGCCATGATGGCCGGCGTGTCCGCCGTGGGCATCGGCCGCGTGCAGGTGTTCTCCACGCTGCGCGCCTGCCCGGTGTGCAGCACCAGCTACGCCGAGCTCGATCCGCGCCTGTTCAGCTACAACAGCAAGCACGGCTGGTGCCCCGACTGCGTGGGCACGGGCGTGAAGCTCAGCAAGGACCAGCGCAAGGTCTTCGACGATTCGATCCGCGACGACGACAGCAAGGGCCGCGAACAGACCTTCGCCGAGCCCGAGGTGGAAGACCTCGCCGACGTGGCGTGCCCGACCTGCGAAGGCACGCGCCTGAACGCCACCGCGCGCGCCGTGGGCTTCGGCACCGCGGCCGACGGCTCGGGCGGCATCGGCATCACGCAGCTGGCGCGCATGAGCGTGACCGAGGTGCGCCAGTGGTTCGAAGGGCTGGTGCTCAACGGCCGCGAAGCCGAGATCGCCCGCGACCTCGTGCCCGAGATCAAGAGCCGCCTCGAATTCCTCGAGGAAGTGGGCCTGGGCTACCTCACGCTCGACCGTGGCGCGCCCACGCTCTCGGGTGGCGAGGCGCAGCGCATCCGCCTGGCGGCGCAGCTGGGCAGCAACCTGCAGGGCGTGTGCTACGTGCTCGACGAGCCGACCATCGGCCTGCACGCGCGCGACAACCAGATCCTGCTGAACGCACTGCACAAGCTCGGCGAGAAGGGCAACACGCTGGTGGTGGTGGAGCACGACGAAGACACCATCCGCCGCGCCGACCACATCATCGACATCGGCCCCAGCGCCGGCAAGCGCGGCGGCCGCCTCGTGGCCGAGGGCACGGTGGCCGACATCCAGAAGGCCGGCGATTCGCAGACCGGCCGCTACCTGCGCGATGCCATCAAGCACCCGCTGCAGGCGCGCCGCCTGATTCCCTCGCCCGACCCGAAGGCGGAAGACAGCGGCAACTGGCTCACCGTGCACGGCGCCGACCTGCACAACCTGCAGGACGTGACCGCCACGCTGCCGCTGCACCGCCTCGTGGTGGTCACGGGCGTGAGCGGCTCGGGCAAGTCGACGCTCGCGCGCGACGTGCTGCTGGCCAGCGTGCAGGGCATCGTGGTGCAGCGCATGACCAAGGCCGGGCGCGACGCCGATGCCGCGGGCAAGCGCCCGGCCTGGGTCGGCTGCCGCGGCGTCGACGGCTACGAGGTCATCGACCGCGTGCTCGAGGTCGACCAGACCCCCATCGGCAAGACGCCGCGCAGCTGCCCCGCCACCTACATCGGTTTCTGGGACACCATCCGCAAGCTCTTCGCCGACACGCTCGAAGCCAAGGCGCGTGGCTACGGCCCGGCGCGCTTCAGCTTCAACACCGGCGAAGGCCGCTGCCCGGGCTGCGAAGGCGCGGGCGTGCGCACCATCGAGATGAGTTTCCTGCCCGACGTGAAGGTGCCCTGCGAGGTCTGCCACGGCGCGCGCTTCAACCCCGAGACGCTGGCCGTGAGCTGGCGCGGCAAGAGCATCGGCGACGTGCTGAAGATGGAGGTCGACGAGGCGGTCGAGTTCTTCGCCAGCATGCCCAACATCGCGCATCCGCTGCAGCTGCTGAAGGACGTGGGCCTGGGCTACCTCACGCTGGGGCAGCCGTCGCCCACGCTGTCGGGCGGCGAGGCGCAGCGCATCAAGCTGGTGACCGAGCTGAGCAAGGTGCGCGACGACATCACGCGCCGCGGCCAGAAGGCGCCGCACACGCTGTACGTGCTCGACGAGCCGACCGTGGGCCTGCACATGGCCGACGTCGAGAAGCTGATCCACGTGCTGCACCGGCTGGTGAACGGCGGCCACAGCGTGGTGGTGATCGAACACGACCTCGACCTGATCGCCGAAGCCGACTGGATTCTCGACCTCGGGCCCGAGGGCGGCAACGCCGGCGGGCGCATCGTCGCGGCGGCGCCGCCGGAGGAGGTGGTGCGATTGGGTACGCACACTGGCGTAGCTCTAAAGGCCGTGTTGGCACGTTGACGCGCGCAGGCGCACAATGGCTTGAACCCTTGGCGCAGGCGCATCCTGAATCAGCCATGGTGGAGACCGTGTGAACGGATGAAGCGCCGTGTCAGGGCTACGCAAGGAGCCGCGCCATGACCCGCTTCATCGATGTTCACAGCCTGGTTCGCCTGGTGGATGAGACCGGCGTCCCGGAATTCCTCGTCACGCTGGCCGACGCGCTGCGCGACGACTTCCTGCGATGGCGCGAGTTCGACAAGAAGGCGCGCGTGGCCAGCCATTCGCACCTGGGCGTGATCGAGCTCATGCCCGTGGCCGACGATGGCGCCTATGCCTTCAAGTACGTCAACGGCCACCCGCACAACACGCAGGTCGGCCTGCCCACGGTCATGGCCTTCGGCGTGCTGGCCGAGGTCGACACGGGCTACCCCGTGCTGCTGTCCGAACTCACGCTCACCACCGCGCTGCGCACGGCCGCCACTTCGGCCATGGCCGCCAAGGCGCTGGCGCGGCCCGATGCGCGCAGCCTGGCGCTCATCGGCAACGGCTCGCAGAGCGAGTTCCAGGCGCTGGCCTTCCATGCGCTGCTGGGCATCGAGCAGGTGCGCGTGTTCGACATCGACCCGCGCGCCACCGACAAGCTGGTGCGCCACCTCGCGGCCTGCACGCCGATGGAGATCGTGCGCGCCGACTCCACCGCCGAGGCGGTGCGCGGCGCCGACATCGTGACCACCATCACCGCCTACCAGGGCCACGCGACCGTGCTCACGCCCGACATGATCGAACCCGGCATGCACATCAACGCCGTGGGCGGCGATTCGCCCGGCAAGACCGAACTGCACCCCGACGTGCTGCGCGGCGCGCGCGTGTTCGTCGAGTACGAACCGCAGACCCGCATCGAGGGCGAGATCCAGCAGCTGGCGCCCGACTTCCCGGTGCACGAGCTGTGGCGCGTGCTGCTGGGCGAAGTGCCGGGCCGCGAGCGGCCGGAGCAGGTGACGGTGTTCGACTCGGTCGGCTTCGCGCTGGAGGACTACACGGCGCTGCGCTGCATCCAGCAGCTGGCGCTGGAGCGCGGCGTGGGCCGGCAGATCGCGCTGGTGCCCGAGCTCGACGATCCGAAGGACCTGTTCGGCCTCACCGCCTCGGGGCGGCGCCGGGCGGTGCTGCGGCGTGCGGCATGATGGCAGGCCCTGTCGTCACGCCCTTCGCCGCTTCATGCTCACCATCTACAACGACCAGCACGCCCTGCACCAAGGCCAAGTCGAAATGTTCCGGGGCGAGCTGGTGCCCTGCTTCGAGGTGCCCGCCCGCGTCGACCATGTGAGGCACGAGCTGGAACGGCGCGGCCTCGGCCCGCTGCAGGCGCCCGACGCGTTCGACGACGCGCTGCTGGCGAAGGTGCATGCGCCGCGTTACCTCGACTTCATCGCCCATGCCTGGGACGAGTGGGTGGCGCTCGACGCCGCCAACGCCACGCGCGACGCGCTGCCCTCGTACTGGCCCACGCGCGGCATGCGCACCGACGTGCTGCCCCAGAGCTTTCCCGCGCGCCTGGGCCTTTTTTCGTTTGATGCCGGCACGCCGCTGATGGCGGGCAGCTGGGCCGCTGCGCGCCATGGCGCGGCCTGTGCGTGGACGGCGGCGCAGCGCGTCGTCGGCGGCGAGCGCAGTGCCTTCGCGCTCACGCGCCCGCCCGGCCACCACGCGGGCGCCGACTTCTTCGGCGGCTACTGCTTCGTCAACAACGCCGCCGTGGCCGCGCAGGCGCTGCGCGATGCCGGCGTCGAACGCGTGGCCGTGCTCGACGTCGACTACCACCACGGCAACGGCACGCAGGCCATCTTCTACGAGCGCAGCGACGTGCACTTCGCCAGCCTGCACGGTGACCCGCTCACCGACTACCCGTACTACCTGGGCCACGCCGACGAGCGCGGCGCCGGCAAAGGCGAGGGCTTCAACCACAACCTGCCGCTGCCGCGCGGCACCGACTTCACGGCCTGGCGCGCGGCGCTCAAGACGGCGCTCGACGGCATCGCGAAGGTCAAGGCCGGCGCGCTCGTGGTCTCGCTGGGTGTCGACACCTTCGAGGGCGACCCGATCTCGGGCTTCAAGCTGAAGAGCGACGACTACCTGCGCATGGGCGAAGACCTCGCGCGCGCCGGCCTGCCCACCGTGTTCGTGTTCGAGGGCGGCTATGCGGTCGCCGAGGTGGGTGTGAACGCGGTCAACGTTCTCGAAGGCTTCGCGCAAGCCGCGGGCTGAAGGCGGAGTTGCTTCGGCGACAGCAGTCGGGTGAGCCCCGATTGCTGCACCGGGCGGGGCAGGGCCCAATGCGCGGCTCGATCCACGCTTCAGGAGCCTTCCGTCATGTTTCGCCGTTCCCTTCTCCGTGCCGCCACGCTGGCCGCCTGCGGCCTCGCCGCGCCGCTGGCGGTGCTTGCACAGGCCTTTCCCGCGAAGCCCATCAAGCTCGTGATCGCCTTTCCCGCGGGCGGCCCGACCGACATCACCATGCGCCAGCTGGCCGACAACGCCAGCAAGATCCTGGGCCAGCCCGTGATCGTCGACAACAAGCCCGGCGCCGGCGGCACGCTGCCCGCGCAGGCGCTGCAGACCGCGCAGCCCGACGGCTACACCGTCGCGCAGATTCCGCTGGGCGTGTTCCGCCTGGGCTACACCACCAAGATCAACTGGGACCCGCTCAAGGACATCACCTACGTGCTGAACGTCACCGGCTATGCCTTCGGCATCGTCGTGCCGGCCGACAGCCCCTTCAAGACCTGGGCCGACTTCGTCGCCTACGCCAAGGCCAACCCCGGCAAGCTCACCTACGGCTCGACCGGCAACCTGACCAGCCCGCACCTCACGACCGAGATCGTGGCGCAGAAGGCCGGCATCACGTTGCAGCACGTGCCCTACAAGGGCAGCGCCGACCTGATGCTGGCCGTGGTCAGCGGCCAGCTCATGGCCGCGGCCGACAGCACCGGCTTCGCGCCGCAGGTCGAGGCCGGCAAGCTGCGCGTGCTCAACACCTGGGGCGAGAAGCGCCTGGCCAAGTTCCCCGACGCACCCACGCTGAAGGAGCTGGGCTACGACGTGGTGCAGAACTCGCCCTTCGGCATCGGCGCCCCCAAGGGCACCCCGCCCGAGGTCGTGAAGAAGCTGCACGACGCCTTCAAGCAGGCGATGGAAGAGCCCAGCTACGTGGCCTCGCTCGGCCGCTACGACATGCTGCCCAACTACATGAGCTCGGCCACGTACACCAAGTTCGCGCAGGACACGGTGGTGCGCGAGAAGGTGATCATCGACAAGCTGGGGTTGGCGAAAGAGAAGTAAGCGCCCGTCGGAAAAGGGGAGGCGTGCGCGGCGCCTACCCCGATCCGCGACCGCTGTCCTGAACTCACCCCCTATATCCCTCTGTAATCTAGGCGTTAACCCTATGTAATCCCTTTGTCTTCCAGTGAAGGAAAACTCGGACCCAGTCTCGCGGCAACAAGGCCCGGACGTCCCAAAGTCGCGCCCGGTCTCGGCGCAGCGACATCCCCCTCCTGGAGTGACACCAATGAAAAAATCCCTGCTTGTTCTGGCTGCCATCGCAGCCTGCGGCGCCGCGTCGGCGCAATCGACCGTGACCCTGTTCGGCGTGGTCGATGCCGCCTACCGCAACGTAGCGAACAAGAGCGTTTCGACCACCCCCTTCGGTCCCGCCTACAGCGTGAAGGCCAGCCGCACCGAGCTGGCGAATTCGGGCCTGAGCTCGAGCCGCCTCGGTTTCCGCGGCGTGGAAGACCTGGGCGGCGGCCTGTCGGCCAGCTTCTGGCTCGAAGCCCCGATCACCAATGACGACGGCGCCACCGGCGTGTCGAACTTCACCCGCCGCTCGACCGTGAGCCTGGCAGGCAGCTTCGGCGAACTGCGCCTGGGCCGCGACAAGACCGCGACGGTGATGAATGAAGAACAGTTCGACCCGTTCGGCGACACCGGCATCGGCGGCTCGCTGATCATCGACGCCAACGAAGCCAGCGTGCCGGGCAGCGGCTACGGCAGCAACGGCACCTACAAGCGCGCGAGCAACATGGTGCAGTACTTCCTGCCGCGCCTGGGCGGCTTCTACGGCAACGTGGCGTACGGCCTGGCCGAGCAGACGCGGCTGTCGCCCGACACCGCCGCCAGCACCAACACCGGCCGCCACATCGGCGGTCGCCTGGGCTACACGACGGGCCCGTTCGACATCGCCGCCAGCTACGCGCAGAACGACACCAGCTTCACGACCGGCAGCGGCGCCGCCGCCGTGGCACGCCCAGGCAAGGTCAAGACCTTCAACCTCGGCGCGACCTACGACTTCGGCGTGGCCAAGCTGTTCGGCGAGATCTCGCGTTCGAAGGACGAGCGCAACGCGCTGAACATCTTCACGCCCGGCCAGGACGTGGACCTCACCGGCTACCTGCTGGGCGTGACCGTGCCGATCGGCCCGGGCGTGATCCGCGCGTCGTATTCGCAGGTCAAGTACGACTTCAACCGCGTGCCCGTGTTCGGCGTGAACAACGCCGATCCGAAGGCCAGCAAGCTCGCGCTGGGCTACGTGCACAACCTGTCCAAGCGCACCGCGCTGTACGGCACGGTCGCGCGCGTCAGCAACAAGAACGGCGCGGGGCTCACGGTGGGTGCAGGCCCGTCGTACGCCACCACGTTCAACCGCACCGCGCTGCAGGCCAAGAGCTCGATGGGCTACGAGTTCGGCATCCGCCACACGTTCTGATGTCCTGAAGGGTCGCGCATCGCGCGACCCTCACCCCTGCAAGTTTCTCCAAGGGTCGTTCAACCGGTCCATTCGGCCCGCCCTGCGCGGGCCTTTTTTTCGTGCGCGGCTCAGCGCGCCGACAGCACCGCCTGCGCGGCCTGCGCAAACCCCGCGCCGCGTTCACCCTGCGTCACATAGCGCGGCAGGTGCTCCAGCTGCGGCACGAAGCGCGCCACGTTCGCCACGCCGATGCTGTGCGCGAAGCTGCGGAACATCAGCTGGTCGTTGGTGGAGTCACCCACGTAGGCCCAGCGGTCCATCTCGTCGTCGAGCGTGCGGCCCCACAGTTCGCGCACGATCCAGCGTGCGCCCTCGAGCTTGTCGTTGTCGCCGTACCAGCCGTTGATGTGGATGCTGCTCACGGTGGCGTGCATGCCTTCGCCGCGCATCAGCGCGACGACGCGCGCGATGGTGTCGTCGCTCAGCGTCACGAACTCGCTGTGGTCGATGGCGATGTCGGTCTCGCGCCCCGGCGAGTCGGTGGCGCGGCCGGCGCCCGGAATCTCGTGCTCGATGCGCGCCAGCACGGCCTGCATGCGCGCGAAGTTGGCGGCGCGCGTGGCGGCGTCCTGCTGGTAGCGCTTCTCGACGCCGCCATCGGCTGCCGGGCGCAGCGCCACCGCGCCGTTCTCGGCCACGATCGCATCGACCGGCCAGCTGTTCACGAAAGGCAGGCTCCAGCCCACGGGCCGGCCGGTGATCGCGACCACCGCCAGGCCCGCGGCCTTCAGGTCGGCCAGCGCCTTCAGCGCGTCGGGCGTGATCGCGCCATCGGTGGTGAGCGTGTCGTCGATGTCGGTGAACACGCCGACCAGCGCCGCGCGTGCGTCGGCGGGCCAGCGCGTGAGCGGCAACAGGTGGTGGGGCGAGGCGGGCAGGGGAGGCGAAGACATGAGGCAGGATTCTCGAAGAGGCCCGTGATCGTACCGGCGCTTTCGTGTAGCATCCCGCCCCCGCCGCGCTTTCGGGCCGGCGCGGCGCTTCTCACCATGCCTCACATCCTCGTCGACAACCTGCGCAAGACCTACCGTGTGTCCGAGCGCGACCCCGGTCTGCGCGGGGCGCTGCGCGGCCTGCTGCAGCGCCGCCACCGCACGGTGGAGGCGCTGTCGGGCGTGTCGTTCGCGCTGGAGCGCGGCGAGCTGCTGGGCTTCATCGGGCCGAACGGCGCGGGCAAGTCGACCACCATCAAGATCCTCTCGGGCATCCTGCGGCCCGACGGCGGGCGCGTGGAAGTCGACGGCCGCGACCCCTTTGCCGACCGCGAGCGGCACGTGGCGCGCATCGGCGTGGTCTTCGGCCAGCGCACGCAGCTGTGGTGGGACCTGCCCGTGGGCGACGGCTTCGACCTGCTGCGCGACATCTACCGCGTCGATCCGCAGCGCTACCGCCGCACGCGCGACGAGCTGGTCGCGCTGCTGCACCTGGAGCGCGTGCTCGACCAACCGGTGCGACAGCTCTCGCTGGGCCAGCGCATGCGCGCCGAGATCGCGGCGGCGCTGCTGCACGAGCCCGACATCCTGTTCCTCGACGAGCCGACCATCGGCCTCGATGCGCCCTCCAAGCTCGCCGTGCGCGACTTCGTGCGCCGCGCCAACCGCGAGCGCGGCACCACCGTGCTGCTGACCACGCACGACATGCACGACATCGAGGCCCTGGCCCAGCGCGTGATCGTGATCGGCCACGGCCGCGTGCTGGCCGACAGCCCCGTCGAGGCGCTGCGCGCGCAGGTGATGGCCGAGCGCCGGCTGGTGGTCGACTTTGCACAAGATGCCACGCTGCCCGCGCAGGTCGACGGCGCCACCGTGCATTCGCGCGACGGCCAGACGCTGGTGCTCGACTTCGACCCCAAGCAGACCCCCGCGCCCGCGCTCATCGCGCGCATCGCCGGCGCGCACGCCGTGGAAGACATCCGCCTCGAAGGCCTCGCGATCGAAGCCGTGATCGCGCGCTTCTACGCCATGCACGGAGCGGCCGAGGCGTGAGGCCGGCGATGGGCCCGCGCGATCTCGCCCGGCCGTATGTCGCGGCGTTCGTCTCGCGCTTCCTGCAGATGCTGCAGTACCGCACCGCGGCGCTCGCGGGCTTTGCCACGCAGTGCTGGTGGGGCGGCATCAAGGTGATGGTGTTCGCCGCGTTCTACAGCGGCAGCGCCATCGCGGGCGCGGCCTCGTCGATGACGCTGGCCCAGGCCATCACCTATACCTGGCTCGCGCAGGGCCTGCTGGTGCTGATGCCCTGGCTCGGCGACCCCGAAGTGGCGCAGGCCGCGCGCACCGGTGCCGTCGCCTACGACCGGCTGCGCCCGGTGGACGCTTACGCGCTGTGGTTCGCGCGCACGGCCGGCTGGATCGCGGCGCGCCTGCTGCCGCGCGTGGCACTGATGGCGGCCTTCGCGGCGGTCGCATTGCCGCTGGTCGGGCTGGGCGACTGGGCCTGGCAATTGCCCGCCAACGCGGTGGCCGGCGCGGCGTTCCTGCTGTCGGTGGGGCTGGGCCTCTTGCTTTCGACCGCGATGGTGATGCTGCTCAACGTGGCGACCACGGCGGCGCTCAACGAGCGCGGCATCCAGGCGGTGGCGACGCCCGTGGTCATCGTGTTCTCGGGCAACCTGCTGCCGCTGGCGCTGCTGCCCGACGCCTGGCAGACCGCGCTGCTGGTGCAGCCGCTGGCGGGGCTGTTCGACATTCCGGCGCGGCTGTACTTCGGGCACCTGAGCGGCTGGCATGCGCTGGGCGCGCTGGGGCTGCAGTGCTTCTGGATCGTCGCGCTGGTCGCGTTCGGGCGGATGGCGATGGGGCGCACGATGCGCAGTCTGCAGGTGCAGGGTGGCTAGGGTGACGGGCGCGCGCAGGGAGCCACTCCCGCCCTCGGAGGCAGCGCTGTCGTATGGTGGCGGGTGCGACAACCCCGCCCCTGCCATGCGCCCCGTCATTCCCGTTGAAGCCGATGCGCCGACGCCCCTCGCCGTGCGGACCGTGACCTGCGCGATCGACCAGATCGCCGTGGCCGATCTGCCGCGCAGCGCGAGTTCCCCGCTCTTCGAACGCCTTCGCCGCTCCGTGCGCGGGGTGACCCTTCGCACGCCGCCTTCGAACGAGGCCGCGCGCTGGCACACGCACACGATCGGCGGCGTCGCGCGGCGCCTTGCGCAGCCCCTCACGTTCACGCCATACGCCTCCGTGAAGCCTTGTTCGGCACGTTGCGGCTTCTGCTCGGAAAACCTGCGCAAGACCGAGGGTGGAACCTCGGCGTCCCGGCTGCGTCCGGCGCCCGACTACTTCGACGGCCTGTCCCGCGCGCTGCGCGCCTTGCGCGGCGTGCCGCTGTCGTGGTCGCTCTCGGGCCTGGAAACGAGCGACGACGCCGACTGGATGCTTCGGCTGCTGCACACGCTGGCCGCGGGCGAAAGCGAAGGCCCGGTGGTCGAGGACCGTGTGCTCTATACCAACGGCGCAGGCTTTGCCGGCCCGCAGGGCGAGGCGCTGCGGCGCGCGCTGCAACGCTTCGAAATGAGCTGGCTGGAGCTGTCCCGCCACCACCACGACGGCGCGGTCAACCAGGCCATCATGCGGTTCCGGCCCGAGGTGGCCATCGGCGATGCCGCCGTGTTCGAACGCACCGCGCGCCAGCTCGCCGATGCGGTGGCGCTGCGGCTCGTGTGCATCCTCCAGCGCGGCGGCGTCGCGCAGCCGACCGACGTGGCCGCGTACCTCGCGTGGGCACGGCAATGCGGCGCCGGGACCGTCGTCTTCCGGGAGTTCTCGCGGCTCGACGAGGGCTATCGCGACAACGCCACCGCGCGCTATCTGCGCACGCAGCGGGTCTCGATGGACGCGCTGCTGACGGCCTGCCTCGACGACCCCGACATCTCGCGCGGGTGGACCCTCGAAAGCCTCACCGAGGGCTACTACTTCTGGAACCTGCGCCTGCGCACCGACAGCGGCCTGACGGTCGTCTTCGAAAGCGCCGACTACGGCGCCATGCACGCGCGCCATGCGACCGGCGATGTCTACAAGCTCGTCTACTTTGCCGACGGACAGCTGTGCGCCGGCTGGGAGCCGGGGCACGACGTGCTGCTCGACACGCGCACCGCGAAGGCCTGTCCATGAGCAGTCACAGCTGGCTGATGCTCGACCATGAATCGCCGCGCTACCGCCTGCCGGACGGCCTGCGCGCGCGGGACCCGATGGGCGGGCGCGATTGCGGATGGCTCGAGCAGATGCTGCCCTTCGTGCGCCGGTTCTCACAACCGGGCGACACGGTGTTCGATCCGTTCGCCGGCTTCGGCACGACGCTGCTCGCGGCGCGCCTTGAGGGCCGACGGGCTTTGGGCTGCGAAGTCGATGCCGGCCGCATCGACCTCATCCGCGAGCGGCTGGCGCGCCACGGCTTCGCCCACGGCACGACGCTCCTGCATGCCTCGTGCGATGCGCTCGAAGACGCCGCGCTCCCGCCCTTCGACCTGTGCCTGACGAACGTGCCCTACTTCGGTTGTCGCTGGACCGGTGCGCAGGCAACCTCCCAGCTTTACGACAGCCCCAGCTACGCGCAGCACCTCGATGGCCTGCGCAATGTCTTCCACCGCGTCCGCGCCGGATTGCGCGAGGGCGGTGCCTGCATCGCGATGGTGGAGAACCTCCGGATCGGCGATCGCGTGCTGCCGCTGGCCTTCGATCTCGCCCGCATCCTGGGTTCGCTCTTCACGATGGAGGAGGAGCGCGTGCTGGTCTATCCGCACGACGCGGAAGACAGCGACACCGATGCCCGCACCGACCGGCGCCACGAACACGCGCTGGTCTTTCGCAAGCAGCGCGAGCGCATCGACCTGCCGGCCACCGCCGCGCTGCTCGATGCGATGCGCGCCGCAGGACACGTCTTCACGCTGTTCGGCAGCTTCGCGCGCTGGCAGCAGGACCCACAAGGCCCGCCGCCCGCAGACGCCGACATCCACGTCGACGCCGACCCGCAGCGCCTGGACGCCCTGCTGCGATGGCTGCGCGGGCAGGGCTTCTCGGTGACGAGCTGGGGCGACCCGGTCACCGGACCCCTTCACCTCGACAGCTACCGCGACCGCTTCTACTTCCGAGCCGACCGCATCGATGCCCGCGGCGCATTGATCAGGCTCGACATCTGCTACGAGCAATGAGCGGCATGACGCAATCCGCACAGCGGTGGACCGACCCGCACCACGACCGCGCTCGGTGTGCGCAGGACACCGGGTGCTTCCCGCAGCGAAATCAAGGAGGAGGGCGAAGCCCGGGGGACATTCGCGGAGGGAAGTACCCGGTGGCCTGTGCACGCGCCCTGAACAGCGGCGGGGGCCATTGAAGATGGGCGCCCTCCCTCTCTTCTTCCGCCTCATGGCCGCCTCCATCAGCGGCCAGGCCAGGTACCCCGCGTCCGCCTTGCTGTTGACCCTCGGCCAGTTCCTCGGAACAGGCATCGAGGTCGTCGCCGTCTGGGCGCTGTTCCATCGCTTCGGCGAGGTGCAGGGCTGGGGCATCGGCGAGGTCGCGCTGTTCTACGGGCTGGTGAACTGCATGTTCGCCCTCGCCGACGCACTGGGCCGCGGCTTCGACGTGCTGGGCACCGAGTTCCTGCGCACCGGCACCTTCGACCGGCTGCTGCTGCGCCCACGTCCGCTCGCGCTGCAGCTCATGGGCCACGACGTGCGCATCAGCCGGCTGGGCCGTCTGCTGCAGGGCCTGCTCGTGCTGGCCTTCGCGACCGTGCAGGCCGACATCGCATGGACGCCCAGCGCCGTGGCCGTCGCGCTGTTCGCCCTGGCCGGTGGCATCGCGCTGTTCCTCGGCATCCTCGTGCTGCAGGGCACGCTGTCGTTCTGGACCGTCGAGAGCCTGGAAATCGCCAACGTGCTCACCTACGGCGGCGTGCAGGCGGCGCAGTACCCGCTGGCGCTCTATGCGCAGTGGTTCCGCCGCGTGCTGACCTTCATCGTGCCGCTGGCCTGCGTGGCGTACTACCCGGTGCTGGCGATCCTGGGCAAGCCCGACCCGCTGGGCGCACCGGCCTGGGTGGGGTGGGTGTCGCCGCTCGCGGGTTTCGTGTTCCTCGCGGCGGCGTTCGGTGCGTGGCGCCTCGGGCTGCGCCACTACACCTCGTCGGGCAGCTGATCAGCCGGCGCTCTGCAGCGCCAAGCCCGCGTGCTCGCGCAGCGGATGGAAGTGGATCTTCGGAAAACGCTCCTGCGCCAGCCGCACGTCGTACGGCGAGGTGCACAGGAAAGCCAGCGTGTCGGCCGCATCTTTCGCCATGCGCACCGGGTAGGCGTGGACGAACTCGCGCAGCTCGGCCGGGGTGTCGGCCGTGATCCAGCGCGCGCCCGTGTACTGGCAGCCTTCGAGCCGCACGTCGGCGTCGTACTCGGCCTTCAGGCGGTGCTGCACCACTTCGAACTGCAGCTGGCCGACGGCGCCCAGCAGCATCGGGCCGCCGACTTCGGGGCGGAAGACCTGGATCGCGCCTTCTTCGCCGAGCTGGGCCAGGCCCTGCTGCAGCTGCTTGGTGCGCAGCGGGTTCTTCAGGATGACGGTCATGAACAGCTCGGGCGCGAAGAAGGGCAGCCCGGTGAACTGCAGGTTCGCGCCGTCGGTGATGGTGTCGCCCAGCTGCACGCCGCCGTGCGTGGTGAAGCCCACGATGTCGCCGGCGTAGGCCTCTTCCACCGCCTCGCGGCGCTGGCTCATGAAGGTCACGACGCTGGTGGGGCGCAGCTCCTTCGCGGTGCGCTGCACCTTCAGCTTCATGCCCGGCGTGTACTTGCCCGAGGCCATGCGCACGAAGGCGATGCGGTCGCGGTGGTTGGCGTCCATGTTGGCCTGCACCTTGAAGACCACGCCCGCGAAGTCCTTGTCCTCGGGCTGGATCTCTTTCACCACCGGCTGGCGGTTGACCAGCGTGGTGCTGGTGCGCGACTGCGGCGAGGGCGCCAGGTCGACCAGCGCGTCGAGCACTTCCATCACGCCGAAGTTGTTCACGCCGGAGCCGAAGAACACGGGCGTCTGCTTGCCGGCCAGGAAGGCCTCGCGGTCCCAGGTGGGGGAGGCGCCGGTGGCCAGTTCCATGCTTTCCATGGCGTGCTCGAAGTCAGCGCCGAAGCGCTTGACGAGCGTGTCGCGCTCGCTCAGCGGAATGGTCTCGAAGTCGTGCGGCAGCCGCTCGCTGCCCGACTCGAACACCGTCATCGCCTGCGTGCGCAGGTTCATGATCCCGCGGAAGCTCTTGCCCTGGCCCACGGGCCAGGTCATGGGCACGCAGGGCATGCCGAGTTCGCGCTCCACCTCGTCCAGGATGTCCAGCGGCTCGCGCACTTCGCGGTCCATCTTGTTGACGAAGGTGATGATGGGGGTGTCGCGCTGGCGGCAGACCTCGATCAGCCGGCGCGTCTGCGCTTCCACGCCGTTGGCCGCGTCGATCACCATCAGCGCCGAGTCGACGGCGGTGAGCACGCGGTAGGTGTCTTCCGAGAAGTCCTTGTGGCCGGGCGTGTCGAGCAGGTTGATCACGTGCTCGCGGTACACCATCTGCATCACCGACGAGGCCACCGAGATGCCGCGCTGCTTCTCGATTTCCATCCAGTCGGAGGTGGCGTGGCGCGAGGCCTTGCGCGCCTTCACCGAGCCGGCGATCTGGATCGCGCCCGAGAACAGCAGCAGTTTTTCGGTCAGCGTGGTCTTGCCGGCGTCAGGGTGGGAAATGATCGCGAAGGTGCGACGGCGGCGGGTTTCGGCGAGAAAAGACAAGGTGGGCAATCTGCAGGGGAATCCCCCGATTTTAGGAGGCCGCCCCGCCAACCCCGGGCTGTAGGCCTAAAACGCCTCCGTCACCCCGTACGCCCGCATCTGCGCCTCGACCTGCGCCGCGTCCTGGCTCAGCACCACGAGGTCGTGCGCCTTGCCCTCGCGGTCCTTCACGTGGCGCGTCAGCAGAGCCTCGGGCCGGAAGCCCAGGGACTGGAAGACGGCGATGGCGCCGCGCTGGTCGACGGTCATCTGGGCGACGATCTTTTCCTGCCCATGCGCGAAGGCCAGTGCGCAGCCCTCCTGCGCCAGCTGCTGGCCCAGGCCGCCGCCGCGCAGCGTGGGCGACACCAGCACGCGCAGCTCGGCCACGTGGCCCGACCACGAGTGCGGGTCGCGGATGACGGCGGCGCAGCCCAGCACGGCGCCGTCGCGCACGGCGAGCACGCTGTCGATGTCGCCGCGCTCGATGGCGCGGACCCAGGCGGCCATCACCTTGGGCTCGGTGATGTCGCGCGGCAGAAAGAGCAGGTCGTGCGCCGGCAGCGCCTGCGCGAAGGCCAGCACGGCGGGGGCGTCGGCGCCGGTCATGAGGCGCAGGGCGATGTCGCCGTCCGCGTGGGCGACGGTGCGCGGGTAGGTGCGGGAAGAAGATGCGGTCATGAGCGTAGGGGGATGGTTGTGTTCGTCAGGTGGAGCGCACGCCCAGCCACTCGTCGAGCTTGGGCCACAGCCGCCGCACGGCGTTGGTGCCGGCCGCCAGGCTCACGTGGCCGCCCTTGAGCACCACCTCCTCCTTGTCGGTGGAGCCGATGCCGGCGATCAGCGGCTGCCCCGCCTCGTAGGGCACGATGTGGTCGTGCTGCGCCAGCGCGTGCAGCACCGGCACGGTGATGTTCTTCAGCAGCACGGGGCGCCCGCCGAGCACCAGCTCGCCCTTGTGCAGCTTGTTGTCCCACATGAGCTCCTTCACGGTCTGGCGGAAGTACTCGCCGGCCAGCGGCAGCATCTCGGCGCCCCAGCGGTCGAACATGCGGTACGACTTGACGAACTCGTCGTTGGCCATGTTGTCCCACAGCTGCACCAGCCCGGCGCCGCGCCCGGCGGGGCGCAGCATGTCGAAGGAGGCGAACAGCATCTCGGGCGGCACGTTGCCCACGGTGTCGATGAGGCGGTCGACGTCGAAGTAGCGCCGGTCGGACCACGCATGAAAGAGCTTCATGCGGCTGAAGTCGATCGGCGTGGTGAAGAGCGCGAGGTTCTTCATCGGCCCGCCGGGGTGCAGCGCCGCGTACAGCGTGGAGAGCACGCCGCCCATGCAGTAGCCGGCGATGGTCACGTCTTCCTCGCCCGAGTCTTCCTGCACGCGGCGGATCGAATCGGGAATGAAGTCGAGCACGTAGTCCTCGATGCGCAGGCGCTTCTCGTCGGGGCGCGGTGCGTTCCAGTCCATCACGTAGACGTCGTAGCCCTTGAGCAGCAAATACTCGACCATGCTCTGGCCCGGCGCGAGGTCGAAGATGTAGGCGCGGTTGGTGGTGGCCATCACCATCAGCACCGGCACGCGGTAGATCTCGTCGACCATCGGGCGGTAGTGGTACAGGCTCAGCGTGCCGCGCCGGTGGATCTCGTCCTTGGGCGTGAGGCCGACGGCCGGCGCGGTCGAGGTCAGGAAGTCCAGCCCCTTGATGTTGCGCTGGATCGTGCGCTCGATCTCGCCGCGGATGTCGGGCAGCTGGAAGGTGTCGGGCGGCGCGCTCATGGGCGGCGCTTTCCGGCGGGGCGTTTCTTGGGGGCGGCGGTCTTGGCGGCCGGTGCAGGCGCCGCCGCCGCTGCGGGCGGTTGCTTGGTCCGACGCGGCCGGGGCGGCGCAGTGGCCGTATCAGCGGTCCGCGCGGCAGGGCCGGCCCCGCCTTCCAGCGCGCGGCGGATGCCCGCCAGGTGGTCGTCGATGCGGTGCAGCTGCTCGCCCAGCGCCTGCAGGTCGGCGCGCGTGGGCAGGTTCAGCAGCGTGAGGTAGCGCGCCATCAGGTCGCCCACCGCCTTCTGCGCAGTGAGCGAGGCGTTCATGCCGCCGTGCATGCCCTGGCGGAACGGGTCCGAGGCCATGGCTTCGTTGGCGAATTCGTTGGTGCTTTTTTCCCACTGGGCCGTGAGCTCGCGCCACAGGGCCATGGGATCGAGGGACGGAAACTGGCTCATGAAAAACACCTCCGTCTGGGTTTCTTGTCGTTGTCTCTTTTTCTTCAGTGATCGTCGCGCCGCGCCGCCCGTGCGGTGTGCGCGGCGATGGCCTCGATGATCTGCGGCCACATCGCGATCGGCAGCGCATGGCCCATGCGCGGGATGCGCAGCAGCGTCGCGCCGGGAATGGCCTCGGCCACGTCGATGCCGCAGGCCACGGGCACCAGCGGATCGACGTCGCCGTGGATCACCAGCGTGGGCACCTGCACCGCGCGCAGCGCCGGCTTGCGGTTGCCCGATGCGAACACGGCCGCCAGCTGTCGCGCCACGCCGCCCGGGTTGAGGCCGCGCAGGAAGGCCAGTTGCGCGCGCTCGGCGTCGCGCGCCTCGTCGAGCGGAAAGGCGTCGGGGCCGCGCAGCACGCGCCACAGCTTGGCGTGGTGCGGCAGGTAGGCCTCGAAGCGGGTCGGCGCGGGCGCGAACAGCACCGCCAGCGCCTCGGGCGTGGGCGGCGGCAGGGCCGGGTCGCCGGTGCTCGACATGATGCTGGTGAGCGAGCGCATCCGCCCCGGGTGATGGATGGCCATCTCCTGCCCGATGGCGCCGCCCATCGACGCCCCCACGACGTGGGCGCGCGCGATGCCCAGCGCGTCGAGCAGGCCGGCGCAGTCGTCGGCCATGTCGCGCAGCGTGTAGGGCACCTGCAGCGGGCGCCCGGCCATGGCCTGCAGCATCAGCGCCTGGATGTCGGGCACGCCAGCGTGCGGCAGGTGGGTGGAGTGGCCGATGTCGCGGTTGTCGAAGCGGATCACGTGGTGGCCGCCGGCCTGCGCCAGGGCGGCGCAGAACGCGTCGTCCCAGGCGACCATCTGGGCGCCGAGGCCCATGACCAGCAACAGCGGCGGCGCCTCGGGGTCGCCGAAGCTGTCCCAGGCCAGTTCGATGCCGTTGGCGCGGGTGCGCCGTTCGGTGCGGGGCGCGACGGCGGTCATGCGGGCCTTTCTTTGCTTCTTGTTACTTGCGCTGCAGCAGCTTCGTGACCTCGTCCACGTTGGCCTGGATGCGCTGGCGCACCACGTCGAAGGCATCGGCCTGCGACTTGGCGGCCAGGGTGGCCAGCTCCTTGATGTCGTCGACGGCGCGCTGGAACGACTGGCGGCCCAGCTCGTCGAGCTTGGCGAGGTTTTCCTTCGGGTCCTTGCCCGGCATCGCCTTGGCGGCGGTCTGCCATTCGGCGATGGCCGTCTTGATCATCTCGGTCTGTCGCTGCACCACGGTCTGCAGGCCCTGGTAGGACTTCTCGTTGGCCTGCATCAGCGCCTGCAGGTCCTTGCGGCCGCTGTCGAGCAGCTTGCCGGCGCCGCCGGTGAGGTTCAGGTTCTGCAGGCGCTCGGCCATGCCCTTGAGGTTCTTCATCGGATCGAGCATGTCCGCGGCGGACGGCGCCGCCTGCTTCGCGCCGGCGCTGCTGGCGGTGGTTTTTTTCGCGGCGGCTTTCTTGGCAGTGGCCATGGTGCGGAATCTCCTGTGTCGGGTGATGAAAACAATCGAACGGGTGGATGCAGGCAGCGGCCGGGCGGCCGGGGCCCGCCGCCACGATACGCCGGGCCGGCGCGGCTCAGGGCGCTCCAAGCGCGGATTTGCCTGCGGAGTTTCCCGGGGTGGCCTGCGCCGCCCGGCCCGGCCTGGCGGTCGCCCGCGCTTTCCGTGATGTGGGATGCCCCGGTCGATTGGCGGGCCGGGCGGCCGCGACTACAATCCGGCGCTCCGAGGAGCGTTGCAGCGCCGTCAGGCGTGAGGCTCGGACCACATCGCAACCACGCTCACCCGCTGTTCTCGCGGTGAGTCTTTCTTCCCCGTACGCAGTGGCATCTTTCAAACCAGTTTTGGAGTTCACATGAGCGCTGTACTCAAGCCCACCCCCGTCTCGACCGCCGACCAGGCGATTGCCGACCTGTCCCTTGCCGCCTGGGGCCGCAAGGAAATCAAGATCGCCGAAACCGAGATGCCCGGCCTGATGGCCATCCGTGAAGAGTTCTCGAAGGGCCAGGCCCTGAAGGGCGCGCGCATCACGGGCTCGCTGCACATGACCATCCAGACGGCCGTGCTCATCGAGACGCTGCAAGCCCTGGGCGCCGAAGTGCGCTGGGCCTCGTGCAACATCTTCTCGACGCAGGACCACGCCGCCGCCGCCATCGCCGCCGCCGGCACGCCGGTGTTCGCCATCAAGGGCGAGTCGCTGAAGGACTACTGGGACTACACCCACGCCATCTTCGACTTCGGTCCCAAGGGCTCGAAGGGCGAAGGCCCGAACATGATCCTGGACGACGGCGGCGACGCCACGCTGCTCATGCACCTGGGCCAGCGCGCTGAAAAAGACCTGGGCGTGCTCGCCAACCCGACCAGCGAAGAAGAACGCATTCTGTACGCCGCCATCAAGGCCAAGCTGGCCGTGGACGACACCTGGTACACCCGCAAGTCCGCTGAAATCATCGGCGTGACCGAAGAGACCACCACCGGCGTGCACCGCCTGAACGAGATGAGCGCCAAGGGCACGCTGCTGTTCCGCGCCATCAACGTGAACGACTCGGTCACCAAGAGCAAGTTCGACAACCTGTACGGCTGCCGCGAATCGCTGGTGGACGGCATCAAGCGCGCGACCGACGTGATGATCGCCGGCAAGGTGGCTTGCGTGGCCGGCTACGGCGACGTGGGCAAGGGCTCGGCCCAGGCCCTGCGCGCCCTGAGCGCCCAGGTGTGGGTCACCGAAATCGACCCGATCAACGCCCTGCAAGCCGCGATGGAAGGCTACAAGGTCGTGACCATGGAGTACGCCGCCGACAAGGCCGACATCTTCGTGACCACCACCGGCAACCGCGACGTGATCCGCCACGAGCACATGGCCGCCATGAAGGACCAGGCCATCGTCTGCAACATCGGCCACTTCGACAACGAGATCGACGTCGCGTCGATCGAGAAGTACGAGTGGGAAGAGATCAAGCCGCAGGTGGACCACATCACCTTCCCGAACGGCAAGAAGATCATCCTGCTGGCCAAGGGCCGCCTCGTGAACCTGGGCTGCGGCACGGGCCACCCGAGCTTCGTGATGTCGTCGTCGTTCGCCAACCAGACCATCGCCCAGATCGAGCTGTTCACCAAGCCCGACGCCTACCAGGCCGGCAAGGTCTACGTGCTGCCCAAGCACCTGGACGAGAAGGTCGCGCGCCTGCACCTGAAGAAGGTCGGCGCCATGCTCACCGAGCTGACCGACTCCCAGGCCGCCTACATCGGCGTGGACAAGAACGGCCCTTACAAGCCGGACACCTACCGCTACTGATCCGCGTGCGCGCCGATCAACTGTTGGTGGAGCGCGGCCTGGCCGCGTCACGTTCGCAAGCGGTCCGGCTCATCGCCGGCGGCATGCGCTGGCGTGACGCGGGCACGGGCGACGCGTGGCGCAACGTCGCCAAGAACAAGGACGAAGTGCCCGAGTCGGCCGAGCTCGAGCTCGCCGACGCCGCCGAGGCGCGCTACGTGTCGCGCGGCGGCCTCAAGCTCGAAGGCGCGCTGAAGACCAGCGGCGTGGACCCGACCGGCAAGCTCTGCCTGGACGTCGGCCAGTCGACCGGCGGCTTCACCGACTGCCTGTTGCAGCATGGCGCTGCCAAGGTGGTGGGCGTCGACGTCGGCCACGGGCAGTTGCATGCGCGCATGCGCGAGGACGAACGCGTGGTCGCCATCGAAGGCGTCAATGCGCGGGCGCTGTCGCCGGCTGACCTGCAGGTGGACGATGAAGAAGACGCAGAAGCTGGCGAGGCGCTCGAAGTCGTCGACGCCCCGGCCGAGCCGCGCTTCGATCTCATCGTCGGCGACCTGTCGTTCATCTCGCTCACGCTGGTGCTGCCGGCCGTGGTGCAGTTCCTGGCCGACGACGGCCAGTTGCTGATGCTGGTCAAGCCGCAGTTCGAGCTGCAGCCCGGCCAGGTCGGCAAGGGCGGCATCGTGCGCGACGAGGCGATGTACGCTGTGGTCGAGAAGCGCCTGCACGACGCCTGCGCGGCGCTCGAGCTGAAGGTGCTGCGCTGGTTCGACAGCCCGATCGCCGGGGGCGACGGCAACCGCGAGTTTTTCATTCACGCCGTTCGTGCTGCTGCCAAGGCGGGCGACGGTTCCTAAGGAGACGCAGGTGCGCCTTCCGCTGAGTTTTGAATTCTTCCCGACCAAGACGCCCGAAGGCGCGGTCAAGCTGCGCGCCGTGCGCCAGCAGCTGTATGCGCGCAAGCCGCAGTTCTGCTCCGTCACCTACGGCGCGGGCGGCTCCACGCACCAGGGCACCTTCGGTGCGGTGCAGGAGATCCTGGCCGAAGGCGTGGACGCCGCCAGCCACTTCTCGTGCATCGGCGCCACGCGCGCCACCGTGCGCGAGCAGCTGGCCGAGCTGAAGGCCATGGGCGTGAAGCGCCTGGTGGCGCTGCGCGGCGACCTGCCCAGCGGCTACGGCATCGGTGGCGAGTTCCAGTACGCGAGCGACCTCGTCGCCTTCATCCGCGAGGAGACCGGCCGCGACTTCCACATCGAGGTGGCCTGCTACCCCGAAGTGCATCCGCAGGCGCGCTCGCCCGAAGCCGACCTGCAAGCCTTCGCCACCAAGATGAAGGCGGGGGCCGACTCGGCTATCACGCAGTATTTCTTCAGCCCCGAGGCCTACTTCCGCTTCGTCGACGACGCGCGCAAGCTGGGGCTCGACACGCCGATCGTGCCGGGCATCATGCCCATCACGAGCTCGACGCAGCTCATGCGTTTCTCGGACGCCTGCGGCGCCGAGATTCCGCGCTGGATCCGCCTGCGGCTGCAGGGCTTCGGCGACGACACGGCCTCCATCAAGGCCTTCGGCCTGGACGTGGTGACCGACCTGTGCGCGCGCCTGCAAGAAGGCGGTGCACCCGCGATCCACTTCTACACGATGAACCAGTCGGCGGCCACGCTGGCGATCCTGGAGCGCCTGGATTGAGAGGGCTGCGCGCGGTCGCCGTCGCGGTCTCCTGCGTGCTCGCAGGGTGCACCATGCCGCCTGCCACGCAGGAGAAAGACGCGGACACCGCCGCCGCGCCGGCGGCGTCCGGCAAGCGGCTGCAGCCGCTGGGACGCGGCCTGGCCGTGCCGCCCGGCGCCGCCCCGCGCTCGGCCGTGCCGTCGGTGCGCTACGACCTCGCGGTGTCCGGCACCGGCGAGTCGCTGGACGATGGCGTGCCCGGCGATGAGCCGCGCGAGATCTTCGAGCGTGGTGGCGCGTCGTGGTACGGCATCCAGTTCCACCAGCGCAAGACCGCCAACGGCGAGCGCTTCGACATGGGCGCCATGACGGCGGCCCACAAGACGCTGCCCTTCAACACCCGCGTGTGCGTGCGCAGCCTGGTCAACGGCAGCGAGGTGCTGGTGCGCGTCAACGACCGCGGGCCCTTCACGCCGGGCCGCATCATCGACCTGAGCCGCGCCGCGGCCGACCGCATCGGTCTCACGAGCATGGGCATCAAGCAGGTGGCGCTGTCGGTCATCGACCGCGAGGGCATGCGCTGCGGCGGCGAGGCCGTGGCGGGGGGCGAGCTGCAGGTCGTGCCGGAGGCGCCGACCTCGCGCGTGCGTGCACCGGCCCCTGCGCGCAAGCGGGTGATCGTGCCGCCGCGCAAGCGCCGCTGAGCGGCCGGCCTCAGCCGCCGCTCTCGAGCGAGTAGGCGGCGTTGCGGTCCTGGGCCAGCCGCTCGGCCAGCTGGGGCAGCGCCTCGGCCAGTTGCGCCTTCAGCGTGTAGGGCGGGTTGATCAGGAACATGCCGCTGGCCGGCAGGCCCGGGCGCTGCGTTTCGCCCGAGGCGGCGTCCTTCGTGATCTTGCTCGACTTGACCGTCAGCGTGGCGTGCAGCCACGGCTTGCCGGCCTTGGTCGCCATCGTCTTCAGGCGGCGCGGCAGGTCGTGCGCCTCGGGGCGCGGAATGATCGGGTACCAGACGGCATACGTGCCCGTGGCGAAACGCTTGAGCGCCTCGGCCGCGAAGTCGAGCACACGGCCGTAGTCGGTCTTCATTTCGTAGCTCGGGTCCATCAGCACCAGTGCGCGGCGCGAAGGCGGCGGCAGGAACTTGGTGGCGCTGCCGAAGCCGTCTTCGGTCAACACGGCGATCTGCCGGCCGGCTTCGAGCTGCGCGATGTTGGCGCCAAGCGTGCGCGAATCGGTCGGGTGCAGCTCGAACAGCTTGAGCTTGTCGTGGTCGCGCAGCAGGTGCTGCACGATGAACGGCGAGCCAGGGTAGACGCGGGCGCCGCCCTTGGGGTTGAAGTCGTGGATCACGCTCAGGTAGCGGGCGATGGCTTCGGCAACCGGCTTTTCCTCGGCGGGGGCTGCCGCTTTCTTGCCAGCCGTTTTCGTGGCTGGCGCGGGCGTTTCGGCCGCTTTTGTCGGCGCGGGGAAGAAGCGCAGCACGCCGTCGGCCGCTTCGCCGCTGGTGCCGGCGTAGTCGCCGTCGAGCCGGTACAGGCCGGCGCCGGCGTGGGTGTCGACGACGGTCAGCGCGGCGTCTTTTTCAAGCAGGTGGTCGAGGGTGGCAATCAGGACCGTGTGCTTGAGCACGTCGGCGTGGTTGCCGGCATGGAACGCGTGGCGGTAACTGAACATGGAATGAGGCCTGAAAAAGTGGAAAGGGGAGCGCTAGACTCGCGCGGCGCTACATTGATTTACAAAACACAACGAGGGGCAGCAATGCGAGGAGCCGGATGGCGATTTTGGGGCCTGTGCGTCGGCGCGGGTGTTTTGTCTATTTTGACGGGCTGCGCTTCCGTGACCCACGGCACCACGCAGAACGTGAAGGTCGAGACCCTGTCGCCCGAGGGCAAGGTGGTCGACGGCGCCCGCTGCCGGGTCTCCAACGACCGCAATGATGCGGTGGTGCGCTCCGGCCTGACCCTGCCCGTGCGGCGCTCGGGCGAGAACCTGAACATCGAATGCACCCAGTCCGGCCTGCCGCCGGCCCGCGGCCAGGCGATTTCGCGTGTCAACGTGGGCCTGGTCGGCAACGTGATGATCGGCGGCCTGGTCGGCGTGGCGATCGACACCGGCACCGGCGCGGGCTTCAACTACCCGAGCTGGATCCAGCTGATCTTCGGCGAGGTGCGCAGTTTCGACCGCAGCGCGCAGACCGGCGACGAGGCGACGACTGGCATGAAGATCGGTACGACCGAGATGGCGGCAGCGCCGGCGCCGAAGACGGCTGCGGCGCCTGTGCTTGCGCCCGCGCCGGCCGTGGTGGCGTCTCCGCCTCCTCCTTCTCCTCCCGTGGCGGTCGCACCGGCCGCTCCGGTGCGCCCCGCGCCTGCAGCGCCGTCCGCCGCGCCCGACGCCCGCGTCTCGATGGACGACCTGCGCGGCCTGCTGCCCGCCAAGCCGTGAAGCCGATCTGGAAGAACGCCGCGCCGTGGCTGTGCGCCGCGGGCGCCCTGCTGGCTGCCGGCCCCGCCGCCGCGCTGGAGCCTGACGCCCTGTTCGCCAAGCTGACCGGCAGCGTCTGGGCCGTGCGCACCTTCGACGCGCAGGAGCGCCCGCTGCGCGCCGGCAGCGCCGTGGTGATCGCGCCCGGCCGCCTCGTCACCAACTGCCACGTGCTCGCCAAGGCCAGCAATTTCGTGGTCAAGCGCGACAACGTCACCTACGGCGCCACGCTCGAATACCCGGACCCGGGGCGCGACCTGTGCCAGATCAAGGTCGCCAACTTCACGGCGCCGCCGGTGGCGCTGGCGCCTGCTGGCACCGCGCGGGTGGGGCAGCGCGTGTACGCCATCGGCAACCCGCGCGGGTTGGAAAACACGCTCAGCGAAGGCCTGTTGTCGGGCCTGCGCGGCGGCGACGGGGAGGCGCGGCTGCTGCAGACCACGGCGGCGATCGCGCCCGGGTCGAGCGGCGGCGGGCTGTTCGACAGCGACGGCCGCCTTCTGGGCATCACCACCTTCGCCGCCCGCGACGGCGGCAACCTGAATTTCGCGATGCCGGCCGAGTTCCTGGCGGAACTGCCGGCCCGCGCCCAGGCGCAGCTGGCGGCGCGGGCCCGGGAGCCTGCGGGCGCTGCCGCCCGACGGGTGGCCGACGCCGGTGGGGCGGGCATCCCGCTGACCGAGCCGCTGCGCGCCGGCGACGCGCTCGAGTACGTGCGCACGGACCGGCTGACGGGCAACCGGGCGCCGGTGATCTACCGGGTGGACCGGGTCAGCGGCGACGAGGTGTCGTTCAATGCCGGCAGCCGGATCGAGAAGACCAACGGGCAGGTGGTCTCCATCACGTCGCCGGCCGGCGGCCTGTTCGACACCGCGTCGCCGCCGGGCGGCTGGGCATTGCGCAAGGACGACATCCAGCCCGGCATGCGCTGGCAGCTCGACTACGTGACGACCACCGGCGACCGGCTGCGGCATGAACTCACCGCCTCGGTGGGCGGCGAGCACGCGATGCGCGTGGACGGGGTGGAGCTGAACGTGATGCGCATCGGCTACGAGGGCTGGATCTTCGCCTCCAGCACCACCAGCTTGCCGCTGACCGGCGCCAGCACGCGCTTTCGGGGCGCCGCCTGGTACAGCCCCGAGCTGGGCCGGGTCGTCCGTTTCGAGGGCGAATACCAGCGCGGGGTCTCCTCGGGGGCCAACGAGAGCCTGGAGCTGGTCCGCATCCAGCGCTGAGGCCCCCGGAAGCCCGAAAATTGGCCGTTTGGCCATTTCTTCATATAATCGCGGGCTTCGCAGCGTTTTTGTAGCCCCGCGGCGAAGGCATGCCAGCTGTCCTTTCATTGGGCGGAAGGCGTGAAAACCCACCTAAGAGATTCCCATCAGAGGAACGCCGACCGTGGAAAAGGGCTCACCAAACCCTCTTTCAAGAGAAAAACTCATGACCAAAACGTTCAGCGCCAAGCCCGCTGACGTGACGCACGAGTGGTTTGTGATTGACGCGACCGACAAGGTCCTCGGACGAGTAGCCAGCGAAGTTGCTCTCCGTTTGCGCGGCAAACACAAGGCCATTTACACGCCTCACGTCGATACCGGTGACTACATCGTCATCATCAACGCCGCGCAACTGCGCGTCACCGGCGCCAAGTCGATCGACAAGGTGTACTACCGTCACTCGGGCTACCCGGGCGGTATCACGGCGACGAACTTCCGCGACATGCAGAACAAGTTCCCGGGCCGCGCCCTGGAAAAGGCTGTCAAGGGCATGCTGCCCAAGGGCCCGCTTGGTTACGCGATGATCAAGAAACTCAAGGTGTACGGTGGTGCTGAGCACCCGCATACCGCCCAACAGCCCAAAGTGCTGGAACTGTAAGGAGCCTTGAGAATGATTGGTGAATGGAACAATGGCACCGGCCGTCGCAAATCCAGCGTCGCCCGCGTGTTTCTGAAAAAAGGCACCGGCAAGATCACGGTCAACGGCAAGGACATCCAAGCGTTCTTCGGCCGTGAAACCTCGATCATGATCGCCAAGCAGCCCCTGGCGCTGACCAACAACCTCGAAGCTTTCGACGTGATGGTCAACGTGAACGGCGGCGGCGAATCGGGTCAAGCCGGCGCCACGCGCCACGGCATCACCCGTGCCCTGATCGACTACGACGCTTCGCTGAAGCCCGTCCTGAGCCAAGCCGGCTTCGTGACGCGTGACGCACGTGAAGTCGAGCGTAAGAAGGTCGGTCTGCACTCCGCCCGTCGCCGCAAGCAGTTCAGCAAGCGCTGATCCCTGCTCGTTGCGAGACAAGAAGCCGCCCTCGGGCGGCTTTTTCGTGGCCGCGTCCCCCAGGTGCCCCTGGTGGATGCGGCGCCCGACCCCACTTGCGATGGGTGCTCGCCACAGTCGGCCTGCCGAAAATGCGGCATTGCAGTAGCATCCGTCCCATTGGCCGCCCAAGCGGCCCCCCAAGGAGTTTCACCCCATGAGCGCTGTTGCCGAAAACATCCAGACCCAGATGCCCGAGCCGATCGTCTTCACCGACAGCGCGGCCGCCAAGGTCGCCGACCTGATCGCCGAAGAGGGCAATCCCGACCTGAAGCTGCGCGTGTTCGTGCAGGGTGGCGGGTGCTCGGGCTTCCAGTACGGTTTCACCTTCGACGAGATCACCAACGAAGACGACACCACCATGACCAAGAACGGTGTGTCGCTGCTGATCGACGCCATGAGCTACCAGTACCTGCTCGGCGCCGAGATCGACTACAAGGAAGACCTGCAGGGCGCCCAGTTCGTCATCAAGAACCCGAACGCCACCAGCACCTGCGGCTGCGGTTCCAGCTTCTCGGCCTGATGCCTGGATGCTGCTGACCAGCCCCCTCGAAAAAGCCGCCTCCGGGCGGCTTTTTGCTGCCTGTCGTTTTCCTGCTGAGTCCACGCCTTCCCGATGAGCCCCGACACCGCCGTTTCCGTCGATCCCGCCCGCAAGAGCCTGCTGTGGCTCGTGGCCGTGGGCTTCTTCATGCAGACGCTGGACGCCACCATCATCAACACGGCGCTGCCCGCGATGGCCGCCAGCCTGGGCGAGAGCCCGCTGCGCATGCAGTCGGTGGTGGTGGCCTACGCCCTCACGATGGCGATGCTGATCCCGGCCTCGGGCTGGATCGCCGACCGCTTCGGCACGCGGCGCGTCTTCTTCTGCGCCATCGTGCTGTTCGCGGCCGGCTCGGTGCTGTGCGCGCTCTCGCAGGGGCTGGGACAGCTCGTGGCGGCGCGGGTGGTGCAGGGTCTGGGCGGGGCGCTGCTGCTGCCTGTGGGGCGCCTGGCGCTGCTGCGCACGGTGCCGCGCGGCGAGTTCCTGCAGGCGATGAGCTTCGTGGCCATTCCGGGGCTCATCGGGCCGCTGCTGGGGCCCACGCTGGGTGGCTGGCTGGTGCAGTACGCCTCCTGGCACTGGATCTTCCTGATCAACGTGCCGGTGGGGCTGGCGGGCTGCATCGCCACGCTGCGCTACATGCCGGACCTGCGCGGCGCGCTCCAGAAGCGCTTCGACGGCGTGGGCTACGCGCTGCTGGCCTTCGGCATGGTGGCGATCTCGCTGGCGGTCGATGGCGTGTCAGGGCTCGGGCTGCGCCAGGGCGGGGTGATGGCCGTGCTGATCTTCGGTTTCGCCGCCGTGGTCGCCTACTGGCTGCGCGCGGCGCGCACACCCGAACCGCTGTTCTCGCCCGCGCTGTTCGGCATTCCGACGCTGAGCATCGGCCTGCTGGGCAACCTGTTCTCGCGACTGGGCAGCAGCTGCATGCCGTTCCTGGTGCCGCTGCTGCTGCAGGTGTCGATGGGCTATTCGCCGGTGCGCGCCGGGCTGATGATGCTGCCGGTCGCGCTGGCCGGCATGGCCATGAAGCGCTTTGCCACGCCGCTGATCACGCGCCACGGCTACCGCCGCGTGCTGGTCGCCAACACGGTGCTGGTCGGCTGCACCATGGCCAGCTTCGGCCTCACGGCGCCGGGGCAGCCGGTGGCGCTGCACCTGCTGCAGCTGCTGGTGTTCGGCGCGGTCAACTCGCTGCAGTTCACGGCCATGAACACGATCACCCTGAAGGACCTCGACGGCAGCATGGCCAGCAGCGGCAACAGCCTGCTGTCGATGGTGCAGATGCTGGCGATGAGCCTGGGCGTGGCCGCCGCCGGCGCGGTGCTGGCGGGCTACAACGGCGTTTTCGGTACCACGACGGCGGTGCAGACGCTCGATGCGTTTCAGGCCACGTTTGCGACCATGGGGCTCATCACGGTGGCTTCGGCGCTGATCTTCTGGCATTTGCCCGCAGAAGTGCGGGCGGCGCAGCCTGCGCAGCCGGAGGTCTCCGGCCAGGGCTGACGCAATTCAGGTGGGGTAGATCGCGCCGAGCACCCGCGCCCCGCGCGCGCCGGTCACGCTCGCGAGGTTGCCGGGTTCGCGCCGGACGGTGCGCCGGGCCAGCCACGCGAAGGCGGCTGCCTCGACCTGCTGGGGCGGCAGGCCGTGTTCCGACGATGCCTGCACCTGCACGCCGGGCAGCAGGGCGCGCAGGCGGGCCATGAGGTGGTCGTTGAGCGCACCGCCGCCGCAGACGATCAGCAAGGCGCTCTCTTTTTGATAGCTTCGCAGTGCTGCCGCGCAGGTGCCGGCGGTCAGTTCGGCCAGCGTGGCCTGCACATCGACAGGCGCCCAGGTGGCCGTGACCAGGTGGCCGGCCAGCCAGTCCGGATGGAATAAATCGCGCCCCGTGCTCTTCGGCGGCGCCTTGGCGAAGTACGGCTCGGCCTGTAGCCGGGCGAGCAGCTCGGGCAGCACGCGCCCGCTGGCCGCCCAGTGGCCGCCCCGGTCGAAGGGCTGGCCGAGGTGGCGCTGGCACCAGTGGTCCATCAGCGCGTTGGCGGGGCCGCAATCGAAGCCCAGCAGGGGCGCGGTGCCCGCCGGCGCGCTCGTGGCGGGCAGCAGGCTCAGGTTGGAGATGCCGCCGAGGTTCAGCACGGCAACGGGCGCGTCGGGCCGGGCGAACAGCGCCTGGTGGAAGGCCGGCACCAGCGGGGCGCCCTGGCCGCCGGCCGCGAGGTCGCGGCTGCGGAAGTCGGCGACCACGTCGATGCCGCTCAGCTCGGCCAGCAGCGAGGGGTTGTTGACCTGCAGCGTGTAGCCCGTGCCGTCGAACTCGAGCGGCCGGTGGCGCACGGTCTGGCCGTGGGCGCCGATGGCGGTGACGGCTTGCGGGGCGGTGTCGGTGTTGGCAAGCAGCTGCGCGACCACGTCGGCATACACCCGTGCCAGGCCGTTGCCGGCCAGGGCCGCGCGGTGCAGTTCGTTGTCGCCGGGGGTGTTGAGCGCCAGCAGCTCGGCGCGCAGCGGGGCGGGAAAGTCGGCGCTGGCGTGGCCGATCACCGCGAGGTGGCCGTCGTCGGAGAAATCGGCGATGACACCGTCGACCCCGTCGAGCGAGGTGCCCGACATCAGGCCGATGAAGCGTTGCTGCGGCGGCTGCGGTGCGGCGGCCATGCCTTGGGGCGCGAGGCTCAGTCGGCGCTGGCCTGGATCACCGAGAAGGCGGCGGCCAGCTCGGTGCGGGCGCCCACGGCGATGCGTTCGAAGGCCGGACGCAGGGCCGCGGTGATCGGGGCGCCGCCTTCTTGCGCGATCGTGGTCGGGTCCTGGTAGGCCCCGCCGACGCGGTATTCGAAGTGCAGGTGCGGGCCGGTGGCCCAGCCGGTGGAGCCGACGGCGCCGATGGTCTGGCCCTGGCTCACGCTCTCGCCGGCCTTCACGTTGATGCGGCTCAGGTGGGCGTAGGCGGTCTGCTGGTTGTTGCGGTGGTTGATGATGACGATGTTGCCGTAGCCGCTTTGCGTGCCGGCGAAATCGACCGTGCCATCACCGACCGTGCGCACCGCGGTGCCCGTGGGCGCCGCGTAGTCGATGCCGTTGTGCTGACGCCAGCTGTTCAAAATCGGGTGCATGCGCATCGCGAAACCGCTGGACACGCGCGAGAACTCCACCGGCGAGGCCAAGTAGGCCTTGCGCAGGCTGTCGCCGTTCGGGCGGTAGTAGCTGCCCTTCTGGCCCGCGCCCGGGGGCTGGAACCAGACGGCCTGGTGGACCTTGCCGTTGTTCTCGAACTCGGCCGAGAGCACGCGGCCGCTGCGCAGCGCCTGGCCGTCGGCTTCGAAGGTCTCGTAGACCACGGCGAAGCGGTCGCCCTTGCGCAGCGAGCGCACGTCGACGTCGCCCGCGAAGATGTCGGCCAGCTGGCTCGCCACGGCGTCGGGAATGCGCGAGTCGTCGGTGGCGGCGAACAGCGAGCTGCGGATGGTGCCGCTGGCCAGGCGCGTGCCCGGCGTCAGCATGTCGCGCTCGGTGCGGGCGACAAAACCGGTGGGCGTGCGCTCGACGACGAAACGCTTGAAGCCGCCGTCGGCGTCGGGAATCCAGCGGGCGCTGAGCTTTTGCAGCTGGTTTTCCTGTGTGGCTTCGGCCGTCACGGTGCGGCCCACGCGCGCGAACAGCGCCATGCGCGCCTCGGCGTTGCCACGCACGAAGGCGGTGGCGGCGGGGTCGGAAATGCCCAGGCGCTTCATCAGCGCCTCGGCCGTGTCGCTGGAGCGCGAGACGTCGGTGCGGAACAGCGTGAAGCTGAAGTTCTCGAGCGACGCCGACTGGTCGGCGAAAGACACCGGCGCGGTGGCTTCGAGCACTTGCTGGATGGGGAGGTCGGACGCGTCGGGACCGAGCGAGGCGACCGCAAGGGTGCCGGCGCTGAGCAGCATCGCAGCGATCGCTGCGGTGATCTGCTTGGGGTACGTCCGGAATGTGTAGGCCACGCGGGAAGCGAGAAGCTCCTCGGCGGCGAGAATGCCGTTGATCAAACTGTGGATTCCAACTCAGGTTCTGCAGGTCCGTGCTGCAAGGCCCAGTGCGTTCAGGGCGGCAGGAGACGGTGCGGAAAAAAAGCGCCGCTTAGAATCCGGCGCTTGAAAAGTCGGGCTGAGTATAGCTTCGGCCACCGGAAAAACCGCCAAAAAAGCCCATGAACGCCGAATCTGTTACATCCACCAGCCTCTCCGATGGTGTAAGACAAGCCCTCGAAATATCCCTCCGAGGCGCTGACGAGCTGCTGCCGCAGGACGAGTGGGTCAAGAAGCTCCAGAAGGCGGAAGCCAGCGGCAAGCCGCTGCGCATCAAGCTGGGCCTGGACCCGACCGCACCGGATATTCATATCGGACACACGGTGGTGCTCAACAAGATGCGCCAGCTCCAGGACCTGGGGCACCGCGTGATCTTCCTGATCGGCGACTTCACTTCCCTGATCGGCGACCCCTCGGGCCGCAACAGCACCCGCCCGCCGCTCACGGCCGAGCAGATCCGCGCCAACGCCGAGACCTACTTCGCCCAGGCCAAGCTGGTGCTGGACGAATCGAAGACCGAGATCCGCTACAACTCGGAGTGGAGCGACCCGTTGGGCGCGCGCGGCATGATCCAGCTGGCGGCCAAGTACACGGTGGCGCGCATGATGGAGCGCGACGACTTCAACAAGCGCTTCAAGGCCGGCCAGTCGATCTCGGTGCACGAGTTCCTGTACCCGCTGATGCAGGGCTACGACTCGGTGGCGCTCGAAAGCGACCTCGAGCTGGGCGGCACCGACCAGAAGTTCAACCTGCTCGTCGGGCGCCATCTCCAGCAGGAATACGGTCAGGAGCCGCAGTGCATACTTACTATGCCGCTGCTCGAAGGGCTCGACGGCGTCGAGAAGATGTCCAAGAGCAAGGGCAACTACATCGGCATCAGCGAAGACGCCAACAGCATGTTCGCCAAGGTGCTGTCGATCTCCGACACGCTGATGTGGCGCTGGTACACGCTGCTGAGCTTCCAGTCGGTGGCGCAGATCGAGGCGCTGAAGGCCGAGATCGCGGCCGGCCGCAACCCGAAGGACGCCAAGGTGGCGCTGGCCAAGGAAATCACTGCGCGCTTCCACAGCGCGGCGGCGGCCGATGCGGCGGAGCAGGACTTCATCAACCGCAGCAAGGGCGGCGTGCCCGACGAGATTCCCGAGGTGGCGCTCGGCGGCGCCCCGCTGGGCATTGGCCAGCTGCTCAAGCAGGCCAACCTGGCGTCGTCGTCGGGCGAGGGCAACCGCCTGATCGACGGCGGCGGCGTGCGCATCGATTCGGTCGTGGTGTCCGACAAGGGCCTGAAGCTGCCCGCGGGCAGCTACGTGGTGCAGGTCGGCAAGCGCAAGTTCGCGCGGGTGACCCTGAGCTGATCGCAAGAAAAAAAGGCCCCTCGGGGCCTTTTTCAATGGGGGCAGCGCGGCGGGGTCAGCGGACCTCGATGGTCACGCGCCGGTTGCGCGGCTCGTCCACCTCGTCGGCGGTTGGCACGGCCAGGTCGCGTTCGCCACGGCCCACGGCCTCGATGCGGTTCGCCGGGAACTGGCGCTCCACGAACAGCTGCACCACTTCCTGCGCGCGGCGGCGCGACAGCTGGTCGTTCTGCTCGCCGGCACCCTTGGTGTCGGTGTGGCCGGTCACCACGATGTCGCCGCCGCTGCGGGCCAGCGCGGCGGTCAATGCCTCGGTCATGATCTGCTGCGACGCCGCCGTCAGCGTGGTGGTGCCCACTTCGAAGAACACCGTGTAGCGCTGCGGAAGCGGCGGGCGCATGTCGAACAGGGGCTTGTTTTCGGCCTGGACCTTGGCCGCGTCGGCCTGGTCGACCACCGGCGCACCGCTCGCGCCCACTGCGGCCGTGGCGCGCTGGTAGGGCTTGGAGAGCACTTCTTCGCCGTCCTTGGCGCGCACCACCACGGCGGAGGGCGTGCCGTCGGCCTGGGGCAACAGCACCACGCGCGTGCCCGGCGAGGAGCAGGCGGCCAGGAACAGGGCGACCAGCGCGGTCGCAGGAAGAAGGGGGGAGCGGCGTGGCGGTGTCTGCATCTTTTCAGGGTTGGCCGTCGGTCTGCACGATGAAGTCCGTGCCCCGAATGCCGATGGTGGCGGTCTGGGTTTCGACGCGCACGGCGTCGGGGTTGGTCTTGCCGATGAGGCCGGTGATCATGCGCATCGAGCCGCGCAGCAGCGACACGAGCATGCCGCCGTCGCGGGTGGTGCCGTCGAAGTGGAATTCCTTGAGGTCCATGCGCGAGGACGGGCCGACCATCAGCGTGGTGTTGTCGCGCAGCACGACGGCCGCCGACGAGTCCGGGCCGGTCACGATGCGATCGACCGCGCCCAACGCGTCGCCGGGGGCGGCCGTGCGCGTGGCGCCGGCGCTGTCGAGCAGCTGGACGTTGCCGCGCACCGTCTTCACGAACCCGGCCTGCTGGGGCGCAGCGGGAGCCGCAGCGGGAGCCTGGGCCTGTGCCAGGGTGGCTGCGCCGACGATGGCGAGCCCGAGGGCGGCGGTCAAAAATTTCTTCATCATTTGCCTCTCTGTGACTGATTGCTTCGCAATGAGCGCAAATATTAAGGCGAAGGCGTTACATATGGTCACGCGGCTGATAATTCAGCCGATTCCTGCGACGTAATGCCCGCCCGCACAGGCCCTTTTTACCTGATCTTGTTCTTTCTGCATGACGTTGACCCCTAAAACGCTGCTTCGCGTCTCTGTCGCGGTGGCCCTGATCACCATCCTCCTGAAGGGATGGGCCGGCTACCTGACGAACTCGATGGGCCTGATTTCGGACGCCATGGAGTCCTGCGTGAACCTCGCCAGCGCCATGTTCGCGCTGGCCATGGTGACCATCGCCGAGCGCCCGGCCGACGAGGACCATCCCTATGGCCACCACAAGGCCGAGTACTTCTCGTCCGGCTTCGAGGGCCTGCTGATCGTGGCCGCCGCCGTCGCCATCCTGTGGGTGTCGGTGCTGCGGCTGCTGTCGCCGCAGCCGCTGGAGCAGCTGGGCTGGGGCCTGGCGCTGTCGGTGATCAGCTCGGGCTTCAACGCGGCGCTGGCGTTCGTGCTGTTCCGCGCGGCGCGCGCGCACCGCTCCATTGCGCTGGAGGCCGACGGGCGCCACCTGATGACCGACGTGTGGACCTCGGTCGGCGTGCTGGTCGGCATCGTGGCCGTGCATTTCAGCGGCTGGCTCTGGCTCGACCCGCTGATCGCCATCGGCGTGGCGCTCAACATCGTGCGCGAGGGCTTCAAGCTCGTGTGGCGCTCCTCGCAGGGCCTGATGGACGAGGCGCTCGATGCCGAGACACTCGCCACCGTGCGCGCCACGCTCGACGCCTTCGCCGCCAACCATGCCGAGGGCGACCGCCTGCGCTTCGACGACATGGTGACGCGCGGTGCCGGCCAGCGCCGCTTTGCCGACCTGCACATGCACGTGCCCGGCGACTGGACCCTGCAGCGCGCCGCCAACCTGCGCGACGAACTGGAGCAGGCGCTCATGGACGCCGTGCCCGGCCTGCGCGTGACCATCCAACTGCTGCCGCTCACCATGGAAGCGCGCGCCACCCGACTCGAGGACCACCATTCATGAAAGCCGTGCTCCAGCGCGTCGCCCACGCCCGCGTCGACATCGCGGGCCAGACCGTCGGCGCCATCGAGGCCGGCCTGCTGGTGCTGCTGTGCGCCGAACGCGGCGACGGCGACAGCGTGGCCGACCGCCTGCTCGCCAAGATCCTCAAGCTGCGCATCTTCTCGGACGAGGCCGGCAAGATGAACCGCAGCGTGCAGGACATCGGCGGCGGCCTGCTGGTCGTGAGCCAGTTCACGCTGGCCGCCGACGTGAGCGGCGGCAACCGTCCCAGCTTCACGCTCGCGGCGCCGCCCGACGAGGGCCGCCGGCTCTACGAGTACTTCGTGGCGCAGGCGCGCGGCGCGCATCCGGTGGTGGCGACCGGCGAGTTCGGCGCCGACATGCAGGTGCACCTGCTGAACGACGGGCCGGTCACGATCCCGCTGCAGATGACGGCGTGAACGGCGCAGGCCGGATCACCGCTTCCCACGCCACCTTCGGTTCGTCGTAGCGCAGCACGCGCACCTCCTCGAGGTGCTGCAGCTGCCAGCCGTCGGCAAACAGCCGCTCGACCGCGGCGCGGTCGAAGAAGCGCTTGGGGACGCCGTCCACCGTGTAGAAAAAATCCTCATCCCGCCCGCTGGCCGACGGGCCGCGCGCGCCGTGGTGCAGGTCGTTGACCGAATTGAGGCGGCACAGCAGCACGCCACCCGGCCGCAGCACGCGGTGGACGCGCCGCACCAGCGCCAGCGTCTCGTCCCACGCGAAGTAGTGCAGCGACAGGCTCGCGAGCACGGCGCCGACCGTGGCGCCCTCCGCCAGCGGCCACGCCTCGCGGAAATCGCCGCAGTGGAACTCGGCGCCTGTCGGCACGCGTTGCCGCGCCTGCGCCAAGGCGTCGGACGACAGCTCGACCGCCACCACCCGCAGTCCGGCATCGACCAGCGTGGCGGTGTCGCGACCCGCTGCGCAGCCCAATTCGAGCACCGGCTCGTCGCCGGCACATTCGCGCAGCAGCGGCAGCCAGCGCGGCAACCAGGGATCGGTGTCCGACACTGACGCGGCCTCCGCTCAGCGCCCGTACGGGCTGCGAATGCCCAGGCCCGCGAGGATCTCGATTTCGTACGCTTCCATCTCGTCCGCGTCGGCCTCGCTCGTTTCGTGGTCCCAGCCCTGCGCGTGCAGCGTGCCGTGCACCAGCAGGTGCGCGTAGTGCGCGGCGAGCGTCTTGCGGTTTTCCTTGGCCTCGCGCGCCACCACGGGCGCGCACAGCACCAGGTCGGCCATCACGACCGGGCCCTGCGCATAGTCGAAGGTGAGCACGTTGGTCGCGTAGTCCTTGCCGCGGAACTCGCGGTTCAGGCGCTGGCCCTCGTCGGCATCGACGATGCGCACGGTGATCTCGCCGTCGATGTCCAGCGCGTGGCGAATCCAGCGCGTCACGCTGTGGCGCGGCAGCGCGGCGCGGTGGCGCTCCACGCCCTTGAAGCGCCCGAACTGCAGCGACAGCGACAGGGCCGGAAGCAAGGAGGCCGCCATGTCAGTGGCCTCCCGAGCGCTTGCGCTGCCCGTCGTAGGCATCGACGATCTTCGCCACCAGCGGGTGGCGCACCACGTCGGCGCTCGTGAAGTGCGTGGTCGCGATGCCGGCCACGCGCTTGAGCACGCGCTCGGCGTCGATCAGGCCGCTGAGCTGCTGCTTGGGCAGGTCGATCTGGCTCACGTCGCCCGTCACCACCGCCTTGGCGCCGAAGCCGATGCGCGTGAGGAACATCTTCATCTGCTCCACCGAGGTGTTCTGCGCCTCGTCGAGGATCACGAAGGCGTTGTTCAGCGTGCGCCCGCGCATGAAGGCCAGCGGCGCAATCTCGAGCACGTTGCGCTCGAAGGCCTTCTGCACCTTCTCGTAGCCCATGAGGTCGTACAGCGCGTCGTACAGCGGGCGCAGGTAGGGGTCGACCTTCTGCGTCAGGTCGCCCGGCAAAAAGCCCAGGCGCTCGCCCGCTTCCACGGCGGGGCGCGTGAGCACGATGCGCTGCACCGCCGCGCGCTCCAGTGCATCGACCGCGCAGGCCACGGCCAGGTAGGTCTTGCCGGTGCCGGCCGGGCCGATGCCGAAGGTGATGTCGTGCTTGGCGATGTTGTCCAGGTACAGCGCCTGCGTGGGCGTGCGCGCGCGCAGGTCGGCGCGGCGCGTGACGAGCATGGCCGCATCCTCGTCGCTCATCGAGCCGTCGCCGGCCAGCGTGAGCTGCACCACGGCCGGGTCGATGGCGCGCTGGGCGATCTCGTACAGCGCCTGCAGCACCTCCATGGCCCGTTGCGCCGGGGCCTTGGGGCCGTCGACCTTGAACTGCTCGTGGCGGTGCGCGATCTTCACGCCCAGGGCGTCCTCGATGCGGCGCAGGTGCGCATCCAGCGGGCCGCACAGGTGGCCGAGGCGCGAATTGTTCAGGGGGGTAAAGGTGTGTCGCAGAATCACGCCGGACATTTCAAGGAAAAAGGGCACCCATGATAGGCAAACTGACCGGCACGCTCGCAGAGCGCAACCCCCCGCAGGTGGTGGTGGACTGCAACGGCGTCGGCTACGAGGTCGACGTGCCGATGAGCACGTTCTACAACCTGCCCAACGTCGGCGCGAAGGTGTCGCTGCTCACGCACTTCGTCGTGCGCGAGGACGCGCAGATTCTCTACGGCTTCGGCACCGCCGAGGAGCGGGCGGCCTTCCGCCAGCTCATCAAGATCACCGGCGTGGGCCCGCGCACCGCGCTGGGCCTGCTCTCGGGCATGAGCGTGGGCGAGCTGGCGCAGGCCATCACCACGCAGGAGCTGGGCCGGCTCGTGAAGATCCCGGGCATCGGCAAGAAGACCGCCGAGCGGCTGCTGCTGGAGCTCAAGGGCAAGCTGGGCGCCGACATCGGCCTGCCGGCGCATGCCGCGTCCGACGCGCAGGCCGACATCCTGCAGGCGCTGGTGGCGCTGGGCTACAGCGACAAGGAAGCCGCGCTCGCGCTGAAGGCGCTGCCAAAGGACGCGAGCGTGAGCGACGGCATCAAGATGGCACTGAAAGCCCTGGCGAAGTAACCGCAGGCCACCGAAGGCAGGCACGACATGCCGAACTGCGACTTCTACGCCACGCCCGAAGACCATGAGGGCCTGCTCACGTGGCTGCTGGCCGAAGGCAGCTGCGAGGTCCATGAACTGGGCTCCGACTTCGGCCAGCCCCTGAAACGCTTCCATACGGCCGCCGAGGTGTTGGCGCAGTTCGAGCGGCGCTACCCCAATGGGAGGAAGTGGCGCGCTGTGCACTTGCAGCTCTACGTGCTGGGGGCCGGGCCGCCCTTCGTGCCTCGTCACGTGGCGCTCGACCCGAAGGCCTGCGATGGCGCCACCTTTCGCTACAGCGCCGACGGCTGGGGCCTGGTGCAGCTGTACCTGAGCGCGCTGTCCGAGGGCGACGCGCGGCTCGAAGACTCTCACACCAACCACAACACGCTCAAGCGTGCCCAGGCCTGGTCGGGCACGGTGAGCGAGATGGGCGACGTCGGCGCCTGGGATTTCGGCAAGATCACCGCCTTCTCGTCGCGCCTGAACCGCGAGATCCGCAAGCAGGGCGTGGCAAAGGTCGGCAGCCGCGCCATACTGCCGGGCGCACTCAAGCTGTGGAAGTCCGGGGTCGCCTTGGGCCCCTGGAAGCCCGGCGAACATGCGTTGCAAGGAGACACCTCGTGAGCGCTTCCTCTTTCGCCCCCCTGTCTGCAAGCATGACCGGTGGCCCATTGACGCCGCGGATGCGCGCCGAGATGCCGTTCGAGCTCGTCGGCCCGCGCCTGCAGGCCGTGTGCGGCAACTTCACGCCCGTGCCCATGCCGCGCCAGCAGACCGTCTCGGGCGGCATCGAGGTGCGGCGCGCCGGCGGTGTCGACGTGGCGCTCATCGGCCAGAACCTGCAGCGCGTGCACCGCGACGCGCAGGCCATCCGGCGCGACGACCGCGAGCATTTCTTCCTCGTGTTCCAGGACCACGGCGGCGCGCTCATGTGCCAGGGCGCGCAGCAGATCGCGGTGCAGGCCGGCGACATCGTGCTGATCGATTCGGCGCGGCCCTCGGAGTTCGTCTACGACGGCGCCAGCTCGCAGCAGGTGTCGGTGCACCTGCCGCGCGCCGACATGCTCGCGCGCTTCGGCCCCGCGCTGCAGGGCGGCGTGTGCGTGCGACGCGGCGACGCGCTGGGCTTCGCGATGCGCGCCATCCTCGCGCGCCTGCTCGACAGCGGGCAGTCCGACGACGCGCACCTCGTGGAGGCCTTTCTCGGCGTCTTCGGTTCGGTACTGGTCGAGCGCGCGCGGCAGGCGCCCGCGCTGCTGTCACGCAACGCCGGCGAGGGCGTGTTGCGCCGCGCGATGGACCACGTGGCGCTGCAGTTCCACGACCCAGCCTTCCACGCGGGCGAACTGGCGCGGCACCTGGGCGTGTCACCGCGGCTGCTGCAGCGGGCCTTCGAGGCACTGGGCGTTTCGCCGAGCCGCCACATCCTCGACGCGCGGCTGGCGGCGGCGCGCGCCGCGCTCGATGCGGCGGCCCGGCAGGGCGGCCCCGCGCCGGCCATCGCGGTGGTTGCCTACGACTGCGGCTTCAACGACCTGTCGTTCTTCTACCGCGAGTTCCGCAAGCGCTACGGCGTGCCGCCGGGGCGCCTGGCACTTGGACCCCTGACGCACTGACGCACTGACGCCTGAGTCCATTCGCTGACGCCTGGCTCCAAGACGCCGGCCCCTGCTTTTCCTACATTGGCTCGGCGCGCCCGCCCTGCGGCGCGCGCCAGCGTCAACCCAACCAGGACAAAGCAATGCAAGAGACAAGAATGACGATCGGCGGTCGCGCGGTGCCAGGCACGGCCTCCTTCGAAGTGCGCAACCCCGCCAACGGCCAGGTGATCGGCACCGCGCCGAACGGTTCGCGCGACGACCTCGCCGCCGCCGTGGCCGCCGCGCAAAAGGCCTTCACGAGCTGGTCGCGAAAGTCCGACGACGAACTGGCCGCCGCCTGCCGCGCCGTCACCGAGAAGATCGGCGCGCACGCCGAAGAACTGGCGCGCCTGCTCACGCTGGAGCAGGGCAAGCCGCTCAACGGCCTGGGGTCGCGCTGGGAGCTGGGCGGCGCCGCGGCCTGGGCCGGCGCCACCGCGGCGCTGTCGCTGCCGCCGCGCGTGCTGCAGGACAACGCGCAGGGCCACGTCGAGATCTTCCGCAAGCCCGTGGGCGTGGTCGGCTCGATCACGCCGTGGAACTTTCCCGTGCTGATCGCCGTGTGGCACGTGCTGCCGGCGCTGCGCACGGGCAACACGGTCGTCATCAAGCCTTCGCCCTACACGCCGCTGGCCACGCTGCGCTTTGTCGAGCTGCTCAACGAGGTGCTGCCCGAAGGCGTGGTCAACAGCGTGAGCTGCGACGACCGCACCTCCAACCTCGGCGCCGACATGGCGAGTGACCCGGTCATCCGCAAGATCGTGTTCACCGGCTCCTGCGCCACCGGCAAGAAGGTGATGCAGTCGGCCGCCAGCACCATGAAGCGGCTCACGCTCGAGCTCGGCGGCAACGACGCCGGCATCGTGCTGCCCGACGCCGACCCCAAGGCCATCGCCGAAGGCCTGTTCTGGGGCGCGTTCCTCAACAACGGCCAGACCTGCGCGGCCATGAAGCGCCTGTACGTGCACGCCAGCATCCACGACGAGGTGTGCGAGCATCTCGCGGCCTTTGCGAAGCAGGTGCCGATGGGCGACGGCATGGACGAGAAGAACGTGCTCGGCCCGGTGCAGAACCGCATGCAGTTCGACAAGGTTGCGCGGCTCGTGGCCGACGCGAAAAAGAAGGGCCAGGTGCTCACGGGCGGCGAACCGGGCGAGGGCCTGTTCTTCCCCGCGACCATCGTCGCGGGCCTGAAGAACGGCGATGCGCTGGTCGACGAAGAACAGTTCGGACCCGCGCTGCCCGTCATCCGCTACACCGATGTCGAAGAGGCCATCCGCGCCGCCAACGACAGCGAGAACGGCCTCGGCGGGTCCGTGTGGTCGAAGGACATCGAGCACGCCAAGCGCATCGCCTCGCGCCTGGAGTGCGGCTCGGTGTGGATCAACAAGCACGGCGCCATCCAGCCCAACGCGCCCTTCGGCGGCGTGAAGGCCTCGGGGCTCGGCGTGGAGTTCGCGGAAGAAGGGCTGAAGGAGTACACCGACGCGCAGGTGATCTTTTCCTGACGCAGTGCAGGGCGTGGCGTGCGCCACGCTCTGTTCAGGTGCGCAGCGCGGCGGTCAGTGCGCCGAGCAGCGCATCGGTCTCGACCAGGCTCGGCGGATGGATCGGCGCCGGCCACGTGCTGTGGATCGCGACCACGAGCCGTTCCTTCGGATGGATGTAGACCTGCTGGCCGAAGATGCCGAGCGCGGCGAACAGGCCGCCGTCGAGTTCGGGCAGCGCCTTCTCGCCGGTCGGGAAGGTCCACCACTGGTAGCCGTACCCCATCGGCTCAAAGCCCGCGAGCGTGCCGGGCGCGAGGTGGCTGGCCGCGTCGACGCGCGTGGCATCGGCCACCCAGCCATCGGGCAGCACCTGCTGGCCGCCGGCCATGCCGCCGCCGAGCACGAACAGGCCGAAGCGCCCGAAGTCGCGCAGCGTGGCGTTCACGCCGCTGCCAGTGAACTCCTGGCCGTCGACCGCATCGAGCTGCCAGTAGGCGTCGGCCTCCATGCCGAAGGGTGCCCAGATTTTTTGTGAGAGGTAGTCGCTGATCGGCCGGCGGATCGCGCTGGCCAGGATCTCGCCGACCAGGCAGGTCTCGCCGGTGCTGTAGTTGAAGCGCGTGCCCGCCGGTGCCACGCGCGGGCGCTGCGCCATGAACTTCAGCACCGCGCCCTTTTCGCGCGTGAGCTGCACGCGCATCAGCTGGCGCCGGTCGGAGTCGGCGTCGAGGTAGTCCTCGTTCCAGGCCACGCCCGAGCTCATCTGCAGCACCTGCTTCACCGTCACGTCGTCGTAGGCCGAGCCACTCAATGCGGGCAGGTAGCGCACCACAGGATCGTCGAGGCTGGCGATGTGGCCATCTTTCACGGCCGCGCCAACCAGCGTGGAGGTCAGCGATTTCGCGACTGAGAACGACAGCCACTTCGTCGCTGCGTCGTTGCCCATGGCGTAGCGCTCGAGCACGACGCGGCCGTCCTTGATCACCAGCAGGCCGGCCGTGTGGTTGCGCGCCATGAAGTCGCTGATGCCGAAGCGCTGCGCATCGACCGGCGTGCCCTCGGGCAGCGGATGCACCTGCGTGCCGCGACGGATCGCGCGCGTCGCGTAGAGCCGGTCCATGTGGCGGTAGGTCGGCGCCTGCAGCGCGGGCGCCAGCGTCATCAGGTCTTCGTAGCGGCCGATGGCCTCGTCGGATGTAGTCATTTCGCAGCTGGCCGGTTCAGCCCCAGCGTCGGCGTCTCGTCGAAGAAGTTCCAGGGCTTGAGCAGCGCATGCACCCACTCGGTGGGCATGATCGGCCACTCCTCGGCGCGCGCGACGTGCGTGGTGCCGGTGGTGAGCCACACGACGTTGTCGGTGCTCACGATCTCCTGGTTGTCGGCCGTGAACTGGCCCAGGCCCGTGTCCTTGTTGGAGCGGTTCGGGTACTTGCCTTCGGGGAACAGCTCCTCGGGGTCGTAGCGCGTCACCCAGAGCTGGCGGTCCATGAAGCTCAGGCGGTGGTTGATCCACTCGTCCTTCGCGAAGTTGGCGCCCTTGGCGATGGGGTGCGTGCCGCCCGCGTACGGCACCAGCTGGTAGGACACCGGGTTGCCGACCTTGTTGTTCTTCGCCGGGTTGCTCAGCAGGCGGATGGTCGAGGGGTCGAACTTCTGCGCCGCCTGCTGCTCGGTGCGCACCGTGCGCTGCACCGTCTGCATGGTGCTGGTGCGCGGGCCGCCGCGCGTGTTGGGCAGCACCACGGGGTCGACCTCGGTGAGCGTGTTCTGCTCGCCGTCCACATCGAGGTCGAGGCGGAAGTTGTAGATGTGCTGGTGCGTGGTGCCGACGATGTGGTGGTCCAGCAGCGTGCCATAGCGCGTGTCCTCGGCGGCCGTCGGGTCCTGCATGGTGCGCGACTTCACGCCCTTCACCGCTTCGATGCCGGTGGCGCCGGCGTGGATGCCGATGGTGCCGTTCTCGGCGAACACCCAGTCGAACAGGTAGTCGTAGTTGCCCACCGTGCTGATCCAGCGCACCACCAGCTCGCGCCGCTCGGTGCTGATGTTGGGCTTGCCCATCTCCTGGTGCTTGAACTCGGGGTCGGCATAGCGCTCGAAGACCGCGATGGCGCGCGGCACCTTGGTGGGCGCGCCGGTGTAGTCGGCCAGCGTGGCGTCCAGCAGCACGGCGTTCTGCGGCGCGTCCTTGTTCGGCTCGATGGGCGAGGTGAGCGTGCCCATGCCGTACTCGCCCGAGTCGAGATACGCCTTGAAGTACCAGCCGGTGTCGGGGTCGCCATAGGGCACGATCATGCCGCCCAGCGAGCCTTCGTACATCACCTTGCGCTTCGTGCCCTTGTCGTTGTACGTGACGGTGGACAGCACCAGGCCCACGCGCGAGTCGAGCCGCACGTGGAAGTCCCAGTTGCGCCAGTGCATCGTGTGGCCGGTGATCGTGTAGTTCTTGCCCTCGGGCTCGGTGATCTCCAGCGGCTTGGGCGCGGGCGTGGCCGCGCGGTCGCGCCCGTCGTAGGGCGTGGGCTTGAGCGGCACGGGCACGAGGCCGCCGTCCTCGATCTTGATGACCTTCTTCTGCTCCAGGTCGACCACCGCCACCAGGCCTTCGATGGGATGCGCCCAGTAGTTGCCGTCGCCCACGTCCAGGTAGCTCACCACCTTCAGCAGGCGGTCTTCCTGGCGCAGCGAATCCTTGCCGTCGAAATAGCCCACGGTGAGCGGCGTGGCCACCACCTTCTTCACGTCGGCGATGCCGCGCGTGGCCAGGGCCTTGGCGTAGTCGGGGCTGGCCTCGATGGCGCTCTGCACGGTGGCGAAGTCGTCCAGCAGCACCATGCCGTGCGCGCCTTCGATCGGCTTCCATGCGGTGAGCGTGCGCGCCGCGAGATCGACCGTGCCCTCGATGACCTTCTTGCCGTCCAGCGCCACGAAGGCCGCCTGGCGCGGCGCGCGCACGGGCTGGCCGGTGAGCGCGAAGTTCCAGACCTCGTCCTTGGGCGGGCGCTTCACGCTGATCTCGGTGAAGCGCAGGCCGGCCTTGTGGCGCCCCGAGGCCTTCAGCACCTCGAGCGTGGCCTGGATCTCGGCCTCGGTGAGCGGGTTCAGCGGGTTGGGCACGCGCTCGACCACGAAGGTCTTGTCCAGGCTGGACTGGAACACCTGGTTCACGAAGTCGTGCGGCACGTAGGCCGCGCCCTTGCGCATGACGACGGGCACGTCCAGCTGCATCGGCTGGCCGTTGACCAGCGCCGTCTTCGAGCCGGGCTTCAGGCGCACCAGCGTGCCGTTGCGCGCCACGGTGAACACGTTGGCAAAGCTGTCCCAGCGCAGCGTGCCGCCGAAGTCTTCCACCGTCTTCTTCAGCGGCACCATGTGGGCCGCGCCGCCGTGGGCCAGGGCCGGCTCAGGGCTCAGGGTGCCGAGGGCGAGCGCCAGGGCAGAGGCCAGGGCGGTGCCCAGGAGACGCCGTGCGGCGCCGCGGCCGGGCGTTCGGTGGTAGCTGCTGCGCATGGCTGCATCCTTCTTCGCGTGTTGTGGTGGACAACCGCGAAGGTAAGAGCGCCGCCGGCGCGGGCGTTATCAAGATTTGGCAAACCACCGCGCGCGCGTGGCGGACGGCAGCTCGCCGAACAGGCGCGCGTAGTCGATGGCAAAGCGCGACAGGTGCCAGAAGCCCCAGCGCGCGGCGATGTCGCCGATGGTGTCGTCGCGGCAGGCCTGCATCTCGCAGCGCACGCGGTTCAGGCGCATCACGCGCAGGTAGGTGACGGGGCTCAGGTGCAGCACGTCCTCGAAGGCGTACTGCAGCGAGCGGCGCGACACGCCCGTGGCCGCGCACAGGTCGGGCACGCTGATGGGCTCGTCGGCGTGCGCCTGCATGTACTCGCGCGCCTTGGCCACGATGTGGCGGCGCGCCGCCGTGCTGGCGGGCAGCCGGGCCTCGAAGGCCTTCGACCCCATGCACTGCAGCACCGCGTCGGCCAGCGACAGCGACAGCATGTGGCGCGCGGCCGGCTGTTCGAGCTGCGCGAGGTTGTCGCGCGCCAGCGACAGGGCGGCGCCCAGCAGGCGGGTGAAGGCGGTTTCGTCGAAGCCGGGGTGCTGCACCGGCGCGGGCGCCGGCATGCGCAGTTCGAAGTCGGGGCCGAACAGGGTGGTGGCCAGCTTGGCCAGCGGTTCGGTGTCGACGCACACGGCCATCAGGTCCATGCCGGCGCCGGCCAGCAGCTCGAACTCGCCCCGCGGCGGCAGCGCGCTGAGCTGGCGCCCGCCCAGGTCGTGGCCGCAGTACCAGCTGCCCGGGGCGGCCGTCTCGGTGAGCGCGAAGGCGATGGCGCCGGGGCGGCCCCGGCCGCGCTGCAGCACGGTCTGGTTGGCGCGCTCGTGGAAGACCTGCACGAAGTCCAGGTGCAGGTCTTCGGCCAGCCCCTCGAAGCGGCCGTTGGACAGCTGCTCGTAGTGCTGGTCCCAGGCGCCGACGCCCGAGGCCTGCGCCTGGGCTTCGGCGGTGAGTTGTCGGCTGAAGTGAAGAAGCTCGGTCATGGTGCGCGCTGGCGCAGTTGCCATCGCGCAGCCGATGAGCAGAAACCGTGCCTGTCACGGCGCAGTGTGTGGGAAGCGCCGCCGCCCGACCATGTTGCTTACCCTTGGTCAGGGCCGCTCAGGCGTTCATTCGAGCGTCAGGCCGATGTCCTTCACCAGCGCGCCCCAGTCGCGCAGGTCGCTGCGGATCGTGGCGGTGAACTGCTCGGGCGTGTTCTGCGGCAGGTCGTTGAAGTTCAGCTCGTACATGCGGCGCACCACCGCGGGGTCGCGCAGCACCTGGTTCACGGCCTCGTTGAGCTTCTTCACGACGGCCGGCGGCGTCTTGGCCGGCGCCAGCAGGCCGTACCAGGCGTAGGTGGTGAAGGGGTAGCCGCTCTCGGTCATGGTGGGCACGTCGGGCAGCATCGGGATGCGCGAGGGGCCGCTGTTGGCCAGCGCCCGGATGCGCCCGGCGCGCACGATCTCCACGGTCGAGGAGATGTCGGCGAAGGCCGCATCGACCTGGCCGCCCACGAGGTCCTGCACGCAGGGGCCGCTGCCCTTGTAGGGCACGTGCGTCATGACCAGGCCGGCCTGCTTCTTGAGGCTTTCCATCGCCAGGTGGCCGCCCGAGCCGTTGCCCCACGAGCAGTAGCTGAGCTTGTCGGGGCGCGCCTTGGCGTAGGCGACGAACTCCTGGATGGTCTTCACCGGCAGGTCCTTGCGCACCAGCAGCAGGTTGCCGCCGCGCCCGACCTGGGCGATCGGCACGAAGTCCTTCAGCGGGTCGTAGGGCAGTTTCTTGTAGAGGCTGGGGTTCACCACCATCGTCGCGGCGTAGGTGAACAGCAGCCGGTAGCCGTCGGGCGTGGAACGCGCCACCACCTCGCTGCCGAGGATGCCGTTGGCGCCCGGGCGGTTGTCGACCACGAAGGGCTGCTTCAGGATCTTGCCCAGGCCGTCGCCGATCAGCCGCGCGATGGTGTCGGTGCCGCCGGCCGCCGCGGTGGGCACGACCAGCGTCACGGGCTTGTCGGGGTAGCTGTCGGCCTGTTGTGCGTGGCTGGCCGTTGCCAGTGCGGCCAGGGAGCAGGCGGCCAGCAGCGTGCGCAGGCCGAAGCGGAATGGTGTTGTCGTTGTCATGGTCCGTGTCTCCGATGGAAAGGCTTCAGCGGATGCCGAAGCGCGCCTGCGTGCCTTGTTCGATCATGTCCGCGCCCACGCGATACAGGTTGCGCGAGACGTAACTGGGCACTTCGCGGGCCCGCTCGCGCAGCCATTCGGCCTTGAGCGAGCGCGCCTCGGCGATCTCGCTGGCCTCGCCCTCGGCGGTGGCCAGCAGGTCGATCACGTGCAGCGCGAGCTGCCACTGCCTGCTTGCCGCCAGCGCGCGTGCCTGGTCGATCACGCCGCGCTTGTCGGTGATGGCGTCGGCCACCGCGCGGCCGATGGCCTCGGGCGCGGCCGGGTGCAGCGAGGTCGGGTTGCGGTCCCACCAGCCGTTCTCCGAGCGGTAGATGTCGCGCACGATGTAGCCCGGGTCGCCGTAGGTGGGCTTCATCCACTCGACCGCGAACAGCTCGTCGGGAAAGCGGATGCGCGCCAGGATGTCGCGCTCGTTGAGCCCCTCGTTCATGAGCCGCACCACCTCCGCGCGCACCCAGCGCAGCGCGCGGGCCGTGTGCACGAGCACGTGCTGCACCTGGTCTTCGCCCTCGAGCGTGGCGCCGAATTCGCGCACCGCCTTGCGCGGCTTCAACGCCGCCAGCGTCTCCAGCGTGTCGGCCCAGCGCACCGTGTCGCGCATCGTGCGAAAGGGCGTGCCGATGTTGGGAATGGAGTCGATCAGCGCCGCGCCGCCGTACAGCACGCGCTGCGCCGGGCTCCACAGCGCGATCGCGTCGTCGGTTTCCGAGGGCGCCCAGCGCAGCTCGATGCGGCGCTCGCCGCTGCCGATCTGCAGCACGTCGTCGAAGGTCTCGGTGGGCGGGTGTGTCACCAGCCGGTGGTCGAAGAAGCCGGCGGGGCGGTTGAACTGGATCTCGGCCATGCGGTGCTGCAGGGCCAGCGTCTCGCGGTAGCGCGCCAGGCGGCGCGGCACGTTGCGGTGCGCAATGATGCGCGGCGGCGCATCGCCGCGCGCGGCGGCATGGGCCAGCCACATCGGCACGCCGGCGTTGTAGCCGATGTGGCCGTGGCTGAAGCACAGCGCATGCACCGGTGCGTCGCTGAGCTGGCGCAGCGCGTCGATCATGCCCTGCGTCACCGAGCCGCCCGGGCCGGCGTCGATCACGACCAGGCCCACGTTGGTCTCGGCCACGAACGATTGGCCCTGTCCGCGCAGGATGTGCAGGCCCGGCGCGACGGTCTCGGTGCCGGTGCCGACGATGAGGAAGGGCTTTTCTTCTTCTGTTGCTGCTTGGGGTTTTTCAGCGGTGGCGCTCATGCGGAATCCTTGGTGACGGTGAGGGGCGGCAGCTGGTAGCGGCCGTCGAGCAGTTCGGCGCGCGGCACGTAGGCGCGCAGGCACAGGTAGAAGCTGCCTTCGGGCGCCGGCAGCCAGTTGGCGAATGCGGCCTCGCCTTCGGGGCGTGCGTGCTGGATGTGCAGCGTGAGCCCGCCGTCCGCGTCGCGCCGCAGTCCCGGCGTGCGGTCGCCGATGGCGTAGCGGTCGATCGGGTTGTCGACCAGCATGTAGTCGCGCGTGTCGTACATCGTGAGCGACCAGAAGGCATCGACCGGCGGCAGCGCGTCGGGTGCGAAGCGCAGCGTGTAGCGGCGCTGGCCGGTGAGGGCCTCGCCCGTGGCGTCGTGCCAGGCCATCGGGTAGGTGGCCTCGCGGCTTTCGAGCATGCCGATGTACTTGAGCGCGATCAGCGCGCGCGCCAGGTGGTCGTCGCCGAAGGAGCCTTCCACGAGCGGCATCTGCACCCAGCCCGAGGCCGTGGTGCGGCCCGACTGCGCCTCGCGCAGCCGGGGCAGAACGGTGTCGAGCGCGGCCTGCAGCGCGGCGCGCTGGCCGTCGTCGAGTGCGCCTGCATCGGCCCCGATGCCGAGCGATGCGTAGCGCGCAAGCCGCGTCGCATCACCAGCCGGCGGTGCGTTGTCGCGCAGCGCCGCGTTCACCTGCGCGGCGAAGTGCTCCGCGGTGAGCGGCGCCTTCGGGTCGCAGGCCGGATCGAAGGCGCGCGGCGCCGAGCGGCGGCCGGCTTCCCAGTCGGTCAGCGTGCGCACGAGAAAACCGTCCTGCAGCGCGTTGACGGCCGGCACGTCCTGCGGGCCGTCGACCAGCAGGCGCCCGATGATCCACAGCCAGCGCGTGGGCGCCTCGATGCGCGCGCCCGGCGCGTCGAAGGCTGCGGGCAGCGCGCCACGCCATCCCGGCGGCGTGACCACGAAGGTGCGCGCCGCCGTGCCCGTGAGGCGCTGGCCCAGGTGCGCGAAGGGGTTGGTGAAGAAGTCGAGCAAACCCAGCACGTAGTAGCGCCCGGCCGTGTCGGGCACGTCGATCACGAGCGGGCCCTCGCCCAGGTCGAGCCAGGCGTTGGTGTAGAGCGTGTCGTTGTTCGGCGTGACGACGCGGCTCTTGCCCGCGCCCAGCAGCTGGCGCGCGTGCGTGAACACGTTGCACCAGCGCAGCGGCTTGGGCGCCTCGCCGGCGGCGTCGGTGCGCTGCGGCGAGGTGGCCGCGCGCATGCGGCACATCTCGTACAGCGGGTAGGCGTAGACCACGGCCTCTTCGGCCAGGGCGTGAAGGGAGTCGGTGTGCGGTTGCATCGTGCTCAGCCCTGTTGTGCCTGCAGCGCCGGGATGCGCCAGCCCTGCACGCCTTCGCGCGGGTAGTACATGCGCAGGATCAGGTAGAAGCGCCCGGCCGGCGCGGGCAGCCAGTTGGCGGCGTCGGCGGGGCGCGCGTGGCTCACCACCAGTTCGAGGCTGCCGTCGGCGTTGCGTTTCAGCCCGGGCGTGCGGTCGCCGATGGCGTGGCGGCGGACGTCGTTGGGGTAGAGAAAACGGTCGCTGTCGTACAGCGTGACCGACCAGAAGGCGTCCGCGGGCGGCAGGTCGCCGGCCTCGAAGCGCATCGTGTAGCGGCGCTGGCCGTCCAGCGGTTCCTGCGTGGCATCGTGGTGTGCGGCGGCGTACACCGCCTCGCTGGTGGCCAGCGCGCCCAGGCCCAGGTAGGCGGTGCGCGCGCGGCCGAGGAACTCGTTGCCGTAGCGGCCGGTGGCCGGCGTCATCGACCAGGGCTTGGGCCGGCGGTTGCGGCCCACCGCGCCGACCAGCTGCACGCCCTCGGCGAAGCCTTCGATCAGGCCTTCGCGCAGCGGTGCTTCGAGCGCGTCCCACGAGAACGCAGCGTTGGCCAGCAGCCCACCCTGGCCGAACCACGCCACGAGCGCGCGGTCTTCCACGCGGCCCGGCGCTTCGGCCAGCGCGTGGCACACGTTGGTGAAGAAGCGCGGCGCCACTTCTGCAGCGGGCTCGCCGTGCTCGAAGGCGGCGGCCATGACGTCCTCGTGCGGGCCGGCCCACTGCTCGATGGCGGCCGGGCGGCCCTGCAGCACGGTGCCGGGCGCGGGTGTCAGCTGGATCTCCGACTGCAGCGCCCGCGCGGCCGGCCAGTCGCTTTCATCACCCACCAGGATGCGGCCGATGAGCCAGACCAGGTCGGTCGGGCAGCGCACCACGCGGTGGCCGGCGAGCGATTCCGGCACGGTGCCGCCGGGGCCCACGAGCACCACCGTCTCGCCCTCGGGGTTGCAGTTGCGCGGGCCCAGGTTCTCGAAGTTCTCGGTGTAGGCGTCGTACAGCGGCAGCACGAAGTAGCGCCCCGGGTGCCGTGCCGACGCAGGCACGGTCAGCAGCATTGGCCCGCGCGCCAGATGCAGCCAGGCCATGGTGTAGAGCAGGTCGTTGGCGGGCGTGACCACGTCGCGGTCTTCGTGGGTGGACGGGCGCGGCGCGTGGTGCAGCGTGTTCAGCGGCGCGCGCACGTCGGAGCCGGCCGAGGCACCGCTGCGGCGTTCGGCGCGCGGCGCGGTCTGCATGGCGCAGGTGCGGTAGGTCTCGGTGAGCGGATAGCCGTAGACGAAGGCGGCCAGGCCGATGGAGCGGGCGAGCGCCTTGCGGGCGGCGGCGATGTCGGGCACGGGAGCGGGAGCGTTCATGGGAGAGACCTCGGGGTTCGGAAAGAGGGAGAGGGGAAGGCGGTTCAGTCGAGCTTCACGCCCGTGGCCTGCGTGAGCTTCAGCGTCACGGGCAGGAAGGCCTTGTAGGCCGCGGCGGCCTCGGGCGGCAGGTTGCCCACGGGCTCGGCGCCGAGCTCCTCGATGCGCCGGCTCACCTCGGGCTGGCGCACCACCGCGCTGACCTCGCGGCCCAGGCGCTCGACGATGGCGTCGGGCGTCTTGGCCGGCGCCATCAGCGAGGTCGGGCCGGTCATGGCGTAGACCTCGTCGGCGTAGCCCTGCTCGGCGAAGGTGGGCACGTCGGGCAGCGCGCGGGCGCGCCGGGGGCCGGCCACGGCCAGCGGGCGCAGCTTGCCGGCCTTGATGTACGGCTGCAGCGTGGTGACCGAGCCCACGGTCATCTGGATCACGCCGCCGATCAGGTCGATCGCCATCGGGCTCTCGCCCTTGTAGGGCACGTGCATCGTCTGCAGGCCATAGGCCTTGTCCATGTAGACCTGCACCTGGTGCGGCTGCGTGCCCGGGCCCCACGAGCCCATCGAGTACTTGCCGGGCGCGGCCTTGGCGGCGGCGATCAGGCTCTTGAAGTCGGTCGCCGGCACCGAAGGGTGCACCGCCAGCACGGTGCGCGTGGTGGCGATGTCCGACACCATGCGCAGGTCGGTGCGCGGGTCGTAGGGCAGCTTGCTGTAGAGCACCAGATTCGCCGTGACGGGGCCCGGCACCGTGAGCAGCAGCGTGTGGCCGTCGGGCGGGCTCTTGGCCACGTAGTCGGTGCCGATGATGCCGCCCGCGCCGCTGCGGTTCTCGACCACCACCGGCTGGCCCAGCCGCTTCGACAGGCCCTCGGCCACGAGCCGCGCGAGGATGTCGGTCGAGCCGCCCGCCTGGTACTGCACGATGATGCGCACGGGCTTGGAGGGGAAGGGCGCTTCCGTGGCCGCCGCCGCCGTGCTTGCCGCGAGCGCCAGTGCCGCGCCCGCGCCGAGTGCGCGCCCGAGTCCGTTCTTCGATGTCGTCATGCGATGTCTCCGGTGGTTGTTGTTGTGCTTCAGGGCGCGCGGCCGACGACCAGCGCGTCGACCGCCACGCAGCCGCCCTCGGCGTGCGCGCGCGCGATCAGCGGGTTGATCTCGGCGCTGTCGAGCGAGTCGCCCGCGCGCTGTGCAAAGTCGGCGAGCGCGCACAGCGCATCGGCGATCGAATCGAGGTCGACCGGCGGCCGGCCGCGCGCGCCGTTCAGGATCGCGAAGGCGCGCAGCTCGCGCACCATGGCCAGCGCGTCGTCGCGTGTGATCGGCAGTGCGCGCAGCGACACGTCGCGCAGCGTCTCGACGTGGATGCCGCCCAGGCCGAACATCAGCACCGGCCCGAACACCGGGTCGCGGTGCACGCCCGCGATGCATTCGACGCCGCCCGTCAGCATGCGTGCCACCAGCGCGCCGTCGAGCCGCGCCTCGGGCCGTGCGGTGAGCGCGAGGTCGCGCGTGCGCTCGAAGGCCGCGCGCGCCTGCGCCGCGCCGCGCAGTCCGAGCGCCACGCCGCCCACGTCCGACTTGTGCGGGATGTCGGCGCTGACGATCTTCACCACCACCGCCTCGCCGAGCGCGTCGGCTGCAGCCGCGGCTTCGTCGGCGCTGCGCACCACGCGGTGCGCGACCACGGGCACGCCGGCATCGGCCAGCAGCGCGAGCGCGTCGGGCTCGGACATCGTGCCGGGCGCGAGCGTCAGCGGCGCCTGGATCGACGCGGGCGCCGCAACCACCGCCGCCGCAGGCTTCAGCCCTGCCAGCGCGGCGATCGTGCGGATGCCATCCGACGGGTCGGCGAACACCAGGCAGCGCATCGCTTCGAGCTCGGCGCGACGTTCGGGCGACAGCAGCGTGCTCACCGCCAGCAGCGTGTCGGGATACGCCTCGCGCAGCGAGCTCACCAACGAGCGCAGCACCGGCCAGAACGCGTCCGACGCGCCCGCGGCAGCCAGGAAGCCCATCCACGACGCGAAGCCCTGGTCGTCCAGCATCACGCGCGCCGTGCGATCGATCAGCGTCATGTCGTTGGTGACCTGGCCCGTGATGTCGACCGGGTTGCGCGGCGCCGCGAAGGGCACCCAGCGGCGCAGCGTGTCCTGCGCGGCCTCGCTCAGCGGCCGGGCATCGAGGCCCTGGGCCGAGGCCTCGTCGGCCATCAGCGCGCCGACGCCGCCCGAGAGCGTGAACAGGCCGATCGAGCGGTCGCGCGGGCGGCCTGCCACGGCCGCGCTGTGGGCCAGGTCGAAGAACTCCGTGAGGTTGCGCGCGCGCAGCACGCCGTACTGGCGGAACACGGCGTCGTACACCGCGTCGTCGCCCGCCAGTGCGGCGGTGTGCGAGGCCGCGGCCTCGGCGCCGAGTGCGGTGCGCCCGACCTTGACCATCACCACCGGCTTGCCGTTGGCCTGTGCCAGCGCCAGCGCGGCGCGCAGGCGGGGGCCGTCGCGACAGCCTTCCATGTAGGCCATGATCACGTCGGTGTCGGGGTCCTGCGCGAGCCAGGCCAGGCAGTCGGCGACCTGCACGTCGGCCTCGTTGCCGGTGGTGGCCCACAGCGACAGGCCGACGCCGCGCGCCCGCGCCATCGCGTAGGCATAGGCGCCGAACGCGCCCGACTGGCTCACGAGCCCGATGCGCCCCGGCATCACGCGGCCCACGCCGGGCGCCGGCGAGAAGGTGGCGTACACGTGGCGCGCGATGTTCATGAAGCCCAGGCAGTTGGGGCCGACCAACCGCACGCCCGCGGCACGCGCCTTGTCGCCCAGCCGCGCCTGCGCCGCCGCGCCCTCGGTGCCCACCTCGGCAAAGCCCGAGGAGAACAGCACCACGCCCTTCACGCCCGCCGCGATGGCGTCGTCGAGCGCGCCGTCGACCAGCGCCGACGGCACCGCGAGGATGGCCAGGTCCACCGGCTGGCCGATGGCGCGCAGGCTGGGGTAGGCCGGCAGGTCCTGGATGCGGTCGGCGTTCGGGTTGACCGGGTACAGCGCGCCCTCGAAGCCGAAGCGGCGCTGGTAGTCGACGGGAATGCCGCCGATCTTCTGCGCGTTGGACGAGGCGCCGACCACCGCGATGGCACGCGGCGCGAACAGCGCCGAGAGGGATTCGGCTTGCGAAGAGAAGAAGTCCATGGGCATGGCGAAGGGTTCGGAAGTCAGAAGTTGTGGCGGATGCCGGTGGCGAGCACGCGCACGTCGTTGCCGCTGTTGGCCACCACCGGGATGGTCGCGAGCGAGGCCGAGGCACCGTGCCGGTTCAGCAGGCGCAGCCAGCGCGCGTAGACGACGGTGCGCTTGCTCAGGTAGTAGTCGTAGCCCAGCGTCCACGCCAGCTGCGAGCGTTCGCTCTCAGCCACCTTGCGCTGCGTGGCGCCGAAGATCAGGTTCGAGGCCGGCGTCACGTTGTAGGTGGCGCCCAGGTTCACGAGCTTCGCGGTCGGCACGTTGGGCAGGCTCGAGGCGTTGCGCACGTAGCTGGCGTACAGCTGCAGGCCGATCGAGGGCAGCTCGTAGGAGCCCGTCAGCGCCTGGTAGGTCGTGGTGGCGGGCGAGGCCACGGGCGCCGCCGCCGAGCCCGAGCGCGCGCGCTGGAAGGCATAGGCGATGTAGTAGGGCTTGCGCGCCCAGCCGATGTTGCCGCCGTAGACGTTGCCGCTCTGGTGGCTCGGCGCGCTCGATTCGCCGGGCGCGTAGGCCAGGTCGGCGAAGAACTCCATGCTGGCCGGCGTGCGGTAGCGCACCATGTTGCTGGCGCGGGCCGCGAAGGGCGTGAGGCCCGGTTGCGCGTCGGTGGCGGCCACCAGGTTGATGGGCGAGAACACCGAGTTCAGGCCGTAGGGGTCGGCCTTGAACAGCGCGTAGAACATCGGCGTGTACATGCGGCCCGCGTCGATCTGCCCCCACGGCGCCGAGAACCCGACGAAGGACTGCCGGCTGAACGACATCGCGGGGCCGGGCAGCGTGCCGTTGCCGGTGTCGGGCGCAAAGCCGCTCTCCAGCGTGAAGTGCGCGCCCAGGCCGCCGCCCAGGTCCTCGGTGCCGCGAAAGCCGATGCGCGAGGCGGTCTGGCCGCCGTCCTCCAGCCGCGTGGAGGAGGCGGGGCCCGACCTGGCGTGCGCCACGTACAGGTCGAGCGTGCCGTAGACGCTCACGGTGCTTTGCGCGGACGCAAGGGCGCAGGCCGCGAGCGCGAGGGCCGCGGTGGCTGTCTTCTTCATTTGGGTTGTCTCCGGTGTGGCGAGCCGCAAGGCGGTGCCGCCTGTGTGCTTGTCGATGTCCGGGGCTTACGATAGAAATGAAGGGCCCCCGAATCTGTCAACGCTTTGACAGATTCGTGAACACCAGGGCAGGGAGAACCCGCTGACCCGACCACCTGCAACCACCCCTCCCGACGCCGAAGACAGCGCCGAGCTGCTCGACCGCGCGCTGCGCTGGAACGAGCTGTTTTCCCAATGGCCCGACGCGCGCCGCGCCGAGCTCATGAAGTCGGCGCGGCTGGTGCGCTACCGCCGCCGCACGCAGGTGCTGGCGCGCGACCGCCACAAGCGCGAGCTGCTGGCGGTGGTGTCAGGCTGCCTGGAAATCAGCAGCATGAGCCCGCAGGGGCGCAAGTACGTCAACGCGCTGCTCGGGCCCGGCCAGGTGGCGCCGCTGGTGCGCCTGCTCGAGGACGTGCCGCTGCCCTACGACTACCACGCGCACGAAGACTCGGTGATCGTCCACCTGCCCAGCGACGCCGTGATCGCGGTGCTCGACGCCGAGCCCGCGCTGTGGCGCGGCGTGGCCCGGCTGGGCCTGAAGCGCCAGCGGCTGAGCGTGGTGCTGCTGCAGAACCAGATGCTGAACTCGGTGCGCGGGCGCGTGGCCGCCACGCTGATGAGCGTGATCCACTTCTACGGCATGCAGGTGGAGGCCGCCGCGAGCCTGCCGGTGCGGCTGTCGCAGAACGACCTCGCGGCGATGCTCGGGCTGTCGCGCCAGACCATCAACAAGGAGCTGGGGCGGCTGGTCGCGGAAGGCGTGATCGACATGAGCTACAAGCGCATCCGCATCGTGGACCCCGACCAGCTCGCGGTCATCGCGACGGGCACCGGGCCGCAGTGAGCGGCGCGCACCGCCGCGTGCAGGCTCAGGGGTGGATCTTCTCGCCCTTGGCGAGCATCTCGACGAATTGCGCGATGCGCCGGGCGCGCGTCTCGGGCTTCTTCGCGCCCTGCGTGCGGAACAGCACCGCGAAGCGGTTGCGCGCATCGAGCGTGGCGAAGAAGGCCTTGGCCTTGCGGTTGGCGTCGAGCGCGGCCTGCAGGTCGGGCGGCACGGTGGCCACGCTCGGGGCGTCGTAGGCCGCCTCCCAGCGGCCGTCGGCGCGGGCGCGCTCCACCTCGGCCAGGCCGCCGGGCTGCATGCGGCCCTCGTCGATGAGCTTCAGCGCCTTGTCGCGGTTGATCTTCGACCAGATGCTGCGCGCGGTGCGCGGCGTGAAGCGCTGCAGGAAGAACTGCGCGTCCTGGCTCTTGCGCTGGCCGTCGATCCAGCCGAAGCACAGCGCGATCTCCAGCGCCTCGGGGTGGTCGACGGAGGCGATGCCGCTGGCTTTTTTCGCAATGCGCAGCCAGACGCCGGCGTGGCTCGCATGGTGTTTCTTGTACCAACGCAGCAGCGCGGCGGCGTCGGCGCATTCCAGTGGCGTGTCGTCGACGATGCGGTCGGTCTTGACCGCGGTCTTCTTCGCCGCCGGGCTCATGGCACCCACCAGTAGCGCAGCGCGTGGAAGTAGATCGGCGCCGCGAAGATCACCGAGTCGAGCCGGTCGAGCATGCCGCCGTGGCCTTCGATCATGGAGCCCCAATCTTTCACGCCGCGGTCGCGCTTGATGGCCGACATCACCAGCCCGCCGAAGAAGCCCAAGAGGCAGATCATGAAGGCCATGAGCGCCGCCTGCCATGGGTTGAAGGGCGTGGCCCAGTACAGCGCCGCGCCCATCGCGGTGGCGCTGGCCACGCCGCCGATCAGTCCTTCCCAGGTCTTCGAGGGCGAGAGCTCGGGCGCCACCTTGCGCTTGCCGAAGAGCTTGCCCCACACGTACTGCAGCACGTCGCTGCCCTGCACCACGATGACCAGGAAGGCGATCAGCAGCAGGTTGCGGCCCTCGAAGCCCGGGATCTGCAGCGTGAGCAGCGCCGGCACGTGGCTGATGCAGAACACGCACACCATCAGGCCCCACTGGATCTTCGAGGTGCGCTCCAGGAAGCGCTGCGTGTCGCCGCCCACGGCCGCCAGGATGGGCAGCAGCAGGAAGGCGTAGACCGGGATGTAGATCGAGTACAGCCCGTACCAGTCGATCCAGATCAGGAAGTACTGGCCCGGCAGCGCCACGAAGAAGGCCAGCGCAATGGCGCCGTGGTCGCCGCGCCGCGTGTAGGCCAGGCTGATGAACTCGCGCAGTGCATAGAACGAGATCAGGTAGAACAGCACGATCACGCCGCCCTTGCCGAAGGCAAAGGCCAGGCCGATCACCGCCACCATGACCCACCACGCGTTGACGCGCGAGTTGAGGTTGTCGATCACCGAGTGCGGCTGGCCGTGCGCCACGCGCCACTTGAGCAGCGCGCCGATGGCCGAGGCCAGCACGAGCACGCCGAAGACGCCGCCAAAGAGCTTGAAGGTGGTCCAGGCGAAGGGGGACATTTCGATCACGAGGCGGTCCCTCCGTTGGGTTCGATGCGGTCGTACTCCGGGCGCAGGTCGAGCATGGCCGTGCGTGCGCGGGCGAGGAACGCCGTCTTGTCTTCGCCTTCCTCGAGCTGGATCGGTGCGCCGAAGCGCACCGTGCAGGCCAGCGGGATCGGCACCAGCGTGCCCTTGGGCAGCACGCGCTTGAGGTTCTCGATCCACACCGGCACCAGCCGCACGGTGGGGCAGGCGCGCGCCAGGTGGAAGAGGCCGCTTTTCAGCGGCAGCAGGATGTCGTCGCCCGTGTTGCGGGTGCCCTCGGGGAACATGATGAGCGAGTCGCCGCCTTCCAGCGCCTCCTTCATCTGGTCGACCGGGTTGCCGCCCTGGCCCGAGCCGTCGCGGCGGATCATGAGCGCGTTGAACACGTCCTTGCCGATGAAGTTGCGCAGCTTCGAGGCCTCCCAGTAGTCCTGGCCCGCCACGGGCCGCGTGAGCGCGCGCAGGTCGGAGGGCAGCGTGGCCCACAGCAGCACGAAGTCGCCGTGGCTCGTGTGGTTGGCGAAGTACAGCGTCTGCTCGGCCTTGGGCGTGGTGCCCGACCAGATGGCGCGCACGCCGGTCAGGAGGCCGGCCGCGCCGATGATGAGCTGGCCCGCCACCACCGCGAGCCCGCGGCGCACGATGGCGCCGGGGCGGGCGCTGTCGTTGCCGTCGCCATTGCTGCTGCTGCTGCTGCTGCTGCTGCTGCTGTCGTTCTTGTTGTTGCCGTTGTCGTTGTTCAAGCGAGTTCCTGTGTCATGAGGGCGAGCAGGAAGAGCGCGTTCTGGCAGGCGATCACGATGGCGTGGCGCTGCATCAGTTGGCGGGTTCCCTGCACGCGGTCGGCGAGCGCGCGGGCGTTGGGCTGCGGTGGCGGGTCGCGCAGCCCGAGCACCGAAAGGGCGTTGTCCATCGCGCCCAGCGAGGCGATCTGGCCGTTGGCCAGGCCTTCGAACAGCGCCTGGTCCAGCCGCAGCCGGAAGGCGAAGTAGCGTTCGAGCACGCCCAGCACCATCACCGCGGCAAAGGCCAGGATGGCGGTGTTCGAGAGCCCGCGCAGCGTGAGCGCCAGCACCAGGGCGGCGATGCAGGTGAGCGCGAAGCCCCAGAGGGCGAGCATGGCCGCCGCGCGCAGCAGGCCGGCCAGGGTGGTGCAGGTGGCGCGTTCGTTGTCAGTCATGGCGCGAAGGTGTTCCAAGGGGTTCGAGTGCGGTACGCCAGGCGGCGTGCAGCACGATCTGCGGGCGGGCGCGGCGCACGGCGTCTTCGGCCTGTGCCAGGCCGTGGTCGCGGCCCAGCCAGGCGATCACGGCGGCGGCGCTGCGCGAGAAGCCCAGCGCGCAGCAGACCCAGACCGCCGTTCCGTCGGCCGCCGCGCGGCGCTGGCCTTCGATGACGGCCGCGGCGCGGCGCAGGCGCACGGGCGGCGGCACCACGAGGTCGAGCAGCGGCACGCAGCGCGCACGGGCGGGCGGCACGCCGGCCGGCAGTTGCAGCTCGGCGCACAGGCTCACGAGCCGGGGCTGGCCGGCGGCGAGCCATTCGGCCTGCGTGGGGCGACGGCCCAGGCGCAGGCCGGGCACCACCTCGACCGAGGCCGGCAGCTTGCGCGTCCAGAGCCACACATTGAAGGCCGCGGCCAGACGGTAGGGCGCGAACAGCCAGCGCGCCGCCCAGCCCATGCGGCCGTGGCCGTCCATCTGGAAGCCGCGCGCGCCGAAGCCGAGGTAGTTGAGCGCCACCAGCGCGAGCGCCGCCGCCGGCCACGCCAGCCACAGCGCCACGCCGCCCGTTGCCAGCGCCGCGAACAGGCACAGCGCCGCGCCCACGGCGTAGAAGCCCGCGAGCTTCAGCCGCTGCGGATCGCGCGCCAGGCGCCATGCGCGCAGCATCGACACCCGGCGCGCCATCGGCCACAGCCAGACGCAGAAGATGCCCAGCAGCGCGCCGGTCGGGATGTCGATGAAGTGGTGCTGCCAGGTCGTGAGCACCGAGGCGCAGATCGCGAAGGCCCACACATGCAGCACGAGCCGCGCCCACAGCGGCCGGATGAAGCGCCGGTACCAGTCCCACAGGATCACGGCCAGCGCGATGTGCAGCGAGGGCGCCTGGTTGTAGGGCTGGTCGAAGCCGCGCAGCGCATTGAACAGGAAGGCCGGCGCGCCCTCCACCGGCGGCTGGCCGAAGCTGAAGTGCAGCGGCCAGAGGATGAAGCAGGTGCAGGCGATGAGCGTGGCGCTCACCAGCCGCAGCGCATGCCGGTCGAGCGTGTGGCGGTCACGCGCCAGGAACAGCGACAGTGCGTAGAAGACGTTGATGGTCCAGTACGGAAAGATCGTCCAGGCCCAGAAGGGCACCTGCCGCTCCCAGTCGAAGGCCATCGAGGGCACGCTGGCGCGCGTGGTGGCCCACCAGTTGGCGAAGCCGTAGGTCGCGTAGAACAGCGGCCCCAAAAACACCAGCCACGCGGCGGCGCGTTTCCACGGCCGGGGCGCGCGCCGGGCGGTCATTGCGCGACGCGCACCGCCAGCGACACCGTGAAGATGCCCCACTCGTCCACCCGCTGGTCGATCTTGCGGAAGCCCGCTTCTTCGACCAGCTGGTCCATCTCGGCCTGCGTGCGCCGGCGCATCACCCAGGCTTCGCCCTGGCGGTGGCTGGTGAGCGCGCGGGCGATCATTTCGAGCTGCGGGTGCCAGGGCTGGCCGGTGTAGACCAGGTAGCCCCGGTCTTCCACCGCGTCGCCCACGCCCGCCAGCGAGCGGCGCACCATCTCGTTGTCGGGGAACAGCTCGTACAGGCCCGACACCACCGCCAGCGTGGGCCGCGGCGTCACGCTCGCCAGGCTGATGCGGTCGAAGGCGTCGGCCTGCACGAACTGGGCGACGTCTTCCAGGCCCTTCTCGGCGATCAGGGCCGTGCCGTCGCGCACGTTGATGTCGCTGTAGTCGCGCAGCAGGATCGAGCTGGCCTTCACCGGACTGGCCAGCACCGCGTCGAGCACGTAGCGGCCGTGGCCGGCGGCGATGTCCATGAGCCGCACCTCGCGGTGCATCTCGACCAGCCGCTCCATCGCGATGCGCAGCAGCTCCTCGACGTGGACCTTGCGCTGGCGGATGCCGCGCCAGCCGATGGAGTCCAGGTAGGTGCGGTCGACCGAGCGGCCCAGCGCGCCCTTGCCCTGCGGCTGGTTGCGGTAGACGTAGTCGAGCGTGCTGCCCGAGTCGAAGCCCGTGGCGTGGCCCAGCGCGATGCCGCTGGACAGCGCGCCGCCCACGCGCAGCCCGCCGCGCGTGATCGCCCAGTAGGCGCCGCGCGGCGAGAGGGGCGAGAGCGGTTCGGCCAGCGCGCGCGATTCATCGGCCGTGTTGCCGCGCAGGTGCGCCTCGCGCAGGTCGACCGGCACGGCCGGTTCGTCGAAGCGCTGCAGGATGAATTCGCGGATCGACGCCACCGCGGGCGCCCGGTCTTTCTCGCCCAGCGTGTCGTGGAAGAAGCCTGGCAGCACCGTCTTCGTCTTCACCGCGCTGCCCAGCCGCTCGAAGAACTGGTGCTGCGGCTTGTGGTGCACCACCCAGTCGGCGCCCGAGATGAGCAGCTGCACCGGCAGCGTGATCGCGTTGGCGTCGGCCACCACGCGGTCGGCCGCCTCGTACAGGCCCAGCAGGATGTTGACGGCGATCGGGCGCGAGATCAGCGGGTCGTTCTTGTAGCTCTCGATGCGCGCGGGGTCGTGCGTGAGGAACTTCGGCTTCACGTAGCTGTTTACGAAGAACAGCCCGCGCAGCTTGTGCATCAGCGCCAGCCCCGGCCGCGCGAACGGCACGTAGAGCTTGACCTTGAAGGCCGGCGAGGCCAGCGTGAGGCCGCGCACCTTGGGCGCGTAGTCGTGTGCCCAGGTGGCGATCAGCACCGCGCCCACGCTCTGCGCCACCACGTGGATGTCGTGCTCGGGCACGCCGTGGGCGGCGGCGATGTGCTGCACGAAGGTCTGCACGTCGCGCACCGAGGTGCCGAAGCTGGGGCTGTAGCCGCGCTGGCCCGGCGACAGGCCGTGGCCGCGCGCATCCCAGGCGAAGAAGTCGAAATCGGGCAGGTCCAGCTCGTCCACCAGGTGCGCCATGCGCGCGCCGTGCTCGTGGCCGCGATGGAACAGCAGCACGGCGCCGCGCCGCGCGGCGCCCGTGGCCGGCCAGTGGCGGTAGAACAGCGATTCGCCGTCGTGCGTGCGGAAGTGGTGTTCGGCGGCGACGCGGGGTGTGGAAAGGGTCATGAAGAAGGGTCTTCTTTATTTATTTGTATGGGGGTGTTTCAGGCGGCAGGCGCCTCGGCCTCGGCCAGGGCGCGGCGGATGCGGTTGGCGACCGTCCAGGCCACCAGCGCGGCCAGCAATGGCATCAGCAGGGCGGTCCAGCCCGGCAGCGGCCCGCCGAGGGCGACATACAACCCGAGCGCGCCGAACACGAAGGCCCGGTCGCTCTTGCCCATCGGCCCGTCGTAGCGGCGCGAGGCGCCCACCGTCGGGCCCAGCGCGCCGGCGAATTCGCTCAGCCCGGCCAGCACGATGACCGTGCCGACCCAGAACGGCGCGAACGGCGCCACCAGCGCGAAGGGCAGGTAGAGCGCGGCGTCGGAGACCACGTCGGTGAGTTCGTTGAGGAAGGCGCCCAGCCGGCTTTGCTGGTGGTGCTCGCGCGCCAGCATGCCGTCGATGGCATTGAAGGCCATGCGCAGGAACATCCAGGCGGGGATCAGGCCGAAGGCCGCCAGCGAGGGCGCGGCGAAGAACAGCCAGAGCCCGAGCACGACCGACACCGCGCAGGCCGCCAGCGTCACCTGGTTGGCTGTCACGCCCATCGCATGCAGCCGGACCACGAGCGGTCGCAGCATTGCCTGGAAACGCGGTTTCAGTTCGTAGATGGACACGTTCTGACTTCCCTCTCTTGTTATGTTCTCCAAGCATTCTGCCAGTGTGGCCAAGGACTAAACTCATCGCCGCAGCCCCATTCCAAATGACCATCCAGACCGACGATTTCGCCCCCGCCCCGCAACGCGTGGTGTCCGCCGCCCCCGCCTCGCCCAACGAGGAGGCGATCGAGCGGGCGCTGCGGCCCAAGCTGCTCGATGAGTACGTCGGCCAGGCCAAGGTGCGCGAGCAGCTCGAGATCTTCATCGGCGCGGCGCGCAAGCGCAAAGAGGCGCTCGACCACGTGCTGCTGTTCGGCCCGCCGGGCCTGGGCAAGACCACGCTGTCGCACATCATTGCGGCCGAGCTGGGCGTCAACCTGCGCCAGACCTCGGGCCCCGTGCTCGAAAAGCCCAAGGACCTGGCGGCGCTGCTGACCAACCTCGAGCCCAACGACGTGCTCTTCATCGACGAGATCCACCGCCTGAGCCCGGTCGTCGAGGAAATCCTGTACCCCGCGCTGGAGGACTACCAGATCGACATCATGATCGGCGAGGGCCCCGCGGCGCGCAGCATCAAGCTCGACCTGCAGCCCTTCACGCTGGTGGGCGCCACCACCCGCGCCGGCATGCTGACCAACCCGCTGCGCGACCGCTTCGGCATCGTGGCGCGGCTGGAGTTCTACACGCCCGAGGAGCTGGCGCTCATCGTGCGCCGCAGCGCGGGCCTGCTTAAGGTCGAGACCGACGCCGCCGGCGGCTTCGAGATCGCGCGCCGTTCGCGCGGCACGCCCCGCATCGCCAACCGCCTGCTGCGCCGCGTGCGCGACTACGCCGAGGTCAAGGGCAACGGCCGCATCACCGAGGACATCGCGCACAAGGCGCTGGCCATGCTCGACGTCGACCCGCAGGGCTTCGACCTCATGGACCGCAAGCTGCTCGAGGCCGTCATCCACCGCTTCGACGGCGGCCCGGTCGGCCTGGACAACGTGGCCGCCAGCATCGGCGAAGAGCGCGACACCATCGAAGACGTGATCGAGCCCTACCTCATCCAGCAGGGCTACCTGCAACGCACGCCGCGCGGGCGCATCGCCACGCTCGCGGCCTACCGCCACCTGGGCGTGGTGCCGCCCTCGGGCCGCGCCGACGGCCCGGACCTGTTCGGCGCCTGAAGAGAAAACCATGCACACCCACGACCTGAGCGCCTGGCAGCACGACCACCATTTCGGCGCCGGCAATGCCGCCGCCGAACGCAGCACCCGCCTCGTGATGTGGATCACCGCCGCCATGATGGTGGTCGAGATCGGCGCCGGCTGGTGGTTCAACTCCATGGCGCTCCTGGCCGACGGCTGGCACATGAGTTCGCACGCGCTGGCCATCGGCCTGAGCGCCTTTGCCTACGCCGCCGCGCGGCGCTACGCCCGCGACCCGCGCTTTGCCTTCGGCACCTGGAAGATCGAGGTGCTCGGCGGCTTCGCGAGCGCGCTGCTGCTGCTCGGCGTCGCCGCGCTCATGGTGGTCGGCTCGCTGGAGCGGCTGTGGTCGCCCGTGGCCATCCACTACCCCGAAGCCATCTCGATCGCGGTGCTGGGCCTGGTGGTGAACCTGGTCTGCGCGCGGCTCTTGGGGCATTCGCATGACCATCACGGCCATGACCACGGGCACGCGCATGACCACCACCACGGCCATGACCACGCGCATGGCCACGACCTCAACCTGCGTTCCGCCTACCTGCACGTGGTGGCCGACGCCGCCACCTCGGTGCTCGCCATCGCGGCGCTGCTGGGCGGCTGGTTCTACGGCTGGTCCTGGCTCGACCCGGCCATGGGCATCGTCGGCGCCGTGCTCGTCGCCGTCTGGGCCAAGGGCCTGCTGAAGGAAACCGGCAAGGTCCTGCTCGACCGCGAGATGGACCACCCCGTCACCGCCGAAATCCGCGAAGGCGTTGAGACGATGCTGGCCGACTCCGAAACCCGCGTGGCCGACCTGCACGTCTGGCGCGTCGGCCGCGACGCGTACGCCTGCGCGCTCACGGTGGTGACGCATTCGGCCACGCTCACGGCGGACCAGGTGCGGGCGTGCTTCTCGATGCACGAGGAGATCCGGCACTCGACGGTGGAGATCCAGCGCTGCGCTGAGTAGAGGAAGGGTTCCGCTGTTGCAGCCATCTCCTGTCTGTCCATGAGAACGATGGCTCCGGTCTGCTTCAGAAATTCACGTGGACCCGTTTCCCGTGAGCGAACGCAAATCGGCAGCGCTGCATGAACTTCCTTGATGCTTCTTGCGCCAGGACAGGTCTCGGCAAAGCGCTCAAGTCACGAAACAGCACCTGGATCGTTCTCGGCGCCATGTTTCTTTTCAGCCTTTCGGGTTGCAGCGTCCGCAAGGATTCGCCTGAAGAGCGCATCGGCAATTTCCAGTTCCAGTACGTGGATTTCACGGGCTACTTGCGTCCGGCTGATCCTTCGTACCTCATCGTCCGCCATGGCCGCCTTTTCCCGAAGGAGGTGAAGGCGCCTGATGAGACAGGTCGATTCATCGCGATCGAAGCACGTTTGGCGGGCCCCCATCCAACATGGCTTGTGAGCAGTGCTTCCAATTTCTATGTCCTCAAGGAAGCAACGGATGGTTCGGTCGCGGTCACTCCGCTTCCGACCACGGCAAGGGCGATACCGAATGCATGGATCGCCAACGGAATTGCCGCCACCCGACTCGATGCGGGCCGTTGGTTTGTTCACGACGCCAGAACGCATGAGCTGACGAATGGAAGAGCGCCGCCATACACGGGGCGAATTTTCGATGAGCGCTCGCTCCAGATTCAGTTGCTGCCGCTTCAATCGATTCCCGGGGTGGATTTCGATCTGGACGAAATCGTTTCGGTGTCGCCTGACAACAGCACGGCAGCTTGGTTCTCCTATCTGTTCTCATCAGGGGAGAAAAAAGGCGCTCTCACCGTCGTCGACAAAGACGGTGAAACGATGCCGTTCACCAAGTTGGATCCACAGCTCTACGACGATGCATCTCCCCTCAACGATGCCTGGACGCCGTGGTTCAACACCTTTGCCAGCTGGCGTCGCACGAAGGAAGGTCGCTGGGTCGTCGATATCGACCACGAAAAAGTGGCGGAACTGGTGGAAAAGCGGCGCCGAGAGAAAGAGGCTGAGGACGCTTGCCGCAAGCGTCAGCTCGAGCGGCCACTCGACTTGCGCGAGACCTCGACGACGGGGCCAGTCGCCGCCGTGGAGTCGATTCTGGACTGCGATCCGAACGCCGGAAAAAACGCACATCGGCTTCCCTTGCGCCGCAATGCAACAGATGGTCGCTTCTGATAGGGCGAGCGAAATCTACCCCCTTCGAGGAGATTTCGCATGCCGCACGATCAGCATCTGCGCCGTGTAGTACGTTGCCAGCACCCACAGCGACGCCAGCGGCAGCGGCGACACGAACCGGTTGATCGCCAGCAGCGCGTCGCTCAGCATGAAGAAGCAGGCGCCCACCGCCACCCACAGCGCGGCCGGGTCGCTTGAACGCAGCACCGCCGCACGCCCGATGGCCTGCGCCGCCATGCAGGCGATCACCACCACGTAGAAGCCGACCGGAATGCGCAGCGCCACCGGCAGGCCGCCCTGCCACAGGAAGGCGTACATGCCCGCGCCGATCAGCAAGGTGGCCGCCAGCGCGCGCGGCCGCGGGAACAGCCCGACGCCGATGCGGAACAGCGCGATGTACGCCAGGTGCGCGAGCAGGAAGCACACGAGCCCGGGCACGAAGAGGTTGGCCGGCCCCATCAGCAGCACGTCGCCCGCGAGCGAGAAGACCAGGCCGGTCAGCAGCAGCGCATCGAAGCGCGCGACGCCGCCGGGCTGGCGTTGCGCGCGGCGGGCCGCGAAGGCGATGGCGATGGCCAGCGCCAATGGCTTGAAGAGGAGGTGCAGCCAGCCGATGCCCAAGGCCGCGCTCGCCGTGGCCAGCGCGGCGGCCTCGACCAGCAGCACCTCGGTGACCGACAGCCGCCCCTGCAGCACCGCGCCCACGGCCCACAGCCCGGCCGTCAGCGCGGCCAGCCAGACGGCGGCCTGCGGCAGCGGCAGGGCGTCGGAGAACCACAGGAACACCGTCACGCCGGCCAGCAGCGCGAGGAACTGCAGGCCCGCGAACCATTGCACGCCGCGGCTCACCACGGGCTCGTAGCGCGTCACCTTCGCGATGTCGAAGGCGGGCTTCGGGTAGCGCGCCGCCACGTCGGCGGGGCGCCAGCCGGGTGGCTTGAACCACACGCGCAGCTTGTCGGACCAGCGGCGCGCATGCCATGAATCCCTGGCGAGTGCCCAGTAGACCTCGGCGTTGGCCCACAGCGGGTCCCAGCTTTTCAGCTCGCCGCGCGTGCCGTACACGCAGCGCTCGTCCTCCTCGCGGAAGGTGCCGAAGAGGCGGTCCCACACGATCAGCACGCCGCCGTAGTTGCGGTCCAGATACGTGTCGTTCACCGCGTGGTGCACGCGGTGGTTCGAGGGTGAGCAGAACCAGCGGTCGAACCAGCCGAGCTTGCCGACCTGTTCGGTATGCACCCAGAACTGGTAGAGCAGGTCGATGAGCGCCACCACCACGAACACCAGTGGCGGCACGCCGGCCACGGCCATCGGCAAATAGAAGATCCAGCCCAGCAGCGCACCGCTCGAGGTCTGGCGCAGCGCGGTCGACAGGTTGTAGTGCTGGCTCTGGTGGTGCACCACGTGCGCGGCCCACAGCACGGCCGACTCGTGGCCCATGCGGTGCAGCCAGTAGTAGCAGAAGTCGTAGAACACCAGCGCCAGCAGCCAGCCGTACCAGGTGGTCCAGAACTCGCGCGCCGCCTCCTGCGGAAAGAGCGCCACCGCCGAATACACGGCCGTGTAGATGCCGATGCGCAGAAGCCCCGTGAGCACCGCGCTGATCTGGCTCAGCATGCCCAGCCCGATGCTGTTCACGGCGTCGGCCAGGCGGTAGGTGTCCTGCCCGGTGCCGCGCCGGGCACGCGCGCGGCCGACCGCGAACTCGATCGCGATCAGCAAAAAGAACACGGGAGACACGAGAACGATGATCTGGCCAGAGCGCATCGTCCGATTGTGGCGTTGCCCCGGTGCCACGCGTCACCGGGATGTCACGGAGTCGCCATCGCGCGGTCATGCGCGGATGCGAACCTGCCGGACCATGCAACGCGACGACGCTTTCCTTCGCGCCTGGCGCGACACCGCGATCCAGCCTCCCGAGCCGGAGGACGACGATGCGGCGCGTCCGGCGCTGCGCTATCGCACCCTCTGGATCTCCGACCTGCACCTGGGCACGCCCGGCTGCCAGGCCCGGGCGCTGCTCGACTTCCTCAAGCACACCGAGTGCGAGACCCTGTTCCTGGTCGGCGACATCATCGACGGCTGGCAGCTCAAGCGCCACTGGTACTGGCCGCAGGCGCACAACGACGTGATCCAGAAGCTGCTGCGCAAGGCGCGCAAGGGCACGCGCGTGATCTTCATCCCGGGCAACCACGACGAGTTCGCCCGCAAGTACCTCAACCACAACTTCGGCGGCATCGACGTGGCCGACGAATGGATTCACGAGACCGCCGACGGCCGCAAGCTGTGGATCATCCACGGCGACCTGTTCGACGGCGTGATCCAGTGCGCCAAGTGGCTCGCCTATGTGGGCGACTCGCTCTACGAGTTCACGCTCAAGCTCAACCGGCATCTCAACTCGCTGCGCGCGCGCATGGGGCTGCCGTACTGGTCGCTCTCGAAGTACCTCAAGGGCAAGGTCAAGCGCGCCGTGAGCTACGTCGGCGATTTCGAGAACGCAGTGGCCCGCGAGGCCCGCAACCGCGGCGCGCAGGGCGTGGTCTGCGGCCACATCCACCACGCCGAGATGCGCGACATCGACGGCATCCTGTACTGCAACGACGGCGACTGGGTGGAAAGCCTCACCGCGCTGGCCGAGCATGCCGACGGCACGCTCGAGATCATCGACTGGGCGCAGCACATGCCCGTCGGGACGCAAGCGGTGCCGGCACGCGAAGCGGTCGCGGCCTGAACGTCCGGCCCTGCACGGGCCCCGACGGAAGAACTGAAGAAAAAAGCGCTCACCGCCATGGTGGGGCGCCCACGTTCGTCCGATCCGACGATGCCGCGCCGGCGCGCGCGCCGCACACTTGCCGGGTGTGAACCCTGTGAGACAACACCATGGCCTGGACCCTCAGCGCGGCGGAGACCGCGTTTCGCGACGAGGTTCGCGACTTTCTCGCGCGCGATCTGACGCCTGAGCTGCGCGCCGCAGGGCGTCGCTGCTCCGGCATCTTCACCGACTATGCCGACGGCAACCGCTGGCACCGCGTGCTGGCCCGGCGCGGCTGGAGCGTGCCGCACTGGCCGGTGGAACACGGCGGCACCGGCTGGACGCCGATGCAGCACTACCTCTTCGCCAGCGAGCTGGCCGCGGCCGACGCGCCGCCGCGCGCGCCCATGGGGCCCGGCATGGTCGCGCCGGTGATCATCGCCTTCGGCACCGAGGCGCAGAAGCAGGCCTGGCTGCCGGGCATCCGTTCGGGCGAGGATTATTGGTGCCAGGGCTATTCCGAGCCGCAGTCGGGCTCCGACCTGGCCTCGCTGCAGTGCAAGGCGGTGCGTGACGGCGACGACTACGTCATCAACGGCACCAAGATCTGGACCACCCACGCGCAGTACGCCAACCGCATGTTCTGCCTCGTGCGCACCGCCTCGGGCGGCAAGGCGCAGCAGGGCATCAGCTTCCTGTGCTTCGACATTCCCCAGGCCGGCCTGACCATCCGTCCGATCATCAGCATCTCGGGCGACCACGAGCTCAACCAGGTGTTCTTCGACGACGTGCGCGTGCCCGCCAGCGGCCTCATCGGCGAGGAGAACCAGGGCTGGACGGTGGCCAAGTACCTGCTGCAGCACGAGCGCGGCGGGGCCTGGGCGCCGATGCTGCGCGCGCGCCTGCGCCGGTTGTGCGCCGCGGCCGACAGCGCCTTTGCTGCCGCGGGCGACACCGCCGCCGACGAGGCGCGCGAGATGGCGCTGCGCTTGGCCGAGATGGACTGCGCCATCGATGCCGTCGAGGCCACCGAGCTGCAGTCGCTGCGCGCCCAAGCCCGCGGCGAGCCGCACGGCATCCGGCCCTCGATGGGCAAGGTGATGGGCTCCGAGCTGCGCCAGCGCCTGACCGAACTCGGCGTGGAGATTGCCGCCCACTACGCGGCGGCCGACCTACCCCTGGACGACAGCCTGCAAGGCGCGCTGCCCGTGCCCGAGGAGGCGGTGTTCTCGATGTCCGCCTACCTCAACGATCGCGCCGCGTCGATCTACGCCGGCTCCAACGAAGTGCAGCGCAACATCATCGCGGCGCAGTTGCTGCAATCACGCTGAGGCCCGCTTCCCATGACCACCCTCACCGACCAAGACGACACCCTCGCGATGCTGCGCGACAGCCTCGCGCGCTACCTCGACGACCAGCATGGCTTCGAGCAGCGACTTCATGCGCTGGCCGCCGCCGACGATGCACCGCCGCCGTTCTGGCAAGGCCTCGCAAGTGACCTCGGGCTGCTGGGCGCGGCCCTGCCCGAATCGCAGGGCGGACTGGGCCTCGGCCTGGCCGCGCACCTCGCGCTGCTGCCCACGCTGGGCGGTGCGCTCGCGGCCGAGCCGTATCTTTCGACGCTGGTGATCGGCGCCGGCCTGCTGCAGCGCCACCCGGGCGTGCAAGCCGATGCGCTGCTCGCGCGCGTTGTCGCGGGGCAGGCCGTGTTGGCCTTCGCGCACGACGAGCCGCACAGCCGCCACGCACGCGACGACGTGCGCACGACGCTCGTGCGCGAGGCCGACGGGCGGCTGCGGCTCGACGGGCGCAAGGCCGTGGTGCAGGCCGCGCCGTGGGCCAGCCATGTCATCGTCACGGCGCGCAGCGACAAGGGCTTGTCGTTGCTGGTCGTGCCCAAGGACGCGCCCGGCGTGCAGCTGCGCGCCTACCGCACACGCGACGGCGGCCGCGCGGCCGACATCGCCTTCGACGCGGTGCGCCTGAACGCCGATGCGTTGCTCGGCGAGGAAGGCACTGCGCTGCCGCAGATCGAACAGGCGCTCGACGAAGCCACGCTCGCGGTCTGCGCCGAGTCCATCGGCATCCTGCGCCGGCTGATGCGCGACACGCTCGACTACGTGCGCCAGCGCAAGCAGTTCGGCGTGCCGATCTCCAGCTTCCAGGTGCTGCAGCACCGGCTGGCCGACATGCACATGGCGCTCGAACAGGCCGATGCGCTCACCGCCAGCGTGGGCGAGGCACTGGCCGCGGGCGCCGACGCGGCCTCGCGCGCCCGCGCCGTGTCGTCCGCCAAGGTCGCGGTCGCCAAGGCCTGCCGCGCCGTGGGGCAGGGCGCGGTGCAGCTGCACGGCGGCATGGGCATGACCGAAGAACTCGCCGTCGGCCACTACGTGCGCCGCGCCACCCTCATCGAAGGCCAGTTCGGCCCGCCCGCGTGGCACCTGCGCCGCGTGGCGCAGCTTCAGCAACAACAACCTCTCTCACAGCACTAACCCCATGACAGCACTGGACGACCGCACGCCGGTCATCGTCGGCGTCGGCGAGATCACGCACCGCACCAAGGAGGCCGCCGAAGGCCTCGAACCCATCGAGCTGATGGCGCGCGCCATGCGCGCCGCCGCACAGGACAGCGGCGCCGCCGCGCTGCTGGCCGGCCTCGACTCGCTCGACGTCGTCTGCGAGTACTCGTGGCCCTACACCGACGCGCCCGCGCTGCTCAACGAACGGCTGGGCTGCAGCCCGGCGCGCAGTGTCTACGGCGTCACCGGCGGCGAAGCGCCGGTGCGCTACATCCACGAAGCCGCGCTGCGCATCGCGCGCGGCGAGAGCCAGGTGGCGGCCATCACCGGCGCCGAGGCGCGCTACACGGTCGATGCCGCCGCCAAGCTCGGTATCCCACTCGACTGGACCCCGCGCGACGACAGCGTGAAGCTGGTGCGCGGTACCGACATCTGCCACCCCGTGGCGATCCAGCTCGGCGCGGCCATGCCGACCACCATCTACCCGTTCTACGAAAACGCCGCGCTCGCCCACTGGGGCCAGACGCCGCGCCAGGCGCAGGACGAGTCGTCGCGCCTGTGGGCGCGCTACTCCGAGGTGGCCGCCGCCAACCCCTACGCCTGGCTGCGCAAGCCCTTCACGCCCGAGGACATCGCCCGCGTCGACGCGGCCAACCGCCTCATCGCCTGGCCCTACACCAAGCACATGGTGGCCAACCCGCTGGTCAACATGGGCGCGGCCGTGCTGCTCACCAGCGTGGGCCATGCGCGCGAACTCGGCATTCCCGAAGACCGCTGGGTCTACGTGTGGGACGGCGCTGCCGCGCGCGAGCCGCGCGACTACCTGCAGCGCGACCAGTACCACCGCTCGCACGCGCAGGACCTGGTGATGGAAACCGTGCTCGCGCAGGTCGGCGGCGACGCCTCGGCCTTCGAGATGCTGGAGCTGTACAGCTGCTTCCCCATCGTGCCCAAGATGGCGCGCCGCACGCTGGGCCTCGCACCCGAGGCGCGCATGACCTCCACCGGCGGCCTGAGCTTCTTCGGCGCACCGCTCAACGACTACATGACGCACGCCGCCGCCGGCCTGGTGCGCGCGCTGCGCGCCGCGCCGAAGGGCAAGGCGGCGCTGCTCTACGGACAGGGTGAGTACGTCACCAAGCACCACGCGCTGGTGCTGGGCTCCAGCCCGCCGCCGCAAGGGCTTCCGAAGCCCGACTACGACGTGCAGGCCGCCGCCGATGCGCGGCGCGGCCCGGTGCCGCCGCTGGTGCTGCAGTACGCCGGCGCCGCCACGCTGGAGACCTTCACCGTGGTCTACGGCCGCGACGGCCAGCCCTCGCAGGGCATCGTGATCGCGCGCACGCCGGCCGGCGAACGGCTCATGGCGCGCGTCGAGGCCACGGACGCGGCTTCGCTGAAGGTGCTGACCGACCTGGACCGCAGCCCCGTCGGTTGCGGCGGCATGGTGACAGCGGGTACCGATGAACTCTTGAACTGGAGCGTGTCATGAGCGCAGTGACTGTCGAACGTCTGCCGGGCCACGTCGCCCTCGTCATCATCGACCGCCCCGAGGCGCGCAATGCCGTCAACGGCGACGTGGCCTCGGGCCTCGAAGCCGCCGTCGATGCCACCGAGGCCGACGACGACATCCGCGCCGTGGTGCTCACCGGCGCCGGCCGCGAGGCCTTCTGCGCGGGCGCCGACCTGAAGGAAGTGTCGGCCGGGCGCGGCAGCGCGTTGCGCACCGAGCGCGGCGGCTTCGCGGGCTTCGTGTACCGCGAGCGCAGCAAGCCGTGGATCGCCGCCGTCAACGGCAAGGCGCTGGCCGGCGGCACCGAGCTCGTGCTGGCCTGCGACCTCGTCGTGGCCGTGCGGCAGGCCGCCTTCGGCCTGCCCGAGGTGCTGCGCGGGCTGATCGCCGCAGCGGGCGGGCTGTACCGGCTGCCGCGCGCCATTCCGCCGAACATCGCGCTCGAGCTGATCCTCACGGCCGGCCAGCTCGATGCCGAGCGCGCGCACGGCTTCGGCCTGGTCAATCGCCTCGTGGCTGATGTCGATGGGCTGCGCGAAGCCGCGCTGGCGCTGGCCGCCGAGATCGCGCGCAACGGTCCGGTGGCGGTGCGCCAGAGCCTGCGCGTGGCGCGCGAGGCGAACAGCGGGCTCGACGAGGCCGCGCTGCGCGCCCTCACGCGCGACGCCTTCGAGCGCGTGGCCGCGAGCGAAGACTTTAAGGAAGGCCCGCGCGCCTTCATCGAAAAGCGTGCACCGCGCTGGAGCGGTCGCTGAACCCAGAGAAAGAGACCGCCATGCCCGACAGCGAAGCAGACGACGACATCCTCATCGACCGCAGCCGCGCAGGCATCGCGCTGCTCACGCTGAACCGCCCCGCGCGCCTCAACGCACTGAGCCAGCCCACGGTGCGGCGCCTGTGCGCCGCGCTCGACGCACTGGCGCAGGACGACAGCGTGCGCGTGCTGGTGCTCACCGGCGCCGGGCGCGGCTTCTGCGCCGGCTGGGACCTCACGACGCCGCTCACGCGCCGCGACGACCAGCCGCTCGATGGCGAGCCCTCGGTGGCCGACCTGATGGCGGGGCAGGAGCTGTTTGCCGGCATGGTGCGGCGGCTGCGCGCGCTCGACAAGGTGGTGATCGCCGCCGTCAACGGCGTGGCCGTGGGCGCGGGCTTTGCGCTCACGCTGGGCGCCGACATCCGCGTGGCCGCGCGCTCGGCCTCGTTCCACGTGGGCGCGGTGCGCATCGGCCTCACGGCCGGCGAGTGCGGCATCAGCTACCACCTGCCGCGGCTGGTGGGCGCCTCGCGCGCCTTCGAGCTCATGCTCACGGGTCGCCCCGTGCCGGCCGACGAGGCCGAGCGCATCGGCCTGGTCGCCGCGCTGGTGGACGACGAGGCCCTGCTGCCGCGCGCGCTCGCCCTGGCCGCCGACGTGCTGCGCAACAGCCCCTACGCCACGCGCCACACCAAGCAGCTCATGTGGGCCAACCTCGAGGCGCCGAGCCTCGACGCCGCGCTCGAGGTGGAGAACCGCGCCCAGGTGCTCGCGCTCAAGACAGAGGATTTCCGCGAGGCCGCCGCGGCCTTCGCGGCCAAGCGCGCGCCCGTCTTCACGGGGCGCTGAACCGTCTTTCCGCGCTTTCGTCGCTTCCGACGATGCGACGCCGGCGCCCGCGCGCCAAGATGCCTTCACACAACAGGCCGCCGGGTGCGCGCCAGAGGAGACACACATGGCAGGACCCCTGAAAGGACTTCGGGTCGTCGAGATGGCCGGCATCGGCCCCGGCCCCTTTTGCGCGATGCTGTTCGCCGACATGGGCGCGGAGGTGCTTCGCATCGCGCGCCCCGGCACGCGGCGCGACCCCCACGACATCCTGGCGCGCGGGCGCAGCACCTGGGAGGTCGACCTGCGCGCCCCCGACGCCGCCGCGCCGGTGCTCGACGCCATCGCGCGCGCCGACATCCTCATCGAGGGCTTCCGCCCCGGCGTGATGGAACGCCTGGGCCTGGGCCCGGCCGAATGCCTCGCGCGCAACCCGCGCCTGGTCTACGGCCGCATGACCGGCTGGGGCCAGCACGGCCCGCTGGCGCACGCGGCCGGCCACGACATCAACTACATCGCCATCAGCGGCGCGCTGCACGCCATCGGGCGTTCGGGCGAGGCGCCCGTGCCGCCGCTGAACTACGTGGGCGACTTCGGTGGCGGCGCCATGCTGCTGGCCTTCGGCCTGCTGGCTGCGCTGCACGAGGTCAAGGCCTCGGGCCAGGGCCAGGTGGTCGACGCCGCCATGACCGACGGCGCTGCGTTGTTGTCGGCCATGATGTACGGCTTCAAGTCGGCCGGCCAGTGGAGCAACCAGCGCGGCGAGAACCTGCTCGACGGCGGCGCCCACTTCTACGACACCTACGCCTGCGCCGACGGCAAGTACGTGGCCATCGGCTCCATCGAGCCGCAGTTCTACGCCCTGCTGCGCGAACGCTGCGGCCTGGTCGACGACCCCGCCTTCGACGCCCAGATGGACGCCGACCGCTGGCCGCTGCTCAAGCTGCGCCTGGCCGACGTGTTCCGCACCCGCACGCGCGACGAGTGGTGCGTGCTGCTCGAAGGCAGCGACGCCTGCTTCGCGCCCGTGCTCGATTGGGACGAAGCCCCGCAGCACCCGCACAACGTGGCGCGCGGCACCTTCGCCACCGTGGGCGGCGTGGTGCAGCCCGCGCCCGCGCCACGCTTCAGCCGCACCGCACCGGTCGTGCCGCCGGCCGTGTCGCCCGACGACGGGCCCGCGCTGCTCAAGCGCTGGGGCGCGGCAGCGCCCGTGGCCGAAGCCCGCTGACGTCCTTGTTTTCCGGGCATGCGCGTTCGCGCATGCATGGCATTTCCGCACCGCACCGACAGGAGCCTTGTCCATGCCCACCACGCCACCGCCGCTGTACCTCACGCAGGCCCTGCACCGCGCCATGCAGTGCAGCCCGCGCGCCGTCGCCACCGTGTTCCAGGGCCGCACGCGCACCTACGGCGAACTCGGCGAGCGTGTCGCGCGCCTGGCGGGCGGGTTGCGCCGCCTGGGCGTGCAGCCCGGCGACCGCGTGGGCGTGCTCGCGCTCAACGCCGACCGCACGCTGGAGTACTACCTGGCCGTGTGGTGGGCCGGCGGCGTGGTCAACCCGGTCAACACGCGCTGGAGCGTGGCCGAGATGGCGCACTCGCTCGACGACTGCGCGACGCACATCCTGTTCGTGGACGACCAGTTCCTGGCGACGGCGGACGCGCTGCGCGCCGCCGCGCGCGCCGTCACCACCTGGGTCTACATGGGCGAGCGCCAGGCACCCACGGGCATGACGGACTGCGAAGCGCTGGTCCGCGAGAGCGAGCCCGTGCCCGACGCGCTGCGCGGCGGCGACGACCTGGCCGGCGTGTTCTACACCGGCGGCACCACCGGCCGGCCCAAGGGCGTGATGCTCAGCCACGCGGCGCTGGTGATCAACGCGCAGGTGTCGATGCTCGGCGCCTTCTTCGACGACAGCGCGCGGCTGTTGCAGGTGGCGCCGCTCTTTCACCTGGCGGGGCTGTCGTTTTTGCTGCGCGGCGTGCTCATGGGCTGCGCGCAGATCATCCTGCCGGGCTTCTCGGTGGACGGCATGCTCGCCGCCATCGAGCGCGACCGCGCCACCAACCTCATGGCCGTGCCCGCCATGCTGCAGATGCTGGTGGACGACCCGCGCACCGCGCAGGCCGACCTGTCGAGCGTGCGCTTCGTCGGCTACGGTGCCTCGCCGATCACCGAGGCGCTGCTGGAGCGCGCCTTCGCCACCTTCCCGCAGGCCGAGTTCGCGCAGGGCTACGGCATGACCGAGCTGTCGGCCGGCGTGAGCTACCTCACGCGCCACTACCACTCGCCCGAAGGCCGCAAGCTCGGCAAGCTGGCCTCGGCCGGCCAGGCGCTCTCGGGCATCGACCTGCGCGTGTGCGACGGCGACGGCCGCGAGGTGCCGCGCGGCACCGTGGGCGAACTCACGGTGCGCAGCCCGTGCGTGATGCAGGGCTACTGGAACCTGCCCGAGCAGACGGCCGCCGCATTGCAGGGCGGCTGGATGCACACCGGCGACGCCGCCCGCATGGACGACGATGGGTTCGTATTCATCGTCGACCGCTACAAGGACATGATCGTGAGCGGCGGCGAGAACATCTACTGCGCCGAGGTCGAGGGTGCGCTCGCACGCCACCCCGCCGTGGCCGCCGCCGCCGTCATCGGCGTGCCCGACGAGCGCTGGGGCGAGGCCGTGCATGCGGTGGTGGTGCGCAAGCCGGGCGCTGAAGCCGATGCCGATGCCGATGCCGAAGCGCTCATCGCCCATTGCCGCGATTTGATCGCCGGCTACAAGTGCCCGCGCAGCGTGGCGTTCGTCGACGCGCTGCCGATCTCGGGCGCCGGCAAGGTCATGAAGTACCGCCTGCGCGAGCCGCACTGGGCCGGCCATGCACGCCGGGTTGCCTGACGAAAAAAACCACCAAGGAGACGACACCATGTTCCTCACCCAGCCCCTGCACAAGGGCCGCCGCGAGAAGGCCCGCGAGACCGCCGTGGTCTGCGGCAACCACCGCCTGGACTTCGCGACCCTCACCGACCGCGTGGCGCGCCTGGGCGCCGTGCTGCAGCAGCTCGGCATGGCGCGCGGCGACCGCGTCGGCATGATGAGCCTCAACTCGCACCGCTTCGTCGAGTTCTTCTTCGGCACCTGGTGGGGCGGCGGCGTCATCAACCCGGTGAACATCCGCTGGAACCCGAAGGAGGTCGCCTACTCGCTGGACGACTGCGACACGCGCATCCTGCTGGTGGACGACCTGTTCGCGCCCATGGCCGGCGAGCTGCGCAAGCTCTCGACCTCGCTGCGCACCGTGGTGTACTGCGGCGACGGTCCCGTGCCCGAAGGAATGGTCGGCTACGAGGCGCTGCTGGCCGACGCGCAGCCCATCGACGACGCCCCGCACAGCGCCGACGAGCTGGCCGCCATCATGTACACCGGCGGCACCACCGGCCGGCCCAAGGGCGTGATGCTCACGCACGGCAGCCTCTACATCAACGCGCTGAGCTCGGTGGCCGCGGTGCCGCGCGAGACGCGCAACGCCGCCGTGGTCATCGCCGTGCCCATGTTCCATGTGGCCGGCTGCGGGCTGTCGCTGCAGAGCATCCTGCGGCTGGTGCCGCAGCACGTGGTGCCGATGTTCGACGAGGTGGCGATCCTGCAGGCCATCCAGGCCGCGCGCGCCACCGAGATGTTCCTGGTGCCCACCATGATCAAGCGCGTGATCGAGCACCCGCGCTTTGCCGAGTTCGACCTGTCGAGCCTGCAGATGCTGCTGTACGGCGCCGCGCCCATCGACGTCGCGCTGCTCGAGCAGGCCATGGCCGCGCTGCCGGCCACCAGCTTCTCGCAGGCCTACGGCATGACCGAGCTGTCGCCCACCGTGGCCGTGCTGATGCCGCACTTCCACCTGCCCGGGCCCGACCGCAACCGCCTGCTGCGCGCGGCCGGCACGCCGGTGCCCGTGGCCGAGATCCGCATCGTCGACGGCGAAGACAACGAGCTGCCCCCCGGCCAGGTCGGCGAGATCGTCGCGCGAGGCCCGATGGTCATGAAGGGCTACTGGAACAAGCCCGCCGAGACCGAGGCCGCGCTGCGCGGCGGCTGGATGCACACCGGCGACGGCGGCTACATGGACGACCACGGCCTGCTGTTCGTGGTCGACCGCATGAAGGACATGATCGTGAGCGGCGGCGAGAACGTGTACTCGGCCGAGGTCGAGAACGCCATCGCCCAGATGCCGCAGGTGCTCATGTCCGCCGTCATCGGCGTGCCCGACGACAAGTGGGGCGAGCGCGTGCACGCGGTGATCGTGCTGCGCGAAGGCATGCCGCTCACGGCCGACGACGTCATCGCCCATTGCCGCGACCAGATCGCCAACTACAAGTGCCCGCGCAGCGTGGAGTTCCGCGATGCGCTGCCGCTGTCGGCTGCCGGCAAGCTGCAGAAGTTCCAGCTGCGAGAGCCTTTCTGGGCGGGTAAAGAACGCCGCGTGGGTTGAACCCCATTCCCCTTATTTCAAGACACTGAAGGACAACCCCATGCCCATCGATTTCCGCCGCTCGTGGAGCGACGAAGAACTGGAGCTGTACCGCGACAACGTCGTGCGTTTCGTCGAGACCGAAGTCGTGCCGCACGACGAAGAGGCGCGCAAGCGCGGCCACGTCGGCCACGAGGTCTGGCGCAAGGCCGGCGCGCTCGGCCTGCTGTGCTCCGACATTCCCGAGGCCTACGGCGGCGCGGGCGGCGACTTCCGCCACGAGGCCGTGTTCTACGAAGAGAAGGCGCGCCGCGCGCTCAGCGGCATGGCCAGCTCGGTGCACACCATCGTGGCGCACTACTTCCTGAACCACGGCACCGAGGAACAGAAGCAACGCTACCTGCCGCGCATGGCGCGTGGCGAGCTGGTCGGCGCCATCGCCATGACCGAGCCCGGCGCCGGCTCCGACCTGCAGGGCGTGCGCACGCGCGCCGAGAAGCAGCCCGACGGCAGCTACCGCATCCGCGGCTCCAAGACCTTCATCACCAACGGCTTTCTCGCGGGCGTGGTGCTGGTCGTGGCCAAGACCGACCCGACGCAGGGCGCCAAGGGCACCTCGATCCTCATCGTCGAGACCGAGGGCTGCGAGGGCTACCGCGTCGGCCGCGTGCTCGACAAGATCGGCATGAAGGCGCAGGACACCTCCGAGCTCTTCTTCGACGACGTGCACGTGCCGGCCGACGCGCTGCTCGGCGGCCAGGAAGGGCAGGGCTTCTTCCAGCTCATGAGCGACCTGCCGTACGAGCGCACCATCATCGGCGTGAACGCGCTGGCCACCATGGAAGGCGCCTACCAGGCCACGCTCGACTACGTGCGCGACCGCAAGGCCTTCGGCAAGCCGATCGCCGACTTCCAGAACACCAAGTTCAAGCTGGCCGAGATCGCCACGCAGATCAAGGTGGGCCGCGCCTTCATCGACCGCTGCGTGGAAGACCTCGTGGCCGGCAAGCTCGACACCGCCACCGCCTCCATGGCCAAGCTCTGGGGCTCCGAGACGCAGGGCCGCGTGGTCGACGAATGCCTGCAGCTCTTTGGCGGCTACGGCTTCATGACCGAGTACATGGTCGCGCGCATGTACGCCGACGGGCGCGTGCAGCGCATCTACGGCGGCACCAACGAGATCATGAAAGAAGTGATCTCGCGCGCGCTGTGACGGCGATGAACGAGGTGCTGCAGGTCGAGCGGCGCGGCGAGGTCGCCTGGCTCACACTGAACCGCCCCGAGCGCCTGAACGCGCTCGACCCGGTGCTGGTGCGCGCGCTGCGCGACTACTTCGAGGACCTCAGCGCACGCAGCCCCGAGCGCGTGGTCGTGCTGCAGGGCGCGGGCCGCGCCTTCTGCGCCGGGCTCGACCTGAAGGAACAGGTGGGCGGCGAAGACCTCGGCGTGGCCGACATGCTCGAACAGCAGAAGGGCATCCGCGACATCATGCTCGCCATGCGGCGCTGCCCGCAGCCCATCGTCAGCGTGGTGCAGGGCGCGGCCAGCGGCGGCGGCTTTGCGCTCGCGCTGGCCTCCGACGTGCGCCTGGCCACGCCCGACGCGCGCATGAACGCCGCCTTCATCCGCATCGGCCTGTCGGCCTGCGACGTGGGCGTGAGCTACTTTTTGCCGCGCATGGTCGGCAGCTCGGTGGCGGCCGAGTACATGCTCACCGGCCGCTTCATGGACGCGCAGCGCGCCTACGCACTGGGCCTCGTGAGCCGCGTCGATGCGCTGCCCGCGCTGCAGGCCGAGGCGCAGGCGCTGGCCGACGACATGCTTCACGCCACGCCCGTGGCGTTGCGCCTGACCAAGGAGGCGCTCGGCATCGCCGTGGACGCCGGCAGCATGGAAGCGGTGATTGCCATGGAAGACCGCAACCAGGTGCTGTGCACCCAGACCCGCGATTTCCGCGAAGGCATGAACGCTTTCCTCGAGAAGCGCGCGCCCGTCTACACGGGGCGCTGAGCTTCATCCCGAATTCCAACGGACCGCACACAAGGATTTTCATGACCCTCGACGACCTGATGTTCAAGCCCGGCCTGCTCGCCGGCCGCCGCTACCTCGTGACCGGCGGCGGCAGCGGCCTGGGCCGCGTGATGAGCGAGGCGCTGCTGCTGCTGGGCGCCCACGTGTACATCTGCGGGCGTCGCGCGCCCGTGCTCGAAGAAACCGCCGCTGAGCTGATGCACCTGCACGGCGGCCGCGTGACGCCCAAGACCTGCGACATCCGCCACGACACGCAGATCAACGAGATGCTCGATGAAATCTGGGCCGACGGCGGTGCGCTCGACGGCCTCGTCAACAACGCCGCGGGCAACTTCGTGAGCCGCACCGAAGACCTGTCGCCGCGCGCCTTCGACGCCATCTCGAGCATCGTCTTTCGCGGCAGCTTCTGCATGACGCTCGAATGCGGCAAGCGCTGGCTGGCCGAAGGCAAGGCCGCGTCGGTGCTGTCGATCCTCACCACCTGGGTGTGGAACGGCTCGCCCTTCACCGTGCCCTCGGCCATGTCGAAGGCCGGGCTGCATGCCATGACGCAGTCGCTTGCCGTCGAGTGGGCCGGGCGCGGCATCCGCTTCAACGCCATCGCGCCGGGCCTGTTCCCCACCGAGGGCATGAGCGCGCGCCTGAACCCCGGCGGCGGCGAGCACAAGGCCGAACGCAACCCGATGGAGCGCAACGGCCGCATGCCCGAGCTGGCCAACCTCGCGGCCTACCTGCTCGGCCCGGGCTCGGAGTACGTCAACGGCCAGACCATCGCCATCGACGGCGCGCAGTTCCAGGCCACGGGCGGGAATTTCTCGCGCATGTCGCAGTGGCAGGACGAAGACTGGAAACGCGCGCGCGCGCACATCGCGGGGCGCGACGCGCAGGACAAGCGGCAGCGGCTGGCGGCCTGAAAGCGCCGCAACCTAGGGAAAAACTTCAGCGTCTGGATTCCAAAGTATCGGAACAAGCACCGACGAGATCACAAAGAACGACCCCTCTTTCCAGAATTTAACGACCGTTAACCGGCCCGTGCGCGATGTCTCCCCGACATGGCTTCACCGGCAGGGCGACGGTCTTTTCATTCCATTCCAAGACAGAGAGGGTTCGTTCCGTCATGACGAGATCACCGAAGTTCAAGCGCCGGGCCGTGGCCCGCGCCGCCGTGTGCGTGTGGGGTTCGATGCTGGCCACCGCGGCCGGCGCACAGGCCTATCCGGGCGACCCCGGCATGATCGGCGACCCGGCCAGCTGGCGCACGAAGGAGTTCCTGGCCGACTGGGGGCTCGGGGCGATGAAGACCGAGTACGCCTACGCGGCGGGCTTCACCGGCAAGGGCGTGAAGCTGGGCGTGATCGACTCGGGCTTCGACGTGCGCCACACGCGCGAGCTGCCGCTCACGCGCTTCACGGCGCTGGTGACGGCGACGTCCAACGGGGCATACAGCCAGTTCGCGGCGGATGGTTCCGTGCTGAACAGCAAAGACGTGGGCTACGGTTTCCACGGCACCCACGTGTCCGGCACCGTGGGCGCCAGCCGGGACGGGCAGGACGTCAAGAACAACATGCACGGCGTAGCGTTCAATGCCAACGTGTTCGTGGGCAACACCAACGCGCCCGACGCGCTGAGTTCGAGTGCCGGGTTGAGTCCGGACAGCTACCCCCTCGCCACGACCGAGAACTTCCGCAACCTCTACCAGGGCATGCGCGACGCGGGCGTGCGGGTCATCAACAACAGCTGGGGCAATCCGAGCAATCGGAATTTCAGCACACAGAATGCGGTCACCGCCGACTACCTGCAGTACCTGCGCGGGCCGTCCTGGGTCGACGCCGCGATCGACGCCACGAAGCCCCAGGCCGATGGCAAGGAAGGGGTCATCCAGGTGTTCGCCGCCGACAACCAGGGGCAGGCCAATCCGGCGGCGCGCGGGGCGCTTCCTTATTTCAGGCCCGACGTGGAGGGGCATTGGTTGACGGTGACGGGGGCCAGTCAGACAAAAACGGGCTACCAGCAGCACAGCTCCCTCAACAAGTGCGGCATCGCCAAGTACTGGTGCGTGGCCACCCCCGGGGCCGGTATCACGAGCACCGTGTTCGACGGGGCCTACGGGACCTACACAGGCACCTCGATGGCGGCGCCGCATGCCACGGGGGCCCTGGGCATCATCATGGAGCGCTTTCCGTACATGACCAACGAGCAGGCGCTGCAGGTGCTGCTCACCACGGCCACCAGGCTCGACGGCACGCGCCAGACGGCGCCCGACGCGGTGATCGGCTGGGGCCTCGTCAACCTCGAGAACGCCATGAAGGGGCCGGGCCAGCTGCTCAAGCGCACGGTCATCGACATGCCTGGTGGGATGGCCGATACGTGGCGCCACGACATCTCGGAAACGGGGCTGGTCCAGCGCAAGCAGGAAGAAGCCGCCGAGATCGTGCGCCTGGGTGCGCTCGTGAAGGGGCCGATTGCCCCGGACGCCTTCAAGCCCCTGGGTGATGAGGCCGTCTCGCTGCTTCAGGCGCTGCGCACGGCCATGTTGTCGGGTGGTGACTTCGCCGACGCCCTGGCCGCAGCGAAGGCCAACCCGCTCGCGAAGGGCACCGCCGAGATATTCGAGAGCCTGCGTCGACTGGCCGGGCCCGGAGACCCCCTGTGGACCGAACTCCCTCCGTACATGGTGATTCCGGCGGAAGAAATCATGACGGCTGTCGAGGACAAGGCGAGGGCGGCCAACGTCGACTGGGACCGCCTGACCCACCTGCGCAGCAAGACCGACGAAGACTACCGCGGCAGCCTCGTGAAGGCCGGCGCCGGGCGGCTGGTGCTCACGGGCACCAACACCTACTCGGGCGACACGCGCATCCAGGCCGGCGAGCTCGCGCTGGGCGAGGGCGGCACCACCGGCTCCATCACCAGCCACGTGGCCATCGACGCGGGCGCCAGCTTCGCCATCGACCGAAGCGACGCCTACGACTTCGCCTACAACATCACCGGCGCGGGCGACCTGCGCACCACGGGCGGCACGACCGGCGAAGGCGTCACCACCTTGAGCGGTGCCAACAGCTACGCCGGCGCGACCTGGGTGCAGGGCGGCACGCTGCGCGCGGGCTCCGCCACCGGCCTGTCGAACGCCAGCGCGTTCACGGTGGCCGGCAAGGCGAAGCTCGACCTCAACGGCTTCGATGCCACCATCGGCTCGCTGGCCGGCGCGGGCGACGTGGCCGTGGGCACCGGCACGCTGACCACCGGCGGCAACGACCGTTCGACGCAGTTCGCGGGCCGCTTCAGTGGCAGCGGCGGCCTCGTCAAGGCGGGCGCGGGAAGCTTCGAGCTCACCGGCGACTCCGGCGCCTTCACGGGCAGGACCTCGGTGGCGCAGGGCATGCTGTCGGTCAACGGCACGCTGGGCGGCACGATGGCCGTGTTGTCGGGCGGTCGCCTGCAGGGCACCGGCACGGTCGGCAGCACCACCATCGCGGCGGGCGGTGTCGTGGCACCGGGCAACTCCATCGGCACGCTGCACGTGGCCGGCAATGCACGCTTCGCGCCGGGCTCGACTTTCGAGGCCGAACTGAGCGGCACCGATGCGCAGGCCGACCGGCTCGACGTCAGCGGCCACGCCACGCTCGAGGGCGGCACGGTGCGCGTGCTCGGCGGCTATGTTCTGGGCGCACGCTACACGCTGCTGAACGCCGAGGGCGGCGTGAGCGGCACCTTCGCCGACTTCAGCGTGGCCAAGGACTACCTCTTCCTCTCGCCGAAGCTGGGCTACACCGCGACACAGGTCTACACGGAAGCCATGCGCAACAGCGTGTCGTTCGCGTCGGTCGCGCAGTCGGGCAACCAGCGTGCGATGGGCGTGAATCTCGATGGCGCTGCGGCGTGGAGCCCGGCGCTGGCCGCCGCGCTGCAACTGGAGAGCGTGCCGGCCGCACGCACGGCCTTCGACAGCCTGTCGGGCGAAGTGCATGCCTCCGCGAAGACGGCGCTCATCGAGGACAGCCGCTTCGTGCGCGAGGCTGCGATGGAGCGCCTGCGCGCCTCGGCCGGCACCGCGGGCGCGTCCACGGCGCCGGTCAAGGTCAACGACGGCGCCGGCCAGTCGCGCATGGCCGCCCCGACCACGGGCGAGACGGTCTTCTGGAGCCAGGCCCTGCACTCGACCGGCCGCGCGCGCGGCGACGGCAACGCCGCACGACTCGATCGCTCGGTCGACGGCCTGCTGATGGGTGGCGACACCCGCGTGGGCGACAACGGGCGCCTGGGCGTGACCGGCGGCTACAGCCGCAGCAAGGTCGACGTGGACGCGCGCTCATCTTCGGGCGATGCCACCAGCTACCACCTGGGCCTGTACGGCGGCACCACGCTCGGTCCGTGGGCCCTGCGCGCCGGTGCTGCCTATGCGCGGCACGACGTGGACACCACGCGCCAGGCGCGCGTGGCAGGCCTGGCGGATTCGCTCAAGAGCAACCACGACGCATCGACCACGCAGGTCTTCGGCGAAGTGGGCTACAGCCTGGCGGCCGGCGAGGTGGCGCTGGAGCCCTTCGCCAACCTGGCGCACGTCACGCTGCACACCGACGCGTTCTCGGAGCGCGGCACGTGGGCGGCGCTGCAGGCGCGCAGCAGCAGCGCCAACGTCGGGCTGTCGACGCTGGGCCTGCGCGCATCGACCGCGGTGCGCCTGGGCAGCGTCGACGCCACGCTCAAGGGCATGGTCGGCTGGCGCCGCGCCTACGGCGACCTGACGCCGTTCACGAGCGTCGCGCTGCCGGGCGCCACCGGCTTCTCGGACATCGCGGGCGTGGCGGTGGCGAAGAACGCGGCGGTGCTGCAACTCGGCATGGACTTCGCGTTCTCGCCGCGCGCGACCTTCGGCGTGTCGTACGGTGGCCAGTTCGGCGGCAAGGCGCGCGACCAGTCGGTGAAGGCGAATCTGAACGTGTCGTTCTGACGAAAGGCGAGGGTTTGGGCCCGTCTGCCATGTGTCGGCGGGCGGGCCCTTTTTTTTTGGCTAGCGGATCACGCCCAGCTTGCGCGCAATCGCCACTGCCTCCGTGCGCCGCTTCGCGCCCAGCTTCATGTGGATGTTGCGCAGGTGCGTGCGCACCGTGCTCTCGGACACGAACAGCTTCTCGCCCATGGCGTTGTTCGAGTAGCCCTCGGCCAGGAGCTGCAGCACGCGGATCTCCTTGCGCGTGAGTGGCTCCTTGGTGGCGTCGCCCGAGGGCGCCTCGGCGTCGATCGGCGAGGGCGGCGGGCCCAGCACCTGCAGCAGCCGCTGCAGGTAGTCGGCCAGGATCGGGTCGCTGCGCAGCACGGGCGCCACGGCACCCGCTTCCTGCTGCATGGCGGCGGCATAGCGGTGCACCAGCGTGCCCACGGCCGGGCCTTCGTCAAGGATCAGCCGCACGAAGCCTTCCTGGCTCGCGGCCTGCAGCACGGCGCCGATCTCTTCGATGGCGGTGGCGAGGTCGCCTGCGCGCTGCAGTGCCAGTGCGCGCAGCACGCGCAGCTTGAGCGCGCGGCGGTTGCGGTTGGCGGCCACGGCGGCGTGCAGCTCGGCGTCGAGCACGGTGAGGGCCGCGCGCGCGTCGCCGAAGGCGATGTCCCAGCGCGCCCGCGCGAGCGCGAGGTAGTCGAGGTCGTGCGCGGGCAGGCGCTGGCGGCGCTCGCGCTCCCACAGCTCGGGGTCGTCGGCGCGCTGCAGCTCGTCGCGCGAGGCGGGGCCGTTGCCCTGCAGCAGCAGCATGTGGGCGCGCTCCAGCTTGGCGCCCGCGACCACGCGCGGCAGCTGGCGGTGGTGGCCCAGGTACTCGAGTTCGGTGAGCGCCTGGAACGCGGCGTCGATGTCGCCCGCGTGGAACGCGATGCGCGAGCGCATGACGTGGCTCAGGATCATGTGGTCGGGCAGGCCCACGTCGCGCGCCAGCGGCAGGTACACGTTCAGCAGGTGCTCGGCCTGCACCAGCTGGTTGGTCTCGTACACGGCGCCCGCGTACAGCACACCGGCCCAGGCGTTGCCGTGGCTGTGGTTGTACGACACGGCATGCGTGGAATCGACCGCCATGCGCAGCCGCGCGGTGGCCTGGCGCAGCCGGCCTTCGGTGAGGTCGAACAGGCCCGCCAGCGACTCGGTGTACATGCGGTTGAAGGTGCTGTTGCCCTGCTCGCGCCGCGCGGCCTCGAGCAGGCGCTGCGCCTCGCGCTGGTCGCCGCGTACCGCGAGGATGTGGGCCATGGCGTTGAGCAGCACGCCCTCGGCAAAGGCGAGGCCGGTGGGCAGGCGCGCGAGGCTTTCGCGGCCGGCTTCGTACGCGGCATCGTGCTGGTCTTCCATGGCCAGCAGCAGCGGAATGAGCGTGTGGGCGTTGGCGCGCACCTCGGGAATGGGGCTGTCGAGGCAGCCCGACTGTTCGAGCAGCCGCATCGCGTCCCACGGGCCGTGCGTGAAGCAGGTGGCCCACAGCGCGATGAGCTGCAAAAACGGGTGCTCGCGCAGCTGATGTTCAGGAATGGCCGAGAACCAGCGCGCCAGCATGCGCATGCGGCCCTGCTCGAGGAACTGCTCGGCGTAGCTGTCGAGCAGCGTGAGCGCGTGCGGATGGTCGCCGCCCTCGATGGCATGGTCGATGGCGGGCACGGGCCGGCCGTGCGACTCGTACCAGCCCGAGGCCGCGAGGTGCAGCCGCGCGAGCTCGCCCGGCCGCTCGCGCGCCAGCTGCGCGCGCAGGAAGTCGGCAAAGAGGCTGTGGTAGCGCCACGCGCGCACCTCGCCGCCGGCATCGCCGCTCACGGGCGTGAGGAACAGGTTGGCGGCGGCCAGCTGCTCCAGGATGACGGCGCTGTCGCCGCGCGGGTTGAGTGCCTGGCACACCGAGGCGTCGAGCTGGCGCAGGATGCTGGTGCGCAGCAGAAAGTCGTGGATCTCGGGCGGCTGGTGCGCAAGCACGTCCTCGGCCAGGTAGTCGGCCACGGCGCGGTCGGAGCCCGAGAAGCGTTCGATGAAGCCGGTCTCGATGCCGTGCCGCTCCAGCGCCATCGACGCCAGCCAGATGGCCGCCACCCAGCCTTCGGTCTTGCGGTGCAGCTGCGAGAGCAGGTCGGCCGGCAGCGCCTGCGGCGGCTGCGCGGCGGCGTGCGGCGCATGCGCCTGGCGCAGGCCGATGAAGGCGCTGGTTTCTTCCAGTGAGAAGCGCAGGCGGTCGGTGTCGATCTCGATGAGCTGGCCGCGCGCGCGCAGACGGCCCAGGCCCAGGTCGGGCAGGCTGCGCGAGCCGATCACGATCTGCCCGCGCCGCGGCAGGTGCTCGACCAGCTCGCGCACGAGGCCGAGCACGGCGGGTTCCTGCACCACCTCGAAGTCGTCCAGGAACAGCGTGAAGGGCGAGTCGTGCGCGGCCAGCGCGGCCACGGCATCGAAGGGCGCGTGGCTTGCGGGCTCGTCCACGCCGATGCGCTGCACAGCCTCGGCCAGGCAGTTGAGAAAGCGCGACACGTCGTTGTCGGCGCGGTCGAGCGTGAGCCATGCGGTGGCGATGCCCTGCGCGTCCATGCGCTCGCGGATCTGCGCCATGGCGGTGGTCTTGCCGAAGCCGGCGGGCGCGCGCACCAGCACGAGCTTGACGGTGGCGGCGGCGATCTCTTCGCTGATGGCGGTGCGCGGCACCTGCGTGGCCACGAAGGCCGGCGGGTTCAGCTTGGTCTCGAGAATCCGGAGCGAAGAAGGGGGAACGGGGGCTGGTGCAGGCATCGCGAAGGGGGAGTGAGTGCCTGGAAATTCCGTCGCTTCCGACGATTCCGGCAACCGATTCTGCTTCCTAAACTGGCCGCAGACAAACTGAATTCCCCTGCATCCGGTGGCCTTGCGCACCCGGGCGGCGCCCTGCCCATGACCGACGACGTTTTCATCTACGACCACGTGCGCACGCCGCGCGGCAAGGGCCGCGCCGACGGCGCGCTGCACCCCATCACGCCGGTGCAGCTGGCCACGCAGGTGCTGCAGGCGTTGCGCGAACGCCATGCACTCGACCCCGCGCAGATCGAGGACGTGGGCCTGGGCGTGGTGATGCCCGTGGGCGAGCAGGGCGCCGACATCGCGCGCGTCGCGCTGCTGTCGGCCGGCTACGGCGACAGCGTGGTGGGCTTCCAGCTCAACCGCTTCTGCACCTCGGCGCTCGACACGCTGAAGATGGGCTTCGGCCTCGTGGCCTCGGGCCAGGCCGACGCGGTGATCGGCGGCGGCGTGGAGTCGATGTCGCGCGTGACCATCGGCAGCGACGGCGGCGCGGTCTACACCGACCCCGCCGTGGGCCTGCGCTATCCCTACATTCCCAACGGCGTGGCGGCCGACCTGATGGCCATGCTCGACGGCGTGGACCGCGAGGCGGTCGATGCCTACGCGGTGGAAAGCCAGCGCCGCGCCGCCGTGGCGCAGGCCGAGGGCCGCTTCGACCGCTCGCTCGTGCCCGTGCGCGACCGGCTCGGGCGCACCGTGCTCGCGAAGGACGAGGCCAACCGCCCCGGCACCACGATGGCCGACCTCGCCAAGCTCAAGCCCGCCTTCGCCGGCGTGGCCGCGCAGGGCTACGAAGCGATCCTGCTGCAGCGCTACCCGCAGCTGTCGCACATCGACGCGATCCACACGGGCGGCAACTCGAGCGGCATCGTCGACGGCGCCTGCGCGGTGCTGCTGGGCAACCGCGACTACGGCACGCGCAACGGCTTGAAGCCGCGCGCGCGCATCGTCGGCAGCGCCTCGTGCGCCGACGAGCCGCTGCTGAGCCTGGGCGGCCCGATGCCCGCCACCGAGCGCCTGCTGGCGCGCTGCGGCCTGGGCATCGGCGACATCGACCTGTTCGAAGTGAACGAAGCCTTCTCGGTGGTGCCGATGCGCTATGCGCGCCACTTCGACATCGACCCCGCGCGCATCAACGTGAACGGCGGCGCCATCGCGCTGGGCCACCCGCTGGGCGCGACCGGCGCGATCCTCACGGGCACGCTGCTCGACGAGCTGGAGCGGCGTGACGCGCGCCTGGGCCTGGTCACGCTGTGCGCCGCGGCGGGGCAGTCGACCGCGCTGGTGATCGAGCGCGTCTGAGCAGCACGTCTTCTCTTTCCTTTTTTCCTATGCCTTCCCACATCCGATTCGAGGTCGATGCCGACGGCGTCGCGCTCCTCACCCTCGACGTGCCCGAGCGGCCGATGAACGTGTTCACGCCCGGCTTCACGGCCGACCTGCGCGAGGCCGTGGCGCAGATCGCGCAGCGCGCCGACGTGCGCGGTGCGGTCATCACCTCGGGCAAGGCCAGCGGCTTCATGGCCGGGGCCGACCTGAAGGACCTCGTGGGCTTTCACGCCACGGGCGGTGGCGCGGCCGAGGCCATCGAGGCGATCGCGCCCGGCGGGCGCGCGCTGCGAGAGCTGGAGCGCTGCGGCAAGCCCGTGGCGGCGGCCATCAACGGCGTGGCGCTGGGCGGCGGGTTCGAGCTCGCGCTGGCCTGCCATTACCGCGTGCTGCTCGACGAGCCGCGCGCGGTGGTCGGGCTGCCCGAGGTCACGGTCGGCCTGCTGCCCGTGGGCGGTGGCACGCAGCGGCTGCCGCGCCGCATCGGCATTGCGCGCGCGCTGCCGCTGCTGCTGTCGGGCCGGCATGTGGCGCCGGCCGAGGCGCAGGCGCTGGGCATGGTCGATGCGCTCGCGCCGGCCGACCAGCTCGTGGCCGTGGCCCGTCGCTGGGTGCTCGACCACCCCGACGCCGGCCAGCAGCCGTGGGACGTGAAGGGCTTCCAGGTGCCGGGCGGCGTGGGCGCGCTGGCACCGCATGCGGGCGCGAGCTTCGGCGCCACGCTGGCGCAGGTGCGGCGTGACACGCACGACCAGCTGCCGGCGCCGCTGGCCATCCTGTCGGCCGTGTACGAAGGCACGCAGCTGCCGATGGACGCGGGCCTGGCGGTCGAGGCGCAGTGCTTCGGACCCCTGCTGGCCGGCCCGGTGGCGCGCAACCTGATGCGCACGCTGTTCGTGAACCGGGGCGCGGCGCTGCGGCGCAAGGGCGACTTGAGTGCGGTCAACGCTGCATATGTCGAACGGCTGCGGCAGCTGTACCGCAGTGAAGGTGCGGCGCTGTTGAGTGAAGGTGTGTCGCCCGCGCTGATCGCGAACGCAGCGCGGCAGGCCGGGCTGGGCGAGAGTCCGCTGACGGCCGATGCAACGGCGGAACAAGCCGCCGCATCGCAACCCGACGCACGCGCCGTCGGCGAACGCCTGCTGTCGCTGCTCGCGCTCGAAGCGGCGCGCTGCCTCGAAGAAGGCGTGCTGAAGCAGCCGGTCGAGGCCGACCTCGGCGCGGTGCTCGCGCTGGGCTATCCCGACTGGACCGGCGGCACGCTCTCGTACATCGAGACCGTCGGCCTCTCGGCCTTCGTCGCGCGCTGCGATGCACTCGCACAGCGCCACGGCGAGCGCTTCAAGCCCACGGCCGCACTGCGCCAGCGCGCGCAATCGAACACGCCGTTCTATTCCACGGAGCACGCCGCGTGAGCCCAGGCCGCGCGCAAGCGCTGCAGTCGCTGGTCGCGCAGCTGCAGCTCGAACAGCTCGAGAAAAACCTGTTTCGCGGCACCAGCACCGACATCGGCGCGCCCGCCGTCTTCGGCGGCCAGGTGCTCGGGCAGGCGCTGATGGCGGCGGCCCGCACGGTCGACGGACATGCGGCGCATTCGCTGCACGGCTACTTCCTGCGCGCGGGCGACAAGGCCGCGCCCATCGTCTACGACGTCGACCGCATCCGCGACGGCGCGAGCTTCACCACGCGGCGCGTGGTCGCCATCCAGCATGGCGAGCCGATCTTCCACATGTCGGCCTCGTTCCACCGGCGCGAAGAGGGTGTGTCGCACCAGTGCGCCATGCCCGAGGCGCCGCCGCCCGAAGACCTCACGCCGCGCGCCGGCCCGCGCGTGCGCGTCGAGGGGCCGATCGAGTTCCGCTACGTCGACCCGCGCGATCCGGTCACGGCCGGCCCGCGCCCGCCGCACAGCCAGCTCTGGCTGCGCACCGCCGACGCGCTGCCCGACGACCCGCTGCTGCACCAGGCCATGCTGGCCTACGCCTCCGACTACAGCTTCATGGGCGTGGCGATGCAGCCGCACGGCCTGGCGTTTCAGCAACCCGGCGTGCAGGGCGTGAGCCTGGACCACGCGATGTGGTTCCACCGCGATTTCCGCTGCGACGACTGGCTGCTGTACGACGCCGATTCGCCCTCGGCCGAGCATGCGCGCGGCTTCTGCCGCGGCGCGCTGTTCGACCGCGCCGGCCGGCTCGTGGCCTCGGTCGCGCAGGAAGGCCTGATCCGGGTGCGCCGATGATCAAGCTCGTCTTCTGCCTGCGGCGGCTGCCGCACCTGGACCGCGCGCAGTTCCAGCACCACTGGCGCCATGTGCACGCACCGCTCGTCGCTGAACGTGCCGAGGTGCTGGGCCTGCGCCGCTACGTGCAGTCGCACACGCTCGACGACGCGCTGGTGCAGCCGCTGGCCGTGCCGCGCGGCAGCCCCGCGCCCTTCGACGGCGTGGCCGAGCTGTGGTGGGACAGCCTCGAGGCGCGCACCGGCGCACGGCGCGAGGAAGCCCGCCGCGCGAGCGCCGAGCTGCTCGCGGACGAGCGCCGCTTCATCGACCTGGCCGCCTCGCCGATCTTCTTCACCGACGAGTTCGCCGTGGTCGGCGACCCCGCCGCCGAGGCGGTGCGCGACTACCTGCAGGCACGCGGCCGCCTGTAATCGTCGCTTCGGACGATGCCTGTGCGCAGGGCGCGTCCCTAAACTTTTTCCCACAGGCTGGCGTGTCGCCGGCCGCGAGGAGACCCCCTTTGTTCCAAGGCGAAAGTATCGAAGTCCTGCCGTTGCAGGACGGTCTGGTGGAGCTGCGCTTCGACCGGCGCGGCGAGGCCATCAACAAGCTCGACGCGCGCACCGTCGACGAGTTCCGCCAGGCCACCGAGCGCATCGCGGCCTCGCCCGATGTGCGCGGCGTGCTCGTGACGAGCGCGAAAGACGTGTTCATCGTCGGTGCCGACATCACCGAGTTCGGCGCCACCTTCCAGCAGGCCGAGGCCGACATTGCGCGCGGCGTGCGCGCCAGCAACGAGCTGTTCAACGCCTTCGAGGACCTGGCCGTGCCCAGCGTGGTCGCCATCAACGGCTTCGCGCTCGGCGGCGGGCTGGAGCTGGCGATGCTCGCGCCGCTGCGCGTGATGGCCGACACGGCGCAGGTCGGCGTGCCCGAGGTGAAGCTCGGGCTGTTCCCCGGCTTCGGCGGCACGGTGCGGCTGTCGCGCCTGGCCGGCCTGGCCACGGCCATCGACTGGGTGGCGAGCGGCAAGCCGGCCAAGGCGCCGGCCGCGCTGGCCGCGGGCGTGACCGACGAGGTCGCCGCGCCCGAGGCCCTGCGCGAGCGCGCGCTCGCGCTGTTGCAGCGCGCGGTGCGCGGCGAGATCGATTGGCAGGCGGCGCAGCAGCGCAAGCGCGCGCCGCTGGCGCTGTCGAAGCAAGAGGCCGGTGCGCTGGCCGAGACCGCGCGCACGCAGGTGGCGGCGCGCAGCGGCAAGCACCAGCCCGCAGCCCTCATCGCGCTCGAGATGATGGCCGAGGCCGCAGGCCGCGACCGCGCGGGCGCGCTCGACCTCGAGTCGGCTGCCTTCGGCCGCGTCGCGAAGACGCAGGCCGCCGCCTCGCTGGTGCAGGCCTTCCTCAACGACCAGGCGCTCAAGAAGCTCTACAAGCGCCACGCGCGCGAAGGCCGTCCGGTGAAGCAGGCGGCCGTGCTCGGCGCCGGCATCATGGGTGGTGGCATCGCCTACACCAGCGCGCTGCGCGGCACGCCGGTGCGCATGAAGGACATCGCGCAGCCGCAGCTCGACCTGGGCATGGCCGAGGCCGGCAAGCAGCTGGCCAAGCAGGTGAAGAACGGCCGGCTCGGGCAGGCCAAGGCCGACGCCATTCAAGCGTCGATCGTGCCGCAGCTCGACGAGGCCGGCTTCGACACGGTGGACTGCGTGGTCGAGGCCGTGGTCGAGAACCTCGAGGTCAAGCGCAAGGTGCTGGCCGCGCTGGAGCACAGCGTGAAGCCCGGCACCGTGATCGCCTCGAACACCTCGAGCCTGCGCATCGACGACATCGCCCAGCCGCTCGCGCGGCCCGAGGACTTTGTCGGCATGCACTTCTTCAACCCCGTGCCGGTGATGCAGCTGGTGGAAGTGATCCAGGGCGCGAAGACCAGCAATGCTGCCGTGTCCACCGCCGTGGGCTATGCCGTGACCATGGGCAAGACGCCCATCGTGGTGAAGGACTGCCCGGGCTTCCTGGTCAACCGCACCCTCACGCCGTACATCAACGCCTTCGTGCAGCTGGTGGCCGATGGCGCCGACTTCGAGGCGGTCGACCGCGCGATGGAAGCCTTCGGCTGGCCCATGGGCCCGGCCTACCTGCAGGACGTGGTGGGCATGGACGTGGGCGCGCACGTGGGCGATGTGATCGCCGCGGGCTACCCGCAGCGCATGCCGGCCCTCGAACGCAATGCCGTGAAGCTCATGGTGGCGAACAAGCGCTACGGCCAGAAGAACGGCGCCGGCTTCTACCGCTACGAGAACGACCCCACGGGCCGCCCGCGCAAGTCGGCCGCGCCCGAGGCGCATGCGCTGGTCGCCACGCTGCAGCCGCAAGGGCGGCGCGATTTCGCGGACACGGAGATCGTCGAACGCATGATGCTGCCGATGGTGGTCGAGGCTGCGCACGCGCTCGAAGACGGCGTGGTCGCCACGCCGGCCGAGCTCGACATGGCGCTGCTGCTCGGCGTGGGCTTTCCGGCCTATGCGGGCGGCGCACTCAAGTACGCCGACTGGCTGGGGCTGGACCGCGTGGTCGCGCTGTGCGACAAACATGCGGCGCTCGGCGCGCCGTATGTGCCCACGGCGCGCATGCGCGAGATGGCGGCGCGCAAGTTGCGCTACTACCCGGTCTGAACGGCAGGCGTTTTCGGTTTTCTTTCTTTCTTCCTTTCTCTCTCTATCCAAGGACAACAAGAGATGCAACTCGATTCCAGCATTGCCGCCGTCGTCACGGGCGGCGCCTCGGGCCTGGGGGCCGCCACCGCGCGCCGCCTGGCCAGCCACGGCGTGAAGGTCGCGCTGTTCGACCTCAACGTGGAGCAGGGCGAGGCCCTGGCCAAGGAGCTGGGCGGCGTGTTCTGCAAGGTCGATGTCACGTCGGAAGAGCAGGTCGACGCGGCCTTCGCCAAGGCGCGCGCCGCACATGGGCAAGAGCGCGTGCTGGTCAACTGCGCCGGCACCGGCAACGCGGTGAAGACCGCGAGCCGCGACAAGGCCTCGGGCGAGATCAAGCACTTTCCGCTCGCCAACTTCGACCGCATCATCCAGATCAACCTCGTGGGCACCTTCCGCTGCATCGCCAAGTCGGCGGCCGGCATGCTCACGCTCGACGCGCTGGAAGACGGCGAGCGCGGTGCCATCGTCAACACCGCCTCGGTCGCCGCGCAAGACGGCCAGATGGGCCAGGCCGCCTACACCGCCTCGAAGGCTGGCGTGGTCGGCATGACGCTGCCCATCGCGCGCGACCTCATGGGCGAGGGCATCCGCGTGAACACCATCCTGCCGGGCATCTTCAACACGCCGCTGCTGCAGGGCGCACCCGACAACGTGAAGGCCGCGCTGGCCGCCTCGGTGCCGTTCCCCAAGCGCCTGGGCAACCCGGCCGAGTACGCGACGCTGGCCGAGCTGATGATCACCAACGGCTACTTCAATGGCGAGAGCGTGCGGCTGGACGGCGCGATCCGGATGGCGCCGCGCTGAGGCCGGGGCGAAGGGCCGTCGTCAGCCCTTCTGCGCACGTCCGCGCGCCTGCACCGCCTCGCGCCGCGCGCGCAGCACCTCGGGCGTGAGCGACGCGGCCCAGTCGCGCGTGGCGGCCTGCTCCAGCGCCATGCCTTCGGCAAAGCTGCGCGCATGGCCGTCGTCGATCAGGCGCTTGTAGACCGGCAGCATCTCGGGCAGTGCGCTCGCGATGTCGGCGGCCAGGGCCAGCGCTTCGGGCATTAGTTGCCCGGGCGTGGTCACGCGGTTGACCAGCCCCCAGCGCTCGGCCTGCTCGGCACCGACGAAGTTGCCGCTGAAGGCCATTTCCTTCGCGCGCGCGATGCCGATGAGCCGCGACAGCCGCTGCGACAGCCCCCAGCCCGGGATCACACCGATGCGCGCGTGGGTGTCGGCAAAGCGCGCCTCGCTCGACGCGATCAGCAGGTCGCAGGCCAGCGCCACCTCGAGGCCGCCGGTGATGGCCGCGCCGTTCACGGCGCCGATCACCGGGCGCGGAAAGTTCGCGAGCGCGGTGGCCACGTCGGTGCCGGCGTCGCCGGTGATGGCGCCCGGGTCGATCTCGCGCAGGTCCAGGCCGGCGCAGAAGGCGCGGCCCGCGCCGGTGAGGATCAGCACGCGCACGCTGTCGTCCTGCGCGAGCGTGTCGAGCGTGCGCACCAGCGCGCGCCGCAGCGCGAGCGACAGGGCGTTCATGGCCTGCGGGCGGTTCAGCGTGAGGCAGGCGCAGCCGTCCTGCGGACGGGTGAGCAGGAGGATGTTGTCGTCGTTGTTGGTTGCAGCTGTGTTCATGGCGTGTCAGTGTTGGGCGCAGGCCGGGCCGCGGCATCGTCGGAACGGACGAATCCGGCAGGCTTGTCCCGCTCACGACTCGAAACCCGTGCCCGCGTCGGCACCATGCGCCGCATTGTCTTCAATCCGTCCTTGAATCCACTGAGAGAAAGAAGGAGCGTCCCACCATGGACTTCAGCCTCACCCCGGCCCAGCTCGACCTGCAGGAACGAACGCGCCGCTTCATCGCCGAGGAGGTGATTCCGCTCGAATTCGACCCCCGGCAGGATTCGCACGGCCCCGCCGAGGCGCTGCGCGACGAGCTGGTGGCGCGCGCACGCCGCGCCGGCCTGCTCACGCCGCATGCGTCGAAGGAGCACGGCGGGCTGGGCCTGTCGCATGTCGACAAGGCCATCGTGTTCGAGGAGGCGGGCTACTCGCCGCTCGGCCCGGTGGCCCTCAACATCCACGCGCCCGACGAAGGCAACGTGCACCTGATGGAGGTGGTGGCCACGCCGGCGCAGAAGGCGCGCTGGCTGCAGCCGCTCATCGACGGCCACGTGCGCTCGTGCTTCTGCATGACCGAGCCGCCGCCCGGTGCCGGCTCCGACCCGTCGATGATGCAGACCGTGGCCGTGCGCGACGGCGACCACTACGTGATCACCGGGCGCAAGTGGTTCATCACCGGCGCCACCGGCGCGGGCTTCGCGATCATCATGGCGCGCATGGAAGACGGCTCGTCGACCATGTTCCTGGCCGACATGGACCAGCCCGAAATCGTGATCGAACGGCAGATCGACGCGCTCGACAGCTGCTTCACCGGCGGCCACGGCGTGGTGCGCTTCGACGGCCTGCGCGTGCCGGCCACCGACGTGCTGGGCGCCATCGGCGAGGGCTTTCGCTACGCGCAGGTGCGGCTCGCGCCCGCGCGCCTCACGCACTGCATGCGCTGGCTCGGCGCCGCGCGCCGCGTGCACGAGCTCGCCGCCGACTACGCCCGCCGCCGCCAGGCCTTCGGCCATGCGCTGGTGGAGCACGAGGGCGTGGGCTTCATGCTGGCCGACAACGAGATGGACCTGCACGTCTCGCGCCTGACCATCTGGCATTGCGCGTGGGTGCTCGACCAGGGCGGCAAGGGCCGCCACGAGTCGAGCGTGGCCAAGGTGCTGTGCTCGGAGGCCGAGTGGCGCGTGGTCGACCGCTCGGTGCAGATCCTGGGCGCGAGCGGCGTGTCGGACGAGACCGTGGCCGCGCGCATCTTCCGCGACATGCGGGCCTTCCGGATCTATGACGGCCCGTCGGAGGTGCACCGCTGGAGCATGGCCAAGCGCCTGGCCAAGGCCTGATTCAGGCCGCGGGGGCCGGCGTCATTCCGCCGGCTCTTCCGCGCCCCCCTGCGCATCGTCCACCCGCTGCATGTTGTCGAGCAGCTTCAGCAGGTAGTGCAGGGTGTGCGTGACGTCGTTCACCGAGAACCCGTCCAGCACCTGCTCGTAGTAGGCGTAGATCTTCGGCTGCGCTTCCACCTTCCACACGTGTTGCCCCGACCCGGTCATCGTGACCAGCCGTGACCGCCGGTCGCGGCTGTCGGGCGCGGTCGTCACGTGCCCGTCGCGCTCCATGCGGCTGACCAGGCCCGACAGGTTCTGGCGGCTGACCTTCAGGTAGCGCGCCAGGTCCCCCACGCTCATTCCCCCCTCGGCCTCGTCGCGCGACAGCGCGCCGAGCACGGCCCATTGCTGCGTCGTCAGTCCCTCGGCCTCGACCGCGCGGCTGCCGGTTTTATGCAACATGTTTGCACATTGATAGAGACGGAAGAACACCCGGTTGGCCAGCGCCATGCGTGCTGCGTCGGTGTTTTCACTAGTGTTTGGCATGTTTTTTCTTTCGGAAAGGCTTGCGCGACGCCACGGCAGCATCTCATAATACGTCAACGTATTTACGTAAATGCCTCAAAAGCGGCGCCCAACGGCCCAACGATATAGCAAGCCCTCGCACCCCAGGAGAACCAGATGCAGCGATTTCAGGACAAGACAGTGATCGTCACCGGCGGCGGTGGCGGCATCGGCGGCGCCACCAGCCGCCGTTTCGCCCAGGACGGCGCCCGCGTGGCGGTGTTCGACATGAACCTCGAGGCCGCCGAAGCGGTGGCCGCGCAGATCCGCGCCGACGGCGGCCAGGCGCAGGCCTTCCGCTGCGACATCACCGATCGCCCCGGCGTGGACGCGGCTGTGGCCGCCGTGGTGGAACGCTTCGGCCCGGTCGACGTGCTGGTCAACAACGCCGGCTGGGACGTGTTCAAGCCCTTCACCAAGACCGAGCCCGCGCAGTGGGACAAGCTCATCGCCATCAACCTCACCGGCGCGCTGCACATGCACCACGCCGTGCTGCCCGGCATGGCCGCGCGCAAGGCGGGGCGCATCGTCAACATCGCTTCCGACGCGGCGCGCGTGGGCTCCTCGGGCGAGGCGGTGTACGCGGCCTGCAAGGGTGGGCTGGTGGCGTTCTCCAAGACCATCGCCCGCGAGCACGCGCGCCACGGCATCACCGTGAACGTCGTGTGCCCCGGCCCCACCGACACCGCGCTGTTCGCCGAATACAAGGAAGGCGCGGGCAACCCCGAGAAGCTCATGGAGGCCTTCACGCGCTCCATTCCGCTGGGCCGCATCGGCCAGCCGAACGACCTGCCGGGCGCCATTCTTTTCTTCGCCAGCGACGACGCGGCCTTCGTGACCGGGCAGGTGCTCAGCGTCTCGGGCGGCCTGACGATGAACGGCTGACCCCCACACACCCGACACCTTTCAGGAGACCCCCATGGCATCCCCCGACTTCGAAGACATCCTTTACGACGTGCGCAACGGCGTGGCGTGGATCACCATCAACCGCCCCGAGAAGATGAACGCCTTCCGTGGCCAGACCTGCGACGAGATCATCCGCGCGCTCAACCGCGCGGGCTATGACCGCGGCGTGGGCGCCATCGTGCTGGCCGGCGCCGGCGAGAAGGCCTTCTGCACCGGCGGCGACCAGTCGGCCCACAACGGCAACTACGACGGGCGCGGCACCATCGGCCTGCCGATGGAAGAGCTGCACGACGCCATCCGCAACGTGCCCAAGCCCGTCATCGCGCGCGTGCAGGGCTTTGCCATCGGCGGCGGCAACGTGCTGTGCACCATCTGCGACCTGACCATCGCGTCCGAGAAGGCCGTGTTCGGCCAGGTCGGTCCGAAGATGGGCTCGGTCGATCCGGGCTACGGCACCGCCTTCCTGGCCCGCGTGGTCGGCGAGAAGAAGGCGCGTGAGATCTGGTACCTCAACCGCCGCTACAGCGGCGCCGAGGCCGTGGCCATGGGCCTGGCCAACGCCGTCGTGCCGCACGAGCAGCTCGACGCCGAGGTGCAGAAATGGGCCGAGGAAATCTGCGAGCGCAGCCCCACCGCGCTGGCCATCGCCAAGCGCAGCTTCAACGCCGACACGGCGCACCAGGCCGGCATCGCGGGCCTGGGCATGTACGCGCTCAAGCTGTACTACGACACCGAAGAGTCGCGCGAGGGCGTCGCGGCCCTGCAGGAACGGCGCAAGCCCGAGTTCCGCAAGTACGCCAAGTAGCCGCAGCAGGACCACCGCGATGAACCCGTACATCGACGACGACCTGGCGACGCTGGCCGAGCATGCGCGCCGCTTCGCCACCGGGCGCGTGGCGCCCGGCTTCCTGGAGCGCGATGCCACGCGCGTGCTCGACCGCGCGCTGATGCGCGAGATGGGCGAGATGGGCTTCATCGCGCCCGAGCTGCCCGAGGCCCACGGCGGCCAGGGCCTGGGCTGCCTGGCGGCCGGCGTGATCCACGAAGAGATCGCCCGCGCCGACCTGAGCCTGAGCTACATCAACCTGCTGGCCTCGCTCAACGGGCAGATCCTGTGCGAGCACGGCCGGCCCGAGGTGGTGGCGCCGTGGCTGGCCAAGCTCACGCAGGGCGAGGCGCTGTTCGCCATTGCGCTGACCGAGCCGCGCGGCGGCTCCGACGCCGCCAACCTGCGCCTGCGCGTGGAGCGCGTGGGCGATCACTACGTGCTCAACGGCGAGAAGACCTCCATCTCGGCCGCCGACCAGGCCGACGCGGCCGTGGTGTTCGGCCGCACCGGCAGCATCGAGTCGGCCGCCCACGGCGTGACCGCACTGCTGGTGCCGATGGACCTGCCCGGCGTCACGCGCAACCGCTTCGACTGCCACGGCCAGCGCGCCATCGGGCGCGGCTCGCTGTTCTTCGAGAACGTGCGCGTGCCCGTCGACCACCGGCTGGGCGAAGAGAACAAGGGCTTCGTGCAGGTCATGCAGGGCTTCGACTTCTCGCGCGCGCTCATCGGGCTGCAGGTGTTGGCTGTGGCACGCGTGGCGCTGGAAGAAACCTGGGAGTACGTCGCGCAGCGCGAGGCCTTCGGCAAGCCACTGTCGGCGTTCCAGGGCGTGTCGCATCCGCTGGCCGACTTCGACACGCAGATCGAGGCTGCGCGCCTGCTGTGCCTGCAGACCCTGTGGCTCAAGGACAAGGGCGCACCGCACACCGCCGAGGCCGCCATGTGCAAGTGGTGGGGCCCCAAGCTGGCCTACGACGCCATCCACCAGTGCCTGCTGATGTTCGGCCACGGCGGCTACGACCGCGGGCCGATGGAGCAGCGCCTGCGCGACGTGCTGGGCTTCCAGATCGGCGACGGCACGGCCCAGATCATGAAGACCATCGTCGCCCGCACGCGCGCCGGGCGCTCGGCGGTGCCGGCGTAGTCGGCGGTTCCTGGCTTTCCGGTTCGCACAACAAGAGGAGACAAGACATCATGGAATTCGACGCCGTACTGCTGCCCCCGCGCCGCACGCGCATGGTGGCCCAGGGCCTGTGGCACGACCGCACCATCAACGACGCGCTCGACGCCTGCATCGCCGCCTGCCCCGACAAGGTGGCGCTCACCGCGGTGCGCGTGAAGGACGGGGAGGGCGAGGCCGCCACCGTGCGCTTCACCTACCGCGAGCTGGGCCGCATGGCCGACCGCATCGCCGTCGGCCTGGCGCGGCTGGGCGTGGGCCGCAACGACGTGGTGGCCTGCCAGCTGCCCAACTGGTGGGAGTTCACGCTGACCTACCTGGCCTGCTCGCGCATCGGCGCGGTGATGAACCCGCTGATGCACATCTTCCGCGAGCGCGAGCTGTCGTTCATGCTGCGGCATGGCGCGGCCAAGGTGCTGATCGTGCCGGCGCGCTTCCGGGGCTTCGACTTCGAGCAGATGGCCACGGGCTTGCAGGCCGGCCTGCCCGACCTGGCGCAGGTGGTGGTGGTCGGCGGCAGCGGCGCGAACAGCTTCGAGGCGCTGCTGGCCGGCCCCGCATGGGAGCAGGAGCCCGACGCCGCGCAGATCCTGCAGCAGCACCGGCCCGGCCCCGACGACGTGACCCAGCTCATCTACACCTCGGGCACCACCGGCGAGCCCAAGGGCGTGATGCACTCGGCCAACACCACCATGGCCAACATCGTGCCCTACGCGCAGCGCCTGGGCCTGGGCGCCGGCGACGTGGTGCTCATGGCCTCGCCCATGGCGCACCAGACCGGCTTCATGTACGGGCTCATGATGCCCATCGTGCTGCAGGCCTCGGTCGTGCTGCAGGACATCTGGGAGCCGAAGCAGGCCATCGCGTCGATCAACGCCGAGGGCGTGAGCTTCACCATGGCGTCCACGCCCTTTCTCTCCGACCTGTCGAAGACCGTGGCCGAGTCGGGCACGGCGGTGCCCACGCTGCGCGCCTTTCTCTGCGCCGGTGCGCCCATTCCGGGCGCGCTGGTCGAGCAGGCGCGCCAGGCGCTGGGCGCCAAGATCGTGTCGGCCTGGGGCATGACGGAGAACGGCGCCGTCACGCTCACGCGGCTGGACGACGACGACGAGCGTTCCATCCACACCGACGGCTGCCCGCTGCCCGGCGTGGAGCTCAAGGTGGTCGACGTCGACGGCCTCGCGCTGCCGGCGGGCGAGGTCGGCAAGCTGCTGCTGCGCGCCTGCTCCAACTTCGGCGGCTACCTGCAGCGCCCGCAGCTCAACGGCACCGACGCGGCCGACTGGTTCGACACCGGCGACCTCGCGCGCATCGACGAGCGCGGCTATGTGCGCATCGCCGGGCGCACCAAGGACGTGATCATTCGCGGCGGCGAGAACATCCCCGTGGTCGAGATCGAGTCGCTGCTGTACCGCCACCCCGACGTCGCCATGGCCGCCGTGGTCGCCTACCCCGACGAGCGCCTGGGTGAGCGCGCCTGCGCGGTGGTGGTGCCCAGGCCGGGGCGGCAGGTCGACCTGGCGTCGATCGTCGCCTTCCTCAAGGCCGAGAAGGTGGCGCTGCAGTACATCCCGGAGCGCCTCGTGGTGCGCGAGAGCTTGCCCTCCACGCCCTCCGGAAAGATCCAGAAATTCAAGCTGCGCGACCTGCTGCGCGCGGACGAATCGGGCGCCCCGGCCGCCTGAGCGCACCTGCCGATCCTTTCGACACCACAACGGAGACAACACATGCACAAGAAGCAATTCGCCGCCGGCGTGGGCCGGCGGCTGGGCCGCGCCGTGGCCGCACTGGGTAGCCTCGCGCTCGCCGGCCATGCGGCCTGGGCCCAGGCGCCTGCAACCACACCCGCTGGCGCATGGCCGTCCAAGCCCATCCGCGTGGTCGTCGGCTTTGCGCCCGGCGGCAGCACCGACGTCATGGCGCGCATCCTCGCGCAGTCGCTGTCGGAGTCGCTCGGCCAGACCGTGCTCATCGACAACAAGCCCGGCGCCAGCGGCAACATCTCGGCCGCCGAGGTGGTGCGCGCCGCGCCCGACGGCCACACCTTCCTCATCGCACCGACCTCGGTCGAGACCGCCAACCCCTCGCTCTTCAAGGCGAGCCTGCTGCCCTCGCGCGATCTCACGCCGGTGGCCACGGTCGGGCGCACGCAGATGTACCTCGTCGCCAAGCCGCAGCTGCCCGCGAAGGACGTGCGCGAACTGGTCACGCTGGCGCGGGCCAAGCCCGGCACGCTCTCGTACGCCTCGGCCGGCGCGGGCACGCCGCCGCACCTGGCCTGCGAGCTGTTCAAGCAGGCCACCGGCACGCAGGTCACGCACGTGCCCTATCGCGGCGCGGCGCCCGCGCTGCAGGACGTGCTCTCGGGCCAGGCCGATTTCGTCTGCGACCCCGGCATCGCCTTCCAGCACATCCGCGCCGGCAAGGCCAAGCTGCTGGGCATCGTGAGCGCCAAGCGCTCGCCCTTCTTCCCCGAGGTGCCCACGGTGGGCGAGCAGGGCTTTCCGGGCGCCAACCTCGACATCTGGTTCGGCATGTGGGCACCCAACGGCACGCCGCCCGAGGTGCTGGCCCGCATGAGCGCCGAGCTCGGCAAGGCGCTGGCGCTGCCCGCCGTCAAGTCGCGCTACGGCGACCTGGGCGCCGAGCCCGTGGCCATGAGCACGCCCGAGTTCCGCAAGCTGCTGGCCGACGAAGGTGCCATGCTGTCCGCGCTCATCGCGCGCCAGAAGATCGTGGTGGACTGAGTTCATGACGATGCCCGAGGCCCCCGTGCTCACCCATGTCGACGGCCGCGTCGGCGTGATCACGCTGAACCGCCCGCGCCAGCTCAACGCGCTGGACGACGCGCTCATGGACGCCCTCGGCGCCGCCTTGCTGGCCTTCGATGCCGACGCGGGCATCGGCGCCATCGTCGTCACCGGCGGCGACACCGCCTTCGCCGCCGGCGCCGACATCGCGGCGATGGCCGACTGGGGCTACGCCGACGTGGTGCGCGACGATTTCATCACCCGCAACTGGGAAACCATCCGCCGCGTGCGCAAGCCCGTGATCGCCGCGGTGGCCGGCGTGGCCTACGGCGGCGGCTGCGAGCTGGCGCTGGCCTGCGACATCGTGCTGGCCGCCGAATCGGCGCGCTTCGCGCTGCCCGAGGTCAAGCTCGCCATGTTGCCGGGCGCCGGCGGCACCCAGCGCCTGCCGCGCGCCATCGGCAAGGCCAAGGCGATGGAGATGTGCTTGGCCGCACGCGTGCTCGACGCGGCCGAGGCCGACCGCTGCGGCCTGGTGTCGCGCGTGGTCGCGCCCGAGGCGCTCATGCCCGAGGCCCTGGCGCTGGCCGCGCGCATCGCGGGCTATTCGCTACCAGCGCTGGTGGCGATCAAGGAGTCGGTCAACCGCGCGTGGGAGTCGTCGCTGTCCGAGGGCATCCTGTTCGAGCGGCGCCAGCTGCACGCGCGCTTTGCCACCGAGGATGCGCGCGAGGGCCTGCGCGCCTTCCTGGCGCGGCGCCCGCCCGTGTTCGGCCACCGGTGAGGGGTGGGGCGCCCGGCATGGCGCCCAAAATCGTCGGTTCCGACGACGCTGCGCGGCGGCGTGGCGCCAACAATGCGCAGGACGCGAACCGATCACTCACCGGAGATTTCACATGCCCGAAGCCTATATCGTCGCCGCCGCGCGCACCGCCGGCGGCCGCCGCAACGGCCGCCTTGCCGGATGGCACCCGGCCGACCTGGCCGCCCAGGTGCTCAACGCCCTCGTGGAGCGCACCGACGCCGACCCCGCCCTGATCGAGGACGTCATCATGGGTTGCGTCGGCCAGGCCGGCGAACAGGCCTCCAACGTGGCGCGCAACGCGGTGCTGGCCTCGCGCCTGCCCGAGTCGGTGCCCGCCACCTCGGTCGATCGCCAGTGCGGCTCGTCGCAGCAGGCGCTGCACTTCGCGGCGCAGGCCGTGATGTCGGGCACGATGGACATCGTCATCGCCGCCGGCGTCGAGAGCATGAGCCGCGTGCCCATGGGCCTGCCCACCACGCTGCCGCTGAAGAACAACCTGGGCTTCTACGTGAGCCCGGGCATGGAGAAGCGCTACCCCGGCATCCAGTTCAGCCAGTTCACGGGCGCCGAGATGATCGCGCGCAACTACGGCATCGAGAAAGACGCGCTCGACCGCTACGCGCTCGAAAGCCACCACCGCGCCATCGCCGCCACCAAGGCCGGTCACTTCGAGCGTGAGATCGTGCCCGTGGCCGTGCGCATGGCCGACGGCACCGAGACCGGCGAGCTGCACACCACCGACGAGGGCATCCGCTACGACGCCACGCTGGAGAGCATCGCCGGCGTCAAGCTCATCGCCGAAGGCGGGCGCTGCACCGCGGCCACCGCCAGCCAGATCTGCGACGGCGCCAGCGGCCTCATGGTCGTGAACGAGCGCGGCCTGAAGACGCTGGGCGTGAAGCCGCTGGCGCGCATCCACCACATGAGCGTGCTGGGCCACGACCCGGTCATCATGCTCGAGGCCCCGCTGCCCGCCACGCAGCGCGCGCTGCAAAAGGCCGGCATGAAGATCGAGGACATCGACCTGTACGAAGTCAACGAAGCCTTCGCGCCCGTGCCCATCGCCTGGCTCAAGGCACTGGGCGCCGACCCGGCCCGCATCAACGTGAACGGCGGCGCCATTGCGCTGGGCCACCCGCTGGGCGCCTCGGGCACCAAGCTGATGACCACGCTGGTCAACGCCCTGGGCCAGCGCGGCAAGCGCTACGGCCTGCAGACCATGTGCGAAGGCGGCGGCATGGCGAATGTGACCATCATCGAACGGCTGTAGACAGGCACACCCCCAGGCTTGCCCACTTCGTGTGGCCTCCAACCCCCTTGCAGGGGGCAACACCTGCGGCCCGGCAAAGCCGGTTCCGCGGTGTTTCTGGATAAGAGAACGCTGCGGCCATCGACCGCGGCTCCATAAAAAGAGATCGACGCATGATTCATGACACCGATCGCGGAGACAAAGAGAACACCCCCCTGTTGCGCATCGACGCGGTGTCGGTGCGCTTCGGCGGCATCGTGGCGCTCGACGGCGTCTCGTTCGACGTGCGGCGGGGCCAGATCTGCGGCCTCATCGGGCCGAACGGGGCGGGCAAGAGCACGCTGTTCAACTGTCTCTCGCGCCTGTACGAGTGCAGCGCCGGCCGCATCGAGTTCGACGGCCATCCGCTCACGCGCCTGCCGCGTCACCGCATGGCGGGCCTGGGCATCGGGCGCACCTTCCAGAACCTGGCGCTGTTTCGCACGATGACCGTGCGCGACAACGTGCTGGTGGGCTGCCACAGCAAGCACCACGCGGGCTTTCTGCGCAACGCCTTCCGGCTGCCCGGCGTGGCGGCCATCGAGTCGCAGGCGCGGGCGCGGGCCGACCAGCTGATCCACTTTCTCGACCTCGAGGCCGTGGCCGAGCGCGAAGTGGCCGACCTGCCTTTCGGCACGCAAAAGCGCGTCGAGCTGGCACGCGCACTGGCGGCCGAGCCGCAACTGCTGCTGCTCGACGAGCCGGCCTGCGGCCTGAACCACGAAGAACTCGAAAGCCTGGGCACGCTGATCCGCGACATCCGCGACCGCCTGAACGTGACGGTGCTGCTGGTCGAGCACCACATGAGCCTCGTGATGGGCGTGTCGGACAAGGTGGTGGCGCTGAACTTCGGCAAGAAGATCGCCGAGGGCACGCCGGCCGAGGTGCGCGCGCACCCCGAGGTGATCCGCGCCTACCTGGGCGAAGAGGCAGAAGCGGAGGCGATGGCATGACGACCAACATCCTCGAAGTGCGCGGGCTGCATGCGGCGTACGGCCCGACGCGCGTGCTGCAAGGCATCGACCTCGACATTCCCACCGGCCAGGTCGTGGCGCTGCTGGGCGCCAACGGCGCCGGCAAGACCACCACGCTGCGCGCGCTGTGCCAGATGATGGTGAGCACCGAGGGCCGCATCATGCTGGCCGGCCAGCGCATCGACGGCCGCTCCACCGAACAGATCGCCAAGGCCGGCGTGGGCCACGTGCCCGACGGGCGCGGCACCTTCCTGGGCCTCACGACCGAGGAGAACCTGCGGCTGGGCGCCTACGCCCGCGCCAGCAGGGACGGCATCGATGCCGACATGGAGCGCGTGTTCGACTACTTCCCGCGCCTGCGCGAGCGCCGCGCCCAGCAGGCCGGCACGCTGTCGGGCGGCGAGCAGCAGATGCTGGCCATCGGCCGCGCGCTCATGGGCAAGCCGCGCCTGCTGCTGCTCGACGAGCCCTCCTTCGGGCTCGCGCCGCTCATCGTGAAGGACATCTTCTCGATCATGCGGCGCATCAACAAGGAAGAGCGCGTGTCGATCCTGCTAGTGGAGCAGAACGCCAAGCTTGCGCTCGACCTGGCCGACTCGGCCTACCTCCTGGAAACCGGCCGCATCGTGCTCTCGGGCACCGCCGCCGAGATCCGCCGCAACGACGCAGTCCGTAAAGCCTATTTGGGCGAATAGGGGCCTCACACCGATGAACGCATTCCTGCACCAACTGCTGGCGGGCCTGGCCACCGGCGGCATCTACGCCAGCGTTGCGCTGGCGCTGGTGATGATCTACCAGGCCACGCACCACATCAACTTCGCGCAGGGCGAGATGGCGATGTTCTCGACCTTCATCGCCTGGAGCCTCATGCAGGCCGGCCTGCCGTACTGGGCCGCCTTCGTGGCGACCGTGGCGCTGTCCTTCGTGCTCGCGGCCGTGGTGGAGTTCACCGTCATCCGGCCCATGCACGACAAGCCGGCGCTGTCGGTGGTGGTGGTGTTCATCGGCCTGCTGGTGATCTTCCACAGCCTGGCGGGCTGGCTCTTCGGCTACACCATCAAGCAGTTCCCGAGCCCGTTCCCGTCGGACGCGTGGTTCGGCAGCGCCATGATGTCGGCGCACGAGATGGGCGCCATCGGCGTCACGCTGCTGGTGGTGCTGTTGCTGTTCGCGTTCTTCCGCTTCACGCCGCTGGGCCTGGCGATGCGCGCCGCGGCGCAGAACGCGGCCTCGTCGCGGCTGGTGGGCATCAACGTCGGGCGCATGCTGATGCTGGGCTGGGGCCTGGCCGGCGCCATCGGCGCGGTGGCCGGGATGATGGTCGCGCCCGTGGTCTTCCTCGATCCGCACATGATGACCGGCGTGCTGCTCTACGCCTTTGCCGGTGCGCTCATCGGCGGCATCGACAGCCCCGTGGGCGCGGTGCTCGGCGGCTTCATCGTCGGCGTGCTCGAGAACCTCATCGGCACCTACGTGGTGGGCACCGAACTCAAGCTGTCGGTGGCGCTGGTGCTGATCGTCGGCGTGCTCATCGTCAAGCCTTCCGGCCTCATGGGCCGCAAGTTGGTCACCCGGGTCTGATCGCATGAACTCTCCCCAAGCCTCCTCCCTGCCGACCGCCATGGCTCCGCTCGCTACATCGGCCAGCGCACGCGCTGCCAAGCCCTCGCGCTCTCCGCTCATGTGGGTCGGCCTGCTGATCGTGCTGGCCATCGGCATCACCTTCGTGGCGCGCGGCTACCAGCTGTTTCAGGCGACGATGGTGATCTCGTACGCGATCGCGCTGCTGGGCCTGAACATCCTCACGGGCTACAACGGCCAGATCTCGCTGGGTCACGGCGCCTTCTATGCCATTGGCGCCTACACCACCGGCATCCTCATGGAGCATGCGGGCGTGCCGTACTGGCTCACGGTGCCGGCGGCGGCCGTGGTGTGCCTGATCGTCGGCTACCTGTTCGGGCGGCCCGCGCTCAAGCTCGAAGGGTTGTACCTGGCGCTGGCCACCTTTGCGCTCGGCGTGGCGATGCCGCAGCTGCTCAAGTACAAGCACCTCGAGGCCTGGACCGGCGGCGTGCAGGGCATCGTGCTCATGAAGCCTGCTGCGCCCTTCGGCCTGCCGCTCAACGAAGACCAGTGGCTCTACCTGTTCTCGCTGTTCGTCGCGGTCGTGATGTTCTTCATTGCCCACAACCTGCTGCAAAGCGGCAGCGGCCGGGCCATGCGCGCCATCCGCGACCACGCCATGGCCTCCGAGGCGATGGGCGTGGACAACAGCCACTACAAGGCCATGACCTTCGGCGTCTCGGCCGCGTACACCGGCGTGGGCGGCGCGCTGTCGGCCATTGCGGTGCAGTTCGTGGCGCCCGATTCGTTCACGCTCTTCCTGTCGATCTCGCTGCTGGTGGGCATCGTGGTGGGCGGCGTGGGCACGCTGTACGGCGCGATCTTCGGCGCCATCTTCATCATGTTCGTGCCCTCGCTGGCCGAGAAGGTCTCCAAGGCCGCGCCCTGGGCGGTGTACGGCGTGGTGCTGATCGCCTTCATGTTCGCGATGCCCGGCGGCGTGGTCGGGCTGCTGCGCAAGCTCCAGGCACGCTTCGCCCGTGCACGATGACGCGACGCTGATCGCGAACGCACTGCAGCGGGTGGCCGGGCGGCTCGTGCCCGATGGCCACGCGGTGCGGGACGTGCGCCGGCTTTCGGGCGGCGCCAGCCAGCAGACCTGGGCTTTCGATGTGGCGACAGGCGGCGCGGGCCAGGCCCAGCCGCTGGTGCTGCGCCGCGCGGCCGATGCCAGCGGCGCGCGCGCCCTGGGCACCGCGGGCCTGGCGGCGGAAGCGCAGCTCATCGAGGCGGCACGCGCGGGCGGTGTGCCCGTGCCCGGCGTGCGCCATGTGCTGCAGCCGGCCGACGGGCTCGGCGAAGGCTTCGTCATGGACCGCATCGAGGGCGAGACCCTGGGCCGCCGCATCGTGCGCGACGAACGCCTGGCCGGCGCGCGCCGCGTGCTGGCGCGCCAGTGCGGCGCCGCCATGGCGCGCATCCACCGCCTGCCCGCGCACCAGCTGCCGCCGCTGCGCACGGCCGCCGCGCGGGCCGAGCTCGACTTCCAGATCGGCCTGCACCGCAGCCACGGCACCGCGCGCCCCGTGTTCGAACTCGCCTTCCGCTGGCTGCGCGCGCACGCACCGGCCGACGTGCCCGCGCCGGTGCTCGTGCACGGCGACTTCCGCAACGGCAACCTGATGGTCGGCGAGGAGGGCCTGCGCGCCGTGCTCGACTGGGAGCTGGCGCACTTCGGCGATCCGATGGAAGACCTCGGCTGGATGTGCGTGCGCTCCTGGCGCTTCGGCCACGGCGCGCTGCCTGTGGGCGGCTTCGGCACGCGCGAGCAGCTCTTCGAGGGCTACACCGCCGAAGGCGGGCAGGTCGATGCAGAACGCGTGCGCTGGTGGGAGGTGCTGGGCACGCTCAAGTGGGGCATCGTCTGCGAAGCCATGGTGCATGCCTGGCTCAGCGGCCGCGAGCGCGACGTCGAGAAGGCCGCCATCGGCCGCCGCGCGTCGGAGGCCGAGTCGGACCTGCTGGCCCTGCTCGCCCCCGAGGAAGAGGCCGCCTGATGCAGGACCGCCCCGACGTCGCCGAACTGCTCGAGGCCGTCGCCGCCTTCCTGCGTGAGCAGGTGGTGCCGGCCATCGAAGGGCAGGTCGCCTTTCACGCGCGCGTGGCCGCGAACACGCTCGAGATCGTGCGGCGCGAAGTGCAGCTTGGCCCCGTCGTGCAGGCCAGTGAGTTGATGCGACTGCACGCACTGCTGGGCCTCGGCACACCTGCCGACCTGGCCGAAGCCAACCGCCTGCTCTGCACCCGCATCGCCACCGGCGAACTCGACGCCGCCACCCCCGGCCTGATCGACCACCTGCGCCAGACCACGCGCGACAAGCTCGCCATCGACCAGCCCGGCTATGCCGCCGGCACGAAGAAGAAAGACTGAGCCATGGACTTCGACCTGCCCCGTGACCTCGTCGATTACCTCGCCGAGCTCGACGCCTTCATCGACCGCGAGATCGCGCCGCTGCAGGCGCAGGACGACAACGAGCGCTTCTTCGACCACCGCCGCGAATGGGCCCGCACCGACTTCGAGAACGGCGGCCTGCCGCGTCCCGAGTGGGAGGCGCTGCTGGCCGCGGCGCGCCACCGCGCCGACCGCGCGGGCCACCTGCGCTTTGCATTGCCCGCCGAATTCGGTGGGCGCGACGGCAGCAACCTCTGGATGGCCGTGATCCGCGAGCACTTTGCGGCGCGTGGCCTGGGCCTGCACAACGACCTGCAGAACGAGCATTCGATCGTCGCCAACAACCCTTTCGTGCTCGCCATCCGCGACTTCGGCACGCCCGCGCAGTGCGACGAACTCATCCAGGGCATGCTCGACGAGCGCGTGCGCCTGACCTTCGGCCTCACCGAGCCGCAGCACGGTTCCGACGCCACCCACATGGAAACGCGCGCCGTGCCCGAGGCACGCCACGGCCGCGCCGGCTTTCGCATCGACGGCGAAAAGATGTGGACCACCGGCATGCACACGGCGACCCACTGCGTGCTGTTCGCGCGCACGAGCGGGCGCGACGGCGACGCGCGCGGCATCAGCGCCTTGCTCGTGCCCGCGAAGGCCGAGGGCGTGAAGATCGAGGAGTACCTCTGGACCTTCAACATGCCCTCCGACCACCCGCGCGTGAGCTTCACGAACGTGTGGGTGCCCGAAGACGCCGTGCTCGGCCCGCTCGACGGCGGCCTGGCCATTGCCCAGCACTTCGTGCACGAGAACCGCATCCGCCAGGCCGCGTCGAGCCTGGGCGCCGCCGACTACTGCGTGCGCGAGAGCGTGAAGTACGCGCGCGAGCGCAAGCCCTTCGGCGAGGAGCTGGCGCGCAACCAGGGCATCCAGTTTCCGCTGGTCGAGCTGGCCACGCAGGTCGAGATGCTGCGCCTGCTCATCCGCAAGACCGCGTGGCAGATGGACCAGATGCCCAAGCCGCAGGTCGAGAAGCAGCTGTCCGACAAGGTCTCGATGTGCAACTACTGGGCCAACCGCCTCGTGTGCGAGGCCGCCGACCGCGCGATGCAGGTGCACGGCGGCATCGGCTACTCGCGCCACAAGCCCTTCGAACACATCTACCGCCACCACCGCCGCTACCGCATCACCGAGGGATCGGAAGAGATCCAGATGCGCAAGGTGGCGGGCCACCTCTTCGGCTACATGGGGCCGAACCGGGCCACCTCCGCCTGAACCGCTTTCCGACGACGACTGACGACGCAGGCCACCCGGCCACGCAGCAACACAGAAGGAGACACGCGACATGGTTCATCCGCTTTCCCGCCGCACCGCCCTGGTGGCTGGCCTTGCCACGCTCTGCATCAGCCTGCCGGCCCTGGCCCAGAAGAAGCCCGAAGCCGGCGTGAGCGACACCGAGATCGTGCTGGGCATGCCCATGCCGCTGTCGGGGCCCGTGTCGGGCTACTCGGTGGTCGGCAAGGTGGCCGAGGCCTACTTCAAGAAGCTCAACGAGCAGGGCGGCATCCACGGGCGCAAGGTGCGCCTGTTGATCTACGACGACCAGTACTCGCCGCCCAAGACCGTCGAGGTGGCGCGCCGCCTCGTCGAGGAAGACCAGGTGCTCGCCATCTTCGGCAACCTGGGCACCGCGCCCAACATGGCGATCCAGCGCTACATGAACGCCAAGAAAGTGCCGCAGCTCTTCGTGCAGTCGGGCGCCTCGCAGTTCGACGACGCCGCCAAGTACCCGTGGACCGTGCCCTTTCTCGGCAGCTACCAGGGCGAGGGCCGCGTGTTCGCGCGCCACATCATCGACAACCGCCCCGACGCCAAGATCGCCGTGCTCATGCAGAACGACGACCTCGGGCGCGAGGTGCTCAAGGGCCTGCAGGAAGGCCTGTCGAAGCAGGGCAAGGCGAAGATCGTGGCGCAGGCCACCTTCGAGGTGACCGACCCCACCGTCGATTCGCAGGTGGTGCAGCTCAAGTCGTCGGGCGCCGACGTGCTCGTGATGGCCGCCACCGCGCGCACCGCCGCGCAGGCCATCCGCAAGGTCGCCGACGTGGGCTGGACGCCTGACCGCTACCTCAACTTTGCCGCCGCCTCCGTGAAGATGGCCTTCGAGCCCGCGGGCGCCGACAAGGCCAAGGGCGTGGTCGCGCTCGCCGTCTACAAGGAGCCCATGAGCCCGCGCTGGAGTCGCGACCCCGAGGTGCTCGAGTACCTCGAGCTGCTCAAGACCCACGCCAGCGGCGTCGACCCGAGCAACGGCAGCGGCGTGTCGGGCTACATCGTCGCGCAGCTCATGGCGCACGTGCTGCGCGAGGCCGGCGCCAACCCCACGCGCGAGAGCGTGCGCGTGGCCGCCAGCACCCTCAAGAGCCCGCGCATCTCGATGCTGCTGCCCGGCGTGGCCATGGCCAATTCGGCCGCCGACCTGCACGCCTACGCCTCCATGCAGCCCGTTCGCTTCAACGGCGTGGACCTCGACCCGGTCGGGCCCGCGCTGAACATGAAGTGAAACCCCCTTATCTACTCACGCCCTTCGGAGCCCACCCATGAGCCAGCCTGACGACCAGGACCCCCTTCTGTACGAGCGAGACGGCGACGTTGCCATCCTCAGCTTCAACATTCCCAAGCGGCTCAACCCGCTCACCGTGCCGCTGCAGGAGGCCTTGCGCCAGCGGCTCGCACAACTGCGCGACGAAGGCGAGGTGCGCGCCGTGGTGCTCACCGGCGTCGGCAAATCCTTCTGCGTGGGTGCCGACCTCGGCAGCATGGATGCCAGCGCGCCCGGCAGCCTGGGCCAGCGCACGGCCGATGCGATGGAGGCGATGTCGAACCGCCTCATCGAAGACCTGCGCAGCATGCCCTTTCCCGTGGTGAACGCCATCAACGGCCCCGCCGCGGGCGCCGGCGTGGGCTTGGCGCTGGCCGCCGATGTCGTGCTGGTGGCGCGATCGGCCTACTTCTACCTGCCCTTCATGCCGCGCCTGGGCATCGTGCCCGACCTGGGCACCACCTGGTTCCTCGAGCGGCTCGTGGGCCGCGCGCGCGCCGTCGGCATGTCGCTGCTCGGCGAGCGCCTGTCGGGCGAACAGGCCGCGCAATGGGGCCTCGTGTGGGCCTGCGTGGACGACGCCGAACTGCGCGCCCAGGCCGTGGCCGTCGCGCAGCGGCTCGCGCGCCTGCCTGCACACGCGGCGCACGAGATCCGCGCCGTGTACGAGTCGGCTGCGAGCCAGTCGCTCGTCGGCCAGATGCGCCACGAGGCCGAGCGCCAGCGCGAGCTGATCGATCGGCCCGACTTCGCCGAAGGCGTGAAAGCCTTCCTGGAGAAACGCGAGCCCGTGTTCCGCCGGCCATGAGCGCAGCTGCAGACGCCACCCCAGCAGGCATCGAGTTCGACGCCGACCGCCTGCAGCGCCACCTGCGACAGGCGCTGCCCGAGCTCGAAGGCCCGATGCGCCTGGCGCGCATCGGCGGCGGGCAGTCAAACCCCACCTTCTTCGTCGACTTCGACAACCGCGCGCTCGTGCTGCGCAAGCAGCCGCCCGGCGAACTGCTGCCTTCGGCCCACGCGGTCGACCGCGAGTACCGCGTGCTGCGCGCCCTGGCCGCCACCGACGTGCCCGTGCCGCGCACCGTGCTGTACTGCGACGACCGCGCCGTGGTGGGCACGCCCTTCTACGTCATGGACAAGCTCGAAGGCCGCGTGCTGTCGAACTACGCGCTGCCCGGCATCGCGCCCGCCGAGCGCCGCGCGTACTACTTCGCCATGGCCGAAACCCTGGCGCGCCTGCACGCGGTCGACCTTGCCGCCGTCGGCCTCACCGACTACGGCCGCCCCGGCAACTTCTTCCAGCGCCAGATCGCGCGCTGGACCCGCCAGTGGGAAGCCTCGCGCACGCGCGAAGACGCCAACATCGACCGCCTCATCGCCTGGCTGCCGGCCAATTTGCCGCCGGGCGACCAGACCACCATCGCGCACGGCGACTTCCGTTTCGGCAACCTCATGTTCCACCCCACCGAGCCGCGCGTGATCGCCGTGCTCGACTGGGAGCTCTCGACCCTGGGCCACCCGCTGGCCGACGTGGCCTACAACTGCATGGCCTGGCACACCGGCGCCGACGAGTTCGAAGGCATGCAGGGCATCGACCTCGCGGCCGAAGGCATTCCCACGCAGGCCGAGTACATCGCCCACTACCAGCAGGCCGGCGGCTGCGCCGAGCCGGTGACGAACTTCCACCTGGCGTTCTCGCTGTTTCGCTTCGCCGTGATCCTCGAAGGCATCGCCGCGCGTGCCAAGAGTGGCAGCGCGGCGGCGGCAGATGCGGTGCAGGTGGGCGCGCAGGCCGCGGGGTTTGCGCGGCGGGCGGTGGCGTTGATCGATTAACCGGCCGCCAACCGGCCGGCGCGGGGCAGGGCGCCCGTCAGCCGCCGATGGGCGAGCACAGCTCGACCAGCGTGCCGTCGGGGCAGCGCACGTACGAGACCACCTGCCCCCAGGGCTTGGTCACCGGTGCCGACAGCTGCGTGGCGCCGGCTGCGAGCGCGCGGCTGTGCGCGGCGGGCACGTCGGGCGTCACAAGGCCCAGCTCCATGCCCAGCGGTTGCGCGGAGTCCGAGGCGGCAACATGCCCGCCCGGAAAGTTGGAATCGCCGAGCGCGTGCGCGGCAAACGCCAGCGTGGTCTCGCCAGTTTCGAGTTCGCCATAAGTGCCCGATTCGTGCAGGAAGCGCGTGGGCAGGCTGAAGGCTTGCTCGAAGAACTTCAGCGACTGGGCGACGTCGGGAACGTAGACGATGGTGTAGCCGAGTTTCATGGGCGAGGGCGCGTTACTTACTGCGCTTCCAGCCGCTCTGCAATCTCGCGCGCCCCGAGTTCCCGCACCGTGGCCAGTCGCTCCAGCTGCGCCGCGCGCGGGCGCGCCTTGCCTTGTTCCCAGTGATAGATCGTCTGGCCCGACACGCCGACCAGCTGCCCATAGATCGCCGCCGAAAGCCCGAGCTTGGCGCGGTGCGCGGCCAGCCGGTTGGCACTGAAGCGGCGCTTGGGGCCTGCGGCGTCGCTGTCATCGCCTGCAGCACCGGCTGCGGCAGTTGCCTGGCGCGCGGAGCCCTTGGCGACCTTGCGCAGTTCTTTTTCGAGCGCGCTCACCTGACGGCGCAAATCGGCAATCGATGCGCGGTGCGCGACGGAGGCCTTCTTGAGGGTTTCGATTTCCGCTCGCACTTCCTTGCGAGCAACACGGGAGATTTCGGCTTTGAGGATGGAGGCGATGTTTGGCATGGGGGGATTGTGCTCAATTCAGATTCGTTTATGCGATGTTGTTCTGTTTGTTGGGCCAGTTGTTCGGCGACGACAGATTCGCAATAGGGCGCGTACTTTCGGTTTCGATCATTCGGTGCAGAGCCGCGCTCCCTCGAACTTTCATTGCTTCCATCCAAGCGCTAAGTTAATCTGAAACAAATTGTGCAGATGTGCAATTGCCGCTTGCAAGCATGTGCGTTGGTCGTGTGAATACAAGTATTAGGGGGGAAAGAATGAGCTGTCATGAAGAGGGACGTTCGGGGACATCGCCGGCATCGCCGCATACCGTCGCTCCATTCACTGAGCGACGCCGTGGGCCCCGGCGTGCTCACTCGAGGCTAGCCTATTTTCTTCGCCTGATCGGGCTGGCGCTGTTGGCGTTGTCGGCCTTCGCCGGGTCAGCGCACGCTTCATTTCCGGCTTACAAGCAGTACACGTATTCCGGGATGGGCAACATTGGATGGTTTAAGACCGATGTGGAGGTGCCTCCGGCTGTTGCGGCGCAATGCGGCTCGAGGCCGCCGTTTTATGGCTGGGCGACAGTCACCGGTTGCCACGTCGTGGAAGTGCTTCCGGCAAATGCCTTTCGTGGTTTGGAGTTTCGGATTGGCATAAGTGGGACCTGGATCTATCCGAGCGGTGCGTTTGCGTATGACGAGGACTGTGCAGGCAGTTGTACGAGATCGGTGCACTGGTGGGTCGTATGTCCTACCAATAGCACGGGCACCACTACATGCACGTGCAACGACGGCTACATCGAGGGCTCAAATGCTCAGGCAGGCCAATGCGTTGCCAAACCTCTGCCAGAGACCTCATCGCCTCAGATATGCAGCAAGCCTGCCGGTGGCTTCGAAGGAAATCCCATCTTCCCCGCCACGGCCGAGAAATACCGCTCCGAAACCGACTGGTCCGATTCCGGCCCCGGCGCCCTGTCCTTCACCCGCACCTACCGCAGCAACTTGGCTGGTGATTTGACCCGGGCCGCGGGCCCCCTCGGGAAAGCCTGGTCGCACAACCTCAGCACCAAGCTAGTTGCCACGCCCAGCACTGCCCCGTTGGGTGTGGCGATCACAACGGGTGAAGGCTACGTGCGGACATTTGGAAAACCAGCGGGCGCCACCACTTGGAGCGCCAGCAACAGTGCCGACACCCTGACGCAACTCCCCTCCGGCGCTTGGACCTACCACCGTGCTGATGACGACGCCACGCTCAGCTTCGACAGCTCTGGCAAGCTGCAGACCGAAGTGGGTCGCAGCGGCTGGATCGCGGCGTACACCTACAACGGTGCGGGCCAACTGGTCGCCGTCACCAGCGGTTTCGGACGCACCCTCACGCTCGCGTACAACGGCGCAGGCCGACTGACTACTGTCACGACCCCGGATGGGCGTTTCATCGCATACACCTATGACGGCGCAGGTCGTCTGGTCTCGGTCCTGTACCCCGATGGCAAGAGCCGCGTTTTCCACTACGAGAACTCCAGCTTTCTCCAGGCCCTGACCGGCATCACCGACGAGGCCGGTGTTCGCTGGGGCACCTTCGCCTACGACACCTCCGGCCGCGCGATCAGCACTCAGCTTGCCGGCTCAGTGGAGAGCTATCAGGTCAGCTATCCATCCTCAAGCTCCGCCACTGTCATCGATCCACTCGGCACAAGTCGCAACTACAGCTACGGCACTACGCTCGGCAAGCTCGCCGTCACTGGAGGCTCGCTGCCGTCGGGCGAAGGCAAGAGCGACGCATCCAGCCGCGTTCAGGACGCCAATGGCCTGATCGCCAGCGAAACCGACTTCAAAGGCACAGTCACCACCACCACCTGGGACGTCGCCCGCCGCCTGCCCACCACCGTCGTCCATGCCGCCGGCACCCCCGATGCCCGCACCACCACGACCCAGTGGCATCCCACCTTCTCGCTCCCCGCACTGGTCACCGAACCTGGCCGCACCACCGCCTACACCTACGACACTGTCGGCAACACGCTTTCAAAAACCGTCACCGACACCGCCACGAACAAGGCCCAGCTCTGGCAGTGGACCTACAACGCCCAACAGCTGGTGGCGACAGCCACCGAGCCCAACGGCGCCACCACCACCTATACCAACGACACCCGCGGCAACGTGCTGACGGCCACCAACGCGCTGGGCCACGTCACCACTTACACCTACGACAACGCGAACCGCGTAGCGAGCACCACCGCCCCCAACGGCCTCGTCACCACCTACACCTACGACCTGCGCGACCGCCTGCGGACCCAGACCGTCGGCGCGGGCCTGGCCGGTGCGCAGACCACCACGCTGACCTACAAGCCCTTCGGCACGGTCGAGTCAGTGACGCTGCCCAGCGGCCTCGTGCTCACCTACACCTACGACGCAGCCCACCGCCTCACGGGCTGGAGCAACAACCGCGGCGAGAGCGGCAGCTACACGCTCGACGGCATGGGCAACCGCACGGCCGAACAGATCAAGGACAGCGCGGGCAATGTGGCCTGGAGCGTGGCACGCACGATCAACAACATCAATCGCCTCAGTGCCAAGACCGAAGGCCCCAACCAGACCAGTTCCTTCGGCTACGACGCGAATGGCGAACTGAGCACCACGACGAACGGTCTTAACCAGAGCACCCAATACGGCCTTGACAGCCTGCGCCGCGTCAAGGCCGTGACCGACGCGGCCAACGCCACGGCCACGCTGAAGTACAACGCTCTCGACGCCGTCACCGAAGCCAAGGATTTCAAGGGCGTGGTCACCGGCTACACCCGCGACGCACAGGGCAACGCCACGGCCGAGACCAGCGCCGACACGGGCGGCGCCAGCACCCAGTACGACAGCCTCGGCCTGCCCAGCCAGATCACCGACGCCATGGGGCAGGCCACTACCATCGTGCGCGACCTGCTCGGCCGGCCGACCAGCCTCGTCTTCGCCGATGGCAAGACCACCACGCTGCGCTACGACCTCACGGCCACCAGCAAGGGCCACCTCTCGGAAGTCATCGACCGCAGCGGCACCACCGAGTACACCCGCGACGCCTTCGGGCGCGTCACGCTCAAGAAGCAGACCCTCGCAAACGGTGGTGTGCAGCAGGTGAGCTACGGCTACAACGCCAACGGCACGCTGGCCAGCATCGGCTACCCCAACGGCGCCATGCTCACCCACCTGTACGACGCCACCGGCCGCCTCGCAGGCCTGAACTGGAACGGCAGTCCGCTCGTCAGCGGCATCGCATGGAACCCGCTCGGCCAGCCCACCGCGTGGCAATGGGCCTTTGCCGCCGCCCCGCCCGCGTCCGTTGCCGCCAGCCGCGTGTACGACACCGCGGGCCGGCTCACCGGCACCGAGTTCAGCAGCTACGCGTACGACGCGGCGGGCCGCATCACCAGCCTCACGCAGAACCTGTACGGCCCCGGCGACGCCGACCCGACGCACACCACCGTCGCGAACGGCAACGTCACCTGGAGCGTCGGCTACAGCCCGGTCGGCCGCATCACCGGCTTCGATGCCACGGGCAACACCGCCAGCTTCGGCTACGACGCCAACGGCAACCGCGCGAGCAGCACGCGCGTGCTCGGCGGCCAGAGTACCCAGCGCACCTACACCGTGGGCGCCGCAAGCAATCGTCCGACGGGCTTTGCGCAAACCATCAACGGCGCGAGCAACACCAGCGTCACCTACGGCTACAACGCCAACGGCGACCTCGTGACCGACGGCCTGCGCAGCTATGCCTACGACGCCGAGGGCCGGCTGGCCGCCGCCACCACTGGCGCCACCGACATCAGCCCGACCACGCGCTACGCGCACAACGCGCTGGGCCAGCGCGTGTTCAAGACCGAGCCGCTGTACCCGCCGAGCCAGGGCGATGAGGCCGACCCGGGCTTCATGCAAAGCCTGATCGCCTTCTTCACCCGGCTGTGGAGCCCCGCGACGAACCAGGCCGAGCAGCAGGGCTACACGTATGTCTACGACGAGCAAGGCACGCTGATCGCCGAAGTGGGCAGCGGCGGCACGAACAGCGGCGGGCAGGCGCAGTACATCTACCTGCCGACCGCCAACGGGCCGATGCCGATCGCGGCGGTGATCAACGGCGCCACCTACGCCGTGCACAGCGACCACCTGAACACGCCGCGCAAGCTCACCGATGTGAGCGGGCAAGCGGTCTGGCAATGGGGCTACAGCGCGTTCGGGGAAGACAAGCCGACGACGGCGAAGAATCGGTTCGCCGACTTGGATGTGACGCCGAATCCGGGCACTACAGGCGTGTCGGAGGTGAAGTTCAACCTGCGGTATCCGGGGCAGTATGCGGATGAGGAGTCGGGGTTGTTTTACAACTACTTCAGGAGTTATGACGCGAGGGTGGGGAGGTACAGCCAGCCTGATCCGATTGGGCTGAATGGTGGTTGGAATCGAGTTGGCTATGCCGGTGCAAACCCTTTGAGATATTTAGATTTCTTTGGGTTAGCAATTGGAGACTTCCCACCTCCGCCGCCGGGGTATGACTCCAACTCGTGGACGAGAGGGGCCTGGCCTAACAACAACAAGACTTACTTGCGTGATCCCTCTGGCAACACTTGGACGATTCATCCGGAGGATAAGGGCCACTGGCGCCATTGGGACAAGCAAGATAGCGATGGCAACGATGACGGAACTTGGCCGCCCAAGGCAAAGAAACCGTGGCCTGGTCAGAAGAAATTGAAAGAGGGGCAGTGCGAGGCGGATCCGAGCGGTGACGCAGAACCATGGGATCCCGCAAAGTACGACTCCATTCCAGATAGCCCGCAGCTCTGGATGCCAAGTTGGACCAATCCTCGTAGTCCGATCTCACCGAAATACAACCCAGCCCCGAGATTTCTCCCTCGATTTATTTTGCCGTGAAAGGAGAGCCGTGAGCCCGAATAAATACATCCGAAATGCCAGACTAGCGCTCAACCTCAGCGAGAAGGATGCCGCAGCGCAGGCCAAATTGACGATCTATGAACTCGGAGATCTTGAGGCGCGCGCAGATGAATTCGCTTCTGCGATCCCAATTCAAGATGCATTTCGCCTGTGCTCCGTCTTGGGACTGTCGATCTACGAGGTGCTTGGTATTGACGCGGAGCGTTCGCCAACACCACTTTCTCAAGGAGCCTACGTTGAAGCGATTCGAAAAGAAGCGGAGTTGACTTCTTTCGACCTTGATGAACAGATCGGGTACGAAGTGGGCTTCATCGATCGGGTTGAAAGTGGTGCTGTCGACTTGCTCGCATACCCGATTGAGCTTGCCTTGGAGATCGCCCGTTGTACCAAGTCTTCCAAATTTCAAATAATCAGTGCCCTGGAGCAAGTGTTCAAGAAAATGTAGTTTCGCGAGAAAGCTGGGCGTCAAACCCCGGTTTTCTATAGCGGGCCAGCGCCGTAAAACGTCCAGCCAACGGAGACATTCTCAACACGCGTGCTCGCTGTCGAAAAGTACACAGGACACCGCCCGTTCGAGCTTGGTCTGTTTCTCAAGCGTGTCTACGGACTCGGAAGGCCTTTGCCAACCCAGCGGTCTGCGTGCGTGTTGCGAGTCAGTCCACGATACACAACCGTGGCTGCGAACAGCCACGGGGGTGCTGTCCTATGCCTTCTGCTTCGCGTCACTGGCGTCAACCCACGGGCAAAGTCTTTGGAAGAAATTAGTGATGCAATTTTCTTTGCACTTCCCTGCTGGCCTTACTGAACCGGCAGAGGATGACAATGTTGATGTTCGGATAGAACTGGCGGACGGCCGCGCATTCAGCGTGACCTTCTTCACCGTCACTAATCTGGTGACGCTCATGGCCCGCTGGGGGAAGACCGGAGAATGTGCAAATGGCCTGTACGTCTGGGCGAAGAACATGATCGTGGTGCAGGAGATCTCGCAGGCGGTGATAGGAAAAGTCGTCCACGATCTTGTCGCCAATGATGATCTTGAATCGGTAGGCTGGTTAGTCCAGTCGTCTGAGTAATCCGAAGTTCGTCTGTCGCTGATGACAGATTGCGCTGATCCTCAGCATGAATGGATCTGATAAGGAGTAGCTACCGACATGACGCTTGACCGAGAGAAATCAGTTTCATTGACGCTCAGAGGCTTTGCGGCGCCAGCTCAAGATGTTGCTGATTTGGTTGGCAGAGTTCCTAAGAGCGTTGGCAACCGAGGCGAGCCAGTCAAACAAGGCGTCAAGACGCTATTGACTCGGTCCTATGCCGCTTTCTCGATGTCCTTCGCAAACGACCATGCGCTGTGCAACATGCTGCCTGCTCTTCTTGAACATCTTGGTGGAGTCGAGCATCTTTGCCAGGTCAGAGACCAAGTGACGGCGGAGTTCGTCGATATCCACTTCTACTTGCCGGCCATAACGTCCGGTGAGTCGCAGGACGGCTACCTCTCGAGGGCTGCTGTGTCGGACATTGTTCAATTAAAGGCGACGCCATCATTCGGATTTTTCTAGTACCCAGAGCGTTTGCCTCGCTCGTTTGGCGAGCCAAGCCGAGTGGTAGGCGAAGTACATCCGCATGCGCGACGAGCGGGCTGATATGGACCGCCGCGGTGAACCTGCCTGTGTGTCGGCAATGATCGCAAGTGACTGCATGAAACCGCCTTCAATTTTCCAAGATCGAGTTGAGTCGTTTGGCTTCAATACGGCACACGTTGCGACGATTCCATCGAGCCTCTCGACTCTAGCGAAGCAATTCAACTTTGGCTTCGAGCACGAGATCGACGACCTGGAAGAGCGCGAAATCGCCTACCTGAAACTGGAAGACGGGTTTCGCTTCTACCTCTGCAAGTACAAGAGTCGTCCCGAGAGCACCGTGGAATTATTCTTTTGCTCGAAGCTGGATGACTGGGAGCACTGGCTGGAGCAAGTGTCGGCTGCTCTTGGCATCGCTTCATCTGAGCTTCTCTGGAAAAACGCCGAGTACATGAAAACCCCGTGAAGAGGTGCGATGCTCCTGAAAAGGGGTGGGAACGTTCTGACCCGCCGAGTTCTGCGTCGCCATGTGGAAGGGATATCTTGATCGCTGAGGAAGAATCTTTCAATTCGATTCACTCGCTGCTGAAGGGTGGGCAGGCTGATCACGTGCGACAGCGCTTGATCGATCCAAGGACCAGACGCCTACGCAGACCATATGCCAGGGATCGTAATCACGCCTGGTACTGCCTTGGGAGTGCAGAGTTCAAGCTTGAGAACTTCAAAGAAGCAGTAACGGCATACAAGCGAGATTACAAAGCGGACGTGTTGGACGCGCAAAGTCTTCTGGCAATCGGAAATTGCTACGACGCTATGAAGCAACCGAAGCTCGCGGAGAGGTTCTTTCGGAAGGGGCTAGAGATTGAGAGTCTGAGTGGAAAAGATCGAGCGGCGTTGTCGGTGAACCTTGGAAACGCACTTCTTGATCAGGGGCGATTTTTGGAAGCCGCGGCAGCCTACTTCCTTGTCCGTACACGTAGAGATCAGATCGGACGGAAGGCTCGCCTGAATTTCAAGAGGGCGAGCGAGATGGCAAGTAGATGACGTGTCAGATGAGTTGAGAAATTCTTGAGATGAAAACGTTGACGCTGGACGACTGGGTGCGTGAGTTCGAGCAGTTCCTGTCAAAGAGCGAGGCCGAAATCGTTGTCGCCGTTTCACGATTGAAAAGTTGATGTGCTGGCACGCTCGTGTCGAAGTCCGAAAGCATGGAGGTGGTCAGTGATGGATGAAGAAAATTCGAGTGATACCGAGAACGAAACGGTCTGCTACTACAGCATTCGATTGCTCATCACTCACCCGTCCATGTCAGCCGATGAGATCACCGTCGCCTTGAATATGGGATCTACGCACGCTTGGAATGCTGGAGAGCGCCATTTCACCCCGGGTGCGATGTGGAGTCATACCTCATGGACTGAGGGAAAACGTCTCTTCTTCGAAGAGATCCACGATGTTCTGGAATGGCTGGAGGAAGCGCACGAGTTTGTTGTGCGCTTGTTGTCTTCTGGCGGCAAATTGCAAGTGATTGCGCAGCTGCCGGGAGCCATCAACATTGGCAGTGATCTTTCACCAGAGACAATGGCGCTCGCTGCAAGACTTGGTGTTCACATCGGCGTCGAGGTTTTTCCCAACCTGCCAAGGCCGGCATAGGCTGGGTGCTTCGGGCCGACCCTTCGCACCTTTCGTCCGAAGAGTTCTCGAACGGCCGTGGTGTCGTCGCCGCTCTGGACCGGAGATTCGTTGAAAAATTGCGGTGCAACATGAAGAAAAGAAGGATAGTTTTTTCGACAAATCCCAAAGATCGCCACGATGCTCGTGTTCTGTTGGAGGCCGCGTGCGAAGCCCACGAATCCGGTAACTTGGTGGCTGCAATTCGGTACTACCGGCGTTCTGCCGCGCTTGGCTCATCAGAGGCCAAAGTCAATCTCGGAAACTTGTACAGCGCAGGCGAAGGCGTTGCCAAGAACGCTCTGCTCGCCAAGCAGCTTTATAAATCCGCGTTCAGGCGAGGGAGTGCGTATGGGGCGACGGCGCTTGGTTCGCACTATCGAGGTGAAGGCAATACCAAGTTGGCGAAGATCTGGTACCGACGTGCCGCTGCGATGGGAGAAGAATGGGCTCGTGAATCCTTGGAGGAGTTGGCTACCGATTCCGAGCACAAGGCCAAACGTTCTTTGAATTTCGTTCCAGAGGGACTGCTATGTGGTACGCGGCACACGCACTGTTCTACTTCAAGCTGACTGATCAGAGCCAAGACTCCTTCCTCGTGCATGAGAACGTGTACGTCATCAATGCAGCTGACTCAGACGAGGCAAGAGCCAAGGCGGAAATCATCGCCAGAGCAAACGAGGACTCAGGAGCTGACGGGCACTTGGAGCTGAACGAAAAGAAGGCGAGCTACCTTTTCGCAGGCATCAGAAAAATAATCGAAGCAGAAACAACGCCGTTGCCTGAGCGCGCAGCGTTGGCGAGTGGACAAGAGCTGACCTATTCGGTGCTAGAGGTCGATACGTTCGATGAAGTTCTCGCCTTGGCAAGAGGCGAAATGGTGAACGTCTTGTATCGTGAGTAATCGATGGCGCTGAGGTCGGTCATTGCACCTCGCCCCCGCCAAGCACCCCATGCAATGCCTGAGTTGTCATGTCGGCGGCCTCGATCCGCCGCTGCAGTTCCTCATTCACCAACCGCACCAACGCCCCCAACTCCGTACGCGTCGGAAAGACCTCTTCCGTCTCCCCCACACGCTGCGGAACGATGAGCTTCTCAATACACGCGTAGGCGCGTTGCACTGCATGAAGACTGTCGACGTCATCACACGCCTGCAGCGCGAGTGATTCGGCACTGGCGGTTTCGGAAGATGGAGAAAGCGAAGACGCGTGCTCGGACGCGCGGGGAGATGCAGATGCAGCCATGAATGGCCTCCAAGGGTTTCGGTTTGCTGAAACCGACGCACCCGAGTCCAAGCGGGGGCGGCGGCTCGACGGGTTGGACTACCGGGAAACCACTTGCGTGAAACCGGCCGGGCTCGCGCCCGCCCATCGAGCCGCCTAAACAGGAAGCGCGAACGACAAAGCCGCAGACCCTGCGGGGTGGCTGCGGCTTTACGTCGCAGTGATTTCAACGGGAGTCCAAGCCCGATCACGCCCTGTGTTGACGTGACCGGCGCAGTATAGCCATGGGCAGTGCTGCTCGCGCGAGGGGGGATTTGCAGACCTGCAGACCTATCATCCGGCCCTGTCGGGCCTCAACCCACAGCGCACGGCATCGTCATCTTTCTTCCGCAGAGCAGACATGAACAACGAGAAATGGGAAACCACCATCCTGAGCGACACGGCACACGAGCACCTCGTCGCGGAACTGAGTTTCGACGGCCAGTTCTTGCTGCTGCTCGACCGCGAGGAAGGGCGAGACCAGCTCTGCGTTGCGTTCCCCGCGAAGGACGGAAGCCTGGGCTCACGCATTCCTCTTCCTGACTTCATCGCGCAACTGAACGCCGCGGCAGCCGACCTGGGCCGTTAGCGCACGAAGGCTCCGCGCTACCTCAAGGCGCCGCCAGATACGCCTCCACCGCCTTCCCCCACAGCCCCTGCTGCCCGAGCAGCCCGTGCCCGCTCGCGCCGCCCTCCAGCGTGAAGCTCTCGAAGCGGCCCTTTCCGCCCGCCTCGCGAAAGGCTTCGAAGTTCTTGCGGCTGTGCGACATCGCGTAGAACGGGTCGTTCTCGCCGTAGAGCCACAGCGTGGGTTTGGCAAAGGCCGCGCCGCGGCGGAAGGTGACGGGGTTGATGGCGTCGGCGGTGTTGCCGGGGCACTTGTCGCCCATCCAGCCGCCGACGAAGTTGATGACGCCCTGGAACATGTCGGGGTGCAGGCCCGCGTAGGCCACGGCAAGGATGCCGCCGCGCGAGTGGCCTGCGATTTCCATGCGGCGGGTGTCGACGTCGGGGTCGCGCTGCAGCCACGCGATGGCGGCGTCGAGGTCGGCCACGGCGCGGTCGAAGCCGGCCAGGGCGATGGCGGGCTCGCAGCTGTAGTGCTCGCGCTTGGCGGTGAAGCCTTCGTCGTACAGGCCGTCCGACTGGCCGCGTCCGCGCCGCTGCGGATAGGCGATGAGCCAGCCGCGCTGCGTGAACCAGCGGGCGGTTCGCTCGGGGGCCCAGGTCTGCTTGAACAAGGCCGGGTCGTTGCCGATGCCGGTGGAGCCGTGGTTGAACACGACCGTTGGGAACGGGCCGGCGCCATCGGGCTTGTAGATGACCATCTCGAGCGTGACGGGCGCGCCGTTCTCGACGAAGGGTGTGGGCACGCGCACGACGCTGCGTTGCAGCGGCGGTTGCTGCTGTACTTGCGGCTGCTGCTGCGGCTCCGGTCGCTGCGCCCAGCCCGCGCCGCAGAAGGCGAAGAGCGACGCGAACGAGGCAGCAACGAGCGCGGCGGTGCGAAGGCGATTCATCTTTTTCTTCATGGGCGAGTGCTTTCGGAAGTGGGCAAGGACGCCGCCGCATTCTGCCCCGGGGCCTGCCGCTCGCTGTCGCGCGGCGCTAGCACCCGCCACCGCAGCGCGCCGCTCGCGAGCACGACGCCGGGCACCACGAACGACAGCGCCAGCAGCGCGGGGCGCGTGACGGGCTCGTTCATCCACCATGCCGCGCCGAGCGTGGTCAGCACGGGCACGAGCGCGGACGACAGCGCGGCGCGTGCGGCGCCCAGCCGCGTGATTGCCACGCCGTAGACGACCAGCCCCAGCAGGCCGGCGACCACGCCTTGGCCTGCGGCCTGCATCGCGATGTCGGTCCACGGCGCGGCGAACAGGCGCGGCGGGCCGGCGAGCCACAACAGCGGCAACAGCAGCAGGGTCGATGCGCCGTTGACGAAGGCCGCGCCCTGCCATGCGCTCATGCCGCAGCGGCCGAAGGCCAGGGAGTAGACGGTCCACAGCAGGGCCGCGAGCAGAAAGAGCAGGTCGCCGCGCCAGTGCTGCTGGCGCAGGCCCTCGCCGAAGCTGCCCGCCGCGAACACGGCCATGCCGAAGGCGATGCCAACCAGCCCGAGCAGGCGCAGGCCGTGCACGCGCTCGCCCCGGTAGACCCACGCGCCCAGGGCGGTGAAGAGCGGCAGGCTGCCGGCCATGAAGATGCCCATGTGGCTGGCGGGTGCCCACTGCGCGCCGGCCAGCACCAGCAGGCCGAAGGGCAGGCCGCTGCCGACGACGAGCAGCACGAGCGCGCCGCGCGACCCACCCGGCGGCACGAGCCTGCCGCGCAGCCACAGCGGGCTGAGCAGCAGCGCGGGAATGCCGTAGCGCAGCAGCGCAAGGTCCATCGGCCCGAGCGCGGTGGCGGTCACGCCGTGGCGCGACAGCAGCTGCCAGGCGCTGCCGATGAGGGCGGCGGCCAGCGCGGCGAGCGCGCCGGTCCAGAGGGTGCGAGGCGATGGCGTCATCGGGCCAGTCTGTGGCCCGTCCGGCGCGAAAGCTATCAGATTCGTGCGCCTGCTGCGCTGGCCGGCCCAAGCACGCGGCGGGCCTCGCCGAGCGTGACGCCCACGCCGCGCCGGAACACGGCGCCCAGGTGGCTCTGGCTGCAGTAGCCCAGGTCGTGCGCGAGGCCCGCAAGGTCGCGCTCGCCGTCGGCCAGCCGCTCCATCGCCGAGGCCAGTCGCAGGTGCTGGCGGTACTGGTGCAGGCTCAGGCCGGTCTGCTGGCGAAAGCGCCGCGCCAGGTGAAAGGGCGAGCGCGACACGGCCTCGGCCAGCTCGTCCAGAGAGAGCGGAGGCCGCGCACCCGGGCCGCTGCCCTCGGACAGCAGCAGCTGCCGTGCGCGCGCGACGGCGCCGTGCCAGGGCGCCTGGTGCGGCGCGCTGCCCAGTTCGGCGACGAGCGCGGCCACGAGGGTCGCGGCCTGTGCGCTGTCGGTGTCCGGCAGCTGTCGCCGTGCCGCGTGCATGCGGTACAGCGCCTGCGGGGTCAGCAGGCAGACGCTCACGCCCGCCGCGCTTTCACCGTGGGCCGGGCTCACCGATGCGTGGCCGCTGACCACGAGGCTGTGCCGCACGGTCGCGGTCTCGGGCCGCAGCCGGTAGGCGGTGGCGTCGCCGAAGCGGATGGCGGTGAGCGCGTCGGTCAGCCAGGTGTGCTCGCCCGAGCGCACGTCGAGCCGCGTGCGCCCGATGGGGAAGACGACGCGCGGCGAGGCCACGGTGTACAGGTCGCTCCACGCCGGCCCTTGCGGCGCGTGCAGGCGCACATGCGCCACCTCGAACCCGCGTCCGGCATAGAGAAGGGTGCGGTCTTGCGGCATGCGAAGCGTGAACGCACGACAGGGTGGGTCAGCCCAGCGCGGTCCAGTTGCAGCGCAGCTCGTACTGCGCGCCGCGGTAACTGAGCGTGCCGGTCGCGCCGGCCACGCGCAGCGCCACGGCCACTTGCGGACGGTCCAGGCCGGTGCCGCGCGCGCGCATGAACTGGCGGCGATGGTCGACAAAGCGCTGCTGCAGGCTGAAGCGCTCGGTCTCGTCGCCACCGGAGGCGGTGTTCGCCACGATCAGCTCGGTCAGCTGGCCGGTCGAGAGGCTGAACTGGATCTCGACCGCGTACGGCCGGCCGTCGCACTGCAGGCTGCCGTTCGCAAAGGCGGGCGACAGGCCAAGGAGCAGAAAGCAGGGCAGGGCGAGAGCGAGGAGGCGGCGGTGCATGTCGCAGTGGGTGCAGGTGGCGGCCCGCCACCATACCCCAAGCAGGTGAAACACACCCGTACACACCCAGGCACACCCAGGCACACCCGCCGGTGCGTCACCCCACCTTGCGCGCGCGCCCTTCCCAGTGCGGCTCGCGCAGCTTGTACTTGAGCATCTTCCCCGCCGGCGACAGCGGAATCTCTTCGCGAAACTCCACGCTGCGCGGGCACTTGTAGCCGGCGATCAGCGTCTTGCAGTGCGCCACCAGCGCCTCGGCGCTCAGGCTTTCTCCGGCGCGCAGCACGACCACGGCATGCACGCGCTCGCCCCACTGGTCGTCGGGCACGCCGACCACGGCGCACATCGAGACCTGCGGCAGCTGGGTGATGGCGTTCTCGACCTCGGCCGAGTAGATGTTCTCGCCGCCGCTCACGATCATGTCCTTGAGCCGGTCGACCACGTAGACGAAGCCGTCGGCGTCCATCACGCCGCCGTCGCCGGTGTGCATCCAGCCGTCACGCAGCACCTCTGCGGTCTGCTCGGGCTTGTTCCAGTAGCCGGCCATCACCATCGGTCCGCGCGCGGCGATCTCGCCGACGGTGCCGTTCGGCACGGGGCGGCCGTCGGCATCGACGATGCGTACTTCGGCGATGGGCACGGGCCGTCCGGCCGAGCGGCGGCGCGCGGCTGGCTGGTCGGGGTGGTGGCACCACGTGGGCAGCACGGTGACCACGGGCGACAGCTCGGTCATGCCGTAGAGCTGGCAGAAGCCCGCGCGCGGCAGCTTGTCGATGGCCTGCAGCAGCAGCGCGTCGTCGATGGGCGCGGCGCCGTACAGCACCAGCTGCAGCGGCGTGGTGTTGAACTCGCCGAAGCGCGGGTGCTCGATGAGGCGCTTGAGCATGGTGGGCACCATGAAGGTCTCGCTGGCGCGCTCGTTCTGGATCGCCTCGAGCACCTTCACTTCGTCGAAGGCCGGAATGATGACCTGCGTGCACAGCCGCATCATCAGCTGCAGCGTGAGGCCGGTGCCGCCCACATGGAACATGGGCGCCATGTTCAGGCCCACGGCCTCGGCGGGGCGCGTGGCGGCCATGTTGGCCGAGAGCTGGCCGCTGTAGAGGTTGCCGTGCGTGAGCATCACGCCCTTGGGCAGGCCGGTGGTGCCGCCGGTGTACATCACGGCGGCCAGGTCGGCGCCGCCGCGCCGCGCGTCGGGCACGGGCTGCGCCTGCGCCATGAGCGCCTCGGCGTCGGCCATGCCGTCGGGCGCGGGGCCGTCGCCGAAGTGCACCAGCGTCTTCAGCGAGCGCGAGAGTTCGCGCTGCTGCTGCGCCACGGCGCCGAAGTGCGCGTCGGACAGCAGGATGCGCGTGTCGCAGTCGTCCAGCGAGTACGCGACCTCGCGCGCGCTCCAGCGGATGTTGACGGGGTTGATCACGCCGCCCGCCCACCAGGTGGCGTAGAGGTACTCCACGTAGCGGTCGGAGTTCAGCGCCAGCAGGCCCACGCGGTCGCCGGGTTGCAGGCCGAGCGACTGCAGCACGGCCGCGAGCCGCGCCACGCGGTCGACGAACTGGGCGAAGGTGCTGCGGCGCTCGCCGCACACGAGGGCGGTGGCGCCGGGGCGTTCCTGCAGGGCCTTGTGCAGGGGCTGGGTGAGGTCCATGGACTGCGGTCTCCGTCGGTCGGTTCGTTGTTGTGCGCCGAGTATGGAATGGCGGCGCCGCGCCGGCATCGTCGGAAGCGACGGGATCGAAAGCGCCGTGGCGGCCAAAGTCGTCCGAAGCGACGGTGACCGGCACAGGGCTGCGCGCGACCATCGCCGCAGAACGAACGATTCGACTGTTCGACCGACCGGAGACAAGCCATGCATTCCTTCCCGACCGACCCGGCGCGCCGCCGCCTGATCCACGGCGCCGCGCTCGCCGCCGCGGGCACCGCGCTGCCCTTCCTGGCGCGCGCCCAGGGCCTGTTCGGCAAGCAGCCGATCACGCTGCTGGTGCCGTACCCCGCGGGCGGTGCCACCGACGTGCAGGCGCGCGCGCTGGCGCTGGCGGCTTCGCGCGAGCTGAAGCAGCAGATCGTGATCCTCAACCAGCCCGGCGTGGCCGCCACGCTGGCGCCGACCACCATGGCGCGCAAGGCCGCGCCCGACGGCTACACGCTCTCGCTCATGCTGAGCTCGCTCTACCGGTTGCCGCACCTGCAGAAGGTGAGCTACGACCCGGCCACCGACTTCACCTACGTGGCCAACGTGACGGCCGCCACGCTGGGCATCACGGTGCGCCAGGACGCGCCGTGGAAAGACCTGAACGCGCTGCTGGCCGCGGCCAAGGCCAAGCCGGGCGAGGTGTCGTACGGCACCACCGGGCGCGGCGGCACCTCGCACGTGTCGATGGAGCGGCTGGCCGCGCTGGCCGGCGTGAAGTTCAACTTCATTCCCTTCAAGGGCGCGGCCGAGTTGTACAACGCGCTCATGGGCGGCCATGTGGACGCGGTCTCCGAGGCCGGCTTCGGCGCCGCCGTGGCGGGCGGTCGCGTGCGCCTGCTGGCCACCTTCAACGAGGCGCGCTCGCCCACGCGCCTGAACGTGCCGACCGTGAAGGAACTCGGCTACGACGTGGTGGCCAACGGCTCGTGGGGCATCGCCGGTCCGCGCGGCATGGACCCGAAGGTGGTGCAGGCGCTGCAGGAGGCCTTCCGCAAGGCCGTGGACGACCCCGAGTTCCTGCGAACGCTCGACCTCAACGACTACGTCCGGTTCTACATGGACAGCCCCGCCTACACGGCCTGGGCGCACAAGACCTATGCCGACGAGAAGCGCTTCGTGAGCGACCTGCGCATCAAGCTCGACGACTGAACCCGACCTTTCTTCCTGCTGCCATGACTTCTTCGTCCTCTTCTTCTCTTCACTGCTTCCTCCACCCCAAGGCCATCGCCTTCGTCGGCGCGACCGAGCGCTCGGTGTGGTCCAACGCGGCGCTCGCCAGCCTGCGCACGCTGGGCTACGCGGGCCAGCTCTACCCGGTCAACCGGCGCGGCGGCAGCTTTCATGGCATGGCGGCGGCCACCTCGGCCGAGGCCATCGGCGAGCCGGTCGACACGGCGCTGCTGATGGTGCCGGCCGACGCGCTCGACGACGCGCTGGCCGACCTGCAGCGCGCGGGCATCGGCAACGCCGTGCTGCTGAGCTCGGGCTTCGCCGAAGCCGGCGAGGAAGGCCGCGAGCGCCAGCGCCAGCTCACGGCCAAGGCGCGCTCGCGCGGCCTGCGCATCCTCGGGCCGAACTGCCTGGGCTTCGTCAACTTCGTCGACCGCTCGGCCGTGTGGACCGCCTCGCTGCGCGAGCCGCTGCCGGCGGGCACGCTGGGCATCGTGTCGCAAAGCGGCGCGCTGGCGGGGCAGCTGTCGTTCATGGCGCAGGTGCACGGCATCGGCCTGAGCCGCATGGTGTCGACCGGCAACGAGTCGGACATCGACATCGCCGAGGTCATCGACTACCTGGTGGACGACGAGCACACGCGTTCCATCGCCGTGTTCGCCGAGACCGTGCGCGACCCGCAGCGCTTTGCCGCCGCCGCCGAGCGCGCGCTGGCCGTGGCCAAGCCCATCGTGGTGCTGAAGATGGGCAGCAGCGAGATCACCGCGCAGGCCGCGCAGGCCCACACCGGCTCGCTGGTGGGCGACGACCGCGTGTTCGACGCTATGTGCCAGCGCCTGGGCCTGATGCGCGTGCGTTCCATCGAAGACCTGGTGTTCACCGCCGCCTTCGCCAGCATGACCGGGCCCTTCGCGGCCGGTGGGCTGGCGGCCGTGTCGATGTCGGGCGGCATGTGCGAGATCTTTGCCGAGCGCGCCGAGGAAGAAGGCCTGGCGCTCACGCCGCTCGCGCCCGCCACCGAGGCCGCGCTGCGCGAGGTGCTGCCGGGCTACGGCACGCCGCAGAACCCGCTGGACGTGACTGGCGCGGCCATGCTGGAGCCCGAGCTGTTCGGCAACGCCCTCGAAGCGCTGGTGCGTGACCCCGCGCTGGGCGCCGCCATCGTCGTGGCCGACGTGCCCAACGCGCCGGCCAACGACACGCCGCTGAACCGCGCCGTGCTGGCGCAGGTGGCGCGCGGGCTGTCGGCCAGCCCGGTGCCGGCCATCGTCTGCAGCCACTACGTGATGCAGGTGAGCGAGCGGTCGCGCGAGCTCATCGCCGAGACCGGCATCCGCCACATCGCCTGCGGCATCCACCACGCGATGAGCGCGGCGGGTGCGGTGCGCCGCTGGTCGGAAACGTTGCGCCGGCGTCAAAGCGCGCAAGGTGTCGCTGCCGCGGTGCCGGCCACGCCGCCCGCGCAGCCTCTGCGTTCGGAGCGCGAGACGCTCGCATGGCTCTCGCAGCGCGGCGTGCCGGTGGTGCCCGTGCGGCTGTCGCGCAGCGCCGACGAGGCCGCGCGCTTCGCAGAAGAACTCGGCGGCCCGGTCGTGCTGAAGATCGCCTCGGCGCAGATCGCGCACAAGACCGAGGTCGGCGGCGTGGCGCTCAACCTGCAGGGCGCCGACGCGGTGCGTGCCGCCTGGCAGGCGATGGATGCGCGCGTGCGCGCCGCGCGGCCCGAGGCCGAGATCGACGGCATCCTGGTCGCGCCCATGCGCCAGGGCGGGCTCGAATTGTTCGTCGGCACCGTGCGCGATCCGCAGTGGGGCCCGGCGCTGGCCGTGGGGCTCGGCGGCATCTGGGTCGAGGCGCTGCGCGACACCAGCCTGCGCCTGCTGCCCGTGACGCCCGCCGAGGTGAAGGACATGCTGGCCGAGCTGCGCGGTGCGCGCCTGCTCGACGGCTGGCGTGGCGCACCCGCGGCCGACCGCGACGCCATCGCCGAAGCCGTGGCCGCCATCGGCAACGCGGCGCTTGCGCTCGGCCCCGAACTGGTCTCGCTCGAAGTCAACCCGCTGCGGGTGGACGGCCGCACGGTCGAGGCGCTCGATGCGCTGGCCGTGTGGGGCGCGGCGGGCTGAACGACTTTCATCGTCAAGAAAACCAACAGGAGACTTCTTCCATGCTGCAACGACGTCGATTCGCGCAATGGGGCGCGAGCGGACTGCTGGCCCCCGCGCTCGGAGCCCTGCCGAAAGCGCAGGCGGCCGACGCCTACCCGACCCAGCCGATCAAGGTGATCGTGTCGTCGGCCGCCGGCGGGCTGGTCGACGGCATCGCGCGCACCATCGGCGAGCGCATCGCCAAGCCGCTGGGCCAGCCGGTGCTGATCGATCCGAAGCCGGGTGCCAACGGTGCCATTGCCGCGTCCTTCGTGGCCAAGGCGCCGGCCGACGGTCACACGCTGCTGTTCGCCGTCAACTCCTTCGTGCTCGCGCCGCTGCTGATGGCCAAGCCCGGCTACGACGTGTTCAAGGACTTCGCGCCCGTGTCGCTGTCGAACTACGGCCTGCTCGTGTTCGCGGTGGGCGAGGGCGTGCCGGCCAAGAGCATGCGCGAGTTCGTCGCCATGGCCAAGGCGCAGCCCGGCAAGCTGAGCTTCGGCTCGGCGGGGCAGGGCTCGTCGGGCCACCTCTATGGTGAGAAGCTCATGCGCGACGAGGGCCTGCAGATGACGCACGTGCCCTACAAGGGCGGCGCGCCGCTGATGATCGACATCCTCGGCGGCCAGGTACAGGGCGGCTTCGTCACCATGGGCGAGGCGCTGCCGCACGCGAAGTCGGGCCGCGCGAAATTGCTGGGCGTCTTCGGCACGCGCCGCATGCCGCTCGCGCCGCAGATCCCCACCTTCACCGAGCAGGGCTTCAAGGGCTACGAGCACGGCGGCTTCTGGGGCTTCTTCGCGCCCACGGGCACGCCGCAACCGGCCATCGACAAGCTCGCCGGCGCGGTGCGCCAGGCCGTGGCGCAGCCTGATCTGCAGGAACGCATGATCGGGCTGGGGCTGGAGCCTTCGGGCGAAGGGCCGGGTGAGTTGATGGCGGCGGTGCGGCGCGAGAACCTGCTGTGGTCGCGGCTCATCAAGGACATGAACCTGAAGCTCGAATAGACCTCAGGCCCGTGCCACCACGCCGGCGGTCACCAGCGCATCGACCGCCGCGCGTTCGAACCCGAACTCCCCCAGCACCTCGTCCGTGTGCTCCCCCAGAGACGGCGCAAGCCGCTGCACGCCGCCCGGCGTGGCCGAGAGCGTGAACGGCACGCCGGGAAAGCGCAGCGTGCCTTCGGTCGGGTGCTCGGCGTCGTGCCACAGGCCGCTGGCCTTCAGCTGCGGATCGTCGGGCAGCTGCTGCAGCGTCTGGATCGGCATTGCCGGAATGTCGGCCTGGCGGAAGGCAGACACCCATTCGGCTGTGGTGCGTGCGCCGGTGGCGCGTTCGAGTTCGCCGAACACCACCGTGTGGTTGCGCACCCGCGCGGCCAGCGTGGCAAAGCGTTCGTCCTCGCGCAGCTCGGGCCGGCCCACCACTTCGAAGAAGCGCAGCCACTGCGCGTCGGTGTAAGGCACCAGTGCGATGTAGCCGTCGGCCGTGCGAAAGGGCTTGCGCACGCCGGAGCGGATCGAGCCGTACACCATGTCGTCGATGGGCGGCTGGAAGGTGTGGCCCCACAGGTGCTCCACCATGTTGAAGGCGGTCATGGTCTCGAACATCGGCACGTCGACCGCCTGCCCCTGGCCGCTGCGTTCGCGGTGGAACAGCGCGGTGACGATGGCGTACGCCGCGTACAGCGCGGTGGTCTTGTCGGCCACGAGCGCGGGCATGTAGCGCGGCTCGCCGGTGTAGATCGATTGCAGCTGCGCCAGGCCCGACGCGGCCTGGATGATGTCGTCGAAGGCCGGCAGGCCCGCATACGGCCCCTCGTCCGAGAAGCCCTTGACGTGCGCGCTCACCAGCCGTGGGTTGAGTTCCAGCAGCCGCGCCGCGTCGATGCCGATGCGCGCCGCTGCGTCGGTGCGCACCGAATGCACGAGCACGTCGCTGCCGCGCACCAGCGTGTCGAGCACCTCGCGCGCGGCGGGTTGTTTCAGGTCGAGCACGAGGCTGCGCTTGTTCCGGTTGCACGACAGGTACAGCGACGACATGCCCTTGTGGCGCGCGGGTCCGACCGAGCGGGCCAGGTCGCCCTGCGGCGCCTCGACCTTGATGACGTCGGCGCCCATGTCGGCCAGCATCTGGCTGGCCAGCGGGCCGAGCACCACCGACGACAGGTCGAGCACCTTGACGCCTTCGAGGGCGCCGCGAAAAAGTGGAGGGGGCGTCATCGGTCAGTCCTCCAGGCGGATGCCGGTCTTGTCGATCACGCGCTTCCAGGTGTCGGCGTCCTGGCGCAGCACCACGGCAAACTCGGCGGCCGTGCTGCCCACGGGTTCGATGTTCATGTCGCGCATCTTCTTTTGCACCTCGGGCTTGGCGATGATGGCGGCGACGGCCTTCGACATCTTGTCCACGCGCGGCTGCGGCGTGCCGGCCGGCAGGAACAGCGCGATCCACGCATAGGGCTCGAAGCCCGCGTAGCCCGCCTGCTGGAAGGTCGGCACCTGCGGCAGCGTGGCCGAGCGCTGCGTGCCCAGTGCCGCCAGCGCGCGCAGCTTGCCGCTTTGCAGGTAGGGCAGGGCGGTGCCGGTGTCGAGCACGGCCACGCGGATGTGGCCGCCGAGCAGGTCGGTCACCATGGGCGCGGCGCCTTTGTAGGGCACGTGTGGCATGTCGACGCCGGCTTCTTTCTTGAACAGCTCGCCGTAGATGTGCGAGGTGGTCGCCACGCCGGTCGAGCCGTACGAGTACTTGCCGGGCTCGGCCTTGAGCAGCGTGACGAGTTCGGCCAGCGTCTTGGCGGGCACGTCGGGCGTCACGACCAGGGCCGAGGTCGAGATGCCGATCTGCGACACGGCCGCGAAGTCTTTCACCGCGTCGTACGAGAGCTTGCGCTGCAGCGCGGGCATCTGCACGTGCGTGGTGATGGTGAAGAGGGCGGTGTGGCCGTCTTTCGGGGCGCGTGCGACGGCGGCGGCGCCGATGGTGCCGCTGGCGCCCACGCGGTTGTCGACGACCACGGGCTTGCCCCAGGCGGTGCCGAGTTCCTGCGCGACCAGCCGCGCGATGTTGTCGGTGATGCCGCCGGCGGGGAAGGGCACGACGAGCGTGACGGGTTGCGAGGGGTAGTCGGCCGGTGGCTGTTGCGCGGCGGCGGGCAGGGCGAACAAGGCAGCGAGCGCAATGCCGAGCGTGGAGGAAAGACGTGTCATGGCGTGCGGTCTCAATCGAGCTTGATGTTCTTGGCCTGAATCACCTGCTTCCACCGCGCATGGTCCGCGCGCATGGTGGCGGTGAGCTGCGCGGGCGTGCTGCCGACCGGGATCACGCCCAGGCCTTCGATGCGCGCCGCCTGCTCGGGGCTTTGCACCACCTGGGCCACTTCGGTCGAGAGGCGCTGCGCGATGGGCTGCGGCGTGCCGGCGGGCAGGTAGATGCCGAACCAGCCGACCGACTCCATGCCCGCGAAGCCCTGTTCCTTGAAGGTCGGCACGCCGGCCGCGAGCGGGGCGCGTGCGGTGCCGACCACGGCGATCGACTTCGCCTTGCCGGCCGCGACGTGCGGGCCCACGCCCTTGGCCGAGACGAACACGGCATCGACGGTGCCCCCGAGCAGGTCGGTGATGGCCGGCGCTTCGCCCTTGTAGGGCACGTGCAGCAGCTGGATGCCCGCGGCGTCCTGCAGCACCTCGGCGTACAGGTGGGCGCTCGATCCGTTGCCGTAGGAGCCGTACGAGTACTTGCCGGGCGCGGCGCGCGCGAGCTTGACGAAGCCGTCGAGGGTGTCGACGCCGAGCTTGTTGCTCACGGTGAAGACGATGGGCAGGCGCCCCGCTTCCGACACGGGCACGAAGTCCTTGAACGGATCGAAACCGGCGTTGGGGTACAGCAGCGGGTTCTGGATGATGGAGGTGAGCGAGAACAGCACGGTGTAGCCGTCGGCCGGTGCGCGCTGCACGGCGGTGATGCCGATCTGCCCGTTGCCGCCGGGGCGGTTGTCGACGATGACGCTCTGGCCGAGCCGTTTGCCCAGGCCCTCGGCGACGATGCGCGCGAACACGTCGGTGCCGCCGCCTGCCGCGTAGGGCACGATCATGCGGATGGGTTTGTCGGGCCAGGTTGGCTGCTGCGCGAAGGCGCTGCTCGTGGCCAGGGCGGCGGCCAGCGTGAGGGCGTGGCGGCGGGTGAATCTGCTGTTGTACATGTCTGTCTTGTCTCCGATGGTTTTTCTGTCTGGGTGCGATGTCAGGGCGGCAGGCTCACGACGGCCAGGCCGGGGCCGACCGACACGCCGTGGCGGTTCTCGCTCCACAGGCGCAGGTCGAGGCGGTGGCGGTGCGCGGCGTCGGCGCTGTCGTCGATCCACTTGCGCTCGACCTGGCCGCGCACGGTGACGGTGTCGCCCGCGGTGTTGAACGACTTCATGCGAAAGCCGCGGATGGCATGCAGCACACCGGCCGTGCCGATGTACTCGCGAATCGCGCGCTCCCACATGCCCTGCAGCAGCATGACGTTGGCGTACATCTCGGGGGCGCCGGTCGATTGGGCGTGTTCGGTGTTGTGGTGGATGGCGTTGAAGTCGCGGTTGGCGCCGGCGGCCATCACGAGGCGGTAGACGGTGAGGGGGAAGGGCACGGGGTTCAAAGGGTCGCCCTCGTTGACTTCGTTCCAGTGGCGTTGTTCTTGCCAGTTCATCTTGTTGCTTTCCTTGTTCAGGGCGCGTGCACAGGTCACCGGGTACTTCCCTCCGCGAATGTCCCCCGGCCTTCGGCCTCCTCCTTGATTTCGCTGCGGGAAGCACCCAGTGCCCTGTGCACGGGTGGCGGTGCGCCAGTGCGGGAGGCCGCATGGCGTCGGGCGTCTGTTCTCTAGTGCGGCAGGTAGTGGTACATGCCGAACCGGCAGCGGGCCACGACCTCTTCGCGCTGGTTCACGATGTCGTACTCCCATGTTGTGAAGGCGCCTTTTCCTACCTTGGTCGCCTTGGGTTCGCAGCGCACGAGCCGGTTGCCGCGCCTTCCCAGCCGGTCGCCCAGGCGCGCGGGTTGCAGGTAGTCGACCTCGTAGTCGGTCGCCATGTAGGCGGTGGTGGGCGGCATGCCTTCGGGGCGCGTGCCCTTGAGCGGGCTGCGCTCGGGTTCGGCGTTGCGGGCGTCGCTGGTGAACACGGGCGGCTGGCCCGGGGCCCACATGGGCGGCAGCGTGAGGCTGGCGAGGCTGGTCGATGGCGCGACCGCGTCGGGCCCCTGGTGCAGCGGGCAGTCGAACTCCAGCACCTCGACATAGCGGCGCACGGCGCCGGCCTCGATCACATCGGCGCCCCAGCGGATCACACCGTTCGCGAAGTCCTCGCCCACGCGCGCCACCATCGGCGCCCAGGCGCTTTCCCAATCGTCCATGTGCAACTGCTTTCTTCAGATGCCGATGAACTCGGCCACGTCGTCCAGCGGCGCGCGCTCGGTCTCGAGGGCGTCGAGGGGCTTGTCGCGGTTGGCATAGCCGATGGCCATGCCGGTGAAGAGCATGCGCTCGGGCGGCAGGTCGATGAAGCGGCCGATGGTCTGCGGGTAGATGGCCCAGCATTCCTGCGGGCAGCTGTCCAGGCCCTCGGCGCGCAGCAGCAGCATCACGTTCTGCAACATCATTCCGAGGTCGGACCACTGCGGCGGGCCCATGCGGCGGTCGACGGTGCAGAAGAGCGCGAGCGGCGCGCCGAAGAACTGGAAGTTGCGCGCAAACCATTTCAAACGCGCGGCCTTGTCCTCGCGCGGAATGCCCAGGCGCGCGTACATCGCCTCGCCGACGGCGAAGCGGCGGTCGCGGTAGGGGGCGACCAGCTCGCGCGGGTAGATGTCGTACTCGCTGCCTTCGCCGCCGGGCGTTTCCTGCACGCGGGTGCGCATGAGGGCCTTGAGGTCGTCCAGCCGCTCGCCGCCCACCACATGCAGGTGCCACGGTTGCAGGTTGCCGCCCGAGGGGGCGCGCAGCGCGGCCTGCAGCACGCGGCGGATCGTGTCGGCCGGCACGGGGCGGTCGAGAAATTCGCGCACCGAGCGGCGGCTTGCGACGGCGTCGTAGACAGTCATGGTCATGCGGCGTTCTTTCGTTCGTTCATGAGGGTCACGCCCAGTTCGCGGGCCACTTCGGTGCTGTGCTGGCCGGGCGTCGCGGCGTGCGACAGGTCGGCGTAGGCATAGCCCGAGAAGCGCACCGGCGGGCGCACTTCAAGATACGCGCCTTCGGTCGGGTGCGTGCGCTGTCGGAAAAGGCCGGCGGCCTGCAGCTGCGGGTCGTCGGGCAGGTCGGCGATGTCGTTCACGCGCATCGCGGGCACGTTGGCCTTCTTCAAGATGTCGAGCCACTCGGCCGTGGTGCGCTCGGGAAGGATCGCGGCGGCGGCCTCGTACATGCGGCTCATGTGCTTGCGGCGCAGGGCCTTGTCGGCCAGCTCGGGCGCCTCGAGCACCTCGGGATGGCCGGCGGCCTCGAAGAAGCGCAGCCAGCGGTCGTCCAGGTAGGGCGCAATGGCGATGTAGCCGTCGCGCGTGCGCATGGGCTGGCGCATGGGGTCGATCTGGCGCGGGTACAGCGCGGGGCCGGTGGGCGGCACGAAGGTCTTGTCGCACAGGTGCTCCACGAGGTTGAAGCTGGCGAGCGACTCGAACATCGGCACCTCCACCTGCTGGCCCTCGCCGGTGCGCAGCCGGTGCACCACGGCGGCGAGCACGGCGTACGCCGCGTGCAGGCCCGAGACCTTGTCGGCCATGGTCATCGGCACGTAGCGCGGCTGCGGGTTGCCGTCGACCTTGGGCGGCAACGAGGCAATGCCCGAGGCGGCCTGGATGATGTCGTCGTAGGCCTGCAGCGCGGCATACGGCCCGCGCTGGTCGAAGCCGGTGCAGTGCACGTAGACGATGTCGGGGCGGATGGCGCGCACCTCGTCGTACGACAGGCCCGCGCGCGCGATGGCGTCGCTGCGCACGTTGTGGATGAAGATGTCGCTGGTCTCGATGAGGCGGCGCATCGCGGCGCGGCCGTCCTCGCTCTTCAGGTCCCAGTCGACCGAGCGCTTGCCGCGGTTCAGGCGCAGGTGCACGGGGCTCATCAGCGGCGTGACGGGCGGCGTGCCGATGATGCGGATGCTGTCGCCCTCGGGCGGCTCGACCTTGACCACTTCGGCGCCGAGGTCCGCGAGGATCTGCGTGCAGTAGGGGCCGAAGATCACCGTGGTGAGGTCGACGATGCGCAGGCCTTCGAGCATGCGGGGGGCGGGTGATGTGGTGGTCATGGGTGTGGAGGTCATGCGGCGACGAGGCCCTGCATTTCGGCGGCGAGGTGGCGCACGCGCTCCGGCCCGCCGAGCAACTGGCGGTTGAAGCCGATGCGCTTGAACCAGTAGTGCAGGCCCAGCAGGTCGGTGATGCCCATGCCGCCATGCACCTCGGTGGCGGTGCGGGCGACGAAGGTGCCGGTCTCGCTCAGGTGCGACTTGGCGTGCGCGGCGAGCAGCGCGGCTTCGTCGGGCAGTGCGTCGAAGGCATGCGCCGCGTACCAGACGAGTGCGCGGCCGGGCTCCAGCGCGGCGGCCATTTCGGCGCACAGGTGCTTCACGGCCTGGAAGGAACCGATCACGCGGCCGAACTGGCGGCGCTCCTTGGCGTAGGCCACGGCCTGGCCGATCATGGCTTCGCCCGCGCCGAGCGTGTCGGCGGCGAGCAGGGCCCAGCCCGCACTGCGCAGGCGCGCGAGCGTGGCGGGGCCGCTGTTGGGAAGTCGTTCTGCCTTCACCTGTGCGAAGTGCAACTCACCGAGCGGGCGCGTGGCGTCGATGCTGCGCAGCGCGCCGCGCGTGAGGCCCTGTGCATCGGCGCGCACGAGGTGCAGGCCACCCGCGCGGTCGGCCACGATGAACACATCGGCCGCGCCCGCGTCGAGCACGAAGAGTGCGCTACCGTCGAGCGTGCCGTTGGCATTGGCCGTCACGCCCGCGCCATCGCGTGCGCCGGCCACGGCTTCGGCGATGGCGACGCCCGCGATGCATTCGCCCGCGGCCAGGCGCGGCAGCCATTCATCCTGCTGCGCCGCGCTGCCGGCCTCGCGCAGCGCAAGCGGCGCGAGCACGGCGGTGCCGAGGAAGGGCGTGGGCGCGACATGGCGACCCAGTTCCTCGGCGGCCAGCGCGGCGTCGAGCAGCGACAGGCCGAGCCCGCCGAAGGCCTCGGGCACGAGCAGGGCCGGCACGCCGACCTCGCACAGCGTGCGCCAGACCTCGCGGTCCAGCGGCAGGTCGTCGGCCGCGACGCGGCGCACGCGATCGAGCGGGCAGGCGCGTTCGAGCGCGCGGCGCAGGCTGTCCTGCAGCAGCGTCTGGTCGGCGGAGAGGGCGAATTCCATGGCGTGCTTTCTTCCGATGGCGATCAGGCAAGGCGGGGTTCGCGCGGCATGTCGAGCCCGCGCTCCGCGATGATGTTTTTCTGGATCTGCGCGGTGCCGCCGCCGATGATCAGACCCAGGTCGAACATGTAGCGCTCCTGCCAGAGCGCTTGCGCGCGCAGGTGCGCACTGCCGGGCATCAGCAGGCCCAGCTCGCCCAGCGCGTCGATGGCGAGTGCGGCCAGCTGGTGGCGCAGTTCGCAGCCCTGCAGCTTCACGACCAGCGCGGCCAGGCCCGGGTCTTCGCCCTTGGCCGCGGCCGTGAGCAGCCGCAGGCCGTGGCACTTCTGCGCCAGCACCTGGCCCTGCAGCCGCATGAGGCGGTCGCGCAGCACGGGCTGGTCGATGAGGCGCGTGCCGTCCACCGTCTCGGACTGCATCAGCGTGGCGAGCTCCTGGTAGCGCTGGGTCGTGAGGTTGGGGTTGCCGAGCGAGCCGCGCTCGTGCTTGAGCGTGGCGTTGGCCACCTTCCAGCCGTCGCCGCGCTGCCCCACGATCTGGTGCTGCGGCACGCGCACGTCGGTGAAGAAGACCTCGTTGAACTCGGCGTGGCCCGTCATGGTCTTCAGCGGGCGCACCTCGATGCCGGGCGTCTTCATCGAGAACAGCAGGTAGCTGATGCCCGCGTGCTTCGCGGCGCCGGGCTCGGTGCGCACGAGGCAGAAGATCATGTCGGCCACGTGCGCGGTCGAGGTCCAGATCTTCTGGCCGTTGATGACGAAGTCGCCGCCGTCTTCGGTGGCGCGCGTCTGCAGCGAGGCCAGGTCGGAGCCCGCGCCGGGCTCGGAGTAGCCCTGGCACCAGACCACCTCGCCGCGCAGCGTGGGTCCGATCCACTCGCGCCGTTGCGCCTCGGTGCCCAGCTCGAGCAAGGTGGGCACCAGCATCGAGATGCCCTGGTTGCCCAGCGGCGGCGCCACGCCGGCGCGCGCGAACTCCTCGGTGATGAGGTGCGACTCCATGACGTCGGGCGCCGCGCCGTGGCCGCCATAGTCGCGCGGCACCGTGCGGCCCGCGTAGCCGTGGTCCAGCAGCAGGCGCTGCCAGGCGAGGGCGTCGGCGTCGGGGCGCTCGGCGGTGCGCGCGAAGGCCGAGCGGTGGCCGTGCGTGGCGAGGAACGCGCGCAGCTCGTCGCGAAAGGCTTCGTAGCGGGGATTGAGCGTGAGGTCCATGCGGTGCTTGCCTTCGGTGCGCGCCGCGTTGCGCGGCGGTGGGTGTGTCTCCGTGTCGAGGCTCATGCTAGGGGCAACCCTCAGCCGCTCTCAATCGTCCGTTCCGACGATGTGACGCGCAGGAGGCGCTGCCTACCATCCAGCCCGAACGCCGCACGAGGTCCGCAAGAGACCGACACGAGGCCGGCAAGAGGCCCGCGGCCGCAGCTTCTTTTTCACGAGAACGACGGAGACAACACCATGACACGTTCCCTCTTTTCCGCCCGCCCCGGCACGCGCCGCCGCCTGCTGGGCGCCGGCCTGGCGGCCACGCTCGGCCTCGCCACGGCCTTCACGGCGCAGGCCCAGAAGCGCTACGACCCGGGCGCGAGCGACACCGAGATCAAGATCGGCCACATCGTCCCGTACTCGGGCCCGGTGTCGGCCTACGGCACCATCGGCAAGGCGGCGGCGGGCTACTTCGCCAAGCTCAATGCCGAGGGCGGCATCAACGGCCGCAAGGTCACGTTCATCTCGCTGGACGACGCCTACAACCCCTCCAAGACGGTGGAGCAGGCGCGCAAGCTGGTCGAGCAGGACGAGGTGCTGGTGCTCTTCGGCCCGCTGGGCACGGCGCACAACCTCGCCATCCAGCGCTACATGAACGCCAAGAAGGTGCCGCAGCTGTTCGTGGCCACGGGCGCCACGCGCTTCGGCGATCCGAAGGCCTTCCCCTGGACCATGGGCTGGCAGCCCACGTACCAGACCGAAGGCAAGATCTACGCGCAGCACATCCTCTCGACCAAGCCCAACGCGAAGATCGCTGTGCTCATGCAGAACGACGACTTCGGCAAGGACTTCCTGAAGGGCTTTCTCGAGGCACTGGGCGACAAGGCCAAGACGATGATCGTGGCGCAGTCGACCTACGAGGTGACCGACCCGACCATCGACAGCCAGATGGTCAACCTGAAGGCCTCGGGCGCCGACACCTTCTTCAGCATCACCACGCCCAAGTTCGCGGCGCAGGCGATCCGCAAGGCGGCCGACATCGGCTGGAAGCCCACGCAGTATTTGTCGAGCGTGTCGGTGTCGGTGTCGGCGGTGATCAAGCCGGCGGGCCCCGAGAACGCGGTGGGCGTGATCTCGGCCACCTACCTGCGCGACCCGGCCGACGACATGTGGAAGGGCGCCAAGGAGTACGAGGACTACAAGACCTGGTTCAGCAAGTACTACCCCTCGGGCGACCTGAGCGATTCGCTCAACGTGCTGGGCTACTCGTCGGCGCAGACGCTGGAGCAGGTGCTGCGCAAGGCGGGCGACGACCTCACGCGCGCCAACATCATGAAGGTGGCGGCCAATCTGCAGTACAGCCCGCCCATGCTCTACCCGGGCATCGAGGTGAAGACCTCGCCGACCGACTTCTACCCGATCGAGCGCATGCAGCTGGTGCGTTTCAACGGCACGCGCTACGAGCCCTTCGGCAAGGTGCTCGGCGATTGATCGATTGATTGATCGCCTCGTTCCTGATGTCTCCCTTTTCGTTTTTCCACTGAAGCTTCCATGACCTCCATCGTTCGACTGGCCGCCGCCCTGGGCGGCGCGGCCCTCCTGTTCACCACCGGCGCGGCCCTTGCGCAGAAGAAGTACGACACCGGCGCCTCCGACACCGAGATCAAGCTCGGCATGGCCATGCCCTACAGCGGCCCGGTGTCGTCGTACGGCATCGTCGGCAAGGTCAACGAGGCGTACTTCAAGATGGTGAACGACAAGGGCGGCATCAACGGCCGCAAGGTGACGCTCATCAGCTACGACGACCAGTACACGCCGCCGCGCACCACCGAGGTGGTGCGCAAGCTGGTCGAGCAGGACGAAGTGCTCGCCGTGTACGGCAACCTGGGCTCGGCCTCCAACGCCGCGATCCAGCGCTACATGAACGCCAAGAAGGTGCCGCACCTGTTCCTGGGCGTGGGCGCCGACCGCTTCAACGACCCCAAGGCCTACCCCTGGACCACGCCCTACATGCCCAGCTACGAGGGCGAGGGCAGCCTCTACGCGAAGAACATCCTCAAGACGATGCCGAACGCGAAGATCGCCGTGCTCTACCAGAACGACGACTTCGGCAAGGACCTGCTCAAGGGCCTGAAGAAGGGCCTGGGCGACAAGGCCTCGATGGTGGTGGCCGAGGCCTCGTTCGAAGTGGCCGACCCCACGGTCGATTCGCAGATCATCAAGCTGCAGTCGTCGGGCGCCGACGTGTTCGTCAACTTCGCCACCGCGCGCTTCGCCGCGCAGGCCATCCGCAAAGCGTGGGACATCGGCTGGAAGCCCAAGCAGCAGTACCTCACCTACGTGTCGGCCTACGTGAAGATGACGCTGGAGCCCGCGGGCCTGGAGAAGTCGAAGGGCATCATGGCCATGGCCTTCTTCAAGGACGCCGCGCAGCCGCGCTGGGCCAACGACCCGGCCACGCAGGAGTTCCTGGCCTTCATGAAGAAGTACGCACCGAACGAAGACGTGAACAACGCCGCCGGCGTGTACGGCTACGGCGTGGCGCAGGCCATGGAGACGGTGCTCAAGGCCTCGGGCGACAACCTCACGCGCGAGAACGTGCTCAAGCAGGCCACCACGCTCAAGAACATGCGCACCGGCATGCTGCTGCCGGGCATTGCGCTGAACACCTCGGCCACCGACTACTTTCCGTTCAACACGCTGCAGCTGGTGCAGTTCAACGGCAAGGAGTTCGAGCCCATGGGTGATTCGATTGCCGTGAAGTAGCCTTCGCAGAAGCACGCTCAAAAGAACCACAGGAGACACACACCATGTTCGGACTGATGCAGGACCGCCCGCTGCTGATCTCGTCGCTGATCGACCACGCGGCCACCTTTCACCCCCACGTCGAGATCGTCGGACGCACCGTCGAAGGCCCGGTGCACCGCACCAACTACCGCGAGGTGCAGCGGCGCTCCAAGCAGGTGGCCAATGCGATGAAGGCGCTGGGCGTGGCGCCCGGCGACCGCGTGGGCACGCTGGCATGGAACACCTACCGGCACCTGGCGCTGTACTACGGCGTGTCGGGCTCGGGCGCGGTGCTGCACACGGTGAACCCGCGGCTTTTTCCGGAGCAGATCGACTACATCGTCAACCACGCCGAAGACAAGGTGCTGTTCTTCGACACCAGCTTCGCGCCGCTGGTCGAGAAGCTCGCGCCCAAGCTCAAGAGCGTGCGCGCCTTCGTCGCCATGACTGACCGCGCGCATATGCCGGCCATCGATGTGCCGAACCTGCTGTGCTACGACGAGCTCATCGGCGCGCAGAGCGAGGACTACACCTGGCCCGAGTTCGACGAGCGCACGGCGTCGTCGCTTTGCTACACGTCAGGCACCACGGGCAACCCCAAGGGCGTGCTGTACAGCCATCGCTCCACCGTGCTGCATTCGCTGATGGAATGCGCGCCCGACACCTTCGGCGTGTGCTCGCAGATGACGCTGCTGCTGGCCGTACCCATGTTCCATGCCAACGCCTGGGGCATGCCGTACTCGGCGCCGATGGTGGGCGCCAAGCTCGTCATGCCCGGCCCGCACCTCGATGGCCAGAGCCTGTACGAACTCATGCGCGACGAGAAGGTGAGCTTCTCGCAGGCGGTGCCCACCGTGTGGCTCATGCTGTTCCAGTACTTCGACGCCCACCCTGAGATCGACACCCGCGCCATCGGCCTCAAGCGCATCGGCGTGGGCGGCGCCGCCACGCCGCGCGCCATGATCGAACGCTTCGAGCGCGACTTCGGCGCCGACTTCGTGCAAGGCTGGGGCATGACCGAGACCAGCCCCATCGGCGTGATCGGCAACCTGCTGCCCAAGCACCTCGCGCTCCCGAAAGATGAGCAGACCACGGTCAAGATGCGCCAGGGCCGCGGCGTGTGGGGCGTGGAGCTCAAGATCGTCGACGAGAACGGCCAGCGCCTGCCGCACGACGGCGTGGCCTTCGGCCACCTGCATGTGCGCGGTCCGTGGATTGCGAGCGGTTACTTCCGCAGCGAAGGCGGCGACGTGCTCGATGCCGAGGGCTTCTTTCCGACCGGCGACGTGGCCAACATCGACGCCGACGGTTATGTGCAGCTGGTCGACCGCGCCAAGGACGTCATCAAGTCGGGCGGCGAGTGGATCTCGTCGATCGACCTGGAGAACGCGGCCAGCGCGCACCCCGCCGTGGCCGAGGCGGCGGTGATCGGCATCGCGCATCCGAAGTGGCAGGAGCGGCCCCTGCTGATCGTCGTGAAGCGTGCAGGCGCAGAGGTCACGGGCGAGGAACTGCTCACTTTTCTTTCGCAGCGCGTGGCCAAGTGGTGGCTGCCCGACGACGTGGCTTTCGTCGACAGCCTGCCGCATACAGCCACCGGCAAGCTGCTGAAGACCAAGCTGCGCGAACAGTTCAAGGGCTACGTCGCGGCCAAGTCAACTTGATGACAGTTGTTCGTTCTTTCTGTGCATAACTCTGTGGGTTGCCTGAGGAGGCAAGCCAGCAGAACGAGCATTGGCGCGGCTTCGCACCACGTTGCCTGTTGATTGAGCAGCCTTGTCGTCCGTCCTTGCAGGAGAATGTAGGAGGAACGGATTCCAGACAAGTAAAGGGGACATGGTGGGAGAACTTCTTTCTCTCCTGCGCTTCAGCGCCGGCTCGGGCCACATCTGGCTGGACGAGCAGCGCATGCTGCTCATGCATGCCCGGGCCTTCGCCGAACTGCGCCGCGAACTGCTCGACTCGCTGGGTATCGAGCGTGCGCGCGGCCTGCTGGTGCGCATGGGTTTTGCTTCCGGCCTGCGCGACGGCGAGGTGGCCGTGCGCGAGCGCCTTGCCGGCATGCGCGCCGAAGACGCCTTCATGCTCGGGCCGCGCCTGCATTCCATCGAGGGCATCGTCTCGGTGCAGAAGGTGCAGGTCGACCTCGACGTGGCCACCAAGCATTTCTACGGCGAATTCCTCTGGGAGAACTCCTGGGAATGCGAAGCCCACGTGGCCGACTTCGGCTACGGGGAAGACCCGCAGTGCTGGTCGCAGATCGGCTACGCCTCGGGCTACACCACCGCCTTCATGGGACGGCTCGTGGTGTTCAAGGAAGTCGAATGCACCAGCATGGGCGACAGCCGCTGCCGCATCGTCGGCCAGGCCGCCGAGGCGTGGAACGACGAGCACTACCTGGAGTACTTCCGCCAGCACCATGTGGCCGAGAAGCTCATCGACTTCAACCTCGGCCTGCAGCACCTGCGCCGCCTGCAGCCGCGCCGCGAGTACGACCAGAAGCTGGTCGGCGTGTCGCCGGGTTTTCGCGCCGCCTTCGAGCTCATGCGCAGCGCGGTCGACAGTGCCATCACCGTGCTGCTGCTCGGCGAGACCGGCGTGGGCAAGGAAGTGTTCGCTCGCTGGCTGCACGACAACGGACCGCGCGGCAAGCAGCCCTTCATTGCGGTCAACTGCGCGGCGATCCCGGCCGACCTGATCGAGGCCGAGCTGTTCGGCGTGGAAAAGGGCGCCTACACCGGCGCCCACCATGCGCGCGCCGGGCGCTTCGAACGCGCGCACGGCGGCACCCTGTTCCTGGACGAGGTGGGCGACCTGCCGCTGGCCGCGCAGGTCAAGCTGCTGCGCGTGCTGCAGACCGGCGAGGTCGAGCGCCTGGGCGCTGAGCAGCCGACCAAGGTCGACGTGCGCATCGTGGCCGCCACCAACGTCAACCTGCAGCAGGCCATGCAGGCAGGCAAGTTCCGCACCGACCTGTTCTACCGGCTCAACACCTTCCCGATCCAGATCCCGCCGCTGCGCGAGCGCACCGCCGACATCCCGGCGCTGGTGGCGCGCTTCGTCGAGAAGTACAGCGCGCTGTACGGCAAGAAGCTGCGCGGCCTCACCGACAAGGCCGCGCTCGACGTGCACAAGCACGCCTGGCCCGGCAACATCCGCGAGCTCGAGAACGTGATCGAGCGCGCCGTGCTGCTGGCGCCCGACCATGGCGACATCGAGGCCTGCCACCTGTGGATGCAGCCGCCGGGCGCGCCGCCCGACAACCAGCTCGACGCCAGCGGCAAGGTCGCCACGGGGGCCTCGGCTTCGGGCTCCGACGCGAGCGAGCTCGACGCGCTGTGCCAGCGCGTGCTCGAGCAGAACATCGACATCGCCTCGCTCGAGCAGCGCCTCATGCAGACCGCGATGCAGCGCGCCAAGGGCAACCTGTCGCAGGCCGCGCGCCTGTTGGGCATCACGCGCCCGCAGCTGGCCTACCGGCTGAAAAAGGAAGGCCTGCCGACGTCCTGAGCGGACGCCGGCCGGCGTTTTCCGGTTTTCACCATTTGATCAAGCTGCACCGCAGCAAATGATCAAACCAGCATCCGGGACTTCCCGGTGCTTCGGGCCCGCAGGCGCAGCGGGCCCATGCAAATCAATCACTTAGCCACGCTGGCACGCCCATTGCCCTTATCAGGCCGGGCGGCGCTGGTGCCGTCCACCTGTTGATGGATTGAACAAGTGATGCCCTCGATGCAGCCCGACCCCCGCAGCGGCAGCGCCGCACAGATGACCGGCCAGCCGTGCTTCGTGCGCGTCACCGGCACGCGCGGCACGCGCTTCGTGGAGTTCGAGTTCGCCATCGGCGACCCCGAGCTGGCTGTGGAGCTGGTGCTGCAGTTCGACCAGTTCCGCGAGTTCTGCGCGCGCCACACGGTGCGCCACCTGAGCACCGAAGAGGGTGCGCGGCTGGACTTCGAGCGCATGAAGTGGCGCTTCGGCGCGCCCGGCATCGACCACTGACGACCCCCGCATTTTTTTCCCGCGACAACCAAGGAGACACCCCGTGCAAGTCGACATCAAGACCTCGGACATCCGGCCGATCCGCCAGACCTTCTCGCATGTGGCGCGGCGGCTCGGCGACAAGCCGGCCTCGCGCTACCAGGAGGCCACGCTGGACATGCAGCCCACGGCCAACTTCCACTACCGGCCGCTGTGGGACCCGCAGCACGCGCTGTACGACAAGCGCCGCACGGCGCTCGTGATGGCCGACTGGTACAGCTTCAAGGACCCGCGCCACTACTACTACGGCGTGTACACCATGACCCGCGCGCGCCAGGGGGAAGGCGCCGACCGCCAGTTCGAGTTCGCCGAGAAGCGCCAGCTGCTGGCCCAGGCCGATGCGGGCGTGCGCGAGTCGCTGCAGCAGGTGCTGGTGCCGCTGCGCCACTACGAGTGGGGCGCCAACATGAACCACAGCTACTGCTGCGGCTATGGCTACGGCACGGCCATCACGCAGCCCTTCATCTACGCGGCCATGGACCGCCTGGGCATCGCGCAGTACCTCTCGCGCGTCGGCCTGCAGATCGACGCCAACTCGGGCCGCGCGCTGGACGCCGGCAAGGAGGCCTGGCTTGCGCACCCGGCCTGGCAGGGCGTGCGCCGCCTGATGGAGAACCTCTTCGTCACCAAGGACTGGTTCGAGGTGTTCGTAGCCCAGAACCTCGTGCTCGACGGCCTGCTGTACCCGCTGGTCTACCGCCACTACGTGAACGCGCACAGCGCCGCCACAGGCAACGCGCTGGCGATGCTGACCGAGTTCATGAACGAGTGGTTCGACGAGAACGTGCGCTGGGTCGACGCCACGCTGAAGACCGCCGCCGACGAGTCGCCCGCCAACGCCGAACTGCTCGCGCAGTGGTACGCGAGCTGGCGCGACCAGGCCGTGCAGGCGCTGGCGCCGCTGGCCGCGCTGGCCCTGGGCGCGCAGGGCGCCGAGGTGCTCAAGACGCTGCACGCCGCGCTCGATGCGCGCGTGGCCCGGCTGGTGCGCATGGGCGCTGCCGCCTGACGACCGAATCGATCGAACCAAGGAGACCACCCCATGACCACCGCCACCGCCGAAGTGTCCCGACCGCCCGTCTTCATCGCCCTGCAGACCGGCGAGGCCGCGCGCGCCATCGTCGAGGCCATCGTGGCCGACAACCCCGGGGCCACCGTCACCGAGTACCCCGCGATGGTGAAGATCGACGCGCCCGGCCGCCTCGTGATCCGCCGCGAGAGCGTCGAAGCCCTGGTCGGGCGCCGCTGGGACCTGCAGGAACTGCACCTGAGCCTGATCTCGCTGTCCGGAAGCATCGAAGAGACCGACGACGAATTCACCCTCCATTGGGGTGCCTGAGCCCAGGCCTCACCGGACCACGACCAAGGACCACGCCATGACCACCCAAGCAGCAGCAAAGACCCCCACGACCCCGCGCCTCGGCCTGAAGGAACGCTACGCCATGATGACGCGCGGCCTGGGCTGGGAGACCACCTACCAGTCGATGGACGACGTGTTTCCCTTCGACAAGTTCGAGGGCATCAAGATCCACGACTGGGATAAGTGGGAAGACCCGTTCCGCCTCACGATGGACGCCTACTGGAAGTTCCAGGGCGAGAAGGAGAAGAAGCTCTACGCCATCATCGATGCGTTCCAGCAGAACAACGGCCAGTTCAACATCAGCGACCCGCGCTACCTGAACACGCTCAAGCTGTTCCTCACCGGCGTCTCGCCGCTGGAGTACGCGGCGCACCGCGGCTATGCCATGGCCGGGCGTTCGCTGCGCGGCGTGGGCGCGCGCGTGGCCTGCCAGATGCAGTCGATCGACGAGCTGCGCCATGCGCAGACGCAGTTCCACACCATCAGCCACTTCAACAAGTACTTCCACGGCCTGCACGACCCGCAGCACATGCACGACCGCGTGTGGTACCTGTCGGTGCCCAAGAGCTACTTCGAAGATGCGATGAGCGCGGGGCCCTTCGAGTTCATCACCGCCATCTCGTTCTCGTTCGAGTACGTGCTGACCAACCTGCTGTTCATGCCCTTCATGAGCGGCGCCGCCTACAACGGCGACATGGCCACCGTCACCTTCGGCTTCTCGGCGCAGAGCGACGAGTCGCGCCACATGACGCTGGGCCTGGAAGTGGTGAAGTTCATCCTCGAGCAGGACCCGGACAACGTGCCCATCGTGCAGAAGTGGGTCGACAAGTGGTTCTGGCGCGGCTACCGCCTGCTCACGCTGGTCGCGATGATGATGGACTACATGCTGCCCAAGCGCGTCATGAGCTGGTCCGAGGCCTGGGAGATGTACTTCGAGAAGAACGGCGGCGCGCTGTTCGAAGACCTGGCGCGCTACGGCATCCGCATGCCCAAGTACCACGAGGTTGCGTCGAAGGAAAAGAGCCGCATCTCGCACGAGGCCTGGGCCATCTTCAACAACTACGGCCACGCCGCCAACTTCAACGTCTGGGCACCCAAGCCCGACGAGATGAGCTGGCTGGCCGAGAAGTACCCCGAGACCTTCGACAGCCTGTACCGCCCGCGCTTCGAGTGGCTGGCCGAGCAGGAGAAGCAGGGCAAGCGCTGGTTCAACAACACGCTGCCCATGCTGTGCCAGACCTGCCAGATCCCGATGGCCTTCACCGAGCCCGACGATCCGACCAAGATCTGCTACCGCGAGAGCAGCTACCACGGCATGAAGTACCACTTCTGCTCCGACGGCTGCAAGGACGTGTTCGACGGCGAGCCCGAGAAGTACGTGCAGGCCTGGCTGCCGGTGCACCAGATCTACCAGGGCAACTGCTTCCCCGAGGGCACCGACCCGACGGTGGAAGGCTTCAACCCGCTGGCGGCCGTGCTGGACTACTACCACATCAACGTCGGCGCCGACAACGGCGAGTTCAACACCTCGCCCGACAAGGCCAACTGGGAACGCTGGACAGGGCAGGACCTGTCGGCGGCCGAGCCCAAGGTGGCCTGAGCACCCAGGCCCCACCACCCCTCATCGACCCCCGCGCTCCCGCCGTGCCCCACGCACGGCGTGGGCGGCGCTCACCCCAAAAAAAGGAGACCGACATGTCTGTTGTTGCACTCGCCCCCGGCTACACCGGCACCGTCATGGACAGCGAAGACCGCTTCCACGGCAACCGCCTGCTCTACATCGGCTGGGAAGACCACCTGCTCTTCTGCGCCCCCGTGTGCCTGCCGCTGCCCGCGGCCATGCCCTTCGGCGCGCTTGTCAGCGACGTGCTGCCCGGCGTGTACGGCAGCCACCCCGACTTCGAAAAGGTCGACTGGTCGAAGGTCGAATGGTTCGATTCCGGCAAGCCCTTCGCGCCCGACGCGGCGAAGTCGCTGGCCGACAACGGCCTGGTCCACAAGTCGGCGCTGCGCTTTCGCACGCCCGGGCTCACGGGCATCGGCGGCTCGTTCAGCTGAGCACAGGAAGGAGGGCCTTGCCATGAGCTTCCAGATCATGATCGAGCCGCTCGGCCAGGCCGTGGCGGCGCGCGACGGACAGACCGTGCTCGACGCCTGCCTGCGCGCCGGCGTGTGGCTGCCCCACGCCTGCGGCCACGGTGTGTGCGGCACCTGCAAGGTGCAGGTGCTCGAGGGCGAATGCGAGCATGGCGATGCGTCCAACTTCGCGCTCATGGACTTCGAGCGCGACGACGGCAAGATCCTCGCGTGCTGCGCGATGGCGCAGGCCGACCTGGTCATCGAGGCCGAGATCGACGAAGACCCCGACGCGCAGTTCCTGCCGCTGGAAGACTTCGATGCCGAGCTGGTCGAGGCCCGCATGCTCACGCCCACCATCCGCGGCCTGTGGTTGCGCACCGACCGGCCGGCACCTTTCCAGGCCGGCCAGTACGTGATGCTGCACGTGCCGGGCGTGGAGGGCGCACGCGCCTTCTCGATCGCCAACGCACCCGACGACCACCTCGTCGAGCTGCACATCCGCCGCGTGCCCAACGGCCGCGCCACCGGCTGGCTGCACGACGAACTGCAGGTGGGCCAGCACCTGCGCTTCACCGCACCCAACGGCCGTTTCTTCGTGCGCAAGTCGGCCGGCCTGCCGATGATCTTCGTGGCCGGCGGCTCGGGCCTGTCGAGTCCGAAGTCGATGGTGCTGGACCTGCTGGCCGAAGGCTGCACCTTGCCGATCACGCTGGTGCAGGGCGCGCGCAACACCGAAGAGCTGTACTACCGCGCGCTCTTCGAGCAGCTCGCCGAGCAGCACCCGAATTTCACCTACGTGCCAGTGCTGTCCGACCTGCCGGCCGGCAGCGACTGGCATGGGGCGCGCGGCTTTGCGCACGAGGCGCTGAAGGCCCATTTCGCGAGCGACTTCCGCGGCCACAAGGCCTACCTGTGCGGGCCGCCACCGATGACCGAGGCCTGCATCGCCACGCTGATGCAGGGGCGGCTGTTCGAGCGCGACATCTACACCGAGAAATTCTTCACCGCCGCCGATGCGGCCTCTGCAGCGCCGCGCAGCCCGCTGTTCAAGGCACTGTGACGTGGAGCCGGTCATGCGCTTTTCCGTCGCCATCGGCAACACCCACGAGCACTACGTGTGCCGCGCCGACCAGACCCTGCTCGGCGGCATGGAGCAGCTCGGCCGCAAGGGCATCCCGGTCGGCTGTCGGGGCGGCGGCTGCGGCGTGTGCAAGGTGCGCATCGAGTCGGGCGCTGTGCGCCGCGAGCGCATGAGCCGCTGCCACGTCAGCGCCGAAGAAGAAGCCCAGGGCTACGTGCTGGCGTGCCGCGCGTACCCGCAGAGCGACCTGGCCCTGCGCGCTGTCGAGAAGCTGGCGCGCTGCATCGAGCGGCGCCTGGCCGCGTCGCAGCCCGCCGTACCCCGTTCCCCCACCTGAACCTTTCCCTCACCCACCAAAGGAGACTTCCATGGCACTCACTGGCGTCATTCGCCCCGGACACGTGCAACTGCGCGTGCTCGACCTCGGGGCCGCCCTCACGCACTACCGCGACGTGCTGGGCCTGATCGAAACCGGGCGCGATGCGCAGGGCCGCATCTACCTCAAGGCCTGGGACGAGCACGACCACCACAGCGTCGTGCTGCGCGAAGCCGACGAGGCCGGCATGGACTTCATGGGCTTTCGCGTCGATTCGCCCGCTACGCTCGACAAGCTCGCCGCCGACCTGAAGGCCAGCGGCCTGGCCACCGACATGCAGTGGATCGACGCCGGCGAGCACCTGCGCACGGGCCCGCGCTTTCGCTTCACCGTGCCCACCGGCCATGCCATCGAGCTCTTCGCCGAGAAGGAGAAGGTCGGCAACGGCATGCCCTACGAGAACCCCGAGGTCTACCCCGACGACCTCAAGGGCATGGCGCCTTCGCGCTTCGACCACTGCCTGCTGTACGGGGACGACCTCGACGGCACCATGAAGCTGTTCACCGAGGTGCTGGGCTTTCAGCTGGCCGAGAGCGTGGTGGCCGGCCCCGAGCGCATGTACATCGCGGCCTTTCTCACCTGCTCGACCAAGCCGCACGACATCGCCTTCATTCGCCATCCCGAGAAGAACAAGTTCCACCACGCCTCGTTCCTGCTCGACAACTGGGGCGAGGTGCTCAAGGCGGCCGACATCATCACCAAGAAGCGCGTGTCGCTGGACATCGGCCCCACGCGCCACGGCATCACGCGCGGCGAAACCATCTACTTCTTCGACCCGAGCGGCAACCGCAACGAGGTGTTCTCGGGCGGCTACATCTTCTACCCCGACAAGCCGCCGCTGGTGTGGACCGACGACGAACTCGGGCGCGCGATCTTCTATCACGACCGCAAGCTCAACGAGAACTTCCTGAGCGTGGTGACCTGAAGGAGACGGTGCGATGAAACAGTTCATGAACTTCATCGGCGGCGAGTTCGTCGCCACGACGAAGACCTTCGACAACCGCGCGCCCGTGGACAACCGCGTCATCGGAAAGGTGCACGAAGCCGGCCGCGGCGAGGTCGATGCGGCCGTGCGCGCCGCACGCGCGGCACTGAACGGCGAGTGGGGCCGCATGAGCGTCGCGCGCCGCACGGAGCTGCTGCATGCGGTGGCCGACGAGATCAACCGGCGCTTCGACGACTTCCTGGCGGCCGAGATGGCCGACACCGGCAAGCCGCACGCGCTGGCTTCGCACGTCGACATCCCGCGCGGCGCGGCCAACTTCAAGGTGTTTGCCGACATCGTGAAGAACGTGCCCACCGAGAGCTTCGAGATGGCCACGCCTGACGGCGGGCAGGCGCTGAACTACGCGGTGCGCTCGCCGCTGGGCGTGATCGGCGTCGTGTGCCCGTGGAACCTGCCCCTGTTGCTCATGACCTGGAAGGTCGGCCCCGCACTGGCCTGCGGCAACACGGTGGTGGTCAAGCCCTCGGAAGAAACGCCGGCCACCGCCACGCTGCTGGGCGAGGTGATGAACGCGGTCGGCATCCCGCCGGGCGTCTACAACGTGGTGCACGGCTTCGGGCCCGACTCGGCCGGCGAGTTCCTCACCACGCACCCGGGCGTGGACGGCATCACCTTCACGGGCGAGACGCGCACTGGCGAGGCCATCATGGGGGCGGCCGCCAAGGGCGTGCGGCCCGTGTCCTTCGAGCTGGGCGGCAAGAACGCCGGCATCGTGTTCGCCGACGCCGATTTCGACAAGGCCGTGGCCGGCATCACGCGCTCGGCCTTCGAGAACTGCGGGCAGGTGTGCCTGGGCACGGAGCGCGTCTACGTGCAGCGGCCGATCTTCGAAAAGTTCGTCGCGGCGCTCAAGGCCAGGGCCGAGGCGCTGAAGCCGGGGCCGTCGGAAGAAGCCGGCGTGGGCATCGGACCGCTGATCTCGCGCGAGCACCAGCAGAAGGTGCTGTCGTACTACGCGAAGGCCGTGAAGGAAGGCGCCACCGTCGTCACCGGCGGCGGCGTGCCGTCGATGCCCGGCGCGCTGGCCGAGGGCCACTGGGTGCAGCCCACCATCTGGACCGGCCTGCCCGAGACGGCCTCGGTGATCCGCGAGGAAATCTTCGGCCCCTGCTGCCACATCGCGCCCTTCGACACCGAGGAAGAAGCCATCGCGTTGGCCAACGCCACCGACTACGGCCTGGCGACCACCGTGTGGACCGAGAACCTGGGCCGCGCGCACCGCGTGGCCAAGCAGGTGCAGGTCGGCATCTGCTGGGTCAACAGCTGGTTCCTGCGCGACCTGCGCACGGCCTTCGGCGGCGCCAAGTCGTCGGGCATCGGCCGCGAGGGCGGCGTGCATTCGCTCGAGTTCTACACAGAACTTCGCAACGTCTGCATCAAGCTGTGAGGGCCTGGCGGTGAGCAACCCCGAAATCGCGAACAGCATCCGCACGGGTGCGTTCCACACCAACGTCCACGACCTGGGCGAGGGCGCGCCGGTGCTCTTCATCCACGGCTCGGGCCCGGGCGTGAGTGCGTGGACCAACTGGCGGCTGGTGCTGCCGGTGCTCGCGCAGACGCGCCGCGTGATCGCGCCCGACATGGCCGGCTTCGGCTTCACCGAGCGCGTGCCCGGCGCGGCCTACACGATGGACGCCTGGGTGCAGCAGGCGCTCGACCTGCTCGACGCGCTCGACATCGAACGCGCCGACGTGGTGGGCAACTCCTTCGGCGGCGCGCTGGCATTGGCGCTGGCCATCCGCGCGCCGCACCGCGTGCGCCGGCTGGTGCTCATGGGCAGCGTGGGCGTGCCCTTCGCGATCACGCCGGGGCTCGACGCGGTGTGGGGCTACACGCCCTCGTTCGCGAACATGCGCCGGATCATGGACGTGTTCGCGTTCGACCGCGCCCTCGTCACCGACGAGCTCGCGCAGCTGCGCTACGAGGCCAGCATGCGGCCCGGTTTCCAGGAGACCTTCGGCGCGATGTTCCCGGCGCCGCGCCAGCGCTGGGTCGATGCCATGGCGAGCCCGGAGGCCGCCATTCGCGCATTGCCGCACGAGACGCTGCTGATCCACGGCCGCGAAGACCAGGTGATCCCGCTGGCCACCTCGCTCACGCTGAGCCAGTGGATTCCCCGCAGCCAGCTGCACGTGTTCGGCCGCTGCGGCCACTGGACGCAGATCGAGCACAGCGCGCGCTTCGCCCGCCTGGTCGGCGACTTCCTGAACGAAGCCGATCGACCGATTGATTGATTCACCCGAGACAGAGCAAAGGACAGAACCCACCATGGACCCCACCCTCATCCAGCGGCTCGGCGACGAGCTCTACGACGCGCTGCGCGAGCGCAGCGTCGTGGAGCCGCTCACCAGCCGGCACGCAGGCATCACCATCGCCGACGCCTATGGCATCCAGCAACGCATGATCGCGCGCCGCCTCGACGCCGGCGAGCGCGTCGTCGGCAAGAAGATCGGCGTCACCTCGCGCGCCGTGATGAACATGCTGGGCGTGTTCCAGCCCGACTTCGGCTACCTGCTCGACGGCATGGTCGTCGGCGAGGGCGAGTCGATCGACAGCCGCACGCTCATCCAGCCCAAGGCCGAGGGCGAGATCGCCTTCCTGCTCAAGCGCGACCTCATGGGTCCCGGCATCGGCAACGCCGATGTGCTGGCCGCCACCGAGTGCGTGATGCCCTGCTTCGAGATCGTCGATTCGCGCATCCGCGACTGGAAGATCCAGATCGCCGACACCGTGGCCGACAACGCTTCGTGCGGCGTGTTCGTGCTCGGCGACCACGCGGTCGATCCGCGCCGCATCGACCTGGCGACCTGCGGCATGGTGCTGGAGAAGAACGGCGAAATCATCGCCACCGGCGCGGGCGCCGCCGCGCTCGGCTCGCCGGTGAACGCGGTCGCGTGGCTGGCCAACACGCTCGGTGCGCTGGGCATCGGGCTCAAGGCGGGCGAGGTGATTCTGTCGGGCGCGCTCGCCGCGATGTTCCCCGCCAAGGCCGGCGACAACTTCCGCGTCTCGATCGGCGGCCTCGGTGGCTGCTCGGTGCGCTTCCACTGAAGGAGACAACCCCATGACGACCCCGACGAAGATCAAGTGCGCGCTGATCGGCCCCGGCAACATCGGCACCGACCTGCTCGCCAAGCTGCAACGCAGCCCGGTGCTCGAACCCGTGTGGATGGTGGGCATCGACCCCGAATCCGACGGCCTGAAGCGCGCCCGCGAGATGGGCCTGAAGACCACGGCCGAGGGCGTGGACGGTCTCTTGCCGCATGTGCAGGCCGACGGCGTGCAGATTGCGTTCGACGCCACCAGCGCCTACGTGCATGCCGAGAACAGCGCCAAGCTCAACGCGCTGGGCGTGCTCATGATCGACCTCACGCCCGCGGCCATCGGCCCGTTCTGCGTGCCGCCGGTCAACTTGAAGAGCCTGCTGATGGAAGGCGGCGCGCGGCCGGCCAACGTCAACATGGTCACCTGCGGCGGGCAGGCCACCATCCCGATGGTGGCGGCCGTGTCGCGCGTGCAGCCCGTGGCCTACGGCGAGATCGTGGCCACCGTGTCGAGCCGCTCGGTCGGCCCGGGCACGCGCAAGAACATCGACGAATTCACGCGCACCACGGCCGGTGCGGTCGAGCGCGTGGGTGGCGCGGCCAAGGGCAAGGCGATCATCATCGTCAACCCGGCCGAGCCGCCGCTGATCATGCGCGACACGGTGCACTGCCTCACCGAAGGCCCACCCGACGAGGCGCGCATCACGGCCTCGGTGCACGAAATGATCGCCGAGGTGCGCAAGTACGTGCCGGGCTACAAGCTCGTGAACGGACCGGTGTTCGACGGCCACCGCGTGTCGATCTACCTGGAGGTCGAGGGCCTGGGCGACTACCTGCCCAAGTACGCCGGCAACCTCGACATCATGACCGCCGCCGCGGCGCGCACGGCCGAAATGTTCGCCGAAGCGATGCTCGCCAGCCTCCCGCAACCCGAGCCCGCCGTGGCCTAGGAGCACACCCATGACCACCCCCACGAACACCCACCTGCAGGGCCGCCGCGTCACCCTGCACGACATGACGCTGCGCGACGGCATGCACCCCAAGCGCCACCTGATGACGCTCGAACAGATGACGCACATCGCCAGCGGGCTCGACGAAGCGGGCGTGCCGCTGATCGAGGTGACGCACGGCGACGGCCTGGGCGGCAGCTCGGTCAACTACGGCTTTCCCGCGCATTCCGACGAAGCGTATCTGGGCGCCGTGATCCCGCTGATGAAGCAGGCCAAGGTGTCGGCGCTCCTGATTCCCGGCATCGGCACCGTGGACCACCTGCGCATGGCGCACGGCCTGGGCGTGCACACCGTGCGCGTGGCCACGCACTGCACCGAGGCCGACGTGTCCGAGCAGCACATCACCATGGCGCGCCGGCTCGGCATGGACACGGTGGGCTTTCTCATGATGGCCCACATGGCCTCGCCCGAGACGCTGGTGCGCCAGGCGCTGCTCATGGAAGGCTACGGCGCCAACTGCATCTACGTGACCGACTCGGCCGGCTACATGCTGCCGGACGATGTCACGGCGCGCATCGGCGCGGTGCGCGCGGCGCTCAAGGCCGACACCGAGCTGGGCTTTCATGGCCATCACAACCTCGCGATGGGCGTGGCCAATTCGGTCGCGGCCGTTGCGGCCGGCGCCAACCGCATCGACGCTGCCGCCGCAGGCCTGGGCGCGGGCGCGGGCAACACGCCGATGGAGGTGTTCGTGGCGGTGTGCGACCGCATGGGCATCGAGACCGGTGTCGATGTGTTCCGCATCCAGGACGTGGCCGAGGACCGCGTGGTGCCGATCATGGACCACATGATCCGCGTCGACCGCGACTCGCTCACGCTGGGCTACGCGGGCGTGTACTCGAGCTTCCTGCTGTTCGCCAAGCGCGCCGAGAAGAAGTACGGCGTGCCCGCGCGCGAGATCCTGGTGGAGCTGGGCCGGCGCGGCATGGTCGGCGGGCAGGAAGACATGATCGAAGACACGGCCATCACGCTGGCCCGCGCACGCCAGGCTGTGCAGCAGCAACAGGAAGGAGTGGCGGCATGAAGCTCGACAAGAACACCATCGCCGCGCTCGCCGAGCACCTGGAGACCTGCGAGCTGGAAGCGCGCGACACGCCCAAGATCACCGACGAACATCCCGAGATGGACTGGGACGATGCCTACGCCATCCAGAACGAGATCCGCCGCCGCAAGCTCGCGCGCGGCCACCGCATCATCGGGCTGAAGGCCGGGCTCACCTCGCACGCCAAGATGAAGCAGATGGGCGTGACCACGCCGGTCTTCGGCTTCATGGCCGACAACTACGCGCTGCCCGAAGGCGGCGAGTGCAAGGTGAGCGAGCTCATCCATCCGAAGGTCGAGCCCGAGATCGCGTTCGTCACGAAGCGCGCGCTCAGCGGCCCGGGCTGCCACATCGGCGCCGTGCTCGCGGCCACCGACTTCGTGCTGCCGGGCATCGAGGTGATCGACAGCCGCTACCGCGACTTCAAGTTCGACCTGAAGAGCGTGGTGGCCGACAACACCTCGGCCTCGCGCTTCGTGGTGGGCGGACGCGCCGTGCCCGCGAGCGAGGTCGACCTGCGCACCGTGGGCATCGTGCTGGAGAAGAACGGCCAGCCCGTGGCCTTCGGCGCGGGCGCCGCGGTGCTCGGCCACCCGGCCGCGGCGATTGCGATGCTGGCCAACCACCTGGGCGCGCGCGGCGAGGAGATACCGGCGGGCACGCTGATCCTGTCGGGCGGCATCACCGAGGCCGTGGCCGTGCAGGCGGGCGATGCCGTCACGCTGAAGGTGCAGGGCATGGGCAGCGTGGGCCTGCGCTTCGTCTGATCTGCATCAACCACTGAAGCACACCACAGGAGTACACGAATGCCCTTTGCACAGATCTACCTCATCGAAGGCCGCACCGAAGAACAGAAGCGCGCGCTGATCGAGAAAGTGACCCGCGCCATCGTCGAGGCCGTCGACGTGCCGAAGGAGAACGTGCGCGTGTGGCTGCACGACATGCCCAAGGAAAACTGGGGCATCGGCGGCGTGTCCGCCAAAGACCTCGGACGCTGACCGCTTCGCGCTGCGGCGCTGTCTTCTTCAAGGCCCTTGCGAGTCGCTGACTCGCGAGGGCCTTGTGCTTTGTACGAACTCCTGGGGGCTTTGTTCACAGTTTCGCCCTGTGCCTATGTTTGTCGCACCCGCTTTCGGACTCGTCCGATGGATGGAACGGGACCGTCTTCCTAAAGTCATTGGTCAACAAACCGCAAGAGTTGGCGCTGCGCGTGCGCGTGCCGCTGCGGTCCCGTTTTTTCATTCAGCAAGCACTAGGAATCTCATGGCAACCAAGAAGACGAAGGTCGTCGTCAACAGCAACGGCAGGAACATCGATCACACGGTGGAAGCGGCAACGAACGGCAAGGCGCCGGTCCGCATCAAGGTCCAGAAGGGTGCGAAGTACCTGCTCAAGGGCGATGACGGTTTTGCGCCCGAGAACGTGACGCTCACGCGCGTGGGCAACGACCTGCAGATCACGCTCGAAGGCGAGACGAGCCCGGGCCTGGTGCTCGAGGGCTACTACGCGCAGTCCGAACCCGTGGGCCTGTACGGCGTGGCCGAGGACGGCCAGTTGTATGCGTATGCGCGCACCGACGGCGCGGGCGACATCTACGCGCTGGCCGAAGGCCAGTCGGCGCCCGTGGCGCTGGGCGGCGATTCGTACGGCGCGGGTGCGCCGTACCTGGCCGGCACCGAAGCGGCCGCCGGCAACGACTTCTTCGGCGGCATGTTGCCCCTGCTGATGACTGGCGGCCTGGCCGCGCTCGGCCTCGGCGCCATTGCCGCGGCCAGCGGCAGCGACGGTGATACCGCGCCCAGCCTTCCGCCCGTGCTGCCCCCGCCCGACGTGCGCCCGCCCGGCAAGCCCGGCTTCGACGGCATTGGCGGTGCCTACGACGACGTCGGCCCCATCAAGGGCCAGATCCAACCCGGCGGCCAGACCGACGACACGCGACCTGATTTTTTCGGAACCGGCACACCCGGCAATACCATCACCATGTACGACAACGGCAAAGAAATCGGCAAGACCCTTGTGGACGGCAACGGCGCGTGGCACTTCACGCCACCGAAGGACCTGAGCGAGGGCAACCACTCCATCACCATCACCGAGAGCGATCCGGCCGGCCGTGAAGGCGAGCCTTCGGATCCGTTCGAGTTCGCCGTCGACACCACCCCGCCGCCCAAGCCCGAGTGGAACGGCGGCAGCAGCGAAGGCCCCGGCGCCGTCATCGACGACGTGGGCCCCATCAAGGGCCGCGTGCCCCCGGGCGGCGCGACGGACGACCAGCGTCCCGAGTTCAACGGCCAGGGCACCCCGGGCGACACCATCATCGTGCAGGACCACGGCGAGGAAATCGGCCGCGTCGAAGTGAACGGGGACGGCGTGTGGACCTTCACGCCGCCGACCGACCTGAGCGAGGGCGAGCACTCCATCACCATCGTCGAGCGCGACCCCGCGGGCAACGAGAGCGAGCCCTCCGACCCGTTCGATTTCGTCGTCGACATCACCCCGCCCGCGCAGCCCCAGGTGGGCGGCGCCAACGACAACATGGGCGAGTACCAGGGCCCCATCACCCCGGGTGGCGTCACCGACGACCGCCAGCCCGAGTTCCATGGCGAAGGCACGCCGGGCGACACCATCGTCATCAAGGACGGTGACACCGTGATCGGCACCACCGACGTGGACGAGAACGGCGCCTGGACCTTCACGCCCTCGACCGACCTGAAGGAGGGTGACCATTCCATCACCGTCATCGCGCGCGACCCGGCCGGCAACGAGAGCAAGCCCTCCGACCCCTTCGATTTCGAGATCGACGTGACCCCGCCCGATGCCAGCAAGCTGGCCATCACGGGCGTGGCCGACGACGTGGGCGAAGTCACGGGCAACGTGGCCTCGGGCGGCAAGACCGACGACAGCCGTCCGCTGCTCAGCGGCACCGGCACGGCCGGCGACACCATCATCGTGACCGTCAAGGACAGCACGGGCAGCCGCGAGCTGGGCCGCGCGATCGTGGAGGCCGACGGCAAGTGGACGCTGCAGGTGAACACGCCGCTGCTGCAAGGCAAGAACGAGTTCACCGCCATCGAGATGGACCCCACGGGCAACCACACCGCGCCCACCGCGCCCTACACCGTGATCCTGGACAGCGTGCCGCCGAGCGTGCCCGTGATTCAGAACGTGCAGGACGACGTGGGCCCGCACCAGGGCATGCTGCAGAAGGGCCAGGTCACCGACGACGCGCGGCCGACCATCATCGGCACCGCGCAAGCGGGCAACACCATCAAGGTCTACGACGGCACCAAGCTGCTGGGCCAGACCGTGGCCGACGCCAACGGCAAGTGGAGCATCACGCCCGAAGCCGACCTGGCCGACGGCACGCACAACATCACCGCCACGGCCACCAACCCCGTGGGCCAGACCAGCGACGCCACCGGCATCTGGAACTTCGTGGTCGACGCCACGCCGCCGGGCCAGGTCACCGACCTCGTCGTGACCGACGACGTGGGTGGCAAGCAGGGTGCGCTGAAGGACGGCGAGACCACCGACGACGACCGTCCGACCTTCAGCGGCAAGGCCGAGCCGGGCGCCACCGTGAACGTGTACGACAACGGCACCAAGATCGGCGAAGCGCCGGTGGACGAGAACGGCGACTGGAGCTTCACGCCCACCGCCCCGCTGACCAGCGGCGAGCACGCCTTCACCACCGAAGTGGTCGACCCCGCCGGCAACAGCAGCGGCCAGGGCGATGCGCTGAACGTGGTGGTGGATGCCATTCCTGGCGTCGTGACCCTCGGCAAGCTGATCGACGACCAGGGCACCATCCAGGGCGCCATCGCCCCCAACGGCAACACCGACGATGCGCGCCCCGAAATCCAGGGCACGGGCAAGCCCGGCAGCACCGTCAAGGTGTACGACGGCGCGACCCTGCTGGGCGAGACGACGGTCAAGCCCGACGGCACGTGGAGCGTCACGCCCGGCACGGCATTGGCCGACGGCGCGCACAGCATCACCGTGACCGCGACCGACAAGGCTGGCAACGTGAGCGAACCGACCCAGGCGTTCAACTTCACGGTGGACACCGTGGCGCCGACCACGCCGAGCATCGAATCGGCGCTGGACGACGTGGGCGCCAAGCAGGGTGCATTGGTCAACGGCGGCGTGACGGACGACCCGTCGCCCACGCTCTCGGGCAAGGCCGAAGCCGGCAGCACCGTGACCATCAACGACAACGGCGCCTTCCTGGGCAAGGTCGTGGCCGACGCCGAAGGCAACTGGAGCTACACGCCCACCACGCCGCTCAACGAAGGCGAGCACAAATTCACCGTCAGCGCCACCGACAAGGCGGGTAACACGAGCGCGCCTTCGGCCGAGTTCGTGCTGACCACCGACTACACGCCACCGGATCCCAGCAAGCTGGCGATCACGGGCGTGGAAGACGACGTGGGCGGCATCACGGGCAACGTGGCCTCGGGCGAGAAGACCGACGACAGCCGTCCCGCGATCAGCGGCACCGGCACGGCCGGCGACACCATCATCGTGATGGTCAAGGACAGCACGGGCAGCCGTGAGCTGGGCAAGACGATCGTGGAGGCCAACGGCAAGTGGACGCTGCAGGTGACCACGCCGCTGCTGCAAGGCAGCAACGAGTTCACCGCCATCGAAGTGGACCCGGCGGGCAACGCGACCGCACCGAGCGCGTCGTACACCGTGATCCTGGACAGCGTGCCGCCGAGCGTGCCGGTGATCCAGAACGTGCAGGACGACGTGGGCGTGTTCCAGGGCATGCTGCAGAAGGGCCAGGTCACCGACGACGCGCGGCCGACCATCATCGGCACCGCACAAGCGGGCAACACCATCAAGGTCTACGACGGCACGAAGCTGCTGGGCGAGACTGTGGCCGACGCCAACGGCAAGTGGAGCGTCACGCCGACGGCCGACCTGGCCGACGGCACGCACAACATCACCGCCACGGCCACCAACCCGGTGGGCCAGACCAGCGACGCCACCGGCATCTGGAACTTCGTGGTCGACACCGCGCCTCCGGGCCAGGTGACGGGCCTCGAGGTGCTGGACGACGAGGGCGCGGTGCAGGGACCGCTGAAGAACGGCGACACCACCGACGACAACAAGCCCGAGTTCAAGGGCAAGGCCGAGCCGGGTTCGACCGTGAAGGTCTACGACAACGGCACGCTGTTGGGCAGCGTGCCGGTCGACGCCAATGGCGACTGGAGCTTCACGCCCTCCACGCCGCTGGCGCAAGGGCCGCACGCACTCACCACCGAGGTGGTGGACCCGGCGGGCAACTCGAGCGGCCAGGGCGATCCGTTGAACCTGATCGTGGACCGCATTCCGGGCAAGCTGGAAATCAACACGCTGGTGGACGACCAGGGCGCCGTGACGGGCGCCATTGCCGCCAACGGCACGACCGACGACAAGCGTCCCGAGATCCAGGGCACGGGCAAGGCCGGCAGTACCGTCAAGGTGTACGACGGCGCGACGCTGCTGGGCGAGACCGTGGTCAAGGCCGACGGCACGTGGAGCGTCACGCCCACGGCCGATCTGGGTGAAGGCGCGCACGCCATCACCGCCACCGCCACCGACCTGGCAGGCAACACGAGCGAGCCCACCAAGCCGTTCAACTTCACCGTGGACACCGTGCCACCGACCGCGCCGAGCATCGAAGCGGCCCTGGACGACGTGGGCTCGGTGCAGGGGCGGCTTCCCAGCGGCGGCGTGACGGACGATCCGTCGCCCACGCTCTCGGGCAAGGCCGAAGCGGGCAGCACCGTGACCGTGTACGACAACAACGCCAAGCTGGGCACGACCGTGGCCGATGCCAACGGCGACTGGAGCTACACGCCCACCACGCCGCTCAACGAAGGCGAGCACAAATTCACCGTCAGCGCCACCGACAAGGCGGGCAACACGAGCGCGCCTTCGGCCGGGTTCGTGCTGACCACCGACTACACGCCGCCGGACCCCAGCAAGCTGGCGATCACCGGCGTGGAAGACGACGAGGGCAGCATCACGGGCAACGTGGCCTCGGGCAGCGCCACCGACGACAGCCGTCCCGCGATCAGCGGCACCGGCACGGCGGGCGACACCATCATCGTGATGGTCAAGGACAGCACGGGCAACCACAAGCTGGGCGAGACGATCGTGGAAGCCAACGGCAAGTGGACGCTGCAGGTGACCACGCCGCTGCTGCAGGGCAACAACGAGTTCACCGCCATCGAAGTGGACCCGGCAGGCAATACGACCGCACCGAGCGCGCCCTACACCGTGATCCTGCAAAACGGCCCGTCGCTCATGCCGGTGATCCAGAACGTGCAGGACGACGTGGGCGTGCACCAGGGCATGCTGCAAAAGGGCGACGTCACCGACGACGCCCGGCCGACCATCATCGGCACCGCGCAGGCAGGGAGCACGGTCAGGGTCTACGACGGCACGAAGCTGCTGGGCCAGGTCGTGGCCGACGCGGAAGGCAAGTGGAGCGTCACGCCTGACGCCAACCTGGCGGACGGCACGCACAACATCACCGCCACGGCCACCAACGAGGTGGGCGCGGTCAGTCCCGCCACCGGCATCTGGAATTTCTCGGTGGACACGAAGGCCCCCGACGCGGCGACCGTCCAGCTGCTGGACGACGTGGGCGGCAAGCAAGGGGTGTTGAACAACGGCGACACCACCGACGACACCAAGCCCGAGTTCAAGGGCAAGGCTGAGCCGGGTTCGACCGTGAAGGTCTACGACAACGGCACGCTGCTGGGCAGCGTGCCGGTCGACGCCAACGGCGACTGGAGCTTCACGCCCCCCACGCCGCTGGCGGACGGGACGCACGCGCTCACCACCGAGGTGGTGGACCCGGCGGGCAACTCGAGTGGCCAAAGCGATCCGCTGAACCTGACCGTGGACACCATCCCTGGCGAACTGCGGATCAGCGCGCTGGTGGACGACCAGGGTGACGTGAAGGGCGCCATCGCCGTCAACGGCACGACCGACGACAAGCGTCCCGAGATCCAGGGCACGGGCAAGGCCGGCAGCACCGTGAAGGTGTACGACGGTTCGACCCTGCTGGGCGAGACGACGGTCAAGGCCGACGGCACGTGGAGCGTCACGCCCACGGCCGACCTGGGTGAAGGCGCGCACGCCATCACCGCCACCGCCACCGACCTGGCAGGCAACACGGGCGATCCGACCCAGGCGTTCAATTTCACCGTGGACACCGCGCCGCCGGCCACGCCGAGCATCGAATCGGCCCTGGACGACGTGGGGTCCGAGCAAGGTGCATTGGTCAACGGCGGCGTGACGGACGACCCGTCGCCCACGCTGTCGGGCAAGGCCGAAGCCGGCAGCACCGTGACCGTGTACGACAACGGCGCCTTCCTGGGCAAGGTCGTGGCCGACGCCGAAGGCAACTGGAGCCTCACGCCCACCACGCCGCTGACGGAAGAGCAGCACACGTTCACCGTCACCGCCACCGACAAGGCGGGCAACACGAGCGCGCCTTCGGCCGGGTTCGTGCTGACCACCGACTACACGCCGCCGGACCCCAGCAAGCTGGCGATCACCGGCGTGGAAGACGACGTGGGCGGCATCACGGGCAACGTGGCCTCGGGCGCGACGACGGACGACAGCCGCCCGGTCATCAGCGGCACCGGCACGGCCGGCGACACCATCATCGTGATGGTCAAGGACAGCACGGGCACCCACAAGCTGGGCGAAGCGCCCGTGGGCGCCGATGGCAAGTGGACGCTGCAGCTGACCACGCCGCTGCTGCAAGGCAGCAACGAGTTCACCGCCATCGAAGTGGACCCCGCAGGCAATGCGACCGCACCGAGCGCGTCGTACACCGTGATCCTGGACAGCGTACCGCCAAGCGTTCCGGTGATCCAGAACGTGCAGGACGACGTGGGCATTCACACGGGCATGCTGCAGAAGGGCCAGGTCACCGATGACGCCCGTCCGACCATCATCGGCACCGCGCAAGCGGGCAACACCATCAAGGTGTACGACGGCACGAAGCTGCTGGGCCAGACCGTGGCCGACGCCAATGGCAAGTGGAGCGTCACGCCGACGGCCGACCTGGCCGACGGCACGCACAACATCACCGCCACCGCTACCAACCCGGTGGGCCAGACCAGTGATGCCACTGGCATCTGGAACTTCGTGGTCGACACCGCGCCTCCGGGCCAGGTGACGGGCCTCGAAGTGCTGGACGACGAGGGCGCGGTGCAGGGACCGCTGAAGAACGGCGACACCACCGACGACAACAAGCCCGAGTTCAAGGGCAAGGCCGAGCCGGGTTCGACCGTGAAGGTCTACGACAACGGCACGCTGCTGGGCAGCGTGCCGGTCGACGGCAACGGCGACTGGACGTTCACGCCTCCCACGCCGCTGGCGAACGGTTCGCACGCGCTGACCACCGAGGTGGTGGACCCCGCGGGCAACTCGAGCGGTCAAAGCGCTCCGCTGAACCTGATCGTGGACACCATCCCTGGTGAGCTGCGGATCAGCGCGCTGGTGGACGACCAGGGCACGGTGACGGGCCCCATCGCCGTCAACGGCATCACCGACGACAAGCGTCCCGAGATCCAGGGCACGGGCAAGGCCGGCAGCACCGTCAAGGTGTACGACGGCGCGACGCTGCTGGGCGAGACGACGGTCAAGGCCGACGGTACGTGGAGCGTCACGCCCACGGCCGATCTGGGCCAGGGCGCGCACGCCATCACGGCCACGGCCACCGACAAGGCCGGCAACCCGAGCGGGCCGACCCAGGCGTTCAACTTCACGGTGGACACCGTGCCACCGGCCGCGCCGAGCATCGACGCAGCGGCAGACGACGTGGGGTCCGAGCAAGGTGCATTGGTCAACGGCGGTGTGACGGACGATCCGTCCCCGACGCTGTCGGGCAAGGCCGAAGCGGGCAGCACCGTGACCATCAATGACAACGGCGCCTTCCTGGGCAAGGTCGTGGCCGACGCCAACGGCAACTGGGTGTACACGCCCACCACGCCGCTGGCAGAAGGCGAGCACAAGTTCACCGTCACCGCCACCGACAAGGCGGGCAACACGAGTGCGCCTTCGGCCGAGTTCGTGCTGACCACCGACTACACGCCGCCGGACGCCAGCAAGCTGGCGATCACGGGCGTGGAAGACGACGTGGGCGGCATCACGGGCAACGTGGTCTCGGGCGCCACCACCGACGACGCACTGCCTGCGATCGGCGGCACCGGAACGGCCGGCGACACCATCATCGTGATGGTCAAGGACGGCACGGGCAGCCGCGAACTGGGCCGCACGAACGTGGACGCCAATGGCAAGTGGACGCTGCAAGTGACCACGCCGCTGCTGCAGGGCAACAACGAGTTCACGGCCATCGAGCAGGACCCGGCGGGCAACCAGACCGCACCGAGCGCTTCGTACAGCATCAACGTCGACACGGGTCGCCCGGAAGTTCCGGTGATCCAGAACGTGCAGGACGACGTGGGCGTGGTGCACATGCTGCAAAAGGGTGAAGTCACCGACGACGCGCGCCCGACCATCATCGGCACGGCGCAAGCCGGCACCACCGTGAAGGTCTACGACAACGGCACCCAGATCGGTGAAGTCGTGGCCGACGCCAACGGCAAGTGGAGCGTCACGCCGACGGTCGACCTGGCCGACGGCACGCACAACATCACGGCCACGGCCACCAACCCGGTAGGCCAGACCAGTGATGCCACCGGCATCTGGAACTTCGTGGTCGACACCGCGCCTCCGGGCCCGGCCACGGGCCAGGAAGCACTGGACGACGTGGGTGCGGTGCAAGGTCCGCTCAAGAGCGGTGACACCACCGACGACAGCAAGCCCGAATTCAAGGGCAAGGCAGAGCCGGGCGCGACCGTGAACCTGTACGACGGCGACACCAAGATCGGCACGGCCGTGGCAGACCCGGACGGCAACTGGAGCATCACGCCCACCGAACCGCTGGGCGACGGTGCGCACTCGCTGAGCACCGAGGTCGTCGACCCCGCTGGCAACTCCAGCGGCAAGGGCCCGGCGCTGGACATCACCGTGGACACCTCCAAGGTCGAAGTCTCGATCAGCAAGCTGGTGGACGACCAGGGCACCGTGAAGGGCCCGATCACGGCCAACGGCGTCACCGACGACACGCGCCCCGAGATCCAGGGCACGGGCAAGGCCGGCAGCACCATCAAGGTGTACGACGGCGCGACCCTGGTGGGCGAGACCGTGGTCAAGGCCGACGGCACATGGAGCGTCACGCCCACGGCCGACCTGGCTGAGGGCGCACACGCCATCACCGCCACGGCCACCGACAAGGCCGGCAACACGAGCGAGCCGACCAAGCCGTTCAACTTCACCGTGGACACCGTGCCACCGACCGCACCGAGCATCGAGTCGGTCCTGGACGACGTGGGGTCCAAGCAAGGCGCGCTGGTCAACGGCGGCGTGACGGACGACCCGTCGCCCACGCTGTCGGGCAAGGCCGAAGCCGGCAGTACCGTGGTCGTGTACGACAACGGAACCTGGCTGGGCAAGGTCGTGGCCGACGCCGAAGGCAACTGGAGCCTCACGCCGACCACGCCGCTGGCAGAAGGCGAGCACAAGTTCACCGTCACCGCCACCGACAAGGCGGGCAACACGAGCGCGCCTTCGGCCGAGTTCGTGGTGACGACCGACTACACGCCGCCGGACGCCAGCAAGCTGGCGATCACGGGCGTGGAAGACGACGTGGGTGGCGTGCAAGGCAACGTGGCCTCGGGTGCCACCACCGACGACAGCCGTCCGGTCATCAGCGGCACCGGCACGGCCGGCAACACCATCGTCGTGATGGTCAAGGACAGCACGGGCAACCACAAGCTGAACGAAACGACCGTGGGCGCCGACGGCAAGTGGACGCTGCAAGTGACCACGCCGCTGCTGGAAGGCAGCAACGAGTTCACCGCGATCGAAATCGATCCCGCTGGCAATGCGACCGCACCGAGCGCGTCGTACACCGTGATCCTGGACAGCGTACCGCCGAGCGTGCCCGTGATCCAGAACGTGCAGGACGATGCAGGCCCGAAGACGGGCATGCTGCAAAAGGGCGAAGTCACCGACGACGCCCGGCCGACCATCATCGGCACGGCGCAGGCCGGCACCACCGTGAAGGTCTACGACAACGGCACCCAGATCGGTGAAGTCGTGGCCGACGCCAACGGCAAGTGGAGCGTCACGCCTGAAGCCAACCTGGCCGACGGCACGCACAACATCACCGCCACGGCCACGAACTCCGTGGGCCAGACCAGCGACGCCACCGGCATCTGGAACTTCGTGGTCGACACCGCGCCTCCGGGCCAGGTGACGGGTCTCGAAGTGCTGGACGACGTGGGTGCCAAGACGGGTCCGCTCGCCAACGGCGACACCACCGACGACAACAAGCCCACCTTCAACGGCAAGGCCGAGCCGGGTGCGACCGTCAAGGTCTACGACAACGGCACGCTGCTGGGCAGTGCGCCGGTCGACGGCAACGGTGACTGGACCTTCACGCCCACCGCGCCGCTGGCCAACGGGCCGCACGCGCTCACCACCGAGGTGGTGGACCCCGCGGGCAACTCGAGCGGTCAAAGCGCGCCGTTGAACCTGATCGTGGACATCATCCCTGGCACGTTGGAGATCAACGCGCTGATGGACGACCAGGGCACCATCAAGGGCGCCATCGCGCTCAACGGCACCACCGACGACACGAAGCCCGAGATCCAGGGCACGGGCAAGGCCGGCAGCACCGTCAAGGTGTACGACGGCGCAACCCTGCTGGGCGAGACCGTGGTCAAGGCCGACGGTTCGTGGACCTTCACGCCCACGGCCGAGCTGGGCCAGGGCGCGCACGCCATCACCGCCGTCGCCACCGACCTGGCGGGCAACGTGAGCACGCCGACCTCGGTCTTCAGCTTCACCGTGGACACCGTTGCGCCGACCGCGCCGAGCATCGACGCGGCAGCTGACGACGTGGGTGCCAAGCAAGGTGCATTGGTCAACGGCGGCGTGACGGACGACCCGTCGCCCACGCTGTCGGGCAAGGCCGAAGCGGGCAGTAGCGTGATCATCAAGGACGGCGCCGTGGAGCTGGGCAAGGTCGTGGCCGACGCCAACGGCAACTGGGTGTACACGCCGACCACGCCGCTGGCAGAAGGCGAACACAAGTTCACCGTCACCGCCACCGACAAGGCGGGCAACACGAGCGCGCCTTCGGCCGAGTTCGTGCTGACCACCGACTACACGCCGCCCCCGGCGTCGGCCGCGACGCTGAGCGACGACGCCGGCGAGATCAAGGGGCCGATCACCAGCGGCACCGTGACCGACGACGACACCCCGACCTACGCGGGCAAGACCGAGCCGAACGCCACCGTGGTCATCTATGACGACGGCAAGGAAATCGACAGGGTGCAGGCCAACGCCGCGGGCGATTGGAGCTTCACGCCGTCCACGCCGCTGGCACCGGGCGCGCACAGCTTCAGCAACGCCGTGATCGACGTGGCCGGCAACGTCGGCCAGCCGGGCGCGGCCATCGACTTCACCGTCGATGTGCAACCCGCGACCGTCAGCATCGCCGGCGCGACCGACAACACCGGCGACATCCTCGGCGAGATCGCCCAGGGCGGCGTCACCGACGACGCCACCCCGACCCTGCACGGCAAGGCCACCCCGGGCGGCACCGTGAAGGTGTACGACGGCACCACCGTGCTGGGCTCGGTCGTGGCCGACGCCAACGGCGACTGGAGCCTCACGCCGGCCACCGCGCTGCGCGAAGGCGCGTACGAACTGAGCGCCACCGTGACCACGGCGGCGCACGGCGAGAGCGCGAAGACGGCGGTGTTCGACTTCACCGTGGACTTCACCGCGCCGGGCGCGCCGACCATCGTGGCGGTGCTCGACGACGTGGGCAGCCTCACCATCAACGTGGTGCAGGGCGGCGTCACCGACGACACCCGTCCGCAGTTCATGGGCAAGGCCGAAGCCAACGCCACCGTGAAGGTCTACGACGGCGCCACCGAGCTGGGCGAGGTCGTGGCCAACGCCGCGGGCGACTGGAGCTTCACGCCGACCACGCCGCTGGGCAACGGCGCGCACAACGTGACCGTGACCGCTACGGACGCCGCAGGCAACGTGAGCGTGCCCTCGGCTGCGTTCGACTTCACCGTGGACGCGACGCCGCCGGCCAAGCCGACCATCGTGTCGGTGGCCGACGACGTGGGCACCATCCAGGGCGACGTGCCGTTGAACGGCGTCACCGACGATCCGCGCCCCGTCTTCGCGGGCAAGGCCGAGGCCAACAGCACCGTGGTCATCTACGACAAGGGTTCGGAAGTGGACCGCGTGCAGGCCGATGCCTCCGGCAACTGGACCTGGACGCCGAAGGCGGCGCTGAACAACGCCGTGCACACCATCACGGTGACGTCCGTCGACAAGGCCGGTAACGCCAGCGTGCCGTCGGATGCCTTCGGCTTCACGGTGTCCACCGTGCCGCCGCCCAAGCCGGTCATCGTGTCGGTGTACGACGACGTGGGCGGCGAGCAGGGCGACCTGTACAGCGGTGACTTCACCGACGACACCCTGCCGCTGGTCACGGGCAAGGCCGAGGCCAACAGCACCGTCATCGTCTTCAACAACGGTGTGGAGGTGACGCGTGTGCAGTCCGATGCCTCGGGCAAATGGACGTACACGCCGGCCACGCCGCTGGCCGACGGTGGCCACAGCATCAGCGCGATCGTGATCAACAAGGCGGGCGTGGCCAGCGTGCCTTCGGCGGCGTTCGGGTTCACGGTGGACACGACGCCACCGTCGTTTGGACCGGAGGGGGGCATCCATGCGTACTATGTACACGACTCGAACATGGGACAAGGCTGGATCTTCAACGCCTTCCTCCCCAAGGGAGAGTTGGTCGCAGGAGATTTCGCTGTAGTCAAGTTCAAGGGGGCACTTCACTACTTTGAGCTGACGCCGCAGGAGATCGCCAACGGCGCTTTCTATAACCCAACCAACGAGTTGTATAGGTTGCTCGATGGGTCCCCTGTCGAGTTCGCACTTGCTGATGCACAGGGCAACATGACGCAATTCGTCAAGATCACGAACCTTGGCGTGCCTGGGGGGAAGTGGGGGTGGTACTACCCAGCCTCCACTTTTGACATGCCCCTGGAAGAGGCGACGGCAGACGAAAACGGTGTCGGCAGCCCGGCTCAGGTCTACACCGAGAGCGACGACACGATCATCGCCAGGCTCGGCTACGCCGACCGCCTCGAAGGCGGCACCGGCAACGACACCTTCCTCAAGGTGGGCACAGCAGACGTGGTGCATGGCGGTGCGGGCGACGATGTCATCCGCGTCAACAGCGGCGACTTCGCCCACATCGACGGCGGCCTGGGTGTCGACACCCTGGTGATGGACGGCAAGGCGATGCACATCGACCTGTCGGCCCTCGGCTTGAAGGTGCAAGGCGTGGAGAAGTTCGACCTGGGTGCGGGCGGCAACACGCTGGCGCTGAGCACGCACGACGTGCTGGCCGGCGGCGCACGCGACATGGTCGTGGCCGACGGCAAGGTGCAGATGCTGGTCAACGGCGCCAACGGCGATGTGAACCTGCTCGGCGGCGACGACAGCTGGGCCCAGGGCAGCAATGCCACGGTGGGTGGCGTGACGTACAGCGTCTACACCAACCTCGCCGGCACGGCCGAGCTGCTGGTCGAGGACAAGGTCCACGTGACCATCCTGTAAGGCCGCTGGTCGGTCACGCGGCGCAACCACAGCGCCGCGCATGACGCGGCAGCTGCCGGTGCGGCTGCCGCGTTTTTCTTTTTGACCTGTGCCGTTGTCGACGACTTTGTGCGCGATTTCGGCACCGACCTACGCCTTCGTACCCGGCTTTCAGATTCGTCCGATGGCCCGGCCCGACGGCGATTTCTAGAGTAGGCCACCCCTCAAAACGCTGGATCGCGCTGCGCTTGTTTCGCGTGCCGATCCGGTCTTCCTTTCCCATTTCAGAGCATAGGAATCCCATGACATTCGAACAGACGAACGTCACCCCCCACGCGACCATCGCCCCCGCCATGAGCGCAGGCGCATCGACCTTCGCGCCCCTTCCTCCTTCGGTGGGCGGCGCCGCCGACGACGCCGGCGACATCCTGGGCAGCATCGCCCCCGGCGGCGTCACCGACGACCGCCAACCCGAATTCCGCGGCCAGGGCACGCTGGGCGACACCATCGTCATCCGTGACAACGGCACCGAGATCGGCACCACCGAAGTCGCCGAAGACGGCACCTGGACCTTCACGCCCTCGACCGACCTGCTCGAAGGCCTGCACGCCATCACCATCGTCGCGCGCGACAGCAGCGGCAACGAGAGCGCGCCTTCGCCCGCGTTCAACTTCGAGATCGACGTGACCCCGCCCGACGCCAGCCGGCTGAACGTCAGCGGCTTCACGGACAACGTGGGCGGGGTCACCGGCAACGTGATCTCGGGCGGCACCACCGATGAAACGCGCCCGCTGCTCAGCGGCATCAGCAACGGCACGCCCGGCCACACCGTCACCGTGATGGTGAAAGACGCCACCGGCACCCATGAACTGGGCCAGGCCACCATCGGCGAAAACGGCCAGTGGACCTTCCAGGTCGACACCCCGCTGGCCCCTGGCCTGAACACCTTCACGCTCGTGGAGCGCGATGCTGCCGGCAACGAGACCATGCCGACCGGGCGCTACAAGGTGACCGTCGTCACCGACAAGCCGAGCGCACCCGTGATCGACAGCGTGTTCGACGACGTGGGCACGCCGCACATGCTGCAACCCGGCGAAGCCACCAACGACGCCAGGCCGACGCTGGCGGGCACGGCACAGGCGAACCACACGGTCAAGTTCTACGACGGCAGCACGCTGCTGGGCCAGGTCGTCGCCGACGCCTCGGGCCAGTGGAGCTTCACGCCCCTGGCCAATCTGGCCGAGGGTGCGCACGGCATCACCGCCACGTCCACCAGTCCGCTGGGCCAGACCAGCGAGGCCAGCGGCAGCTGGAACTTCGTGGTGGACACGACGCCGCCGGCCAAGCCGACCCTCGTGTCGGTGGTCGACGACGTGGCCCCGGTGACCGGCAACGTGAGCAAGGACGGGTTCACCAACGATGCCAGGCCGGCGCTCTCGGGCAAGGCCGAGGCGAACAGCACCGTGGTCATCTACGACAAGGGCGTCGAACTCGCCAAGGTGACGGCCAATGCCTCGGGCGACTGGACCTGGACGCCGGCGACGGCATTGGGCAACGGCGTGCACACCATCACCGTGACGGCCGTCGACAAGGCGGGTAACGCCAGTGCGGCGTCGGATGCGTTCGGCTTCACCGTGGACACGGTGGCGCCGACGCAGACGGCCACGGTCTCGGTCGTTGGCAAGGACAGCGGCTTCAGCGAGGTCGACTACCTGACCAATGACGGCAGCGCCGGGCGCCTGCTGCAGGGCAAGCTGTCCGCAGCGCTCGGTGCGGGCGAGACCCTGCAGGTCTCCACCGATGGCGGCGTGACCTGGAAGGCGGCCTTCGTTTCGGGCACCGCCTGGAGTGCGCAGGACGACAGCAGCCACGCAGGCAACTGGACGGTGCAGACGCAGGTGGTGGACGCCGCCGGCAACGTGGGCGCGGTGCAATCGCAGGCGATGGCGCTGGACACCGCTGCGCCTGTGGCGCCGACCAAGGTGCTCCAGGTCGGCACCGACCTGGAGGTGCAGTTCAACGCAGCCAACGTGGCCGCAGGCCACAAGATCAGCCTGAAACTGGGCGGCGACTATTACGAGTACACGCTGACCGCGGCCGACATTGCGGCAGGAAAGGCGTTGATCACCAATCCCGCGATGATCAAGTTCAATGATCTTCCCTCGGGAGCGGTGGGGCTGTCGTTGACGACTGGCGATGTGACCATCACCTCCTCTTCCGAGATGAAGATCACTGGCGGCACTCTGGACGGCCGCGTTCTCATGCCCGGGGAGAGCAGTGCCAACTTCACGACAAGCTATCAGTTCTCGAGCGGAAAGAGCGCGGTCTCCTTCTTCATGTACGGCCACAACGGCACGGGGGACATCAAGTTCTATGACGTATCGGGCAACCTCCTGGGGTCTCTCCCGGCGGCAGCTGGCAACTGGCAGAAGTTTTCCTTTGAAGCGCCAGCCGGAAAAACGATCGGCCATTTCGTCGTGACGGCGATCGGCGATCTGGGGGGGCATTGGATCGACAACTTGAGCGCCCTCCCGCCTCTGCCCGATATCTCGGCGGCCATGGTCGACCCGGCCGGCAATGCATCGCAGTACTGGACCAGCGCAGGACTGAAGGACCCCGCGGCATCGCAGACCCTCACCGCTGCATCGGTGGGCACCGTGCATGGCGGCTCGGGCAACAACGAGTTCGTCGTGTCCGACGTCAAGCACCTGGCCGACTCGGCGATCTCCGGCAACGGCGGTACCGACACGCTCAAGCTGACCGGCGCCAACCAGCTGCTGGATCTGACCGCGCTCGGCCACAAGGTCAGCTCGCTGGAAATCATCGACATCACCGGCACGGGCAACAACACGCTCGCCCTGTCGCTGGCCGACGTGATGGAAAACGGCGCCGTGGACCAGTTCGTGACCAATGGCCGCGTGCAGATGATGGTCAAGGGCAATGCCGGCGACAAGGTTTCGCTGATGGACGTGCTGCCCAACGGCACCGACCCGGGCGACTGGGTCAAGGGCGCCAACGTCACCGTCGGCGGCGTGGTCTACGAGGTGTACCAGCACTCCGGCTTCAAGGCCGACCTGCTGGTGCAGCAAGGCGTGGCGGTCACGCTGCAGATCAGCATCGACCAGGCGATGGACGATGCGGGTGCGATCACCGGCCCCATTGCAAACGGCGGCTTCACCGACGACACCACCCCGACGCTGACGGGCAAGGCCATCGCGGGCGGCACCGTGAAGATCTATGACGGCAGCACCCTGCTCGGTCAGACCGTGGCCGGTGCCAATGGCAACTGGAGCTTCACGCCGGGCACGCCGTTGGGCGAAGGCCTGCACAGCCTACGCGCCAGCGTCACCCCGGTGGGCGGGAGCGAAAGCGCCAAGACCGCCGCGTTCGACCTCACCGTGGACACGACGTCGCCGGCCAAGCCGACCATCGTGTCGGTGGTCGACGACGTCGGCAGCATCGTGGGCAATGTGGCACTCAACGGCACCACCGACGACTCGCGCCCCGACTTCTCGGGCAAGGCCGAAGCCAACAGCACCGTCATCGTCTTCAACAACGGCGTGGAGGTCACGCGCGTGCAGTCCGACGCGTCGGGCAATTGGACGTACACGCCGGCCACTCCGCTGGCCGACGGTGGCCACAGCATCAGCGCGATCGTGATCAACAAGGCGGGCGTTTCCAGCGTGCCTTCGGCTGCGTTCGGGTTCACGGTGGACACGACGCCACCGGCGAAGGTGACCATCACCGGCGCGCATGACGACGTGGGCAGTACCCAAGGCAACGTGGCCAGTGGTGGTGTCACCGACGACACACGCCCCACCTTGAGTGGAACGGGCGAGGTCGGCGCTGTGGTCACCGTCATGAGTGGCAGCACCGTGATCGGCACCGTGATCGTGGGTGACGACGGCAAGTGGTCGTTGACGCCCACGAGCGACCTGGCCCTTGGCAACCACAGCTTCATCGCGACGCAGGCCGACAAGGCCGGCAACGTCAGTGCAAGCTCGAACCCCTATGGGCTCGGGATTGGCAGCGTGACGTCCACGGGCGAGGACTTTGACGCGATGGCCATTCAATACCTGGACAAGGTAGTGGGCTCGAGCTTCACCACGACCAATGGCCTCAAGGTCAGCTGTGTGGTTGTGGGGACGACCGCCTCTCCCGGCTCCGGGATCTACGCGACCAGCCACCCTACCCTGTCAGGCGGCGGCTCCGGGACCAAGACGATGTATCTTTGCGGTCCGGATTCTCAGACGCGGTTCGATTTCAATTGGACGGTGTCCGAGCTGGACTACACGATTCACGCGGTCCAAGGCGCCACCAATACCGTCCGTTACTACGATGCCCAGGGCAACGTGCTTGGGGCGCAGAACCTCGCCCAGCAGGCCAAGGGGGACGCAAGCGGTCTGACCTATTCGTTCAGCGCGCCGGCCGGAAAGGCCATTGCCTACATGGTCGTCGCTCTCCAGAATGAACCTGACGGGGGCATCATCATTGACAACATCCATTGGTCGAAGGTCGTTGTTCCCGGCACCTTCGGCATGGCGCCGTCGGATGCCATGCATGACGATGTCGTCCCTGATGCACTCGCACAGGCCACGCATCTCGATGCCGATGCCGACGTGCTCAGCCACGCGACCCAGGCGTACACCGAGAGCGACGACATGCTCATCGCCCGGCTCGGTTATGCCGACCGCCTCGAAGGTGGCGCCGGCAACGACACCTTCACGAAGGTGGGCACGGGCGACACGGTGCACGGCGGTGCGGGCGACGATGTCATCCGCGTCCACAGCGGCGACTTCGCACGCATCGACGGCGGCCTGGGTGTCGACACCCTGGTGATGGACGGCAAGGCGATGCACATCGACCTGTCGGCCCTCGGCCTGAAGGTGCAGGGCGTCGAGAAGTTCGACCTGGGTGCAGGCGGCAACACGCTGGCGCTCAGCACGCACGACGTGCTGGCCGGCGGCGCGCGCGACATGGTCGTGGCCGACGGCAAGGTGCAGATGCTGGTCAACGGCGCCAATGGCGACGTCGACCTGCTCGGCGGCACCCACGGCGACGACGGCTGGACGCAGGGCAGCAATGCCACGGTGGGCGGCGTGACGTACCACGTCTACACCAACCTGGCCGGCACGGCCGAGCTGCTGGTCGAGGACAAGGTCCACGTGACCATCCTTTAAGCCGACGGGGCCCGTCGCCCGGCCGTGGCGTCGAGGTCCCACTTTTTTCTCATTCATTTTTCATGCGTGCCCCCGTGCGGGGCACCCGGAGCCATTCATGTCCTCGTTGCTTCCTTCGACCTTTCTTTTCTCCTACCGCGGCGCTCGCGCCGCCGCACTCCTGGCACTGGGCGTGCTGGCGGCGACCGCGGCGCAGGCCCAGCAACCGCAGAAGCAGGGCGCTGCTGCGGTTCGCCAGGGGCCGGCCTACCGTGCCGTGCCCGCCGCAGCGGCCGACCAGGCCCAGGTGATCTTCTTTCGCCCCGTCAGCACCTCGGCCGCCGGCCAGCGCCCCGGTGCGGCGCACGTGTACGTGAACGGAGAGTTCCACGCCGCGCTGCTGCCCAACAGCTTCACGCGCCTGTGCGTGGCCCCGGGCAACCACTCGGTCGAGGCCTACCTCGGCGATGCGCCCACCTACGAAGGCAAGTCGCAGCCCCGCACGCGCGCCGAGCTCGAAGGCGGCAAGACGGTGTTCGTGGCCGTGTCGGAACAGGACGGCTCGGGCTCGCCCGTGCCCTACCGCCGCGCCGACGCCGAACGCATGCTGGCGGGCGCACACGAGCAGCGTCACGTGATCAGCCGCGCGAGCGCGGTCGAGCGCTGCCGGGAGCCCGTGGCCGCGGTGCAGCCGGTGGAAAAGGCCCGCTACACGCTCAACACCGACACGCTGTTCGCGTTCGGCCGCTCCGACCTCGCCGCGATGACGCAGAAGGGTCGCACGGCACTGGCCGACGTGGCCGCGCAGATCCGCGCGAATTCGCTGGAAGGCGTGACGCGCATCGCAGTGCGCGGCCATGCCGATCCGATCGGCTCGGCGCCCGAGAACCTGCGCCTGTCGGAGCAACGCGCACAGACGGTGCGCCGCGTGCTGGCCGACGAAGGCCTGCCGGCGGACCGCATCGCGGCCGAAGGCATGGGCAGCGTCGAGACCGTGGTGTCGTGCGTGGCCAACCGCTCGCGCGACGCCCGCATTGCGTGCAACGCCCCCAACCGCCGCGTCGAGGTGGTGGTGCAGGGCGTGAAGTAAGTCGCGTAAGTCGCACCGCGCGGCGGGCATTCCGGCGCTGCGTGCGCCGCGGGGCGTTGCCCCTTGCCCGCAGCGGCAGGGACAACGCCCCTTTTGGCGTGCATGCGGCCCGCAGTTTCGGACGAGTCCGATGGATTGTTCACGGGCCCATTTGTAAAGTCCTTGGCATGGGAACGGCGCCTGCCGCGCGGCTCCCACGTCGAGTTCCCCCGCTGCCGAGGCGCATGCGGGGCCCCTGCGAATTCCTTGTCGGTGCAATGCCATGAAAGTCCGATGCCGTGGGGCAGGGACGGGTGTTGCCCCGATGTTTCACACCACCGGCATCCACGGCCCCGCCGCGCTGCCACAGGCCTGCCAACGGGCGAAGAGAAAAGAGAACCACATGGCTGCAGTGATCGCGCATGACGCCGTACCCGGCGTACCGGGAGCCCCCGGCAACGAGGCGTCGCCGATGGCGATGGTGGCGGAAGAGCGCGACACGCTGCTGCGCGCCGTGCACTGGCTGTGCGCGCACCACGGCCGCACGCTGAGCGAGGCCGCGCTGCAGGCGGGCCTGCCGCGCGAGATGCGCCTGTCGCCCACGCTGGCGGTGCGCATCCTGGAGCAGGCGGGCATCGGCGCGGGCTGGGTCAAGCGCGAGGTGGGCGACCTGCTCTCGTACCTGTTCCCCGTGGTGGCGCTGCGCAAGGAAGGCGGCGCATGTGTGATCACCGGCCGCAACGGCCAGGGCGACAAGGCCACCTACGACGTGATCCTGCCGGAAGCCGGCACGGGCACGGTGACGCTCAACGTGCAGGAGATGGCCGCGCTGTACGGCGGCCACGCACTGCTGGCCAAGCCGCATGCGCAGCTGGACGACCGCGCCGGCCCCGAGGCCGAAGAGTCGGAAGGGCACTGGCTCTTTTCCACGCTGTGGCGCTACCGGCGCTACTACGCGAGCGCGGCGCTGGCGGCGCTGCTGATCAACATCCTCACGCTGGCGAGCACCTTCTTCACGATGAACGTGTACGACCGCGTGGTGCCCAACCAGGCGTATGTCACGCTGTGGTCGCTGGCCATCGGCGTGGTGTTCGCGATGGTGTTCGAGTTCAGTGCGCGCCACGTGCGCTCGCACCTGGTGGACATGGCGGGCAAGAAGGCCGACCTGATCCTGGGCTCGATGCTGTTTCGCAAGCTGCTGTCCACGCGCATGGAGCACAAGCCGCAGTCGTCGGGCTCGTCGGCCAACCAGCTGCGCGAGTTCGAGTCGGTGCGCGACTTCGTGACCTCGGCCACGATCTCGACGCTGTCGGACCTGCCGTTCTGCCTGCTGTTCGTGGGCATCATCTTCATGATCGGCGGGCCGCTGGCGCTGGTGCCGCTGCTGTCCATTCCGCTCATCATCCTGATCAGCGTGGCCATCCAGTGGCCGCTGGCCAAGGTGATGCAGGAGAACCTGCGCGAGGGTTCGCTCAAGCAGGGTCTGCTCATCGAATCGATCGAAGGCATCGAGTCGCTCAAGGCCGCGCGCGGCGAGGGCGTGATGCAGCAGAAGTGGGAAAACTTCAGCGCGCTCGCGGCCACCAGCTCCATGAAGTCGCGCAAGCTCTCGAGCATGGCGGTGAACCTCGTCACGCTGATCCAGCAGGTGCAGACCGTGGTGCTGGTGGTGTGGGGCGTGTACCTCATCCATGCGGGCGAGTTCACGATGGGCGCGCTGTTCGGCACCGTGATCCTGGCCGGGCGCTCGACCTCGCCGCTGGCGGCGGTGGTGGGCCTGGCGGTGCGCTACCAGCAGGCCAAGACGGCGCTGACCTCGCTCAACCAGGTGATGGCCAAGCCGGCCGACCGCGTGGCCGAGCGACGCTACCTGGCCAAGCCGGTGTTCAACGGCCACGTGACGCTCAAGAAGATCAACTTTGCCTACCCCGCGCCGCCCATGCAGCCGGCACCGCCGGTGCTGCAGGACGTGAGCCTGACGATCAAGGCGGGCGAACGCATCGCCATCCTGGGCAACATCGGTTGCGGCAAGTCGACGCTGCTGCGCGTGATGGCCGCGATGTACCAGCCCGGTGCCGGGCAGGTGCTGCTCGACGGTGTCGACGTGGGCCAGATCGACCCGGCCGATGTGCGCGCCGCCGTGGGCCTGCTGAGCCAGGACGCGCGCCTGTTCCACGGCACGCTGCGCGACAACGTGACCATCGGCCACCCCTCGGCCACCACGGAAGAGTTCTTGCACGTGGCGCGCATCACCGGCATCGACGCGATTGCGGCGCGCCATCCGCGCGGCTACGACATGCCCATCGGCGAGGGCGGCCACGGCCTCTCGGGCGGGCAGCGCCAGCTGGTGGCGCTGGCGCGCTGCCTGCTGCTGCGCCCGCGCATCCTGCTGATGGACGAGCCCACCAGCTCGATGGACCTGCAGACCGAACACGAATTCCTGCGCCGCATGGCGCACGTCACGCAGGGCCAGACCCTGGTGGTGGCCACGCACCGGCTGTCGGTGCTCGACCTGGTCGATCGCATCGTCGTGATGGACGGCGACGGCAAGGTGTTTCTCGACGGACCGAAAGACGCCGTGCTGGCGCGCCTGCGTGGCGCGGCCGGCAATGAACCGAACGAACAACCGGTGCCCGCATGAGCGCGCACCCGATGCAAGGAAACGATGCCATGAACACGACTGAAACCACCGCAGGGCCCATGCCCGGCGCGGCCTTGCCGGCGAAGGTGCCGGCCCCCGTGGCGAAGCTGCCCGCGAAGCGCCCGGGCCCGAGCGGCCAGGCGCGCCACGAAGACTCTCCCTTCGTGAAGGACCTGCGCGAAGCGATGCTGGTGCAGAAGACGCCGGGCAGCCTGGCGGTGCTGTACCTCATCGCGACGATCCTCGTGGTCGGCGGCGTGTGGGCGCACTTTGCCAAGGTGGAGGAGATCACGCAGGGCGAAGGTCGCGTGATTCCGGCCAGCCGCGAACAGATCATCCAGAGCCTGGAAGGCGGCATCCTGGAAGAGATGAACGTGCACGAAGGCGACGTGGTCGAGCGCGGGCAGATCCTGCTCGAGATCGACCCGACGCGCGCAGGTGCGTCGTACCGCGAAGGGCTCTCGAAGGTGCAGGCGCTGAAGGGCTCCATTGCCCGGCTGCGCGCCGAGGCCTATGCGCAGCCGCTCGCGTTTCCGCCGGACGTGCAGGGCGTGGACTCGATCGTGCGCGACGAGACCCAGGCCTACAACGCGCGCCGCCAGACGCTCAACGAGAGCGTCGGCGCGCTGAACCGCAGCCTGCAGCTGGCCGAGCGCGAGATCTCGCTGTCGGAGCCGCTGTCGGCGCGCGGCCTGATGTCGGAAGTGGAAGTCTTGCGCATGAAGCGCCAGGCCAACGAGTTCCGCCTGCAGATCGCCGAGCGCCAGAACAAGTACCGGGCCGAGGCCAACGCCGAACTCACGCGCTTCGAGGGCGAGCTGGCGCAGGCCAAGGAGAACATGGGCGCGCGCGAAGACGTGATGAAGCGCACCACCATCAAGGCGCCCGTGAAGGGCACCGTGAAGAACATCCGCGTGAACACCATCGGCGGCGTGATCCAGCAGGGCGCGGACATCATGGAGATCGTGCCGCTTGAAGACCAGCTGCTGGTGGAAGCCAAGATCAAGCCGTCGGACGTGGCCTTCATCCGGCCGACGCTGCCGGCCACGGTGAAGATCTCGGCCTACGACTACGGCATCTACGGCGGCCTCACCGGCACGGTGGAGCACCTGAGCCCCGACACGTTGAAGGACGACGAGAAGGCGCGCCAGGGCGCGCGCGGCGACACCTCGTACTACCGGCTGCTGGTGCGCACGGACAAAGCCTCCTTGAGCGCGGGCGACAAGGAGTTCCCCATCATTCCCGGCATGACCGCCACGGTCGAGATCCGCACGGGCGAGAAATCAGTTTTGAGCTACCTGCTGAAGCCGGTGCTCAAGGCACGCGAAGCGTTTCGCGAACGCTGAGCAGGAGTCGAAGTCATCATGAAAACGAAGAAGAACAATTCCATGCAGTCGGGCGTGTGCGCGCTGCTGTCGGTGTCGATGCTGCTTGGCGCCGGCGCGTCGGTGGCGCATGCGTCGCAGGACGAGGCGCCGGCGCTGAAGGTGGCGCGGCGGTTGGCTGTAGCGCCGGCCGTGGCGGTTGCCGTGGCGCCGGTGGCCATGCCTGCGCCGTTCGTTGCGGCGTCGCCGCCGCCGTTCCAGATGCGCAAGGTGGTGGCATCCGCCTCCTCGATGGGCCTCAGCGCCGATGCGGGCGAGCGCCTGCGCGCCTACCTCGACGAGAACGTGCGCAAGGCGCTCGAGCTCAGCGCCGAGGCGCGCGAGGCGCAGGCCAACTGGAAGGCGGCCGAGTACGACATCGACCAGGCCAAGGGCCAGCGGTGGCCGCAGGTGCAGGTGGGCGTGTCGTCGCCGTCCGCGACCTTCGGCGGCAGCGGCGCCAACAACAGCGGCACGCGCAGTGCGGCGGGCAACCTCGCCATCACCACGCCGGTGTACGACTGGGGGCGCCTGAGCGCCACCATCGACAGCCGCACCGAGACCTCGAAGGCGGCCTACCAGGCGGCGCAGCAGGTGCGCCAGAAGATCGCGTACGACACCGTGTCGGCGCTGCTCGAACAGCGGCGCCACCAGGCGGCGCTCGAGGCCAGCCAGGGCTATGTGAAGCGCATGGAAGAGCTGGTCGACATGCTGAGCCAGATCGTGCAGAGCGACCGCGGCCGCGCCAGCGAACTCACGCAGGCGCGCGCACGCCGCCTGCAGGCCGTGACCGGCCGCGACGCCATCGTGGCCAAGCTGCGCGAGGTGCAGGTCAGCCTCGTGAAGCTGGTCGGCGAAGAGGTGCAGTGGCCGGCCGACCTGGCATGGGAGATCCGCCCGGTCGCGCTGCAGGACGCCTTGATTGCGGGCGCCGAGCATCCGGCCATGCAGCAGGCGCGGGCCGAGGCGAAGGCCGCGGGCCTGTATGCGGAGTCGGTGAAGGCCGGGCGCCTGCCGCAGCTGAACTGGGTGGTCGGCAAGAGCACGCAGGAGGATTCGGCGGGCAACAAGCAGCCGTGGTCCACGGGCCTGTCGCTGCAGTGGAACGCGTTCCAGGGCGGCTCGGGGCGCGCGTCGGAACGCGCGGCCTTCGAGCGCGCGGCGGCCGGCGAGGAAAAGGCCGAGGCCTCGGCGCGCGACCTGGCCTACCGGCTGCGCACCTCGGCCGAGCAGCGCGACGCGGCGGCCAGCCGTGCCGGCGAGTACACCGAGCTGATCCAGGAAACCGACCGCGTGCGCAAGATCTTCTACGAGCAGTGGTACCACCTGGGCAAGCGCACGCTGCTGGACGTGCTCACGGCCGAGAGCGACCACTACAACAACCAGTCGGCCCAGGTGACGACGCGCTTCGACGCCGAGGCCGCCGACCTGCGCATGCGCGCCGACTCGGCCATGCTGCTGGACTGGCTGCGCGGCGCAAAGGTGCTCTGAGGGGCGCGAAAGGCGCGGCTTTTCGGAACAGTCCTATGTACGGGCCGTGCGGGCCTTCCTAGGATGGGTGAGCGCCGGGTTGCCTCAGTGGGCCCGCTGCCTTGTGCCGCATCGCATGCGGCATGAAGCGCGGGCGCAGCGGACGCGGCTTCATTCATTCTTTTGAGAATTTCGAGCACCCATGCCGGTCCTGATCACCGGGGTCGCGAACCGCGGCCCGAGCCCCCGAAAGCCTTGCCTCGGGCATGTTGTTACCGCAGCGGACTGTGAAGGGGCACCCGCATGAGCCGCTTCTTCGCCGCACCCTCGGAGCCCCTGGCACGCCCCGCCCGCCGCATCGGCGTGCTCGGCCATGCGCTGCGCGAGCGCGAGTACGCGCGGCGCGTGCTGCGCGCGCTGGGCGTGGCGCCGCTGGTGTTCACCAGCATTGACGAACTCGCGGCACTGGGCGACCGCCTGAACCTGCTGTTCCTGGCCGATGTGCTCGAGGCGGCGCGCGAAGAGGCGCCGGACGTGCTGTTGTTGATGGGGACGAAGGTCGTTCCACTGGCGCAGGAGGCGCCCGCGCCCACGCGGCACCTGCGGGGGCGCCCGCCCGTAGCGGCACCGGCGTTCGACGACTTCTACCGCACCATCCTGCTGTCGCTCCGAACGCGCGGCCTGGCGTGCGCGATGCCAACGCCGCTCGTGTGGGGCGCCTACAGCTTCCAGCCGATGGACCGCAGCGTGAGCTTCCCGGGCCGCACGCAGCGCGTCGACCCGGTCACCTTCGACCTCGCGCTGGAGTTCTTCTTCAACGCCGAGCGCGTGCTGTCGATTCCGCGGCTGCGGCAGATGCTCAACCCCGTGCGCGGCGCGCGCAGGTTCTGGGGCAACGAACTCATCGGCACGCTGACGGACGTGATGGACGAACTGCAGCTGCACGGCGCCCACGGCTGGCGCCTGGTGCACTGCGAGCCCGAGGCGTTCCGGCTGGACCGGGTGCCGGTGGGCGAGATGGCGTCGGACGCCTGAACGAAAAAAGCCCTAAGTCGTTGAAAACTTAGGGCTTTTTGAGCCATTCCGCCGGGGCGGGGAGGCTGTGTTGGTGGCTCTTCACGGACTCGAACCGCGGACCTGTGGATTATGATTCCATCGCTCTAACCGACTGAGCTAAAGAGCCGTCAGTGCAATTCAGCACCGAGCCCAAAATTATAGCCCAGGCTTTGGGCCCAGTTCAACTCCCGGCGTTTTCAGGTCGATTTTTCTGCGATCGAATGCGTTGGATCGCGTTTCGACCTAACCCCGATCGCCTCCGTGCGCCGTACAAGCTCGGGTGACAATCCTGCGATGTCTGCGCTGCCACGCGCCCCTTCTGCTGCTGCCCGCACCGCCACCGAGCGCGACGCCATGCCCGACGATCAGTTGATGCTGGCCTACGCCCACGGCGACGCCGCCGCCTTCGACGTGCTCTATGCGCGCCACGAAGGCGGGCTGTTCCGCTTCGTCAAGCGCCTGCTCGGCGCGCGGCTGGCCGCGCAGGCCGACGAGGTGTTCCAGGACACCTGGGTGCGGATCATCTCGGCGCGCGATAGCTTCTCGCCGCAGGGCGCCACCTGGCGCACCTGGGCCTTCACCATCGCGCACAACCTCGCGATGGACCGCCTGCGCGTGAGCGGGCGCGAGGTGACGCTCGATGGCCACGCGACCGACGACGACGGCGACGCGGTGCCCGCGCTCGACCGCGGCGTGCACGGGGCCACCGACTTGTCGGCGCACCCGTCGGCCGAAGAGCTGGCGTTCTGGCGTGCCGCCGGCCGTCGGCTGCTGACCTGTCTCGACGAACTGCCGGCCGAGCAACGCGCCGCTTTTCTCCTGCACCATGAAGACGGCCTGACCGTCGACGCGCTTGCGGCCCGGCTGGAGATCGGCTTCGAGACCGTGCGCAGCCGCCTGCGCTACGGGCTGCAGAAGCTGCGCGGCTGCATGGAACGCTACCTGTCGGTGCTGGAGCAGCGGGCATGAGCACCGGCATGGACGACGACGACCTGCACGACCCGCGGCTGCGTCGCGCGCTGGACCATGCGCCCGACCGCGACGCCGTGCCCGCGGCCCACACGCGCGAGGCGATCCTGAAGATGGCGCACAACCTCGCCGCGGCCTCCGCGCCGGCGGCCGGCCCTGCGGTGCAGGCCGCGCCGTGGTGGCGACGCTTGTTCGGCGGCGGCAGTCCGCGTTCGCGCATGCCGTGGAACGCGGCCTTCGCGACCGTGCTCGTGGCGACTTTCGTCACCGTGCTGTGGCATCGCGAGCCGGTGCCCGACGCGCGGCTCGATGGCGAGGCGCAAGTGGCCGGGGCGCCCGCGCCGGCGTCGGCACCGCCTGCGCAAACGGCTGAGGCGCCGGCAGTCGCTGCGGCACCCGCGCCTGTCGCTGAACCGGCCGCAACGGCGGACATGACACCGCCCGCAGTGCAGCGCAGCGAAGCGGCGCGCGATGCGAAAGAAACCCTGAAGCAGCGCGAGACGCAGGAAGCGCGTGAAGCATCGCGGCGGCGCGAAGCCCCTGCGGCGGCGGCGTCGGTCCAGAAGGACGAAGCACGGACGATGGAAAAGGCGGCGCCCGCGGCCCCGGTGGTGCAAGCCCCGGCGCCCGTGCCTGCACCCGCCGCACCGGCCATCGCGTCCGCGCCCATGCCGGCCGCGCCGCCCATGGCCGATGTCGGCCAGAGTCCGATGCCCTACGCAGCCGCACCGCCGGCGCCGGCCGTAGCACCTGTAGCGCCTGCAGCGCCAGCGCCGATGCAGCGCGAGTCCGCAGACACGGCCCCGTCGCTTGCCGCGCAAGGCGGTGCCAGCGCGAATGTCGCCGGCATGCAGCGTCGGGCCGCTCCCGTGCAAGCCGCGCCGGCTCCGTCGGCCGCCGCCAAGGCGGCGCCGCGCGCGGCCACCGAAGCCGTGGTGAGCGGCGGCTTCACGGCACTGGACCGCTGGACCGCACTCGACATCACGCGCGCCGGCACCACCACGCGCCAGGCGCGCGGCGACACCGAAGGCCTCGCGGCACTGGTGAACACCGTGGCGCGTGCGGCCGCCGTGGCGGGCGGGGAGTTGGGTGCGCCGGTCGAGGCGCGCATCGAACTGCGGCGCGACGGCGCGTTGCTGGCCGTGCTCGAGATCGCGGGCGACCAGGTGCGGTGGACGCCGCAGCCGGGCGGCCCCGCCTCCATCGGCACGCCGCCGGCGCAGGCGCTCGAGGCGCTGCGCACGGCGCTGTCGCGAACCCGCTGACGGCGACCGCTGTTGCGGCCGCCGGGCCCGCGACGATCAGCCTGATCAGGCGTTCTTGAAGTCCGGCTGGCGCTTGGCCAGGAAGGCGTCCATGCCTTCCTTCTGGTCCTGCGTTGCGAACAGCGCGTGGAACAGGCGGCGTTCGAACATCACGCCGTCGCTCAGGCCGCTCTCGAAGGCGCGGTTGACCGATTCCTTGGCCGCCATCACGGCGATCTGCGAGAAGCCCGCAATGATCAGCGCGGCGCCCAGCGCTTCGTCGGCCAGCTTTTCGTAGGGCACCACGCGGCTCACGAGGCCCGCGCGCTCGGCTTCGGCGGCGTCCATCATGCGGGCGGTGAGCGCCATGTCCATGGCCTTGCTCTTGCCCACCGCGCGCGGCAGGCGCTGCGTGCCGCCGGCACCGGGGATCACGCCGATCTTGATCTCGGGCTGGCCGAACTTGGCGTTGTCGGCCGCGATGATGAAGTCGCACATCATCGCGAGTTCGCAGCCGCCGCCCAGCGCGAAGCCGCTCACGGCGGCGATCACCGGCTTGCGGATCGAGCGGATGGTTTCCCAGTTGCGCGTGATGTAGTCGCCCTTGTAGGTGTCGATGAAGCTGTACTTGGCCATCGCCGCGATGTCGGCGCCGGCTGCGAAGGCGCGCTCGCTGCCCGTGAGGATGATGCAGCCGATGGCGTCGTCGGCGTCGAAGGCCTTGAGCGCCTGGCCCAGCTCGGTCATCAGTGCGTCGTTCAGCGCATTGAGGGCCTTGGGGCGATTGAGGGTGATGATGCCGACCTTGCCTGCTTCGGTCCGCACGTCGATGTTTTCGTAGCTCATGGTGTCGCTGTCTCCGGGGGAGGTGGGGAAAAAAACGCGTCCCACTATACCCAGCCGGGCTTCGGGCCCGCTGACGCGCGGGTGTTTCATTTGAGAATTGTTCTCATCTAGAATGGCCGCCATGGACTTCCCGATGCAAGAACATGCCGTGTTGCTGCGGGCCTATGCCCGGGTGCAGGAGCGTTGCTCGCGCCTGCTGATGGAACAGGCCGCCCGGGTCGAGCGGCTCGAGGCGCAGATCGTGCGGCTGCGCGGTGCGTTGGTGGCGCGCGACTCGGCGATTGCCATCGTGCGCGAGGAACTGGCGGCGCGCGCCGCCAAGGGCAGCGCCTTGCCCCAGCGCCTGAATGCGCTGCTGGCGCCGGGCGGCCGGCGTCACCATGCCTTGCCGCCAGGGCCGGAAGTGCCGGCCGACCTGCGGGCCAAGTCGGTGCTGTGCGTCGGCCGTTCGGAAGCGGCGCCCGAGGCGCCTTCGCTGGCGCGCCAGCTCGTGGAGATTGCCGGCGGCCATTACCTGCACCACGACGGCGGCGACGAGGCCGACGACCCCGCGGCGCTCGAGGCGGGCCTGCGCGCCGCCGACCTCGTGATCTGCCAGACCGGCTGCGTGAGCCACGGCGCCTACTGGCGCGTGCAGGACCACTGCCGCCGCACCGGCAAGCCCTGCGTGCTGGTGGGCGAGCCGCAGCCGATGCTGTTCGTGCGGCCGCCGCTGGTGGCGGCCGTCGATCACCCGGCCTGAAAACGAGTTACGGCTTGGCTGCGAGCCAGGCCGAGATCTTGGCCGCGTCGTGCGAGAACAGCCGCCACGTGGTCGAGCCCGTCGGCAGCGTGAGCGGCAGGCGCAGCAGCCGGCGGTCGCGCGCGACGAGGGCGGTGCACTTGGTGGCATCGCCGAGGTACAGCGCCAGGTCGTCGAGCTTGGTGAGGCGCCAGGCCTGCGCGGGTTGCGACGCGCCCTTGCCGCGACCACCGACGGCCGGCAACTCGATACCGAGCCATTCGTCGTTGGCCGAGAAACCGGCCTTTTCGGCGGCGCCGCCGCGCAGCACCACCTTGATCTGCACGCTGCCGCCGGTTTCGGCCACGCGCAAGCCGAGCGCCTGCGCGGGTTGCGAGGGGTCGTCGAGCGTGGCCACGCCGTGGGCGCGCAGCAGGTCGGCCAGCGGGAGTTCGTCGGTCGAATGCACCCAGCGCGCGAGTTCCGGGGCGTACGAGCGTCCGCCCACGGCTGCGAGCGCGGCGGCGATGTCGGCCTCGCTGATCGGGCCGCCGTTGCCGTGCGTCCAGAGGTGGCGCATCACGTCGTCGAGCGTGCCCTTGCCTTCCTGGCGCAGCGTGAGGTCGAAGCACAGCGCCACCAGCGCACCCTTGGTGTAGTAGCTGACGGTGCTGTTGGGCGTCTGTTCGTCCTGGCGGTAGTACTTGACCCAGGCGTCGAAGCTCGCGTCGGCCACCGGCTGCACCAGCCGGCCGGGCGTCTGCAGCACCTGGTTGATGGTCTTGTTGAGCAGTCGCAGGTAGGCGGCGTCGTCGATGCGGCCGGCGCGGCGCAGCAGCAGGTCGTCGTAGTAGCTCGTGAAACCCTCGAAGAACCACAGCAGCTGCGTGTAGTTCTCGCGGCTGTAGTCGTAGCTGGCGAACTCCGCCGGGCGCATGCGCTTGACGTTCCAGGTGTGGAAGTACTCGTGACTGATGAGGCCCAGCAGCGTGGTGTAGCCCTCGGGCTGCTTCTTCTTTTCGCCGCGCAGCGGCAGGTCGCGGCGGTTGCAGATGAGCGCGGTGGAATGGCAGTGCTCGAGCCCGCCGTAGCCGTCGTCCACCGCATTGAGCATGAACACGTAGCGGTCGATCGGCAGCTTCGGCCCGCCGCGCTTTCCGGCCTTGTCGCCGTGCCAGAAGCGGATCTCGGCTTCGCAGATGGCCTTGGTGTCGGCAATGAGGCGCTCGCCGTCGAACGAGGCTGCGGCGCCCGCGATCACGAAGCGGTGCGGCACGCCGCAGGCGTCGAACTCGGCGCTCCAGAAGGCGCCCATCTCGACCGGGCTGTCGGCCAGTTCGTCATACCCGGCGGCGCGGTAGCTGCCGAAGCCGTGCTTGTCGGCCTTCGTCGGCACGAGCGCGGTGGCGCACGACCAGCGCGCGGCGTCGGCCGGCAGCGCGGGTGGCACGATCTCCAGCGCATGCGGCGCTTCGGTCTGGCCCTCGACACGCAGGCAGACGCTGGTGCCGTTGAAGAAGCCGCGCGTGGCGTCGAGCCAGGCGGTGCGAACCGAGTTGTCGTAGGCGCACACCTGGTAGTGCAGCACCAGCGGCTGGCCTGGCACGCAGTCGACCTGCCAGCTGCATTTGTCGAGCTGCGTCAGCACCGGCTTGCGGCGGCCCTGCGTGGCGCGCAGGCCCTGCAGGTTCTTGGCGAACTCGCGCACGAGGTAGCTGCCCGGAATCCACACCGGCAGCGCCACGCGCTGCTGCGCGGCGGGCGCGGCGATGGTCAGCGTGACGGCGAACAGGCGCGCATGAAGGTCCGCGCACTCGACGCGGCAATGCACGGCGGTGGCTGGGGCTGCGCGGCGCGAAGCGGAGGTCGTCGCCATTGGATCAGTTGGCAGCGGCGAGCTGCTTCTCGACCTGTTCGGCGGGAATCGCGCCCGGGACGCGGCTGCCGTCGGTGAAGATTAGCGTGGGCGTGCCGGTGATGTTGTACTTGCGGCCGAACTCCACGTTGCGCTCCAGCGCCGTCACGTTGCAGCTGGTGGCGGCGGCGGCGGGCTTGACGTTGCCTTCCATCCAGTCGGCCCAGGCCTTGCCCGGGTCCTTGCTGCACCAGATGTCGCGCGACTTGGCGGTCGAATCGGGGCCGAGCACGGGGTACAGGAACATGTAGACGGTCACGTTGTCGACCTTCTTCATGTCCTTCTCGAAGCGCTTGCAGTAGCCGCAGTTCGGGTCTTCGAAGACCGCGACCTTGCGCTTGCCGTTGCCGCGCACGATCTTGATCGCGTCTTTCAGCGGCAGCTTGTCGAAGGCGACGGCGGTGAGCTTCTCGACGCGCTCCTCGGTGAGGTTGCGCCGGGTCTTGGCGTCGATCAGGCTGCCCTGCAGCAGGTAGCCGCCTTGCTCGTCGGTGTACAGGATCTGGCTGCCGTTGACGCGCACTTCGTACAGGCCCGGCACGGGCGTCTTGGTGACTTCCTCGATGGGCGGCAGTTGCGGGATGTGCGTCGGCAGGTTCTTGCGGATCTCGGCCTCGCCCGCGCCGGCGGTGGAGAGCGTGAGCAGCGCGCAGGCGGCGACGAGAAGGTGGCGGACGAAGGTCATCGGGAAGGTTTCGGGAAAAAGGTGGAGGGCTGGCGGCGGCGTCAGGCGATCAGGCCTTCAGGCCCATGGCTTGTGCGGTGATCCAGTGCTTCACGAAGCGCGTGCGGTCGAAACCGCGCATGCCCCAGTTGCGCAACGCAGGGAGTGGACCCAGGTTGTGCGAGAAAAGTTGCTGCAATCCGTCGGTGGCCAGGCTCATCTGCAGCACGTCGGCGCGGCGGGCGCGTTCGTAGCGGCGCAGCAGCCGGGCGTCGCCCACGCTGCGCCAGTAGTCGCGGGTGCGGATCACGTCGGCCAGCGCGGCCGCGTCGGCCAGGCCGAGGTTCAGGCCCTGGCCCGCCAGCGGATGCACCGTGTGCGCGGCGTCGCCCGCGAGCACCCACGACTGGGTGGGCTGGCCGGGCATCGTGCCGGACCAGCGGTCGGCGATGGCGCGCGACAGCGGCCACACGGCGCGTTCGCTCGTGAGCCGCAGCGAGCCCAGCTCGCCGTGGCTGGCTTCGCTCACGGCGGCGCTGAATTCGTCGGCGCCTTGCGCGACCAGCTCGGGCACGCGCAGCTGGTCGACCGACCACACCAGCGCCAGCGTCTTGCCGTGCACGCCGCCCAGCGGCAGCAGGGCGAACACCTCGCCGCGGTCGTTGAACCACTGGCGTGCGATGCCGTCGTGCGTGTGCGCGGCCTCGAGCCGCGCGGCAATGGCGTGCTGCGGGTAGCGCGTGACCTCGTAGCTCACGCCCAGCGCCGCGCGCGAGGCGCTGGCCTTGCCTTCGCACACCACCGTGAGCGGCGCGGCCACGGGCTCGGTCACCACGTCGATCAGGGGCTGGAAGCGCACCGCGTCGGCCAGTTGCTGCTCGAGCGCGGGCACGTCGACGATCCAGGCCAGCGCCTCGACCTTCTGGCGCGCGGCGCTGAACTGCACCCGGCCGCCGTCGTCGCCGTGCACCTGCATCTCGTGCACCGGCGTGGCATGGGCCGTGTCGGGCCAGGCGCGCAGCGATTCGAGCATGGTGCGGGACGCCGCGTTGAGCGCGTACGCCCGGATGTCTTCCTTGCCCGCAGGGGCCGGCGGCACCACGAGCGCGACACGCACGCGTTCGCGCGCCAGCAGCAGCGCCAGCGTGCGGCCGACGATGCCGGCGCCGCGGATACAAACTTCGGGGGAAAGGGCCATCGGATGATTGTAGGAGTTGCCTCGCGCGCGGGCGCCGATACCCGTTCATGCGGGAGAATGGCCAGCGATTTCAAAGGAACCCCCACCGTGTCGCAGCCGCCCGCTTTCGATCTCCAGGCCACCATCGCCCGCCTGTTCGTGTACCCCGTCAAGTCGTGCGCCGGCGTCGAGCTCGACGAGATGCTGCTCACCGAAACCGGCCTGGAGTTCGACCGCGCCTGGATGGTGGTCGATGCGCAGGGCGAGTTCGTCACCCAGCGGCAGCTGCCGCGCATGGCGCTCATCCAGCCGCAGATGAAGCACACCGAGGTCGTGCTGCGCGCGCCCGGCATGCTGGCGCTGCACCTGGCCTTCGACCGCGTCGAGCAGCCGGTGCGCGTGCGCGTGTGGAAGGACGAAGTCGCGGCCTACGACATGGGCGACATCGCCGCCCAGTGGTTCAGCGACTTTCTTTCGGAGCCCGGCAAGCCGCAGACGCTGCGCCTGGTGCGCTTCGACCCCGAGCACCAGCGCCTGTCGAGCCTGAAGTGGACCGACGGCGTCGAGGCGCTGAACCAGTTCGCCGACGGCTTTCCGCTGCTGGTGGCCAGCGAAGGCTCGATCGCCGAACTCAACGAGCGCCTGGCGGCGGCTGGCCACGACCCGGTCGGCATCGAGCGCTTCCGCCCGAACATCGTGCTGGCCGGCATCGAGTCGCACGACGAAGACCGGGTCGACGCGCTGCACGTCACCACCGGCGAAGGCGAGGCCGAGCTGCGCCCGGTCAAGCCCTGCACGCGCTGCCCCATTCCCGACATCGACCCGGCCACCGCGCTCAGCAGCCCCGAGGTCGGCGACATGCTGCGCACTTACCGCGCCGACGCGCGCGTGGACGGCGGCATCACCTTCGGCATGAACTGCATCGTGGTGCAGGGCGTGGAGCACATGCTCAAGGTGGGGCAGGTGGTGGGCGCGAACTACAGGTTCGAGTAAGCGCCGTGGTCGTTACGACCAGCGAATCGGATTTCCCGTTTCGATGGCTGCGCTGCACAAGACCCGAAGCGGCTCGACGATGTAGTTGAAGTCGGCACTCGTGTGGTCGCGCCTCTCGAAATGAACCGCCGTCGGGTAGCTGGAGCGACACTGACCCGCATCGTTCTGCATGCGACCGTCGGGCCAGGCAATGTCGGGGCCGGGCATCGCAAGCGCGCAGCGAAAGCTCCTGCCTGAATCCAGATCAGTCAAAAGCGCCGGGCCTGACCTGACTGGGTCTGAGCCTTCAGGCGCCAGCAGGGCCTGCGTGAAGCGCTTGCTGCGAAACAGCACGTCGGCGTCTCCCGACACGACGAAGAAGCCCTCGGCATCAACGCCCAGACGCAGCTCGGACGTCAGCACAAACTCGTGCGACGCCGAGGCACTGCGCAGTTCATCGCCCGAGGTCGAGTCCAGCAGCACGAAGCGTTGGCCGAAGCGCGCGGACTGTTCGAAATCCGACAGCTCCGCGAGCATGTGCGACGCCACGGCGGCGGGCGCGAGGCCGCCATTCGCCTCCGGCAGGTTGTCGAACAGCGTCGGAAAGCGCTCGGCACCGCCTGCCTGGTGCAATGCGTGCTGAAACTCCCGATAGCCGTACCAGTTCGCGAGGTGCTCGCAGGCTTGTTCCATGCTCGGGTGGACGCAGCATGTTTGAAGCCACTCCCAGAACACGCTGAAGTCCGGGTCGTCCTCGTCCTTCAGCGCGGGGTAGCCCTCTTCGTCGATGGCGATGCGCGATGCCAGGGGCGTCGGCCGGGTCAGGCCGCGCTCCCAGCAGTTGCAGCGGACCGATGCGTCCAGACCCATTTTCAGAACACGACGCCTGCGACCAGTACCAGATTGGCATAGGGCGTGAACTCGCCCGTGCGCACCACGGCCTTGGCGCGCGCGCTCACGCGCTTCAGTTCTTCGTGCGAGATGACCTGCGGCACCACGCTCAGTTGGCCTTCGCACCACGCGGGCAGCGTGCCGGCGGGCAAGGGCTCCAGCGCCTCGCGCGCGATCAGCGCGCTTTCCACCTGCATCTCGGACAGCACCGCCTTCAGCACATCGGTGATCCCCGGCACACCGCGCGCCACGGCCAGGTCGATGCGGCGCGGGCCGTCGGGAATCGGCAGGCCGGCGTCGCCGATCACCAGCATGTCGCCGTGGCCCAGCGAGGCGATCACGTGGGAGAGTTCGGCGTGCAGCAGGGGAGAGCGTTTCACAGCGTGATCCAGTCGGGGGGTAGGGGGCTGCGCAGCACGGCGTCGCGCAGCGGAATGGAGGGTTGGGCGCCGGGCTGCTGGATGCACAGCGCCGCGGCGCGGATGCCCAGGCGCACGGCCTCGTCGAAGGACTGGCCTTCGCCCAGCGCCACGGCGAGCGCGCCCAGGAAGGTGTCGCCGGCGGCGGTGGTGTCGACCGCCTGCACCTTCGGCGCGGGATGGTGGCGCGCACCGTCGGCGTCGACCGCCACGGCGCCGCGCGAACCCAGCGTCACGACCACGCGGGCGATGCCGCGCGCGCGCAGCGCCTGACCGGCCTGCGCGGCTTCTTCGGGGCTGTCGGCGTTCTGGCCCGACAGGGTCTGCGCCTCGATCTCGTTGACCACCAGCGTGTCGATGCGGGGCCAGAGCGCCTCGGCGATGGCTTGCACCGGCGAGGGGTTGAGCATCACCGCGCAGCCCGCGTCGTGCGCGGCGTTGATGGCGCGTGTCACCTGGTCCATCGGGGTCTCGAACTGTGCGACGAGGAAGGCCGCGCCCTGCACCTGCTGCGTCAGCGAGGCCTCGTCGATGGCGACGCGCGCGTTGGCGCCGGGGATCATCACGATGCGGTTCTGGCCGCTGTCTTCCACGAGGATCAGCGCCGTGCCGGTCGGCTCGCCCGCCACGGTGCGCAGCGCGGCGGTGTCGATGCCGTCGCGCGCAAGCGCCTCGCGCAGGGCCGCGCCATGCGCGTCGTCGCCCACGCAGCCGATCATCTGCACCTGCGCTCCTTGGCGTGCGCAGCTCACGGCCTGGTTGGCGCCCTTGCCGCCGGGGATGGCGTCGATCGAGCGGCCCAGCAGGGTTTCGCCCGCGGCCGGCGCGTGCGGCACGCGCAGCACGATGTCCATGTTCAGGCTGCCGAGCACCACGATGCGCGGCGGCGTGGAGGAAGAAAGAGGCTGAAGGCTCACGAGGTGCGGGACTTGGAAGGTGTGGCGGTGGTGGGGGAAGGGGCAGGCGTCACGCCGGTTTCGCGAAAGCCCGCGTGGCGCGCGGTCGAGGCGCGCACGCGCAGCTCGGGTTGCAGCACGACCTTGCGTGCGTCGCGGCGCTTGCCGCCCATGCGCTCCAGCAGCATGTCGACCGCCAGCGCGCCGATGCGCTCCTTGGGTTGCGCCACGGTGGTGAGCGGCGGGCTGGTGTAGGCCGACAGTTCGATGTCGTCGAAGCCCACGATGGACAGTTCGTCGGGCACGCGCACGCCGCTTTCATGCGCGGCGCGCAGCGCGCCGATGGCCATCAGGTCGTTGCACACGAACACGGCCGAGGGCTTCTGCTCGGTGCGCAGGATGGCGTGCATCGCCTCGTAGCCGCCCTGGCTGGTGAAGCCGCCGCGCCACAGCAGCGCGTCGGCGTTCGGCGGTGAGCCGGTCTCCGCCAGCGCCATGCGCCAGCCTTCGATGCGCTGCTCGCTCGAGGTCACGCCCAGCGGCCCGCCGATGCAGGCGATGCGCTTGTGGCCCAGCGACAGCAGGTGCCGCACGGCGAGCAGGCCGCCCTGCATGTGGGCGGTTTCCACCAGGTCGCAAGCGGGGTCGGCGATCTCGCGGTCGACCAGCACCGTGGGAATGCGCAGGCCGCGCAGCTGGGTGGCGAGCGAGTCGTCCTCGTCGGCGCCGGTCGACACCACGATGAGCCCGTCGATGCGGCGCTCGGCCAGCACCTGCAGGTACACGCTCTGGCGCCGGGGCTCGTCGTCGGTGTTGCACAGCACCAGCGTGTAGCCGGCGCCGAAGCAGCGGTCTTCCACGATGCGCACGATCTCGGCGAAGTAAGGGTTCGAGCTGTTGGGAATCAGCATGCCCAGCGTCGAGGTGGTGTTGCTCTTGAGGCTGCGCGCCATCGCGTTGGGCACGTAGCCCAGTTCGCGGATCGCCAGCTCGACGCGCTCGCGCACCTTGGCGCTCACGTGGCGCGTGTCGTTGACGACGTGCGACACGGTGGTGACGGAAACGCCCGCCTGGAGTGCGACGTCCTTGATGGTGGCCATGGTTGTCTTTGTTCCTGTGGAGGCTCAGGCCAGTCGACGATCGGCCCGGCGCTGGCGCAGGGTGTCGATGATGACGGCCACCACGATCACCGCGCCCGTGATGATGCGCTTGCTCGGCTCGCTCGCGCCCACCTGCGCCAGGCCGGCCTCCAGCACCGCAATGATCAGCACGCCGAAGAAGGTGTTGACCACCGAGCCGCGCCCGCCCATGAGGCTGGTGCCGCCGATGACCACGGCCGCGATCACCTGCAGCTCGATGCCCACGCCCGCGTTCGGGTCGGCCGCTTCGAGGCGGGCCGACTGCATCAGGCCCGCGAGCCCGGCCAAGAGGCCGGTCACGGCGAACACGATGATGCGGATCGGTCGCGGGTCGATGCCCGCCAGGCGCATGGCTTCCTCGTTGGTGCCGATGCCCACGACATGACGGCCGAACACGGAGCGCGTGAGCACCAGCTGCCCCACGGCCACCAGCACCACGGCGAGCACGAAGGCGGCCGAGATGCCGCCGATCCACGGCGCGGCCAGGCCCGCGATGGCGTCGCCCACGTACTGCGTGCGCGAGTCGGTGACCAGGTAGGCGCCGCCGCGCACGGCCTCGAGCATGCCCAGCGAGACGATGAAGCTGGGCAGTCGCCACGCGACCGACACCGCGCCCGTCACCGTGCCGCAGATGAGGCCGGTGGCCAGGCCCAGCAGGGCGGCCAGCGGCACCGAGAGCTTCCATTCGAGGATGGCGGCGGCCGTGACGGCCGCGCTCAGCGCGAGCACCGAGCCCACCGACAGGTCGATGCCCGCGATGATCAGCACGAAGGTCATGCCCACCGCCATCACGGCCAGCGCCGGGATCTCGTTGGCGATGGAGATGAAGGTCTCGCGCGTGAGGAAGTATTCGCTCATCGAGCCGAAGAGCGCAATCATGCCCAGCAGCACGACCGTCAGGCCCAGGTAGGTGCCGAGCTGGCCCTTGAGCGCGGACGGCGGCTTGCCGGCGGCGGCGGAAGCAGGAGAAGAGGGAGAGGCTGCGTTCATGGTCGTCAGGCGTCGGCGGAAGTCGGGGCGGATGCGGAAGGGGCGGAATCCGCCGGGGAACCGGGCACGCGGCCCGTGGCGTCGCTGAAGGCAGCGGCGAGCAGCGACTGTTCGCTCCACTCGCCGCGCTCGAACACCGCGACCAGCCGGCCGGCGCTCATCACGCCGATGCGGTCGCACATGGCCATCAGCTCGCGCAGGTCGCTGGACACCATCAGGAGCGCCTTGCCGGCGTCGGTCATGCGGTCGAGTTCGGCGTACAGGTCGGCGCGCGCGCCCACGTCCACGCCGCGCGTGGGTTCGTCCAGCAGCAGCACCTTGCACTCGCGGTGCAGCCAGCGGGCGAACACCACCTTCTGCTGGTTGCCGCCGCTGAGCGTGGACACGGGTTGTTCGATGCTGCGCGAGCGGATGCGCAGCAGCTCGACCAGCCGGCGCGCAATCTGGCGTTCCTTGGCGCGGCGCAGCCAGCCGGCGTGCGAGATGGCGCCGAGGTCGCTCAGCGTGGCGTTGACGCGGATCGGTTGCGACAGCAGCAGGCCCTGCGACTTGCGGTCTTCGGTCACGAGGCCGATGCCCGCGCGAATCGCCTGCATCGGCGAGCGCCAGCCCTTGCGCGCATGCCGCACGGGCTGCGCGGCGGGCGTGCCGTCGTGCAGCACGACCTCGCCGCGGTCGGCGCGGTCGGCGCCGAACAGCAGCCGCACGAGTTCGGTGCGGCCCGAGCCGACCAGCCCGGCCAGGCCCATGACTTCGCCCGCGCGCAGTTCGAGATCGACGTCGCGCACCACCTGCGCCCGGCCGATGCCGCGCGCGCTCAGCAGCATCGGGCCCGCCACGCGGCGCGCGCGGCCTTCGTGCTCGTGCACCGCGCGCCCGACCATGCGCTGCACCAGTTCGGATTCGCGCACGCCGGCCATGGCGCGCACGTCGACCAGCTTGCCGTCGCGCAGCACCGCCACGCGGTCGGCGATGCGCTGCAGTTCTTCGAGGCGGTGCGACACGTAGACGATCGCCACGCCGCGCAGCTTCAGCAGTTCGATCTGCTCGAACAGGTGGGCGGTTTCGCGCGGCGTGAGCATGGCGGTGGGCTCGTCGAGCACCAGCACGCGCGTGTCGTCCTGCAGGTTGCGCGCAATCTCCACCATCTGCTGCTGGCCGATGCCCAGCCGCGCCACCGGCGTGGCCGGGTCGATGCCGTCCAGGCCGATCTTGGCGAGCTGGCGCTCGGCCAGCTCGTGCAGCGTGGCGCGGCGGATCCAGCCGCTCTTGTGCGGCAGGCGGTCGAGCAGCAGGTTCTCGGCCACCGACAGCGTGGTGACGAGGCCGAGTTCCTGCATGACCATGCGCACGCCCAGGCGCTCGGCATCGCGGCGCGAGGCCGGCGCGAAGGGCTGGCCATCGAGCCGCATGCCGCCGCGCGTGGGTTGCACCAGCCCGCAGACGATCTTCGACAGCGTGCTCTTGCCCGCGCCGTTCTCCCCCGTGAGCGCGAGCACCTCGCCGGCGCGCAGCTCGAGCGAGACGCCGTCGAGCACCGGCGCCGCGTAGTCCTTGCCGACCGTGCTCAGGGCGAGCACGGCGGTGGGTAAGGGCGGATTCATGGCGGCGTCGGGTGCGGCAGTCAAAACGAGGTCTTCTTCTTTTTAGGGGGAGCGAAGCGGCTTACTTGGAGGACTTGGTGACGAGCACCACGTCGGTCTTCACTTCGGCCGGCATTTCCGATTGCTTCTTCTTGTCGGCGATGGCCTTCAGCGCGGTCTCGATGCCGAACACGGCCTGCTTGGCGGCGAACTGGTCGGCGGTGGCGAGCACGCGGCCGTCCTTCAGCATCGGCTTGATGGCGCCGATGTTGTCGTAGCCCACCACCAGCACCTTGCCGGTCTTGCCCGCGGCCTTGACGGCGGCCACGGCGCCCAGCGCCATGCTGTCGTTGCCGGCCAGCAGGGCCTTCAGGTCGGGGTGCTCGCGCATCATGCCGGCGGCCACGGTGTTGCCCTTGTCGATTTCCCACTGGCCCGACTGCACGCCGACCACGGTCATGCCGCCGGCCTTCATGGCGTCCTGGTAGCCCAGCGTGCGCTGCTGCGCATTGAAGGTGGTCGACACGCCTTCGATGATGCCGACCTTGTCGCCCGACTTCAGCTCCTTGGCCAGCGCATCGCCCACCAGCTTGGCGCCGGCGCGGTTGTCGGGGCCGACGAAGGGCACCTGGATGCCCTTTTCCTTCAGGGCGTCGGCGTCCAGCCGGTTGTCGATGTTCACGACCAGGATGCCCTTGTCGATGGCCGCCTTGATCACCGGCACGAGCGCCTTCGAATCGGCGGGTGCGATGACCAGCGCGTTGATCTTCTGCGCCACCATCTGCTCGACCATCTTGATCTGGGCGGCGGTGTCGGTCTCGTCCTTGATGCCGTTGGCCACCAGCGTGTACTGCGCGGCGTTGGCCTTCTGGTGCGCCTTGGCGCCGTCTTCCATGGTGCGGAAGAACTCGTTGGCCAGCGACTTCATGACCAGCGCGACCTTCGGCTTGTCCTGTGCGAAGGCGGGCGTTCCGGCGATGGCGCCCAGCAAGGTCAATGCGGCAGCGCTTTGCAGGGTACGGCGGGTGAACTTCATGGTGGATGTCTCCTGAAATGAGGGGTCAGAGCGGAACGCCGGTCTGTGCCGGGGGCCCCGATGTTAATCGAGGGAAACGTTTGCGCAAACGTTTGCCAGTCGGGTCAAACCCTGAGCCTTTCAGCCCTCGAAGCCGCTGCCAGAGGGCTTTCGGGCGGAGTCGAGTGGCTCGGAAAAGGCACGCGGGTGTGGCGCGGGAAGGGCGCCCGACCAAGGGGAGAACCCGGTCAGCCTAAAATCGGGGGTTACCCAAGAGGACCTCCCATGAGTTTGCAATGCGGCATCGTCGGCCTGCCCAACGTCGGTAAATCCACCCTTTTCAATGCGTTGACCAAGGCCGGCATCGCAGCGGAAAACTATCCGTTCTGCACCATCGAGCCCAACGTGGGCGTGGTGGAAGTGCCCGATCCGCGGCTCGACCAGCTGAGCGAGATCGTCAAGCCCGAGCGCGTGGTGCCCGCCATCGTCGAGTTCGTCGACATCGCCGGCCTGGTGGCCGGTGCCAGCACCGGTGAAGGCCTGGGCAACAAGTTCCTGGCGCACATCCGGGAGACCGACGCCACCGTGAACGTGGTGCGCTGCTTCGACGACGAGAACGTGATCCACGTGGCCGGCAAGGTCGACCCGATCTCCGACATCGAGGTGATCCAGACCGAACTCTGCCTGGCAGACCTCGCCACGGTCGAGAAGGCGCTGCACCGCCACACCAAGGTGGCCCGCTCGGGCGACAAGGACGCGCAGAAGCTCGTCGGGCTGCTCGAACGCTGCCAGGCCGCGCTGAACGAGAACACGCCCGTGCGCGCGCTCGAGTTCACGAAGGAAGAGATGCCGCTGGTGAAGAGCTTCACGCTCATCACCGCCAAGCCCGCGATGTTCGTGGGCAACGTGTCGGAAGACGGCTTCGAGAACAACCCCTACCTGGACCGCCTGCGCGAGTACGCCGCCAAGCAGGGCGCGCCCGTGGTCGCCATCTGCGCCAAGATCGAAGCCGACCTGGCCGAGATGGACGACGAAGACAAGAAGATGTTCCTGGCCGAAATCGGCCAGGAAGAACCGGGCCTGAACCGCCTGATCCGCGCCGCCTTCAAGCTGCTGGGCCTGCAGACCTACTTCACCGCCGGCGTGAAGGAAGTGCGCGCCTGGACCATCCACATCGGCGACACCGGCCCGCAAGCCGCCGGCGTGATCCACGGCGACTTCGAGAAGGGCTACATCCGCGCCCAGACCATCGCGTTCGACGACTACATCGCCTTCAAGGGCGAGCAAGGTGCGAAGGACGCGGGGAAGATGCGTTCGGAAGGCAAGGAATACGTTGTCAAGGATGGCGACGTGATGAACTTCCTCTTCAGCTCCTGATTTCGCTCGCCCCTTGCGGGGGGGGGGGCAGCACCTGAGGCCCGGCAAAGCCGGTTCCTCGGTGTTTCACGAAGGGGCCGCCTTGCGGCGAGCCGCTTCGATCATTCGGTCTTCTGCTTGCCCCACACCACGGTGTCATCCACCGCATAGGCCGCACACGTCACCTTGCGTTCAGTGCAACCTTTCAGATGCGCGGTCAGCGCGGCCGAGCTGGTGGCGGTGCCGAATTTCTGGTCGCCGGTGATCAGGAAGATGCGGGGCCGGGCCTGCAGCAGGAACTGGCGGTAGGCGTTGCGTACCGGGGTTGGGTCGGCGCCGATGGAGGGCAGGGCCTGCAGGTCCGCCAGCTCGGCATGGCCGGACGGCGCGGGTTCCCCGTTGGGGCCGAACACCACGCCGGTGGCCTTCAGCAGGTCGCGCCATGTCGCCAGCTCCGTGGTCACGCGCTGCGGCAGTTCCATCACCCATTGCGCCGGATAGGCGAAGCCGAGGTTCGCGCCGCCGGGCGCGATGCTGTCGGTCACGCCGACCAGCCGGCCCTCGGTGTCGAACAACCCGCCGCCGCTGGAACCTGAAGACACGGGCGCCGACGTTTGCACGATCGGCAATTGCCCGGGGGCGCGCGGACGCAGCGCGGAGATCAGGCCCTCGCTCAGTGTGCGTTCGAGGCCGTGCGGGCTGCCGACGGCGAACACGCGCTGGCCGACGCGCAACTCGGCGGCGGGCACGATCTGCACGGCGGGCAGCTGCAGCGGCGCTTCGCTCGTGAGCACGCACAGGTCGCGCGACGGATCGGGGTCGCGCACGATGCGGGCGATGCGCAGCGTGGTCGGGCCCTGCTCCACGGTGACGGCGACGGCGCCGTCGACCACGTGGCAGGCGGTGGCCAGCGCGCCCGGGGTCACGGCCACCGCGCTGCCGATGGCGGTCTGGTTGTTGCCGCGTTCGCCTTTCACGGTCCAGACGGCGGGCGCGACCTTGCGGAACACCTCCTCGGGCGTGAGTGCCCAAGCCTGGCGGGCCGCAAAGTCAAGCCAGAGTCCGGCGATGAGCAGCAAGGTGCGGCGGTGCCGCGTGAAGTGAGGAGCCATCCGGATCAGTGTAGGAAGCGGCCCTACGGTTTGCCGTAGGCGATGACGCTGTCGCAGCGGGCGCCCGGAACCCGCGTGGGTTGTGGTTAGACTGCGCGCCCGCTGCATCCTCTGCCGGAAGGCCTTCATTCGCCATGCTCACTGTCCATCACCTGAACAACTCGCGCTCGCAACGTGTGCTCTGGCTGCTCGAAGAGCTCGAGCTGCCCTACGAGATCGTCCATTACCAGCGCGACCCCAAGACCATGTTGGCGCCCGCTTCGCTGAAGGCCGTGCATCCGCTGGGCAAGTCGCCGGTGGTGACGACCGACGACGGCGCCACGTTGGCGGAATCGGGCGCGATCATCGAGTCGCTCATCGAGCGCTACGGCCAGGGCCGGCTCGCGCCCGCGCCGGGTTCGCCCGAGGCCTTGCGCTACCGCTACTGGCTGCACTTCGCCGAAGGCACGGCGATGTCGCCGCTGCTGCTCAAGCTGGTGTTCGACCGCATCGAGACGAGCAAGATGCCCTTCTTCGCCAAGCCGATCGCCAAGGCCATCGCGGCGAAGGCGAAGTCGGCCTTCATTCATCCGAACATCACGGGCCATCTGAATTTCATGGAGGCCGAACTCGGCCGCAGCGAGTGGTTCGCGGGCAATGAATTCACGGGCGCCGACATCCAGATGAGTTTCGTGGTCGAAGCCTCGCGGGCGCGCGGCGGCCTCGATGCGAAGCGGCCGAAGCTCATGGCCTACCTGGAGCGCATCCATGCGCGTCCGGCCTACCAGCGCGCGCTGGAACGCGGCGGCCCCTACGAACTGCTGAGCTGAGTTTTTTCGACCGCGCGTTTCATGACGGAAAGACGTATAGAAGCGCGTAGGTCATCGTCACATAGCGCAGGAACTTGCCGATCGCCATGTAGCCCACGCAGGGCCAGAACGGCAGCTTGAGCCAGCCGGCGACCGCGCACAGCGGGTCGCCCACGATCGGCAGCCAGCTCAGCAGGCAGGCCTTCGGGCCCAGCCGCTCGAGCCAGCCGAGCACGCGCAGATGGTGTTTCGAGTGCGAGTACTTGTCGGCCACCTTGTGCGCGCCGTAGCCCATCCACCAGTCGACCGCGCCGCCCAGCGTGTTGCCGATGGTGGCCACGGCGATGGCCTGCCAGAACATCTCGGGGTTGAGTTTCAGCAGGCCGAACAGGATCGGTTCGGAGCCCACCGGCAGCAGCGTGGCCGATACGAAGGCCGCGATGAACAGCGTCGAAAGTCCGTACTGGGGGAGCGCGAGGAGCGCCAGGAGTGCGTCGAGCCAGGCTTGCATAAGGTCGGCGAAGTATAGGCAGCGCTCACGTCGCAAGCGCGTGGGAGAAGGCCCCGCGAAATACTGGTGTTTACGCCTGTGTCGCAAGCGCAAAAAGGCGTAAATCGTTTCAGTCGCTGAAATGCCACGTGGCTACAATCGTGCCTCATTTTTCAGCAGCCGACCCGCACAGCACTCCTTCCCATGACCTTGCAGATCGGCACCCACACGCTGGAAAACCGGCTGTTCGTCGCGCCCATGGCCGGCGTGACGGACCGGCCCTTCCGCATGCTGTGCCGCGAACTCGGCGCGGGCTATGCGGTCAGCGAGATGGTCACCTCGCGCAAGGAACTCTGGAACACGCTGAAGACTTCGCGGCGCGCCAACCACGACGGCGAGCCGGGCCCCATTGCGGTGCAGATCGCCGGCACCGACGCGGCCATGATGGCCGAGGCCGCGGTCTACAACATCGAGCGCGGCGCGCAGATCATCGACATCAACATGGGCTGCCCGGCCAAGAAGGTCTGCAACAAGTGGGCCGGCTCGGCGCTGATGCGCGACGAGCCGCTGGCGCTCGAAATCGTGCAGGCCGTGGTCGACGCGGCGCAACCCTTCAACGTGCCGGTCACGCTCAAGATGCGCACCGGCTGGAGCGAAGACCACCGCAACGCGGTGAAGCTCGCGCGCGACTTCGAATCGGCCGGCGTGCAGATGCTCACGGTGCACGGGCGCACGCGCGAGCAGGGTTACAAGGGCCACGCCGAGTACGACACCATCGCCGCCGTGAAGGCTGCGGTGCGCGTGCCGGTGGTGGCCAACGGCGACATCCGTTCGCCCGAGAAGGCACGCGACGTGCTCGCGGCCACGGGCGCCGACGCCGTGATGATCGGCCGCGCCGCGCAGGGCCGGCCGTGGATCTTCCGGGAAATCGCGCATTTCCTGGACACCGGCACCCACCTGGCGCCGCCGCTGGTGGCGGAGGTGCGCCGGCTGCTGCTCGACCACCTGGTGGAGCACTACGCGCTGTACGGCGAGTTCAGCGGCGTGCGCACGGCGCGCAAGCACATTGGCTGGTATGTGCGCGCGCTGTCCGACGGCGAGGCGTTCCGCGCACGGATGAACGCCATCGAAGACTGCGCCGGCCAGCTGCGCGCGGTCGACGACTATTTCCAGGGGCTTGCGGACCGCATGGACCGCATGCCCGCCCCGACGGCAGACGAGGAGCCGGCGGGAGAAGAGGAGACGGCCTGCGCCGTCGATTGAGCGAAGACAAAAAGAGAAGAAGCAATGAGCAAGAAACACATCGAGGACTGCGTTCGCAGCAGTCTGGACAGCTACTTTCGCGATCTGCGGGGCACCGAACCCGACGGCATGTACGAGATGCTCGTGCGCGTGGTCGAGAAACCCCTGCTCGACGTCGTCATGACGCGCGCCGAAGGCAACCAGTCCCGGGCCGCCCAATGGCTGGGCCTGAACCGCAACACGCTCCGCAAGAAATTGGTCGAGCACAAACTTTTGAAATAACTCCACGGCATATCCCATGGCTCAGACCGCACTCCTTTCCGTTTCCGACAAGACCGGCATCCTTGAATTCGCGCAGGCCCTGCATGGCCTGGGCGTCAAGCTGCTGTCCACCGGCGGCACCGCCAAGCTGCTGGCCGATGCCGGCCTGCCGGTGACCGAGGTCGCCGACCACACCGGCTTTCCCGAAATGCTCGACGGCCGCGTGAAGACGCTGCACCCGAAGATCCACGGCGGCCTGCTGGCGCGCCGCGACCTGCCCGCGCACGTCGCCGCCATCAAGGAGCACGGCATCGACACCATCGACCTGCTGGTGGTCAACCTGTACCCGTTCGAAGCCACCGTGGCCAAGCCCGGCTGCACGCTCGAGGACGCCATCGAGAACATCGACATCGGCGGCCCGGCCATGGTGCGCAGCGCCGCCAAGAACTGGAAGGACGTGGGCGTGCTCACCGACGCCTCGCAGTACGCCGTGGCGCTGGCCGAGCTCAAGGCCGACGGCAAGCTCAGCGACAAGACCAAGTTCGCGTTCTCGGTGGCCGCGTTCAACCGCATCGCCGACTACGACGGCGCGATCAGCGACTACCTCTCGGCCATCGACTTCGACGCCAGCATCGGCCAGCCCGCCCCCACGCGCTCGCTGTTCCCGGCGCAGAGCAACGGCCGCTTCGTGAAGGTGCAGGACCTGCGCTACGGCGAGAACCCGCACCAGCAGGCCGCGTTCTACCGCGACCTGTACCCGGCGCCCGGTTCGCTCGTGTCGGCCAAGCAATTGCAAGGCAAGGAGCTCAGCTACAACAACATCGCCGACGCCGATGCGGCGTGGGAATGCGTGAAGAGCTTCGACGTGCCGGCCTGCGTGATCGTGAAGCACGCCAACCCCTGCGGCGTGGCCGTGGGCGCCGACGCGCTCGAGGCCTACAGCAAGGCCTTCAAGACCGACCCGACCTCGGCCTTCGGCGGCATCATCGCCTTCAACCGCCCGGTCGACCTGGCCACCGCGCAGGCCGTCAACAAGCAGTTCGTCGAAGTGCTGATGGCACCGGGCTACACGCCCGAGGCGCTGGAAGTGTTCCAGGCCACCAAGGCCAAGCTCAACGTGCGCGTGCTCGAGATCGCGCTGCCCCAGGGCGGCGCCACCGACTGGGACAACGGCCGCAACGCGATGGACGTCAAGCGCGTCGGCTCGGGCCTCCTGATCCAGACCGCCGACAACCACGAGCTGGCCCTGGCCGACCTCAAGGTGGTCAGCAAGAAGCAGCCCACGCCGCAGCAGCTCCAAGACCTGCTGTTCGCCTGGAAGGTCGCGAAGTACGTCAAGAGCAACGCGATCGTGTTCTGCGCCGACGGCATGACCATGGGCGTGGGCGCGGGCCAGATGAGCCGCCTCGACTCCGCGCGCATCGCCAGCATCAAGGCCGAGCACGCGGGCCTGTCGCTCAAGGACACGGCCGTGGCGAGCGACGCCTTCTTCCCGTTCCGCGACGGCCTCGATGTGGTGGTGGACGCGGGCGCGGGTTGCGTCATCCAGCCGGGCGGCTCGATGCGCGACCAGGAAGTGATCGACGCGGCCGACGAGCGCGGCGTGGTGATGGTGTTCTCGGGCGTGCGCCACTTCCGGCACTGAGCCTGCGGCCCCGCGGGGCCTGCCCGAACAGAACAAGGCCAGGGTCGCTCACGCGGCCCTGGCCTTTTTTGTGGCCGTTACTCGTGCGTGCCGAAGCGGTACTTGAGCTGGAAGCTGATCGCGCCGTAGAGGCGGTTCCTGATCGTCGGCACATAGGCGATGTTCAGGCCCCAGTTCTTGCCCTCGATGGCGGCCGTCGGAATGATGGCGGGAAACCAGTTGCCGTTGCGGTAGTCGGGGTAGCCGTCGAAGCCGCCCACCACCGCGCCGAACTTCACGCCGTAGAACTCGAAGGGCAGGATGTACAGGCCGACGTAGTGCGACTGGCGCCGGTTGCTGTTGTGGAAGGTGCCGGCCGTGACGCGGTAGGTGTCGTTCAGCGGGTACTCGAAGCCCAGGCCCGGGTTGGCGTTTTCCAGGCCCTTGCCGCTGTCGAAGTGGGCCGAATAGAAGCCGGGGTTGACCCAGATGTTCTTTGGCTCGAAGGACTGCGCCAGCGCGAGGCCCGGCAGGAGAAGGGCACTCAGCAGCGGCAGCATGCGCAAGGGGGTCATGGGCGGGGCATCCTGAAATTGGTCTGTCTCGCGGCTTCGATGGTGGCTGCGATGACGGCTTCCCTTGGGTCTGCGCGCGGGGGCACGGCCCCGCGAACGCCGGCGCAATATACACGCGGCGATCACGAAAACGATGACATCGCTCAGGTGGGCCGCGCCAGGTACTTGCGGAACAGCTCGGCCAGCCGCAGCGCCGCCAGCGACAGCGGCTTGCCGCGCGGCGAGACGATGCCCAGCTCCAGCGGCGGCACCGGCATCGCGAGCGGCACGCGCTCCACCAGATCGGCATAGGGCGGCATCGTGAGCATGCCGGCCGGCCCGACCATCAGCGCGTCGCTGCGGGTCAGCAGGCCCCAGCTCACACCGAAGGAGGCCACCTCGATGCGGTGCTCCGGCAGCGGCAGGCCCTGCGCGGCGTACTGTTCGAGCAGGAAGGTGTGCTGGCTGCCCGGCGCCAGATGCATCAGCCATTCGGCGCCCGCCACTTCTTCCCATCGGGTGGCGCGGCTCAGCGGATGGCCGCGCCGGCAGAGCACCGCCATCTCGATCATGTCGAGCCGCTCGAACGCGAAGTCGGCATCGAGCGCCGCGGCCACCGGGCCGGCCACCGCGAAGTCGATCGTGCCCTCGCGCAGCAGCGGCAGCACCTGGGGAATCAGGCCGTCGAAGAGCTTGAGCTGCGCATGCGGCATGGCCTTGCGAAAGGCGCGCACCACCTCGGGCAGCACGCCCAGGAACACCATCGGCGTCACCGCGACGGCCACGCGCCCGTGCTGGCTGCCCTGCAGGATGCGGATGTCCTGGCGCGCGAGCTCAAGCTGCTGGTGCGCCAGCCGCGCGCGCACGGTGAGCTGGCGGCCGCACTCGGTGAACTCGATGCCGCGCGAGCTGCGCAGCACCAGTTGGGCGTCGACCTCGGCCTCGAGTTCGCGGATCGCCTTGGTCACGGCCGCCTGGCTCAGGTGCAGGCTGCGCGCGGCGGCGCGGATGCTGCCGGTGTCGGCCAGCCGCAGCCAGGCCTTGAGCTGGTGGTCCTTCATGCGGCGCATTCTGCCGCCCGGCGCCACCGGGTGATCCCCAGACAAACGCAGGTTGTCATCGCGACAAGCGATTGTCTTTTCCGGCGCGCGGCCGATTTCTAGACTTTGCGCACCGGTCGTCTCATGGTGAGCGGCGGGACTCTCACAGGAGATCGCTTCGTGCCTGCACTGTCATTCGCGTGGACCCGCCGCACCGTCCTGGCCGGGCTGGCCGCCGTTGCCCTGGGCGCCTCGGCCCAGTTTCCCGAGCGCCCCTTGAAATTCATCGTGCCCTACGCCGCCGGGTCGGGCGTGGACGTGGCGGTGCGGCCGGTGGCCGACGCCATGGGGCGCGAGCTGGGCCAGGCCCTGGCGGTGGACAACCGCCCCAGCGCCGGCGGCATCGTCGGCACGCAGGCGCTGGCCACCTCCGCACCGGACGGCTACACGGTCGGCTACGGCAACCTCGTCACGCTGAGCATCAACCCCGCCTTCTTCTCGAAGCTGCCCTACGCGCCCGAGAAAGACCTGGTGCCGGTCGGCCTGATCTCGAGCAACGCCTACGTGCTGATCGTGCGCAAGGACCTGCCGGTGCGCAACCTGCAGGAGCTCATCGCCTACGGGCGCGAGCATCCCGGCAAGTTGTCGGTCGGCTCGCCCGGCATCGGCAGTGCGGGCCACCTGACCGGCGAGCTGCTCAAGGCCGAGACCGGGCTGACGATGGTGCAGGTGCCGTACAAGACCGGCACGCAGGCGGTCGGCGACATGGTCAACGGCCAGCTCGACGTGACCATCGAGAACATCTCGGCGGTGCTGCCGTTCATCCAGCAGGGCCGGGTCAAGGCGATCGCCGTGACCAGCGCGAAGCGCGCCGGCGTGCTGCCCGAGGTGGCGACGGTGGCCGAGAGCGGCGTGCCCGGTTTCGAGGTGGTGGCCTGGGGCGCACTGATGGCGCCGGCGGGCACACCGCGCAAGACGGTCGACCGGCTCAACACCGCGCTGCGCGCCGCGCTGGCCGACCCGGCCGTGGTGCGCGCCAACGCCGCGCTGTCGATCGAGGCGCTGCCTTCGAGTCCCGAGGAACTCAGCGCGCTGATGAAGCGCGAGAAGCCGCGCTGGGCCGACGCGGTGCGGCGCGCGGGCGTCAAGGGCGACTGACGCACGGCCGATCGATCGATTTCATTTTTCTCAAGGAGACAACGCATGCAACTCTGGCAACTGGAAGCCGCCGACCTGGCGAAGCGCATCAAGGCGCGCGAGGTCTCGTGCGTCGAGGCGGTGCGCAGCAGCCTGGCGCGGCTGGAGGCCGTCAACCCGCGGGTGAGCGCGGTGGTCGACGGCTGCGCCGAGGAGGCCCTTGGCGCGGCGGCGCAGGCCGACGCCGTGCTCGCGAAGGGCGAGGCGACCGGGCCACTGCACGGCGTGCCGGTCACCATCAAGGTCAACGTCGACCAGCGCGGGCATGCCACCACCAACGGGGTGGAGGCCTACCGCAGCGTCGTGGCGAAGGACGACAGCCCGGTGGTCGCGAACCTGCAGCGCGCCGGCGCGATCGTGGTCGGCCGCACCAACACGCCCGCGTTCTCGATGCGCTGGTTCACCGACAACGCAGCGCACGGGCGCACGCTGAATCCACACGACGCCGCGGTCACGCCGGGCGGTTCGAGCGGCGGCGCGGCGGCGGCGGTCGCGGTGGGCATCGGCGCCATCGCGCACGGCAACGACCAGGGCGGATCGATCCGCTACCCGGCCTATGCCTGCGGCGTGTACGGCCTGCGCCCGAGCTTCGGGCGCGTGCCGGCCTTCAACCCCTCGGGTGCGGGCGAGCGGCCGATGGTGGTCCAGCTCACGTCGGTGCAAGGGCCGTTGGCGCGCAGCGTGCGGGACCTTCGGCTGGCTTTTGCCGCGATGGCGCAACGCGACGTGCGCGACCCGTGGTGGGCGCCCGCGCCGCTGGAATCGGCCACGTCGGGCAGTCCCGTCAGCGTGGCGCTGTGCACCGAGCTGCCCGGCTACGCCTGCGACTCCGAGGTGGCCGATGCCTTGCAGCGCGCCGCGCGCCGGCTGGAGCGCGCCGGCTACCGCGTCGAGCCCGCGCAGCCGCCGCGCCTGCGCGAGACGGCCGACCTCTGGCTGTCGCTGACGATGGCCGACAGCCGGCTGCTGGTGGAAGAGGCGCTGATGCGCGACGGCGACGACACCATCCGCCAGGCCTACCGCGCCATGGACGCGCACGCGCCGCAGTTCGACACAGCAAGCTATATGCGCGCCCTGGCTGCGCGCACGGGCCTGATGCGTGAATGGGCGCTGTTCCTTCAACGACATCCGCTGCTGCTGATGCCCGTGTCGTGGCGCCATCCGTTCCCGGTCGACGCCGACCAGCGCGGCAGCTCTGCGATGCGGGAGATTCTGGATGCGCAGAGCCCGCTGCTGTCCACCGCGATCCTGGGCTTGCCGGGGCTGTCGGTGCCGATGGGGCTGCGCCACGGGCTGCCCACGGGCGTGCAGCTCGTGAGCGACCGTTTCCGCGAAGACCTCTGCCTGGCCGCGGCCGAAGTGCTCGAAGCCGAGGCCGGGCCGGTGGCGGCGGTCGACCCCGCCTGAGCGGGGAGGGCGCGCGTCAGCGCTTGCGGAAGATGTCGCGCGCCGCCTCGATGGTGGCCGCGATGTCGTCCTCGCTGTGCGCGGCGCTCACGAAGCCGGCTTCATAGAGTGCCGGCGCGATGTACACGCCGCGGTCGAGCAGGCCGTGGAACAGCGCATTGAACTGCGCGTTGTCGGTGGTCATCACCGTCGCGTAGTTCTGCGGCAGTTCGTTCATCAGGAAGAAGCCGAACATGCCGCCTTCGCTGTCGGCGTTGAAGAGCTGGCCCTCGGCGGCCGCGGCGGCCTTCAGGCCGTCGACCAGCGTGCGGGTCTTCTTGGCCAGCGCTTCGTAGAAGCCGGGCTTCGAGATTTCCTTCAGCGTGGCCAGGCCGCAGGCGGTGGCCACCGGGTTGCCCGAGAGCGTGCCGGCCTGGTAGACAGGGCCCAGCGGCGCGAGCTGTTCCATGATGGCGCGCGGGCCGCCGAAGGCCGCCAGCGGCATGCCGCCGCCGATCACCTTGCCGAGCACCGTGAGGTCGGGCGTGACGCCCAGCACGCCTTGCGCACCGTGCAGGCCGACACGGAAGCCGGTCATCACCTCGTCGAAGATCAGCAGCGCGCCGTGCTGCGTGCACAGCTCGCGGCAGCGCTTGGCAAAGGCCGGCGTGGCGCGCACGAAGTTCATGTTGCCGGCGATCGCCTCGATCATCAGGCAGGCGATGTCCTTGCCGTGCAGCGCAAAGGCTTCTTCGAGCTGCTGCAGGTTGTTGTACTCGAGCACCAGCGTGTGCTGCACCACCTCGGGCGGCACGCCGGCCGAGGTCGGGTTGCCGAAGGTGGCCAGGCCGGAACCGGCCTTCACCAGCAGCGCGTCGGCATGGCCGTGGTAGCAGCCTTCGAACTTGACGATGGTCTTGCGGCCGGTGGCGCCGCGCGCCAGGCGCAGCGCGCTCATCGCGGCCTCGGTGCCCGAGCTCACGAGGCGCACCATCTCCATCGACGGCACCAGGGCCAGGATGGCTTCGGCCAGTTCGATCTCGCGCTCGGTCGGCGCGCCGTACGAGAAGCCTTCGAGCACGGCCTTCTGCACCGCCTCGACCACGGCGGGGTGGCCGTGGCCCAGGATCATCGGGCCCCAGGAGCCGATGTAGTCGATGTAACGCTTGTCGTTGGCGTCCCAGAAATAGGCGCCTTGTGCGCGCTGGATGAAACGGGGCGTGCCGCCGACGGCCTTGAAGGCGCGCACGGGCGAATTCACGCCGCCGGGGATCACGGCGCGGGCGCGCTCGAAAAGAAGGTCGTTCTGGTCAGTCATCAGTGTCGCGTGTCGTGCGGGGGTAAAGCGAAATCGGGAGGGGTGTCTGGCGCGTCGTCATCGTCTTCGTCGTCCTCGGGCTCGGCCCAGAACAGGCGGTCGGGCAGCACGTGGCCCATGCCGGGGCGGAAGCCCGCGTCGAGGCAGCGGTCCATGTAAGCGAGCGCTTCGGTCGTGGCGGCGACGAGGTCGGTGCCGCTGGCCAGCAGGGCGGCGAGCGCGGCCGAGAGCGTGTCGCCGGCGCCGGCGAAGACGGCTTCGAGCCGTTCGTACTTCTCGCTGGCCAGCACCGACTGCGGCGAGGCCAGCACGTTGTCGATGAACTGGTCGGGCAGCACCATGCCGGTGACCAGGGTGTAGGGCACGCCGAACTCGCCGGCGGCCTTGGCGATGTCGCGCGCGCCGGGCGGGCGCTCGCCGCTCCAGTCGGGCAGCAGCCAGCGCCACAGGGTGCTGTGGTTTCCAACCAACACCGTGGTCTGGGGCAGCACGAGGTCGCGAAAAGCGTCGAGATAGGCCTCGATGAGGTTCTCGTCCCACCACGACAGGTTGGGCATGTAGGCCACCACAGGCACGTCCGGGTAGTCGGCGGCGGTCTCGGCGATGGTGCTCAGCGCCTCGGGCGTGCCGGCAAAGCCCACCTTGATCAGCTGGACCTCGACGTCTTCCAGGATGGCGCGCGCCTGTTCGGCCACGGCCTCTTCCTCGAAGGCGAAGTGGTCGAAGATCTCGGCCGTGTCGCGGGCGTAGGCGCCCGTCACCACCGGCAGGATGTGAGCGCCCACCGATCCCATGGCCAGTGCGTCGGCGCCCAGGCCGCCCGCGCCGCTCGGATCGCTGGCATTGAACACCAGCACGCAGGGGGGATTCAGGTCGCGTTCGCTCAGCGCCTCGTCGTCCTGCGAGGGGTCGTTAAGATTGCCCGGTTTGCGGGCGGTCTCGTCTGGATGTAAGTAGATGGTCATACGCCTAGCGAAATCCCCTGGATGGTGGCATAGGCGCGACGTTTACGGTCTGCCAGTGAGATACGCATAGATACACTCGTTGCATTTAATGAACAAGGACTTTAAGCTCCGATGAACACGAAAACTTGGATGTGCCTGATTTGTGGGTGGATCTATGACGAAGCGGTTGGTGTACCGGAAGACGGCATCGCGGCAGGCACGGCCTGGGCCGATGTGCCGATGAACTGGACCTGTCCTGAGTGCGGTGCGCGCAAGGAAGACTTCGAAATGGTTGAGATCTGACAAGCATGGCATAGGGCTACGCGATCTGCGTCGATGTTCGGCGCGGCGGGCATCCAAGTCTCATGAGCAGGAGCGTTTGCAATGGGCCCGAATGGATCTGGTTACAAGGTGCTGGTCATCGATGACAGCAACACCATCCGGCGCAGTGCCGAGATTTTTCTGAAGCAGGGTGGGCACGAGGTTCTTCTCGCGGAAGACGGCTTCGACGCGCTCTCCAAGGTTAACGACCACAAGCCTCACCTGATTTTCTGCGACATCCTGATGCCTCGCCTCGACGGCTATCAGACCTGCGCCATCATCAAGCGCAACGCGCATTTCTCCAATGTCCCGGTCGTCATGCTGTCTTCGAAAGATGGCGTATTCGACAAGGCCCGCGGCCGCATGGTCGGGTCCCAGGACTATCTCACCAAGCCATTCACCAAAGACCAGCTGCTGCAGGCCGTGCAGCAGTTTGGCATTGTTCAACAGGAAGTGCAGTAATGCCCATTCGAAAAATCCTCGTCGTCGACGACTCCAAGACGGAACTGGTGTTCCTGACCGACCTCCTCCAGAAGAACGGTTTCTCCGTGAAGACGGCCGAAAACGCCGACGACGCGATGCGCCGCCTCGAGGAAGACCACCCCGACCTGATCCTCATGGACGTGGTCATGCCCGGCCAGAACGGCTTCCAGCTCACGCGCGCCATCGCCCGTGACCCGAAGTACGCCGCCATTCCGATCATCCTGTGCACCAGCAAGAACCAGGAAACCGATCGTGTCTGGGGCATGCGCCAGGGCGCACGCGACTACATCGTGAAGCCGGTCAACGCGGCCGATCTGATGTCCAAGATCAGCGCGCTCGCCTGAGCGGGAACCTGCGCACTCCATGGCGAATCGCGACGCGCTGCGCGCCTTCCAGTCCCGGCTTGCGAGCCGCCTCCAGGCCGCGCGCACCACGGGCGTGGCCGCGAGCTGGCTGGCGGTCGAGGCGGGTGAGGGCAAGTACCTCTTTCCGCTGGCGCACGCCGGCGAAATCTTTCCCTGGACGCCGCCCCAGCCCGTGCCCTACACGGAGCCCTGGTTCCTCGGCGTCGCCAACCTGCGCGGCGGCCTGTACGGCGTCGTGCAGCTGTCGGCATTTGCGTCCGGTGCGCCGGGCGCCCCCGCCGCCACCGAGGCGGCACGCATCCAATCGCGGCTCGTGGCATTCAACGAGCTGCTCGAAGTCAACTGCGCTTTGCTGGTCGATCGACTGGCGGGGTTGCGGGGTGCGGAGGCCTTCACGGCCGCCGACGCCCCGGGCGCAGAGGCCCCGGCCTGGCACGGGCATCTGTACACCGACGCAGCAGGAGAGCGCTGGCAGGAAGTCAACCTGCAGGCGCTTTCGCAGCAACCCCAGTTTTTGAGTATTGGTGCGTAGTGCTTCGGCACATGGCACTGGCAACCACCTGAAGGACCGACCGTGAGCTCGATCGCCGACAAGTTCAAGAAATTACTCCCCGCGACCAACGGGAACGACAAGGCCCGCGTCGACGGCTCCGGTTCGATATCGCTCGACGATGTCGACACGGTTCAGGTTCCGGACGAAAAAACGATCCGCCTCGCCAAGAAGGGCGAGGGCGCATCCGCCGCCGCAGCCGACACCGGCTTCGGCGGCATCGACGCGCTGGGCGATCCGGCGTCCGTCGAGGCCGCCAACGCGGCCACGCTCGAAGCGGTTCCGCTGGCCCCCGCCGCGGGCGGCGGCATGGGCGCCAACCCCGCCAAGCAGCAGCGCGTGCTGGCGATCATGCTGGCCATCGTGGTGCTGGCGCTGTTGCTGGTGGCTGGCTCCGCCATCCTTCGCGCGGAACGCCTGGCGCAGCAGGTGGCGGCCACCGGCCAGTCGCTGATGCAGTCGCAGCGTCTGGCGAAATCGATCTCGCAGGCCCTCGTCGGCAGCGCCTCGGCGTTCGTCGAAGTGAAGGACAGCGCCGACGACCTCTCGCGCCGCGTGCAGGGCCTGACCAACGGCGACGACGCCTTGCGCCTGGAAGCCGTCGGCAACCAGTACGACGAGGAGATGAACAAGATCAACCCGCTGGTCGCCCGCGCCGACGCGAGCGCCAAGGCCGTGCTGGCCCAGCGCCAGATCCTGACGCAGGTGGGCGCCGCCTTGCGCGACATCAACCAGCAGTCGTCCACGCTGCTCGAAATGACGGAAACCGTCGCGTCGCTGAAGATGCAGCAGAACGCCACGCTGCCCGAGATCTCGGCCGCCGGCCAGCTCGTGATGCTGACGCAGCGCATCGGCAAGTCGACCAACGAGTTCTTCACGGTCGAGGGTGTGAACCCCGACGCCGTGTTCCTGCTGGGCAAGGACCTGAACACCTTCCAGGAAACCACCCGCGGCCTGCTCGACGGCAACGCGCAGCAGCGCTTCCCCGGCTCGAAAGACCCGCAGACGCGCCAGCAGCTCGAAGCCATCCTGAAGACCTACGAACAGATGCGCACGCAGGCGTCGGCCATTCTGGGCAACCTGCAGGGCCTGGTGGCCGCGCGCGAAGCGCAGGCGTCCATCCTGACCGACAGCGAGCCGCTGCGTAAGTCGCTGGGCGAACTGCAAGAGAAGCTCTCGGCACGCACCGGCCTGGGCGCCGGCACCATCGTGCTGCTGTTCGTGCTGTCGCTGGCCGCCCTGGCTCTGGCCGGCGCCATCGGTTTCGTGCAGGTGCGCGAAGGTCGCGAACGTGCCGCCGTCGCCGAACGCGAGCGTCTGGCTGCCGAGCAGGCTTCTGAAGAAGCCGGCCGCGTGAACAACGCCAACCAGGCCGCCATTCTTCGCCTGATGAACGAACTGCAAACGGTGGCCGAAGGCGACCTGACGCAGGAAGCAACCGTGACCGAGGACATCACCGGCGCCATCGCCGACTCGGTGAACTACACGGTGGAAGAACTGCGTTTGCTGGTCGGCAACGTGCAGAACACGGCAACCCGCGTGGCGCAGACGACGTCGCAGGTGGAAAACACCTCGACCGAACTGCTCGCCGCCTCGACCGAGCAGCTGCGCGAAATTCGCGAAACCGGCCAGTCGGTGCTGACCATGGCCGAGCGAATCAACGGCGTGTCCTCGCAAGCGCAAGAGTCCGCCACGGTGGCGCGCCAGTCGCTGCAAGCCGCATCGTCGGGTCTGCAGGCCGTGCAGAACGCCATCGGCGGTATGAACTCCATCCGCGACCAGATCCAGGAAACCTCCAAGCGGATCAAGCGCCTGGGCGAATCGTCGCAGGAGATTGGCGAAATCACCGAGCTGATCTCGGACATTACCGAACAGACGAACGTGCTGGCCCTGAACGCCGCCATTCAGGCGGCATCCGCCGGTGAAGCCGGCCGGGGCTTCTCGGTGGTGGCGGAAGAAGTTCAGCGACTGGCCGAACGCTCCGCAGACGCCACGCGCCAGATCTCGGCGCTGGTGAAGGCGATTCAGACCGACACGCAGGACGCGGTGGGCGCCATGGAGCGTTCCACGCAGGGTGTGGTCGAGGGGGCGAAGCTGTCCGACAACGCGGGTACCGCGCTGTCCGAGATCGACCGCGTGTCGCGCCGACTCGCCGACCTCATCGAGCAGATTTCGCAGTCCGCCTCCCGCGAGGCCGATTCGGCCAACGTGGTGGCCGCCAACATCCAGCACATTTTTGCGGTGACGGAACAGACCGGAGAAGGCACGCGGACCACGGCCCAGCAGGTGCGCGAGCTCTCGCAGATGGCCGAAGAACTGCGTCGCTCCGTAGCTCGTTTCAAGATTGCGTGACAACAGATAGATAAGAACGGCGAGCAACCACGTGTCGATTCAAACCCCTGCCACGGCCCCCCTCGCCGGCAACATGCCGGCCACCGAAGACCTCGGGCCGCTGGCCTGGGTGCTGGGAGAAATCCAGAAATCCCTCGACGGTGTCGGCAAGTCGCTGCGGCGTTTCGTGCGCGACGTGGGCAGTGCCACGGAGCCCGAGAGCGGTCCGCTGCAGATGGCCCGCCAGCAACTGCACCAGGCCGTCGGCGCGCTGCAGATGGTGGGCCACAGCTCGCCCGCGCTGGTGCTGGGCACCATCGAATTCGCGGTGCAGGGCTTCATCGCCGAACCGCAGCGCTGCACCGAGAGTGCCGTGCACAAGATCGAGCGTGCCGGCTTCGCCGTCACCGATTTCCTCAGCGCACTGCTGGCCGGCAAGGCCGTGTCGTCGGTGGCGCTGTTCCCGCAGTACCGCGACGTGCTGGAGCTGGGCGGCAATGAGCGCGTCCATCCGGCGGACCTGTGGAGCACCGCCTGGCGCTGGGTCGAGGTCAAGCCTGCCCTCACGCAAGCCGCGCTCGCTTATGACCCGGCCGTGCGTTCGCGGCTCGACCGCGAGGTGCTGCAACTGGTCAAGAGCGGCGACGCGCAGGCCGCGCGACGGCTGCATGCGCTGTGCCTGGGGCTCGGGCGCGGCGCGCTGCTGCCGCGCGTCGCGAGCTTCTGGACGCTGGCCGCGGGCTTCTTCGAAGCCCTCGCACTGGGCCTGATTCCCGCCGACACCTACGTCAAGCGCGCCGCCTCGCGCGTGCTGCTGCAGTACGCCACGCTGGCGCGCGGCGACAGCGTCGTGTCCGACCGCCTCGGCCAGGACCTGCTCTTCTTCTGCGCCCAGGCCGTGCCCGGCGCGCAGGACGACGCCGCCACGCTGCGCACCGTGCGCAGCGCCTGGGGCGTGACGCAAGAACCGCGCGTCGACTACACCGTGGTGCAGTTCGGCCGCTTCGACCCGCTGGTGCTCTCGCAGGCGCGCAAGCGCATCGAGACCGCCAAGGAAATGTGGTCGGCGCTCTCGGGCGGCGACATCACGCGCACGCGGCAGGTGGCCGACACCTTCGCGCAGCTCGGCGAATCGCTGCTGAAGCTGCACCCGCCGAGCCAGCCGATGGTGCAGGCGCTGACGCACGCCGTGGACGCCTCGGTGCGTTCCGGCCAGCCGCCCGACACCGAACTGGCGATGGAAGTCGCCACCTCGGTGCTGTACCTCGAAGCCGCGCTCGAAGACCTCGACCCCAGCGACCCGCAACTCACGGCCCGCACGCTGCAGCTGGCAGGCCGCATCGAGCGCGTGCGCGACGGCGGCCGTTCCGAGCCGCTCGAGCCGTGGATGGAGGACCTGTACCGCCGCGTCAGCGACCGCCAGACCATGGGCACCGTGGTCGACGAACTGCGCAGCCACCTGAGCGAACTCGAGAAGTCGCTCGACCAGTATTTCCGCCGCCCGGCCGAAAAACCGCTGCTGCGCACCGTGCCCACCCAGCTCATGCAGATGCGCGGCGTGTTCTCGGTGCTGGGGCTCGAGCAGGCCGCGCACACCGTGCAACGCATGCGCGACGATGTCGAGCAGATGCTGCAGGTCAACCGCTCGCCCGTCGAGGAAATGGCCACCTTCGACGCGCTTGGCAACAACCTGGGCGCGCTCGGTTTCCTCATCGACATGCTGGGCTACCAGCCCGCACTGGCCAAGCGCCTGTTCGTGTTCGATGCCGAGGCCGGCGAACTCAAGCCGCTGATGGGCCGCCAGGCCATCGATGCCGCGGCCCCGGCCGAAGGCGCTGCCGCACCGGCCGCCGAGCCCGTGCTCAGCATCGAGGAAGTCGACGCGCAGATCGCCTCCAAGCTCGCCGCGCTGGCCACGCCCAACCGCAAGACCAAACCGTCGCCGCTGGAGGAATTCAGCCGCAAGGCCGAGAGCTGGACCACCAAGATCACGGGCCCGTCCGCGCTGCCCGACACCGAGGTCACCGAGCTCGAAGAAGACGACCTGCAGAACATCTTCCTGGACGAAGCCCGTGAAGTGGTGGGCAACGGCCTGGCCGCCATCGCCGCGCTCGGCAACCGTCCCGGCGACACCGAAGAACTCACCATCCTGCGCCGTGCGTTCCACACGCTCAAGGGCAGCTCGCGCATGGTCGGCCTCACCGACTTCGGCGACGCCGCCTGGTCGCTCGAACAGGTGCTCAACACCTGGCTGGCCGATCAGCGCGATGCCACGTCCGAGCTGCTGTCGAGCACCGAACGCATGCTGCGCGATTTCAGCCAGTGGGTCGAAGCCATCGCCGCCGGCGATGCAGGCAGCTGGCATTCGGCACCGTTCAGCCGCGTGGCCAATGCGCTGCTGGCCGGCGAGCCCGTGCCCGCACCGGTGCGCGTGGCCGATGCCGAAGCGCTCGCGGTGGCCGCGCGCCACATCGCCGCCGAGCCGGCGCCGCTCGCACTGCCGGAGCTGCCTGAGCTCCCCGACCTGTCGCTGACGCCGCAAGATGTCGCAGCCCCTGACGCCACGTTGGACTTCTCCGATTGGCAGCAGGCGCAAGAAGCGCCACACGCACCGACCAAGCCTGTCACACCCGAGCCCGACGACGATTTCGCCTCCACCGACTTCCTCGACTTCGAAGGCAAGCAGAGCACCGCGCCCGCACCGCTCGACGTGCTGCCCAGCGGCGACGATTTCGATTTCCTCGCGCCCCCGAAGACGCACGCACCGCCCGAGCCTGTCGTGTCGCACGCCGAGCCCGAGCCCGCCCCGGAAATCGCAGCGACGGTGCCGACCGCGTCGGGCCTGCCCGATCTCGAATGGGCGCCGGAGCCGCTGCCGCTGGCTGCCGCAGAACTTGTCGCCGAGACGGTGGCACCTGTCGAGGTCATCGAAGCCGCCGAAGAACTGCCGGCGCTGGAAGTGCCGGTCGAAGCACTGCAGCCGGAGCCGGAACCTGTGTCGGCGGCCATCGAAGCCGCCCCCGTTGTCGTCGAGGAGCTGCCCGCAGCCGTCGTGGCCGAACCGGACCCCGTGTCGGAGCCTGAGCCCGTGCTGGCCGAGGCCATTCCTGAACCCGAGTCTTCCATCGCCCCGAGCGCCGAAGACCAGGTCAAGGTGATCGGCCCGCTGCGCATCGGCATCGCGCTGTACAACGTTTACCTCAACGAAGCCGACGAATGGTCCCGCCAGCTGGCGACCGATGTCGGCGAATGGGCGCTCGAAACCCACGAGCGCCTGCCCGACTCGACCATCGCGCTGGCGCATTCGCTGGCCGGCAGCTCGGCCACCGTCGGCTTCCACAGCCTCTCGGGCATGGCCCGCCTGCTCGAATCGGCGCTGCAGCACCTGCAGATGCAGGGCAGCGGCACGCGCGAACAGGGCGTCGTGCTGGTCGCCGCGGCCGATGAACTGCGTCGCCTGTTGCACCAGTTCGCCGTCGGCTTCCTGCGCGATCCGTCCGAAGCCACGCTGCAGGCGCTGCGCGAAATCGCCGCCGCACCGATGCCGCCGGAGATCGCCGCGGCCCGTTTCGAGACGCTGCTGCCCAAGCAGGTCGTCGCCAACGACGCCTTTGCCGACGTGGTACTGGACGACAACGAAGACGCCATCGACCTGGCCGACGCGGTGGACGTCGACCTGTTCCCGATCTTCGAGGAAGAGGCTGCCGAACTGATGCCCCAGCTGGGCGAGGCGCTGCGCCAGTGGTCGCACCACCCCGACGACGCCGCGCCGCGCGCCTCGGTGCTGCGCACGCTGCACACGCTCAAGGGCAGTGCCCGGCTGGCCGGCGCCATGCGCCTGGGCGAGCGCGCGCACCGCATGGAGTCCGAGATCGAACTGCTGGGCTCCCAGGGGGCCGAGCGGGCCGACATCGAGAAGCTGCTCACGCGCCTGGACACGCTGCAACACACCTTCGACGCCCTGCGCGCGGCCGACGACGCCGCCCAGGTCGAAGTGGCCCAGCTGATCGCCACCGCCAGCCCGACCGCACCCGCCATCCAGCGCGTGCAGGCGGCGCCCGAGGTGCGCGAGTCGGCGAACGACGACCAGGCCGAAGCGGCTTCCGCCGGATCCGCCGTTGACGCTCCGTCGTCCCTGCTGCCGCGCCCCGCGCCGGCCCTGCTCGCGCCGCTGCGCGCGGCCTCGGGCCAGGCGGTGCGCATCCGCACCCAGCTGCTCGACCGCCTGGTCGCGCAGACCGGCGAGGTCATCATCACGCGCTCGCGCCTGGAAGCCGAACTCGGCCAGCTGCGCGGTTCGCTGGCCGACCTCACGGGCAACCTCGACCGCCTGCGCCAGCAGCTGCGCGACATCGAGGTGCAGGCCGAAAGCCAGATGCAGTCGCGCCTGGCACAGGCCAAGGATTCGCAGCAGAGCTTCGACCCGCTCGAGTTCGACCGCTTCACCCGCGTGCAGGAACTCACGCGCATGATGGCCGAGTCGGTGAACGACGTGGCCACCGTGCAGCGCACGCTGCAAAAGACCGTGCAGGCCACGGAAGACGACCTGAGCGTGCAAGCACGCCAGACGCGCGAACTGCAGCGCGGCCTGCTGCGCACGCGCATGGTGGAGTTCGAAGGCATCTCCGACCGCCTGTACCGCGTGGTGCGCCAGGCCTCGAAGGACACCGGCAAGCAGGTGCGCCTGGACATCGTCGGCGGCTCCATCGAAATGGACCGCGGCGTGCTCGACCGCATGACGCCCGCCTTCGAACACCTGCTGCGCAACTGCGTGGCGCATGGCATCGAGGATGTGGCGGCGCGCGAGAAGGCCGGCAAGGACGCCAGCGGCCTCATCGTCATCGACCTGCACCACGAAGGCAACGACGTGTCGGTGAGCTTCCGCGACGACGGCGCCGGCCTCGACCAGAAGCGCATCGCCGAACGCGCCCGCGCCCTCGGCCTGCTCGGGCCCGACCAGGAGCTGTCGCCTGAAGAAGCCACCGAGCTGATCTTCAAGCCCGGCTTCTCCACCGCCGGACAGGTGTCCGAACTGGCCGGCCGCGGCATCGGCATGGACGTGGTGCGCGCGCAGATCGCCGCGCTCGGCGGCCGCATCGAAACGCACAGCACGCCGGGCCAGGGCACGACCTTCAAGCTGGTGCTGCCGCTGACCACCGCCGTGACGCACGTGGTGATGCTGCGTGCGGGCGAGGTGTCGATCGGCGTGCCATCGAACCTCGTGGAACTCGTGCAGCGCGTGAGCGGTGCCGACCTCGAGGCCGCCTACCTGAACCACAGCTTCGCCTTCGGCAGCGAGCAGGTGCCGTTCTACTGGGCCGGCGCGCTGCTGCAGCACTCCATCCGCAGCGAGCACGCCGCCACCAAGAACAACACGCTGGTGATCGTGCGAAGCGCGGCGCAGCGCGTGGCCCTGCACGTGGACGAAGTGCTGGGCAACCAGGAAGTCGTGGTGAAGAACCTCGGCCCGCAGCTCGCGCGGCTGCCCGGCCTGGCCGGCATCTCGGTGCTGGCTTCGGGCGCGGTGGCGCTCATCTACAACCCGGTGGCGCTGGCCGCGGTGCACGGCGACCAGGCGCGTGCGCGCCAGACCGCCGCGCTGGCCGCGCCGACGCATGCCGCTTCGGTGGACACCGGCGCGCCGCAGACGCCGGCCGCCTTTGCCCCGGTGGTGCCGCAGATCCCGCTCGTGCTGGTGGTGGACGACTCCATCACCGTGCGCCGCGTCACGCAGCGCCTGCTGCAGCGCGAAGGCTATCGCGTGTCGCTTGCGGCCGACGGCCTGCAGGCGCTGGAGCGGCTGCAGCAGGAGCGCCCGGCCGTGGTGCTGTCGGACATCGAAATGCCGCGCATGGACGGCTTCGACCTGGCCCGCAACATCCGCGCCGACGTGGCCCTGGCCGAGCTGCCGATCATCATGATCACCTCGCGCATCGCCGAGAAGCACCGTGAATACGCCCGCGACCTGGGCGTGAACCACTACCTGGGCAAGCCGTACTCGGAAGAGGAACTGCTGCGCCTGGTGCGTGCGTACACGAGCGAGCCGGCCGCGTTGGCGGTGGCCTGATCGGCTTCGGCAGCGCCGGCAATCGGCGCGCAAAGGAAAAAGGGCCCTTCGGGGCCCTTTTTTCTTGGGTTACGGCTTTTGCAGGGCCTTGGCGCGCGCCGCCGCATAGCGCTGCATCGTCTTCTCCCGCGCCTCGGCATGGTCCACCACCGGCTTCGGGTAGTTCTCGCCCAGCCTGACGCCTGCCGCCTCCAGCTCGACCGGCGAGGCCAGCCACGGCGCATGGATCGCCACGTTCGACAGGCCCGCCAGCTGCGGCAGGTAGCGGCGGATGAACTTGCCCTCGGGGTCGAAGCGTTCGCTCTGCGTCACCGGGTTGAAGATGCGGAAGTAGGGCTGGGCGTCGCAGCCGGTCGAGCTGGCCCATTGCCAGCCGCCGTTGTTCGAGGCCAGCTCGAAGTCGTTCAGGTGCAGCGCAAAGTAACGCTCGCCGCGCCGCCAGTCCAGCCCCAGGTCCTTGCACAGGAAGCTCGCCACCACCATGCGCAGCCGGTTGTGCATGTAGCCGCTCTGGCGGATCTGCAGCATCGCCGCATCGACCAGCGGGTAGCCGGTGCGGCCTTCGCACCAGGCGTCGAACAGCTGGTCGGCGTGCTTGCCGTGGTGCCATTGGATCTTGTCGTACTCGGGGCGGAAGCTCTTCGATTCGCCATTGGCGTGCACATGCGGAAAGTGCGCCAGGATCTGGAAGTAGAAGTCGCGCCAGACCAGCTCGCTGAGCCAGGTCGCGGCCCCGGTGTTGCCCTGCAGCGCCAGCTGGTGCGCCACGCTGGCCAGCTGGCGGATCGACACTGTGCCGAAGCGCAGGTGCACGCCCATGTAGCTGGGCCCGCGCACGGCCGGGAAGTTGCGCGCCTCGTCGTAGCGGTCGATGCGCTCGAAGAAATCTTCGAACAGCGCGCCGGCGCCGCGCGTGCCGGTGGGGATCTCCAGCGTCTGGAGGTTGGTGCTCTCGAAGCCGATCTCGCCCAGCGTGGGCACCGGCCCGTCCAGGGCCGGGGGTGGCGGGGCGAGCGCGTCGGCGTGGCTGCGCACGGGATACGGCTTCAGGAAGAACGAATCCACCTTCGCCAGCCAGGCCCGCTTGTACGGCGTGAACACCGTGTAGGGCAGGCCGGCCTTGGTCATGACCTCGTCGCGGTCGAAGACCGTGCTGTCCTTGAAGGTGTGGAAGCTGATGCCCGTGTTGGCCAGCGCGCCGAGCACGCGGGCGTCGCGCGCCAGGGCGTCGGGTTCGTCGTCACGGTTGGCGAACACCGCCTGCACGTCGAGCGTGTGGGCCAGCGCCGGGATCTCCTCGGCGGCCACCGCGTGCCGCACGATGAGCCCGCTGCCCAGGCCGCGCAGCTCGGCTTCGAGCTCCACCAGCGATTCGCGGATGAATTCGACCCGCCGGTCCGCCCGGGGCAGGGCGTCCAGGATCGCCCGGTCGAACACGAAAACGCAGACCACCTGCCGGCAGGCCCGCAGCGCCCGGTACAGCGCTGCGTTGTCGTCCACCCGCAGGTCCCGGCGAAACCACATGAGCCCTTTGGGATAGGTCTTGTCGACGGCCAGTAAAATCGGGGGCATATGGCTGCCGATTCTGCCCCGATGAACCTGACGCATCACTTTCTGATCGCGATGCCGGGGATGGAAGACAAAACTTTCAACCGCAGCGTCGTTTACCTCTGCGAACACAGCGAGCGCGGTGCGCTCGGGCTGGTGATCAACAAACCCAGCGACATCAACCTTAAGGTGCTGTTCGAGAAGATCGAACTCCACCTGGCCCGCCCCGAGCTGGGCGAAGCCCCCGTTTTCCAGGGTGGCCCGGTGCAGACCGAGCGCGGCTTCGTGCTGCACGAGCCGGTGTTCACCCAGGCCGAGAAGCCCGAGGAATCGGTCTACGCCTCGACCATGACCATCCCCGGCGGGCTCGAAATGACCACCTCCAAGGACGTGCTGGAGGCCCTGGCCACCGGCGCCGGCCCGCGCAAGGTGCTGGTCTCGCTGGGCTATTCGGCCTGGGGCGAGGGCCAGCTGGAGTCCGAACTGGCCGAGAACAGCTGGCTCACCGTGCTGGCCGACCCGGCGGTGATCTTCGATACGCCGGTGGAAAAGCGCTACGACAAGGCGTTGATGCTGCTCGGTCTCGAGGCCTGGACCTTGTCTCCCGACGCGGGCCACGCATGAGCGACGTCATGTCCGACGCGCCTGCATCCGCTCCTGTTCCAGTCCCCGCCGCCGTTCCCGCGCATTTCCAGAGCTTCCTGGCCTTCGACTTCGGCGCCAAGCGCACCGGCGTGGCCAGCGGCAACCGGCTGCTGCGCACGGCGACCCCGCAGGCCACCATCAAGGCCGAGGGCGCCGACGCCCGCTTTGCGCAGGTCGAGGCGCGCATCAAGGAATGGCAGCCCGACGCGCTGGTGGTCGGCGTGCCCTACCACCCCGACGGCGCCCCGCACGAGAACACCCGCCGCGCCCAGAAGTTCGCGCGCCAGCTGCGCGGCCGTTTCAATCTCCAGGTGTTCGAGGTGGACGAGCGCTACAGCACCACCGAGGCCTTGTCGTCCGGCGCCCGCGACGCCGACGCCGCCTCCGCCTGCATCATCCTGGAACAGTTTTTGAGGAGTCTCCCGTGAGTTCAATCCCCGATGCCGAAGCGCTCTACACGACGCTGCTGTCCGGCGTGAAGGCGCTGATGCGCCCCGAGACGAAACTGGTGGGCATCACCTCCGGCGGCGCCTGGCTGGTCGAGCGCCTGCAAAAAGACCTGGGCCTGGCCGGCGCCCCCGGCATCATCTCGTCGGCCATGCACCGCGACGACTTCGCGCGCCGCGGCCTCTCGGCCAGCGCGCAGACCGCGCTGCCCTTCGACGTGAACGGTGCCGACGTGCTGCTGCTCGACGACGTGCTCTACACGGGCCGCACCATCCGCGCCGTGCTCAACGAACTGTTCGACTTCGGCCGCCCCGCCTGCGTGCGGCTCGCCGTGCTGGTCGACCGTGGTGGTCGCGAACTGCCCGTGGCCGCCGACTTCGCGGCTACGACGCTCAAGCTGCCCGACACCCAACTGCTCGCTCTCGCACGCGCCGACGACGGCGCCTTCAGCCTCAAGGTGGAGGACAACAAGTAATGCTCTACAAGCGAAACCCGCAGCTCAACAAGAACGGCGAGCTGATCCACCTGCTGTCGATCGAGGGCCTGCCCAAGGACATCGTCACGCACATCCTCGACACCGCCGCCAACTTCACCAGCGTCAGCGACCGCGAGGTGAAGAAGGTGCCGCTCCTGCGCGGCAAGAGCGTGTTCAACCTGTTCTTCGAGAACAGCACGCGCACGCGCACCACCTTCGAGATCGCGGCCAAGCGCCTGTCGGCCGACGTCATCAACCTGGACATCGCGCGCTCCTCGGCCACCAAGGGCGAATCGCTGCTGGACACCATCGCCAACCTGAGCGCCATGGCCGCCGACCTGTTCGTGGTGCGCCACAGCGAGTCGGGCGCGCCCTACCTGATCGCGCAGCACGTCGCGCCGCACGTGCACGTGGTGAACGCCGGCGACGGCCGCCACGCGCACCCGACGCAGGGGCTGCTCGACATGTACACGATCCGCCACTACAAGAAAGACTTCTCGAACCTCACGGTCGCGATCGTCGGCGACGTGCTGCACTCGCGCGTGGCGCGCTCCGACATCCATGCGCTCACCACGCTGGGCTGCGCCGAAGTGCGCGTGGTCGGCCCGAAGACGCTGGTGCCCGCCGACATGGCCGGCATGGGCGTGCGCGTGTGCCACACGCTCGAAGAGGGCATCAAGGACTGCGACGTCGTCATCATGCTGCGCCTGCAGAACGAGCGCATGAGCGGCGCGCTGCTGCCCTCGTCGCAGGAGTTCTTCAAGACCTTCGGCCTCACGCAGGAAAAACTGCAGCTGGCCAAGCCCGACGCCATCGTGATGCACCCGGGCCCGATCAACCGCGGCGTGGAGATCGACTCCGCCGTGGTCGACGGCAAGCAGAGCGTGATCCTTCCGCAGGTCACTTTCGGCATCGCGGTCCGCATGGCCGTGATGAGCATCGTGGCAGGTAACGAAGCATGAACATCCTCATCACCAACGGCCGCGTGGTCGACCCCGCCTCGGGCACCGACAAGCCCACCGACATCGCCATCGCCGACGGCAAGATCGCCGGCATCGGGCGCGCACCGGCGGGCTTCAAGCCCGAGCGCACCCTCGACGCCACGGGCTGCATCGTCACACCGGGCCTCGTCGACCTCGCCGCGCGCCTGCGCGAGCCGGGCTACGAGCACGAAGGCATGCTCGAAAGCGAAATGGCCGCGGCCATCGCGGGCGGCGTGACCAGCCTCGTGTGCCCGCCCGATACCGACCCCGTGCTCGACGAGCCCGGCCTGGTCGAGATGCTCAAGTTCCGCGCCGAAAAGCTGCAGTGCGCGCGCCTGTTCCCGCTCGGCGCGCTCACGCGCAACCTCGCCGGCGGCGTGCTCACCGAGATGGCCGAGCTCACCGAGGCCGGCTGCATCGGCTTCGGCCAGGCCGACGTGCCGCTGGCCGACACCCAGGTGCTGCAGCGCGCGCTGTCGTACGCCAGCACCTTCGGCTACACCGTGTGGCTGCGCCCGCAGGACCGCGACCTCGGCAAGGGCGTGGCCGCCAGCGGCGCGCTCGCCACGCGCCTGGGCCTGGGCGGCGTGCCGGTGGCGGCCGAGACGATCGCCATCTTCACCATCATCGAGCTCATGAAGAGCACCGGCGCGCGCGTGCACCTGTGCCGCATCTCCAGCGCCCGCGGCGTGGCGCTGGTGCGCGAGGCCAAGGCGCAGGGCCTGCCGATCACCTGCGACGTCAGCATCAACTCGCTGCACCTGGCCGACACCGACATCGGCTTCTTCGATAGCCGCGCGCGCCTGAACCCGCCGCTGCGCCAGCAGGGCGACCGCGACGCGCTCTCGGCCGCGCTGGCCGACGGCACCATCGACGCGCTGGTGTCCGACCACACGCCGGTCGAGGCCGACGCCAAGACCCTGCCGTTTGCCGAAGCCGAGCCCGGCGCCACCGGCCTCGAACTGCTGCTGCCGCTCGCGCTGCAGTGGGGCGAGCGCAGCGGCGCGGGCCTGTCGCGCGCCATCGAGGTGGTCACCTCGGCGCCGGCGCGCCTGCTGAACGCGGCCGACGCGGCCAGCGGCATCGGCCGCATCGCCGAGGGCGGCGTGGCCGACCTGTGCATCGCCGATCCGTCGCTCGAATGGCAGGTGGTGCCCGAGGCGCTGCGCAGCCAGGGCAAGCACACGCCGTTCTCCAGCTACCCGATGCAGGGGCGCGCGCGCCACACGCTGGTGGCCGGCCGCGTCGTGCACGGCTGAGCGACAGCCGCCCGCCACACGGCACGCCGTCAAAAAGAAGAAGAGGGCCCGCGTCCAGATGCTGCACTCGTTGAAGGCCGGCTGGCGCCTGCTGCATGCGGCCTCGCATGCGCTGTCGGGCTGGTGGACGATCCGCTTCACCTTCCCCCGCCTGCCGCAGGACGAGCGCAACGCGCGCGTGCAGGCCTGGTCGGCGCGCATGCTGCAGATCATGGGCGTCACGCTGCGCGTGCAGGGCGAGCCGCCCGCGCACGGGCCGGCGCTGCTCATCTGCAACCACCTCTCATGGCTCGACATCACCGCCATCCATGCGGCGCGCCATGTGCGCTTCGTGTCGAAGTCGGACGTCAAGCAGTGGCCGGTGATCGGCACGCTCTCCACCGGCTCGGGCACGCTCTACATCGAGCGCGAACGCCGGCGCGACGCCATGCGCGTGGTGCACCACATGACCGAGGCGCTGCGCGGCGGCGACCTGATCGGCGTGTTCCCCGAAGGCACCACGAGCGACGGGCGCGGGCTGCTGCCGTTCCACGCCAACCTGCTGCAGGCCGCGATTTCCTCGGGCGCGCCGGTGATCCCGGCCGCGCTGCGCTTTGCCGATGCCGCCACCGGCGAGACCAGCCAGGCGCCGCGCTACATCGACGACGACAACCTGCTGGCCTCGGTGTGGAACACGCTGCGCGCGCCGCCGCTTTTGGCCATCGTGCGCTTCGGCGAGCTGCAGCCTTCGTACAGCCGCGAACGCCGCAGCTGGGCGCATTCGCTGCATGAAGACGTGCAGCAGCTGCGCCGCGATACCCACTGAGCGGCACTGACCGGATCGATCCGCAAAAAAAGCGCCCCGGGAGGGGCGCTGTAACGACGCAAGAAGCGCCGTGAGGAGGAAGCGGGATCGTTCGTCGTGGCTCGTGGCCGGTCAGAGAATGCCGAACACCTTCAGCCCGATGATCACGATCAGCGGGACGCCGCAGAGCCAAAGGATGATGCTTTTCATGACCGGTCTCCGTGAGGTAGGTAGGCCTCTACGGTGGCCGCGTCTGCGGCCCGCGCGTGCGGGATAAGGCAAACCAAGCGCGTGAGCGCCTGCCTACACGGCACGGGCCGGCGGTTCAGCCCGCTTCGTCGGTGGGCACGAAGCCCAGGCGGCGCGAGATTTCGAGTGCGCAGGCCTTCAGCGGCACGGCCACGCGGCCGTTCCAGTCGCTGTCGAAGGTGGCCTCGGGGCCCATGGCCGTGATGCCCAGCACCAGGTTGTTGGTCGAGTCGAACACCGGCGCGCAGAAGGCGTCGATGCCCGGAATCGGCTGGCCCAGCGTGCGCGAGATGCCGTGCAGCCGCGTCTCGACCAGGAGCGCCTCGATCTGCGACTTCGACAGCTCTTCGCTGGCGCCGCGCCCGTCGGCCGGGCGCGTGCGCGCCAGGTCCTCGAGCATCATCTTTTCCACCACCTTCGGCGGCAGGTAGGCCGCGAACAGCCGGCCCGTGGCCGTGTAGGCCAGCGACATCACGGTGCCGGTGCGCAGGTTCACGTGCAGCGGGTGGATCGGTTCTTCCAGCCGCACCACGGTCGGCCCGAAGTTGCCCCAGACCGCGACCGCGATGCTCTGTTCGGTCTCCGACGCGAGCGCTTCGATGAGGGGCGAGGCTTCCTTGATCGGGTCGAGCCGCTGCAGCTTGGCCAGGCCCAGCTGCAGGGCCAGCGGGCCCAGCTCGTAGCGGCCGGTGCCGTCCTGCACCACGAAACCGACCTTCAGAAAACTCACCAGGTAGGGGTGCGCCTTGCCGACCGGCACGCCCGCGGCCTTACCGAGATCGCGCAGCGCCATGGGCGCCACGTGCCGGCCGAGCGCGACCAGCAATTGCGTTCCGATTTCGACGGATTGAATGCCACGTCTTGGCTTTTCCATGGGGCGCCCGGCGTGGGGGTTGAGAGTGGGAGCGAGTATAGCCATCAGGGTTTCTACTGATATTGTCGTGTTCAATCGACGATGACTGATCATCTGATAGTAACTAAACGACTTGACCATATCAACATCGCTGCCTACACTCCGCCGCAACTTAAGTCGTACACACAACACGAGAGCGAACAGAGGCAGAGATGGAACAGAACACGTGGGAATGCGATGTCCTCGTCGTCGGCAGCGGCGCGTCGGGCATGGCCACCGCCGTCACGGCGGCGTCGCAGGGTTTGAAGGTGCTGGTGGTCGAGAAAGAGCCGCGCTTCGGCGGCACCACCGCGCGCTCGGGCGGCTGGCTGTGGATTCCGGGCACGCGCCTGGCCACGGAGCAGGGCATCCATGAGCCGCCCGGCGCGGCGCTCGACTACATGAAGCACGAGACCACGACGCACTTCGACGCGGCGCGCGTGGGTGCCTTCCTCGACATGGGCCCCAAGGCCATCGACTTCTTCACGCGCAACACCTGCGTGCAGTTCGACATGCCGGCCGTCTTCCCCGACTACCACGCCGAAGCGCCCGGCGGCCAGCCCGGCGGGCGCTCGATGGTCACGCGCCCGTTCGACGGCCGCGAGCTCGGTGCGCGCATCAAGCACCTGGCGCCGCCGCTGCCCGAACTCACGGTGTTCGGGATGATGTTGGGCTCGGGCCCCGAGATCAAACACTTCATGCGGGCCTTCAAGTCGCCGACCTCGTTCTGGTACGTGACCAAGCGCCTGACCCGCCACTTCCTGGACGTGGTGCGCCACGGCCGCGGCATGACGCTGACCAACGGCAACGCGCTGGCCGGCCGCCTGGCCAAGGCCGCGATGGACCTGGACATTCCCGTGTGGCTCTCGTCGCCCGTGAAGAAGCTCGTGGTCGAGTACGACGGCGTCTCGGGCGCCGTGGTGCAGCACGAAGGCAAGACGGTGCGCATCACCGCCAGGCGCGGCGTGGTGCTGGCCTGCGGCGGCTTCCCCTACGACGTGGAGCGCCGCAAGCAGCTGTTCCCGCACGCACCGACCGGCAAGGAGCACTACTCGCCGTCGCCTTCGACGAACACCGGCGACGGCCTGCGCCTGGCCGAAGCCGTGGGCGGCCGCGTCGACGGCACCATCCCGCACGCCGCGGCCTGGGTGCCGGCCTCGGTCACCACGCGCCCCGACGGCAGCAAGGGCGTCATGCCGCACTTCATCGATCGCGCCAAGCCCGGCGTGATCGCGGTCACGCCCAAGGGCAAGCGCTTCGCCAACGAAGGCAACTCGTACCACGACTTCGTGCAGGCGATGGTCAAGGCCTGCGAGGGCGAGCCCGAGGTCACGGCCTGGCTGCTGTGCGACCACAAGGCGCTGCGCGACTACGGCCTGGGCTGCGTCGCGCCCGCGCCGCTGCCCATCGGCCGCCACCTGAAGACCGGCTACCTCAAGCGCGGCGCGAGCATCGGCGAACTGGCCAAGGAAATCGGCATCGCCCCCGCCGCACTCGAAGCCACCGTGCAAACGTTCAACGAAGGCGCGCGCACCGGCGACGACCCCGCCTTCGGCAAGGGCAGCAAGGCCTACAACCGCTACCAGGGCGACGCCAACGTCACGCCGAACCCCTGCGTCGCGCCGCTGGACAACGGCCCGTACTACGCGATCAAGCTGGTCATCGGCGACATCGGCACCTTCGCCGGCCTCGTCACCGACGAGAAGACCCGCGTGCTCGACGCCGACCGCCAGCCGATCAAGGGCCTGTACGCCGTCGGCAACGACGCGGCCAGCGTGATGGGCGGCAACTACCCCGGCGCGGGCATCACGCTCGGCCCGGCGCTCACCTTCGGCTATGTCGCGGGCCTGCAGGTCGCGCAGGCCGAAGTGGCCGTGCCCCTGCACGTCGAGCAGCGCGAAGCCGTGGCCGTGCCGCGCGGCGCCTGACCCCCGTTCCGATAGTCAACCCAAGGAGCCGACCATGCCCTTTCCTCCTCACGTCGCACCGCGCCTGCTCGAAGGCCGTCTCGCGCTGATCACCGGCGCCGGCCAGGGCAACGGCCGCGCGCTCGCGCTCGGCCTGGCCCAGGCGGGCGCGCGCGTCGTCGTCACCGACATGAACGAAGCCACCGTGGCCGAGACCGCGCAGCTGGTGCGCAACGAAGGCGGCGAGGCCTGGTCGTTCGTGCTCGACGTCACCGTGCCCGAGGCCTGCCAGGCGCTGGCCGCGCGCGTGGCGCAAGAGGTCGGCCATGTCGACCTGCTGGTGAACAACGCCGGCATCATCATCCGCGAGACCACCAGCAGCCCGAACGCCGCGGCCAACTGGAAGAAGACCATCGACGTGAACGTGCACGGCACCTTCAACACCACGCTGGCCTTCATCCCCGTGCTCAAGCAGACGAAGGGCTCGATCATCAACATCGCCTCCATCGCCGCCTACGCGGGGCAGGCCGCGAGCCTAGGCTACTCGCCCTCGAAGGGCGCCATCAAGATGCTCACGCAGTCGCTGGCGCAAGAGCTCGCGCCGGCCGGCGTGCGCGTGAACGCACTGGCACCCGGCGTGATCGAGACGCCCATGACCGCCGCCACGCGCGAGAACCCGCAGCGCCTCGAGTCGTTCATGACGCGCATCCCGCTGGGCCGCGTCGGCCAGACCGAAGACCTGGTGGGCCCGGTGATCTTCCTGGCGAGCGACATGTCGCGCTACGTCACCGGCATCACGCTGCCGGTGGACGGCGGCTTCCTCGCCGTCTGAGCCACGCCGCTTCCTTTTCGATTTCCCGTTCCCCGTCCGTCAACCCTTAGGAGACAAAGAATGAAAACGATCCGTCTGTACAAGACCCTGCTCGCGACCGCCGCCTTCGCTGCGTTCAGTGCCGGTGCTTACGCGCAAGACATCAAGCTCGGCTACAACGGCGACCTCTCGGCGTCGCCTTCGGCGCAGAGCGGCCAGGCCGCGGTGCTGGGCATGGAAGCGGCCATCGCCGACCTGAACGCCGCCGGCGGCGCGCTCGGACGGAAGTTCACGCTGGTCACGCGCGACGACGTCTCGGCACCGCCGAAGTCGATCCAGAACATGAGCGACCTGGTCGACAACGAGAAGGTCGTCGCCGTGTTCGGCCCCACCAACTCGGGCAACGCCATGGCCTGGAAGCACATCGCCAACCAGAAGAAGATTCCGGTGCTGGGCAACGTGGGCTCGGGCACCGACATCACCAAGCCGATGAGCGCCGGCGCCGACAACTACATGTTCCGCGTCTCGATGGTCGACCGCGAGCAGGTCGCCGCGCTCATGGCCTACGTGAAGCGCAACACGGCCGGCTCCAAGGTCGTGGGCCTCATGGCCGAGACCACCGGCTACGGCCAGGGCGGCCTGAAGGACATGGAAGAAATCGCCAAGCTGCAGGACATCAAGATCGCGGCCACCGAGCGCTTCGGCGTCGGCGATACCGACATGACCTCGCAGCTGAGCAAGATGAAGGCCGCCAACGTCGACACCGTGGTGGTGTGGGCGCAGGGCACGCCCATCGCGCAGCTGGTGCGCAGCATGGAGAAGATCAACTACTTCCCGCTGACGCTCACCTCGTGGGCGGCCGACAACATCACCTTCTACGACGCGGCCGGCAAGGCGTTGGCCGAGAAGCCGATCTTCATGCGCACCGTGAGCGAAACGCGCACGCCCGTGCAGCAGAAGCTGTTCGACCGCATCGGCAGCAAGCTGAAGGCACCGGGCTCGTTCTCGTTCGCGCTGCACGGCTACGACTCGGTGCTGCTGCTGGCCCAGGCCATGAAGCAGGCCAACAGCACCGACGGCGCCGCCGTGCGCGCCGCGCTCGAAGACCTGAAGACGCCGGTGCAGGGCGTGCTCAAGACCTACGAGAAGCCCTTCAGCAAGACCAACCACGAAGCCCTGACGGCCAAGGACCTGGTCTGGATCCGCTGGAAGGACGGCAAGCTGCTGCCCTACAGCGACGCGCTGATCGGTGCGCTCAAGCCGGCCGACTTCAAGCAATAAACGTCTGAGACACAAAGGAACGGGGCGCGGCCCCGTTCCGCAACGGAGATACACACCATGGTTGAAGCGCTCCTGCAGGCGCTCATCAGCGGGCTCGCCGTCGGCGGTGCCTATGCGCTGGTGGCCCTCGGATTCAGCATCACGTTCACGACGACCAAGACGCTGAACTTCTCGCACGGCGAGTTCGTCTCGGCCGGCGCGTTCATCGGCATGAGCGCGCTGTTCCTCGTGCTGGGCAAGCCGCTCAGTTCCACCACCTTCGGCGACGCCGTGCCCGGCGCGGGCGCGCAGCTGTTCGCGCTGGTCGCCGCGCTCGGCGTGATGGGCCTCCTGGGCTGGCTGCTCTACGTGCTCGGCGTGCGTCCGTTCGCGGGCCGCCCGGGCATGGCCTGGGTCATGAGCACGCTGGGTTTCGGCGTGATCCTGCAGAGCGTGGGCCTGGCCATCTGGGGCCCGAAGCCCGTGGTGGTGCCCGCGCCCGTGGGCGACACCGTGATCCGCATGTTCGGCGTGGGCGTGCGCCCGCAGGAACTGCTCACGCTGGGCGTGGCCGTGGTCGTGATGATCGGCTTCGACCGCGTGATGAACCGCACCATGATCGGCAAGGCCATGCGCGCCGTGGCGCAGAACGGCAATGTGGCCAGCCTCATGGGCATCAACACCAACGCCATGATGATCGGCGCCTTCGTCGTCAGCTCGGCGCTGGCGGGGCTGTCGGGCTTCCTGCTCGCGCCCATCGCGCAGGCCTCGCTCTTCATGGGGCTGACCGTGGGGCTCAAGGGCTTCTCGGGCGCCATGATCGGCGGGCTGAGCAACCCGCGCGGCTGCGTCATCGGCGGCTTCCTGCTGGGCGTGCTCGAGTCGATGGTGAACCTCTGGCAGGCGCAGTGGCGCGAGGTCGCGGTGTTCGCGCTCGTGATCCTGGTGCTGGCGTTCCGGCCCACGGGCCTGTTCGGCCGCTCGACGGTGGAGAAGGTATGAAGCGCCTCGCCCATCCCGCCGCCGTGGTGCTGGTGGCGGCCGTGCTGTGCGGCCTCGTCTCGCTGTCCGGCAACGACTACTACCTGCGCATCGCCTTCATGATGTGCGTCTACTACCTGTGTGCCGCCGGCATGAACGTGCTGGTCGGCTATGCAGGACAGAAATCGCTGGGCCAGGCCGGCCTGTTCGCGGCCGGCGCCTACGCGGTCGCGCTCATCACCTCGCGCACCGAGCTGAGCCCCTGGCTCGCGCTGGTGATCGCGGCCGTCGTCTCCGGCGTGTGCGGCGTGCTCATCGCGCTGCCTTCGCTGCGCGTGAAGGGCCCGTACCTCGCGATGGTCACGCTGGCCTTCGGCATCGTGGTCGAGAAGCTCGTGGGCGAATGGACCGACGTGTTCGGCGGCGCGCAGGGCATCTACGGCATCCGCCCGCTGACCTGGAACGGCCAGCCGCTGAGCAGCGTGCAATGGGTGATTTTGGGCATCGTGCTCAGCGCCGCGCTGCACCTGCTGCTGCGCAACCTGCTGCAGGGCCGTTTCGGCCGCGCGCTGCTGTCGCTGCAGGCGGACGAGATCGCCTCGTCGTCGGTGGGCGTGCGCGTGTACCGCGCCAAGGTCATGGCCTTCGTGGTCGCGGCCGTCACCTGCGGCATCGCGGGCGCGCTCGTGGCGCAGCAGAACCAGTACATCAACTCCGACTTCATCACCTTCCACCTGTCGATCTTCATCCTGCTCTTGGTGCTGTTCGGCGGCGCGGGCTCGATGTACGGCCCCATCGTGGGCGCGGTGCTGCTCACGGCGACCGACGCGCTGCTCGCGCGCTGGCCTTCGGCGCAGCACTTCCTGTACGGCTTTTTGCTGCTGTTCGCGCTGTATGTGATGCCGGGTGGCGTGGTGGGCCTGTTCAATAGGTGGTTCCTGAAGTCGCGCCACCGCGGCGAAGGGGCGGCCGGCAACGGCGTGCCGGGCCGGATCGGTCCCGGCGGCGAAGGCGAGCTGCTGGTGGTGCAGGGCGTGACCAAGTCGTACGGCGGCGTGAAGCCGGCGCAGGACGTGTCGTTCCGCCTGCAGCGCGGCCACATCCATGCGCTCATCGGCCCGAACGGCGCCGGCAAGAGCACCATGATCAACATGCTCACCGGCGTGGTCGAACCCGACGCGGGCGTGATCCGCTTCCTGGGCCGCAACATCGTGGGCCAGCCGGCGCACACCATCTGCTGCCTGGGCATGGGCCGCACCTTCCAGAACCTGCGCCTGTTCGCCGACCTCTCGGTGCTCGACAACGTGATGCTCGGACGGCACAGCCGCATGAGCAACGGCTTCCTGTCGTCGCTCGTGGCCTGGCCCACGGCCGGCAAGCAGGAGCGCGCCACGCGCGAGCGCGCGCTGCAGCTGCTCGACCTCGTGGGCCTGGGCCACCTGGCGCACTGGCCCGCCGGCAGCCTGCCCTACGGCCTGCAGCGCCGCGTGGAGCTGGCGCGCGCGCTGGCCACCGAGCCGCAACTGCTGCTGCTCGACGAGCCCGCCGCCGGCCTCAACCCGCAGGAGACGGCCGAGCTCGGCGAACTGCTGGTGCGCATCGGAAAGTGCGGCGTGTCCATCCTGATGGTGGAGCACCACATGGACCTGGTGATGTCGATCTCCGACCACGTGATCGTGCTCGACTACGGCGTGAAGATCGCCGAAGGCAAGCCCGCCGAGGTGCAGTCGAATCCGCGCGTGGTCGAGGCCTACCTGGGCGTGGACGACGAAGAATCCGAAGCAGTGCCCGCCTGAGCCAGAGGACCGAAACCATCATGTTGAAAATAGAATCGGTGAAGGTCTCGTACGGCGCCATCGAGGCCGTCAAGGGCGTGAGCCTGGAAGTGCGCGCGGGCGAGGTCGTCACCATCATCGGCGCCAACGGCGCCGGCAAGAGCACGCTGCTCAAGAGCATCGTCGGGCTGGAGCCCGTGACCGAAGGCCGCGTGCTCATCGACGGCAAGGACTGCACGCACGTGCCCGCGCACCAGCGCGTGGGCCTGGGCGTGGCGCTGTCGCCCGAGGGGCGCGGCGTGTTCCCCGACCAGACCGTGCGCGAGAACCTGATGCTGGGCGCCTACTCGCGCCGCAACGACAAGGCCTTCGTGGAGCGCGCCATCGAACGCGAGTTCGCGCGCTTCCCTCGCTTGAAAGAACGCGAGCATCAACTGTCCGGCACGCTGTCGGGCGGCGAGCAGCAGATGCTCGCGATTGCCCGCGCGCTCATGAGCGAGCCGCGCCTGCTGCTGCTCGACGAGCCCTCGCTGGGCCTGGCGCCGCTCATCATCAAGGACATCTTCGATGCCATCCGCCAGCTGCGCAGCTCGGGTCTCACGATCCTGCTGGTGGAACAGATGGCCAAGCAGGCGCTGGGCGTGGCCGACCGCGCCTACGTGCTCGAAACCGGCTGCATCACGCTCGAAGGCTCCGGCCGCGAGCTGCTCGACAACCCCAAGGTGAAGTCGGCGTACCTCGGCACGCATTGAATTCACCGCTCACATCAAAGGAACTCCCATGACCACCAAGAAATTCGCCAGCCAGGCCGACCTCGAAGAAAAGAAGGTCTCGTTCACCCGCCTCTCGGAGAACGCCTACGCCTACACCGCCGAGGGCGACCCCAACACCGGCGTCTTCATCGGCGACGAGGCCGTGATGGTGGTCGACACCCAGGCCACGCCCGCGATGGCGCAGGACGTGATCCGCCGCATCCGCGAAGTCACGCCGCTGCCCATCAAGTACGTGCTGCTGAGCCACTACCACGCGGTGCGCGTGCTGGGCGCGTCGGCGTACTTCAAGGAAGGCGCCGAGCAGATCCTGGCCAGCCGCGACACCTACGACCTGATCGTCGAGCGCGGCGAGCAGGACAAGGCCAGCGAGATCGGTCGCTTCCCGCGCCTGTTCCGCAACGTCGAGTCGGTGCCCGCTGGCCTCACCTGGCCCACCATGACCTTCGACGGCACCATGAGCGTGTGGCTCGGCAAGAAGCTCGAAGTGAAGATCGCGCAGGTCGGCCGCGGCCACACCAAGGGCGACACCATCGCCTACCTCGAAGACCAGAAGATCTGCTTCGCCGGCGACCTCGTCGAATACCAGAGCACCGCCTACGCGGGCGACTGCTACTTCCGCGACTGGCCCACAACGCTGGACCGCCTGGCCGGCTTCGGCTTCGAGAAGCTGGTGCCCGGCCGCGGTGCCGCACTGGAAAACGCCGCCGACGTGCGCAAGGCGATTGCCTCCACGCGCGCCTTCATCTCCGACGTCTACACGCTGGTGAACAACGGCGTGGCCGAGGGCAAGTCGCTCAACGTGATCTACAAGGAAACCGTGGCCGCGCTGCGCCCGACCTACGGCCACTGGGTGATCTTCGACCACTGCATGCCCTTCGACGTGACCCGCGCCTACGACGAGGCGACGGGCCATGTGCACCCGCGCATCTGGACCGCCGAGCGCGACATCGAAATGTGGAACGCGCTCGAAAGCTAAGGTGAACCAACCCGCGCCCTCGCACGGCGCCACGCCCGCGTCCGTGCAGGGCTGGATGCTGCTCGCGATGCTGGTGTGGGGCGTGAACGTCTCGGCCGTGAAGGCGCTCACCGGCTCCTTCGAGACGCTGCCGCTCGCGGCGCTGCGCATGGGCGTGGCGTGCATCGCGCTCAGCGCCATCGTGCTGTGGCGGCGCGGTGGCGTGCCCCGGCTCACGGCGCGGCAGCTCGCGGTGATGGCGGGCTGCGCCTTCCTCATGGTCTACGGCAACCAGATCCTGTTCGCGCAGGGGCTGCTGCGTTCCACCGCCACCAACGGCGCGCTCATCATGGCGCTGAGCCCGCTGGTGTCGGCGCTGATGGCCGCGCTGGTCTTCGGCGAGCGCTTCACGCCGCGCCGCATGGTGGGCGTAGCGCTGGGCTTCGCGGGCGTGGCGGCGGTGGTGCTGAGCCACCCGGGCGCGGGGCTGTCGAGCGCCGGCATCGGTGACCTGATGCTCGCGCTGTCGGTGGTGAGCTTCGCGGTCGGCGGCGTGGGCGTGCAGCGGCTGGCGCGGCAGATCGATCCGCTGTCGATCAGCTGGGTCATCTACCTCATCGGCACGTTCATGCTCGTGGTGCACACCCTGCTCGGGCCGTCGCGGCTCGGTGCGGCGCAGCTCTTTCCCGGCCTGTGGCCGTGGGCGCTGGTGCTGTTCTCGGGCATCGCGGCCACTGCCGCGGGCAACCTCATCTGGAACCGTGCGATCTCCGTCATCGGCGTGGCGCGCACGGCCGTCTTTCTCTACTGGGTGCCGGTGTTCGGCGTGCTGTTCGCGGCGCTGCTGCTGGGCGAAGTGCTCACGTGGTGGCACCTGTTCGGCTTTGCCGCGGTGATGACCGGCACCTGGCTCGGCACGCGGCCGGTGGCTGCGCCGGCCCCTTGATTCCTTCACATGCCTGATTCTTCTCTTCCCCTGCTGTTCCAGCCCGTGCAGCTGCGCGAGCTCACGCTGGCCAACCGCATCGTCATCTCGCCCATGTGCCAGCACGCCGCCGAGCGCGGCCATGCCACGCCGTGGCACCTGGTGCACCTGGGCAAGTTCGCGCTCGGCGGCGCGGGCCTGATCCTCACCGAGAGCACCGCCGTCGATCCGCGCGGGCGCATCGGCACCGCCGACCTCGGCCTGTGGAACGACAGCCAGATCGCACCGCTGAAGGCCGTGGTCGACTTCGTCCATGCGCAAGGCAGCGCCATCGGCGTGCAGCTGGCGCACGCGGGCCGCAAGGCCGGCAGCGAGCCGCTGTGGGAGGGCGGGGCGGCCATCGACCCGGCGCGCATGGCGGCCGATGAAGAACCCTGGGAGCGCCTGGGCCCCAGCGCGCTCGCGGCCGGCCCCGGCTGGTCGGCGCCGCGCGCACTCGATGCGGCGGACATGGCCGAGGTCGTGCAGTGTTTTGTCGATGCCACCGTGCGCGCCGACCAGGCCGGCTTCGACGTGGTCGAGCTGCACTTCGGCCATGGTTATCTGGTGGCGAGCTTCCTGTCGCCCAACGCCAACCACCGCGACGACGCGCTCGGCGGCAGCCGGGAGAACCGCATGTCGCTCGCCTTGGAAATCGCGCAGCGCGTGCGCGCCGCATGGCCCGCCGGCAAGCCGCTGTTCTGCCGCCTCTCGGCCGTGGACGGCACGCTCGACGGCTGGAGTCTCGACGACTCGGTGGTGCTCGCGCGCGAGCTGAAGCGCTGCGGCGTCGACGTGATCGATTGCTCGTCCGGCGGCCTCACCGAAGAGACGCGCGCGCTGCCCGTGCCGCGCGGCTTGGGCTTCCAGGTGCCCTTCTCTGAACGCATCCGGCGCGAGGCCGGCGTGGTCACGCAGGCCGTCGGGATGATCGTCGACGCGCAGCAGGCCGAGGCCGTGCTCGCCGCCGAGCAGGCCGACCTCGTCGCGCTCGGCCGCGAAGCCCTGTTCGACCCTTACTGGCCGCACCACGCGGCCGCCGCGCTCGGCGCCGATCCGCAGTACCAGCGCTGGCCCGTGCGCCACGGCGTGTGGCTCGCCAAGCGTGCGCCCGGCCTGGCGCGTGCGCGCGCCGAGGCAGAGAACGCGCAACCCCACAAGGAGACCGACCGATGACCGAACCCACGACGACCACGACCCTGCGCATGGGCCTGATCCGCAAGCAGCCCGGCTGGACCGACGAGGCCTTCAGCCGCCACTGGCGCGAACGCCACGGCCCGCTCGTCGCGCGGCTGCCCACGCTGCGCGCCTACCGCCAGAACCGCGTGACCGACCGGCTGCAGCGCGGCATCGACTTCGCGCGCGGACCGTGGGACTTCGACGGCTTCTCGCAGCTGCAGTTCGACGCCGCGGCGCAGGCCGATGCGGCCTTCAACATCGGCGAACTCGCCGCGGAGATCCGCGCCGACGAGCAGCACTTTCTGGGCGGGCTGCACATCGTGACGGTCGAGCAGACCGAGGTCATCGCGCCACCGTCGCCCGCATCGTCGGCGGGGCCGGCGATGCTCAAGCGCATCTCGACCCTGCGACGCCCGGTCGCGCAGTCGGAAGAAGACTTCCGCCGCGAATGGAAGGTGCACGCCGACCACGTGCGCCGCATGCCCGGCGTGGCCGGCTACCGCCAGAACGTGGTCGTCGCGCGCGAGTTCGAGAAGGGCACACCCTGCGGCTACGCCGAGCTGCCGATCGACGGCATCGTCGAGCTGTGGTTCGAGAACCCCGACACGCTGAACGCCGCCTTTGCCTCGCCCGAAGGCCAGCGCACCATGGCGCACGCGAAGACCTTCCTGGCGGAGATCACGGCCTTTGTGGTGGAGGAGTTTCGGGTGGTGTGAAGGCCGACGCGAGCCCGTAGTGCACCGACGTGCTCAGGGCCGGGATCACCGGGTGGTGGGAGACGGGGTGCGATGCGCGCGCGGGCACCGTGCCGATGGGCGCGATCTCGCGGGGTCGCTGCACCGGCGGGGCTTCCGGTTCGTCGCTGCGCCCGGGCGGCTCGGGCAGGAACACCCCGCGCCGCAATGACCAGATGCAGGCGCCGAGGCGCAGCAGCTTTTCGACCTTCACGTCATGCGCCGGATCGTCCGGCGACTCCTGCGCGATCAGCTCGCCCAGCTGCGTGAGTGCATCGGCGGGCGTCATGCCGCGCCCGATCCGTGCCACTTCCACCATGGCCGCCAAGGCCTCGGTCTTGTTCATCGCTTGCCCCCTGTTGCTTGTCTCTTGCTACGAAGGACAGCATGCCGTTACGCGATGCATCCAAAAGTAGTCCAGCGCGCCGTCGGGGCGTCGATTGAAATCTCGTCGCTGCGCGGGGCGGGGCGTACGCGGGGGCGGCGCAGTGCATCCCGCCGGGGGAGTGACAACAGATCAGGGGGCCGCCGCCGTTCGAGTCGGCGGGGCGGCGGTGTCCGGCTCAGTGCGCGTCATTCGCTCCGGATGGCAGGAAGGCGAGGCACTGGCGCAAGGTCGCCGTTGGGTGGCTCGGGTCATCGATGCCGGAGAGGACCACGCTGCTGAGTTCGTCGAGCCGCCCGAGGATGCCGGGAAGCCGACGCGAGAGTGTGTGCGGGTCGAAGGAGTCGGATTCGACAAGCGTTTGCAGGATGCTCAGCCAGTCCAGCGACTCGCATGCCGCACTGCAGATGACTTCGCGCCGGTCGGCGTCAAGAAAGTCTTTTTCTTGAGGCGGATGCTGTACCGGCTTGGGCGGTGCAGCTCGAGTGAAGGCGCGGGGGACGGTGTTGCTAGACTTCTTGGTAGCCATGGTGTGCGGTTCTTTCTAGGGTTTGCACGTTGTGGTCAGGCTGGTTCGGTGTTCCACCACCGTTCCGGCCGCCTTGATTTGCCTCAGAAGATCGCGACCGTCTGGCACGACCGCGAGACGCCCTGAGACGCGGCGTTCACGTCATTGCCTCGAGGTCGGTTCCTTCGCTTGATCGAGGGCCCGGCTCAACCAATCGGCACCCAACCGCCTCAACTTGGCCCAGTGATTGGGGGTGAGGCGGATCGAACCACTCTTCTTGCGCAGGTCGTCCGGCAATGGGGGGCGGCCTATCTTCGAGCGCTCTTCGGGGTTTGTTTTCGTCATGGGCTGCTGGTTCTCCGTGCCACTAAGCGAAGGACGGAAACTGGACGAGCCCGAACTTTCTGCGTGCGGTTTTGCCGCATGCCGGGACATCAAATGTTGTCCATGGGAAAGAAAAAGAGACCTACCACGCCCTGGCAACTGCGAACTCGAGAAGACTGAAAACCAGGCTGCCGATCTCATGGGGAGGCGCGCGTTTATCAGATCGAGAGCACAACTTTTAGTGCAACAGTTTCTGTATGGCTTGCGCGAGTTGAGGGACTCCTACTGCAACGGTAACTACGTTTGCCAACGCGGCGAGGTTCTCAAGCAAACGCTTTCCAAGATCGGTGTCCGTCAGGAACGCTCGATATCCAGGGTCGAAAGCACAGTGCGCTACTGTTGTTTCTATTTCGTCAAGTAGGGGAAGTGCCCCGGTGAGTTTGTATTCCTCGATCATCGTGATGATCTCTCGAAGTCGTCTAGTCAGATATTTCTTGATCTCCGGAGCGATGGGAGCCCCCAAAACGCTTGAAAGAATCTCAGAGAGTTCCTCCCTTAATGCTAGGAGCTGCTCGGTTTCCACCAGTGCGGTGTTTGTCTTCGCTCGCAGAAGGCTCGCTGATAAGCGAAGCATTGTGAGCGTGTTGGCATCAATATTGTTCCTGAACGACTCCCAATGGCCGTGCAGGTTTTGCACCATGAATGCACCGTTCACGACGTTCGCCCAATGGTCCCAGGTGCCATCCGCGTCAGGGTGATCCTCTTGCAATGCAAGCACAATTTGGCGTGGCAGCGACATTAGCTTCCCTAGCCGATCTACGAGGGTGACGTTGTCCTTTGTGTCTAGAAGAATCTGCCAAACCTCTAGACAAGAATGCTTCTGCGGAAAATCCTTTACCCGCTCCAATATGGAAAGAAGGCGAGCGGCAGGGTTGTCGTAGTTCATAGGTGGATGTATTCGCGAGTTCCGAGAGTACGAGGTCTGGGTTTGAGGTTGAAAAAAATTTCAAAGTAGATCAACCCGGGCAATGGGGTGAGTATCGCGGTCGATTTTTGCCAGCGCCGATCAGAATTCCTTCCGATCGGTTAATGTAAGTATTGAAGCGTATTTTTTTGCCCTCCTAAGCAAGCCCATGAGCACAGTACTCCCTGATCTTCCTCGTCGTCTGTACAAGTACTTTGGCGCGGCGCGCGCGGATGTGCTTCGAACAAGGATGCTGCGTTTCAGCCCTCTTGGTGCATTCAATGACCCTTTCGAAGGGCGACCATTTTTCGCGGGAGTTGCGACCAAGGAAGAGATGGTAGAGGCATACAGGGTTCATATGCACGAGAAAATTACATCAAAGTACGTCGACTTGGTAAGGGAAGGCCATCAACTTGCTCCGCTTGAGCAGTGGTTCGAGATATACAAAAAAGAATTTGCAAGATTGCAGGAGAAATTCCTCGAGCAAGCAAGTGATCACATCCTCAAAGGCGCCAGCGTTCTATATCGCAAGTTTGATGAATCGTTGGGCGCGCTATGTCTATGTGAGGCGCAAGACAATTTGCTGATGTGGTCTCACTACGCGGATAGCCATGCTGGCTTCGCTGTCGAATTTGACTCCACGTCTCAGTTCTTCGACCAGCGTCGAAGTCCTTCTGACGAAATGAGGCACGTACGAAGAGTCCGCTACCGAGACACTCGACCGAACCTACCCTTGAGTCAAATGGATACTGTTGAGTTGTTCTTCGTCAAGAGCGCACATTGGGCGTACGAGCGCGAGTGGAGAGTGCTGCAGGCGTTGGCGGACGCGAGTCATACCGTTTCTGCGGATCCGTTCCCGATTCACTTGTTCAGTTTTCCGCCAAACGCCGTGACTGCAGTTGTGCTTGGGGCCCGGTGTACGGCTGCTGTTGAACTCGAGGTCCGTGAGCACCTAAAAGAAGCGGATCTCAGTCATGTGCAACTGAAGCGCGCGGTACCAGACGAAAGCCACTTCATGCTGCGTTTCGTCAATGCATGATCTGTCGAAGATCATTCGGTAGTCCCAAACCCAATGAGGCTTCGCCTTCATACCGTTGGATTTGCGCGGAGCACTATCGTGCTCTGTTCACCCAGCTGAACTAACAAGATTGAATGATTCATGCAAGAGACGGCACGATGCGGTCCCTTGGTGCCTTCGACAGGAATCGAACCTGTATCTGAGTCTTAGGAGGACCCCGTTCTATCCATTGAACTACGAAGACGGTGTGCGCCGCTGCTGCTGCTGCGGCGCGGCCCGCACTTTACCAGCTTGGGGTGTCCCGGCCGCCCTCAGTCGTACTTCACCGTGTAGATCAGGTCCACCCCACTCGTCTGCCCCGCCTGGCCCCGCAGCGTGAGGCGCTTGGTCAGGTCGTAGAAGATGAAGAGGGTGCCGAAGGTGCCGCCCAGGCTGCGTTCGTAGGTGATGTAGAAGTCCTTGGACAACCGCTTGCCCAGCGTGACGGCCGACTCGCGCAGGTCGCCGCCGTTGCCGGGGCCCTTGAAGCCGAGTTCGTCCAGACCGAAGCGGCTGGCCAGGCTGCCGCCGGTGGTGGTGCCGCCGATCTTGCCGAGCAGCGACAGGGCGGCCTGCTGCAAGAGGGCCGACTCGCCGCCGCTGGTGGCCGAGGCGCGGCCCAGGATGACCCATGACAGCGTCTCGGCGTCGGACAGCGCGGGCTCCGCGTAGAGCTTCACGCGGGGCGACTGCGCGGAGCCGGTGATCTGCACGCCGGCGCGCTGCGCAATGTTCGGGCGGATGGCCAGGATGTCGAGCGCGGGGTTGTCGAAGGGGCCGTTGAAGCGCGCGATGCCGGTCTCGACGTCGAGCTGCTGGCCGTAGGCGCGGTACTGGCCCTTGACGGTCTTCACCTCGCCGGTGATGCGCGGCGGGGCATCGAGGCGGGTGCTGCGGATTTCGAGTTCGCCCTCGAGCCGGGTGGTGATGCCGCGGCCCTGCACGGCGAAGTCGTCACCCAGGTCGAAGGTGACGACGATGTCGGGCGGCTTGGCGGTCTGGGGCTTGGCGGCCTTGGCCGCCTGGGCGTCGGCCTTGGCGGCTTCGCGCTGCGCGGCCTCGGCGGCGGCCTTGTCCTTGGCGGCCGAGCGCACGACGACGTCGCTGCCCAGGCTGGGCGCGGTCTCGTCGGGCAGGATGATGACGGCGCGGTCGGTCTTGAGCTTGCCGCGCACGTTGAACTGGCCGTCGTCCAGCCGCGCCTGCAGGTTGCCCGACAGCGACACCTGGCGGTCGGTGCGCACCAGCACGCGCAGGGCGCGCAGCTCGGCCTGCAGGGCCATGCGGATGCCGGTGCTGGTCGTGCTGTTGTTGCTGCCCCAGCTGAGGTCGCCGCGCGCGGTGAGCGAGCCGCCGTCGGTGCGCGCTTCGCTGGCGGCGGTGCTGCGGTTGCCGCTCTGGCCGCCGATGCGCGCGTTGCTGCCGGCGCCGCCCCTGAGCGTGAACTCGGCAATTTCCAAACGGTCGCCGGTGAGCGAGGCGCGCAGGCGGCCGTCGCGCAGGTCGAGGCCTTCCACCGGCGCGCGCAGCGCGAGCTGGTCGGCGCCGAGCGTGCCGTTCCAGCGCGGCGCGGTGCGGCTGCCCGACAGGGTGGCGTTGGCGTCGAGCGTGCCGGCGATGCGCCAGCCGGGCGGCGCGAGCATCGACCACACGCCCAGGTTGGGCAGCGCGGCGCGCAGCGTGCCGTTCAGGGGCGCGTCGGGGGCCCATTGCCAGCCGCCGCTGCGCTGCTGCATGCGGGTGCCGAGTTCGGCGTCGAGGCGGCCGGCGCGTTCGCTGTCCCAGGCCAGGGTGGCGCGCACGGCGTCGCCTTGCGCGTCGAGCTGCAGTTCGGCGCGGCGCAGGCCGGCCGGGGTGGCGGTGACATCGACGCCGTTGACCTCGTTCTTGCCGCTGGCCGAGCTCATGGTGCGTTCGCTCGCGGTGCCGGTTCCGGTGCTGGTGATGCGGGTGACGAGCGCGGCCTCGCCGGCCTGCACGCGGATGTCGCCGCTCTGGCGCGCAAGGCGGGCCTTGGCGCGCAGGGTGTCGCCGGCGTCGATGTCCCAGTCGCCGTTGAACAGCAGGTCGCCGCTGATGCCGAGTTCGCTCAGCGTGGCGTTGGCGCCGAACGCGCCGGCCCAGGCCATCGGCAGGCCCTGCATCTGGCCCTTGGACTGCAGGCGGAACACGCGGTTGGGCGCGGCGCCGCTCTGGTTGAAGCGCAGCGGCTGCCAGTCGATGCGCACGGTGCCGGGCAGCGGGCCGCGCAGGGTGGCGTCGGCGGCGGAAGCTTCGACGTCGAGGCGGTTGTCGGCGGCGCGCACGGTGGCCGTGACTTCACGGCCCAGCTCCAGCACCCAGGGGCCCTGGCCGGGGCGCGCGGTGACGGTGTCCTGCGCTTGAAGTCGTAGGCTGGCGAGGGTGGCGCGCCACTGGTTGGCGCTGGCGAGGCCGCCGCTGGCGCGGGTGTCGAGCGCCAGCTTCTGCGTGCCGGTGGTGGCCTCGCCCTTGAGCGTCAGCGTGGCCTGGGCGATGCTGCCGGCGAGGTCGGCTTGCAGTGCGCGCAGTTGCACATTGGTGGCCGTGCCGCCGGGCTGGGCGGCGGGCAGGCCCAGATCGAGGCGCGGCACGGCGAGCGCGGCCTTGAGGCTGGGCTCGGCGTTGCCGCGTGCTGCCGGGGCGCCGGGGTTCTCGATGCGGCGCTGCACGGTCTGCCAGCCGCCTTGCCAGCTGGCGTCGAGCCGGGCGCTGCCCTTGGCACTGGCGTTCGCGAACACGCTCGACAGGCCCGGCAGGCCTTGCACCCAGCGCTGCATGGCTTCGGCGTCGTCGATGCGTGCCTGGAGGTCGCCGCCGCCGGTGGTGGGCGCGATGCGGCCGTCGAGCTGCGCGCTGCCGCCCGGCAGCGAGAGGGCGAGCTTGCCGCTGGCGGCTTGATCGGCCACGCGCACCTGCAGCTTGCCGTCGATGCTGGCGCGCATCGCTTCGACGCGCAGGGTGCGCAGGTCGAGCACCTGGTCTTTCCACTGGCCCTGCGCCAGTGCGCGGTCCAGGCCGAAGCCGGGCAGCGCCTTGCTGCCGGCGCCGCCGTTGCCTTCGGCCCTGAGGGCCACGTCGAAGACGAGGGTGTCGGAATCTTCGGCCTGCCGCGCGCTGATCTGTCCGCCGACGGGCGCGCCCGACAGCTCGCTGTACAGCGCGCCGGGCCGCACGCCGCGCACGGTGGCGCGCACTTGCCAGGGCGAGGGCGCGGGGCTCCAGCTGCCTTCGGCGTCGATGCGGCCGCCGCCTGCGCGCACGGTGGCTTCGGGCACGGTCCAGGTCGTGCCGTCGAAGCCGACCTGGGCCTGGACCTGCTCGAGGGGCAGCTTCTGTTCGTCCCACGGGCCGGCGACGGCGTTGCGGATGTCGGCCGAGGCCTTCCACGCGGCGGGGCCGGTGGCGGCGTCGGGCGCGAGCTCGACGGTGCCGGTGAGCCGGGTCCGGGGCGCGCCGGGCCAGAGGCTGGCGGCATCGACGTTGCGCAGGTCGGCCTTGGCTTCGACCACGGGCTGCGGCAGCCAGGGCGCGATCTGCGCGCGCAGCTGGGCGGCCATGGGCGCTTCGGCGTCGGGCTCGGTGGGCTGCAGGTCGGCGGCGACCTGCAGGCGCGCCTCGGGGCCGGCCAGCGTGCCTTTCACGGAGGCCTTGGCCTGCACTTCGATGTGGCGGTCTTCGGCGAGCGGGGCTTTCACGCGGCCGTCGAGCGTGGCGTCGAGCGCCATCGGTGCCGGGCCCTGCAGCCGCACGCGGGCGCTGTAGTGGCCGTCGGCGATGTCGACGCCTTCGATGTCCAGCGCGTGCTGCGCGGCCAGGTAGCTGTAGCGGCCCGCGAGGCCTTTGGCTTCCAGCGCGGGCGGTCCGGCCCAGCGCACCTCGTCGATGCGGAAGGGCACCTCGGCCACTTCGACGGGCAGCGCGATCTGCGCGAGCGGCTCGGTCGGCGTGTCGCTGGGCGGGCCGCGGCGTTCGATGGACAGGCTCGCCGCGTGGATCTCGCCGAGCTGCACCTTGCGCTGGAACAGCGGGGCGAGTTGCCAGCCGAGCGTGGCGTCGTTCACCTCGACCGCGAGGCTCTCGCTTTGCCACTTGAGCCAGCCGATGCGTCCGCCGGTGCGCAGCGAGCCGGTGACGTCGCGGCTCTCGAGCGTCTGGCCCGCGGGCAGGCGCTGTGCGGCCTGGGCGAGCGCGAAGGCCAATGATTTGTTCGAGCCCAGCCACCACCAGGTGCCTGCGGCGAGCAGCAGCACGACGAGCAGCAGACCCGCCAGCGTCCAGCCCAGCGCGCGCAGCACGCGGCGGGTGCGCGAGCGGGGACGGGGCGTGGCTGTGGTGGGCGTGGACGGCATGAAGCGGGTCAGAAGGTGAAGCCGAGGCGGAAGTGCAGGCGGAATTTCTTCGAGTCGACGCCGTAGGCCAGGTCGGCCTGCACCGGGCCGACCGGGCTGCGCCAGCGCGCACCGACGCCCACGCCGACCTTGGGCTTGAGCTCGCCGGGCTTGTCGGCCACGGCGCCGGCATCCACGAACACCACGCTCTCCCATTCGGTGAGCTTGTCCTTGTAGACGAAGGGGCGCTGCCATTCGAGGCTGGCCACGCCGAGGTAGCGGCCCGCCACGGTCTTGCCGTCGGCGCGCACGGTGCCGATCTGCTTGTAGCTGTAGCCGCGCACGGTGGTGTCGCCGCCGGTGAGGAACATCAGCGTGGACGGGATCTGCGCGCTCTCTTTGGCGGCGACGGCGCCGGCCTCGAGGCGCATCTGCAGCCGGCTGCGGCGCGCGCGGGCGTTCCTGTCGTCGGCCGCGCCCAGCGGCAGCACGCCGAGAAAGCGCGCGTAGGTGCGCGTGAAGGGCACCTGCTGGCCGGTGAGCGTGTAGCCCGCAGCCATTTCGAGCGCCAGGCCGTAGCCGCGCGAGGGCGCCGAGTTGTCGTCGAAGTAGCGCCCGGTCCAGCCCCAGTTGGCGGTGACAGCCGAGGCCGAGGGCGGCGCGTCGGTGCCGCGGTTGTGGGCGTAGTCGTACTGCAGGAAGTAGCTGCGGTCGATGTGGTCGCTCGACTTGTTGCGCCCGCCGCGCAGCCGGCCGCTGTCGACCACGTAACTGCCCGACTGCTCGCTCTTGAGTTCGCCGCCGGCGAACCAGCGCCAGCCGCGGTCGTCGGGCACGGCGTTCCACTCGGTGCCCAGTGACTGGATGTCGTTGTCCAGCGAGAGCCGCGACACCGCGCGCCAGCCCAGCAGCGGCATGCGGTTGTGCGTGTGGTCGATCGACAGGCGCGGGCCGTTGTCGGTGGTGAAGCCCACGCCCATCACCACCTTCTGCAGCGGCGCCTCGCGCAGCTGCGCGATCACGGGCGCGGCCAGCGGCGTGTGGCTGTCGGTGTCGAGCGTGAGGAACACCGAGTCGTAGTAGCCGCTGCTGGCCAGGCGCTGCTGGGCGTCGAGCAGCTTCTGCTGGTCGTAGTCGGTGCCGGTGGGCAGGCGCGCGATGCGGCGCGCGGCGTCGGCGTCGTAGCGCTCCACGCCGCGCAGCACCAGCGGACCGAACTTGTAGGCCGGGCCCGACTGGTAGGTCACGCCGAGGCGGGCCTCATGGCGGTCGGCGTCGATCTCGGCGCGGCTGATTTCCACGCTGCCGGTGGGAAAGCGCTTGGCAGTGAGGCTGCGCAGCGCGGTGGTCTTGGCGTCGTCCCACGCGCCTTGCGTGAAGGGCTCGCCGGCGCGCAGTGCCCAGCCGGTGCGGATGGCGTCGCGCTGGGCTTCAGCGCTGGGGTCGTTGGCGATCTGGCCGGCGTAGCGGATCTGCACGGTCGACACCTTCGTTCGCTCGCCGGGCGCCACGGTGATGACGACCTCGCGCGGGGCCTCGGTGCTGTCGGGTGTTTCGTTGAGTTCGAGCGTGAGCGTGGGCGTGAAGTAGCCCAGCGTGCCCAGCAGCTCGCGCGCATTGGCCTCGGCCGCGACCATGAGGCGCGAGACCTCGGTCACGCCCAGGTCGTCGAGCTCGCGGTAGCGCTGGATTTCGAGATGGCGCGCGAGGTAGTCGCGCTCGGTTTCGGGGCCCCGCACGTCGACCGTGAAGGCGTTGCGCCGGCCGTCGGCCTTGGCCTTGTCGTCATCCTTGGCGGTGTTGCTGTCGGCGTCGGCGCTGCGTACCACGCCGACGGTGGACGCACCGGTGTCCGCCGCCTCTTTTTTAGGCAGCAGGCTGCAGCCTTGCAAAAGCAGGACGCCGGAAAAAAGCAAAGCCGGCCACAACGCCGGCGAAAGAACGGATGCCACCCTGACCATGGGGGCATTCTGACAGCACCCGTGTGGCGGCTGCCCCCCACTTGTGCGGGGCCGCGGGTTACTTGGACAGCATGCGCATCGCCTCTTCGAGGCCGCGCAGCGTGAGCGGGTACATGCGGTTGGACATGAGCTGCTGCATCACCGCGATGCTCTGGCGGTACTGCCACACGCCCTGGGGCTCGGGGTTGATCCAGGCGAACTTGGGGAAGGTGTGCGTGAGGCGCTGGATCCACTCGGCGCCGGCCTCTTCGTTGTTGTATTCGACGCTGCCGCCAGGTTGCAAGATTTCGTAAGGGCTCATCGTGGCGTCGCCCACGAAGATCAGCTTGTAGTCCTTGTTGTACTTGCGCAGGATGTCCCAGGTCGCGAACTTCTCGGAGAAGCGGCGCTTGTTGTTCTTCCACATGAAGTCGTAGACGCAGTTGTGGAAGTAATAGAACTCCAGGTGCTTGAACTCGGTCTTCACGGCCGAGAACAGTTCTTCGACGCGCTGGATGTGCTCGTCCATCGTGCCGCCCACGTCCATCAGCAGCAGCACCTTGACGTTGTTGTGGCGCTCGGGCCGCATCTTGATGTCGAGGTAGCCGGCGTTGGCGGCGGTCGAGTGGATGGTGTTGTCCAGGTCGAGCTCTTCCTCGTGGCCTTCGCGCGCGAACTTGCGCAGCCGGCGCAGCGCGACCTTGATGTTGCGCGTGCCCAGTTCCTGCGTGTCGTCGTAGTCCTTGTAGGCGCGCTGGTCCCACACCTTCACGGCACTGCGGTTCTTGCCGGCGCCGCCGATGCGGATGCCCTGCGGGTTGTAGCCGCCGTTGCCGAAGGGCGAGGTGCCGCCGGTGCCGATCCACTTGCTGCCGCCTTCGTGGCGCTCCTTCTGCTCTTCGAAGCGCTTCTTGAGCGTTTCCATGAGCTCGTCCCAGCCCATCTTCTCGATCTTGGCCTTTTCTTCGGCGGTGAACTCGCGCTCGAGCGTCTTCTTGAGCCAGTCGAGCGGCACTTCCTTGGTGAAGTCGGTGAGCATCTCGACGCCCTTGAAGTAGGCGGCGAAGGCGCGGTCGAACTTGTCGTAGTGCTTCTCGTCCTTCACGAGCGCGGTGCGCGAGAGGTAGTAGAAGTCGTCGATGCCGTAGGCGCCGTCGGAGTTCGGGCCCACCACGTCGGACTTGAGCGCCTCGAGCAGCGTGAGGTATTCCTTGACCGACACCGGCAGCTTGGCCGAACGCAGGGTGTAGAAGAAGTCGATGAGCATGGAGCGCTCCTTGTGTTTCGTTCAGCCGCGCGGCTTGTCGAGCAGGTACTGCAGCTGGGCCTTCACCTCGGGCCATTCGCCCGCGCGCAGGCTGTACATGACGGTGTCGCGGATGGTGCCGTCACGGCGCATCACGTGGCCGCGGATCACGCCGTCTTTCTTCGCGCCCAGGCGCTCGATGGCGCGCTGCGAGGCGAAGTTGAAGTTGTCGGTGCGCCAGCCCACCACGTTGCAGCCCAGCGTGTCGAACGCGTGCGTGAGCATCAAGAGCTTGCAGGTGGTGTTGACGTGGGTGCGCTGGCAGCGCTCGGCGTACCAGGTGTAGCCGATCTCGACGCGCTTCACGCCCGGCAGGATGTCGTGAAAGCTCGTGCTGCCCAGCACGGTGCCGCTGGCTTCGTCGGTGACGGCGAAGGCGAAGCGGTCGGCCGTTTTGAGGGCGGTCTCGATGTAGGCACGCGTGTCCTGCGGCTCGGGCACGGAGGTGACGCGCAGCTTCCACAGCTCGCCATCGGCGGCCGCGGCGCGCAGGCCGTCTTCGTGGGTGAGTGCCAGCGGCACCAGCGCGAGGCCGCGGGCCTTCAGCGTGACGGGTTCGACGAACGCCATGTGCAAACTCTCCGTGTCTCCGTGCAGGTCTCGATGGATCTGGGGCTCAGGCGCGCGGGTCGCCGTACTTGTGCACGTACCACGCGCGCGCGGCCTGCGCACCGGCGCCGCCGCCCAGGCCGATCAGCGCAATGCCGACGATCTCGCGCGTGCCGTACTTGCTGTCAGTGCCGAAGGCGTCGAGCCCGAGCAAGAGCCCGATCCCGCGCCCGATCAGCGCGCCCACCACGAACAGCACCGCCTGGGCGATGCCCAGCTTCATCAGCTGTCTGGTGGAATGCGGTTGCCGGCTCATGGCCTAGCGGTTGTTGCGTTGCATGAAGACGAGCTTCTCGAACAGGGTCACGTCCTGCTCGTTCTTGAGCAGCGCGCCCACCAGCGGCGGCACGGCGACCTTGTCGTCCTTGCTCTGCAGGGCTTCGAGCGGAATGTCTTCGGCCACCAGCAGCTTGAGCCAGTCGAGCAGCTCGGAGGTCGAGGGCTTCTTCTTCAGGCCGGGCAGGTTGCGCACGTCGTAGAAGGTCTTCATCGCCGACGTGAGCAGCTCCTGCTTCAGGCCCGGGAAGTGCACGGCGACGATGTGCTTCATCGTCTCGGCATCGGGGAACTTGATGTAGTGGAAGAAGCAGCGGCGCAGGAAGGCGTCGGGCAGTTCCTTCTCGTTGTTCGAGGTGATGAACACCAGCGGACGGTGCTTGGCGCGGATGAGTTCGCGCGTCTCGTAGCAGTAGAACTCCATGCGGTCGATTTCGCGCAGCAGGTCGTTCGGGAATTCGATGTCGGCCTTGTCGATCTCGTCGATCAGCAGCGCAACCGGCTTGTCGGCCGTGAAGGCCTGCCACAGCACGCCCTTGATGATGTAGTTCTGGATGTCCTTGACGCGCTGGCCGCCGTCCACGTCGGCCAGCTGCGAGTCGCGCAGGCGGCTCACGGCGTCGTATTCATACAGGCCCTGTTGCGCCTTGGTGGTCGACTTGATGTGCCACTGCAGCAGCGGCATGTCGAGCGCTTGCGCCACTTCCTCGGCCAGCATGGTCTTGCCGGTGCCGGGCTCGCCCTTGACGAGCAGGGGGCGCTGGAGTGTGATGGCCGCATTGACCGCCAGCATCAGGTCCTGAGTGGCGACGTAGTTGTCTGAGCCCTTGAATTTCATGAGTGGAGCGGAGGCAGGGTGGAGAAAAGAACACACTCGATCTGCATTGCGCAGTCTCTTGTGCAGCCCGCGCGAGGTTCCCGTGGGACCCTTGCATATAATCGAATGTTGATTCGAAAAACTGTATCTCCACGAGATTGTGCGCGCAAAATGAACAAGTTGTTGACCACGATGTTTGCCCTTGCTGTCGCTTGCGTGACGGTCTCGGCCCAAGCCCAACAAGTCACTGGCAAGGCCCAGGACGGAGCCAAGAAGGTCCAGATGTGCGTGGGTTGCCACGGCATCATCGGCTACCAGGCGAGCTTCCCCGAGATCCACAAGGTCCCGATGATCGCGGGCCAGAGCGCCACCTACATCTCGGCCGCGCTCACCGCATACAAGGGCGGTGACCGCAAGCACCCGACGATGCGTGCCATCGCCGACAGCCTCACCGAACAGGACATCGCCGACCTCTCGGCCTACTACAGCCAGCTGGGCGTGAAGGAAGGCGACGCGCCTGCGGCCACACCGGCCAAGGCCGCGTCCGAGAACGTCCAGGCGCTCATCGCGCGCGACAAGGACAACAGCTGCACCAAGTGCCACGGCGCCAACTTCAACACGCCGAACGACGGCACCGTGCCCAAGCTGGCCGGCCAGCACGCCGACTACCTGTTCGTGGCGCTGAAGTCGTACCGCGTGAAGAACAACCCCCACCTGGGCCGCTCCAACGCCGTGATGGCTGCACAGGTCGAACCCAAGAAGTTCACCAACGCCGAGCTGAAGACGCTGGCCACCTACATCAGCTCGCTGCCTGGCGAACTGAAGGTCGTGCCTGAATCGCGCCTGCATCACGCGCCTCAGTAAGCCAGACAGACGGGCATCGACCCGCTGCCCCAAAGAAAAAGCCCGCATCAGCGGGCTTTTTTTCGTCCGGATTTTCCCGGGGGTCAGACGTCGAAGAAGGCCGTCTCGTCCGCGCCTTGCATGCGGATGTCGAAGCGGTACGTCACCGCGCCGCCTTGTTCCACGCGCTCGGCGACCAGCGTGTGGCGGCGTTCGGCCGGCACGCTCTGCAGCACCGCGTCCTTGGCGTTGGCTTCGGCCTCGTCGCTGAAGTACACGCGCGTGAAGGCGTGCAGCAGCAGGCCGCGCATCAGCACGATCACATTGATGTGCGGGGCTTCGCCGGGCGTTTCGGCGCCGGGCTTGACGGTGTGGAACACGAAGCGGTTCTGCGCGTCGGTGCCCGTGCCGACGCGGCCGAAGGCGCGAAAGCCCAGGGCGCGCGCCTCGTCGGGCGTCTGCGGGTAGCGGCCTTCGCCGTCGGGCTGGCTGATCTCGACCAGCGCGTCGTTGATCGGGTTGCCGTCGCCGTCGATCACGCGGCCTTCGAGGCGGATGCGCTGGCCGCTGGCAGCGTCCAGCGCCAGCACGGCATCGAAGGGCTGATTGAAGTTGTAGCCGTACTGCGTGGCGGTGAGGCCGTAGGCGAAGTAGGGGCCCACGGTCTGCGAGGGCGTCTGGCCGAAGTCGGCTTCCTGTGCGGTCATCAATGGCATGGGGAATTCCTTTCAGCGGTTCTCGAACGGCGTTTCATCGGCGCCGCGCAGCACCATGTCGAACTGGTAGCCCAGGGCGTAGCCTTCCTCGGTGATGTCGAGGCTGAAGTCGGCAATGAGGCGGTTGCGGTAGCGCTCGGGCGTGCCGGTGACCATCGGGTCGTACTGCAGCAGCGGGTCGCCGGGGAAGTACATCTGCGTCACGAGGCGGCTGGCGAAGCTCTGGCCGAACAGCGACAGGTGGATGTGCTGCGGGCGCCAGGCGTTCGGGTGGTTGCCCCAGGGATACGCGCCGGGCTTGATGGTGAGGAAGCGGTAGCGGCCTTCGCTGTCGGTCAGGCAGCGGCCCGCGCCCAGGAAGTTGGGGTCCAGCGGGGCGTCGTGCTGGTCGACCTTGTGCACGTAGCGGCCCGAGGCGTTGGCCTGCCACAGCTCGACCAGCGTGTTGGCCACCGGACGGCGGCGCTCGTCGAGCACCTGGCCCGTGAGGATCATGCGTTCGCCCAGCGGCTCGCCGTTGACGCGCGCGTTGCGCGTGAGGTCGTGGTCGAACTCGCCGATGCTGTCGTGGCCGTACACCGGCTGCTGCAGCTCGCCGAGCGAGGCTTTCAGCGGAATGAGCGGCTTCTGCGGGCCGCGCTTGCCGGTCGACTTGTAGCCGGGGTAGATGTAGCTGGGATGGGCGTCCCAGTCGCGCGGGGTGAGGGTGGGCTGGGCGCCGCTGGTCTTGGTCATGTACGTTGTCTCCTGTCGTGGGACGAATCCGAAGCCCGCACTGTAGAAGTCGCAATCAATGATGTAAATTGAAGATTGTTCCAGTTTCAATAACCAGAAGGCATTGAAAAAGTCTCCCGCCGAGCTTCGCCAGGATTTCGTGCGCAACGTGCAGCTGCGGCACCTGCGCGCCTTCGTCGCGGTCGCGCAGGAGCGCCACCTGGCGCGCGCGGCCGAGCGGCTGGCGCTGAGCCAGCCGGCGGTGTCCAAGACGCTGTCGGAGCTCGAGGCCGTGGTCGGCACCCGGCTGGTGGAACGCAGCCAGGCCGGTCGCCGCGGCGTGCAGGGCCTCACGCCGGCGGGCGAACAGCTGCTGGCCCACGCCCTGCGCGTGCTCGAAGCGCTCGACGCCAGCGCCCAGGCCGTGGCGCCGGCCGCGGGCGGGCGCATCGAGCGCCTGCGCATCGGCGCCTTGCCCAGCGTGGCGCCCGCGCTGTTGCCGGCGGCGCTGGCGCGGCTGCGCGAGGGCTGGCCGGCGGTGCAGATCCTGGTGAAGAGCGCGGCCAACGCCGTGCTGCTCGACGAGCTGCGCGCCGGCGAGCTCGACCTCGTGGTGGGCCGCATGAGCGATCCGCGCCTCATGGGCGGCCTGAGCTTCGAGCTGCTGCACACCGAGCCGCTGGTGTTCGCCGTGCGCGCCGGCCATCCGCTCGCACTCAAGCCGGCGCCGGTGCAGGCGGTGCTCGACTATCCGTTGGTCGTGTACGGCGAGGGCACGATCCCGCGCCACAACACGGAGAGCTTTTTGTCGGCGCGCGGCCTGGCGCTGCCGCGCAATGCCCTGCAGACGCTGGACGTGGCGGTGGCGCGCGCGCTGGTGGCGGTGTCGGACGCGGTGTGGATCACGCCGCTGGGCGCCGCGCGCAGCGAGCTGGCTGACGGCCGCCTGGTGCGGCTGCCGATCGACACCACCGGCACCGAGGAGCCGGTCGGCCTCCTGCAGCGCAGCGAGGCCGAGCCGTCGCCGCTGCGCGCCGCGATGGCGGGGCTGCTGCGCGAAGCGGCGAAGGCGCAGGGCGCGTTGCCGGCGCGAAAGGGAACGCCGCGCGCCGCCGGCTGATCGCTCAGTCCTTCGTTGCGCGACGCTGCACGCAGGCCACATAGCCATCGCCATCCGGCGGGCGTCCCGCGCGCTGGCTCTCCCACATCATCTGGCCCAGGCAATCCATCGCCTCGTGGTGCGCATGCAGCAGCGAGCCGCGGCGCGCGGCCAGCAGCTCGACGGCCTGGCGGATGCCGCGCGGCTGGTCGATGGAGCACTGCTCGCTGATCGACAGGTGCATCGACAGATGCAGGAACGGGTTCTCGCGGCCGTTCGATCCGTCGTAGACCCGCGCCACGGCCGCGTCGGCGTCGATCAGGTCCTCGTGGTACTCGGGGTGTTCGTCGATCCAGCCGGCCGCGATGGTCTCCAGCGGCTCCATCGGCAGGCCCTGCCGGTGCTTGGCGTACACGTCGCAGAAGAAGCGGCGCACGTCTTCCTGGGAGGGATTGAACATATATAGAAGAGAGAAGAAGGAAAGAGAAAAAGCGGGTGGCGCGGCGTGGGCGCCAGGGCTGTGGAAAGTGCGCGTGACACGCCCGGCGTTCCGGGTACGAGGCGTTACATCGTTACGTAACGAATCGCGAATTGACCTCCTTACGGGCTGTTTCGGAGGTCGGTGCGCTGTGCGGTTTTCAGAAAAATATCCATACAAATCAATCACTTGAAGCGCCGATGGCGCGGCGTTGGCACGGCGGCGGAAAAGCGGCACGCAAGTTGCCCCTGTAGATGCATCTTTTGTCACAGAGGCTGCCATGACCGCTCCACAAGCATCGACCGTTTCGACCGAAGGGCTCGCCGCCACTGGCGCGCCCGTGGTTCTCGCCCAAGCCACCGTCACGCCGCTCGGCACGCCGGGCATCAGCGCCGGCGCCTCCGCCGCGCCTGCGGCCGTGGCGTCGCCCAGCGTGGGCACATTGTCCAATGCTACGCCCGGCGTTGCAGTGATGCGCGAGGGTGTCCGCATTCCGGTGGACGGCAATCAGACCCTGATGGCCGGCGACCGCGTGATCGTGCCGGACGGCGGCCAGGCCAACGTGCTGTTCCCCGGATCGGCTTCCAACAAGGCGCCGCTGGCCGGCGTCTTCACCGGCGGCACCGATGCGACCATCGGCTCGACCAAGCTGCCCGGCGGCCTCGAACAAGTGAATGTGGACGTCGCCTCGGGCGACCTGCAGGTGACCCCGCCGGACAGCGACGCCGATGCGGCCGCCCTGGCAGTGACCAAGAAGACCGCGGCCGGCAGCGGCATCGGCCTCGGTGAATTCGCGCTGGGCGCCCTGGGCGCCGCGGCGCTGGGTGCTGCACTGAGCGGCGGTGGCGGCGACGGTGGCACCACCGGCTTCCCGCTGTTCGTGGGCGGCCCGGGCGGTGAGTCCGATGCGGACGCTGACTCGGACTCGGATTCCGACTCGGACTCTGACAGCGACTCGGATTCGGACAGCGACTCTGACTCGGATTCGGATTCGGATTCGGATTCGGATAGCGACTCGGATTCCGATTCGGACTCGGACAGCGATTCGGACTCTGACTCCGACTCGGACAGCGACTCCGACAGCGATAGCGATAGCGACTCGGATTCGGACTCTGACTCGGATTCGGACAGCGACTCCGACTCGGACAGCGACTCTGATTCCGACTCGGACAGTGACTCGGATTCAGACTCTGACTCGGACAGCGACTCTGATTCGGACTCGGACAGTGACTCCGACTCTGACTCCGACTCGGACAGCGACTCCGACTCTGACTCCGACTCGGACAGCGATTCCGACTCCGACGCAGACGCCGACCACCTCCTCGACCCAGCCGACGGCATCGTGGGTGGCGTGGTCGACGGCCTGGATGACGCGCTCGGCCTTGGTGGCTCGCTGACCCCGGTGGCGGGGGTGGTGGATGACCTGACCGACGTCGTCGACGACGTGCTCGCTCCGCTGCTCGGCGAAGAGTTCCAGGCCAACAACCCGAACCAGCTCGACCCGATCGACGACACCGTCGGCAGCATCACCGACCCGCTCGGCGAAGCGCTCAGCCCGGTGCTCGATCCGCTGCTCGGTGTCGGCGCTGCCGGAGCCATCCTGGACGGCCTGCTCGGCCAAGTCGACTACGTGACCGACGCGCTCAACAACGGGCTCGAGAACCTCGTCGGCGACAACGGCATCGTCAGCGGCCTCACCGACGCCCTCGGCCTGGGCGGCGTCACCGACCAGCTGCTGGGCGACGACGGCGCGCTCGGCGGCCTGCTCGAGAACGTGCTCGGCGAAGGCAGCCTCGTGGCTGGCGTGCTGGCCGAAGACGGCCTGGTCGGTGGCCTGCTGGCACCGGACGGCCTGGTCGGCGGCCTGCTGGGTGAAGACACCGCCGTCGGCGGCCTGCTCGACACCGTGCTCGGCGAAGACGGCCTGGTCGGCGGCCTGCTCGGCGACGGCGCCCTCGGCAATCTCACCGGCGGCCTGCTCGGTGCAGAGGGCCTGCTGGGTGGCTTGCTCGGCGACGACAGCGCACTGGGCGGCCTGCTGGGTGACGACGGCCTCGTGGGCGGCCTGCTCGGTGGCGACGGCGCACTGGCCGGCCTGGCCGGCTCGGAAGGCCTCACCGGCGAACTGCTCGGCCAGGGTGGCCTCATCGACAACCTGCTCGGCCAGGACGGCGCGATCTCCGGCCTGCTCGCCGACAGCCCGCTGGGCGGCCTGCTCGGCGGCGACGACGGCCTGCTGGGCGGCGTGCTCGGCGGTGTCATCGGCGAAGGCGGCCCCATCGGCGGCCTGCTCGGCAACGACGGCCTCGTCGGCGGCCTGCTGAGCGACGACGGCCTGCTGGGCGGTGTGCTCGGCAGCGACGGCCCGTTGGGCGGCCTGCTGGGTGACGACGGCCTGGTCGGTGGCCTGCTCGGCGATGCCGGCCCCATCGGCGGCCTGCTCGGCGGCGACGGCGTGCTGGGCGGCGTGCTCGGCGACAACGGCCTGGTCGGCGGTCTGCTCGGCGGCACCGGCCCCATCGGCGGCCTGCTCGGCGACGACGGCCTGCTCGGCGGCCTGCTGGGCGATAACGGCCCGCTGGGTGGCCTGCTCGGCGGCGACGGCGTCGGCGGCCTGCTCGGACCGGACGGCGTGGTCGGTGGCCTGCTGGGCGAAGACGGCCCCGTGGGTGGCCTGCTCGGTGAAGAAGGCCTTGTCGGCGGTCTGCTGGGCGGCGTGCTCGGCGGCATCGGCGGTGGCGGCACCCCCGGCACCGGCGCGGCCCTGCTCGACCCGGCCGACAGCGTGGTGGCCGGTCTGGTGAACGGCCTGAACAACGGCGTGCTCGGCGACCTCGGCCTGGGCGACGTGCTGGCCCCGGTCTCGCAACTGACCGACAGCCTGACCGACACCGTCGACGGCCTGCTGGCCCCGGTGCTCGGTTCCAGCTTCACGCCGAACGACCCGAACGTGCTCGACCCGGCCGACAGCCTCGTCGACGACGTGACGGACGGCGTGGGCGGCCTGGTCAGCCCGGTGGTCGACCAGCTGCTCGGCGCCGGCGCGACGAACGGCCTGCTGAACGCGGTGGACACGCAGGTCGACTTCGTGACCGACGGCGTGGCCAACCTGATCGGTGGCGACGGCCTGCTGGGTGGCGTGCTGGGTGGCGACGGTGGCCTGCTGGGCGGTGTCCTCGGCGGCGACGGTGGTCTGCTCGGCGGCGTGCTGGGTGATGACGGCCTGCTGGGCGGCTTGCTCGGCGGCGAAGGCGGTCTGCTGGGTGGCGTGCTCGGCGAGGGCGGCCTCCTGGGTGGTGTCCTCGGCGGCGAAGGTGGCCTGCTCGGTGGCGTGCTGGGCGACGACGGCCTGCTGGGCGGCTTGCTCGGCGGCGAAGGCGGTCTGCTGGGTGGCGTGCTGGGCGACGACGGCCTGCTGGGCGGCTTGCTCGGCGGCGAAGGCGGTCTGCTGGGTGGCGTGCTGGGTGACGACGGCCTCCTGGGTGGTGTCCTCGGTGGCGATGGTGGTCTGCTCGGCGGTGTGCTGGGTGATGACGGCCTCCTGGGTGGCGTCCTCGGTGGCGACGGCGGCCTGCTCGGCGGTGTGCTGGGTGATGACGGCCTCCTGGGTGGCGTCCTCGGTGGCGACGGCGGCCTGCTCGGCGGCGTGTTGGGTGACGACGGCCTCCTGGGCGGCGTCCTCGGCGGCGACGGCGGTCTGCTTGGCGGCGTGTTGGGCGACGACGGCCTCCTGGGCGGCGTCCTCGGCGGTGACGGTGGTCTGCTCGGTGGCGTGCTGGGTGACGACGGCCTTCTGGGTGGCGTCCTCGGTGGCGACGGTGGCCTGCTCGGCGGTGTGCTGGGTGACGACGGTCTCCTGGGTGGCGTCCTCGGCGGTGACGGCGGCTTGCTCGGCGGCATCCTCGGCGACGACGGCCTGCTCGGTGGTGTCCTCGGCGACGACGGCCTGCTCGGTGGTGTCCTCGGTGGCGTGACCGGCGGCGACGCCGGCGGCCTGCTCGACGGCATCCTCGGCGACGACGGCCTGCTCGGTGGTGTCCTCGGTGGCGTGACCGGTGGCGACGCCGGCGGCCTGCTCGACGGCATCCTCGGCGACGACGGCCTGCTGGGCGGCGTCCTTGGCGGCGTGACCGGCGGCGACGCTGGCGGGCTGCTCGACGGCATCCTCGGTGACGACGGCCTGCTGGGCGGTGTCCTCGGCGGTGTGACCGGTGGCGACGCCGGTGGCCTGCTCGACGGCGTCCTCGGTGACGACGGCCTGCTGGGCGGTGTCCTCGGCGGCGTGACCGATGGCGACGCCGGCGGCCTGCTCGACGGCGTGCTGGGCGACGACGGCCTGCTCGGTGGTGTCCTCGGCGGTGACGGCGGCCTCCTGGGCGGCGTCCTCGGCGGCGGCGAAGGCGGTCTGCTCGGCGGCGTCCTCGGTGACGACGGCCTGGTCGGCAGCCTGCTCGGTGCGGACGGTCTCGTGGGCGGCCTGCTCGGCGGCCTGACGGGTGGCGCCGAACCGGTGGCCGGCATCCTGGAACCGGTGACGAGCATTCTCGACGGCTCGGCCGGCTCGGTGGTCTCGACGGTGGTCGAAACCGTGACCAACGCAGTCGAACCGGTGACCGACATCCTCGCCGGCACGCCGGCAGCCCCGGTGGCCGCGGTCGTGACCGGTGTGCTGGACACCGTCGAACACACGGTGGCCCCGGTGCTCGACAACGTGCTCACCCCGATCACCAGCCTGCTCGACCAGAGCCCGGCCGGCGGTGCCCTGGCACCCGTGACGAACATCCTGCACGGCCTGCTGGGCTGATTCAAGGACACGAAGAAGGAGGAAGGGAAACCTCGATAGCAAGCAGACAGGGACGGGCCGTCAGCGGCCCGTCCCGCGAAAGGACCGTCATGAACAAGAATTTCCGGATACTGGCCCTCGTGGCAATGGGCGCAAGCCTCGCTGCCTGCGGTGTGCCTCCCAAGGGCGGTCGCGACGACGCGACCTACTACTACTCCAACAAGAGCGTGCGCGAAGTGCCCAAGGTGGAGCCGGCACCCCCGCCGCCGCCGCCGAACACACCGGCCAAGATCGTCTACTTCGACTTCGACCGGTACGACGTCAGAACGGGCGACCGCAGCATCGTCGAGGCGCACGCGGGCTACATGCGCAACCGGCCGGCGAGCCGGGTCGTGATCGAAGGCCACACCGACCTGCGCGGCGGCCGCGAGTACAACCTCGCGCTCGGCCAGCGCCGCGCCGAGGCCGTGCAACGCATGCTCACGCAGATGGGCGTGCCGGGCGAACGCATCGAAGCCGTCAGCTGGGGCATTGAAAAGCCTGCATCGCTTGCCACCACCGAGGAGGGCCATCAGCTCAATCGTCGCGCCGAGTTCAGCTACCGCTGAATCGGGAGCACGCGATGATTTCACGGGCGGTTTCCGGTCCGCGATCACGTCATTCAAGCGAGAGCAGATGACGGACGCGACCGGCCTTCGCCCGCATTCGACCGGGGCCGAATGATGTCCTTCTCAGACCAGCTCCACGCCTGCCACGAGCGCCTGGTGTCCGTGTGCGCGGCGTTGCCTGCCCCGTACCCGGCCTTCACGCTCTTCTTCTCGGTGAGCGACGGCTCCCAGCGTGCGCACGTCGTGCATGCGCGGGCCGACGACTTCGAGACCGCCTGGCGCGAAGGCGCCGACCTCGTCGAGCGATGGGTGCGCGAGCGCGGCATCGTCTCGCCCTGGCTGCGCATCGACTGGGTCGAGGGCGCCAGTCCCATGGACTGGACGCAGTTCAAGACCCAGCTCACCGCGGTCAAGCGCAACTACTTCCGGCTCGGCCTGGCCTTCGACCAGGACTTCGGCTTCGCCTTCACCGAGCAGGAACTCAACGCCAACGCCATGCTGTGCGGCGATTCGACCATCGCGCATTCGGTGGTGAACGTGCGCAACTTCGACGTCTATGCGCAGGCCCGCTTCGAGCGCACGCTGCCGCTGGAAGAGTCCTCCGAGCGCACCGTGTACCTGCTGGCCACGGTCGGCGTGTTCTGCCAGCCCGACGGCGTGGTGCACAAGCTCGTGGGCACGGGGCTCGACGCGGGCCGCCGCCAGCTGCCGGCGCTCAACCCGCAGGCGGTGCTCGAGCTGGTGCGCAGCGGCTCGTCGTACCTGGCGCGCCAGATGCAAAGCGATGGCCTGTTCGTGTACGGCTACTTTCCGTGCTTCGACCGCCGCATTCCGACCTACGACGCGATGCGCCACGCGGGCACCGTGCACGCCATGCTCGAGGCCTGGGAGCTCACGCGCGACGACACGCTGCGCGCGGCCATCGACCGCGCCATCGACCACCTCACCGACGCGCTGATCCGCGACTACACGCTGCCCGACGGCCGAGAGGTGGCCTACCTGGTCGACACCGGCGGTGAGATCCGCCTGGGCGGCAATGCGGCCTGCGTGCGCATGTTCGTGCGCTACTGCGAGCTGATGGAAACGCGCCACTGGCTGCCGCTGCTGGAGAAGCTCGCGCTGGGCATCGTGGCGCTGCAGGACCCGGCCAGCGGACGCTTCGACCACGTGCTGCACGCGGCCGACCTGTCGCTCAAGCAGGCCTCGCGCGTCATCTTCTACGACGGCGAGGCGGCCTTCGGCCTCATGCGCCTGTACGGCCTCACGCGCGATCCGCGCTGGCTGGCCGCGGTCGAGAAAGCCTTCGACCACTTCATTGCAAGCCAGCACTGGCAGTCGCACGACCACTGGCTCAGCGGCTGCGTGAACGAGCTCACGCAGTGGAGCCCGCAGGAGCGCTACTTCCGCTTCGGGCTGCAGAACGTAGCGGGCTACCTGGACTTCGTGCTCGACCGCAAGACCACCTTTCCCACGCTGCTCAGCCTCATGCTGGCGGCGCAGCAGATGCTGCAGCGGCTGGAGAGCATGCCCGCCATGCGGCACCTGCTCGACGAGCTGGACACCGAGAAGTTCTACCGCGCGCTCGACTACCGCGCGCACTACCTGCTCAACGGCTTCTTCTGGCCCGAGATGGCGATGTACTTCCGCCGGCCGTCCACGGTCGTCGGCGCCTTCTTCGTGCGGCACCACTCGTTCCGCGTGCGCATCGACGACGTCGAGCAGTACGTGACGGGCTTCGCGGCCTACCACCGCTACCTGCTCGACCGGCGCAGCCAGCCCGGCGGCGCGGGTCCTGGCGGCGGCGGTGGCGGCGGCGTGCGCGACGACGGCGCGGTCTGGACGGCCAGCGAGATGGCCCGCGTGACCGGCGGCGAATGGGTGGTCAAGCCCGAAGACGGCTGGCGCGCCACCGGCGTGACCCAGCGCACCTTCATGCGCAAGGGCCGCGTCGTGTTCGAACACCAGGCCCGGCCCTCGAAGACGCCGCTGGCCGCCGTCACGCTCAAGGGCGTGCTGCAGCCGGCCGCGGCCGTGCTGTGCACCGACCCCAAGCCGCACCTGGACAAGCGCGTGCCCGTGCTGCAGGTGGCCAACGTGCTGCAGGCCGTGCTCGAGCTGGGCGACCATGCGCGCACCGAGTTCACCGGCCGCGTGTGCGGCGTGCTGGGCAGCGGCGCGGGCAGCAGCACCGTGGCCGCCATGCTGGCCGGCGCGCTCACCGTGTGGGGCGAGGTGGCGCAGCCCGAAGGCAACATCAGCCTGCCGTCGGGCATCGCATGGAACCTCACCTGCATGCCGCGCCATGCCGCCTACTGGGTGCTCGAGATGGGGACCTCGCACATGCCGGCCTCGGCGCAGCTCATGCGGCCCTCGCTCATCGTGGTGACGGGGCTGTCGGCCGCGTCGCAGAAGCACCGCGGCCCGTCGGAGGCCGCCGCGCGGCTCGATTGCCGCATGTTCCAGGCCATGGCCGCGGGCGATCGCGTGGTGCTCAACCGCGACATGCCCGAGTTCGCCACCTTCGCCGAAGCGGCCATGGCGCACCAGCTGCAGATCGTGACCTACGGCGAGCACAAGGACGCCGACGTGCGCCTGCTCGCTTTCGACCACGGCGAGGTGCAGGCCGAGGTGGCCGGCGAGCCCTTCCAGCTGCGCCTGAACGCGCCGGGCCGCCACATGGGCGCCAGCGCCGTGGCCGCGCTGGCCGCGTTGCAGGCGCTGCGCCTGCCGCTGGCCGCCGCGGTCGAACCCTTTGCGCACTTCGAGCCGCCGGGCGGACGCGGTGCGCTGCACACCATTCACATCGGCGGCGGAAGCTTCAAGCTGATCGATGAAACCTACGACGCCAACCCGAGTTCGATGCGGGCGGCGCTTGAGTTGCTGTCACAAGCCCCCTGCGAGCCTGCGCGCCGGGTGGCCATCCTGGGCGACATGCAGGAGCTGGGGCCCGCGGCGCAACGCCATCACCTCGATCTGGAGGCCGAGTTGCTGGCGTCGCAACCTGACCGCGTGCTCCTGTGCGGACCTTTGATGCGGGCGCTTCACACGCGCATCCGCACCAAGGTCCGCTCCCATTGGTTTGTCGATGTGTCCGACCTCTCCACCGCACTCGGCGGGCTGCTGCAACCAGGCGACTGGGTGCTGGCCAAGAGCTCCGCGGGTGTCGGTCTTTCCCGGCTGGCCCGGGTCCTGAAAGCACTGCCATGAGATGGAACGCATTGGTCCACATCCCCTATGAATCCGAACGCGAGGTACCCCCGCGGCGCTGGTGGCTGGGCTGGCTGCAGCTGCTGTGCGCCTGGGTGCTGCTCATGCTGCTGTGCGCCAACATCGCCCTCGTTTTTGCCGAAGGCCTGCCGGGCTCGTCCGGTCGCACCGCGACCCACGGCCACACCCACAAAACGATGAATTGCACGCTCAGGGAAAACGCCGCGCCGCAAGCAGCGCGCGGCGCGGAAACGACCGGTCCGGCGCAGGTTCGCACCCACCGATGCTGAGAGGCGTCAGAGGCGAATTTTTGCCTTGTAACAGTCGGGTAACAGTTGATAATGATGCAGGCGTCGTTGCCCGACGGATCGGTCTTTGTCCATGATCAAGTTCCTCTTGCCCAGCCAGCTGGTTGCCGACAGGCCGGAAGTCCCCGGCGCCAGTCCGTATGCCAGTGCGCTGAACGATGCGTTTCGGGCGGCCTACCCGCTCGTCAAGAGCGCGGCCTGGTTGTCGCTGCCGATCAGCCTGTTCGGGCTGCTGCCTTCGATCTTCCTGCTCCAGGTGTATGACCGCGTGCTCTCGCGCAGCGGCGTCTCCACGCTCGCCGCGCTGGTGAGCGGCATCCTGTTCTTCCTGTGCATCGAGTTCTGGCTGCGCACGCGCCGCTCGCGCCTGCTGCGCAACGCGGGTGCCACGGTCGATCACGGCGTGTCGGGCGCGCTGCTGCACTCCATGCTCGGGCGCCCGCTGCGCGCGCTCGAGGCGCGGCCGGCTTCGTCCTGGCAGCTGTTCTTTCGCGACGTGGGCGCGGTGCGCGGCACCGTCACCGGCGGGCTCGCGCAATCGATCTTCGACCTGCCGATGGCGATCTTCGCGCTGATCGTGATCGGCATCGTCGCGCTGCCGGTGCTGCCCGTGGTGGCGGCCTTCCTGGCCATCATGGCGTTCCTGGCCTGGTGGTGGGCCGACGAAGTGCGCGCCGGCCGCGTCGAAGAAGTGCTGCGCGGGCGCGGGCTCGATCGCATCACCTCCGAGATCTGCCATGCGCGCGAGACGCTCAAAGCGCAGTCGAACGACGGCCCGACCATCGAGGTCTGGCAACAGACCTACAACGCCTGGCTCAGCGAGAGCTTCGGCAAGAACGGCCAGATCGAAACCGCGCGCGACGGCACCACCGTGCTGCTCACCGTGTTCTCGGTGATCGTCGTCACCGTCGGCGCCATCGCCGTCATGCAGCAGTGGATGACGGTGGGCGGCCTCGTTGCTTCCAACATGCTCGCGCTGAAGGCGCTGCAGCCGGTGGCCGGGCTGGTGTCGAACTGGCGCGCGCTGGCCACCGCCAAGGAAGCCGCCAAGCGCCTGGAAACCGTGCTCGGCGAGCCGGTCGAGAAGGCGCCCACCGGCATGGCGCTGCCGCAGCCGCTGGGCCGCGTCACGCTGAAAGACGTGAGCTTCAGCTTCACCGAAGACGCACCGCAGCCCGTGCTCGAAAACGTCGACCTCGACATCGGCCCCGGCGGCCTGCATGTGATCGTCGGGCGCAACGGGGCGGGCAAGTCGACGCTGGTGAAGCTGCTGTCGGGCCTGTACACGCCCACGCACGGCGTGGTGAGCATCGGCGAGTACGACCTGTCGCAGTTCGGCCGCGAAGAGCTGTCGCGCTGGATCAGCTACCTCTCGCAGGAGGTGTACTGGTTCGGCGGCCCGCTGGTCGACACCATGCGCCGCGGCGCGCCGGGCCAGAGCGACGAGCAGATCGTCGCGGCTTGCAAGCTCTCGGGCGCGCACGACTTCATCTCGCGCCTGCCCGACGGCTACCGCACTGTGGTGGGCGAGGGCGGCACCGGCTTCTCGGTGGGCGAGCGGCGCAAGCTTGCGCTGGCCATGAGCTTCCTGCGCAAGCCCTCGGTGCTGGTGCTCGACGAGCCCAGCAACGACCTCGACTTTCAAAGCGAGCGCAACCTGCTCGCGACCATGCTCGCGGTGGCCAAGGTGCGCACCGTGGTCGTGGTCACGCACTCGCTGCGCATCGTGTCGGCGGCCTCCGCCGTCTATCACGTCACCGGCCAGGGCAACGTAGAAATCGGCTCCGCCGCCGTCATGGTGCCCAAGCTTTTCGGCGTGAAGAAACCGCTGGTGGCGCTGGGCGACAGCACCGACGACGGCAGTGGCAGCAGCAACAGCAATGCAGGCGTCCCGGCCGCCTCGCGCTCGATGGCGTGAGCAAGAGGGCCACGCGATGCGTGATTCGTGGTTGCCACGGATCGACCGACTGACAGACAGAGACAGGGGAACGGGATTTTGAAACCAGACTTGCCGCAGGTGCTTCAGGGCGAGAGCGAGAAACAGGCGGCGCAGACCACGCCGCAAGGCCGGCGGCGCCAGTGGATCATCGGCGGCGCGGTCGCGGTGCTGGCGGCGGTGGGGCTCGGCTTTCCGATGGAAACCGTCGTCGTCGCACCGGGCCGCGTGATCCCCTCCGATCGCGTGAAGTCGATCCAGCATCTGGAAGGCGGCATCGTCAGCAACGTGCTCGTGAAAGAAGGCGACAAGGTCAAGCAGGGCCAGTCGCTGGTCGAGATCGACCTGGGCGGCAGCGGCCTGAACTTCGAGGAGCTCACCGCGCGATACGCCGCCACGCAGGCCACGCGCGTGCGCCTCATTGCCGAGAGCCGTGGCCAACCGCTCAAGCGCGATTCGTTCGATGCCGACATCGACGAAGCCGTGCTCGAAGGCGAGGTCGGTGCCTATCAGGCGCGCGCGCTCGAACAGCGCGGCGTCATGGCCGGCGCCGTGTCGGGCCTGGAGCAGGCGCGCAGCAAGCAGCTCGAACAGCAGGCCAAGGCCAAGGGCCTGAACGACCGGCTCGCGCTGATGCAGAAAGAGCTGGAGATCTCCGAACAGCTGCTGAGCGAAAAACTCGTCGGCCAGGTCGAGGTGCTCGAGAAGCGCCGCCAGGCCGAAGGCGTGCGCAGCGAACTCGCCGTGGCGCGCCAGGGCGTGATCTCGGCGCAGGCCGCCATCACCGAGGCGCAGGCCAAGATGGCCGAGGCCGAAGGCCGCTTTCGCCGCCGCGCATCGGACGAGCTGGCCACCGTCGAACGCCAGTTCGCCAGCCTGAGCGAAGACCTCGCGCGCGCCCGCACCCAGCGCTCGCGCACGGTGGTGAAGGCGCCGGCCGACGGCATCGTGAAGGGCCTGCGCAGCTCCAGCGCCGGCTGGGTCGTGAAGCCCGGCGAATCCATCCTGGAGGTGGTGCCCGACGAGGACGAGATCATGGTCGAGGCGCGCCTCAACCCGAACGACCGCGGCTTTGTCGAAGTGGGGCAGGAGGCGCGCGTGAAGATCACCGCCTACGACTACCTGCGCTACGGCGCCGTCGACGGCAAGGTCAAGCTCGTGGCGGCCGACGCCGACCGCGATGCCGCCATTGCCAGCGGCGCGCCGTACTACCGCCTGCTCATCAGCATGTCGCAGTCGCACGTGGGACGGCCGGAAAACCGCGTCACCGCCGGCATGGAGTCCGAAGTCGACCTGCGCGTGGGAACCGATCCGTTCATCTGGTACATCCTGCGGCCTGTGCTCAAACTGCGGCGCGAAGCCTTCCGCGAACCATGAGCAAGCCCGTGTTGCCGGGCCGGCGCGCGCGCATCGCCCCGGGTGTGCTCTGCGCGACCTTGTGCGTCAGCATGGCGCTGCCGCCCACCGCTTACGCCCAACCGTCGCCTGAGCAGGAGGGGCCGCCTGCAGCGCTGGCACTGTCGCGCCGCCTGTCGCCGCCGTCCCTCGGCGCCGCCAGCTACGCACAGCGCGTGAAGCAGGCGCTCATTGCGCTGTCGCAGGAATACCCCGAAGTGCTGACCGCGCAGGCCGCGGCCAACACCAGCAGCTTCGGCGTCGACGCGGCGCGCATGGCGCGCTACCCGCGCTTCAAGGTCGGCACCTCCTCGGGCACCTACAGCAGCGGCGCCAAGGACGCGAAGAGCGAGAACTACACCGTGCTCACCGCCGAAGCGCGCGTGAGCCTGATCGACGGCGGCGCCATGAGCGCGGCGCAGCGCGCTGCCGAATTCGGCAACCAGGCCGACGACGAAGCCGTGGTGACCACCTCGCAGAAAGTGGTGCTCGACGCGCTCACCGCCTACCTGCAGGTGCAGCGCTTCGACCTGAAGAAGCAGATCGCGCACCGCGCCACCGAAGTCGTGGCCGACCTGTCGAAGGCCGAGGCGCGCCGCGTGGCGCTCGGCGTGAGCGGCGACAACGACCTCAACATGGCCGCCTCGCGCCGCGCCCTCGTGGCTGCGCGCGAGTCCGACTTCGAGGCCCAGCGCGACGAGGCCCTGGCCAAGTTCCGCAACTACTTCAAGTTCTCGCCCGCGCCCGAATCGTTGCCCGTGCTCGCCGCGCCGTCGCACTGGCGCATCGGCTCGCAGGAAGAAGCGCTGCGCCGCGCCGAAGCGCGCAGCACCGAACTGGCCGAAGCCCAGGGCCGCGTGGCGCGTGCACGCGCGCTGGTCGACCAGACCGAAGCCAGCCTGTACCCCACGCTCGACGCCGTCGTCGTGAAGAGCAAGGACCCGCGCGGCGTGTCGCCGCAAGACCCGACGCGCGCCGCCTTCGAACTCAACTGGAACTTCGGCAACGGCTTCGATCGCCAGCTCAAGCTCAAGGGCGCCCTGGCCGAAGTGGCGAACCAGGAAGCCAAGATGGAGGGCGTGAAGCTCAACCTGATGGAGCTCACCGCGTCGTCGTGGTCCCGCACCGTGGCCGGCCGCGAACGCGAGCGCCAGTTGATGGAGGCTGTCAGCACCTCGGGCCAGGCCTTCCGCGGCCGCCGCCGCCTCATGGAGTTCGGCCGCGAGACCCTGCCCCAGGTGCTCGATGCGCAGCTCGACTACTACACCCTGCTGTTCGACTACATCGACGGCGTGTTCGACCTGCGCATTTCGGAGTTGCGCCTGGCGCGCACCACCGGCGAACTGCGCATCGACCCCATCGGCGCCAACAACTGGATCGACCGCATCTTCGGCCCCCCGAGCCGGAACGTCCTGACCGAAGACGGCCTGCTGGGCGCGCTGTGCATCTCGAGCAACACGACCTGCGCGAGCGAACCGTTGGTCGACCGCGCACCGGGCGCATCGATTGCGAACCCGCCGCTGCGCAGAGCGACGCGCCTCGGAACCCAATAGTCGTTCGAGGCAAGCGCAGCGAAGCCCGTTGGTGAAACACCGAGGAACCGGCTTTGCCGGGCCTCAGGTGTTGCCCCCGGTAGGGGGAAGGAGAAGCGGACACGAAGTGCCGCGCAGCCTGGGGGCGAGCTAAGTCTCTTCTGGGATGCCGGGCTCGCCGTCGAGGATCTGGTACTTGCGCATCTTCTCCCACAGCACCTTGCGGCTGATGCCCAGGTGCTGCGCCGTGTCCTGGCGCTTCCAGTCGTTGATCTCGAGCGCCGCGATGATGCGATTGCGCTCGCTGCTGTTCCAGCCCTTGCGGTCGCCGTTCGCATCGAGCGGGACCCCCGTGCCGTTGCGGTCGGTGGCCAGCGCAGCGGGCGCCGGCGTGCCGCGCGTGAGCGCGATCGCGCGCTGGATCAGGTTCTGGTCCCAGCTGTGCAACTGCCGCGCGATCACGCCCACGCGCTCCGCGAGATTGCGCAGCTGCCGCACGTTGCCGGGGAAGTAGGTTTCGGCCACCGCATCGCTGAGCCAGTGCGGCGTTTCACCCAAGGCCTCGAGCTCGTCGCCGAGCACGTTCGCCAGCAGCGCCTTGAAGATCGCGATCTTGTCGATCTCGCCACGCTCCTCGAGGCTCGGCACATGCAGCTCGATCACCGCGAGCCGGTAGAACAGGTCGGCCCGAAACTCGCCGCTCGCCACCATCTCGCGCAGGTTGCGGTTCGTCGCCGCCACGAGCCGGAAGTCGACACGGATCGGCGACGTTGCACCCAGCCGCGTGACCGCGCTGTCTTCAAGCACGCGCAGCAGCTTCACCTGCTGATAGCGAGGCAAGTCACCGATCTCGTCGAGAAACAACGTGCCCCCCGTGGCCTGCTCGAAGTACCCGCGGTGCGCATGCACGGCACCCGTGAACGAGCCCTTCGTGTGGCCGAAGAACAGCGACTCGAACAGCCCATCGGGAATCGCACCGCAGTTCACCGCCACGAACGCGCCCTTGCCGTACTGCTGGTGGCCGATGTGAAGCTGCTGCGCAATGCGCTCCTTGCCCACGCCGGTCTCGCCGCGCACCAGCACCGGATGGTTGCAGTCCGCAAAGGCGCCCACTTCGGCGAGCAGCCCCTTCATCGCATCGGAATGCGCCACCAGCACGTCGGGCGCCTGCGGCGCGACATCGCGCGCACGCAGCTGGCGCACCAGCTTCGCCACCATCGTGCGCAGTTCGGCGCAGGTGAAGTCGTAGGGCAGGACGTGCAGGTACTCGGGCGGATACGTGCGCGAGTCGCGCTCGCGCGAGGCGGCGGCGACCCAGATCACGGGCATGCCTTGCAGCAGCTCCGTGGCATGAGGAAGACCGCCGCCGTCGATGACGGTGACGCTGATGATCGCGACGGAAGGGCGCAGCGCGACACCGCGGTCCTGCTGAGGCGGCGGCAGGCCATCGGCCCGGATGACTTCCACGTCGAAGCTCGCCATGCACCGCGCAATGCGGTCGAGGATGTCGGCTTTGCCTTCCCAGACAAAGAGGTCGAGTTCGTCGAAGCTGGAGGGGGAACTCATCGAGACGCTGTTTTCAAAGTTTCACGGGGGCGATAGAAGAAGAAAATTTACGCAGCCTCAATAGACTAACCGTGCATTTCCATCGCAGCTGGCAGAAAGCAACTGCACATCTGCGTACCCCAACTGGATGCCGAGCGTTTTTAGCAAAGGGCCAAGAAGTGCGCTATCTAAGAGGGTTAGGACAGGCATCAGTACCAGATTGACGAGCCCTAGCACGTCACCAAGGATTCCGAGAATTCCATTCACTAGTGCGTCCAAAACATCGCCTAAAAAATTAAGTGGAATCCCTACTACGGTGAGGTTGCTTGTATCTAGAACGACATCCAATTTTCCTGCACCGATCGCACTACCGATCGAAGCGCCGAGATTCTGAGAGGTTCCAACCGTGCGCACCAAATCCTGTTGCGATGCTGGGATAGAAGGGTCATATCGGTAGTCCAGAGTTTGCCTCGTCACAAGTCCATTTCCCGGGATGGATAGATCCAACTTGGCCTGCAAGCTGATTCTTGCTGTTGTTGGGATTCCCAAAATCTTTATCTCAGCTTCCAGGTCGAGAAGCTTGAACCTCTCTTTTGGCAAAGCTGACCAAGGGCTAGTTCTGTTTGTGAAAGCTGTAGGAACTTTACCTAAGAAGACATGAGCTAATCCAGGTGCGGCTGCGATCTTGACGTCGTACTTTCCATCAGGAGCATCACATCGAATTGCGTTGAGTTCAGCGTCTCCAGATGCAACCTCCACATACACGGGAAGATTGATCAACTGACCAGAAGGCAATGAAACTCGAATGCTTACGAGGCCCAACGGGAGAGCTATGTGCAGCAGGTCGTTGGTTGCACTGACTTGAGTTAGGACCTTTGTCTCAAGAAGAACTCGAATTTGTCCTGTGTGGGCTTGGGTCTTGGCAGTGCCGTCCGGATAGTAGCCCGGAGGTCCGATCGCAATGCTCGGCGTTTCGATCACCTTGGCCTGAAGCTTCACATTCGCGAGCGGCTGGAGCGGAATCTCGACTTGGGTTGCAATGGCCGACTGACTGTCTGCGACTTGCAGCGCGACCAGCAGCAGATTCAGCGCGTTGACGTTTCCGTTCAAGGCGGCTCGGGGATCTGTGGTGTTGAGGTCGACGCTGAGCAGGCCGGCTTGCTGGGCGGTCTTCAGCAGGTTGATGCTGATGTCTTCGAGGCGAAGCCCTCCACTCAACGTCAGGAGACCATTCAGCACGCGGGTTGCGAGGTCGACCGTGTTGCTGTCGTTGCTTTGCGGGAGCGCCTGGATGGCGGCATTGAGCAACTGCGCCAGACTGACATTGGCGTCGGCCAGTTGGGCATACGTGCCGACATTGAGACGCAAGGCATCCATGATGCCGAGCAGGTTGAGCTTGGTATTGAGCAAGCCTGTGTAGTCGGCGAGGCTCAGCGAGACGGAAGTGCCCAGCAGCATGCTCAGTACTTGGTTGAGCAAACCCTCGTTCAGCCGTGCCACCCCGCTTCCGACGGAGATGGAGCCTATGGGCTCGTTGAGTGCGGCGACGGCCTGGACACAGATCGTGCGGTTGGCCTCAAAGAAGGGGAGCAGTGTCGGAGGTGCCTTCTCTATGCGGACCCGGATCGCATTTTTTGTCGATGCATTTGGAAGAAAGTGGTCGTCTGTATCCTTGAAGCAACTGGTGGCGGGAATAGTTGGCGTGGTGTTGGACGAGGCCCAATGGCCGCATTCCGGTTGCTGCAGAACGAGGCCAGGCATGTTCTGGCTTGCATTGGCAGAAGCTGCTCCTCGCGCCGCGATGCATACGTCTGTTCCCGCCACAGGAGTTAGTTCTTGTGCACCCGCCAGCGCAGCGAGATCCGCCGTTTTCTGAAACTCGCGTTTCATGTAGAAAAGGTAGCCCAGCTCGGTGCCCACAAGGGTGATCACGATCAGGCTCATTGCGATTGCCGTGTTGATCAGGATCGAACCTCGGACACGTCGTCGGCTAGGCAAGGCGACTGCAGTGCAATTGGATGCGGAATTCATTCCGTAGGCCTTCTCATGATGTCCTGAGAGCGGCGGTTGCGCTGCTCCGCAACTGCTGTATCCAATTACTGGCATCCACCAGAGGTATCCACGGAAGAATGCGAGCATCGCCCGTGTAGGGGTAGGTGATGGTCACCACGCAGCTGGCGGCACCTGTTGGTGCTGGACAGGGGACGATGGTTGTGTGATTGGTAATCCAGTTTTTTCGGCTCGTCATGTCTCCGTTCGCCGAAGCGGGGACGATGAATGATCGCGCCATTGATTCGACTACGACCTGCTTTACGCTCACTGGATCAGGTGGCTGCGGGAGAAGCGTCGCGGCGCGAGCTCCATCTTCTGCGGCGCGTGACACGACCTGTTGTACGAGGAGTGCAGCGCCAAAGGTCACAAGCGCGTAGACCACAAGGAAGATCAACATGAAGACCAGGGCGAACTCGATGGCGGCAACGCCCCGCTGGCGATCGCGGGCGGTGGTCTTGAGGGGGCTGCGGGAGATGGGAGGCACGAATCTCACCTCAAATCAAGCAGCATGCTCGCTTTGCCAGCGATCTGGGATGGCACGGCAAAGCTCGGCATGGGGGGGAGCAGAGATCCCAGATTGTTTGCCTGTACGAGAACTTCGATCTGGCACCGTTGACTCCATGCCGGACCGCATGTGAGTGGTGTGCATTCGTTGCTTCCCTCAGCGCGGCAGATTTGTGCAGAAACCACAGGCTTCACAACCTGCGGCATCCAATTACTTTTGGAAATCGCGACGTTCACCGCTCGATTCTTTCGTCCGTCGATGGTGCTCTGGTATTGAAGCGCGGCTCTTGCGCCATCTTCTGCCGCGTTCTGCAGCCCGAGACGAAATGCGAAGAGCATGCCGTAACAGATCACTGCATACAGGACTGCAAAGAAGATCAAGAACACCACGGCGAACTCGATCGCGTATGCCCCGCGCTGGAAACACGGCGAAGCGGAAGCGGGGATCGCTTTCATGGGGCGTTCTGCAGGAGGTCGATGGATGAAGGTGCAGCTGGCTCTACTTGCCGCCGCCTGACGACGTCTTCACAGTCGAGCTCATGCGCTCCGGAATCGGAAACTCGAAACTCTTTAGATAGCGCTCATAGCTTCGTTGTGCAACGCTGCCTGCAATAGGACGTGGTGTCTTGGATGCGATGTCCCCGCTGCGTTGCCAGGCCAGCAAGCCTTGTGTCGCGTCGCCCACCTGCAGTGGCACACTACCATGCTCTTCAGCATCCGCGGCTTCGCCGTGAGGCTCGCCAGTTGGTGTTTGAGTGACGGCTTGCGTGGCTTCCGCCACGGGGACGGTGGTCGGTTCTTGAGATGTGCCACTCTGTGCTGTGGCAACCGATGAGAGGAAGAAGAGGACGAGGACCCAACCGCAGGAGGACAGTGTGCGAAAAGCGGTTTCGTGGTCTTTTTTCATTGCGTACCTCGTGAAGTCGTAGTCGGGGTCAAGGGCGTCGAGGCGGCGGCTGCCGCCGGATTCGATTGAACGGCGGTGCGTACGTTGGTCAGGCTGGACCAGCGCGAAGCTTTGAGGGAAAGCGGTGTTGCTGCCTCGTCACGGATAGATATCTCGCTGCGGGCCGCCGGGGATGTGGTGGCATCTCCAGTACGTAAAACTTGCGCTGCTTCTCTGATTGCCGAACGTGCGGCGGGAGACATCCGATTCGCATCCATCATGGCTGCAGCCTGCTCATGCTGGTTGGTGAGTACGAGATACAGCGCAAGGTTGGCTTGGGCCTGCGTACTGTCGGGGCGAAGTTGCAGCGCCTGCATCAACGGAAGTCGAGCTTCGTCTGTCGACCCTGCGCGCAATTGGGCGTAGCCTAAGTCGCTCAACAGGAGCGCGTCTGTTGGTGTGTGGCGCTGGGCTTGTTTTAGAAGCTGCACAGCTTCAGGGTAGTTGCCACGTGCGCCAGCCAGAAGTCCCAGTCCCCGATAACCAGCGCCTTCAAGTGGCGTGCCCACTAGTCGCTTGTAGGCCGTTTCGCTCTGCGCCGCCTGCCCCGTTTGCCGAAAGGCATCAGCGCGCAATCGCGTGGATTCGGGTGAGGTTCCCCAACGCTGCTCCAGTGCATCGATATGCGCAAGCGAAGCGAACCACAGATTTTCCCGTTGCATCTGTTCGACGAGCTTCAGGTATGTTTCTCTCGTGTCGATGGAAGCACCTGCTTTGGTATCAGAAGCTGCTTCGGCGGCCATACGCTGCTGGGCGTCGGCACTGGCCGCGTATTGGTCCTTCGGGGCGGCGCAGCCAACGATGACGAACGCTACCAGGCAGGTCAATGCGCGCACAGTGAGAAACCCCTTTATGTGCTCCAGCTCAATTTTCAAGGAGGTGATCTTCATTTGGCGACTGATCCCAATGCATGGAAGACGGCGATGAAACCGGGGCCTGCGGCCACAATGACGAGCGCCGGAAGCAGCGTGCTCACCATGACGGCAGTCATCTTCACTGTGATCTTTCCAATACGCTCTTTCATCTCCGACCGGCGCCGTTCGCGCAGTCGCTCACCGAAGATGCGTAAAGGTTCTTGCACCGCTCCCCCATGGCGATCGACCTGAACAAGCAAGGAGACCAAGCCGCGAAGGTCCTCGTTGCCGTGAAGGGTGGCCAGGCGATAAAGCGAATGTTCGCGCGTTCGCCCTTGGCTGTACTGACGATTTGCCAATGTCAGCTCATGGCCGAGTACGCGCAGCACATGCGAGAAATCGTCGGCCATTATTTGCAGGCTTTGATCCAGACTCAGCCCTACACCTTGTAGAAGCTTCAGCAAGTCGACAAAAAGTGGCAGTTCACGGGAGATGCGTTCGCGTCGACCGGAGGCGATGCGACCAAGCACCCATTTGGGGGCCATGAATCCAACCACGAAAGCTGCTGCCAGCACAAGCAGGACGGTACGCTCAGTTTGATCGCTCTTCCAAGTGAAGTAGACGATTGCTGGCAAGAGAAAAGCGAGCAGCAGGCGGGCAACCAAGAAGATCAATTGCGTCCGTTTGGAAGCAAATCCGCACTGGTCGATGAGGCGACGGTCCTCGTCTGCGACGAGAGTCCGGCCGATCCGAGAGTCAAGCCAGTGAAAGGGTAGTTCGATGTCGGCGCGCTGAGGTGCTTCGGATTCGACTTCGAGCGGTTTCTTGAGATCAATCGCAGTGGTTGTGTCTCGTCTGAGGGCGCGTCCAATCACTTGACCACTTCGAGTGCGCCGCAATTCCGCAGCAATCAACGCACCGGCCGCGATGATTAAACCCAGCGCAAGGAGTGCAAGGCTGAGGGTGGTCAGTTGATTGGGGGTAAAGCTCATGCCAGTTTCGCCAGTCGATACAGGAGAACGGCACCGAGTATTTGCAGCCCAGCCGAGGAGAAGATCAGCAGGCGCCCGGTCTCGTCATTCCACATGCCCATGAAATAAGACGGGTTGGTCAGGATCAGGAAGGTGCCTACTCCCAAGGGAAGAAGGCCCAAAATCCAGGCGGAGAGCCGAGTCTCTGCAGACATGGCACTCAATTCATGCTCCGCTTGCTCGCGATCGCGCATGAAGTTGGCAACCCGTTCGAGAAGAAGGTCGGCGCGTCCGCCGTAGCGAACGCCGAGTCCCATGATGGATGCCAACAGGAACATTTCTTCCACCCGCACATTGGTCGCCGTCTGGTGCAACGCACGGTCGAGATCCACCCCCGCACGAACCAAGGCGGCCGAGCGCTCCATGTGCCCGCGCAGAGGCTCCTGCGTCGTCGCAATCGCGAGCTGGAATGCCGCTTGCGTGGAGTTTCCGATGGTGATCAAACGCACCATCGCGTCGATGTATGCCGGCAACTGGCTGATCAGTTGGCGACGGATTTTTTGGAGCCGCAGCCAGACCGCAAAAACCGAAACCAGGACGAGCAGGAACAGAAAACCAACCGCTGCGATTGCCCCGCCGAAGAGCCCCGCCAAAAGGCACAGCACGACGATGCCGACCACGGCAAGCGTGGCGACCTTCGGCGAAATGACCCCGAGCAGCCAGTCGGGCAAGACCGCCTCCATCAGGCCCTTGCGGGCCGGCGTGCCGGTCGTCGCCTCTGTGTTGAGCCAAGGATCCGAAGTGATGCCAGAGACATAGCTGTCCGATGACGGATCGCGCAATGGCATCGGCACATTCGCAACGGACGGCACCGCATCGGCGCTGCTCGCCAGAATCTGCTGCTCAAGGTGACGCCCGGTCGCTTGACGGGTCTGCCGGCTTCTTGCCCATTGCCAGAGCAACAGACCGCCGGCTGCCAGCAGCAGCGCGATGCAGGTCACGATGAGCAGTGCTTCACGCACGGCCTTCTCCATTTTGCGCGCGTGCCATCGATTGGCGGAAGCGGGTGATCTTTGGCGAGTGCGGTGCGATGCCCAGCGAGACCCAGCGATCGCGCTCTTCGCCATCCGGCGACACGACCGGTTCGTAGCGGTAGAGCTCCTGCATCGCCACCACGTTGTCGTTCACGCCGGTGACTTCGCTGAGCGAGATGATGCGCCGCTGCCCATTGGAGAGCCGGCCGATCTGTACGATGAAGTCGATGGCGTTGGCAATCTGGCGGCGCAGGCTGACCTCGCTGCCTTGATAGCCCGCAAAGCCGGAGAGCATTTCGAGGCGGTACAGGCATTCGCGCGGCGAACTCGCGTGGATGGTGCCCATGGAGCCTTCATGCCCGGTGTTCATGGCCTGCAGCATCTCGATGACTTCTGCACCGCGCACTTCGCCCACGATGATCCGGTCCGGGCGCATGCGCAGGCTGTTGCGCAGCAGGTCGCGGATCGACACCACGCCAGTGCCGTCGAAGCCGCCGGGGCGGCTTTCGAGGCGCACCACGTGGCTGGTGCCCAGCGAAAGCTCGGCCGTGTCTTCGATGGTGATCACGCGTTCGCGCGAGGGGATGAAGCTGGCCAGCGCGTTGAGCAGCGAGGTCTTGCCCGAGCTGGTGCCGCCACTCACGAGAATGTTGCAACGCGCTCGCACCGCGATCTCGAGCAGCTGCGCCATGCCGGCATCGAAGGTGCCGAGCTTCACCAGGTCTGCGGGTGTGAGAGGTTCCTTGCGAAACTTGCGAATCGAAACCGACAGGCCATCGATGGCCAGCGGCTCGATGATGACGTTGATGCGGCCCCCATCGGGCAGGCGCGCATCGACCATCGGGTTCGACTCGTCGAGCCTGCGCCCCAGCGGTGCCAGGATGCGCCGCACGATCCGCATCACGTGCTCGGAATCGGTGAAGCGCAGCGTTTCGCGCTCCAGCATGCCGTGGCGCGACACATAGACGTTCTGGTAGCCGTTGATCAGGATGTCTTCGACGGCCGGGTCGTTCAGCAGGTCTTCCAGCGGGCCGAAGCCGGCCAGCTCCTTCGTCAGCGCATCGGCGATGAGCTGCATCTCGCGGTCGTTGATCGGCACGCGGCGCAGGCGCACGAAGCTGTCGACCTCCAGTTCGACGAACTGCTGGATCGACGCGCGCGACCAGCGGCCGAACTCCGCGCCCAGTTCTTCGATGCGACTGAGCAGGTGATCGTGCGTCCAGCTCTTGATGTCCTGGAACTGCTGGGAGTTGATGAACGCCTGGTCGTCGTCGGCAAATTCGATATCAGTGGACATGGATCAGCCTTGGTTATCTCTCTTCCAGAGCCCCGTGATCTGCGCCATCAGTGCCACCCAGCGTGGGTCCTTGGCAGGCGGTTGACCGGAGACGGACATGTATTCCTGGTGCAGGGTGCGAGCCAGGCCGCCGACAGCCTGTGCATACGGATCGTTGCGGGCGGTGCGCACGAGCATTTCGCCGCGGCAGCCGGCGGCGAGCAGCTGGCTGCTGCGTTCGGGAAGCACATGCTGCAGCGGCAGTTCGAGGCGTTCGGCGATGTCCTTGGCCGACAGGCCGACGCGAGCGTCGAACTTGTTCACGACCAGTGTCATCCGCTCGGTCTCGACGTTGCGAGCGCGCAGCTCCTTCAGCATGTTGGCCGTCGAGACGATGGCGCCGATGCTTTGGTCGCACACCACCCAGGCGTTCTGTGCTTCGCGCACGGTCTGGGCGATGAAGTCGATGGTCGAGAAGCCGCCGAGGTCGGCGATCTGGAAGTCGAAGAAGTCGGCCAGCCGGCGGATCAGCGAGACGGAATCGGCGTGCGAGATCTCGCGCACCTGCGCCAGGTTGGTCGGCAGCGGCAGCACGGCGACGCCGCTGGTGTGATGCGCCAGTGCGGTGTGCAACAGGGTCTGGTCGAGGCGCCGCAGATTGCGCACGCCATCGACGAAGCTGAAACCGCTTTGCGTATTCAGGTACAGCAGGCCGTCGCGTGCGGGCAGGCCCAGGTCGAGCAGCGCCACGCCATGACGGCCGTTGCGGCCTGGCGGGCGTGCGGGCGCTTGTCCCAACTGGTCGTACAGCGTGAGCGCCAGGCTCGTGGCCAGCGTGGTGACGCCCAGGCCGGCACGCGCGCCCAGCAGGGCCAGCGTGCTGCCATGCAGGCCCCCGGGGAGCGAGCGCCGCTTTTCGAGAAGCGCGCGCAGGGTGCCCACGGCTTCATCGGGCGTGGCCGAGAGGTCGATGAAGTCGTCCACACCGGCGCGAAGGGCGGCCAGCATGGCGGCGGGTTGCGACGACACGCCGGCGGCCAGCACGGGCAAGGTCGGCCAGTCGCGCTTCAGGCGCTGATGGAGTTCGCTGGCTGCGGTGGCCTGCTCGGGCGAGAAATCGATGAACACGGCCACGGGGCCGAGCAGGGAAATGCGCTCGTCGATCGTCTTCGTGTCCTGGCTCAGGACGACGACCGAGCCTTCGTGGCTCAGGGCGTCGGTCAGCCAGGTGATGTGGCCGCCGTTGGCCGACGCGAACAGGTAGGTTTCGCTGCCAGTTTCCGGAAGGTTGTCGCGTGGGGCGTTCATGGTGCCGTTCTGCGATGTGCGATTCGTAAGACCGTCATCCATCAGCGGGAGAAGCCCGGCACCGCCGTGTTGGCTGCGCCGCCGAGGAAGTGCGAGCGCCACACGGGGCCGTCGCGCTGTTCGGCGCCGCCTGGGAGGTAGGGCGTCAGATCGGTGTTGCGGGCAATCGGCTTGACCAGATGCGGGGTGACGAGGATCACCAGTTCCTTCTCGTTCATCTGGTACTTGTTCTGGCGGAAGAAGGTGCCCAGGATCGGGAGGTCGCCCAGCAGCGGGACTTTGTCGACATTCGAGGTGGTGGTGCGACTGACGAGGCCACCGATGATGAAGCTCTCTCCATCGCCCAGTTCAACGGTCGTGTCGGCGCGGCGTGTGGTGATTGCGGGCACAGCAACGCCGCCGATGCTGAGTGAGTTGGTGTAGTCGAGGTCGCTGGCTTCAGGTGCCACTTTGAGCACGATGCGGTCGTTGGAGAGCACGGTGGGCGTCAGGGTCAGACCGATGCCGAAGGGCTTGTATTCGATGCTCGTGGTGCCCAGGCCTTGAGGGGCAGGAACGGGCAATTCCCCGCCAGCCAGGAAGCTGGCACTCTGGCCCGACATCGCGACGAGGGTGGGCTCGGCAAGCACTCGGGCCATGCCGTTGCCTTCGAGAAATCCGACGTTCAAGCCGATGCCGGCTTTGCCGAAGTTGAACAGCAGGCTGAAAGCTTGGGCCAGTGGATTGCTGTATTCACCACTGATGGAGCCATTCGAAGCGAAGGTGGTGCTGCCCAGCGAAGAGGGACCAAAGACCCCGAAGCTGAATCCGTTCGAGTTGGCGCGTGTGCTGAAGATGTTCAGGCCTGCCTGCTTGAGCACGCTCCGGTTGAACTCCACCACCTTCACTTCGACCTGAACGGTGTTGCTGCGCACATTCACGATGGAGCGGTCGATAATTTCCGCCTTATCGGCTGCACTGGCGAGGGCTGTGTCGCGGGCCTGCTGATGCGCGGCCATGCTGTCCATGGTTCCGGCAAGGATGGCACTGCGGCGCCGTACTTCGACGGCGTAAGTCGTCGCCGCTGTGTTGCCCTTTTCCCAGACCATCAGCGTTGTGCGTCCTGCCGCCTTGCCGGTGATGATTAGTCGTGCCGCGGGAGAGCTTGGTGTCTTGCGCGTGACCGTGACAGCCGCCACGGCCTCATCGGCGATGGCCATCCGCTCAATGCCCTTGTCGATCAGAAGCTCCTGTTGAGTGCCTGCATTGAGGATCAGCGGCCGCTGGGGCTGTGCTCGCACAGCCTGAGTGTCTGCGGCATTGGTGGCGAGCGGCCAAGCCGCCTGGGCCAGCGCGCACAAGGCGATCAGCGACGAACGCAGCAGCGACGGGGCACCCGAAGGGCTGCTCGACGGTTCGCGTGGCGTGTAGGGCATGGGGCTTCTTTCCTGGATGACAGACGTGGCAGCTGAGGTGCGCTGTACTCAATAACTCATTGTTTCGCTGCGGTCGCCGCGAATGACTTCGACTTGAAGGCCGCCGCGGGCTGTATTTGGCTGGGCGGTTCGCGCGCCGGCGGAGATGGTGCGTGCTTCGGTCAACGCGGGTCGGACGGCAATGCTCTTGCCACCCGTCACAAGATCGACAGCAGTCAGGCCGGCTTGTGCGCGGTCGAGGCCTTCCAGAGGAGGGCGGCGAGGCTCACCGGGCCGGATCGACGCGGGCTGCAACGCCGTCGGGAGATCTGCGAAGAGCTTGGGGTCGGGTTCGGCCATATCGTTGGGATTGCGCAGCGCCAGCATCAGTCGGCCCGTCGCATCGCCGATCGTGAGGCGGTTCACGTCGTCCACAGGCACGGCGAGCACGGCGGTGCGGGCCGCTTCGGTGCGTTGGACCTGTTGTTGCTGTTGCTGCTTGTCCGCTGTTTTCGAGGGAAGTCCATCGACGGATGAAGATCCGAAGGCGAGCACGCGCTTGCGCGAGAGAAGCAATCGGGCTTGACTGCGGTCCACGTCCTTGCCGTCCGACTTCAGTGTGATGAATACGTCGACAAGATCGCCAGGCTGAATCTTGTTGCCGACGCCCATGATCTCGTCGGCCTTGATCGCGACCGCGCGCTCGCCTTCGCCTACACGGAGAGCGAGGCCGGAAACCAGCTGGTTCTCCATCACGGGCGTCCCCTCTGAGAGGTCGAGGACTGGGACGCGACCGACAGCCGCTGCTGCGTCCTGGAAGGCGCCAGCTGGATTGACGGTGAGCTGCTCGACGCGCAACGCGTCAGCGGCGATGACTTGGCCTGCAGGCAGAGGCTTGGTCGCGACCACCACCGGATAAGTGTTTGCCTGCTGGCCCTTGGCTTGGTCGGAAATAGGCGCTGCAGTCACCGCAGTTTTTGGAGGTGCCTGTCGGCCGAGCATCCAGGCATAGCCGCCCAACGCGAGAGCTAAGAGGACCAGGATGGCGGCGATGATTTTTGTGAGATTGATCATGGGCGGCGAACTGAAGGGAGGGGGCAAGCGATCAAGGGGAAAAGATGAAGGGCCTGCGAGACGGAGCAGAGTTGGCCGTGGCTAACTCTGTCGCCCCCAAACCATCCACGCCGCAGAGGCCACGGCGAGGTAGGCCGCGTAAGGAATGATGCGAAGTCGTCGAGGTGAAGCGCCGGAATCAGATGCGTGTTTCGGGCCGGCCAGCATGACGACCAGTCGCGGGAAGAAGGGCCATTGCTTCAGGGTCTGCCAAAGCAAGGCGTGAGCGCCAGCCAATAGGCTGGCGATAACCCAGATCGGTAGCAGAGCAGACAAGCCGACCCACAGCCCAAGAACGCCTGCGAACTTCACGTCGCCTGCGCCCATGAGGTTGGTGGCATAGAAGGGCAACAAGAATCCGAAGCCCACTGCCGCACCCAAGCTCGCTTCAGTCCATCCAACATTGAATGGCTGGGCGACGACGGTAAGTGCGATCAGTGCAAGCACCGCGCCGGACAGCACAAGCCAGTTGGGGACGCGGCGTTCGCGAAGGTCATAGACGATGGCAAAGACCAGCCATAACAAGCATGCGAGCGCCATGAGCCGGGGTGCCTTAGGGCGTTGTCGGCGTTCCTGCCGCCGTGATGGCTGTGTTGATTTTCTGAAAGATGACCTTGAGCTTGTCGCCAATTCCGGGGAGAAACGCAATGATGGCAACCGAAATCAGCCCCGCAATAATTCCATATTCAATTGCAGTAGCACCTTCTTCATCGCGCAGAAAACGAGTAATAGAACTAAGCATGGTGATCTCCTGAAAGGAAGTGTTAACAAAGGCTGGCACGGTGGATGTTATACAGCGTAACTCCGTGTATCAACAGGAGAAACACACCGGATCGAGTCCCGGATGTGCTACTCGGAGGGGTAAAGCAGGAAGGCGGCCAGCCTCGTTCGGCCCCCACAACGGGGCAGAAAAGGTCACTTATTCACAGTCTGGAGATGTTCGTTTCCCTCTGTAAACCGCATGCACACTGGCATGGACGAGGGGAACGCGTTACGGGCGTGGGAACGTCCGAAAGTTGAGCGTTACGGGAACATGCCCGTTACGTGTTACGTAGCGCGGTACCTAGGAGTGCAATTTGTAACACTCGACAAGGCGGCTCCATTTGGGCAATAAATCACACTTTTGGGGCCGAGACCCCTTCGGTGATGTGGGCTCAGCCGAGGATTTCTTCGTGGAAGAGCTTCCACTCGCCGCCCTGGCGCAGCCAGTACTGGCGGCGGGTGCGGCCGTTCTTCTCGCCCTCGAACACCTCGCCGAAGGTGGCGACCATGGTGTCCTCGGTGTCGCGCCAGTGCAGGTACGACGTGTCCTTGATTTGCACTCGTTTACCTTGTGCGTAGGTCAATTCGTCGCGGAGTACCGCATCGGCATCGACGGGCTTGCGGCTGGCGCGCTGGAAATCCGGCAAATAGAATTTTTTCAATTGCGCTTCATTGCCGCTGGCGCGCGCGTCTTTCCAGGCGGTAATTGAATCGGCGAATTTCTTTGTTTCTTTTTCGGCCTGCGGCTGCGAAATCCATTGCAGGCTGCGCGCGGTGACGACGGGGGTGGCGCCGATCTGGACCTTGCGCAGCAGCTGCTTGAGGTCGGGGTTGGCCATGACGACGCAACCGTCGCTGGCCAGCGGCGCCCGCGCGAACTGCTGGGGCGGGGTGCCGTGCAGCCAGATGCCGCTGCCGGTCTTGCCGCGCCGCACGTCGTACGGGTTGGGGTAGTTGATGGGCAGGGCGCCGGCGCCGTAGAAGTCTTTCAGCGAGCGCGGGTCGAGGCTGCTGGTGATGTAGTACACGCCCAGCGGGGTGCGCGCGTCGCCTTCGACGGCCTTGTCGGTGCCCGACTTGCCGACGGAGATGTAGTAGTCGGCGACGAGCTTCAAGCCCTTGTCGGAGTTCTCGAACAGGTACAGCCGCGAGCGCGAGGCGTCGACGGCAATGGCGAAGCGGCTGCGGGTCGAGAGGGTGAGGAACTGCGAGGGCACGGTGCCGGCGGGCGGGCGTTCGCGCAGGGCCTGCAGGCGGCGGCGCGATTCCTCGTGCAGCTCGACCATGGCCGGGTTGCCGCGCAGGCGCGCGATGCCGGCGGTGTCGGGCATGGCGTTCGACGGCGGCACCTGCGCCGCGAGCAGGTCGCCGTACACGAGCTGCGCGAGCTGGAAGTTCGGGTGGTCGCGCACGAGGGTCTGGGCCTTGGCCAGCGCCTCGCGGGTCTTGCCGCGACCGAACAGTTCGTAGACGCCGATCAGGCGGGCCTCGGCGCCGCTGGCTTCCTGCAGCGGCGCGGCGGTTCTGGCGGTCTTGCGGGCCGGGCGCGTGGCGCCGGCATTGTCTGCTGCGACGGCGGACCGCTTGCCCTTGGCTTGCAGCTGCGTCTTGCTGGCGCCGCTGCCGGCCTTGCCACCTTTGGCTTCCTTGGCAGACGCGCGGCTGCCGCCCGCCTTGGCGGCCTTGGTGCCGCTGGTTTTGGCGTTGGCCGACTTGCTGCTGGAACTGTTGCTGTTGTTGGCTGCGAGCGCGGCGCCGGGCGTGGCCAGCAGGAGCGCAGAAGCGGCCGTCAAGGCCGCGAGCAGCTTCCCGCTCCGCAGCGGGAACGGGAGGGTCTGAAGCCGGCCGTGCCGGACGATGTCTGCCACTAGCCGCCGACGCTTTCCTTGCGAATGTGCCACTGGTTGCCGGAGCGTTGCAGCTCGAGCGTCTTACGGCTCGCGATGTTGAGGTTGTCGGCGCGGTAGACCTGGCGGAACTTGGCGGTGGCGGTCTGTCCGTCGACCTTGATCGCGAGGTTCTCGAGGTTCACGCTGATGCTGGACTTGCCGACGATGCGCGCGCGGCGGTCTTCTTCCCAGGCCTTGCGGCTCTGGCCGCCGGCGGGCACGAAGTCGCTGCCGTAGGCGGCGAGGTAGCGGTCCATGTCCTGGCTGGCCCATGCCGAGGCCCAGCCGCGCACGACGGATTCGATCTCGGCGTTGGAAGCCGGGGCTGCAGCAGGCGCTGGTGCCGGTGCCGGTTCAGGCGTCTTGGCGACCGGCGCGGGGGCTGCGGCCACCTTGACGGGCGGTGCGACAGGCGCAGCGGCGGGTGCCGGCGCGGGCGCAGGCGGGGCCTTGGCGACGGGCGCAGGAGCGGGCACGGGTGCCGGAGCAGGTGCCTTGGCAACCGGTGCGGGCGCAGGCGCCGGGGCGGGAGCCTTCGCAGCTGGAGCTGGTGCAGGCGTCGTCGTGGCCGAGGCGACGAGGGTCGAGCCCTTGGAGCCGGCCGCCGGCGGGGCGGTGAAGAGCGTGCGAATCACGGCCAGCTTGGGCTGCACCGCGGTGTTGTTCTGGTCGAGTTGCAGCGCCTTGCTGTAGGCCTGGCTGGCCAGCCGCGCGTACACGTCGCCGAGGTTTTCCTGGGCGGTGGCGTAGCTGGGGTTGGTGCGAATGGCGCTTTCGAGGGCGTTGCGGGCCTTGTCGAACTGGTTCTGGCTCGCGTAGATGACGGCGAGGTTGTTGAACGGCTCGGGCAGCTCGGGCGCATCCTGCGTGAGCTGGGTGAAGGCGGCGATGGCTTCTGCGCGCTTGCCGGTGTCGAGCTGGATCACGCCCTTCAGGAAGCGCATCTGCGGATCGCGCGGCTTGTCCTTGAGGAAGGCCTCGGCCTTGGTCATGGCCTCGTCGAGCTTGCCGGACTGCATCAGGCGGTCGACCTCTTCGTGCTCGGTCGCGGCCAGCGCGGGAAGCGCGGCGCCGCAGGCCGCAACGGCCAGAAGCAGGGCGCGCACGGTGGGGGAGAAGCTGAAGCGGGCGCGAGGCCGGGGGCTCTTGGGCATTGCGGACAAGACCTCGTTGGTGGGGAAGGGGAATGCGGCAGGCATTGTAAATGCGCCCGTCACCTCTGGATACCAAGCTGACGGAGCCCTGCGATGGCCCTATTCACAGTTGTGCCGAACTTGTGCGCTGCAGCATCATCATGTAACGTCTCGTAAGCAAAATGCACGTGTTTACCCTGATTTTTCCAACCCTCCGGAGTCCGTTTTGAAGATCACCAAACGCCGCCTGCTCGAAGGCGGCGCTGCAGCCATTGCCACCTCGCTGTTCACGCCGGCCTCGTGGGCCCAGCGCGCAGCAGGCGGCGATGCCGCCTGGCCAACCAAGCCCGTGCGCATCCTCGTGGGCTTTCCGGCGGGTGCCTCGCCCGACCTGGCGGCGCGCGCCATCGCGGAGCCGCTCTCGAAGCTCCTGCGCCAGCCGGTGACGGTGGAGAACAAGCCCGGCGCCAGCGGCAACCTCGTGGCCGCCGAAGTGGCCAAGGCCACGGACGACCACACGATCGGCGCGCTCATCAACGGCAACCTCACGATCGCCAAGCTGCTGAACCCCTCGCTCGACTTCGACCCCGAGAAAGACTTCGCACCCGTTGGCCTGATCGGCACCGCGCCGCTGGTGCTGGTGGTGTCGGGCAGCGCCACGGGCAAGTCTGCAGCCGACCTGCTGCTGTGGGTGCGCAACCTGGGCAGCGCCGGCAAGTACGGCACGCCGGGCGTGGGCACGGTGGGCCACCTGGGCATGGAACTGCTCAAGAGCCGCGCGGCCATCACCGCGCAGCACAAGCCCTACACCGGCAACCCGCAGGTGATCGCCGGCATCCTCGCCGGCGAGATCCAGCTGGCGCTGCTGCCGCCGGGCCTGGCGATGCCGCACGTGAAGTCGGGCAAGCTCAAGGCCATCGGCGTGACCTCGCCCGAGCGCAGCCCGCTGGTCAACGAGCTGCCGACGATCCGCGACGCCGACGTGCGCGGCGCCGACCTCGAGATCTGGACCGCGCTCGCAGCCCCCGTCAGCATGAAGCCGGCGGCGGTGGCCAGGCTCAATGCCGCGCTGGTCGAGGTGATCAGTTCGCCCGAGGTGAGCGGCGAGCTGCTCAAGACTGGCTGGCAGGCGCAGCCCGGCTCGCCCGACACGCTGGCCAAGCGCATGCGCGCCGACACCACGCGGCTGGGCGGCGTGATCCTCATGAAAGGCATCCGTTCGGAGGCCTGAGCCAGCGCCGGAGCGATCGCGCTGCGGCTACAGCAGCGCAGACACCTGCCGTGCCGCATCGATCAGCGCCGGCAGCATCGTCTCCTGCATCACCTTCGCGCTGGTGCGGTTCGCCTGCCCGCTGATGTTCAGTGCGGCCACCATGCGGCCCTGCCGGTTCACGATGGGCGCGGCCACGGAGATCAGGCCTTCTTCCAGTTCCTGGTTCACCAGGCACCACTGCTGCTTGCGCGCCTGGGCCACCTTGGCCATGAGCGCGTCGATGTCGGTCACGGTGTGCTTGGTCAGCGCCTCGAGGTTCGAGGCCTCGAGCCGCGCGCGCACCTCGTCGTCGCTCAAGTCGGCCAGCAGCAGGCGGCCCAGCGAGGTGCAGTACGCCGGCAGCCGTGAGCCCACGCCCAGGCTGATGCGCATGATCTTCTGCGTGGGCACGCGCAGCACGTAGACGATGTCGGTCGCGTCGAGCACGGCGGCCGAGCAGGACTCCTGCACCTGCTGCACCAGCGCCTCCATCACGGGCTCGGCGCGGTTCCAGATCGGCATCGACGACAGGTACGCAAAGCCCAGGTCGAGGATGCGCGGCGTGAGTGTGAAGAGCTTGCCGTCGGTCACCACATAACCCAGCGTCTGCAGCGTGAGAAGAATGCGCCGCGCCCCCGCACGCGTGAGGCCGCTGCCGGCCGCCACCTCGCTCAGGGTCTGGTGCGGTGCGCTCGCGCTGAACGAGCGGATCACCTGCAGGCCGCGCGCAAAAGATTGCACGTAGCTGTCGCCGGGGGCGGGCGTGTCGGCGGTGGAAGTGACGGAAACGGGGTGGGTTGCCATGGCGAGCGATCCTCTCTAAAATTCATTATACGAACAAAAGTTCTTTAGGCGAACAAATTGCGATTCGCGAGGATTCGTGAATTCGGCAGGGTGTTCGGACCGTTCGGTTTCTTTCTTCACTCCCGGAGACAGGCTTCATGATCAACAAGATCGCGCGCTCGGTCGCCGATGCCCTGGCAGGCATCCAAGACGGCGCCACGGTGCTCATCGGCGGTTTCGGCACCGCCGGCATTCCAGGCGAACTCATCGACGGCCTCGTCGAGCAGGGCGCCAAGGACCTCACGGTCGTCAACAACAACGCAGGCAATGGAGAGACGGGCCTGGCGGCGCTGCTCAAGGCCGGGCGCGTGCGCAAGATCATCTGCAGCTTTCCGCGCCAGGCCGACAGCCAGGTGTTCGACGGCCTGTACCGCAGCGGCAAGATCGAGCTCGAGCTCGTGCCCCAGGGCAACCTGGCCGAACGCATCCGCGCGGCGGGTGCCGGCATCGGCGCCTTCTACTGCCCCACGGGCTACGGCACGCAACTGGCCGGCAACCGCGAAACCCGCGAGATCGACGGCGTGCAGTACGTGCTCGAGTACCCCATCCATGGCGACGTGGCGCTCATCAAGGCCGAGCGCGGCGACCGATGGGGCAACCTGGTCTACCGAAAGGCCGCGCGCAACTTCGGCCCGGTGATGGCCATGGCCGCGAAGAAGACCATCGCCACCGTGCACGACATCGCAGAGCTCGGCACCCTCGACCCCGAGACCATCGTGACCCCGGGCATCTTCGTGCACCAGGTGGTGCGCATCGAACGTGTCGCCACGCAGGCCGGCGGCTTCAAGAAGGCAGCATGACCATGGCATACACCCGTCGCACCAAAGACCAACTGGCAGCCCGCGTCGCACAAGACATCTTCGACGGCGCTGTCGTCAACCTCGGCATCGGCCAGCCCACGCTCGTGGCCAACCACCTGCCGCAGGGCCGCGAGGTCATCCTGCAAAGCGAGAACGGCATCCTCGGCATGGGCCCCGCGCCTGAAGCCGGCGAAGAAGACTACGACCTCATCAATGCCGGCAAGCAGCCCGTCACGCTGTTGCCGGGCGGTTCGTTCTTCCACCACTCGGACAGCTTCGCGATGATGCGCGGCGGCCACCTCGACATCTGCGTGCTCGGCGCGTTCCAGGTGTCGGCCACCGGTGACCTTGCCAACTGGCACACGGGCGAGAAAGACGCCATTCCCGCGGTCGGCGGCGCGATGGACCTGGCCATCGGCGCCAAGCAGACGTGGGTCATGATGGACCTGCTCACCAAGCAGGGCGCGAGCAAGCTGGTGCAGCAGTGCACCTATCCGCTGACCGGCATCGGCTGCGTCAAGCGCGTGTACTCCGACCTCGCCACGCTCGAATGCACGCCGCAGGGCCTGAAGCTCGTCGACACCGTCGAGGGCCTGAGCCGTGAAGAACTCGAGACGCTGATCGGCCTTCCGATCGCCGCCTGATCCGTTCCACCCATTCAAGAGACAACTCACATGACCAACCAAGCCTTCATCTGCGACGCCGTCCGCACCCCCTTCGGCCGCTACGGCGGTTCGCTCAGCAGCGTGCGCACCGACGACCTCGGTGCCGTGCCCCTGCGCGCACTGATCGAGCGCAACAAGAACGTCGACTGGCAGGCCGTGAGCGACGTGCTCTACGGCTGCGCCAACCAGGCCGGCGAAGACAACCGCAACGTTGCGCGCATGTCGGCGCTGCTCGCGGGCCTGCCGATCGAAGTGGGCGGCGGCACCATCAACCGCCTGTGCGGTTCGGGCCTCGATGCACTGGGCACCGCCGCGCGCGCCATCCGCGCCGGTGAAGCCGGCCTCATGATCGCTGGCGGCGTCGAAAGCATGAGCCGCGCGCCCTTCGTCATGCCCAAGGCCGAGAGCGCCTTCAGCCGCAACAACGCGGTGTACGACACCACCATCGGCTGGCGCTTCGTCAACAAGCTCATGAAGGCGCAGTACGGCGTCGACTCGATGCCCGAGACGGCCGAGAACGTGGCCACCGACTACAAGATCGAGCGCGAAGCGCAAGACCTGATGGCGCTCAACTCGCAGCTGCGCGCTGTCGCTTCGCAGAAGTCCGGCTTCTTCGACGCCGAGATCGTGCCCGTGAGCGTGCCCCAGAAGAAGGGCGACGCCCTCATCGTCAACAAGGACGAGCATCCGCGTGACACCACGCTGGAGGCGCTGGCCAAGCTCAAGCCCATCGTGCGCCCCGACGGCACCGTCACCGCCGGCAATGCCAGCGGCGTGAACGACGGCGCCTGTGCGCTGCTGCTGGCCGATGAAGCCAGCGCCGCCAAGCACGGCCTCACGCCGCGCGCCCGCGTGGTCGGCATGGCCACGGCCGGTGTGGCGCCGCGCATCATGGGCATCGGCCCGGCGCCCGCCACGCAGAAGGTGCTGGCGCTCACCGGCCTCACGCTCGACCAGATCGACGTCATCGAACTCAACGAAGCCTTCGCCGCACAAGGCCTCGCCGTGCTGCGCCTGCTGGGCCTGAAGGACGACGACGCGCGCGTGAACATCAACGGCGGCGCCATCGCACTGGGCCACCCGCTCGGCGCCAGCGGCGCACGCCTGGCCACCACCGCGGTGAACCAGCTGCACAAGGGCGGCGGCCGCTACGCGCTGTGCACGATGTGCATCGGCGTGGGGCAGGGCATTGCCGTGATCCTGGAACGCGTCTGATGGGCCTCGCCCGACGCGAGCTGCTGCTGGGCCTGCTGGCAGCAGCGGGCCTGCCGGCGCATGCGCAGCAAAGCGATGCCAAGCCGATCCGCATCGTCGTGCCCTTCGCGGCCGGCGGCGGCAACGACGTGTTCGCGCGCCAGATGGCCAAGGGCCTGGGCGAGGTGCGCAAGTCCGGCGTCATCGTCGACAACAAGCCCGGCGCGGGCGGCAACCTCGGCACCGAGCAGGTGGTGCGCAGCACGCCCGACGGCAGCACGCTGCTGCTGGGCCACACGGGCACCGTGTCGATCAACCCTGCGCTGTACAAGGGCCTGAAGTTCGACGCCCGCAAGGACCTGCTGCCCGTCGCCATGTTCGCGTCGTCCGCGCTCGTGCTCGTGGTGCCCGCCGCCTCGAAGGTGCGCAGCGTGGCCGACCTCGTCAACGAGGCGAAGTCGCGCCCCGGCCTGCTCGACTACGCGTCGAGCGGCAGCGGCACGGGCGGCCACCTCACGGGCGAACTCTTCGCGCAGCGCACCGGCACCAGGATCAATCACATTCCCTACAAGGGCACCAACCCCGCGCTCACCGACCTCGCGGGCGGTCAGGTGCAAATGATGTTCAGCGTCATCCCGCCCGCGCTCGCGCTGGTCAAGGGCGGACGGCTGCGCGCCATTGCCGTCACGGGTGCGAAGCGCCTGCCGTCGCTGCCCGACGTGCCCACCGTGGCCGAGTCGGGCCTGCGAGAACTCGCGGGCTTCGAGAGCACGCTCACCTACGGCATCCTCGCGCCGCGCGGCACGCCCGAGACGTTCGTGAAGACGCTGTCGGCGCAGATGCTGCAGGTGGCGGGCGGCCCCGAGTTCCAGTCGCGCCTGGACGTGGAAGGCGCCGTGCCGCTGCTCGGCGGGCCGGCCGACTACGCCGCGCTCATCGCGAAGGAAAGCGCGCTGTGGGCCGGCATCGTCAAGGCCTCGGGCGCGTCGGTCGACTGACTGCGCGGCTCAGCGCTGCTCCTACCCAACCAACGATTTCTAAACCGGAGACTTCCCTCATGTCCTTCTTCCGTTCTTCGCTCTCGCGTCGCGCCATTGCCGCAGCCGTGCTGGCCCTGACCGCCGGCGGCCTGTTGCCGCTGACCGCCTCGGCACAGCAGCCCGTGGCCTTCCCGACCAAGCCCGTGCGCATCATCACGCCGTTCCCGGTCGGCGGTGGCCCGGACGGCGTGGCCCGCCTCGTGGCCGACAAGCTCTCGCGCGCCTGGGGCCAGCCGGTGGTGGTCGAGAACCGCCCGGGCGGCAACGGCTTCATCGCCATCGACGCCTTCAAGCGCGGTGCGAAAGACGGCCACGACATCATCGTGCTCGACAACGTGCACCTGGCCGCGTACCCCGCGCTGTTCAAGAAGCTGCCCTACGACGCCTCGAAGGACTTCGACGCGCTGCTGCCGCTGTTCAAGACGTATTTCTTCTTCACTGTCGCGACCAACAGCAAGTACAAGACCGTGGGCGACCTGATCGCCGACGCCAAGGCCAACCCCGGCAAGCTGGACTACGGCTCGTGGTCGGTCGGCAACCCGGTGCACCTGGGCTCGGAACTGTTCGAGTCGGCCACCGGCACGCAGATGGAGCACGTGATCTACAAGGAGACCACGCAGCTGTACACCTCGGTCGCCACCGGCGAGCTGGCCTTTGCGCTGGGCAGCAGCGCCACCGCCGGCCCGCTGCAGCGCGCCAACAAGCTGCGCTTCCTGGCCGTGGCCGCGCCCCAGCGCAACGCCGCCTTCCCCGACGTGCCGACCGTGGGCGAATCGGGCGGCCCGAAGGGCTTCGAGGTCATCGGCTGGAACGCCATCGCCGTGCCCAAGGGCCTGCCCGCTTCGGTGACGGAGAAGATCAAGCGCGACATCGAGAAGGGCCTGGCCGAACCCGACGTGCTGGAGAAGTTCAAGAGCTTCGGCTACGAGCCGTTCCCGACCACGCGCCCGCAGTTCGACCAGTTCGTGGCCACGGAAACGAAGCGCTTCACCGACGTGATCCGCAAGGCGAACGTGTCGCTGGACTGACAGCGCGCGCCCAGGGCGCATCCGCAATGAACAAGGCACCCGCGAGGGTGCCTTTTCTTTTGGGCGTCGCGTCCAGGGCGAGAGATTGTGCTGTCCAAAAGTCACATGTTACGTATGGATACGCGACAGGGTAGACCGTCTACCGAAGGGCTTGACAGAGGCGGAGTGGCCCCGCATGGGGCGGTCGCTCCCGTTTCAGGGTAGCCCCTTGCAGGGATACGCGTAACCGGCACCCGTTCTTACATTTTTGACTTGCAAATCCGAAATCGTCGCCGTGGGGAGGAGCAAGCCATTGCTGCTGCACACGGAGGTCCACCTGCCCAGTCAGTGAACGAAGAGGGAGTTGAGTCATGAACAAGATCTTCCGAACCCTGTGGAGTCCCACCGCCGGCACCTGGGTGGCCGCGCCAGAAATCGCGCGCGGCCACGCGCGATCGTGCAGCGGGGGCGGCGTGCGCGCGGTGGCGGCAGCTGCGGCAACGGCGGCGCTGTGGGTCTGCGTCGTGCCGGTGCTCGCGGCCGGGGGTGCGGGCGGCCAGCCGGTCGGCGACGCGTCGCTGAACGCGGGCACGGGCGGCAGCGACGGCACGGGCGGCAGCGGCGGGCTCAACGACACCACGGTCAATGCCTTCGGCGGCGCGGGCGGATCGTCCACGCCGGGCGGCGTCACGGCGGGGGCCAACGCCAGCATCGGCGGCTTCGGCGGTGCCACGCCGGGCACCGGTGGCGCGGCCGGCGCGGCCAGCACGCCCACCGGCCCCGGGGCGTTCCAGGGCGACGCCGGCGGCGCGGGCCAGGCGCAGACCGGCGACCCGGGCAACGGCAACGGCTATGGCGGCGGGGGTGGCGGCGGCTTCCAGGGGATGTCGATCGCCAACAACGTGGCCAATTCGTCCGACAGCTACACCGGCGGCATCGGTGGCGCGGGCGGCAACGGGTACTGGGCAGCGGGTGGTGGCGGCGCGGGCGGCTACGGTTCGATCCTCAGCGGCCCGCTCGGCAGCTACACGGCCACGGGATCTTCCACGGGCGGCGCCGGCGGCAAGGGCGGCGACGCCTTCTCGCAGGGCGGCGGCGGTGGCAGCGGGGGCGGCGGGTTCTACCTGAACGCGACCAACCCGGGACTCAGCTTCACCAACACCGGTCCCCTCACGGGCGGGGCGGGCGGTGCCGGCGGGGCCGAATTGGCGCCCGCCCGTTCCAACGCCTCGGGCGGCGGTGGCGGCGCAGGGGGCATCGGCGCGACGTTGGCGGGTGTCGCCGTCACCGTCGGCAACTCCGGCGCGATCACGGGCGGTGCCGGGGGCGCAGGCGGCGCGGCCGGCGGCGGTGCGGGCGGCACCGGTTCACCGGGCGCTGGCGGCGACGGCGGGGCGGGCCTCGCATCGATCGGCGCGGGCGCAACCCTCACCAACACCGGCACCATCGCCGGTGGGGCGGGCGGCGCTGGCGGGGCCAACAGCAACGGCGGACCGAGTGGTGCCAACGGCGTGGGCGGCGTCGGGGTGACGGGCGCCAACCTCGCGCTGACCAACGGCGGAACCATCTCGGGCGGCCTGGGCGGCGACGGCGTCACGCGCGCCGCGGCGGTCGCATTCACGGGCGGCACCAACAGCCTCACGCTGAACACCGGCTCGTCGATGACGGGCGCGATTTCGATCGGCGCGGGCGCCACCGCGAGCGTCATCGCGGGCGCCGGCGGCCTCAGCGTCAGCAACGCCTTGCTGCTGGGCGGCACGGGCACCATCGACACCAACGGGAACGCCCTGACGTGGACCGGCGCGATCTCCGGCGCCAGCGATCTGGTGAAGATCGGCGCGGGCGTGCTGACGCTCAGCGGTGCCGACACCCACTCGGGCGCCACCAACGTCGCGGCGGGCACCCTGCGTGCAGGCGCCGCCAACGTGCTCAGCAGCGCGAGTCCCTTCACGGTGGCCACCGGCGCGACGCTCGACCTGGCCGGCAACAGCCAGACCCTCGCGTCGATGGCCCACAGTGGCACCGTCTCGCTGGTGGGCGCGGTGCCGGGCACCACGCTCACCGTCAACGGTCCCTGGGTGGGCAACGGCGGCACGCTGCGACTGGGCACCGCGCTGGGCGGCAGCGCGAGCGCGAGCGACCGGCTCATCCTGAGCGGCGCCACCGCCGTCGCCAGCGGCACGACGAATGTGCAGATCACCAACCTGGGCGGCCTGGGCGCACTCACCACCGGCAACGGCATCGAAGTGATCAGCGCCCTCAACGGCGCGACCACCACCGCGCAGACGACCAAGAGCGCGTTCGTGCTGGCCGGCACGCACGTCGATGCGGGCGCCTACGAGTACCGGCTGCATGCGGCCGACGCCGCCGGCGCGGGCGAGAACTGGTACCTGCGCTCGACCGCTGCGCCCGTGACACCCGTGACGCCTGTCCCGCCCGGCACGCCGCCTGCCGGCGGTGGCGGCTCGGGCACTGGCGGCACCGGCGTCGTGCCCGTGCTCGCTGTGCCCACCTACCGCGCCGAAGTGCCGCTGTACGCCGCGCTGCCCGAGCAGCTGCGCCAGTCCAGCCTCGCGATGCTCGGCAACAGGCGCCTGCGCATGGGTGAGGACCTTGTAGCGGGCGCAAACCCGGCCAAGCCCACGCAGGGCTACCGCGAGGCGTGGGGGCGCATCATCAGCACCGAGCGCACCATCGCGCAGGGCGGCACCGTGAGCCCCACGAGCAAGGGGCGCCTCACGGGCTTCCAGGCCGGCACCGACCTGTGGGCCAACCCCGACTGGCACGCAGGCGTGTACGTCGGCCAGCTCGACGGCGACATGCGCGTGAACGGCTTTGCCAGCGGCCTGGCGAACCTCGGCGTGGGCACCAACAACCAGAAGAGCGAATACCTGGGCGCCTATGCCACCTGGAAGCACGCCAGCGGCGTGTACGTCGACGGCGTGCTGCAGGCCGGGCGCCACCGCTACACCGCCAGACCCACGCTGGGCTTCTCCCGGGGCGGCAAGGGCAACAGCCTGCTGGCGTCCATCGAGGTGGGGCAGTCGATTCCCATCGCGCAGAACTGGACCGTCGAGCCGCAGGTGCAATTGGTGCACCAGCGGGTGAGCCTGGGCGACACGGGCATCTCCGGCGCGCTCGTGCAGCAGAACAGCCACAACGGCTGGCGGGCACGCGCCGGCGTGCGCGTGAAGGGCGAGTTCGTCACCAGCGCCGGGGTGCTGCAGCCTTATGTGCGGGTCAATTTCCACCGCAGCAGCCGCGGCACCGACGTCACCCGCTTCGTCGGCCCGGCCGGCTTCACCGACATCGCGACGCGCACCGGCGGCAGCAGCACCGAGCTGGCGGCGGGGGCCACGCTGCAGGTGGCCGAGAACACGAGCGTGTATGTGGAGCTGGGCAAGCTGTGGTCGGGCTCCGGCGGCGACTCGCGCATCAAGAGCGGGGTCAATGCGAGCGTCGGCGTGAAGATGCGCTGGTGATCTCGTGAAGGGGCGCGCAAGGGCGGCGTCTACGCATGCCGCCGCGCGGCGGCATGGAGCGTGTGCACGCGGGCCTCGCCGGGCTGCGCAGGCGAAGGCCGACCCCAGCCCTGCGGCAGTTCATGCAGCACGGCGTTGGCATCGAGCGAGCGGATCGCGACCGACGTGTCGGCCGGAATCCGCCCCTGCGCCACCATCGCCTCGTAGCGCAACGCGCACACGCGCAGGAACGACGCGAAGTTTCCGACCTCGCCGCGCGCCGCCACCAGCTCGTCGTACAGCCGCTCGATGAGCTGCACCACGGCCATGCCGTCGCGCTGCGCGATCTCTTCGAGCACCTGCCAGAACAGGTTCTCGAGCCGGATGCTGGTGACCACGCCGTGCAGCCGCACCGAGCGCGTGCGCGCGTCGTAGCTTTGCGGATCGGCGCTGATGAAGACTTCGCACATGGGCCATCTCCTTGAGAGGCGGAATGAATCGGGGCGACGCGGCACTGTAGCGCCGCCCGTGTCCCTCCGTCCGATCAGTGTTCGATGCGGGTGCCCAGCACCACGAGGAACTGCGAGAGCCACGCCGGATGCGCCGGCCAGGCCGGTGCCGTGACGAGGTTGCGGTCGGTCACCGCCTGGTCGACCGGAATGCCCATGTACTCGGCGCCGGCCAGTTCCACCTCGACCTGGCAGGCCGGGTAGGCCGAGACCTTGCGGCCCTTGATGAGGCCCGTGGCCGCGAGCAGCTGCGCGCCGTGGCAGACGGCGGCCACCGGCTTGTCGGTGGCCAGGAAGTGGCGGGCGATCTCGACCACGCGAGGGTGCATGCGCAGGTACTCGGGCGCGCGGCCGCCGGGGATCACGAGCGCGTCGTAGGCCTCGGGGCGCACCTCGTCGAAGCTGGCGTTCAGCGTGAAGCGGTGGCCCGGCTTCTCGCTGTAGGTCTGCGCGCCCTCGAAGTCGTGGATGGCGGTATGCACCCAGTCACCGGCCTTCTTGTCGGGCGCCACCGCATGCACGGTGTGGCCGACGGCCAGCAGGGTCTGGAACGGCACCATGGTTTCATAGTCTTCGGCGTAGTCGCCGCAGAGCATCAGGATCTTGCGAGCCATCGGGTTTGTCTCCTTCGGATGAGGTGGGGCGAAACCGGCCGGCGCAGGGGGCGCGCCGGCCGTCGCCGCATTATTCGAAGGGGGCGGGCGCAGCGGGTAGCAGCGGGCTGTGATGCCGCTGCGGTCGCTATTTGACCGAGCCTGCGGTCAAGCCTTGCACCATGTAGCGCTGCATCCACGCAAACAAAATGGCGACCGGGACCACGGCGCAGATGGCGGCGGCCATCACCAGTTCCCACTGCACCACGTACTGGCCCGCGACCATGTTGGTGACGAGCACGGTCAGCGTCTGCTTTTCCGTGGAGCGGATCAGTGTGTAGACCACCGCGAACTCGTTCCAGGCATTGACGAAGGTGACCAGCGCCGTGACCGCCATGGCCGGCAAGGCCAGCGGCAGGAACACCTTGCAGACCGTGCGCACCGGGCCCGAGCCTTCGAGCCAGGCCGACTCCTCCAGGTCGCGCGGAATGGTCTCGAAGTACGAGGTCATCATCCAGACGGCGAAGGCAATGCCGAAGGCGCCATAGGCCACCACCACGGACAGGCGCGAGTCGGTCATGTTGCCGCCCTCGAACCAGGGCAGGCTGGCCGCCATCTTGAACAGGCCCACCACCAGCAGCACGGGCGAGATCATCTGGGTGATGAGCAGGAACTGCCGGTAGCCGCCCTGGCCGCGAAACTTCAGGCGCGCCAACGCATAGGCGGAAGGCACGCTGACGGCAATCGTCAGCACCGTGGCAGAGAGCGACACCAGCAGGCTGTTCAGCAGCGCGCGCCCGAACCCGGTCTGCGTCCACATGGCGGAGAAGTTGCTCCACTGCCACTGCTGGGGCAGCCAGCGCGCCGGATAGACGTAGATCTCGGACGCCGGCTTGAGCGCCGTGAAGAACATCACCGCGAGCGGAAAGACGACCACGGCCACCAGCGGCGCGAGCAGCAGCCAGCACCAGAGGCTGCGCACGAGTTTGTCGGGGCGGATCATGCGGCGGCCTTCGCGGACTGGCGCTTTTGCAGGCGCAGGTAGAACACGGTGAAGGCCAGCAGCAAGGCCAGCATCACGAGCGAAATGGCGGCCGCCTCGCCGGGGCGGCCCAGGCGGAAGCCCAACTGGTAGAGCCAGGTGACGAGGATGTGCGTGGCGTTGTCCGGCCCGCCCTGCGTCATGATCCAGATGATGGGGAACGAGTTGAAGACGTAGATCACGTTCAGCACGATCGCCATGTGGATGAAGGGCTTGAGCAGCGGCAGCGTGAGCCGGCGAAACTGCTGCCAGCGCGACGCGCCTTCGATGCCGGCCGCTTCGTAGATGTCCTGCGACACCGACGACAGCCCGCCCAGGAAGATGGTGACGGTGAAGGGGATGGACACCAGGATGCCCACGCCCACCTCGACCCAGAACGCGAGCTGTCCGTCGGCCAGCCAGTTGATCGGCTCCTGGATGATCCCGACCATGGCAAGGCTCGCATTGACCATGCCGTACTGGCCGTTGAAGGACCAGGTCCAGACGATGGCCGTCATGGTCAGCGACACCGCCCAGGGCAGCATCACGATCGTGCGCGCCACGCCCCGACCATAGAAATCCTGCTGCAGGATGAGCGCGATCGGCACAGCGCACAGCACCGCGCCGCCGACCACGCACACCGTCCATTGCACCGTGCGCCACACCACGTGGGCGAACACCGGATCGGTGAACACGGTGCGAAAGTTGTCCAGGCCGTTGAAGGCCCGCAGCAGGCCGAAGCGCGAGATGTCGTGCACCGACTGGAACACCAGGGTGGACAGCGGATAGGCCAGGATGAAGAGGGTGAGCAACAGGCTCGGTGCAATCAGCCCCCAAGCCAGGGCAGGGCCTCGAACGGGATTCTGCATAGGGCAATTCGATCGGATAGGCGTGGTTGGGCGTGGTGCGACACGCGGGAAGGCGGCGCAGCCCAGGGCTGCGCCCCGGGGCTTGCTCGCTTATTTCTTGTTGAGCTTGGTGTTGGCTTCGGCCGCGGCCTTGTCCAGCGCCGCCTTCGGTTCCGCCTTGCCCTGGTAGATGGCCTGCAGCGCGTTGGTGACGGCCTGCGCCGAGTCTTCCCAGCCGGCGACCAGCGGGGCGAAGCGCGCGTTGGGCAGCAGGGTCACGAACTCGGACAGCACCGGGTCGTCCTTGAACACGGGGTCGTTGGCCACCTCGCGCGTCACCGGCATGAAGCCTTCGCCCTGGTCGAACTTCAGCCGCGCGGTTTTCGAGAACATGAAGTTCAGGAATTTCTGGGCGGTTTCCTTGTTCTTCGAGGTCTTGAACATCATGATCGAGTCGGTCACGCCGAAGGTGATGTCCTTGCCGCCGTTGGGCACGCCGGTGATGCCGTATTTCAGTTGCGGCGCGTCCTTGGCGATTTCCTTGGCCAGCGGCGGCAGCGAAATGACCATGCCCAAACGCCCCTGCTTGAACAGGTTGTGCAGGTCGTAGCGCGTGTTGCCGGCCACGCCGGGCTCGGTCAGGCCCTGGTCGATCATGCTTTTGTAGAGCGTGGCGGCTTTCACGCCGGTCGGCGAATTGAAGGCGGCCTTGTTGCCCGCATCGAGCACGTCGCCGCCCATGCTCCACAGTGCATAGTAGAAATAAGTGTCGGTATCCAGGTCCTTGCCCTGGATGCCATAGCCGTAGGCCCCCGTGGCCTTGATCTTTTTCGCGGCGGCAATCACGTCGTCCCAGGTCTTGGGGCCATTGGGAAAGCCCGCCTTGCTCAGCATGTCCTTGTTATAGAACATCGCGCGCACGCTGGCCGCAATAGGCAATGCATAAGGCTTGCCATTGATATTGCCGGCTTTCAGGAAGGCTGGAATGAATTGGTCCTTGAACGCCGCATTGGCGTAATTGTCGACCGGCTCCACCAGGCCGTCGTTCACGAAATCGCCGACCCAGCGGGTCGCGACGTGGGCCAGGTCGGGCGGGTTGTTGCTGGCGATTTCCGCCTGCAGTTTCTGCTGCATGTTCTCCCAGCTTCCCACCTCGACCTTGACCTTGTCTCCCGGGTTGGCCTTTTCGTAGTCCCGGGCCAGCGCCTCCAGCCAGGGGCGCGTGTTGTCGCTGTAGCTGGACATCGCGATGCGGATATTTCCCGCCTGGGCCGTGAGGGAGGAAAGACCCAGAAGAATTGCGCCTGCCAATAGAGTTGTATTTCGTTTTTTCATATTTAATTCCTCGTGAAGTGATTGAAAATTAATTGAATACACGTCGGGATCTGCTGCGATCAATGCTTTCGCTTTTTTATCTTACGAGTCGGCCGAATGGCGCCATAGATAGAGCTAACCCTCGATTTCTAAAAAACAGAACCCTGCCTGCGAAATATTGAAGGCCAAATTCCGACGGCGTCCTGTACGCTTCAAAATTCGAGCTCGAATTGCGCGCGGTAATTCATTGCCGCCCGGTCGGGAGAGGTATTGGCAATTCACAGGGCGCATTGCGTGGACACATCAATTTCGACTCCGTCTCCTGTTCATCCCCACGCGCCGTCCCGGCGCGTGACGCTGGTCACGGGCGCCGCAGGCGGCATCGGCCAGGCCCTGTGCCGCCGCGTGCTGCAAGCCGGCGACCGGCTGATCGCGCTGGACCATGACGCGGGTGCACTGGAAGGCCTGGCGGCCGTGTTGGCCGGGCAGGGCGTGAGTGCCGACGATCTGGCGCGGCTGCATCCTTTGGTGGCGGACGTCACCGACTGCGCGGCGCTGTGCGACAAGGTGGCCACGGCCGTTGCGGCTGTCGGCCCGGTGGATGTGCTGGTGTCGAACGTGGGCGCCGCGCGCGGGCCGACGGTGCGCAAGACCACGCCGCAGGACTGGCAGGCCGACATCCAGCTCAACCTGAATGGCGCGTTCCATTGCGTGGAGGCGGTGCGCCACGCCATGGTCGAGCGCCGCAGCGGGCAGTTGGTGCTCATCGGCTCGGTCAACGCGCTGACCACGCTCGGTCACCCGGCCTACAGCGCGGCCAAGGCCGCCTTGGTCAGCTACACCCGCTCGCTCGCCATGGAGCTGGGCGCCTACGGCATCCGCGCCAACATCGTGCTGCCCGGCACTGTCAAGACGCCCGCCTGGCAGGCGCGCGCCGACAAGAACCCGCAGGTGTTCGAGCAGCTGAAGAAGTGGTACCCGCTGGGCGACTTCGCGACACCCGACGACGTGGCCGATGCCGTGCTCTTCCTCGCGTCGCCCGCCGCGCGCGTCATCACGGGCGTGGCGTTGCCGGTGGACGCGGGCCTCATGGCGGGCATCCTTCCGATGGCCCGCGAGATCACGGTCGAAGACTACTGAGCCAGCGACTCACTTCCATAAAGACAAGGAGACCCCATGGCTCAGGTTCAACTCAAGCAACTGCGCAAGGATTTCGCCGGCGTGCCCGTCGTGCACGGCATCGACCTGGACATTGCCCACGGCGAGTTCGTCGTGCTCGTCGGCCCCTCGGGCTGCGGCAAGTCGACGCTGCTGCGCATGATCGCGGGGCTGGAGCCCATCAGCGGCGGCGAGCTGCGCATCGGCGGTGCGCGGGCCAACGACCTGTCGCCGCAAAAGCGCAACATCTCGATGGTGTTCCAGAGCTATGCGCTCTACCCGCACCTGTCGGTCTACGAGAACATCGCCTTCGGCCCGCGCACGCGCGGCGAAGCCGAAAGCGACTTCCGCCCGCGCATCGAAAAAGCCGCCAGCCTGCTCAACCTCACGCCCTACCTGGACCGCCTGCCGCGCGCGCTCTCGGGCGGACAGCGCCAGCGCGTGGCCATGGGCCGCGCCGTGGTGCGCGAGCCCGCGCTGTTCCTCTTCGACGAGCCGCTGTCCAACCTGGATGCGCAGTTGCGCGTGCAGATGCGCGCCGAGATCAAGGCCCTGCACCAGCGCCTGGGCAACACCATGGTCTACGTCACGCACGACCAGGTGGAAGCCATGACCATGGCCGACCGCATCGTCGTGATGCGCGCGGGCCGGGTGGAGCAGGTCGGTGCGCCGCTCGAGCTCTACGACCGCCCGGTCAACCGCTTCGTGGCGGGCTTCATCGGCTCGCCCGCCATGAACTTCACGCAGGGGCAGGTGCATCGCGCACACGGCCGCACCTGGCTCGCGCTGCCCGACGGCCAGAGCTGGGACCTGCCCACGTCCGGGTGCACGCCCCTGCTGGCCGATGGGCAGCACGTGCTGCTGGGGCTGCGGCCCGAGCACCTGCAGCTGGCCCCGGAAGGCCTGGCGTTGCGCGTGATCCTCACGGAGTCGACGGGCGACAAGACGCAGATCTACGGCACCGTGGCGGGCAGCGAAACGCCCTGGTGCGTGTCTGTGCACGACCGCGTGGCCCTCAAGCCCGGCGACCTCGTGCACCTGCAGGTCCGCGAGGCCGCATCGACCCATTGCTTCGATGCGCAGACCGAGCGCCATGTGGGCGTCGCAGCCCCGGCGCCGGCCGGGTACAGGCCGTCCGCGTCCAGCGTGGACGCGCGTGCCGGCGGCAGCGACGGCCAGCGCCACGCCGCGTCGATCGCGTATTCGTACGGCTAGGCCATGCGCAACCACTGCATGTCCGAAGTCGAAACGGGCAACCACATCGGCGGGCGCTGGTCGACCACCGCCGACACCCTGCCGGTGGTCAACCCGGCCAACGGCGACACCATCGCCACCGTGCCCCGTTCGGGCCGCGAGACGGCGGGCGAGGCGGTGGCCGCCGCCAAGGCCGCGGCCACCGCGTGGGCCGCCACGCCCGTGTTCGAGCGCGCTGCGATGTGCATGGCCATCGCGGCCGGGATCGATGCCGCGCGCGAGGCCCTCGCGCACACGCTGTCGTGCGAGCAGGGCAAGGTCCTGGCCGAGGCGCTGGGCGAGGTCGCCAAGGCCGCCGACGGCTTCCGGCTCGCCGCCGAACTCGTCAAGCAGATGGGCGGCAAGACGCTGCCGGCGGAAGACCCGGGCAAGCTCGTCATGACCCTGCGGCAGCCGCGCGGCGTGTATGGCGTCATCACGCCCTGGAACTTCCCGGTCAACATCCCGGTGGAATACATCGCCCCCGGCATCGCCACCGGCAACACCCTCGTCTGGGTGCCCGCGCCGTCCACCGCGCTCGTGGCCTGCGCGCTGATGGCGGCCATCGAAAAGGCCGGCCTGCCCGCTGGCGTTCTCAATCTGGTGATCGGCGAGGGCGCGACCGTGGGCGATGCGGTGGTCGTGCACCCGGACGTGACCGCCATCGCCTTCACCGGCAGCACCGCGACGGGCCAGCGCATCGCCGAGCGAGGCGCCGGAAAGCCCCTGCTGCTCGAGCTTGGAGGCAACGGGCCCCTGATCGTTTTCGAAGACGCCGACCTCGATGCGGCAGCCACTGCAGCGGCAGGCGGCGCATTCTTCAATGCCGGGCAGGTGTGCGCGGCGACAGGATGCGTGCTGGCCCATGCCAGCGTGGTGGACCGCCTCTGCGACAAGCTGGTCGCCAAGGCCGCCGAGCAGGTGCTGGGCGATCCCTTGCATCCCGCCACGACCATGGGGCCACTCAACAACGCCCAGGTGGCGGCCAAGGTGCGCGCGCATGTGGACGAGGCCGTTGAACAGGGCGCACGCGTGCTGTGCGGCGGCCGGGCGCGGCCGGACCTGGGCAGCGACTTCTTCTTCGAGCCCACCGTGGTGCGCGACGTCACGCCCGCCATGCCGCTGTGCCGGGAGGAAACCTTCGGCCCCGTCGTGCCGGTCGTCGCCTTCCAGGACGAAGCGCAGGCCTTAGAGATGGCCCTGCAGAACGACTACGGCCTCTCGGTAGGCGTCTTCACACAAGACATCGGCCGCGGCATCGCCATGGCCAAGGCGATTCCCGCCGGCATCGTCAACATCAACGCGGGCACCACCTGGTGGGAAATCCACCTTCCCTTCGGCGGCGGTTCCGGCAAGAAGAGCGGCATCGGCCGGCTGGGCGGCATGCACACGCTGGAGGCGATGACCGAGGTCAAGATGATCACGGTCACGCTGCCGGGTTGAGCCCTTCGATGCCGACGATCCCGCGCGCGGGGACTACTCCGGCTTTCCCCTGGCGGGCGTGCGAGCGGTGGTGGCGCGCCCCGGCTTCACGGGCCGCTGCCACCCCTGCATGTAGGCGATCAGCGACTGCGACAGGTGATTGGCCGCGAGCGACAGCCGCCGGGAATAGCTCGCGACCAGCGTGGCGCGTGCCGAGCGCAGCGACGCATCGGTGAGCGGAATGGCCACCACCTTGCCGGCCTCGATCAGCGGTGCGACCACGTCGCTCGGCTGGAAGGTGATGAGGTCCGACTCCGCGACCAGCCGGCTCGCGAAGGACAGCGAATTCGTCTCGACCGCGATGTTCAGCTTGAACTTGCCTTTGGAGCTGACGCGGTCGACCAGCTGGCGCAGGCCGAAGGAGCGGTCGGGCAGCGCCAGGGGCGCGTCGGCGACTTCCGCGAGCGTGCAGCTGCGCTGTTGCGCCAGGGGATGCTGCGTCGAAGCGATCACGCACAAGGGCTGCTCGATCTTCTGCAGCTCGATGAGGTCGGGGCGCGGCGAGGCGCCAAACAGAATGCCCAGGTCGTACTTGTGCTCCGCCACCGACTCGCCCACCGCATGCGAGCCCATGAGATCGAGCGAGAAGGTGATGCCCGGGTGCGTGCGGATGAAGCTCGGCATGAAGCTGGTGAGCAGGCCGTGCAGGATGCCCTCCACGCACCCCACCCGCACGTGCCCCTTGGCCAGCGTCTCGTACTCGTGGATCTGGCCCTTCAGGTCGGCCAGCTGCGTCTTGTTGTCCTGCGCATAGCGCAGCAGCAGTTCGCCGGCCGCGGTCAGCGCCATGCCCCGTGCATGGCGCTCGAAGACGGGCACGCCCAGTTCGTCTTCCAGCAGCGCGATCTGCCGGCTCACGGCGCTCTGGGCCACGAAGAGCTTTTCAGCCGCCACGCGCACGGAGCCGAAGGCCGCGACCTCGTAGAAGTACCGAAGGGTGGTGGATTCGATCATGCGTGCACTCTACGGGATGGCAGGGAAGGGGCGCGGCGACGCTCAGTTCGCGGCGCGTGGCTGCCGTGTCAGCATGCGCCCCGCGCGCGCGAGCACGCGCGCCTCGTTCGCACCGCGGTACGCGAGCACGCCGTTCACGAACACGCGTTCGATGCCTTCGCTCACGCCCAGCGGCTGGTCGTAGGTCGCGGTGTCGGTGATGGTCTCGGGGTCGAACACCACCACGTCGGCCATGGTGCCGACACGCAGCAGGCCGCGATCGGCGATGCGCAGGTTGCGCGCCGTCATGCCCGTCATCTTGTGCACCGCCTGCTCCAGCGTGAAAAGCTTGCGCTGGCGCCAGTAGCGCGCAAACACGCGCGGAAACGCACCCCACAGCCGCGGGTGCGGATGCCGGTCGTGCGGCAGGCCGTCGCTGCCGATCATGCTGCGCGGATGGGCGATGACGCGCTCCACGTCTTCTTCCTGCATCAGGAAATAGCACGCACCGCCGGGCTTCAGGCGCAGGCTGGCCTCCTTCTCCGTTGTGCCCCACTCGCGCGCGATGTCGGAGATCAGGCGGCCGGTCATCTCCGGGTGGGGCTCGGACCAGGTCAGCAGCACGTCGATGACGCCGTCCACCATGTCCTCGCGCAATACGGTGGACCCGGCCACGTAGGGATACACGTCCATCGCGATCTCCTGGCGCTGCGACAGGGCGTCGATCAGCGGCAGGGTCTCCTTCGTGCGGCCCCAGTTGGCGGGGCTTGCGCATTTGTGGTGCGAGATGATCAAGGGCACGCCGGCCTCGAACGCCGAGTCGCCGGCCTCGTGCATCGCCTCGATGATCTGCTCCATCTCGCTGCGCAGGTGCGTGGCGTAGACGCCGCCGTGGCGCGCCACGACGCGCGCGAGTGCGGTGACCTCTTCCGCTGGCGCGGCAAAGGCTTCTTCGTAGAACAGACCCGATGACATGCCGTGCGCGCCCGAAGCCATGCAGTCGTCGAGCAGTGCGGCCATGTGTTCCAGTTCATCGCCGTTCGCGGGCCGGTCGAGCGCTTGCATCGCCGCGAAGCGCAGCGTGGTGTGGCCCACGAGCGCGGCCACGTTGAGCGCGGGCTGCGTCGCATCGACGGCCGCGCGGTACTCGGCCATGGTTGCGTGCTTGAACGAGTCCGCGCCCAGCAGCGTGAGCGGCGGCTTCGACTGCGGCGTGCGATAGGGCGTCAGCGAGATGCCGCAGTTGCCCGTGACCACGGTCGTGATGCCCTGCGACACCTTGGGCAGGCACAGCGGGTCGCGCAGCACGATGGCGTCGTCATGCGTGTGCGCGTCGATGAAGCCGGGCGCGATCACCTTGCCGCGGCAGTCGACCACGTCGACATCGGCAATGCTCAATCCTTCGGGAAGCCGCGTGCGCAGGCCTTCGCCCAGCGCCAGGATGCGATCGCCCTGCAGCAGCACGTCACCGGGCCACGAGGGGCCGCCCGAGCCGTCGACCACGAGGCCGCCTTCGAGCAGCGTCGCGCTGTTCTTCTGTGTGTTCATGGAGGGATGCGTTGCCTTGCTCAGAAATGGATCACGACCGCATCGCTCACGCGGTAGTCGTTCTCGACCACGGGCATCCAGTGCCATTTGTCGAAGGTGGTGCAAGGGTGCGAGATGCCCAGGCCCACGCGATCGCCGACGACCGGTGCCTGCGCTTCGTCGCTCGCGTCCCAGCGCAGGTAGGCATGCTGGTCGTTCAGTGCCGTGACCTTCCAGCTGGCGGGCACAGCGTGCGACTGCAATGCACCGCGTGCCGCGTGCGCAATGGGGATGGGCATGGACATGTCGAAAGAGACGTCGCGCTTGCCGACCGAGAGAATCGCCAGGCCGGGCTCGGGCCGCGACTGCACATTGGCCCAGACCTCCATCGCCGGCGTCAGCCCTTCGCCGCACTCGCAACCCATGCGCTCATCCGCCACATTCACCATGCGCTTGTAGAAGCCATGGTCGTGCGTCACGTAGCAGCCCGAGCGCAGCAGGCCGCGCACCGGCGAGCCCAGGGCAGGCTTGAGGCGCCCGGCCACGAGATCGAAGATCGCCGAGCCGCCGGCCGAGACCAACACCTCGTCGGTCTCGAAGAGCTGCTGCGTGTCGCAGTGGCGCGCGACGGCTTCGATCCGGTCCATCAGGGCCTTGGCGAAGGCGGTGTCCTGCTCGGTGGACCCGGTGGCATTCAGGCCCTCGTAGCTCTCGATGCCCACCAGCTTCGCGGCGCTGCTGGCACGCACCGCGCTCGCCACGGCGACTGCCTCTGCATGCGTGCGGCAACCGGTGCGTCCGCCGTCGATGCCGATCTCGAGCATCACCTCGAAGGGCACGCTCGCAGGATTGCGCTTCGACCAGTCTTCAATCAGCGCAAGCTGTGCGATCGAATCGACCAGGAACACCACACGCAGGTCCGCATGGTCGGCCAGCAGCAGCTGGATGCCCGCGAGGTCTTCGTCGCTCACGACCTGGTTGGCGATCAGCGTGCGGCGCGCGCCGGCGGCCACGCCCACGGCCAGTTGCGTGACGGTGGCAAAGGTCAGGCCCCAGGCGCCGGCATCGAGCTGGCGCTGGAACAGCTGCGGCGACATGGTGGTCTTGCCATGGGGCGCCAGGTCGATGCCCCATTCGCGCACGCGCGCCTGCATCCACGCCAGGTTGTGCTCGAGCGCCTCGCGCTTGAGCACGGCCAGCGGCAGCGGCAGGTCGCCGGCCAGCACGTTCCAGCCGGCGGCGCCGACTTCGCTGCGCAGGCGCGGCGGCTGGGTGCGCGGGTAGCCCTTGAAGCGGTCGCTCAGCAGCGGGTCGATGAAGTCGTGTGTCGAGGAAGAAATGTCGGTCATGGTCGTGCAACGGCGATGTGGGAGAGCAGTTCTTTGCGGATGCAGGCGCTGTAGTGTGCGGGGGAAACCTCATCCAGGCTGGGCACCGTCTGCGCACAGGCCTCGATGGCATGCGGGCAGCGCGTGCGGAACACGCAGCCCGAGGGCGGCGAGATCGGGCTGGGAATGTCGCCCTTGAGCGCAATGCGCTCGGTCGCCATCTCAGGATCGGGCTTCGGGCTCGCGGCCAGCAGCGCCTGGGTGTAGGGGTGCGAGGGGTTCGCGAACAGCTCCTCGGTGGTGGCGACTTCCATCACCTTGCCCAGGTACAGCACCACCACGCGGTCACACAGGTACTCGACCACATCCAGGTCGTGCGAGATGAAGAGCATGGTCAGACCCAGCCGCTCGCGCAGGTCGGCCAGCAGGTTGATGACCTGCGACTGGATGGACACATCGAGCGCCGACAGCGGCTCGTCGGCCACGATGAACTCGGGCTCCACGGCCAGCGCGCGCGCCACGCCGATGCGCTGACGCTGGCCGCCCGAGAACTCGTGCGGAAAGCGGCTCGCATGCTCGGGGCGCAGGCCCACGGTCTCCAGCAGCTCGGCGATGCGCTTGTCGCGTGCCGCCGCGCCCTTGTGCAGGCCGTGCGTGGACAACGCTTCGCCCAGGATGGCGCTGATGCGCATCTTCGGGTTCAGGCTGGCGTACGGGTCCTGGAAGATGATCTGCAGCTTGCTGCGCAGCTTGCGCATGCGCTCGCCGGAGAGGCCGCCGATGTCGTCGCCCCGGTACAGCACCTGGCCCTCGGTGCGCTCGACCAGGCGTAGCACGGTGCGCCCGATGGTGCTCTTGCCCGAGCCCGATTCGCCGACCAGGCCCAGCGTCTCGCCGGGCTGGATCGCGAAGGACACGTCGTCCACCGCGCGCACGGGGCGCTCGCTGCTGCCGAAGTATTTTTTAAGCCCGCGGACTTCGATGAGGGGCGAGGAAGAAGGGGAAGAAACAGAAACAGCGGTGGTCATCATGCAGCCCTCGCGAGCGGTTGGTCGGGCTGCACGCGCACACAGCGCGCCTGGCGGTCTTGCCGGATGTCGATCAGCGGCGGCATCGCGCTTCGGCATTCGGGCAGCGCCTGGTCGCAGCGCGGCTCGAAGGCGCAACCGGGCGGCGGCGCCAGCGGGCTCGACACCTGGCCGCGAATGGCGAACAGCCGCTTGGGCTTCGGTTGCCCAGGAACCCGCGCCTTGCCCGGCAGGCAGGCCAGCAGGCCCTGCGTGTACGGATGCTCGGGCTGCGCGAAGAGCGGGCGCACCGGCGCGCGCTCGACCACGCGGCCCGAGTACATGACCACCACGTCGTCGGCATGGTGCGCCACCACACCCAGGTTGTGCGTGATGAACAGGATGCTCATGCCCGTCTCGGCCTGCAGCCGACGCATCAGCTCCAGGATCTGCGCCTGGATGGTCACGTCCAGCGCGGTGGTGGGCTCGTCGGCAATCAGGAGCGTCGGGTCGCAGGCCATGGCCAGCGCAATCATCACGCGCTGGCGCATGCCACCCGACAGCTGGTGCGGGTACTCGTGGATGCGTTGCGCGGCGGCCGGAATCTCCACCAGCTCCAGCATGCGCAGCGCATGGGCCAGCGCGGCCTTGCGGTCCAGCCCCTTGTGCAGGCGCACGCTCTCGGCAATCTGCTCGCCGATGGTGAACACCGGGTTCAGGCTGGTCATCGGCTCCTGGAAGATCATCGACAGCTGGTTGCCGCGCAGCGAGCGCATCTCGCGCTCGCCGATCTGCAGCAG
>NZ_JBWKOY010000007.1:2500-323269 GCF_059416345.1 Variovorax sp. GW821-FHT09D07
GAGCTAACGACAAGTAGGGCGGGACACGAGAAATCCTGTCTGAATATGGGGGGACCATCCTCCAAGGCTAAATACTCATCATTGACCGATAGTGAACTAGTACCGTGAGGGAAAGGCGAAAAGAACCCCGGGAGGGGAGTGAAATAGATCCTGAAACCGCGTGCTTACAAAAAGTAGGAGCCCGCAAGGGTGACTGCGTACCTTTTGTATAATGGGTCAGCGACTTACATTCAGTGGCAAGGTTAACCGAATAGGGAAGCCGTAGAGAAATCGAGTCCGAATAGGGCGATCAGTCGCTGGGTGTAGACCCGAAACCAAGTGATCTATCCATGGCCAGGATGAAGGTGCCGTAACAGGTACTGGAGGTCCGAACCGACTAGTGTTGCAAAACTAGCGGATGAGCTGTGGATAGGGGTGAAAGGCTAAACAAACTTGGAAATAGCTGGTTCTCTCCGAAAACTATTTAGGTAGTGCCTCAAGTATTACCATCGGGGGTAGAGCACTGTTTTGGCTAGGGGGTCATGGCGACTTACCAAACCAAGGCAAACTCCGAATACCGATGAGTACAGCTTGGGAGACAGAGCACCGGGTGCTAACGTCCGGACTCAAGAGGGAAACAACCCAGACCGCCAGCTAAGGTCCCTAAAATTGGCTAAGTGGGAAACGAAGTGGGAAGGCTAAAACAGTCAGGATGTTGGCTTAGAAGCAGCCATCATTTAAAGAAAGCGTAATAGCTCACTGATCGAGTCGTCCTGCGCGGAAGATGTAACGGGGCTAAGCCAGTTACCGAAGCTGCGGATTTGCAATTTATTGCAAGTGGTAGGAGAGCGTTCTGTAAGCCTGTGAAGGTGCGTTGTAAAGCGTGCTGGAGGTATCAGAAGTGCGAATGCTGACATGAGTAGCGTTAAAGGGGGTGAAAAGCCCCCTCGCCGTAAGCGCAAGGTTTTCTACGCAACGTTCATCGGCGTAGAGTGAGTCGGCCCCTAAGGCGAGGCAGAGATGCGTAGCTGATGGGAAACAGGTCAATATTCCTGTACCGATTGTTAGTGCGATGTGGGGACGGATCTTAATAGGTCATCCAGTTATTGGATTATTCTGGTTTAGTTGGATGTAGGCGTGCATTAGGCAAATCCGGTGCACATATACCGAGGCCAACGATCGAGCGGACTTGTCCGTGAAGTGACTGAACGAGGTTCCAGGAAAAGCCACTAAGCTTCAGCTAACAACGACCGTACCGCAAACCGACACTGGTGCGCGAGATGAGTATTCTAAGGCGCTTGAGAGAACTCAGGAGAAGGAACTCGGCAAATTGACACCGTAACTTCGGAAGAAGGTGTGCCCTATTAGTGTGTAGTGAACAACGAAGCATGAATGGGTTGCAAAAAATCGGTGGCTGCGACTGTTTATTAAAAACACAGCACTCTGCAAACACGAAAGTGGACGTATAGGGTGTGACGCCTGCCCGGTGCTGGAAGATTAAATGATGGGGTGCAAGCTCTTGATTGAAGTCCCAGTAAACGGCGGCCGTAACTATAACGGTCCTAAGGTAGCGAAATTCCTTGTCGGGTAAGTTCCGACCTGCACGAATGGCGTAACGATGGCCACACTGTCTCCTCCTGAGACTCAGCGAAGTTGAAATGTTTGTGATGATGCAATCTCCCCGCGGAAAGACGGAAAGACCCCATGAACCTTTACTGTAGCTTTGTATTGGACTTTGAACAGATCTGTGTAGGATAGGTGGGAGGCTTTGAAGCAGGGTCGCTAGATCTTGTGGAGCCAACGTTGAAATACCACCCTGGTGTGTTTGAGGTTCTAACCTAGGTCCATTATCTGGATCGGGGACAGTGCATGGTAGGCAGTTTGACTGGGGCGGTCTCCTCCCAAAGCGTAACGGAGGAGTTCGAAGGTACGCTAGTTACGGTCGGACATCGTGACGATAGTGCAATGGCATAAGCGTGCTTAACTGCGAGACTGACAAGTCGAGCAGATGCGAAAGCAGGACATAGTGATCCGGTGGTTCTGTATGGAAGGGCCATCGCTCAACGGATAAAAGGTACTCTGGGGATAACAGGCTGATACCGCCCAAGAGTTCATATCGACGGCGGTGTTTGGCACCTCGATGTCGGCTCATCTCATCCTGGGGCTGTAGCCGGTCCCAAGGGTATGGCTGTTCGCCATTTAAAGAGGTACGTGAGCTGGGTTTAAAACGTCGTGAGACAGTTTGGTCCCTATCTTCCGTGGGCGCTGCAGATTTGAGGAAGCCTGCTCCTAGTACGAGAGGACCGGAGTGGACACACCTCTGGTGTATCGGTTGTCACGCCAGTGGCATTGCCGAGTAGCTAAGTGTGGAAGAGATAACCGCTGAAAGCATCTAAGCGGGAAACTCGTTTCAAGATGAGATCTGCCGGGGCCTTGAGCCCCCTAAAGAGTCGTTCAAGACCAGGACGTTGATAGGTCAGGTGTGGAAGCGCAGTAATGCGTTAAGCTAACTGATACTAATTGCTCGTGCGGCTTGACCCTATAACTTTGATCAATCTGATCAAGGTGTTATGCCAAGTTGACGCATTCAAAATAATTCGCCAAAAGCTGATTCCAAACTCTATGAATTCGTTTGATTGATCGTGTGATCAGTCAGACAACCCTTTATGCCTGATGACCATAGCGAGTTGGTACCACTCCTTCCCATCCCGAACAGGACAGTGAAACGACTCAGCGCCGATGATAGTGCGGGTTCCCGTGTGAAAGTAGGTCATCGTCAGGCTCTTACAGCCCAGAAAACCCCAGTCAGCAATGACTGGGGTTTTTTGCTTTGCGCAAAGCAAACGCCAAACGCATAAAAAGCGCCAACTCGAAAGAGCGGGCGCTTTTTTATTGCAGTAAACAACCGTCAATCAGGCGTTGTGAACTCCCGATTCATCGGATTGCGCTGCGCCAACTGCAATCAGCTCTGCAAGCAGCTCCGACGTCAGAGCTTCCAGCGTCTCATCGGCAAAAAATCGAGCTCGGATCAGCTCGAAATAGGGCGTCCCAGCAAGCCATCTATCCCATTCAGCGTGCGACGCCGCGTGCAGCTCCAGAAGCTTGAACTTCATCAGCACCTTCATGGCGTGACGCGCGTGCTTCACTGGGTCTCGCTGCAAGTCAGACAGTCGCTTGCGCGCCGTCAGCAACGCACGCTCGACATCGGTGAAGACGCCTCCATGACCAGGAATCACCTGACGAGGCGCTAATTGAGTAGCGCCTAAAACAAGAAAGCCCGATGAGATGAACTCATCGGGCTTTCTATTGGGCTTTCAAGGCCCGCACTTCGCAGGCTGCGAGAGCCTGCGAGAAGAAATGGCTCAGGCCGCCAGCCGCTGCTCAATCGCAGCCTTCGTCTCCGGCAGTTCCTTCGGCAGATGGTGCGCCAACTGCTGGAACAGCTCCGTGTGCAGCTTCAGCTCAGCCTGCCAAGCCGCCTTGTCGATGCTCGTGACCGTCGCGAACTGCTCGGCGCTGAAATCCAGCCCAGTCCAGTTCAGGTCTTCGTAGCGCGGGCTCACGCCGGTGATGTGCTCGACACCTTCCGTCGCCTTGCCTTCCACGCGGTCGATCATCCACTTCAGTACGCGCATGTTCTCGCCGTAGCCTGGCCAGACGAACTTGCCGTCCGCGCCCTTGCGGAACCAGTTGGTCGTGTAGATCTTCGGCAGCTGGGCGCCCGAGGCTTGCAGCTTCTTGCCCAAGTCGAGCCAGTGCTGGAAGTAGTCGCTCATGTTGTAGCCCATGAACGGCAGCATGGCGAACGGATCGCGGCGCACCACGCCTTGCTGGCCGGCGGCTGCAGCGGTCGTTTCCGAGCCCATCGTGGCGGCCATGTAGACGCCTTCGACCCAGTTGCGGGCTTCGGTGACCAGCGGCACGGTCGTCGAACGGCGGCCGCCGAAGATGAAGGCGTCGATCTTCACGCCCTTCGGGTCGTCCCAGGCTTCGTCGAGCGCGGGGTTGTTGGTAGCGGCGACGGTGAAGCGCGCGTTCGGGTGGGCGGCCTTGGCGCCGGTTTCCTTGGCGATCTGCGGCGTCCACTCTTTGCCTTGCCAGTCGATGCAATGCGCGGGTGCGTCGCCCATGCCTTCCCACCAGACGTCGCCGTCGTCGGTCAGCGCCACGTTCGTGAAGATCACGTCACGGTGCAGGCTGGCCATGCAGTTCGGGTTGGTCAGGTCGTTGGTGCCCGGGGCCACGCCGAAGTAGCCGGCTTCTGGGTTGATGGCGCGCAGCGTGCCGTCGGCCTGGGGTTTGATCCAGGCGATGTCGTCGCCGATGGTCGTGACCTTCCAGCCGTCGAAGCCCGCCGGCGGGATCAGCATGGCGAAGTTGGTCTTGCCGCAGGCGCTCGGGAAGGCGGCGGCCACGTGGTGCTTCTTGCCTTCGGGGCTGGTCACGCCGAGGATCAGCATGTGCTCGGCCAGCCAGCCTTCGTCGCGGCCCATGTTCGAGGCGATGCGCAGCGCGAAGCACTTCTTGCCCAGCAGTGCGTTGCCGCCATAGCCCGAGCCGTAGCTCCAGATCTCGCGCGTCTCGGGGTAGTGAACGATGTACTTGGTCTTGTTGCAGGGCCAGGTCACGTCCTTCTGGCCGGCCTCGAGCGGTGCGCCCACGGTGTGGACGCAGGGCACGAACTCGCCGTCGGTGCCCAGCACCTCGTACACGGCCTTGCCCATGCGCGTCATGATGCGCATGTTGACGGCCACGTAGGGGCTGTCGGACAGCTCGATGCCGATGTGCGCAATGGGCGAGCCCAGCGGGCCCATGCTGAACGGCACCACGTACATGGTGCGGCCCTTCATGCAGCCGTCGAACAGGGGCTGCAGCGTCGCGCGCATCTCGGTCGGGGCCATCCAGTTGTTGGTGGGGCCAGCGTTTTCCTTCTGCGCGGAGCAGATGAAGGTGCGGTCTTCGACGCGTGCCACGTCGCTCGGATCGGACATCGCGAGGAACGAGCCCGGGCGCTTGACGGGGTTCAGTTTCTTGAAGGTGCCGGCGTCGACCAGTTGCTGGCAGAGGCGGTCGTATTCTTCCTTGCTGCCGTCGCACCAGTGGATGGCGTCGGGTTTGCACAGTGCGGCCATCTCGGCCACCCAGGCGATCAGCTTGGCGTTCTTGACGTATGAGGGCGCCTGAATGGGAAGGCCCTTCATCGTGGGTGCGTTCATCGGAAATCTCCTAAGTTGAAAAATCGTCTTTCCGAACGGGGCGCCGCGCCTGACCAGGCACGGAGGTCCGTTTGAGAAAACGTTTCGCTTCGGGAGATTGCGTCAACGCGGGCCGCACAGCCCGCGGACAAAAGCGCGAAAGCCTGTCAGTTCAGGCGAGAAAAACGGCGATCGACGCCAGCAGCAGCATCAGCACGCCGCCAGCCAGCGGGAGCACGAGCGGCATCAGGTGAACGACCGATTCGACGGCGTCATGTTCGGCGGCGGCAGCGTGGCCGTGCTCGGCGGGGGTGGGATGGGACATCGGGAAATACCTCGAATACGCAAATGACAACGCATCAAATGCAGTCAACCGCAAATGACAAAACTCCCGCCATTTTACCGGCGAGGCGCCGTCGGCGGGTCTAGGGGGTTGCGAGGAGCCCTCAGTGCTGCTCCACCGCTTCGAAACCGGCGTCTTTCAGGGCACTTAACACGCTCGCCAGGTGGGCCCGGCCGCGCGTCTGCAGCACCAGCTCGACGTCGACATTCTGCGCCGCCAGCATGGTGAAGGCGCGCTGGTGATGCACTTCGTCGACGTTAGCGCCCGCTTCGGCCACAGTGGCCGTGATTTGGGCCAATGAACCCGGCACGTCGCGCGCGCTGACGCGCACCCGGGCCAGCCGACCGGCGCGCACCATGCCGCGTTCGATGATGGCCGCGAGCAGCAGCGGATCGATGTTGCCGCCCGACAGCACCAGGCCCACGCGCTTGCCGCGAAAGCGTTCCGGATGCCGGATCAGCGCCGCCAGGCCGGCCGCGCCCGCGCCCTCGACCAGGGTCTTTTCGATCTCGAGCAGCATCAGCACGCCCTGCTCGATGTCGCCTTCGTCCACCAGCAGCAGGTCGTCGACCTTGGCGGCGATGATCTCCCGCGTCAGCACGCCGGGCGTGCCGACCGCAATGCCTTCGGCGATCGTGCTCGTACCCTGCGCGTGGTGCGTGCCCTTGACGGCATTCACCATTGCCGGAAAGCGCTGCGTCTGCACGCCGACGATCTCGATGCCGGGCTTGATCTCGCGCGCCGCGACGGCCATGCCGGCGATGAGCCCGCCGCCGCCGACCGCTACCACCAGCGTGTCGAGATCGGGCACCGCGTCGAGCATCTCGAGCGCGATCGTGCCCTGGCCGGCAATGATGGCTTCGTCGTCGTAAGGGTGCACGAAGGTCAGTCCTTCGCGCTCGGCCAGTGCCAGCGCATGGGCGCGCGCCGCGTCCAGCGTGTCGCCGTGCAGCACGACCTCTGCGCCGAAGCCGCGCGTGCGCTCGATCTTCACGCCGGGCGTGAAGCGCGGCATCACGATGAGTGCGCGCAGGCCCAGCCGCTGCGCGTGATAAGCCACACCCTGCGCATGGTTGCCGGCCGACATGGCGATCACGCCGCGCGTGCCGCCTTCGGACAGATCGACCAGCTTGTTGCACGCCCCACGCTCCTTGAACGAGGAGGTGAACTGCAGGTTTTCGAACTTCAGGAACACCTGCGCGCCCACGATTTCAGAGAGCGTGCGCGACTCCACGCAGGGCGTGTTGAGCACCTGGCCCTGCAGGCGCGCCGCGGCGCGACGGATAGCTTCGATTCCGACCATGGCGCGCATTGTGGCTGGAATCCAGCGGATCAGGGTTTTTACTCTTTCGGCGTCTTCCCGAAGCCAAAAGTCTGCGTTATGGTCGCTCCAAGTATTTCCTCGCAGGAGGTTGCCTGATGGTCAAGCGTGCGGGTGTCGATGTGGTGGCTGCTGCGGTGCGCGGGCAGGCCTTGCCTTCGCCCGGCCTCAAGGAAGCACCGGTGCTCGAGCTCATGTGCTCGCACTTCGTGCTCACGCTCGCCGCCAAGCAGGGGCCGCGCTTCAATGTGCGGCGCGATATCAACGGATTGCTCTCGCTCACCGGGCGCCACCTCGTGTGGCCCGCCGCGGTGCTGCAGCGATTGCGCGAGTTCCTGGGCCGCCGCTGTGCGGGCAACGAAGCGTGGAAAGGCGTCGAAGACTTCGACGGCCGCACGCTGCTCGAACGCCACGGCGTGTGGCGCGGCCCGTATGAAGAAGGCACGCTGTTCTTCTACCTCGACGAGTACGCGAAGGACCAGCCCAAAGACCTGCTCTCGGTGCTGGCCGTCACGCGCGACTGGCTCACGCACGCGCTGCGCAAGCAGTCGACGCTGGTCGAGAAGAACATCGACGCGCTCGCCGGCCTCTTGCAGCTCAACAAGGCCGAGCGCGCGCTGCTCCTGTACGGCACGCTCGCGCGCTACCAGCGCGACCTGCGTTCGCTGCTGGTCGAGTTCAAGGTCAACAACGCGCCCGAGGCCTATGCCGCCATCGCCGACATCGCGGGCGTCAACGCGAGCGAGGTGGGCGAGGCGCTGCGCGCGGGCTCGCGGCTGGAGCGCATCGGCCTCGTCGAGAACCTCATCTCCGAGCACAACATCACCGACCTCGCCGACCTCATGAAGGTCAGCGAGAAGCTGCCGCCCGTGCTCATGCGCGAGTACCGCGACCACAACGAGCTGATGGCCGTGTTCACGCGGCCCTCAGCCAAGAGTGCGCTCACGCCGCACGACTTCTCCTTCGTTCAGGAAGACGCGCAGATGCTCGTCACGCTGCTGCGCGCTGCGGTTGCGCGCAAAGAGCCCGGCGTCAACGTGCTGCTCTACGGCCCGCCCGGCACCGGCAAGACGGAGCTGGCCAAGGTGGTCGCGCAGGCGGCGGGCCTCGAACTCTTCGAGGTCGAGTACGCCGACCGCGACGGCAACTCGCTCAGCGGCCGCGACCGCTACCGCTCGCTGCAGATCGCGCAGGTGTTCCTCAAGGGCAGCGCGCAGGCCGCACTGCTGTTCGACGAGGTCGAGGACGTGTTCCCGCCCATCAGCACCGAGGCCGCGCAGTTCATGGCGCGCGCCGAGCAGATCCCCGCGCCCGCCAGCGGCAGCGTGAGCGGCAAGGCCTGGGTCAACCAGATCCTCGAGGCCAACCCCGTGCCCACGCTGTGGGTCACCAACCGCATCGAGCAGATCGACCCGGCCTTCCGCCGCCGCTTCGCCTACCACCTCGAACTCAAGTCGCCGCCGCCCGGCGCGCGCGAGCAGCTCGTCAAGAAGACGCTCGAAGGCGTGGTCGTGTCCGAGGCCTTCACCGCCAAGCTGGCCGAGCGCAAGGGCCTCACGCCCGCGCAGATCCGCACCGCCGTGCGCTTTGCCGGCCTGGCCAAGACCGACGAGGCTTCGGTCGAGGCCCTCATCGAGCGCCAGCTGCGCAATGCCGACCTCGCGCTGGGCACGCTCGACAAGAGCCCTGCCGAGCGCCGCAGCGTCACTACCTACGACCTGGACATGCTCCATGTCGAAACCCGCTTCGAAATCCCGCGCATCGTCGAGGCGCTGAAGGCGCGCGGCCACGGCACGCTGTGCTTCTACGGCGCGCCCGGCACCGGCAAGACCGCGCTGGCCGAGCACATCGCCAAGGCCGTGGGCCGCCCGCTCATCGTCAAGCAGGCCAGCGACCTCATGAGCAAGTACGTCGGTGAGACCGAGCAGAACATGGCCGCCATGTTCAAGGAGGCCGAGTCCGAGAAGGCCGTGCTGCTGCTCGACGAGGCCGACTCGTTCCTGCAGGACCGGCGCGGCGCGCAGCGCACCTACGAGGTCACCGAGGTCAACGAGATGCTGCAGGGCATGGAGCGCTTTCGCGGCGTGTTCATCTGCACCACCAATCTGCTCGACCGGCTCGACCAGGCGGCGCTGCGGCGTTTCACCTTCAAGATCAAGTTCATGCCGCTCACCGCGGCGCAGCGCGAACGCATGTTCGTCACCGAGGCGCTCGCGGGCGACGCGGCCCTGCTCACGGGCGAGGTGCGCGCGCGCCTGGCGCTGCTGGCGCAGCTGTGCCCGGGCGACTTCGCGGCCGTGAAGCGGCAGACCGACATCCTCGCGGCCGAGTTCTCGGCGGCGGAGTTTCTCGAACAGCTCGAAGCCGAGCACCGGATCAAGCCCGAGGTGCGCGAATCGCGCGGCATGGGCTTCATCCAGTAGCGGGCGCGCGTCCCGCCGCAGCCCCCCAACACAACAAGCAGACACTGTCCGCCATCGCGGACGCCAGGAGGAACCGATGGCTTTTCGCAAAGCAGATGCGTCGCGGCGCTCGCGGGCCGTGGCGGCCACCGCAGGGGCCATGGCGCTTGCGCTGGCTGGCCTGCTGGCGGGGTGCGGCGGAGGAGGCGGGGGCGGAGGTGGCGGCGGCGGGTTCCCGATCGGCGTGGTGCCGACGCCCACCCCCGGCGGCGGCGGTGAAAGCGGCGGCATCGTCGCGTCCTCGACCGTCGCCGGCCAGTGCGCCGCGCCGCGCCGGGGCATCAACCCCGTGACCCGCGTTGCCTATCCCGACGTCGCCGGCACCGTCGACAACGAAAAGAGCTGGGTGCGCGGCTGGATCGACGAAACCTACCTTTGGTACAACGAGGTGCCCACGACCCTCAAGGCGTCCGACTACGCCACGCCGTTGACCTGGTTCAACGTGCTCAAGACGCCCGCCACCACCCCCTCGGGCCAGCTCAAGGACCGCTTCCACTTCTACCTCGACACCGAGGCGTACCGCCTGGAGTCGGAGGGCGGCGTGTCGGTCGGCTACGGCATGGAGACGGCGGCCGTGCGCAGTTCGCCGCCGCGCAACATCCGCCTCGCCTTCGTCGAGCCGGGTTCGCCGGCGGCGTCGGCCGGTCTGGCGCGCGGGGCCAAGCTGGTCGTCGTCGACGGTGTCGACGTGGTGGCCAGCACCGGGCAGGCCAACGTCGACATCATCAACCGCGCGATCTCGCCGCAGGCCCTCGGCGAGAAGCACACCTTCACCTTCGAGGTGAGCGGCACGCGCGGCAGTCCGATCGAGCTCACGGCCCAGCGCATCACGAGCAGCCCGGTGCTGTACACCCGCACCATCGGGCCGGCCGGCAACCGCGTGGGCTACCTGCTGTTCAACGACCACATCTCGACCGCCGAGGCGCAGCTCGTCACGGCCATGAACACGCTCAAGCAGGACGGCGGCATCCAGGACCTCGTGATCGACATGCGCTACAACGGCGGCGGCCAGCTGCGCATCGCAAGCCAGCTGGCCTACATGGTGGCCGGGCCGGGCCCGACGAACGGCAAGACCTTCGAGTTGCTGACCTTCAACGACAAGAACCCGTACCGCACCACGCTCGCGGACAACCTCACGCCCTTCTTCACGACCACCCGCGCCAACCAGCCCCTGCCCACGCTGGGCCTGTCGCGCGTCACGCTGCTGACGGGCCGCAGCACCTGCTCGGCCAGCGAGTCGGTCATCAACAGCCTGCGCGGCGTGGGCGTCACGGTCAACCTCGTGGGCGCCACCACCTGCGGCAAGCCCTACGGGTTCGTTCCGCAGGACAACTGCGGCACCACCTACTTCGCGGTCAACTTCAAGGGCGTCAACCAGGCCGGTTTCGGCGACTACGGCGATGGCTTCGCGCCCAATGCCAGCTGCGCCGTGGCCGACGACTTCGACCACCTCCTGGGCGACGCCGCCGAAGGCCGGCTGGCCGCGGCGCTGCGGCTGCGTGACACCGGGTCGTGCACCGCACCGACTGCGTCCGCCAAGGCCGCGGATGTCCCGGGCCTGGAGAAGGCCGCCACGCCGGCAGAAGAAGAACCCTTCCTGCGTCCCCGCTCGCCGCTGCGCGAAAACCGGCTGATCGACCCCGTGCCCAACCCGGGTTGATGACACCCTGACCCCCGCGCGAGGCCGACGCTCCGGCCTCGCGGAAAACCCCTAGCCGCACCCCATTGCCACGCCTGTGGCCTGCCACTTAGAGTTTGGCAAACGTTTGCGCAAAGGTTTGCGCAAACGTTTCCACCCCCTGGCGCCCCTCTGGAAACCGGGTTGCAAACCAAACACTTAGGAGAAGCAGATGCGCAAATGGACAGTGAGGGCCTTCTGGCTCGTCGCCGTGGCCGTGCTCACGGCATGCGGCGGCGGGGGCGATGGTGGTGGCGGCATCGGCCTGGCGCCCGGGTACGCGGCGACGCCGGTGGCGCAGAAAGTCATCATCGACAGCGACTACAACACCATGAGCGACGACGGCCAGCTCGGCGTCATGGCCGCCCAGCTGCAGGCCGAGGGCAAGGTGCAGGTGATGGGCATCAGCGTGGTGTCGGGCAACCAGTGGCTCAAGCAGGGCGTGGCCGACGCGCTGATGTCGGTCGAGCGCCTGGGCGTGGGCCAGCGCATCGGCGTCTACGTGGGCGAGAACTACGCGCTGAACCACACCTTCGCGGACATCGAGGCCGAGATGAAGGCCGGCGCGGGCGGCGACGGCTACCTGGGCGCCTGGAGCGGCCCCGAGCCCAAGACCGACGCCGACCTCAAGCCCTCGCCCGACGGCTTCGCCACGCGCACCGTGGTGCAGCGCAAGAGCGCGGTCGACTTCATCATCGACACCGTCAAGGCCAACCCCAACGAGATCACCATCCTGGCCATCGGCCCGCTCACCAACATCGCGCTGGCCGTGAAGAAGAGCCCCGACATCGTGCCGCTGATCAAGAAGATCATCTACATGGGCGGCGCCGTCGACGTGGCCGGCAACACCACCCATTTCGCCGAGTTCAACTGGTGGTTCGACCCCGAGGCCGCGCAGTTCGTGGTGCGCCTGCCGATTCCGCAGGTGGTGGTGCCGCTGGACGTAACCGACACCGTGTTCCTCACCAAGCCCATCTACGACCGCATCGCGCACCCGGCCAAGCCCACGGCCGTGACCGAGGTGTTCCGCAAGCTCAACGGCTACGGCTTCAGCGGCACCAACGGCTTCGAGAACAACCCGAACTACACGCAGAACATCTGGGACACGCTGGTGCTGGCCTACCTCATCGATCCGCGCTACGCCACGCAGACCGTCGAGCGTTATGTCGACGTGGTCGCCAAGCCCGGCGCCGCCGACAACGGCCGCTCCATCGGCTACACCACGCCGCCTGCGGGCACTTCGCTGCAGAAGATGACGGTGGTGAAGAAGTTCGACAACGCGCGCTTCTTCGAGCTCTACATCGACCTGCTCACGCGGCCGGTACCGATCACGCTGCCGGCGACCGGCTCGTAAACCACCTGCCGTCAGCCTGTGCGCGTGGCCGGAGCGCCGATACTCCGGCCCTCGAACAGGGAACACACGCATGCTGATCGGCATCGATATCGGAACCTCCGCGGTCAAGATCGTCCTGACCGACATGCAGCTGCAGGTCGTGGCCACGGTCGATCGACCGCTCAGCTCGCAGTACCCGCAGCCGCTGTGGTGCGAGCACGACCCCGACCAGTGGTGGGCCGCCGTGGCGGACGGCCTCGACGAGCTGGCGCGGACGCACCCGACAGCCATGGGCGGCGTGCAGGGCATCGGCCTGTCGGGCCAGATGCACTCGCTGGTGCTGCTCGACGCGGCCGACCGCCCCGTGCGTCCCGCCATCCTCTGGAACGACGGCCGCGCCGCCGCCGAGGCCGCCGAACTGATGCAGACCGACCTGGCCCTGCGCCGCGCCGTCGGCGTGCAGCCGATGGCGGGCTTCACCGGCCCCAAGCTGCGCTGGCTGCGCACCCACGAGCCCGAGGCCGTGGCGCGCGCCCGCTCGCTGCTGCTGACCAAGGACTACGTGCGCCTGCAGCTGTCGGGCGACAAGGTGACCGACGTCACCGACGCCGCCGGCACCTGGCTGTTCGACCAGGCGCAGCGCCGCTGGTCGCCGCAGGCGCTCGCCGCCTGCGGGGTCGATCCCGCCTGGCTGCCGCGCGTGGTCGAGTCGTGCGAACCCTGCGCCACCGTGCGCGATGCACTGGCCGCGCGCTGGGGCCTGCCGCGCGGCGTGCCGATCGCCGGCGGCGCGGGCGATGCCGCGGCGGGCGGCGTCGGCATCGGCGTGGTCGGGCCGGGCGACGGCTTCGTGTCGCTCGGCACCTCGGCGCAGATCCTGGTGGCCGACACCGCGCACCGCCCCGACCCCGAGCGGCTGGTGCACGCCTTCTGCCACGCGCTGCCGCAGCGCTGGTACCGCATGGCGGCGCTGCTCAACGGCGCGAGCCCGCTCGCGGCGCTGGCGTCGTGCACTGGCGGTGCATCGGTCGGTGCGCTGCTGGCCGAGGTCGAGGCCGCGTACACCGGGCCGTCGCGCCTGCTCGCGCTGCCTTATCTGTTCGGTGAACGCACGCCGCACAACAACCCGTTCGCGCGCGGCGCGATTGTCGGCCTGTCGGGCGCCACCACGCGCGCCGACCTGATGCAGGCGGTCTGCGAAGGCATCGCCTTCTCGCTCGCCGACGGCCTGGAAGCGCTGAGCGCGCAGACGGCGCGGCCCGAGCGCCTGGCGCTGATCGGCGGCGGCGCGCGCTCCGCCTTCCTGGCGCAGCTGATCGCGTCGGTGCTCGACGTGCCGCTGGTGCTGTACGAATCCGCCGACCGCGGCCCGGCCTTCGGTGCGGCGCGGCTCGCGCGGCTGGCGGTCACGGGCGAAGACCCGGCGGGTGTGGTCGTCGCGCCGGCCGTGCGCCAGGTGCTGGCGCCCGACGCCGCCTTGCACGCGGCCTACCAGCCCCGGCTCGAGGCCTTCCGCGCGCTCTACCGCGCGATGGCGCCGGTCTGGGCGTCGGTGGCCTGAAGAGGCGCTCGCCGGCTCAGTCCGGCGTGAGTCCGGCGGAATCCACCACCTTCTTGTACACGTCGAACTCGGCGGCGATCTGCTGCGTGAATTCCTGCGGCGTGTTGCCGACGACGAAGGAGCCGGTGTCCTGGATGCGCTTGCGCACGGCGGGCTCTTCGAGCGACTTGCGCGCCGCCGCGTGCACCTTGTCCACCACGTCCTTGGGCAGGCCCTTGGGGCCCACGATGCCGTAGTACGCCATGCGGTTCACCGGCGCGAGGCCGACCTCCTTGAAGGTCGGCACATCGGGCAGGTCCTTCAGGCGCTCGGACGCCGCCACGACGATCGGGATCAGCCGGCGGTCCTTGATGAAGGGCAGCGCTGACGGCAGGTTGTCGAAGATCATCGCGACCTGGCCCGCGACGGTGTCGTTGAGCGCCGGGCCCGACCCGCGGTAGGGGATGTGCGTGACGGACGCGCCGGCCATGCCCTTGTACAGCTCCATCTGCAGGTGCCCGATGCTGCCCGTGCCTGCGGTGGCGTAGGCGTACTTGCCCGGGTTCTTCTTCAGCACCTCGATGAAGCCCTTGTAGTCCCGTGCCGGAAAGCTGGGATGGACCGCAATGACATTGGGCGTGGCCGCCAGGTTGATGATCGGCGTGAAGTCGGCCTTCGGGTTGTACGGCACCTTGGGGTTGATGGCCGGATTCGCCGCCGTCGTCGACACGGTGCCGATGCCCAGCGCGTAGCCGTCGGGCGTGGCGCGCGCGGTCTCGGCGGCCCCGATCGCGCCGCCCGCGCCCGACTTGTTCTCGACGATGACGCTCTGCCCCAGGTGCCTGCCCAGGGGCTCGGAAATGACGCGCGCAATGATGTCCGTCGTGCCGCCCGGCGCGAACGGCACCTGCAGCTTGACGGGCTTGTCGGGGTAGCCCTGCGCATGGACGGGCACGGCCGCCGCCAGCAGGCAGGCGAGGGCGAACAGGGTGGGGTTTTTCGGCAAGGTGTCTTCCTCCTCTTGGATTGATGGAATGGGTGGGATGAGTGGGAACAGGTCAGGGGCGCCGCGGAATCAGGCAGCTCGCGTCGAGCTCGCCCGGGTCGTTGACGCCGAGCATGGCCATGTTCCGGTCGACCTCGTCCCGCAGCAGCCGGATCGCGTGCGTGACGCCCGCGTGGCCACCCACGGCGGCGGCGTACATGAACGGGCGGCCCGCGAACACGGCCTTGGCGCCGAGCGCCAGCGCCTTCAGCACGTCGCTGCCGCGGCGCACGCCGCCGTCGACCATCACGGGCAGCTCGCCCGCGGCGTCCAGCACCTGCGGCAGCGCGCGCAGCGCCGGGGCCGCGCCGTCGAGCTGCCGGCCGCCGTGGTTGGAGACGATGAGCCCATCGGCGCCGAGCTGCCGCGCGCGCCGCGCATCGGCCGGATGAAGAATGCCCTTCAGGATCAGCGGCCCGCGCCATTGCTGCCGGATGCGGGCGATGTGGTCCCAATGAATGTGGTCGCGGCCGGTCGTGTCGCGGATCGCGGTGCTGGAGAAAAGAGGTGCGCCGCGCGTGGCGAACGAGTTCTCGAAATGCGGCATGCCGCGCGTCACGAAGGTCCGCGCGAGCGTGCCGAGCAGCCAGCGGGGCCGCACGAGGCCGTCCCATGCCAGCCGCAGGCTGGGCCGCAGCGGCGTCGTGAAGCCGGCGCGCACGTTGTTTTCGCGGTTCGCCCAGACGGGAATGTCGACCGTCACGACCAGGTGGCGAAAGCCCGCGCCGGCGATGCGTGCCACCAGGCCGTCGATGCGCGCCGCATCGCCCGGCAGGTAGGCCTGGAACCAAGTGCCGGGCGCGGCCTGGGCCACTTCTTCCATCGGAATGAGCGAGGTGCCGCTCATGACCGCGGGAATGCCGGCCGCCTGCGCCGCCTGCGCGAGCACCAGGTCGCCGCGGTAGGCCGACAGCGCGCTGATGCCGACCGGCGCGATCCCGAAGGGCGACGCGTAGCGCTGGCCGAACAGCGTGACCTCCTGCGAGCGCCGGGAGACGTCGACCAGCACCCGGGGCAGGAAGTCGTGCGCGTCGAACGCGGCGCGGTTGGCGTCCAGCGAGCGGTTGTCCTCCGCCGCGCCGGCGATGTAGCCGAACAGCGGGCGCGGCAGCCGGCGCCGGGCCGCGTGCTCGAAGTCCTGCAGCGACAGGATGCCGGCCAGACGCCGTGGTGTCGCGGCGGCAGCAGGGGCTTGCGCCGGCGCGGTGCGCGGGGCATCGAAGGCACGCGAGAAAACAGTCATGTCCGCCATCCAGTCAGTCGTTCGGTCCGCGCGGACTGTAGGGGGGCAGAAGGTTTTGAAAAAGCGAATTTATGGTAATTTGCCATTTCGCTTTTTTCGAAATGACCGAGGGAGACGGCGCATGACGCTGAAGCAACTGGAGGCCTTCTACTGGGCCGCGACCTGCGCCAGCTTTGCGCTCGCGGCGCAGCGGCTGCACCTGTCGACCTCGTCGCTGTCCAAGCGCCTGGCCGAGCTGGAGGTGTCGCTCGGCGCGCCGCTGTTCGACCGCGCCGGGCAGCGGGCCACGCTCACGGACGCGGGCGAGCGTTTCCTGCCACGCGCCGCCGCCTTGCTGCTGGCGGCCGACGAAACGAAGCGGTCGATCGGCGCACCCGCCAGCCTCGGAGGTCGCTGCACCTTCGGCATCGGCGAACTGAGCGCGCTGACCTGGCTGCCCCAGCTCGTCGCGCACGTGGGACGGCACCTGCCGGACCTGCGCCTGGAGCCGCACGTCAACTTCGGCTCGGCGCTGGACGAGCGCCTTCGCAACGGCGAACTCGACTGCGCGGTGATCGCCGGGCGCTCACCGCACCACGGGCTGATCTCGTCGCACACCGTGGGCCAGGCGCATTTCGTGTGGGTGGCCGCGCCCGCGCTGGCGGGCAAGACCACGACGATCGGCGCGCCGCTGCTCGCGCAACACCCCATCGTGACGCTGCCCACCGGCGCGGGCACCAGCCGCCTGCTCGACGAATGGCTCATGGCCGAGAACCTCGAGGCGCCGCACCGCCTCAGCTGCAACAGCTGGGGCGCCGTTGCCGGCCTGCTGATCGAGGGGATCGGTGTCGGGTTCCTGCCGGAAGGCTGGGCGCGCCTGCTGTCGCGCCGCGGCGACCTTCGCATCCTGAAGACCCGCCAGGCCCTGCCCGCGCTGACCTACACCTTCCAGAAGCGCAGCAACGACGAGCGCCATCTGCTGACGGCCATGCGCGCCGCGGTGCTCGCGTCCATCGATTTCTCGAAGGCCGCCCGCCTGCTCTAGGTGGAGAGCGTCAGAAGGCCTCGCACACGCGAAGCACCTCGGCGCCGTAGGCCTCGAGCTTCTTCGTGCCGATCCCGCTGATGCCCTGCAGGTCTTCCAGCGTCGCGGGCGCGCGCTCGGCAATGGCGGCCAGCGTGGCGTCGTGGAAGATCACGTAGGCCGGCAGGTTGTGTTCCTTCGCCACCTCGGCGCGCCAGGCCTTGAGCGCCTCGAAGCGCTTCTTGCCGGTGTCGTCGAGCGAGGCCGCCGCCGGCGACGGTGCGCCCTTGGCCACCTTCTCGCGCCGGGGCTTGCGCTCGGCCGGTGACGACACCGACTCGCGCAGCGACACCGAGGTCTCGCCCTTGAGCACCGCGCGCGAGCCCTCGGTGAGCTTCAGCGTGTTGAAGGCTTCCGCGTCCACCGCCAGCGCGCCGGTGGCGATCAGCTGGCGCAGCACGCCGCGCAGCGCCACCTCGCTGAACTCCGCACCGATGCCGAAGGTGCTGATGCGCTCGTGGCCGAACTGCTTGACCTTCTCGGTCGCCTTGCCGCGCAGGATGTCCATGATGTGGCCCGCGCCGAAGCTGATGCCGCTGAGCTGCTGCACGCGGTAGATGGTGCTCAGCAGCTTGCGCGCGGCATCGGTGCCGTCCCACACCTGCGGCGGGTTCAGGCAGTTGTCGCAGTTGCCGCAGGGCGTGCTCTTCTCGCCGAAGTAGCCCAGCAGGCGCACGCGGCGGCAGTCGCTGGCCTCGGCCAGCGAGAGCAGGGCGTCGAGCTTGCCGCGCATCACCTGCTTGAACTCTTCGCCGGCCGGGCTCTCGTCGATCATGCGGCGCTGGTTCACCACGTCGTTCAGGCCGTAGGCCATCCAGGCGTCGGCGGGGGCGCCGTCGCGGCCCGCGCGGCCGGTTTCCTGGTAGTAGCCCTCGATGTTCTTGGGCATGTCGACGTGGCCGACGAAGCGCACGTCGGGCTTGTCGATGCCCATGCCGAAGGCGATGGTCGCGACCATCACGATGCCTTCTTCGCGCAGGAAGCGGTCCTGGTGCTTCTGGCGCACCGCCGCATCGAGGCCCGCGTGGTACGGCAGCGCGTTGATGCCGGCGCCCTGCAGCGTCGTCGCGAGGTCTTCCACGCGTTTGCGCGACTGGCAATAGACCACGCCCGCATCGCCCTCGTGCTCGCGCTCGATGAAGCGCAGCAGCTGCGTGGTGGCGTCCTTCTTCTCGACGATGGTGTAGCGGATGTTCGGGCGGTCGAAGCTGGAGACGAACTGGCGCGCCTCCTCGAGCTGCAGCCGTTCGACGATGTCGGCGCGCGTGAGGTCGTCGGCCGTGGCCGTGAGCGCGATGCGCGGCACGCCTGGGTAGCGCTCGTGCAGCACGGTGAGCGCGCGGTACTCGGGGCGGAAGTCGTGGCCCCACTGGCTCACGCAATGCGCCTCGTCGATGGCGAACAGCGAGAGCTTGCCGCGCTCGTTCAGCGAATCGAGCTGCGAGAGAAAGCGCGGCGTGTTCACCCGCTCGGGCGCCGCGTACAGCAGCGTGATCTCGCCGCGCAGCATGCGGCGCTCCACGTCCTGCGTCTGTTCCCAGTCGAGCGTCGAGTTCAGGAAGGCCGCGTTCACGCCCGCCTCGTGCAACGCGCCGACCTGGTCGTGCATCAGCGCGATCAGCGGCGACACCACCACCGACACGCCGCGCCCCGCGCGCTGCCGCGCGATGGCCGGGATCTGATAGCAAAGCGACTTGCCGCCGCCCGTGGGCATCAGCACCAGCGCGTCGCCGCCGCCCACCACGTGCTCCACGATGTCCTGCTGGGCCCCGCGAAAGCGCGCGTAGCCGAACACGTCATGAAGGATGTCGGCGGGGGCCGCGCTGCCGGAGCTGCTGCCGTCGCTGGAAGCGTCGAAGGGGCGGGGAGCGAGGGAAGACACAGGCGGGGGTGCGAAGGGCGGGAGGGGGGAGAAAAGGGCCGGAGCCGGGGCGGACGCCGATTGTCCCCCAGCGGCTCCGATATGACTGTGGCACGGCGTTTGCAATGGTGAACCCCGTCCCGGCACCCCTCTTGTCTAGACAGCAAACTGGGGCATTTCTCTCGGAGATGCACCAAAACAGGACTTTCGGGTTATCCTGTATATACAAGTTGGGGCGCCTGGCAACAATGCGAGGCGTGCTGCCCATATCCCCCGGGCATGTATCGCCGAGTCACCTCTCTCAAAAAATGGAACCAGGAGTCCCCATGGTCAAGACGGTAGTTGTGAAAGTCGCTTCGCTGCTGGCAGCAGGTGCATGTGCAGCGGGCATGGCCGGAACGGCCGCCGCCCAGGACACGAAGATTTCGCTCGGCATGTCCGGCTGGACCGGCTTTGCGCCGCTGTCGCTGGCCGACAAGGCCGGCATCTTCAAGAAGAACGGGCTGGACGTCGAACTCAAGATGATCCCGCAGAAGGACCGCCACCTGGCGCTGGCCTCCGGCGCGATCCAGTGCGCGGCCACCACGGTGGAGACGCACGTGGCCTGGAACGCCAACGGCGTGCCGATCGTGCAGATCTTCCAGATGGACAAGTCCTACGGCGCCGACGGCCTGGCCGTGCGCAACGACGTGAAGAGCTTCTCCGACCTCAAGGGCAAGAGCATCGGCGTGAGCGCCCCGGGCACCGCGCCGTACTTCGGCCTGGCCTGGATGCTCAGCAAGAACGGCATGAGCCTGAAGGACGTGAAGGTGGTCTCGCTCGAGCCGCAGCCCGCTGCGCAGGCTTTCGTGGCCGGCCAGAACGACGCCGCCATGACCTACGAGCCCTACCTGTCGACCGTGCGCGCCAACCCGGCCGCCGGCAAGATCCTGGCCACCACGCTCGACTACCCGATGGTGATGGACACCGTCGGCTGCGCGCCCACCTGGCTCAAGGCCAACGCCAAGGCCGCCGCCGCGCTCACCAAGTCGTACTTCGACGCGCTGGACCTGATCAAGGCCGACCCGGCCAAGGCCAACGAGCTCATGGGTTCGGCCGTCAAGCAAAGCGGCGAGCAGTTCGCCAAGTCGTCGGCCTACCTGCGCTGGCAGGACAAGGCCGCCAACCAGAAGTTCTTCGCGGGCGAGCTCACCAGCTTCATGAAGGAAGCCGCGGCCATCCTGCTGGAGGCCGGCGTGATCCGCAAGGCGCCGGAAGACTATGCCGCCACCTTCGACGCCAGCTATGTCAAGTAAGGCCTTGCCGCAGATGCAACCGATGACCGCCGCTCCGGCGCGCGCCGTGACGCCGCCGCCCGCGCCTCCCGTGCGGCGCCGAGTGTTCGCGCCGCTCGAACCCATCAGCGCATCCGCGCGCACGATGCTGGGGCTGGGCTTCTTCGTGCTCTTCGTGGTGGTGTGGGGCATCGCCACGCTGGGCGGCTTCGTGTCGCCCACCTTCCTGGCGAGCCCGATCACGATGGTGAAAGAGGGCTGGCTGCTCTTCACCGAGTACGGCTTCATCGGCGACATCGGCATGACCGTGTGGCGCGTGTTTGGCGGCTTCCTGCTGGCGGCCGTCATCGCGGTGCCGCTGGGCGTGGCCATGGGCACCTGGAAGACCGTCGAGGCCTTCTTCGAGCCCTTCGTCTCGTTCTGCCGCTACCTGCCGGCCTCGGCCTTCATTCCGCTGCTCATCCTGTGGGCGGGCCTGGGCGAAATGCAGAAGCTCCTGGTGATCTTCATCGGCTCGTTCTTCCAGATCGTGCTGATGGTGGCCGTCACCGTGGGCGGCGCGCGGCGCGACCTCGTCGAGGCCGCCTACACGCTGGGCGCCAACAGCCGCGGCATCGTGGCGCGCGTGCTCATTCCGGGGGCCGCGCCGGGCATCGCCGAAACGCTGCGCCTCGTGCTGGGCTGGGCCTGGACCTATGTGATCGTGGCCGAGCTCATCGGCTCCTCGTCGGGCATCGGCCACATGATCACCGACAGCCAGGCGCTGCTGAACACCGGCCAGATCATCTTCGGGATCATCGTGATCGGCGTCATCGGCCTGTTGTCCGACTTCGCTTTCAAGGCGATGAATCGCCGTCTGTTTGCATGGGCTGCACTGTGAAGAACCAACTTTCCATTCAAGGCGTCTCGCGCGTCTTCACCGGCACCAAGGGCCAGCGCACGCAGGCGCTGCAGCCGATCGACTTCGAGGTGAAGGAGAACGACTTCGTCACCATCCTCGGCCCCTCGGGCTGCGGCAAGTCGACGCTGCTGCGCATCGTGGCGGGGCTCGACTTCCCGACCACCGGCCAGGTGATGCTCGACGGCGAGCGCATCGAAGGCCCGGGCGCCGACCGCGGCGTGGTGTTCCAGAGCTACACGCTCTTCCCGTGGCTCACGGTGGCGCAGAACATCCGCTTCGGCCTGCGTGAGCGCGGCATGAGCGAGGCCGACCAGAAGGAACGCAGCGAGTTCTTCATCGCCAAGGTCGGCCTGCGCGGCTTCGAGCACCACTTTCCCAAGCAGCTCTCGGGCGGCATGCAGCAGCGCACGGCCATTGCGCGCGCGCTGGCCAACGACCCCAAGATGCTGCTGCTCGACGAGCCCTTCGGCGCGCTCGACAACCAGACCCGCGTGCTCATGCAGGAGCTGCTGCTGGGCATCTGGGAGTCGGCGCAGAAGACGGTGCTGTTCGTCACGCACGACATCGACGAGGCGATCTTCATGGCCAACCGCGTGGCGGTGTTCAGCGCGCGGCCGGGCCGCATCAAGACCGAGATCGCGGTCGACTTTCCGCACCCGCGCAGCTACACCATCAAGACCTCGCCCGAGTTCATGGACATCAAGGCGCGCCTGACCGAAGAAATCCGCGCCGAGTCGATGGCCGCCGCGGAACATTGAAAGCACGATGAAACGCGACCTGCCGTCCCTCGCGCTCTATGCGCAAGTCAAGGATCACATCTCCCGCAAGATCCAGGACGGCACGTGGCCGCCCGGCCACCGCCTGCCTTCCGAGAACGAGCTGGTCGCGCAGTTCGGCATGGCGCGCATGACCGTGAACCGCGCCCTGCGCGAACTCATGGAGCAGGGGCGCATCGTGCGCGTGGCCGGCGTCGGCAGCTTCGTGGCCGAGAACAAGCCGCAGTCGACGCTGCTGCAGATCGCCAACATCGCCAGCGAGATCCGCCAGCGCGGCCACGACTACCGCTGCGAGATGCTCGCGGTCGAGCGCCTCGCGGCCTCGCCCGACGTGGCCGCCTGGCTCGACCTGCGCGCGGGCGACTCGGTGTTCCACAGCGCCTGCCTGCACCTGGACAACGACACGCCCGTGCAGCTCGAGGAGCGCTACGTCAACCCGCAGGTCGTGCCCGACTTTCTCGAGCAGGACTTCACGGCCGTGCCGCCCAGCGAATACCTGGTGCGCAACGTGCCCTTCGACCAGATCGAACACGTCGTCGATGCCGTGCTGCCCAGCGCCGAACAGGCCGAGCGGCTCGCGATGGCGCCCACCGACCCCTGCCTGCTGCTGACGCGCCGCACCTGGATCCGCAACACGCCCGTGACCTGGGTGCGCTGCCTGCATCCGGCCTCGCGCTACAGCCTGGGCAGCCGCTTTAAATCCGACGGCAACCCGACCTTCGGCTAGACAGACCGTTTTTTTTCGACCCTCAGAGGCCCACGTTTTCTCTCGCAACCACTTGTATAGACAGGTTCACATGCCAAGCAATCACACCGCCACTTCCCACGCCACATTGACCCTCACGCCCGGCAAGGTCGACCTCGCGATGCTGCGACGCATCCAGGCCGGCGGCGTGCACCTTGCGCTCGACCCGTCGGTGCAGGACGGCATGGCCAAGGCCGAGGCCGCGGTGCGCCACATCGTCGAGAACGACGAGGTGGTCTACGGCATCAACACCGGTTTCGGCAAGCTCGCCAGCACGCGCATCGGCAACGACCACCTGGCCGAGCTGCAGCGCAACCTCGTGCTCTCGCACAGCGTGGGCACGGGCGAGCCGCTGGCCGCGCCGGTGGTGCGCATGATCCTCGCGACCAAGGCCGTGAGCCTGGCGCGCGGCCACTCGGGCGTGCGGCCCGCGCTGGTCGATGCGCTGCTGGCGCTGTTCAACGCCGGCGTCACGCCCAGCATCCCGTGCAAGGGCTCGGTCGGCGCCTCGGGCGACCTCGCGCCGCTGGCCCACATGGCCTGCGTGCTGATCGGCGAAGGCGAAGCCACGCTGGCCGACGGCAAGAAGGTGAGCGGCGCCGAAGCCATGCGCAGCATCGGCCTCGAGCCCTTCGTGCTCGGCCCCAAGGAGGGCCTGGCGCTGCTCAACGGCACGCAGGTGTCGACCGCGCTGGCGCTCGCCGGCCTGTTCGGCGCCGAAGACGTGTTTGCCGCCGCGCTGATGTCGGGCGCGCTGTCGCTCGAAGCCATCCAGGGTTCGATCAAGCCCTTCGACGCGCGCATCCACGCCGCGCGCGGCCAGCCCGGCCAGATCGCCGTGGCCGGCGCCGTGCGCACGCTGCTCGACGGCAGCGAGATCGTGCCTTCGCACGCCGACTGCGGCCGCGTGCAGGACCCGTACTCGGTGCGCTGCATCCCGCAGGTGATGGGCGCCTGCCTCGACAACCTGGCCCACGCCTCGCGCGTGCTGGTCATCGAAGCGAACGCCGCGTCGGACAACCCGCTCGTGTTCTGCGACACCGGCGAGGTGATCTCGGGCGGCAACTTCCACGCCGAGCCGGTCGCCTTCGCGGCCGACATCATTGCGCTGGCCGTGAGCGAAGTCGGCGCCATCGCCGAGCGCCGCCTCGCGCTGCTGCTCGACAGCGGCCTGTCGGGCCTGCCGCCCTTCCTGGTGCGCGACGGCGGCCTGAACTCCGGCTTCATGATCGCGCAGGTCACGGCCGCCGCGCTCGCCTCGGAAAACAAGTCGCACGCGCACCCCGCCAGCGTCGACAGCCTGCCGACCTCGGCCAACCAGGAAGACCACGTGTCGATGGCCACCTTCGCGGCGCGCCGCCTGGGCGACATGGTCAACAACACCGCCGTGGTGGTGGGCATCGAAGCGATGGCCGCCGCCCAGGGCATCGAACTCAAGCGCAAGCTGAAGAGTTCGCCGCTGGTCGAAGCGGAGTTCGCCCGCATCCGCCAGAAAGTCGCGTTCCTCGAGACCGACCGCTACCTCGCACCCGACATCGAAGCCATGCGCCTGTGGGCGCTCGCGGCCGACCTGCCGGCCGCGCTGCTCGACATCCTGCCCAGCCACTCGAAGTGATCCGTACCGACTGCCACCCGACAAGGAGAACCACGCCATGAACGCACCCGACAAATTCGCCCTGAACACCCCCGCCGCCGGCGCCGATCCGCGCCATGACCCGACCCGCGTGATCCGCGCCCCGCGCGGCACCGAGCTCAACTGCAAGAGCTGGCTCACCGAAGCGCCGTACCGCATGCTGCAGAACAACCTCGACGCCGAGGTGGCCGAGCGCCCGCAAGACCTCGTGGTGTACGGCGGCATCGGCCGCGCCGCGCGCGACTGGGCCTGCTACGACCAGATCCTCGCCTCGCTGAAGGAACTGGAAGACGACGAGACGCTGCTCATCCAGTCGGGCAAGCCGGTCGGCGTGTTCAAGACGCACGCCGACGCACCGCGCGTGCTGCTCGCCAACTCCAACCTCGTGCCGAAGTGGGCCAACTGGGAGCACTTCAACGAGCTCGATCGCCAGGGCCTCTTCATGTACGGCCAGATGACGGCGGGCAGCTGGATCTACATCGGCAGCCAGGGCATCGTGCAAGGCACCTTCGAAACCTTCGTCGAAGCCGGCCGCCAGCACTACAACAACAGCCTCGCGGGCAAGTGGATCCTCACGGCCGGCCTGGGCGGCATGGGCGGCGCGCAGCCGCTCGCGGCCACGCTGGCCGGCGCCGTGTCGCTGAACATCGAGTGCCAGCAGTCGAGCATCGACTTCCGCCTGCGCACGCGCTACGTCGACAAGCAGGCACGCGACATCGACCACGCCTTCGAACTCATCAAGCAGCACTGCGATGCCAAGGAAGCCGTGTCGATCGCGCTGCTGGGCAACGCGGCCGACATCCTGCCCGAGCTGGTCAAGCGCGCGAAGGCCGGCGGCCTCAAGCCCGACCTCGTGACCGACCAGACCTCCGCGCACGACCTGATCAACGGCTACCTGCCCTCGGGCTGGAGCGTGCCGCAATGGCAGGCCGCCATGAAGGACGCGTCGCAACACGACGCCCTGAAGAAGGCCGCCGCCAAGTCGTGCGCCGTGCACGTGCAGGCCATGCTCGACTTCCAGGCCATGGGCATCCCCACGGTCGACTACGGCAACAACATCCGCCAGGTCGCGTTCGACGAAGGCGTGAAGAACGCCTTCGACTTCCCGGGCTTCGTGCCGGCCTACATCCGTCCGCTGTTCTGCGAAGGCAAGGGCCCGTTCCGCTGGGTCGCGCTCTCGGGCGACCCGGAAGACATCTACAAGACCGACGCCAAGATCAAGGAGCTGTTCCCCGACAACACCCACACGCACCGCTGGCTCGACATGGCGCGCGAGCGCATCGCCTTCCAGGGCCTGCCCGCGCGCATCTGCTGGCTCGGCCTGGGCGAGCGCCACATCGCCGGCCTGGCCTTCAACGAGATGGTGAAGAACGGCGAGCTCAAGGGCCCGATCGTCATCGGCCGCGACCACCTGGACACCGGCTCGGTCGCCAGCCCGAACCGCGAGACCGAAGCCATGAAGGACGGCACCGACGCCGTCTCCGACTGGCCGCTGCTCAACGCCCTGCTCAACACGGCCGGCGGCGCGACCTGGGTCAGCCTGCACCACGGCGGCGGCGTGGGCATGGGCTACTCGCAGCACTCGGGCGTGGTGATCGTGTGCGACGGCACCGACGCCGCGGCCAAGCGCATCGGGCGCGTGCTCTTCAACGACCCGGCCACCGGCGTGATGCGCCATGCCGACGCGGGCTACGACATCGCGGTCGCCACGGCGAAGAAGCAGGGCTTGAAGCTGCCGATGATCAAGTAAGGCCGGCAGGCGCCGCAGGTGAAGTAAAAAAGCGGGTCACCGACACCCCGAAAAAGAAGGAGACCCGACGATGACCCTCGATGCTTCCGACCTGCAGCGCCGCGTGCGCGAACGCGTGGACGACGCGCTGGTGGCGCAGTTCCAGCGCGACGGCGCGGTCTGCATCCGCCAGCTGCTCACGGCCGACGAACTCGCGCTGCTGCAGGGCGGCATCGAGGCGAACCTGGCGGCGCCCAGCCCGCGCGCCAAGGTCGCGAGCCGGCCCGACGACCCGGGCCGCTTCTTCGAGGACTTCTGCAACTGGCAGGAGATCGACGCCTTCGGCCGCTTCATCCGGCAGGCGCCGCTGGCGCAACTCGCGCAGCGGCTCATGGGCTCCGACACCGTGCGCCTGTACCACGACCACCTGCTCGTGAAGGAGCCCGGCACGCGCCAGCGCACGCCGTGGCACCAGGACCAGCCCTACTACAACATCGAGGGCATGCAGAACGTCAGCATGTGGATTCCGGTCGATCCGGTGTCGCGTGCCGCCACGCTCGAGTTCGTGGCCGGCTCCCACAAGGGGCCGTGGCTCATGCCGCGCACCTTCATGGACAACCACGCCAAGTGGTTCCCCGAAGGCAGCCTCGACGACCTGCCCGACATCGAGGGCGCGCGCGAGCGCTTCCCCATCGTCGGCTGGGACATCGAGCCGGGCGACTTCGTCTGCTTCCACATGCTCACGCTGCATGCGGCCGCCGGCGTCGAGGGGCCGAACCGGCGCCGCGTGTTCTCGGTGCGCTTCCTGGGCGACGACATCCGCCACGCCCCGCGCAGCTGGAAGACCTCGCCCGATTTCCCAGGCCTGGCCGAGCGCCTGCCGGCCGGCGCGCCGATGGACGATCCGCTCTTTCCGCTGCTGGTGCGCTGAGCCTCGGTAAGACGAAGGTAGAAAGAAAAAACGCGCTCATTCCCATCGAGTGGGAATTCGGGCTTGGTCGTGAGAACGGCGAGCAAGATACTGCACGCCGCATCCACTTTCGACCGCCCAGCGATTGCCCCCGATGACGACCCCCCTTGACGCTCCCGCCCACAACGACCGCGCGCTGTTCGTGCTGTCGGTGCTGGCGCAAAGCAAGGCGGCGATGACGGCGGCCGAGCTGGTGCAGGCCACCGGCCTGTCGCAGAGCACGCTGTACCGCCAGGTCGCCACCTTGCGCCGCTGGGGCTTCGTGATGGAGTCCGAGGGCCGCTACTCGCCGGGGCCCGTCAGCGTGCAGCTGGCCAGCGGTTTCGACGGCAACTCCGACCTCGTGATGGCCGCGCGCGCCGACATGCGCGTGCTGGCGCAGCAGAGCCACGAGAGCGTGGCGCTCGTCACCCTGGTGAACGAGCGCGTCGTGTGCCTGGAGATGATCGACAGCGAACAGTCGCTGCGCTGCTCCTTCGACCGCGGCCGCAGCGTGCCCGCGCGCGACGGCGCCAGCGCCAAGTGCCTGCTGGCCCATGCGCCCGACGACGCGCGCGACCTGCTGCTCGACGGGCTCGACGAAGGCCCCGAACGCCGTGCCGAGCGCGCCGCCGAACTCGACGCCATCCGCGCCGCCGGCCATGCCGTGACCCACGGCGAGGTCGATGCCGGCGTGTGGGGCGCGAGCGCGCCGGTGCTGGCCGCGGGCCGGCGCCTGCGCGGGGCGATCACGCTCATGGCGCCGCTCACGCGCGTCGAAGGCATGGAAGCTGCATTGGTCCACATGACCGTCGTCACGGCGGCCCGCATCTCGCGCGCACTGCAGTAGTCGCCGCTTTTCTTTTTCTTTCTCCCTCCCTCACCTCCACGAAAGCCCTCCCCATGAACACCCGTCGCACCCTCGTCGCCGCCGCCCTGTCCGGCCTCGCCTTCTTCGGTTTCGCTGGCGCCGCGCAAGCCCAGGGCGAGCCGCTGCGCGTGGCCACCGACGCCACCTTCCCGCCGATGGAGTTCGTGGAAAACGGCAAGCGCACCGGCTTCGACGTGGAGCTGGTCGAGGCCATTGGCAAGACGCTGGGCCGCAAGATCGAGTGGATCGACATCGACTTCAAGGGCCTCGTGCCGGGCCTCATTTCGAAGCGCTTCGACATGGCCGTGTCGGGCATCTACATCACCGACGAGCGCAAGAAGGTCGTCGACTTCACCGTGCCGTACTACGCCGGCGGCCTCGTGGTCATGGTGAAGGACAACAACACGACCATCAAGAAGCCGGCCGACATCAACGGCAAGAAGGTCAGCGTGCAGGTGGGCACCAAGTCCGTGTCGTACACGAAGGAGAAATTCCCGCAGGTGCAGCTGATGGAGGTCGAGAAGAACCAGGAGATGTTCAACCTCGTGGACATCGGCCGTGCCGACGCCGCCGTCACCGGCAAGCCCGCCGCCTTCCAGTACGTGCGCACGCGCGGCGGCCTGAAGGTGCTCGACGAGCAGATCACGACCGAGGAATACGGCATGGCCATCCGCAAGGACACGCCCGAGCTCACCAAGGCCGTGAACGGCGCGATCGAGAAGCTCAAGGCCGACGGCACCTACGCGGCCATCGTCAAGAAGTGGTTCAGCGCCACCGCCAAGTAAGCGCGCCATGGACTTCGATTTCTCGCCCGTCTGGCAGGGCTGGCCCGACCTGCTGCGCGGCGCGCTGGTCACGGTGGAGATCACCGCCTGCGCGCTGGCCCTGGGTTGCGTGCTGGGCCTGCTGGTCGGCATCGGCCGGCTGAACCCGAAGCGGCGCTGGATCTACGGCGTGTGCACCGCCTACGTGGCGGCGATTCGCGGCACGCCGCTGCTGGTGCAGCTGTTCATCCTGTTCTTCGGCCTGCCGCACTTCGGCATCCTGCTGCCGGCCTTCGTGTGCGGCGTGCTGGGGCTCGGCGTGTATTCGGGCGCCTACGTGTCCGAAATCGTGCGCGGCGCGATCCAGTCGATCGACAAGGGCCAGACCATGGCCGCGCAATCGCTGGGCATGACGCCCGGCGTGGCCATGCGCCAGATCGTGCTGCCGCAGGCCGTGGTGCGCATGATCCCGCCGCTGGGCAACGAGTTCATCGCGCTCATCAAGAACTCGGCGCTGGTGTCGCTGCTCACGATCCACGATGTGATGCACGAAGGCCAGAAGATCATCAGCGTGTCGTACCGCTCGCTCGAGGTGTACCTGGCCATCGCGCTCGTGTACTTCATGCTCACGGGCACGATGACGCTGATCCTGCGGCATTTCGAACAGAAGCTGCGCCAGGGCGGATTGATGCGATGAGCGTGCAGCGTTTTTCGCGCGCGACCCTGCGTGCCACGCCCTGGAAGAACGGCGGCGGCACCACGCAGGAAATCGCCAGCTGGCCGCCAGGCGCGGGGCTCGACAGCTTCGGCTGGCGCGTGAGCATCGCCACCATCGCGTCGCCCGGCCCGTTCTCGGTGTTCCCGGGCATCGACCGCCAGATCATGCTGCTCGAAGGCGACGGCGTGCGCCTCTTCACGCACGACGGCCGCGTGTCGCACCGGCTCGACGTGCCGCACCAGCCCTTCGCCTTTTCGGGCGACGACCCGATCGACTGCACGCTGCTCGGCGGCGCCTCGAACGACTTCAACGTGATGGCGCGCAGCGGTCAGTGGCGCGCCGACGTGCAGGTGCTGGAACGCGCCGCCGACATCGCGCCCGCGCCGCACGGCGTGCTGCTGGCGTTGCGCGGTGAGTGGCGCTTGAATGACGGCGAGGCCCTGGGCGACGGCGACGGCCTGTGCTGGACCGACGCCGCGCAGGCATGGCAGGCCGCACCGGCGAGCGACGGCGCGCGGCTGGTGGCCGTGCGCTTCGTGCCGGCCTGAGCGGCCCAAGCAAAGAACAGGAGATGACGATGACACCCCCCAGCGAATTCCCCTCGGCCGACGGCCTGTGGACCGGCCTGCGCCTGGCGCCCGGTGCGGCGCCCGGCGTCACCTTGGCGCCCGACGCCGAAGCCGCCCTTGTGGTCGCGCAGGGCACGGTCCGCTGGGTCGGCGCGCGCGCCGACCTGCCCGCCGAATTCGCGGGGCTCGCGTCGCACGACGGCGGCGGTGCGCTCGTCACGCCCGGCCTCGTCGATTGCCACACGCACCTGGTCTACGGCGGCCAGCGCGCCAACGAGTTCGCGATGCGGCTCGCGGGCGCGACGTACGAAGAAGTGGCGAAGGCCGGTGGCGGCATCGTCTCGTCGGTGCGCGCCACGCGCGAGGCCGACGAGGACACGCTGTTCGCCCAGGCCGCCGCGCGCCTCGAGCAGCTGCTGGCCGACGGTGCCTGCGCCATCGAGATCAAGTCGGGCTACGGCCTGGCGCTCGAGCACGAGCGCAAGCAGCTGCGCGTGGCGCGGCGACTGGGCCAGGCCTACGGCGTCACCGTGCGCACCACCTTCCTCGGCGCGCACGCACTGCCGCCCGAGTACGCCGGCCGCAGCGGCGACTACATCGACCTTGTCTGCAAAGAGATGCTGCCTGCGCTCGCCGCCGAAGGGCTGGTCGATGCGGTCGACGTGTTCTGCGAGCGCATCGCCTTCTCGCTCGCGGAAACCGAGCAGGTCTTCCAAGCCGCCAAGGCGCTGGGCCTGCCCGTGAAGCTGCATGCCGAGCAGCTGTCGGACATGGGCGGCGCGGCGCTGGCCGCGCGCTACGGCGCGCTGTCGTGCGACCACATCGAGCACCTGTCGGCCGACGGCATCGCGGCCATGCGCCAGTCGGGCACCGTGGCCGTGCTGCTGCCCGGCGCCTACTACACGCTGCGCGACACGCACCTGCCGCCCATCGACGCGCTGCGCGCCGCGGGCGTGCCGATGGCCGTGTCGACCGACCACAACCCCGGCACCTCGCCGACGCTGAGCCTGCTGCTGATGGTCAACATGGCCTGCACGCTGTTCCGCCTCACCGTGCCCGAGGCGCTGGCCGGCGTCACCGTGCACGCCGCGCGCGCGCTGGGCCTGCAGGACACGCACGGCGCCATCGCGCCCGGCATGCCCGCCAACTTCGTGCTCTGGAACCTGCACGACGCCGCCGAGCTGGCCTACTGGTTCGGCCAGCAGCCGGTGCGCGCCGTGGTGCGCCAGGGACGCATCGCCATCGGAGCCACCGAATGACACACACGCTTTTCGCAGCCGATGCGCTGCTGCCCGCAGGCTGGACGAAGAACGTCCTGCTGACGTGGAACGACGCCGGCCAGCTCACGCAGGTGCAGGCCGGCGCGCAACCGCCCGCGGGTGCGCAGGTGGCGACCGGCCCGGTGATCCCGGGCATGCCCAACCTGCATTCGCACGCCTTCCAGCGCGCCTTCGCGGGGCTCACCGAGCACCGCGCCGAACAGCAGGACAGCTTCTGGAGCTGGCGCACGCTGATGTACCGCTTTGCCGCGCGCCTCGGTCCGCAGCACATGGAGGCCATCGCGACCTGGCTCTACGCCGAGATGCTCGAGGCGGGCTACACCAGCGTGTGCGAGTTCCAGTACGTGCACCACGACACCGACGGGCGTCCCTACGCCGACGACGCGGCGCTGAGCCGTGCGCTGCTGCGCGCCGCGCAGAACACGGGCATCGGCTTCACGCTGCTGCCCGTGCTCTACCAGACCAGCGGCTTCGGCGACCAGCCGCCCACCGACGGACAGCGCCGCTTCATCCGCTCGACCGAATCGATGCTGCGCCTGCTCGACGCGCTCAAGCCCGACTGCGACGCGCAGGGCGCGCGCCTGGGCCTGGCGCCGCATTCGCTGCGCGCCGTGCCGCCCGAGGCGCTGCGCGAGGCGCTCGCCGGCCTGGACGCCATCGACCGCACCGCGCCGGTCCACATCCACATCGCCGAGCAGACGAAGGAAGTGGACGACTGCGTGGAGTGGAGCGGCCTGCGCCCGGTCGAATGGCTGCTCGACCACGCGAGCGTCGATGCGCGCTGGTGCCTCGTGCACGCCACGCACATGAACGACGCCGAGTACGAATACGCGGCCCAGAGCGGCGCGGTCGCGGGCCTGTGCCCGACCACCGAGGCCAACCTGGGCGACGGCATCTTCGACTTCGCGCGCTGGCGCAACCACGGCGGCGCCTGGGGCGTGGGCTCCGACAGCCACGCCAGCGTCAACGCGGCCGAGGAACTGCTGATGCTCGAGTACAGCCAGCGCCTGGGCCGGCGCCAGCGCAACGTCGGCGCCAGCGCGGCGCAGCCGCACGTGGCCACCGCGCTCACGCTCGAAGCCGTGCAGGGCGGGGCGCAAGCTTCGGGCCGCGCGGTCGGCGGGCTGGCCGCGGGGCAGCAGGCCGACTTCGTCGTGCTCGATGCCCATCACCTCGCGCTGCAGGGCCTGTCGGCGCCCGACATGCTCTCGGCCCATGTGTTCGCGAGCCACCGCACCTCGGCCGTCGACGCGGTCTGGGTGGCGGGCCGCCCGCGCGTCACGGCCGGGCGCCACGCGCTGCATGGCGATGCCGCCGCCGCCTTCGTTGCCGCGCGCACCCAACTCCTCAAGGACTGAATTCCCATGGCCTTCACCACCACCGAACCGGCGTTCCGCTTCCGCCAGGGCACGCGCCCGCTGCTGATCTCGATGCCGCACGTCGGCACGCACGTGCCGCCCGCGCTGGCCGCGCGCTTCACCGACGAGGCGCGCCACGTGCCCGACACCGACTGGCACCTCGAGCAGCTCTACGACTTCGCCGACGCGCTCGGCGCCTCGGTGCTCGTGGCCACGCACTCGCGCTACGTGGTCGACCTGAACCGTCCGCCGGACGGCGCCAGCCTGTACCCGGGCCAGAGCGTCACCGGCCTGTGCCCGGTCGACACCTTCGACGACACGCCGGTCTATGCGAAGCCCGAAGACCACCCGTCCGACGAAGAAGTTGCCGAACGCCGCGAGGCCGTCTGGCGCCCGTACCACCAGCAGCTGCAGGCCGAGCTCGATCGCCTCACGGCCGCGCACGGCACCGTCGCGCTGTGGGACGCGCACTCGATCCGCTCCGTGCTGCCGCGCTTCTTCGAAGGCAAGCTGCCCGACCTGAACCTGGGCACCGCCGACGGCAAGAGCTGCGACCCCGCGCTGGCCGCCACGCTGCGCGGCATCGCCGAATCGGCGCCGGGCTACACCGGCGTGCTCAACGGCCGCTTCAAGGGCGGCCACATCACGCGCCAGTACGGCAACCCGGCCGGCGGCGTGCACGCGGTGCAGCTGGAGATGACCCAGTCGAGCTACATGCAGGAAGCGCTGCCCTTCGACTACCTGCCCGACGTGGCCGCGGGCGTGAAGCCGCACGTGCGCCGCATGCTGGAAGCCGTGCTGGCCTTCGTCGAAGGCGGCGCCCGGTGAGCGCCGCCATCCACGCGTTCGCGCGCCCCGAGGTGCCGCCGCTGCCGCCCTACAACGCGGGGCTGTCCTCGGACGCCGTGCGCGCGCGCTACGGCGTCAGCGAGATCGCGCGGCTGGCGAGCAACGAGAACCCGTACGGCTCCAGCCCCGCGGTGGCGCGGGCGCTGGTCGACCTGGCGGCGCGCGCGGGCACCTACCCCGACGCCAACTCCACGGCGCTGCGTGCCGCGATTGCGGAGCGCACCGGTGCGCAGCCCGGTGAGGTGGTGATCGGCAACGGCTCCGAGGACATCCTGCAGATGCTGTGCCAGGCGCTGCTGTCGCCGGGCGACCGCGTGCTTACGCAGCGCCCGGCCTTCGGCCTGCACGAGATCTACCCGCGCATGATGGGCGCGCAGGTCGAACTGCTGACGCTCACGCCGGAACTCGGCTTCGACCTGGAGGCCTGGTGCGCGGCGCTCGCGCGCGGGCCCAAGGTGGTGATGCTGGCCAACCCCTCGAACCCGGTCGGCTGCATATTCGATGCCGGCGACTTCGCGCGCCTGCTCGCGGCGGTGCCCGCGGGCACGCTGCTGGTGGTGGACGAGGCCTACTACGAATATGCGCGGCTGGCGCCCGGCTACCCCGACGTGCTCGCCCTGCTGCGCGCATGGCAGGCGGCCGGCGAAGGCCGCTCCCCCTGGATCGTGTTGCGCACCTTCTCCAAGGCCTGGGGCCTGGCCGGCCTGCGTGTGGGCTACGGCATTGCGTCCGACGCGGCGCTGGTGCAGCTGCTCGACCGCGTGCGCACGCCTTTCAACGTGAACCTGGCGGCGCAGGCCGCGGCGCTGGCGGCCTGGGGCGACGAGGCCTTCATGGCACAGGCGGTGGCGCGCACGGTGCAGCAGCGCGAGGCGCTGGCGGCGCAGCTTCGCGCCCTGGCCGGGTCGGTCTGGCCGAGCCTGCGCATCGCGCCTTCGGCGGCCAACTTCCTGTTCGTCGACCTCGGGCGGCCCAACGCGCCGGTCAACGAGGCCCTGCTGGCGCGCGGGATCATCGTCAAGCCCTGGAAGGAGCCGGGGTTCGAGACCTTCATCCGCGTGTCGGTGGGCACCGACGCGGACAACGCGCGCTTCGTGCAGGCGCTGGCGGAGATCGCGGGCGGGCAAGGCTGACGCCGGCAAGACCCGCCTGCGCGCCGGGCCAGACCGGGGTTTTTACAATCGCGGACATGACCAAGCCCCTCATCTATACCCGCGGCCAGGCGCTGCCGGGCATCCTCGCCAACCGCATTGCCATCCTCGACGGCGCGATGGGCACGATGATCCAGCGCTTCAAGCTCACCGAAGAGCAATACCGCGGCGAGCGCTTCAAGGACTTCGAGCGCGACGTGAAGGGCAACAACGAGCTGCTGTCGCTCACGCGCCCCGACGTCATCACCGACATCCACGAGGCCTACCTCGCGGCCGGCGCCGACCTCATCGAGACCAACACCTTCGGCGCCACCACCATCGCGCAGGAGGACTACAGGATGGCCCACCTGGCGCGCGAGATGAACCTCGAATCGGCCAAGCTGGCGCGCGCGGCCTGCGACAAGTACAGCACGCCCGACAAGCCGCGCTTCGTGGCCGGCGCCCTCGGCCCGACGCCCAAGACCGCGAGCATCAGCCCCGACGTGAACGACCCCGGCGCGCGCAATGTCGATTTCGAATCGCTGCGCGCGGCGTACTACGAGCAGACCGAAGCATTGGTCGAAGGCGGCGCCGACGTGATCCTGGTCGAGACCATCTTCGACACGCTCAACGCCAAGGCCGCGTTGTTCGCGGTGGACGAATATTTCGACAACAGCGGCCAGCGCCTGCCGCTGATCATCAGCGGCACGGTGACCGATGCGTCGGGGCGCATCCTCAGCGGCCAGACCGTGACCGCCTTCTGGCACAGCGTGCGCCATGCGCAGCCGCTGGCCATCGGCCTGAACTGCGCGCTGGGCGCGACGCTGATGCGCCCCTACATCCAGGAACTGGCGCGCGTGGCGGGCGACACCTACATCAGCTGCTACCCGAACGCCGGCCTGCCCAACCCGATGAGCGACACCGGCTTCGACGAGACGCCCGACGTCACCTCGCGCCTGCTGCACGAGTTCGCGGCCGAGGGGCTGGTGAACATCGTGGGCGGCTGCTGCGGCACCACGCCGGACCACATCGCGGCGATCGGTGCGGCGGTGGCGCCTGCGAAGGGGCGCCTGCTGAACAGCAACGGCTTCTACAAAGAAGCCGCCTGACGCCGGGCGCCGCGCGCGCCCTCGGCTGATTGACGGCTCCCCGCCCCACGCCTACGCTGGGGCGCACAGGAGCCTCCCATGAACGCCACATCCTTCTTGCGCCGCGCTGCCTTGGGCGCGCTCGTCCTGCTGCTGCCGCTTGCGGCGGCGGCGCAGCAGGCCTTCACGCGCGGCGCGGTCAACCTGCGCGCCGGGCCCTCGGGCGACTACCCGCTGGTGGCGCGGCTCGGGCCGGGGCAGCCGGTCGACGTGGTCGGCTGCACCAGCGGCTACGGCTGGTGCGACGTGGTGCTGCCCGACGGCGGGCGCGGCTGGGTCTGGGCCAGGAACCTCGACTACGCCTACCAGCAGCAGCGCGTGCCGCTGGCCACCTACGGCGCGGTCATCGGCGTGCCGATCGTGAGCTTCGTGATCGGCAGCTACTGGGCCGACTACTACCGCGACCGCCCCTGGTACGGCGACCGGCGCTGGTGGGGCCACCGGCCCCCGCCGCCGCCGATCGCGGGCTGGCGCCCGCCGCCGCCCGTGCACCCGGGCTGGCAGCCGCGGCCCTGGCCGGGGCCTGGCGTGCGTCCGCCCCACGGACCCGGGGTCCGTCCACCTCATGGACCTGGGGTCCGTCCACCGCACGGGCCGGGCATCCGGCCGCCCGTCGACCCGGGGTTCCGCCCGCCGCGCCCGCAGCCGGGCTTCCGGCCTGGGCCGCCGCCGGGCGTGTCGCATCCGCATCCGGGCGGGGGCCGGCCCGGTGGGGGCGGCGGGGGTGGAGGAGGGCGTCCGCACGGCGGGGGCGGTGGGCACGGCGGTGGAGGCGGGCACGGCCACGGCCACGGAAAGAATTGACCCGGCTCACACGGCCGGCGTCCCGATGCCGGCCGCCGCCTGCCGGTCGCGCGCGATCAGCGCCACGAAGCGCTGCGCGCCCAGGCCCAGCGGCCGTTCGCGCGACCACACCACGTCCACCCACAGGTCCAGCCCGTTGCTGAGGTTCTCGAACGGAATCTCGACCAGCGCGCCCGCCGCCACGTGCGGCCGCGCGAAGTTGCGCGGCAGCCAGCCCCAGCCCAGCCCGGCGGTGATCAGGCTCAGCGCGGCCAGCGCGTTGTCGGTGCGCCAGACATGCCGGGCGAACACGAAGCGCGGGTCGCTGGTGGCCAGGTCGCGCCCCGCGACCACGATCTGGCGCGTGTTCGTCAGGTGCTCCTCGCGCAGGCGCCCGCCGGCCGCCGCGCGCAGCACCGGGTGCTCGGGCGCCATCACGGCCACCATGGTGTCGCTGCCCACCTCCTGGAAGCCCTCGCGGCCGTCGAGGCTGGGGCGCTCGAACACCAGCGCCAGCTGCGCCCGGCCGCTGTGCAGCAGCGCCAGCGCGTCGGCCTGCGGCGCCGCCAGCACCTCGACCTGCAGCAGCGGGTAGTCGTCGGCCAGCGCGGCCAACGGCCCGCTCCAGGGCGCGGCCAGCAGCTCGGGCGCGATGGCCAGCGTGAGCCGGTCTTCCAGCCCCTGCGTGAGCGCCAGCGCCTGCACCTGCAACTGCCGCAGCTGGGCCGCGAGCAGCCGCGCCTGCGGTTCGAGCGAGCGCGCGGCGGACGTGGGCTGGGGCTCGCGGCCGCTGCGGTCGAACAGCGGCAGCGCCAGTTCGGCCTCGAGGTTGGCGATGGCCATGCTGACGGCCGACGGCACCTTGCGCAGCGCCCGCGCGGCGGCCGAGAAAGAGCCGTGGTCGAGCACGGCCAGGAAGACCTCGACGTTGTCGCTGGAGAAAGCCATGGCGCCCGATCTATCAATAAAACTGAAATAAGTTAACTTTTTATATCAACTAAAAGCAAATAAAGTCCCTCCATCGCAGTCAAACACACAGAGAAACAGTCATGCAGGGCCTTCAGCGTCGGATCGTTTACATCTCCCTCTACGAGGGCATCGCCATCGTGGCGGCCAGCGCCGGCCTGGCCCTGATGTCGGACGCGGGGCTCGGCCACTCGGGCCTGCTGGCCGTGGGGGCCTCGGTGATCGCGGTGATCTGGAACCTGACCTTCAACGCCCTGTTCGAGCGCTGGGAGTCGCGCCAGGCGGTGCGCGGGCGCAGCCTGAAGCGCCGCATCGCCCACGCCATCGGCTTCGAGGGCGGCCTGATCGCCTTCCTGGTGCCGATGCTGGCCTGGGGCCTGGGCGTGTCGCTCTGGCAGGCGCTGGTGATGGACCTGGGCCTGGTGGTGTTCTTCCTGGTCTACACCTTCGTCTTCAACTGGGCCTTCGACCGCGTGTTCGGCCTGCCGGCCTCGGCCATGGGCGAAGCGCAGCCTGCGTAAGCCTGCGCTTACTTAGCCGATTCACTTCGCCGGCTTGGACGCGGCGGCCGAGCGCATCGCCAGGGCCCCGCTCAGGCGCAGGCGCTCGTTCTCGTTGAAGAGCGTCTCGCGCAGCTGGGCCCGCTCGGCCTCGGGCGCGCTGGCGTAGCGGTCGAGCCGGGCGTTCCATTCCTGGGTTTCCTGGTCGAGCGTGGCCAGGCCGCGCGCCACTTCGTAGCCGTAAGCCTCGCTGCGCGCGGCAAAGCGCTCCTGGGGGCTGGCGCCACGCGCCTGCAGCGCCTCGGTCTGGCGCATCACGTCCAGATGGGCCACCGCCTCCTTGCGCACCTCGCGCTGCGCGGGCGACAGCCAGGCCTGCTCGCTTTGGGCCAGCGCCGCGGCGCGCTGCTCGGGCGTGAGGTCGGGGTTGGACAGCAACTCCATCTTCTCGGCCATGAACCGGTCCTGCCGGATCTGGTTGCCGAACAGGCCTTCGATTTCCTCGGGCGCGAAGAACTGCCGGCGCACCGCCTCGCGCGCCTCCAGGCTGCGCCGCAGAAAGGCCGGGTCGCCCGGCGCGGGTGGTTGCAAGGTGCGCAGGGCTTCCTGCATGTCGACGTAGCGCTCGAGCAGGCCCAGCGCGCGCACGCGCCAGTCTTCGCGCAGGCGCGGGGCGAGCAGGGCGGGCGCGCGGGCCATCAGCGTGGCCTTGCTGTCGGCCTGCGCTTCGGCAAGCACCTGGTCGAAGAGGGTGATGAGGTCGCTGGTGAGCAGGGCGTCGGGGGCCGATGCGGTGGACTGCGCCGGACGAGGCGCGGTGGGCACCGCGACCGCCGCCGTGGCGCGGGGCGCGGCGGCCTGCGGCGCATCGACCGCCCCGGGGCCGAGCGCCAGCCAGCCGGTCCCCGCCGCCACCAGCGCGACCGCGCCGATGGTCAAGGCCACACCGCGCATGCGCAGCGTCCTCAGAGCCCCGCGCTCTTAAGTCGCGCGGCCTGTTCCCTGAACAGCTCCGGCGGCTTCTTCTCGTAGTACGGGAACTGGCTGCCGTAGGTGTTGCCGAAGGCCTGGTTCACCTCGTCCAGGTGGTTCTGGCGGTAGTCGCCCAGGTGGGTGCCCAGGCGCGTGGTGCAGACCGCGAGCAGGCCGTCGTTGGGCTCGCCGAAGAAGAACAGGCTGCCCAGGGCCGACAGCGCCGTGTCGCTCGGGTCGAAGAGGTTGAAGCTGGTCGACACGCCCGACCACGAGTAGTAGCGCACGCCGTTGGCCACGGCCGCACCGCTCTTCACGTCGCACGACGAGCCCGGCGCGGGGCGCCCCTGCGGGAACTTGGCGTCGAAGGCCGCGCCGCCCGCCGTGGTCAGCGAGGCCAGCGCGTTCAACGGCACCTCGGGCAGCTGGCTCGGGTCCTTGCCCGAGAGAAAGCCGATCAGCCCCGTCAGCAGGCCGACGGCCTTCACTACCAGGGTCTGGCCGATGCCGCCTTCGGGCAACTTGGCCAGCAGGTCGGCCACCTTCGAGCCGCCGTTGGCACCGCCCACCGACGTGACCGAGGCCACCATGTCGGGCGCCACCGCCGCCACGTAGCGCACCGTGGGCGAGCCCTGCGAATGGCCGATGAGGTTGAACTTGAGCGTGGGGTTCTGCTCCAGCGCGCGGATGGTCTTGAGCTCCTGCAGCAGCTGCTCGCCGCGGATCTCGGAGGTGTTGGTGCCCGACACCTGCGCCACGTACACCTTGGCGCCCGCGGCGGCCAGCCTGCCGGGGATGTCGTAGAAGTAGTCGACCCCCAGCAGGTTGTCGAAGCCCAGCAGGCCGTGGACCAGCACGATCGGGTACTTCGTCTTCGCCGTGTCGGAGGTGACGCGGGCCTCGACGCGCGTGGCGCTGTCGCCGGCGGCGGCACGCGCTGGTGGCGCGTGAACCGCGAGGGCCGCGGCGGCCAGGAGGCTGCAGCTCAGGGCCACGGCGCGCATCGGGGTGGCTGCATGCTGCAACCGGACATTCCACTTCCTGGCCATCGGCGAACTCCCTTACGTTTGGTTAAAAACACGAACGTTCGTTCAGAAACGGTGGGCGCATTCTGTTGACACGTGCAGGAATGAAAACTGGGGTTTTCCCAGGGCGCAATCGAATCGACCTAAAATGCGCGACTTCCCAAGGAGCGTTGCAGCGGTTCGCCACAGAGGCGAATCGTCAGGCTTGGGGCGACAACGACGCTCGCCTGTCCGACTCTTCCGCAGGTGAGGCCATGTCCCAGATTCCCGCATCCGTTTCCGCTCCCGTCGCTCCCCCTCCCATGAAGCTGTCCGGCCTCGAGCCGGTCGCCATCGGCGAGGGCACGCTGTTCGTCAACATCGGCGAGCGCACCAACGTCACCGGCTCCAAGGCCTTCGCGCGCATGATCCTCAACGGCCAGTTCGAGGACGCCCTGGCCGTCGCGCGCCAGCAGGTGGAGAACGGCGCGCAGGTGATCGACATCAACATGGACGAGGCCATGCTCGACAGCAAGGCCGCCATGGTGCGTTTCCTGAACCTCATCGCCAGCGAGCCCGACATTGCGCGCGTGCCGGTGATGGTCGACAGCTCCAAGTGGGAGGTCATCGAGGCCGGCCTGCGCTGCATCCAGGGCAAGGGCATCGTCAACTCGATCTCCATGAAGGAGGGCGTGGACAAGTTCAAGCACGAGGCCAAGCTGGTCAAGCGCTACGGCGCCGCCGCCGTGGTCATGGCCTTCGACGAGAAGGGCCAGGCCGACACCTACGCACGCAAGATCGAGATCTGCGAGCGCGCCTACCGCGTGCTGGTCGACGAGGTGGGTTTTCCGCCCGAAGACATCATCTTCGACCCGAACATCTTCGCCATTGCCACCGGCATCGAGGAGCACGACAACTACGCGGTCGACTTCATCAACGCCGTGCGCTGGATCAAGCAGAACCTGCCCGGCGCCAAGGTGTCGGGCGGCGTGAGCAACGTGAGCTTCAGCTTCCGCGGCAACGACCCGGTGCGCGAGGCCATCCACACCGTGTTCCTGTACCACGCCATCCAGGCGGGCATGGACATGGGCATCGTCAACGCCGGCATGGTCGGCGTGTACGACGACCTCGAACCCACGCTGCGCGAGCGCGTGGAAGACGTGGTGCTCAACCGCCGCCCCGACGCCGGCGAGCGCCTGGTCGAAGTGGCCGAGACCGCCAAGAGCGGCGCCAAGGACGACAGCAAGAAGCTCGAATGGCGCGGCACGCCCGAGCACCCGGTGCACGTCAACCAGCGCCTGTCGCACGCGATGGTGCACGGCATCACCGACTTCATCGTGGAAGACACCGAAGAGGCCTACCAGCAGATCCTCGCCAAGGGCGGGCGTCCGCTGCACGTGATCGAAGGCCCGCTCATGGACGGCATGAACATCGTGGGCGACCTGTTCGGCCAGGGCAAGATGTTCCTGCCGCAGGTGGTGAAGTCGGCGCGCGTGATGAAGTCGGCCGTGGCCCACCTCATCCCGTACATCGAGGAAGAAAAGCGCCAGGACGAGGCCGCGGGCCGCGACGTGCGCACCAAGGGCAAGATCATCATCGCCACCGTGAAGGGCGACGTGCACGACATCGGCAAGAACATCGTCACCGTCGTGCTCCAGTGCAACAACTTCGAAGTGGTGAACATGGGCGTGATGGTCCCGTGCCACGAAATTCTGGCGAAGGCGAAGGTCGAGGGCGCGGACATCGTGGGCCTGTCGGGCCTCATCACGCCCAGCCTCGAAGAGATGCAGTACGTGGCCGGCGAGATGCAGAAGGACGACCACTTCCGCATCAAGAAGATCCCGCTGCTCATCGGCGGCGCCACCACCAGCCGCGTGCACACGGCCGTGAAGATCGCGCCGCACTACGAAGGCCCCGTGGTCTACGTGCCCGACGCCTCGCGCAGCGTGAGCGTGGCGCAGAGCCTGCTCTCGGACCAGGCCACCGCGTACATCGACGAGATCAACGCCGACTACGAGAAGGTGCGCACGCAGCACGCCAACAAGAAGCAGGTGCCGATGTGGCCCCTGGCCAAGGCGCGCGCCAACAAGACACCGGTGGACTTCGCGAACTTCGTGCCCACGGTGCCCAAGTTCATCGGCCGGCGCGTGTTCAAGAACTTCGACCTCACCGAGCTGGCCAAGTACATCGACTGGGGCCCGTTCTTCCAGACCTGGGACCTGGCCGGCCCGTTCCCCGCCATCCTGAAGGACGAGATCGTCGGCACCGAGGCCGTGCGCGTGTACGCCGACGGCCAGCGCATGCTCAAGCGCCTCATCGAAGGGCGCTGGCTCAGCGCCAGCGGCGTGGTCGGCTTCTGGCCCGCCAACACCGTGAACGACGACGACATCGAGCTGTACACCGACGAGACGCGCAGCGAAGTCGCACTCACCTGGTACGGCATGCGCCAGCAGACCGAGAAGCAGATGATCGACGGCGTGATGCGCCCCAGCCGCTGCCTGGCCGACTTCGTCGCCCCGAAAGACAGCGGCGTGAAGGACTACGTCGGCGTGTTCGCCGTCACGGCCGGCCTGGGCGTCGAGAAGAAAGAGAAGTTCTTCATCGACGACCTCGACGACTACTCGGCCATCATGCTCAAGGCCCTGGCCGACCGGCTGGCCGAGGCTTTTGCCGAAGCCATGCACCACCGCGTGCGCACCGACCTGTGGGGCTACGCGCCCCACGAGGGCCTGAGCAACGACGACATGATTGCCGAGAAGTACCGCGGCATCCGCCCCGCGCCCGGCTACCCGGCCTGCCCCGACCACAGCGTGAAGGGCCCGATGTTCGACCTTCTGAACTGCGCGGACATTGGCATGACCCTGACGGAGAGCCTCGCTATGATGCCCGCCGCCAGCGTGAGCGGCTTCTACCTCGGGCACCCCGATGCGACGTACTTCAACGTCGGCAAGATCGGGCACGACCAGTTGCAGGACCAGGCCGCGCGGCGCCGCACGAGCGAATCGGAGCTCGAGCGCCTGCTGGCGCCGAACCTTTGAACCTGCCGGCCGGTCGGCGCGACCGGAGTGACCGGCCACGGGAGTTGATATTCAGAAGCTGATCTTTGCCGCCGCGCACTACGCCCAGTTCGCGATCTTCGTGATTGCCTGCTGGGGTGCCGGCCGCGCGGTGCTCGCGCGCCTGCGCCCGCCCTCGCGCCGCGACGCCTGGCTCGAGGCGGCCATGTCGGCCGCGCTCGGCGTCGGCCTTTACATCTGTGCCTTCCAGGCGCTGGCCATCTTCGGGCTCTTCCGCCGCGAGGCCACGCTCGGCCTGATCGGCGCAGGCGTCGCGGCCGCCGCGTGGCAGTGGCGCGGCTGGCGCGCCGAGGTGCGTGCGCTGCGCGCGGCCGCGCCCGCCACGCCGCCGTGGACCCGCTTCGAACGCATCGCCGCCATCGCGCTGGCGCTGGTCGCGCTGCCCGCGCTGGTGGCGCCGCTCGCGCCGCCGGCCGCCTTCGACGAGCTGATGTACCACCTGCCGTATGCACGCCTCGTGGCGCAGCAGGGCACGCTGGGCATCCACGACTGGCTGCGCTACCCCTGGTTCCCGTACAACTACAACCTGCTGTACGCCGCCGCGCTGCAGGTGGGCGACGACGTGCTGCCGCACTTCCTCAACGCCCTGGCGGGCGCGCTGTCGGTGCTGATGATCTTCCGCCTGGGCATCCTGCATGCCAACCGGCTCACCGCCTGCATCGGCGCGGCCATCTGGCTGGGCATGGGCGACTACGCCAACGCGCTGATCGACATGGGCGTCGCGCTGTTCGTGCTGTCGGCCTTCGTGGCGCTGTGGTGGTGGCGCGAGTCCGAACCGCTGCGCGACGGCACGCGCTGGCTCTGCCTGGCGGCGTTCTGCCTCGGCGTGGCGGCGGGCTCCAAGTACCAGGCGCTGATCTTCCTGCCGCTGGTGGCACTGTTCGTGGTGCGCCACGAGCGCCGCCTGCTGCAGGCCTGGGCGCCGGCGCTGCTGTGCTTCCTGATTCCGTGCATCTACTGGTACGCGCGCAACGCCATCATGACGGGCGACCCCTTCAACCCGATCGGCGCGCGCGTGTTCGGCTTCACCGAATGGGTGCCGGCCGACTACGTGCAACAGGTGGCCGACGTGCGCGACCACGCCGAGATGCCCAACGCGCTGATCTGGTCGGTGTTCCTCGCGCCCTTCAGCGTGTGGTGGAAGCGCTCCGCCGCCGTGCGCGCGGCGGGCTGGTTCTGCCTGTACTCGGTGGCCGTGTGGGTCGTGACCTCGCGCTACCCGCGCTATCTCATGGCCTCGTTCCCGCTGCTCGCGATGACGGCCGCCGTGGGCTGGCAGGTGCTGTTCGGCTGGATCGCGGCGGGCGTGCGCCGCCTGCGCGCAGCGCCCGCTGCAGTCGCTGCCGACGGCCCGCGCAGCGGCGCCGGCGTCGGCGACTGGGTCGTGGTGCTGCTGCTGGCTGTGCTGGCCGCCGTGTCGGTGGGCCAGACGGCCACCAAGGTGTCGATGATCTCGCTCACGCCCGAGGCGCGCGAGGCCTTCCTGCGCAAGCACGTGCCCGGCTACGGCGTGATGGACTACGTGCGCCGCAACGTGACCGGCCGCGTCTACCAGATCGCGCTGAACGAGGCGATCTACTACGGCCCCAACCCGATCTGGGGCGACACGCTGGGGCGCTGGCGCTACCGCGACTACCTGCTGATGTCGCCCGGCGACACGGCGCGCAAGCTGGCGGCCGAGGGCTTCACCACCGTCGTCATGTCGCCCGAGATGGTGAAAGTGCTCAGCGTGCGGCCCGGCTTCGACCAGTACTATGGCCTGCTGCACGACCAAGACGGCAGCCGCGCCTACCGACTCCTTCCGACGACCGCCCCATGACGACCGACCACCGACCCGCCCCCGTGTCCGCCATGCCGCGCATTGCCGCCGTCATTCCCTGCTTCAACGAGGCCCTGGCCATCACCCAGGTGATCGAGGGCTTTCGCGCGGCCTTGCCCGGTGCCGAGATCCACGTCTTCGACAACAACTCCACCGACGACACGGCCGCCGTGGCCCGCGCGGCCGGCGCGATCGTCACGCACGTGGCCGCGCGCGGCAAGGGCAACGTGGTGCGGCGCATGTTCGCCGACGTCGAGGCCGACATCTACGTGATGGTCGACGGCGACGCCACCTACGACACCACCGCCGCGCCGCGCCTCATCGCGCGGCTGGTCGAGGGCAACCTGGACATGGTGGTCGGCAGCCGCGTGGACGACGGCCAGGACGCGCTCACCTACCGTGCCGGCCACCGCTTCGGCAACTGGTTGCTCACGGGCACCGTGGCGCAGCTCTTCGGCGGCGGCCTCACCGACATGCTCTCGGGCTACCGCGTGTTCTCGCGCCGCTATGCCAAGTCGTTCCCGGCCCTGTCGCAGGGCTTCGAGATCGAGACCGAGCTGACCGTGCACGCGCTCGAGCTGCGCATGCCCTACGCCGAGGAAGCCACCGCCTACAGCACGCGCCCCGAAGGCTCGCACAGCAAGCTGTCGACCTACCGCGACGGCTGGCGCATCCTGAAGACCATCGGCAAGCTGTTCGTGAGCGAGCGGCCGCTGCAGTTCTTCTCGATCGTCGCGGCCGTGCTCGCGATCGCAGCGCTCGCGCTGGCCGTGCCGCTGTTCATGACCTACGCCCACACCGGCCTGGTGCCGCGGCTGCCCACGGCGGTGCTCGCCACCGGCGCGATGCTGGCGGCGCTGCTGTCCTTCGTCTGCGGCGTGGTGATGCACACCGTCACGCTCGGCCGGCAGGAGGCCAAGCGGCTGCGCTACCTGGCGCAGCCCTGTGTGCGCGAGAGCTTGCGCAAGAGCCTGCGCGCGCACTGACGGCGGCGCGATGAAGATCGGGCGCGAGTTCCTCTCGTTCGCCGTGGCCGGCGTGATCGGCTTCGTGGTGGACGTGACGGTGCTCTACCTGCTGGCACCGCTCTTGGGGTGGTACGGCGCGCGCGTCGTGTCGTTCCTGGCCGCCGCCACCACCACCTGGCTCTACAACCGCCGCTACACCTTCGCGGCGAGCGCGGCCGGCGCCGCCACGGGGCGTTCGGTCTGGCGCGAATACCTGGGCTACCTCACGACCATGCTGGCCGGCGCGGTGCTGAACTACGGCACCTACGTGCTCACGCTGCACTGGGTGGAAGGCCGCTGGGCCGCCGCGCTCGGCGTGGCGCTGGGCAGTATCGCGGGCCTGGGCGCCAACTTTCTCTCGGCGCGCTACCTGGTCTTCCGCTCGCACCGCAGCGGCGGCTGAGGCCGCCGCGGGGCGCGTGCACTCAGGTTCAGTGCCCGCCCGACACCACCACCGGGATCTCGGTGGCCGGCGGCGTGTTGCGGCTGCGGCCGCAGCGCACGAGACCGTCGATCATCACCATGCCCACGCCCGGGATGTCGCCCAGCTGCACGCTTTCGAGCAGGCCCGGTGCGGGCGAATGCTGGGCACGGTCCATGAACACGAAGTCGGCCGCGCGGCCCACCTCGATCAGGCCGCAGTTGAGCTTGCGGATCTTCGCCGTGTTGCCGGTCGCGAAGCAGAACACCAGCTCGGCCGGGATGTTCGCGATCGACGACAGCATCGCCACCATGCGCAGGATGCCCAGCGGCTGCACGCCCGAGCCCGCGGGCCCGTCGGTGCCCAGGATCACGCGGTGCGGGCACTTCAGTTCGAGCGCGGCCTTGGCCGCCGCGATGGCGACCTTCTCGTTGCCGTTGTGCACGATCTCGATGGCGCGCGTGCTCTTCTCGCACAGCTCGCACACGTGCGCCTCGGGCAGCGAGGTGTGGCCGCCGTTGATGTGGCCGATGATGTCGGCGTCGGCCTCGAGCACCACGTCCTTGTCGATCAGGCCCGAGCCCGGAATCGACGGGCCACCCGTGTGGATCGTGCTCTGGATGCCGTACTTGCGCGCCCAGGCGACCATCTCTTTCGCCTCGTAGCCGGCCTTCACCGAGCCCAGGCCCACTTCGCCCAAGAGGCCCACGCCGGCCTCGGCGAGTTCCTTGAAGTCGCTCTCGACCATGCCCTTTTCGATGACCGGCGCACCGGCCAGCACCTTCACGCCGCCGGGGCGGAAGTTGTCGAAGGCGCGCTGCGCGGTGATGGCCAGCGCCTTCAGGCCGACGATGTCTTTCGGTCGGCCGGGCAGGTGCACCTCGCCAGCGGAAATCATGGTGGTCACGCCGCCGTGCATGGTGGAGTCGATCCAGCCGATCTGGCCCTGGCGCGGCGTCCAGTCGCCGAACACCGGGTGCACGTGGCTGTCGATGAGGCCGGGTGCGACGCAGGTCTTGCGCGCATCGATGACGGTCTGCGCGCCTTCGAGGTCGCAGTCTTTCTCCTTGCCGACCGCCACGATCAGGCCGTCGTTCACCACCAGGGTGTCGGCGTCGAGGATGGGCTTGTCGATGTCGCCCGAGAGCAGCAGCCCGATGTTCTTTATGACGACCTTGCCCGACTTTGCGCCGGCTGCGATTTCTGCCATTTCGTTGTGTCCTCGTCGTGGGGTGGGGAAGGGGTGCGGTTGTCCGATACCTCGTCCGCGCGCACGGTGCGCAGCAGGGTCTCGATCACGAAATCTTCCCAGTGCGCGACGGCTTCCGGCGACTCCAGCGGCTCGCCGAGGAAGGCCGTGAGCGTGTGCCGGTTCGAGGTGTAGAAATAGCCGGTGGACGCGATCAGCAGGTAGATGTCGCGCGCCACGAGGTCGGTGCGGAACAGGCCCTGGGCCGCGCCGCTGGCAAGGATTTCCGAAATGATGGCCACCGCCCGCGACGAGTACTCGCGCGCCCGCAGCGACTTCGAGATGTGCCGGCCCTTGTGCAGGTTCTCGGTGTTCAGCAGGGTGACGAACTCGGGGTTCTTGCGGTAGTAGCCGAGCACGAAGCGGATGACTTCGGTGAGCGCTTCCACGGGGCGCGAGGCGTCGAGCGCAATGGCGGCCTCGGCGTCGTCCATGCGCTGGTAGATGCCTTCGAGCACCGCGATGAACAGGCCCTCTTTGCTGCCGAAGTAGTAGTAGATCATCCGGTCGTACGACTTGGCGGCCTTGGAGATCTTCTCCACGCTGCCGCCGTCGTAGCCGTACTTGGCGAACACCTTGGTCGCCGCCTTGAGGATGCTGTCGCGCGTGGCCTGGGCCGCAGCCTCGCGCACGCCGGTGCGGCGCTGGGGCTTGGGCTTGCTGACGGAGCGGGAGTCGGCCATCGTGCGCGCAGCGCCTCTTCTATTGCTTACTTCTCGGCGAAAGCGCGTTCGACCACGAAGTCGCCCGGCGTCGAGGTGTTGCCTTCCTTGAAGCCGCGCTTTTCCAGGATGTGCTTCAGGTCGACCAGCAGGCCGGGGCTGCCGCACAGCATCACGCGGTCTTCCTCGACGTTCAGCGGGGGCAGGCCCAGGTCGTCGGTGAGCTTGTTGCTCTCGATCAGGTCGGTGACGCGGCCCTGGTTGCGGAACTCCTCGCGCGTGACCGTGGGGTAGTACAGCAGCTGCTTGGCGATCATCTCGCCCAGGATCTCGTGCTTGGGCAGGTGGTCGGTCACGAGGTCGTGGTAGGCCAGCTCGTCGACCTGGCGCACGCCGTGCACCAGGATGACCTGCTCGAACTTCTCATAGGTGTCGGGGTCGCGGATGATGCTCATGAACGGCGCCAGGCCGGTGCCCGTGCCGAACAGGTACAGGCGCTTGGCCGGCAGCGTGTAGTCGATGAGCAGCGTGCCGGTGGGCTTGCGGCCCACGATCACGGTGTCGCCCACCTGGATGTGCTGCAGCTTCGAGGTGAGCGGGCCGTCTTCCACCTTGATGCTCAGGAACTCCAGGTGCTCCTCGTAGTTGGGGCTCACGATGCTGTAGGCGCGCAGCAGGGGCTTGTTGTTGACCTTCAGGCCGATCATCGTGAAATGACCGTTCGAGAAGCGCAGCGCCGGGTCGCGCGTGGTGGTGAAGGTGAACAGGCGGTCGGTCCAGTGGTGGACGCTCAGGACGCGTTCTTCGCTGAATGCACTCATACAGAACTCAAGTGTTGGTTGAAGACAGAAAAGGGTGGCTGAGCCGAAATGCACGCCTTTGGGGCGTCCGCCATCGGCCGGCTAGCAACCCTCCATTGTCGTTGGTCGGAAAAACCCCGATGAACACCGCGAGAAAACACCATTGCAAGCATCGGGCCTGTTTGCTACATTGACCTTTGATGTAGTGAACGCAACATGAAAGTGTAGGGGATGCTACACAAACGAAAGCCGCCGCACAAGCACCTGCACGGCACGTTTGTTGCAAACCTCCGGGGCCTGAAGACCCGCTCCGACAGCACCACACCACGAGATCGCCCCGATGACTGAACACACCAAGACAGACGGACTGCCCGGCATCGACATGCCCCTGGTCGCGCAGGCCGGCGGCGCCGCCTTCGGCAAGGCGCCGCCGCGCAACGAGAAGATGAGCACCGCCAAGGTCGAGTGCAACGCCTGCCCGGTGCTGTGCCAGATCTCCGACGGCCGCACCGGTGCCTGCGACCGCTACGCCAACCGCCAGGGCGTGCTGGTGCGCGTCGACCCGGTGGTGCTGCTGCGCCGCACGCTTGCCAGCGAGCAGCCGGCGCTCGTGCCCTTCGACCGGCCCGGCGCCGATGCGGCCGAGGCCGATGCCACGCCCGACTGGAACGGCGACCTGCTGCACGCCGACGAGGTCTTCGTCACCGGCGTGGGCTCGTCCACCACGTATCCCGACTACAAGCCCGCGCCCTTCATCGTGGCTTCCAAAGCCCAGGGCGTCGACATGGTCACCGTCGTCACCGAAGGCATCTTCAGCTACTGCAGCTTCAAGGTGAAGATCGACACCGACCGCTTCCTGGGCGCCGAGCAGGCCAACGTGCGCTACAAGGGCGAGGTCGTGGGCCATGTCACCACGGCCGAGTACGGCTCGCAGATGCTGTCGCTGGGCGGCGTGCACCACCTCACCGGCGGCAGCAAGAAGGAAGGCCGCATGACGGCCGAGCTCATGCAGCTCTTGGGCAACAAGCAGGCGGTCGAATGCACCATCGACGGCGGCGCCAGCCTCGTCATCCAGGCCGGCAAGGCGCCCATCGTCAACGGCGTGGAAGAACAGCGCATGCGCGTGGGCTGCGGCTCGGCCGCCGTGGGCATCTTCGCGCGCCAGTTCGCCAGCGTGGCCGACGAGGTGGTGGTGGTCGACGACCACATCACCGGCGTGCTCACCGAACACCAGGCCGGCCGCTGCCTCGACATGACGCCCTCGGGCATCCAGATGCTGGGGCGCAAGTCGACGCCGGGGCGCTACTTCCAGGTCGCGAACCCCGGCAACGGCTGGGGCGGCACCGACATCGCCGACCCGCTGGCGATCATCGAAGGCTGGGAGGAGGGCGTGGCCCGCCCCGGCCTGCGCCTGCTCATGACCTCCACCACCGGCGAGCACGCGCAGTGGTACGTGCTCGACGAGGCACTGAAGCCCGTCGAGCAGCCCATGCCGCCCGAGGTGCGCCGCATCGTCGACCGCATCGGCGAGAACTGCGAGCCCTCGCTGTGCACCGTGCTGTTCCTCGGCGGCGCCGGCGGCAGCCTGCGCGCGGGCGTCACCGAGAACCCGGTGCTGCTCACGCGCGCCATCAAGCGCGCGCTGGTCAACGTCACCTGCGGCGGCGCGCCGGCCTATGTGTGGCCCGGCGGCGGCATCACCGTGATGGCCGACGTCATGCGCATGCCCGACAACAGCTTCGGCACCGTGCCCACGCCGGCCATCGTCGCGCCCATCGAATTCAGCATGCGGCGCGACGACTACGAGGTGCTCGGCGGGCACGTCGAACACATCTTCCCGCTCGAGCAGGCGCTTGCGCGCGGCGCGTGGCAGGAAGACGGCGCCCCGCTGGCGCGCCAATGGCTCGTCATCGACGATGCCAACCCGTGGCCCCTGGGCCATGCCCCCATGCTGGGCTGAAACCATGTCCGCCCAACGCACGGCGCTCGACGCGGGCCGCTGGCATTTCAACCATGGCCCGATCGACATCGTGGCCGAAGCGCACGGCGACCCGTACGCCGTCGCCGCCGCGCACGACGCGGCCTGGGCGCGCTTCGGCCATGTGCTCGACGAACTCGTGCGCGAGCTGCCGCAGCTGCGCCTGCCCGTGGCCGCACGCCAGCGCCCGCGCGGCGTGGTGGCGCGGCGCATGTGGGACGCCTGCGATGCGTTTTCGCCGCTGTTTCTCACGCCCATGGCGGCCGTGGCCGGCAGCGTGGCGCAGGAACTCATCGCCTTCTACGACCGGCCCGGCATCGAGCGCGCCTGGGTCAACAACGGCGGCGACATCGCGCTGCACCTCGCGCCCGGCCACACGGCGCGCGTGGGCCTGTTCGCCGACCTCGCGCGCTTCGACTGGCGCGACAGCGGCATGCTGACCACCGACGGCCAGTTCGAGCTGCACGCCGACCAGCCCGTGCGCGGCGTCGCCACCAGCGGCTGGCGCGGGCGCAGTTTCTCGCTGGGCATCGCCGACAGCGTGACGGTGTTGGCCGCCACCGCGGCGCAGGCCGACGCCGCCGCCACCGTGATCGCCAACGCCGTCGACGTGGCCGACGCCGCCATCCAGCGCCTGCCCGCCAGCGCCTGCAAGGACGACAGCGACCTCGGCGACACCCTCGTCACCGTCGACGTGCCGCCGCTGGCGCCCGCGCAGGTGCACCATGCACTCGATGCGGGCGCGGCGTGCGCCCGCGCGCTGCAGAAAAGGGGGCTCGTGTGGGCCGTTCTGCTCGTTTGCCAGGGGCAGTGGCGGCGGGTGGAACCCTTATGCTCGAAGTCGCTGGACATCGCGCTGCCCGAAGCAGTTGGTTCAGTATTTGCTTAACGAAAAGCAAGGTTCTTTTTCATGATCGAAATCCGTCGCGTCTTCACCCATGTCGAGCACATCCACCACGAGTTCGGACCGCGTGCCGACACCCCGCTGGTGCGCGGTGCCATCGGCGCGGTGCTGACCAATCCTTTCGCGGGCCGCTACGAGCCCGACATCCTGCCGATGATGGCGCTGCTCGACCCCGTGGGCGTCGACATGGCGCACCAGCTGCACGCCGCCATGGACGTGCCGCTGGAGCAGATGGCCACCTACGGCAAGGGCGCCATCGTCGGCGCCGACGGCGAGCTGGAGCACGGCGCGCTGTGGCATGTGCCCGGCGGCTACGCGATGCGCGAGCTGCTCGGCTGGAAGGGCAGCCGCGCCGCCTACACCGCGGGCAAGGCCGAAGAGAAAACCGGCCAGCCCGGCAACGCGCTGTCGATCGTGCCCTCGACCAAGAAGGTCGGGCCGCCCGGCGCCGCGCTCGACGTGCCGCTCACCAACATCAACGCCAGCTACGTGCGCGGCCAGTTCGACGCCATCGAGGTGCGCGTGCCCGGCGCGCCGATGGCCGACGAGATCGTCTTCATCCTCGCGATGAGCACCGGCTACCGCGTGCATGCGCGCGTCGGCGGCCTGCTCGCCAAGGACATCAGCAAGTGGGACGGCCTGCGCTGACCGCACAAGACAAGAGACAAGACAACAAGGAACACACAGACATGACCGCCAACATCCGCAAGCTCGTCATTCAAGTGGACGAAACCCGCAAGGAAATGGGCCAGGACGTGACGCCGCCCACGCGCCGCGCCGTCGCCATCGCCGTCATCGAGAACCCCTACGCCGGCCGCTACAGCGAGAACCTCGACGAACTCATCGCCATCGGTGAAGAGCTCGGCGCGCTGCTGGGCCAGAAGGCCGTGAAGGCGCTGGGCATCGAGCCCGGCCAGGCGCAGAGCTACGGCAAGGCCGCCATCGTCGGCGAGCGCGGCGAGCTGGAGCATGCCGCCGCGATCCTGCATCCCAAGCTGGGCGCGCCGCTGCGCGTGGCGGTCGAGAAGGGCGCCGCGCTCGTGCCCTCGGCCAAGAAGCAGGGCACGCTGGGCACCGCCATCGACGTGCCGCTGGGCCACAAGGACGCCGCCTTCGTGCGCAGCCACTTCGACGCCGTCGAAGCCCGCGTGGCTGATGCGCCCCGCGCCAACGAGATCGTCGTGGCCGTGGCCGTCACCGACAGCGGCCGTCCGCTGCCGCGCGTCGGCGGCCTGCAGGTCAGTGAAATCAAGGGCGAAGACGGTCTGAGATGAGTACTCCCCCAGTCTTCGCGCACTTCGTGTCGCTACGCCAACCCCCTCACCGGGGGCAACACCAGCGGCCCGGCAAAGCCGGTTCCGCGGTGTTCCCCGTAAAGACCTCGTTTTTCTTGTCCCTTCCAGGAGCTTCCCGATGAATCCATTGCGCCTTGCCTTCTGCGCCGCTTCCGTCGTCACGCTGGCCACCGCCCTCGTCCCCGCGCATGCGCAGGGCGTGATCAAGATCGGCGAAATCAACAGCTACAAGGCGCAGCCCGCCTTCCTCGAGCCCTACAAGAAGGGCATGGAGCTGGCGGTCGACGAGATCAACGCCAAGGGCGGCGTCAACGGCAAGAAGCTGGAGCTCATCAGCCGCGACGACAACGCCAACCCCGGCGACGCCGTGCGCGTGGCCGAAGAACTCATCTCGCGCGAGAAGGTCGACGTGCTGGCCGGCGCCTTCCTGTCGAACACCGGCCTGGCGCTGACCGACTTCGCCAAGCAGAAGAAATTCTTCTACCTCGCCGCCGAGCCGCTCACCGACAAGATCGTCTGGAGCAACGGCAACAAGTACACCTACCGCCTGCGCCCCTCGACCTACATGCAGGTCGCGATGCTGGTGCCCGAGGCCGCCAAGCTCAAGAAGAAGCGCTGGGCCATCGTGTACCCCAACTACGAATACGGCCAGTCGTCGGTCGCCACCTTCAAGACGCTGCTCAAGGCGATCCAGCCCGACGTCGAGTTCGTCGCCGAGCAGGCGCCGCCGCTGGGCAAGGTCGATGCGGGCAGCGTGGTGCAGGCCCTGGCCGACGCCAAGCCCGACGCCATCTTCAACGTGTTGTTCGGCGCCGACCTGTCCAAGTTCGTGCGCGAAGGCAACACGCGCGGCCTGTTCAAGGACCGCGAGGTCGTGAGCGTGCTGACCGGCGAGCCCGAGTACCTCGACCCGCTGAAGGACGAGGCGCCCAACGGCTGGGTCGTCACCGGCTACCCCTGGTACGGCGTGAAGACCGCCGAGCACAAGGCCTTCAACGACGCCTACCAGGCCAAGTTCAAGGACTACCCCCGCCTGGGTTCGGTGGTGGGCTACAGCGCCATCTACTCGATCGCCGCCGGCGTGAAGAAGGCCGGCAGCACCGACACCGAGAAGCTCGTGGCCGCCTTCAAGGGCCTGCAGGTCGACACGCCCTTCGGCAAGATCAGCTACCGCGCGCAGGACAACCAGTCCACCATGGGCGCGTACGTCGGCAAGACCAAGAACGACGGCGGCAAGGGCGTGATGGTCGACTACGTGTACCTCGACGGTGCCAAGTTCCAGCCGACGGACGACGAAGTGAAGAAGATGCGCCCCGCGGACTGACCACGCGCGGCTCCTGCAACGCGCCTGCTGTCGGTCGATGACGACGGGGGCGCGGTGTCTCCAGTTTCCTCAGGGTCTTTCATGAGCTTTTCAGGCTTCGTTGTTCAGTTGCTCAACGGGTTGGCCGGCGCGTCTTCGCTGTTTCTGGTGGCGGCCGGCCTCTCGTTGATCTTCGGCGTGACGCGCATCGTCAACTTCGCCCATGGATCTTTTTTCATGGTGGGCATCTACACCGCGTACACGCTGGTCGAGAAGCTCGGCCCGAGCGTGGGCTTCTGGCCGGCGCTGTTGATCGCCGCGCTCGCGGTGGGCGTGCTGGGCGCGCTCATCGAGGTGCTGCTGCTGCGCCGGATCTACAAGGCGCCCGAGCTGTTCCAGCTCCTGGCCACCTTCGCGCTGGTGCTGGTCATCAAGGACGCGGTGCTGTGGCTCTGGGGCCCTGACGAACTGCTCGGCCCGCGCGCGCCGGGCCTGAAGGGCTCGGTCGAAATCCTCGGGCGCCAGTTTCCTTCCTACGACCTGTTCCTGATCGTCGTCGGCCCGCTGGTGCTCGGCCTCGTGTGGCTGCTGCTCACGCGCACGCGCTTCGGCACGCTGGTGCGCGCCGCCACGCAAGACCGCGAGATGGTCAGCGCGCTCGGCGTCAACCAGGCCTGGCTCTTCACCGCCGTGTTCGCGCTCGGCGCACTGCTCGCGGGCCTGGGCGGCGCGCTGCAGCTGCCGCGTGAACCCGCCACGCTCGAGATGGACCTGAACACCATCGGCGCCGCCTTCGTCGTCGTCGTGGTCGGCGGCATGGGCTCGCTGCCCGGCGCCTACGTGGCCGCGCTGCTCATCGCCGAGATCAAGGCCGTGTGCATCTGGCTGGGCGTGGTGCAGATCTTCGGCATCGACGTGTCGTTCTCCAAGCTCACGCTGATGGTCGACTTCCTCGTGATGGCCATCGTGCTGGTGTGGCGCCCCTGGGGCCTGTTCGGCCGGCCGCAGGCGCCGAGCCGCTACGTGGGCATGCAGGAAGAACCGCTGCGCCGCCCGAGCACCGCCTACATCGTGGCCGCCGCCGGGCTCGCGCTGGTGCTGGCCGCGCTGCCGCTGCTGACGGCCGGCTCGCCCTACACCACGGTGCTGATGATCGACCTGTTGATCGCCGCGCTGTTCGCCACCAGCCTGCACTTCATCATGGGGCCGGCCGGCATGCACTCCTTCGGCCACGCCGCCTACTTCGGCCTCGGAGCCTACGGCGCGGCGCTGCTGGTGCGCGCGCTGCACCTGCCGATGGAGCTGGCGCTGGTGGTCGCGCCGCTGGTGGCGGCGCTCGGCGCCTTCGTCTACGGCTGGTTCGCCGTGCGCCTGTCGGGCGTGTACCTGGCGATGCTCACGCTGGCCTTTGCGCAGATCACCTGGGCCGTCACCTACCAGTGGGACAGCTTCACGGGCGGCAGCAACGGCCTGACCGGCGTGTGGCCTTCGGAGTGGCTGTCGAACAAGCAGGTGTACTACTGGCTCACGCTGGTGCTCGTGGGCGCGGGCGTGTGGTGGCTGCGCCGCGTGCTGTTCTCGCCCTTCGGCTATGCGCTGCGCGCGGGCCGCGACTCGGTGCTGCGCGCCGACGCCATCGGCATCGACGTCAAGCGCATGCAGTGGGCGGCCTTCGTCATCGCCGGCACCGTGGCGGGCCTGGCCGGTGCGCTCTATGCGTTCTCGAAAGGCAGCATCTCGCCCGAGAGCCTGTCGGTCGGCAAGTCGGTCGACGGCCTCGTGATGGTGCTGCTGGGCGGCATCCAGACCCTGGCGGGGCCGGTGGTCGGCGCCGTCACCTTCACCTGGCTGCACGACACCGTGGCGCGCAACACCGACTACTGGCGCGCGATGCTCGGCGCCATCATCCTGATCCTGGTGCTGCTGTTCCCGCAGGGCATTGCAGGCTCGATCAAGCAGCTCGTCGATCGCTGGCGCGCACCGAAGCATGAAGCAGACGCAGACGCCAAGCTCAAGGAGGTGAAGGCATGAGCCTCCTCAAAGTAGAAAACCTCGGCAAATCGTTCGGCGGCGTGAAGGCCGTGGACGGCATCAGCTTCGAGCTGCCGCCCGGCGAGCTGCTGGCGCTCATCGGCCCCAACGGCGCCGGCAAGTCGACCACCTTCAACATGGTGAACGGTCAGCTCAAGGCCGACCAGGGCTCGATCACGCTCGACGGCCACGAACTGGTGGGCCGCAAGCCGCGCGAGATCTGGCGCAAGGGCGTGGGCCGCACCTTCCAGATCGCCGAAACTTTTGCCTCGCTCACCGTGGTCGAGAACGTGCAGATGGCCTTGCTCTCGCACGACCACAAGCTGTTCTCGATGTGGCGCCGCGCGGCCGACCACAAGCGCGACGAGGCGCTCGCATTGCTCGACCAGGTCGGCATGAAGTCGCAGGCCGACCGGCCCTGCAGCGTGCTGGCCTACGGCGACGTGAAGCGCGTCGAACTCGCCATTGCCATGGCCAACTCGCCCAAGCTGCTGCTCATGGACGAGCCCACCGCCGGCATGGCGCCCCAGGAGCGCAACTCGCTCATGGCGCTGACCAAGGACCTCGTCATCCAGCGCGGCATGGCCGTGCTCTTCACCGAGCACAGCATGGACGTGGTGTTCGCGTACGCCGACCGCATGATCGTGCTGGCGCGCGGGCGCCTCATCGCGCAGGGCAAGCCGCTCGAGATCCGCGACCACCCGAAGGTGCAGGAGGTGTACTTCGGCAGCGGCAAGACCTTCGAGAAGATTGCAGAGAAAGCCGCAGCGCTTGGAGTCACCGCATGAGCACGCACGAACCTCTTCTGGAAGCCAAGTCGCTGTGCGCCTGGTACGGCGCCGCGCAGATTCTTTACGACGTCGACCTCGAAGTGCGGCGCGGCGAAGTCGTCGCACTCATGGGCCGCAACGGCGCCGGCAAGTCGACCACGCTCAAGACGCTCATCGGCATGCTCACCAAGCGCCGCGGCGCCGTGCGCTTCCTGGGCCACGACATTTCGAAAAGCGAGCCGCACCACGCGGCGCGCCTGGGCCTGGGCTTCGTGCCTGAAGACCGGCGCGTGTTCACCGACCTCACGGTGATGGAGAACCTCGAGGTCGGCAAGCAGCCCGCGCGCCAGTGGGCCGATGGCACGGCCGCGCCGCTGTGGACGCCCGAGCGCCTGTTCCAGCTGTTCCCCAACCTCGGCGAAATGCCCAACCGCCCCGGTGGCCGCATGAGCGGCGGCGAGCAGCAGATGCTCACCGTGGCGCGCACGCTGATGGGCAACCCCTATCTCGTGCTGCTCGACGAACCCTCCGAGGGCGTGGCCCCCGTCATCGTCGAGCAGATGGCCAACATGATCCTCGAGCTCAAGGCGCAGGGCGTGAGCATCCTGCTGTCGGAGCAGAACATGCACTTCGCCGAGCTGGTCTCCGACCGCGCCTATGTGCTCGAGAAGGGGCAGATCCGCTATCACGCCACGATGGCCGAACTGGCCGCGAACGAAGAAGTGCGCAGGGCCTACCTCAGCGTCTGACCGTTTCCTTTCCTCAACCACCGGAGTCCACACCATGCATCGCAGAACCGTCTTGAAGTCCGCCGCTGCCCTGGGGCTCGCCGGCAGCCTCGGCAGTTTCGGCCTCTCGTCCGCTTTCGCGGCCGGCAAGATCAAGCCCGGCGGCAAGGCCGCGCTGATCGTGGTCGACGTGCAGAACTGCTTCCTCGACGGCGGCACGCTCGCGGTGAAGGGCGGCAACGAAGTGATCCCGGTCATCAACGCGCTGGCACCCGCGTTCCAGAACATCGTCGTCACGCAGGACTGGCACACGGCGGGCCATGCCTCGTTCGCCAGCACCTACAGCGGCAAGAAGCCCTTCGAGACCACGAAGCTCAACTACGGCACACAGGTGCTGTGGCCCGACCATTGCGTGCAGGGCACTGAAGACGCCGCGCTCGGCAAGGAGCTGAAGGTGCCGACCGCGCAGCTCATCATCCGCAAGGGCTTCCACAAGGACATGGACAGCTACTCCGCCTTCGAGGAGGCCGACCACAAGACGGCCACCGGCCTGGCCGGCTACCTCAAGGCGCGCGGCATCAAGACGGTGTTCGTTACCGGCCTGGCCACCGACTTTTGCGTGGCCTGGACCGCGATGGACGCGCGCAAGGCCGGCTTCGAGGCCTACGTGATCGAAGACGCCACGCGCGGCATCGACCTCAACGGTTCGCTGGCCGCCGCCTGGAAGCAGATGACGGCCAAGGGCGTCAAGCGCATCCAGTCCGGCGACATCCAGGCCGGCTGACGACGACGAAGTCCGCGGCGCCGCCGCGGCAACACCCCTCCGACGACAACAACAAAGAGACAGACGACGCATGAAGCTTTCGATTTCAAGGCGCACCCTGGTGGCGGGCGGCGCGGCCCTGGCCCTCGGCCCCGGCCTGCTGCGGCCGGCGCGCGCGGACAACGGCGTGACCGACACGACCATCCGCATCGGCCAATCGGCCGTGTTCAGCGGCCCGGCGAAAGACTTCGGCGTCGACTACCGCGCGGGCATCCAGCTGTACTTCGACCGCGTCAACAAGTCGGGCGGCATCCACGGCCGCAAGATCGAACTCGTCACCTACGACGACGCCTACGAGCCCGCGAAGACGGCCGTCAACACGGCCAAGCTGATCGACGAGGACAAGGTCTTCGCGCTCACCGGCTACGTCGCCACGGGCAACCTCGCGGCCGCCATGCCGCTGGCCGAGAAGGCCGGCGTGCCGATGTTCGCGCCGCTGGTGGGCACCACGTCGTTCCGCACAAAAACCAACCGCTACCTGTTCCACGTGCGCGCGGGCTACGACCTGGAGCTGCGCAAGATCATCAGCCACCTCTCGACCCTGGGCATCCAGTCGATCGCCGTGGTCTACCAGGACAGCGCCTTCGGCAAGTCGAACCTCGCCACCTGCGAGCAGCTGGCCGCCGAGTACAAGGTGAAGGTGGTGCAGACGCTGCCCATGGCCATCGCGGCCGAAGACGCCAAGCAGGTGATCGGCGGGCTCGCCGAGGGCCGCCCCGGCGCCGTCGTGATGATCATGGCCGGGCGCATGACCGAGGTCTTCATCCGCGACTACCGCGCGAGCGGTGCGGCCGCGCCGCTGTACACGCTCTCGGTCGGCATCACCGACGCGGCGGGTTCGGCCAAGCGGCTGGACGGCAAGCTTGCCGGGCTGGTCACGGCCAGCATCGTGCCGCCGCCCGGTGCGCAGCGCGTGCCCATCGTGGCCGACTACCAGCGCGACCGCGCCGAGTTCGGCCAGAAGATCGACAGCTACACCGCGCTCGAGGGCTACATCGTCGCGCGCGTGATGGCCGAGGGCCTGCGCCGCGCGGGCAAGGCGCTCACGCGCGACAGCTTCATCACCGGGCTCGAGAGCATCGGCAGCACGCGCTTCGGCGACTTCCCCGTCGACTACAGCGCGAAGAACCACAACGGCTCGACCTTCGTGGACCTGGAGATGTACACCCGTGACGGCCAGTTGCGGCGCTGAGCCGCTGCACCTGCAGGTCAACGGCCGGGCCCACACGCTCGCCGGCGTGCCGCGCGAAGCCTCGCTGCTGCACCTGCTGCGCAACGACCTGGGGCTCAACGGGCCGAAGTACGGCTGCGGGCTCGGGCAGTGCGGCGCCTGCACGGTGCACGTCGACGGCGTGGCCGCGCGGTCCTGCGTGATTCCGGCGCATGGCGTGGCAGGGCGCAGCATCACCACGCTCGAAGGCCTGGGCATGCGCGGGCGCTGGCACCCGGTGCAGGCCGCCTTCGAAGACGCGCAGGCCGCGCAGTGCGGCTACTGCCTCAACGGCATGGTGATGCAGGCCGCCGCGCTGCTGGCGCGCGACCCCGATGCCAGCGAGGCGCGTATCCGCAGCGAGCTCTCGGGCAACCTGTGCCGCTGCGGCACGCACATCGAGATCCTCGACGCCGTGCAGCGCGCCGCCGTGCGCCTGCGTGCGGCCTCGCCGGGCGACGCCGCCGCATGACGCGCCGCGCCGACCTGCCGCAGACGCGCGCGGAATTCCTCGCTTCCGATGGCGTGCTGCTGGTGGTGCGCGAGGCACCGCCCCCACCGCCGCCGGCCAAGGGCCAGCCTGCCTTCATTGCGAGCAACCCCGTCGAAGGCGACGAGGTGCTGATCGCGCTGTGGGACGACGGCAGCGTCTCCGCGCTCAACGGCCACGTCGACCTGGGTACCGGCATCCAGACCGCGCTGGCGCAGATCGTGGCCGAGGAGCTCGACCTCGGCATGCCCTGCGTGCGCATGATGCTCGGCGACACCGCGCGCGCGCCCAACCAGGGCGCGACCATCGCGAGCGCGTCGATCCAGATCCACGCGCAGCCGCTGCGGCTGGCCGCCGCGCAGGCGCGCGCCTGGCTGCTGGCGCGCGCGGCCGAGCGGCTGGGCGTGGCCGTCGATGCGCTGCAGGTGTGCAACGGCGTGGTGCGCGTCGCCGAGACGCCGGACCGGCACGTCAACTACGCGGACCTCGTGGCGCACCAGCGCACGGTGCTGCGGCTGGACCTCGACGCCACGCCCAAGAACCCGGCCGACTACCGCCTCGTCGGCACGCGCCAGGCGCGCGTCGACATCCCGGCCAAGCTCGCCGGCGACCTCGTGTTCGTGCACGACATGCGCGTGCCCGACATGCTGCACGGCCGCGTGGTGCGCCCGCCGTATGCGGGCGCGGACCACGGCGAGTTCATCGGCAACACGCTCGAAGCGGTCGACGAAGCGTCGATCGCGCACATCCCCGGCATCCGCGCCGTGGTCGTGGTGCGCGACTTCGTCGGCATCGTCGCCGAGCGCGAGGAACACGCCGAGCAGGCGATGCGCGAGCTGCGCGTGACCTGGAAGCCCTGGCCCGGCATGCCCGACCTGCGCGACGTGGCGCAGGCCCTGCGCGACAACCCCTCGACGCAGCGCCTGCTGGTCGACGAAGGCGACGTCGACGGTGCCATGGCCGCCGCTGCGCAGCCGATGCAGCGCACCTACGTGTGGCCCTACCAGATGCATGCGTCCATCGGCCCGTCGTGCGCGCTGGCCGAGTGGCAGCCCGCCGACGGCAGCGGCATGCAGCTGCGCTGCTGGGCCGGGTCGCAGAACCCGCACGTGCTGCGCGCCGATCTTGCCAAGCTCATGGGCGTGGACGACGTGCAGGTCGACGTGGTGCGCATGGAGGCCGCGGGCTGCTACGGCCGCAACGGCGCCGACGACGTGGCGGCCGATGCCGCGCTGCTCGCGCGTGCCGTGGGCGCGCCGGTGCGCGTGCAGCTCTCGCGCGAGCAGGAGCATGCGTGGGAGCCCAAGGGCGCCGCGCAGCTCATGGAGATCGACGGCGGGCTCATGGCCGACGGCCGCGTCGCCGCCTACGACTTCGAAACCTCGTACCCCTCGAACGGCGCGCCCACGCTGGCGCTGCTGCTCACGCGCACGGTCGAGCCCGTGGCGCAGGCCTACGAGATGGGCGACCGCACCGCGCGCCCGCCCTACACCTACGACAACCTGCGCGTGAAGGTCAACGACATGGCGCCGATCGTGCGCGCCTCGTGGCTGCGCGGCGTGTCGGCGCTGCCGAGTTCGTTCGCGCACGAGTCGTACATCGACGAGCTGGCGACCGCCGCCGGCGTCGACCCCGTGCAGTTCCGCCTGCGGCACCTGGACGACCCGCGCGCGGTCGAACTCGTGCAGGCCACCGCGCAGAAGGCCGGCTGGCGCATGCGCACCGGGCCGCAGGAGAACGCCGACGGCGGGCTCGGCGAAGGCGGCGACATCCTCTTCGGCCAGGGCTTTGCGTACGCGCGCTACATCCACAGCAAGTGGCCGGGCTTCGGCGCGGCGTGGGCTGCGTGGGTGGCCGATGTCGAGGTCAACCAGAAGACCGGCGAGGTGCATGTGCGCCGCGTGGTGGTGGGGCACGACGCGGGGCTGCTGGTCAACCCGGCGGGGGTCGAGCACCAGGTGCACGGCAACGTGATCCAGACCACGAGCCGCGCGCTCAAGGAGCAGGTGCAGTTCGCGCCGCAGCAGGGCGCCGCAACGGGCGGCGCGCAGTTGCCGGGCGTGCTGCCTTCGGGCGTGGTCGCGAGCCGTGAGTGGGGCAGCTACCCGATCCTCAATTTCCGCGACGTGCCGGTGATCGAGGTCATGCACATGCCGCGTCCCGGCGAGCCGTCGCTGGGCGCGGGCGAGTCGTCGTCGGTGCCGGGGACGGCGGCGATCGCGAATGCGATCTTCGATGCGACCGGCGTGCGCTTCCGCTCGCCGCCGTTCACACCCGAGACAGTGCTGGCCGAGTTGAATAAGGTTTTGCTCCCTCCCCTTCCGGGGGAGGGCGGGGGTGGGGGCGAGCGGCGCTGGAGTGGTGACGCTGCCGTGCCCCCATCCCAACCTTCCCCCAGAGGGGGAAGGAGCAATGCTCTTTGGCCCCGGCGCAAGGGCCTGTGGGCCACCGGCGCCGCGCTCTTCATCGGCGGCCTCGGCGTCATCGCCGGCCTGCTCGGCTGGCGCGCGGCCATCGCGCCGGTGTCGCTCAGCGCGCCGGTCTACAGCGAGTCCACCATCGAGCGCGGCCGCGTGCTCGCCGCGCTCGGCGACTGCGCCGTGTGCCACACCGCACCGGGCGGCGCGCCCAATGCCGGTGGCCGCGCGATGGACACGCCCTTCGGCACGCTCTACACCACCAACCTCACGCCCGATGCCGAGACGGGCCTGGGCCGCTGGTCGTTCAGCGCCTTCCAGCGCGCGATGCGCGAAGGTGTCTCGCGCGACGGCCACCACCTGTACCCCGCGTTCCCCTACACCGCCTTCGCGAAGACCAGCGACGACGACCTGCAGGCGCTCTATGCCTACTTCATGGCGATGCCGGCGGTGCGTGCGGAAACGCCCAAGTCCGAACTCAAGTTCCCGTTCAACCTGCGCCCGCTGATGGCCGGCTGGAACGCGCTGTTCCACGACCCCGCGCCACTACAGCCCGTGCCCACGCAGAGCGCCGAATGGAACCGCGGCGCCTACCTCGTCAACGGCCTGGGCCATTGCGGCGCCTGCCACACGCCGCGCAACGCGCTCGGCGCGGAGCAGGGCGGCAGCGCGTTCCTCTCGGGCGCGATGGTCGATGGCTGGGAAGCGCCCGCGCTCACGCAGCTGTCGAAGGCCGCCGTGCCGTGGGACACCGACGCGCTGTACCGCTACCTGCGCAACGGCCACTCGCCGCGCCACGGCATCGCGGGCGGCCCGATGGCCGAGGTGGTGCGCGAACTCGCGCAGGTGCCCGATGCCGACGTGCGCGCGATGGCCGTCTACCTGGGGTCGTTCAACCCCGCGCCGGTCGCGCAACCGCAGGCGCTTGCGCAGCAGGCGATCGAGAACGCCGCGCGCACGCAGGGCCAGCTGCTCGGCCCCGCGCAGCGCATGTTCGACAGCGCCTGCTCCTCGTGCCACCACGACGGCGACGGCCCCACGCTGCTGGGCGTGAACACGCCGCTCGCACTCAACAGCAGCCTCACGAGCACACGGCCCGACAACCTGCTGCGCACCATCCTCGACGGCGTGCGCGCGCCCGCGCACCGCGACATCGGCTTCATGCCCGCGTTCCGCGAGGCGCTCGACGACCGCCAGATCGCCGACCTCGCCGGCTACATGCGCGCACGCTTCGCACCGCAGGAAGCGCCGTGGCCGAACCTGCCCGCCGACGTGGCGCGCGTGCGGGCCACGCCGGGCCACTGACACACGGCGGCTCCCGGGCCGCGGCTACGATGGCACGCAGACCTTATTCACGGAGACACCCCGCCATGCCTTTGGACCTTTCGACCGCTTCCAGCCTGCCCCGCGACGCCGAGCGCGCCACCCTTGTCGGCCGTCTCTGGCAACCCGGCGTGGGTCCGGTGCTGGTGGCCGTGCAGGGCGATGGCCTGCACGACCTGTCGACGCTCGCGCCCACCATGAGCGACCTGCTCGAAGGCAATGGATCGCCGGCCGAAGCCGTGCGCGCTGCATTGCAAGCGGGCACCGCGCCGCGCATCGCCGCGCTCGATGCCGTGCTCGCCAACAGCGACGAAAGCACGCGCGACAGCCACCAGGCCTGGCTGCTCGCCCCCTGCGACCTGCAGGTCGTGAAGGCCAGCGGCGTGACCTTCGTCGCGAGCCTGCTCGAACGCGTGATCGAAGAGCAGGCACGCGGCGATGCCTCGCGCGCCGAGGCCACGCGCGCGGCCATCGGCGATGTGCTGGGCGACAACCTCGCCGACATCGTGCCGGGCTCGCCCGAAGCCATGAAGGTGAAGGACGTGCTCATCGCACAAGGCATGTGGTCGCAGTACCTCGAGGTCGGCATCGGCCCCGACGCCGAGGTCTTCACCAAGGCGCCGGTGCTCGCGGCCGTGGGCACCGGCGCCGACGTGGGCATCCACGCGGACTCGGCCTGGAACAACCCCGAGCCCGAGGTCGTGCTCGCGGTGAACAGCCGCGGCGAAACGCTTGGCGCCGCGCTCGGCAACGACGTCAACCTGCGCGACTTCGAAGGCCGCAGCGCGCTGCTGCTGGGCAAGGCCAAGGACAACAACGCCTCGTGCGCCATCGGGCCGTTCATCCGTCTGTTCGATGCGCACTTCGGCATCGCCGACGTGCGTCGCATCACGGTCGCGTTGAACGTGACGGGCCCAGAGGGCTTCACGCTCGAAGGTTCGAGCTCGCTGTCGAAGATCAGCCGCGATCCGCTCGACCTCGTGGCGCAGACACTCAACCGCCACCACGCCTACCCAGACGGTTTCATGTTGTTTCTGGGAACGATGTTCGCGCCGACACAAGACCGTCACGGACCGGGGCAAGGATTCACGCATGTCGTGGGCGACCATGTGCGCATCGCGGCCCCTGAATTGGGTGCGTTGAACAACCGCGTGGTGCATGCAGACCAGGCGCCGCGGTGGTCTTTCGGCCTCGGTGCGTTGATGCGCAACCTCGCGTCGCGTCGGCTGCTGTAGCCCGTACTTCTGCACTTTAAAAGCAGATGTACTCCTTTGGAATTCAGAGGCTGCACTTTGCATTCTGTTGCGGTTGACCATGCCTCTTCTTACCCTCAAGATGACTACCATCGCGAGTGGATAAATCAAGGGAGTCGTGGTTGCTGCCGAATGAGATCGATCTGTTGCAGACGCCCGTCGAGGGCCCGCTTCCCTGTGGTGAAGATCTGGAATACGACGCCGATTTCATGGCGCTCCAACAGGCGGCCACGGGCAAGCGCGAGCAGCAGTTCGGCGACACCATCATTCCCGCCGAGCCGCCCGACTGGGCGCGCGTAGACCGCATCGCGCGACAGCTGTGCGTGCGCACGCGCGACCTGCGCGTGCTGGTGCCGCTCACGCTCGCATGGACCGAAAGCCGCGGCCTGCCCGGCTATGTCGACGGGCTGCGCCAGGTCGATGCGGTGCTGCAGACTTTCTGGAACGACGTGCATCCGCGCGTCGTCGATGGCACTAACGAAGACCCGCTGCCGCGCATGAATGCGCTGGCCGCACTGGCCGAAGCCGAAGGGCTCGGACGCAGCGTGCGCGATGCGCGGCTGCTCGAAGACGGTGGCACGGCGATGAGCCTGCGGCAGGTCGAGGCGCTGCTCGATTCGAGCAAGAGCGACCAGGTGGACTACCCCGGCGGCGTGGGCCGCCTGCGCGAGGCCGCACGCCGCGCACACGACAAGGCGGCGGCGCCGGTCGTGGCCCTGCGTGAGGCTTTGGCACTCCTGCAGCGCATCCGAGAGACCTGCGAGCGCGCGCTGGGCCAGAGCTGGGCGCCCGATTTTTCACGGCTCGAACGGTCGCTGCGCACCGTGGGCCAGTTGCTGCCGGAGCAGCCGCACAGCGAGGTGCCGCAGGCGTCGGCAACGGGCCGTGCAGAAGACACAAGCGGTGCGGCACAGGTGCACGCAACCGCAGCGCACGTTGCAGCGGCCACGCAGGCTGCAGTGCGTCCGCTGCGTATTCAAGAGATTGAAATATCGGCTCGTGAAGATGTGCAAGTGTTGTTGGAAAAAGCATGCGAGTTCCTGGAACGAACGGAACCGAGCCATCCGGCACCCATGCTGATCCGCAGGGCCCAGCGGCTGATGGACCTCAACTTCTTCCAGATCATCGAAGAGCTCGTGCCCGAGGGATTGCAAAAGATAGAAAGCCTTGCCGGCCGCCCGTTGAACGGCGACGCCGCATTGCCCTAGCGGCCGTTGCTGCCGGCGAGCAGGAACAACGCGCCGGCACCGGTCGACCGGTACGACCCATGCATTCAGTTTCAAGAGGACGCTTATGGCAGACAACCGTGTCAGGAACAGTGGTCAGAAGTTCATCGCGCGCAACCGGGCGCCGCGCGTGCAGATCGAGTACGACGTCGAGATCTACGGTAGCGAACGCAAGATCCAGCTGCCTTTCGTGATGGGCGTCATCGCCGACCTCGCGGGCAAGCAGACCGACCCCATGCCCGACCTCGCGGAGCGCGAGTTCATGGCGGTGGACATCGACAACTTCGACGAGCGCATGAAGTCCATCAAGCCGCGCGTCGCGTTCCAGGTGCCCAACACGCTCACCGGCGAAGGCCAGATGAACGTGGACATCACCTTCGACAGCATGGACGACTTCTCGCCCGCGCGCATCGCGCGCCAGGTCGATGCGCTGCAGCAGCTGCTCGAGGCGCGCACCGAGCTGTCGAACCTGCTCTCGTACATGGACGGCAAGAACGGCGCCGAGCAACTCATCGCGCAGGCGCTGCAGAACCCGGCGCTGCTCAAGTCGCTGGCGTCCGCGCCCAACCCCGCGGTCGCGCAGGCGGCCGCCGATGCAGCAGCCAAGCAAGCCGACGACAGGACCGCACCATGAGCACCGCATCCCAGCAAGGCGCACGCGCCCGCACCGCCACCGTCGAAGCGCTCGAGCCCAACGAGTTCTCCGACCTCTTGCAGCGCGAGTTCAAGCCCAAGACCGAGCAGGCGCGCGAGGCGGTGGAAAACGCCGTCAAGACGCTGGCCGTGCAGGCGCTCGAGAACACCGTCACCATCTCGAACGATGCCTACCGCAGCGTGCAGGCCATCATCACGGAGATCGACCGCAAGCTGTCGGAGCAGATCAACCAGATCCTGCACCACGAAGACTTCCAGCAGCTCGAAGGTGCATGGCGCGGCCTGCACTACCTCGTGAACAACACCGAGACCGACGAGCAGCTGAAGATCCGCGTCATGTGCGCCTCCAAGCGCGAAGTGGCGCGCTCGCTCAAGCGCCACAAGGGCATCGGCTGGGACCAGAGCCCGATGTTCAAGAAGATCTACGAGGCCGAGTACGGCCAGTTCGGCGGCGAGCCCTTCGGCGCGCTGATCGGCGACTTCCACTTCGACCACAGCCCGCCCGACGTCGAGATGCTCGGCGAGATGGCCAAGATCGCCGCTGCCGCGCACTGCCCCTTTATCGCCGGCGCCTCGCCCACCGTGATGCAGATGGACTCGTGGCAGGAGCTGTCGAACCCGCGCGACCTCACCAAGATCTTCCAGAACACCGAGCACACCGCGTGGCGCTCGCTGCGCGATTCGGAAGACGCGCGCTACATCGGCCTGGCCATGCCGCGCTTCCTGGCGCGCCTGCCTTACGGTGCGCGCACCAACCCGGTCGACGAGTTCGAGTTCGAGGAAGAAACCGATTCGGCGCTGCACACGCGCTACACCTGGGCCAACTCGGCCTATGCGATGGGCGTGAACATCAACCGCTCGTTCAAGCAGTTCGGCTGGTGCACCTCGATCCGCGGTGTGGAGTCGGGCGGCGCGGTCGAGAACCTGCCCACCCACACCTTCCCGACCGACGACGGCGGCGTGGACATGAAGTGCCCGACCGAGATCGCCATCAGCGACCGGCGCGAAGCGGAGCTGGCCAAGAACGGCTTCATGCCGCTGGTGCACCGCAAGAACTCCGACTTCGCGGCCTTCATCGGCGCGCAGTCGCTGCAGCAGCCGGCCGAGTACTACGACGCCGACGCCACGGCCAACGCCAACCTGGCGGCGCGCCTGCCGTACCTGTTCGCATGCTGCCGCTTCGCGCACTACCTGAAGTGCATCGTGCGCGACAAGATCGGCTCGTTCCGCGAGCGCGAGGACATGGAGCGCTGGCTCAACGACTGGATCATGAACTACGTCGACGGCAGCCCCGGCACCTCGTCGCAGGACACGAAGGCGATGAAGCCGCTGGCGGCGGCCGAGGTCCAGGTGGAAGCCATCGAGGACAACCCCGGCTACTACGCCGCCAAGTTTTTTCTCCGGCCGCACTACCAGCTCGAGGGGCTGACGGTGTCGTTGCGGCTGGTTTCGAAGCTGCCGTCCAACAAGAAGGACAGCAGCTAATTCCACTGTCCCGCTACCGGGCAATTCATCGATAACTTTTGGGGGTCAATCATGGCAGTAGACATGTTCATGCGCGTCGAGGGTGCAAACGGCGAGTCCAAGGACTCCAACCACAAGGACTGGACCGACATCAAGTCGTTTGCATGGGGAGCGACGCAGCCTGGCAACATGGTCAGCGGCGGTGGCGGCGGCGTGGGCAAGGCCAGCTTCAACGACCTGCAGGTGCTCGCGCGCATCGACAAGGCCGCGCCTTCCGTGCTGAAGAACTGCGCGAGCGGCAAGCACCTGAGCAAGGTCGAAGTGGCCGTGTGCAAGGCCGGCGGCTCGCAGATCGAGTACACGCGCGTCACGCTCGAAGAGGTGCTCGTCACCTCGGTGCAGTACACGGCCGAGCAGGGCGGCGATGCGGTGCTCGTGCAGTACGCCTTCCAGGCCGCGAAGGTGAAACAGCAGTACTGGGAACAGACCGACAAGGGCGGCAAGGGCGCCGAGACGGTGCTGGGCTGGAACATCAAGGAAAACAAGGAAGCCTGATTTCCTTGTTGCGCGGCGGGGCCGTGGCCTTCAGGGCCATGCAGCCCCCGCCGGCGGTCCACAGCCGTTTGTCTGTCTCCTGCGGCGCCCCTTCGCGGCGCGCCGCCTTTCACCTTTCAGCCAGTCAACGGGGAAGTTTCATGGGCGATGGGTTTGCAGTGCTGGGCGAGCGCTCCGTGGCCGAGCACACCGAATGGGTACAGCGGCAGATCCGCGCCAGTCCCCAGAATGCCGGCCTGCGCCTTGCCCTGTGCCACTTCCTCGCGCTGCGCGGCGAATGGCAGCGGGCCGAAGACCAGCTCAAGCTCGCCACCAAGCTCGACCCCACGTTCACGCCGGCCAGCGTCACCTGCGCGATGGCATTGCGGGGCGAGCGTGAGCGCAGCGACTTCTGGGCCGGCGGCGGACGCACGCCGGCCATCGTCTCGGGCAATGCCGACTGGGTCGAGCAACTGCTCGGCGCTGCCGTCTTGCCCGCCGAACGTGCCGACGAGGCCGCCGCGCTGCGCGAGGCCGCACGCGATGCGGCGCCGGCGCTGCAAGGCACGCTGACCACCGTCGACCGCTCCGATGCGCGGGCCGTGCAGGCGCTCGACGGCGAGCCCGCCGCACACAGCGACTTCGCCTGGCTGTGCGACGGCGACGCGCGCATCGGCGCCGTGCTCGAACTGTTCACGCCCTCGGGCTATGCGTGGCTGCCGCTGCCGGCGGTGCGCCGCATCAAGTTCTCGCGCCCGCAGCACCTGGTCGACCTGCTGTGGGCACCGGCCGAGATCGAGTTGCACGACGGGCGCGGCCTCAACGGCCTCGTGCCGGTGCGCTACCCGGGCGCGCTCGACAGCCTGGACGACGAGACCGCGCTGGGCCGTCGCACCGACTGGCAACCGCTCTCGGGCGACGACCAGTTCGCGGGCGTCGGCCAGCGCACGCTGATCAGCGAGGCCGGCGACCACTCGCTGCTCGACCTGCGGCGCATCGAGTTCGCCGCAGCGACGGAAGGCGTGGCTGCATGACCCCCGCCGTCACCACCGACATCGACAGCGACGCCCAGGAAAGCGTCGCACGCGACCGCCTGCAACCGGTGCTGCTCGACCGCCTCACCGACAAGGCGCCGCAGAACGGCCAGGAGCGCGCGGGCGCCTTCCTCATGAGCGGCAAGCTGCTGCGCGACTCGGTGCTGCGCGACCTGCAGTGGCTGCTCAACACCACCAACTTCGGTGCCGACCACCGCATCAACGGCATGCCGCGCGCGCGCGGCTCGGTGGTGAACTACGGCGTGCGCGGCTGGGCCGGCGGGCGCATGTCGGAGGTCGACTTCGCCGACGTGGAGGCGACCATCCGCGCGGCCATCATCGACTTCGAGCCGCGCATCATGAAGGACAGCATCGACGTGCGCTGCGTGACCGATGCGACCGACCTGGAGCACCACAACCTGCTCGCGCTGGAGATCCGCGGCACGCTGTGGTCGGTGCCGTACCCGATCGAATTCATCCTGCGTTCGGAGCTGGACCTCGAGAGCGGGCACATGGTGCTGCGGCCGACAGGAGGGCTGTGATGGACGCCAAGCTCCTCGACTACTACAACCGCGAACTCACCTACATGCACGAGCTCGGGGCCGAGTTCGCGCAGCGCTACCCCAAGATCGCGGGCCGCCTGGGCATGCGCGGCATCGAGGTCAGCGACCCGTATGTGGAGCGCCTGCTCGAAGGCTTCAGCTTTCTCACGGCGCGCATCCAGCTCAAGATGGACGCGGAGTTTCCGCGCTTCTCGCAGCGCCTTTTGGAAGTGGTGTACCCCAACTTCCTTGCGCCGCTGCCCGCGATGGCCGTGGTGCAGATCGACGGCAACCTCAACGAAGGCTCTCTGAAGGCGGGCTACGAGCTGCCGCGCCACACGCTCTTGCGCGGCCGCATGATCAAGGGCGAGCAGACGGCCTGCGAGTTCCGCACGGGCCATGCCGTCACGCTGTGGCCCATCAAGATTGCCGAGGCGAGCCTGGGCCCGGTGCCGGCCGAGATCGCGCATGCGCTGCCGATGGCGGCGCGCCAGGCGAAGAGTGCGATCACCATCAAGCTCGAGGCGGTGGGCGGCGCGCGCTTCTCGGAGATGCCGCTCGATCGGCTCGAGTTCTTTCTCTCGGGCGCGGAGCTGCATGCGCTGCGCGTGCTCGAACTGGTGGCTCACCACAGCGTGGCCACCGTGTGCCGCGCCGGCCCCGGCAGCACGGCGCGCATCGTGCCGCTGGGCGACGAGGCGATCCGTCACGAGGGCTTCGACCCCGAGCAGTCGCTGCTGCCCTACGACGCGCGCTCGTTCCAGGGCTACCGCCTGCTGCACGAGTACTTCGCCTTTCCGGAGCGCTACCTGTTCTTCAGCGTGAAGCACCTGCGCGCGGCGGCCTCGGCCATCGGCGGCACCACGATGGAGATCGTGATCCTGCTCGACCGCGCCGACGCCGACCTGGAGCGGCTGGTCGATGCCAGGCACTTCTCGTTGTTCTGCACGCCCATCATCAACCTCGTGCCGCGCCGCAGTGACCGCATCCCGGTCGGGCCGGGCCAGCACGAGCACCATGCGGTGATCGACCGCACGCGCCCGCGCGACTTCGAGATCTTCACCGTCGAGCGCGTCACGGGCCACATGGCCAACGGCTCCGAAGAGCGCGAGTTCCGGCCCTTCCTCGGTTCGTTCGCGTCCGACGACGGCGACTTCGGCGCCTACTTCTCGCTGCGCCGCGAACCGCGCCTGGTGTCCGACCGCGCACGCGCACAGGGCACGCGCACCAGCTACACCGGCAGCGAGGTGTACGTGTCGCTGGTCGACCAGCACGACGCGCCGTTTCCGCACAGCCTGCGCCACATCACCATCGACGCGCTGTGCACCAACCGCGACCTGCCGCTGCTGCTGCCCACCGGGCTCGAATCGGACTTCACGCTGCGCGTGTCGGCGCCGGTGCGCGGCGTGCGCATCCTGCGCGGGCCGTCACGGCCGTACCCGGCGCTGGCTGAAGGCGCGCTCACCTGGCGCCTCATCAGCCACCTGGGCCTGAACTACCTGAGCCTGACCGACGTCGATGCCACGCAGGGCGCCGCCGCGCTGCGCGAGATGCTCGACCTGTACGGCAACCTCGCCGACCCGGCCGTGCGCCGGCAGATCCAGGGCGTGCGTTCGATGGCGCTGGCGCCCGTGTTCCGCCGCCTGCCCGAGCCGGGCCCGATCGTGTTTGGGCGCGGCGTGGAGATCGCGCTGCAGATCGACGAGGTCGCCTTCTCTGGCGCGAGCCCGTACCTGTTCGGTGCCGTGCTGGAGCAGTTCTTCAGCCGGCACGTGTCGCTCAACGCCTTCACCGAGTTCGCGCTGTCCAGCCTGCAGCGCGGCGAAATTGCGCGCTGGACCCCGCGCGTGGGACGCCGCCCCACCGTATGAGCACGACCGGCCTCACCGACGACGCCATGCTGCAGGTGCTGCCGGTAGAGGCCGAGGCGCGCGACGAGGCGGCCGTCGATGCGCGCAGCCCGGCGCACGCGAAGGCGAAGGCCCCGCCGCGCCGCGGCGTGCCCGAGGCCGACCCCGCGCTGTGGGCCCGGCTCGTCGAGCAGCCCTTCGAGCACGACCTGTTCATGCTGCTGCGCCGGCTCGATGCGCAGGGCGACCATCCGCTGCTGGGCCGCGCGCCGCGCCCGCGCGACGAGCCGCTGCGGCTGGGCCAGGAGCCCTCGATGGCCTTCGCGCCGTCGAACGTGTCGGGCGTCGAGGTGGACCAAGACGGCGCGCCGCGCATCTCGATCTACGGCTTCGGCCTGTTCGGTCCCAACGGCCCACTGCCGCTGCACCTGACCGAGTACGCGCGCGAGCGCAAGCGTCACCACGCCGACAACACGCTGAGCGCGTTCGCCGACCTGTTCCATCACCGGCTGATCCTGCTGTTCTACCGCGCCTGGGCCGACGCGCAGTCGGTCAACAGCCTGGACCGCCCCGACGGCCACCGCTTTGTCGACTACGTGGCCAGCCTCATGAACATGGGGCAGCCCGGCCTGAAGGCGCGCGACCGCATCGCCGACCACGCGCGCACCCACATGGCGGGGCACCTGGTGCGCCAGACGCGCAACCCTGAAGGGCTGATTCAGATTCTTCGCCTGTACTTCGACGTGCCCGTGCGCGTGGTCGAGTTCGTGAGCGACTGGGTGCACATCGACGAGCGCCAGGTCAGCCGCATCGGCCTGCTCGGGCGCAACCACCGGCTCGGCAGCGGCGCGACCATCGGCCTGGCGGTGCGCGATGCGCAGGGCAAGTTCAGGCTCGAACTCGGCCCGCTGTCGCAGCAGCAGTTCCGCGAGTTCCTGCCCGGTAGCCCGCGCCTGCAGCAGGTGGTCGACTGGGTGCGCCAGTACGTCGGCATCGAATTCGCCTGGGAGCTGCGGCTGGTGCTCAGCAAGCCCGAGGCGCGCGGCATGCGGCTGAGCAGTGACCAGCGCCTGGGCTGGGGCAGCTGGCTCGGCACCCGCCTGTCCGACACCGACGCCGGCGACATGGTGTTCCAGCCCGAGGCGCTCTTTTCCCGCAACGCACCGGCTTCCTCATGACCGACATCCGCCGCGTCTCTCTGTTTTCCAAGTTGAATCCGATGCTCTACAAGGCATTGGAGACCGCCACCGCCTTCGCCAAGCTGCGCGGCAATGCCTACGTGGAGCTCGTGCACTGGCTGCACCAGATCCTGCAGCTGCAGGACAGCGACCTGCTGCGCATCATCAAGCGCGCCGGGCTCAACCTCGACGCGGTCGAGCAGGACCTCGTGCGCGCGCTCGACCGCCTGCCGCACGGCGCCACGTCGATCAGCGACATCTCCGAGCACGTCGACCATGCGGTGGAGCGCGCTTGGGTGTACGCGAGCCTGCGCTTCGAGGCCACGTCGATCCGCGGCGCCTACCTGCTCGCCGGCATCGTGAAGACACCGGGCCTGCGCCAGGTGCTCTCGGGCATCTCGCGCGAGTTCGACAAGCTCGTGCCCGACGTGCTGGTCGCGCAGCTTGCGGCGTGGACCGAAGGCTCGCCGGAAGACGACTACGACGCCGCGTCGGATGCGGGCGGTGGCGCACCTGTGGCGCAGCATCAAGGCGATGCCCCTGCGGCCGGCGGTTCGGCCCTGGCCAAGTACGCGAGCGACCTCACGGCCAAGGCGCGCGCGGGCGAGCTCGACCCCGTGTACGGCCGCGACGACGAGATCCGCCAGATCGTCGACATCCTCATGCGCCGCCGCCAGAACAACCCGCTGCTCACCGGCGAGGCCGGCGTCGGCAAGACGGCCGTGGTCGAAGGCCTGGCCTCGCGCCTGGCCGCGGGCGACGTGCCGCCTTCGCTGAAGGACGTGTCGCTGTGGGTGCTCGACCCCACGCTGCTGCAGGCCGGCGCGGGCGTGAAGGGCGAGTTCGAACAGCGGCTGCGCCAGGTGATCGACGAGGTCGAGAAAAGCCCCAAGCCCATCGTGCTGTTCGTCGACGAAGTGCACACGTTGGTCGGCGCGGGCGGCACCGCCGGCACCGGCGACGCGGCCAACCTGCTCAAGCCCGCGCTCGCGCGCGGCCGGCTGCGCACCATCGGTGCCACGACGTGGTCGGAGTACAAGAAGTACATCGAGAAAGACCCGGCGCTCACGCGGCGCTTCCAGACCATCCAGGTGCACGAGCCGACCGAGCCCAAGGCCGTGGTCATGCTGCGCGGCATCTCGGCCGAGCTGGAGAAACACCACGGCGTGCTCATCCTCGACGCCGCGCTCGAAGCGGCCGTGAGCCTGTCGCACCGCTACATTCCCGCGCGCCAGCTGCCCGACAAGGCCGTGAGCCTGCTCGACACCGCGTGCGCGCGCGTGGCGCTGAGCCAGCATGCGCTGCCTGCGGCGCTCGAAGATCTGAAGCGGCGCATCGAGGTGCTGGGCATCGAGTCGGGCATTGCGGGGCGCGAGGCGGCGATCGGGGTCGGCGAGCACCAGCGCGTGGAAGACATCGCGGCGCAGGTGGCTGCCGCGCAGGCCGAACTCGAACTGTTGGAACAGCGGCGCGTGGAAGAGGCGGCGCTGGTCGAGCGCATCGTCGCGCTGCGCAAGCTGCTGTCGCCTGCGGCGGTGCCGGTGCAATCTGAAGCGGAAGATGACCGCGAAGAGGAACCGCCCGCCGAGCCCGAACGAACACCCGAAGCCATCCGCGCTGAACTCAATGAAGCGCAAGACCAGCTCGTGCAATTGCAAGGCGAGACACCACTCATCCTCGCGGCCGTCGATGCGCAAGCCGTCGCCACCGTGGTCGCCGACTGGACCGGCATTCCCATCGGCCGCATGGTGCGCGACGACGCGCAGTCGGTGCTGCGCCTGGGCGAGATTTTGTCGGCCCGCGTGGTCGCGCAGCCCGATGCGCTGGAGACCATCTCGCGGCGCATCCGCACCGCGCGTGCGCGGCTGGACAACCCCAACAAGCCCGTCGGCGTGTTCCTGCTGTGCGGCCCTTCGGGCGTGGGCAAGACCGAGACCGCGCTCGCGCTCTCGGAGGCGCTGTACGGCGGCGAGCAGAACCTCGTCACCATCAACATGAGCGAGTTCCAGGAGTCGCACACCGTCTCCACGCTCAAGGGCGCACCGCCCGGCTACGTGGGTTATGGCGAAGGCGGCGTGCTCACCGAGGCCGTGCGCCGGCGGCCCTACAGCGTGGTGCTGCTCGACGAGATCGAGAAGGCCCACCCCGACGTGCACGAGATCTTCTTCCAGGTCTTCGACAAGGGCTGGATGGAAGACGGCGAAGGCCGCCACATCGACTTCCGCAACACCGTGATCATCATGACGTCGAACGTCGGCACCGACCTCGTCATGCAGTTGTGCGAAGACCCGACGTTGCGCCCCGACCCCGAGCCGCTGGCCGCCGCGCTGCGCGAGCCGCTGCTGAAAGTGTTCGCGCCCGCGCTGCTCGGGCGCCTGGTCGTCGTGCCTTACTACCCGCTGCAGGCCGATGCGCTGCACCGGATCATTCGCCTTCAGCTGGACCGCATCGCGGCGCGGCTGCAGGCCAACCACGGCATTGCATTGGCTTACAACGACAGCGCCGTCGCGCTTGTCGCACGCCGCTGCACGGCCATAGAGTCGGGTGGCCGGATGATCGACGCGATCCTCACGCACACCATCCTGCCCCGGCTGAGCGAGGAAGTCATCGGCGCCACCGTCAGTGCGCGCAAGCTCGCCGGCGTGCAGCTGGGCGCAGCGGGCGACGACTTCCAGTACGAGTTTTCAGAACGCCCCGCGTAGACACAAGGGAGAGCCGCATGGACAGAGTCGTCAAAGCCCACACCCCGCTCGGAGAAGAACAGCTTCTGTTCCGCTCGATGCACGGCAGCGAAGGGCTGTCGCAGCTGTTCGAGTTCGAGGTCGACCTGCTGAGCCCGAACACCTCGGTCGACATGAAGGGCCTGCTCGGCAAGCCGCTGGCACTGGAGATCCAGACGCTGAGCGGCACGCCGCGCTATCTCAACGGCCAGATCACGCGCTTCACCATGATCGGGCGCGAGGGCGGCTCCTCGCGCTACACCGTGTACCGCGCCTCGGTGCGGCCGTGGCTGTGGTACCTCACGCGCACCAGCGACTGCAAGATCTTCCAGAACAAGTCGGTGGTCGAGATCCTCGAAGACGTGCTGGGCGAGTACGGCTTCGCCTTCGAGAAGAAGCTCAGCGCCTCGTACCGCCAGTGGGAGTACTGCGTGCAGTACCAGGAGACCGACTTCGCCTTCGTGAGCCGCCTCATGGAGCACGAGGGCATCTACTACTACTTCAAGCACGACAAGAACCAGCACACGCTGGTGCTCGCCGACGACATGAGCGCGCACGAGACGCTGCCCGGCTACCCGAAGATCGGCTACCTCGCGAGCGACCGCGCCACCGACCCTGGCCGCGAAGTGATCGACCAGTGGGAAGTGACCGAAGAGATTCGCCCCGGCACCTACGTGGTCGACGACTTCGACTTCAAGAAGCCCCGGGCCGACCTGCTCAACACGCGCAGCCAGCCGCGCGGCAACGACCACGGCCGCTACGAGATGTACGAGTGGATGGGCGGCTACAGCGACGCGGGGCAGGGCGAGCACTACGCGCGCATCCGCCTCGAGGAAGCGCAGGCCCAGGCCGAGGTCGACACCGGCCACACCAACGTGCGCGGCATGGCGCCCGGCTACCGCTTCACCATGCAGAACGCACCGCGCAACGAGGACAACCGCGAGTACCTCGTCGTCTCGGTGATGTACAGCCTGCGCGAAGGCGGCTACGCCAGTGGCGGCATGCCGGGCGAGTACAGCTTTCACTTCGGCGTGCAGCCCACCTCGTTCCCGTTCCGCGCCCGCCGCATCACGCGCGTGCCGAGCACGCAGGGCCCGCAGACCGCCACCGTGGTCGGCCCGCCCGGCGAGGACATCTGGATCGACAAGTACGGCCGCGTGAAGGTGCAGTTCCGCTGGGACCGCTACGGCCAGCGCAACGAAGACAGCTCGTGCTGGGTGCGCGTGTCCAGCGCCTGGGCCGGCTCCAATTTCGGCGCGGTGAACCATCCGCGCGTGGGGCAGGAGGTGATCGTCGATTTCATCGCGGGCTGCCCCGATCGGCCGATCATCATCGGGCGCGTCTACAACGCGGACCAGATGCCGCCGCTGGAGCTTCCCGCCAAGGCGACGGTCAGCGGCTTCATCAGCCGCACGATCAAGGGTGACGGCGAGCTGGCCAACCACTTCGTGATCGACGACGACCCGGGGTGCGAGTCGATCAAGATCCATGCGCAGAAGGACTTCACGCTCGAGGTGGAGAACAACGAGATGCACACGGTGGAAGGCAACCGCACCACCCACATCCACAAGAACGACGACCTCACCGTGGACGAGGCGCGGACCACGACGGTGAACAACGGCCTGGACCACGCGATCTACAAGTCGGGCTCGAAGCTGGAGGTGACGAAGAAGACCGAGCACTTCTTCAACAACGCCATCGCGATCACGACCAAGGAGGGGGCCACGGAGACCGTCGAGACAGGCGACTCCACCGTGCACGTGGTGGCCGGGCTGCGACAGGAGAGTTTCGACAACGCGCTGCATGTCGACGTGAAGAACGGAATGACCGAGCACGTCTACACCGGCGACTCCACGCTCGAGGCATGGGCCGGCAAGCGGTTCGAGAGCTACAAGACCGGGTGGGACCGGAAGATCCTGGGCGGTGGCGGCAAGGACGACGTGAAGGGTGGACTGGAAGAGACCATCGACACCTTTCACAACTCCACGGTGGCCGGCCCTTACGTGGGCAAGGCCAAGACCATCCGCATCGAGTCCACCGAGGGCGACATCAGCATCGTGTCCAAAGGGAACGTGCTGCTCGAAGGCGACAACGTCAGGCGGACCAACCGCATGCACGTGATCGACACCGCGCCTTCGCGAGAGACGGAAACCAAGGGCCTGGCCTGGTCGAAGAATGGCTCGATGGAGCTGTACAACGGCTATGCCGAGTTTCACAACGACAGGCAGACGGCCTACAGCTGGGCCAAGGCGGATTTCACCTACATCCACTCCTTCACATGGGCGACGACGTCCCTCAGCATGGCGGGATTCACGACCACGCAGTCGTTCTTCCATCTCTCGAACCAGGGCATGGATCTGGAAACGCCCCTCCTCAAGTTGATCACCTAGGCGTGACCGAATCCCACCCATTGAAAAATCGGAGGAGCGACATGCTGGAGGCGATGACATGGATCGCTCTTGCCTTGGCCGCCGTGGCGGCGTTCTTCGTTCTCCAGCGGGCGGTGGTCCGCAAGCTGGCCGGAGAGGGAAAAGCCGACGACGTGCGCAGGCGGGGTGAGCCTGCGACGGCGCTGGTCCTGGACACCTACGACACGGGCAACCGCGTCGCGAGGTATTTCATCCTGACCCGGCTCACGCTTCGGGTGGAGAGCTCGACCGGCAGCTTCGAGACGACGCTCACCACGCCGATCAGTCCCGTGAAGCAGGCGGAGTTCTCGCCGGGACGCACGATCAAGGTCCGCGTGGACACCGGGACGCGCGAAGTGGCCGTGGACCAGGCACGCCGGTGAGCGACGCACCATGAAGACCATCAAGCCTCTGCGGCTGAGCCTGCTGAATCGCCCCTATGTGCAGGCCGGAAGGAACTGGCTGGGTGTGGCGGCGCTGGGCCTCGTGGGCCTGGAGCCGGAACCCCGGCTCTACTCGGAACAGGATCTCTGGCGAATCGCGTCCGAGGAAATCGGCGCAGGCGGCGTCCTGGACCTGGGCTTGCCGAAGCTGGTGCCCGAATGGCTGTTGAGCGGTTATGGCCACACCGCCCACCAGGCCGACAAGACGACCTGCGCCGTGCAGGTGCGCGTCGGCGGCATGGAGAAGTCGCTGACCGTTTCCGGCGACCGCTACTGGCTGGACGGCCGGGCGACGCAACCGCAGGCATTCGATCGCATGCCCCTGGACTGGACACGCGCGTTCGGCGGCCCGGGCTTTCCGGAGAATCCGCTCGGCATGGGCGCCGAGGAAGAGCAGGTCAACGGCGTGCGCACCCGCCGGTTGCCCAATGTGGAGGCGCCAGGCCAGCGCATGCGTTCACCGCGCGATGCCGTGCGCCCTTCGGGCTTCGGTGCCATCCCGCCGGATTGGCCGCAGCGCCTGCGTTTGCTGGGCAGCGACTATGGCGAGCAATGGCGCGAGCAGGACTTCCCCGGACTGGCACGCGACGCGGACTGGCGCTACTTCAATGCCGCGCCCGTCGATCAGCGGTGGGAGGGGCTGCAGGAAGTGCCGGCGGGCCTGCCCTACGAACTCTGGAACATGCATCCGGCCCAGCCCGTGTTGCGGGGATGCCTGCCAGACTGGCGCGTGCGTGCATTCGCCAGCTGGCACAAGGATGGCAGCGAGTTGAGGGAAGCCAGCTTGCGGCTGACCACGGTCTGGTTCTTTCCGCACCTCGAACGGGCCGTGCTGATCTGGCACGGTGTGCTCTCGATCGCCGAGGACGACGCGTCCGATGTCCATCATCTGATGGCGGCCATCGAGAGGCCGGACGAGCCGCGGCCGATGGGCCACTATGCGTCGGTGTTGGCCAAACGCCTGAACCCCGAGACCGCGATCCACGCGGTTCGCGACAGCGACCTGGCCCCCAAGTCGATCCTGGGCCTGCTGGCATTGGACGAACAGTTGCGGGCCCCGGAACGGCCCTCGGTGCGCAACGCGAAGGCAGGGGCGCGCCGCCAGCATGAGCAGAGGAAGCAGGCGCTCCTGCAGCGGGGGCTCGACCCCGAGGTTCATCTGCCGCCCTTCGCGGAGTCGGAGGCATTGCCCGATCTCGATGACTTGCCCCTGTACCAGGAGCGATTGAAGCGGGAGTTCGAAGACCTGCGGCGCGCCAAGGGCGAAGCGGGTGGCATGGGCGCCGGCGGCGCGCAGCAGAAGCCGTCTGCGCCCGCGATGGACGAAGACCTGCTCGCGCAGATGCCCGACGGCGGCGCCAGGGTCGACCCCGGCGAAACCATCCGACGCCTGCGCGCGCGCCGTGCGGCGGAGGCCGCCGCCGAAACCCGCGCCCCCGACGACGCCCAACGCCAGGCCGCGCAGGCCGCACAGGACGAGGCCCAGGTGCAGCGCATCCGCGAGTCCCACCGGCACATGGCGCACCTGCAGCCGGCACCGCCGCAGGCGACGAGCTTCCGCTCCGCCAAATGGCGCCGCCGGCTGGACCGCGCGCGCGACGCAGCGAAGCAATTCGTGGGCGCCAACCTGAGTGGCGTGGACCTCTCGGACATGGACCTGCGGGGCTACGACTTCTCGCAGGCCAACCTCGAGAGCGCCAATCTCACCCGGGCGCGGCTGGACGAGGCCAACCTGAGCGGCGCGGTCCTGGCGCGCGCGACCCTGGCGCAGGCGAGCCTGGTCAATGCGCGGCTGGATGGCGCCAGTCTCGCCAAGGCCCATGGCACGCGCGCCGACTTCACGGGCGCGAGCATGGACGCCACGAACTGTCAGGGCGCCGTGTTCGACGAAGCGGTGTTTCGGCAGGCCCGGTTCCGTGCCAACGAATTGCGGGACAGCCAATGGCGCCGTTGCGATCTGCGCGAGTCCTACTGGTCGAACCTGGTCTTCTGGAAGGTCCGTCTCGCGCACCTGCGTTTCGATGCGGCGCAGTTCAAGCAGGTGATATGGGTCGAGTGCGCATTCGACCAGGCGGCCTTCGTGGGCGCGCGGCTGGACAGCTGCGGTTTCATCACGACCGACGCCAGCGCGGGCGTGGATTTCAGCGACGCTTCTCTGGAGGCCTGCAGCTTTGCGCATGGCACGGCCATGCCGGCGGCGGTCTTCCGGCGTGCGCGCCTGAAGCAGTGCGGCCTGAGGACGACGCGCCTGGAAGGCGCCGACTTCACGGGCGCGCACCTGGAGAACTGCGATTTCTCCGAGTGCGACCTGGCGCGCGCGCGGCTGGACGGACTGGTCGCAGGCGAGAGCCTCTTCATCCGCGCCAACCTGAACGCCGCTTCCTTGCAAGGGGCGGATCTGATCGATGCCAGCCTGGCCAAGGCCGATCTGAGGTTCGCGAACCTCGAGCGGGCCAACCTCTACCGGGCCGACGTTTCACAGGCGTTGATCGATGCCACGACCCTGCTCGCAGGCGCCTACACGCAGCACGCCAAGCTGTGGCCGAAACGCCGTGAAGAGGCAGGTGCATGACGCGCGAGCAGCTGCTGGATCGCATTCGCCATGGCATGCCCCTGCTCCATGTGGACCTCCGCGGTGAGAACCTCGAAGGGCTGGATCTCTCGGGGGTGCAGATGCAGGGCGTCAACCTCGTGCAGGCGAGGATGGCCGGCGTGAACCTGGAGGATGCCAGCCTGATCGGTTGCAGCCTGTCGCAGGCGGACATGTCCGGCGCGTTCCTGAAGGATGCGCGCTTCGTGCGCTGCGGGCTTGCCGGCGCCCGCCTCGACGCTGCGAACCTGTCGGGCGCACAGTTCTCCGAGTCGAACCTGGAGGGTGCCGTGCTGAACGGGGCGGATGTGTCCGGCAGCGCCTTCTACAAATGCACGGCCAAGGATGCGGTCCTGAACTTCGGGCGTTGCGACCGGATGGCGATGTTCGAGACCACCCTCGATGGCGCCAGGTTGTCCGATGTGCAGATGAGCTTCTGCGTCTTCATGAAGTCCGATCTGCGTGCCATGGCCTGGGACGGCGGTGCATGCGACAGCTGCGTGTTCAACGAGTGCGTTCTGGAAGGCATGGACCTCTCGGATCGCACCCTGGTGCGCTGCCAGTTCATCGGCAGCCGGTTGCAGGGCGCGGACCTGTCCCGCGCCGTGCTCACGCAGAGCAACTTCAAGGGGGCGGCCATGCAATCCGTCCAGCTCGCCGATGCCCACGGGGAGGCTGCCTTGTTTCCCGAGGCCGACCTGCGCGGCGCGAATTGTCGAGGCGCCAGGTTTGCGCGCGCCGTGTGGGTCGGGGCGTGCCTCGAAGGGGCGGACTTCACGCAGGCGCAACTCGATCTGTGCGCATTGCACCGGACCCGATGCCACGCCGCCGTGTTCGAGCGTGCCAGCCTGTGCGATGCGGATTTTTCGTACGCGGACCTGAGGGACAGCAATCTGCGCGGTGCGATCTTCCAGCGCACGCGCATGCACCATGCCCAGATGGCAGGGGCGCTGCTGTCCACGCGCAGCGGAATCATCGAGGTCGACGAGGGCTTGCACAAGGCGCAGCAATGGTCGGCTTCACGTGCGCGTCCCGAATAGGGCGCGAGGACCACCGGACTTCATTCAGAAGGGACAGCCATGAACGTCGTATCACTGCATCCGAATCCGCCGAGGGAACCTGCCTCGGTCCACGTCCTGGGACACCTCCTGGGCAGCACGCCCGATGGCCAGTGGACGGTCGTCGATGAAAGCGGCGCGACCTGGACCTGCCGCCGGGCCGCGAGCTGCCTGCTCCGCCCCGAGCCGGGGGACACGGTGATGGTGTCGGGACCGGACCGGTATCGGCTGTACCTGATCGCCGTGGTCGAACAGGCACAGGCCTCGGCCAGCTGCATCGAGGCCGCCGGCGATGTCACCCTGACCGCCATGAGCGGCGGGCGGGTCAGCCTGGAAAGCAGTTCGGAACTTCACTTGCACGGCGGGCGCATGCTGAACATGACGGCCTCCAAGGCCACCTGCGCCGTGACCGAGATGGACTTCTGCGCACAGTCGGCCGAGGCCAGCGTCGGGCACCTGCGATTCTTCGGCAAGGCCCTGGAGTCGGTGGTGGATCGCATGGTGCACATGGCCCGGACGGCGCTGCGCATCGTCGACGAGACCGACCAGGTGCGCGCAGGACACGTGGACCATGAAGCGAGGGACACCGTGCGTGTCCACGGCAGGCACACCGTGGTCACGGGGCAGGACCTGGTCAAGGTCGACAGTGCACAGATCCACATGGGCTGAACGGCCCCGGACCCACGCCATCCACAGGAGATCCCATGTTCGCAAACTGCCAGTTGATGGGAATGGACCTCGCCTTTCCCGATGTCTGCAAGACGCCAGTCCCCGTGCCCTTTCCCAACATGGCACTGGGGCCCATGGCGATCCCGAACGTTCCCAACATCCTGCTCATGGCCATGCCCGCCCACAACCTGGGAACGGTCACGCCCATCACGTTGGGCGATCAGCCGGGCGTGTTGGGCGGCATCATTTCGCAGACGTTCATGCAGCAGTCGCGCCACATCACCGGCGCGTTCACGGTGCTGACGAAGGCGCTGCCCACGACGCGAGTGACCAGCCTGACCTTGCAGAATCGCATGAACATCGTGGGCATGCGATTGATCCCGAGCCAGTTCAAGGTCCTGGTCCTCGCGCCCTGAGGTTTCACGCGGCAGCGCGCACCGTCGCCGCTCCCGCCAGCGTCACCTGCTGCGGCGACCCCACCCACACCGCCAGCGCCGAGTAGTTGTCGCGCGACTTGTCGGCCTTGGCCTCGGCCGCGCGGCGCAGCAGCGCGAGCCATTCTTCCGCGCTGTCGGCCAGTTGCAGCGATCGCTCCATCACCTGCTGCGAGATGAGCTGCCAGAGCCCGTCGGTGCACAGCAGGAATGCATCGCCGTCGGCCAGCCGCTGCGGTGTCGACACCGAAGTCTCCGCCGTCGCGCGCGCACCGAGCGCGCGGTACAGCAGGTTGCTCTTCACCAGGCGCTCGCCGCCGTTGGCACCCTGGCCCGCGGCGGCTTCGCCCGAGCGTTCCGACAGGCTGTGGTCTTCGGTGCGCTGCATCAGCGCGCCGCGGCGGAACCAGTAGAGGCGGCTGTCGCCGACGTGGGCCCAGCAGGCCTCGCCGGTGGCGCGGTCGACGAACAGCGAGACGATGGTCGCGCTCATGCGGTTCTGGTCGGTCAGCTCGCGCTGCTTGGCGAGCACGGCGTCGTTGGCCTCCTTCACGGCATGGCGAATGTCTTCGGCCGCGACGGACGGGTGGTCGACAAAAGTGTTGAGCGCGGTGTCGACCACGATGCGCGAGGCCAGCTCGCCGCCCGCGTGGCCACCGACGCCGTCGCTCACGACGAAGCAGGCGTTGCGTTCGTCCAGGTGATAACCGATGGCGTCCTGGTTGCCGCTGCGTTCGCCCACGCACGAGAACTGCGAGGTCGAGATGGGCACCGCGAAGGCGTGGGTGGCTTCAAGCACGGCGCGCCTCCTTCAAGCGTTCCATCTCGCGGTCGTAGGCCTGCTGGAAGGCGCGGCCGAAGACGGCCTGGAAGTCGTCTTCGACGGCGGCGGTGGTGCTGGCGTGCAACTGCTTCAGCTGGCGCCACAGCCGCGCCTCGCGCCCGCCGGGCAGCAGCTTCTCGCCGAGCCCGCCGTCGTGCGGCGTGGCCTTGTCGAGGCCGCCCGGGTCGAAGCGGTGCAACAGCGTGAGCAGCGCGGCGCGCATGCCGGCCACCATGCCGAGCTGGTGCGACTGCAGGTCGCCCAGCGCATCGTGCACGGCGGCCTCGGGCGTGAGAAAGCCGGGCATGCGTGCGCCGAACATCTGCATCAGCACGGCGCGGCCGTTGGGCAAGATCTTGAAGGGGTTGTTCTCTTCGTCCACGATCATGGTGATCTCGGCGCGCACCTCGCGCTTGAGCATCGCGCGCGACGACAGCAGCTCGATGGTGCCGTCGGTGAAGGCGCGCATCAGCCGGCCGAGGTGCCGCATGGCTTCGGCATCGAGCGGCTGCTGGCCTGCGATCTCGGGCACGCCGGCGCCTTCGAGGAACGCCTTGAACAGGTCGTCGCCGGAGGAGGGGGCGCGTGATGAGGTCGGCGCTGGTGCAGGGACTGCAGCGACGGGCAAGGCGGGCGGCGCTTCTTCAGGCACCGCCGGTGCGACGGGAATCTCCGGCGCCGCGGCAATGACAGGTTTCTCTTCAACAGGCGCAGCCTCTTCCACAGGCTCCGGCATGGCGACCGAGGGCGTGATCGCCACCGGCTGCGGCGGATTGAACTGCGACGTCATCTCGCGCGCATGGTTCGCGAGGCTGTGGCCCGACGTCGCGGCCGGCGGCCGTGCGATCAGATCCATGGCCGGGTGCACGTCGTCGAGCGGGTTGTCCTGCGTCAGCGCCGTAGGTCGCGGGTCGGACAGCGGCGAGGGCGCATCGCGGTCTTCGGCGAAGAAGGAGAGCGGGTCCATGCTGCGCTTGAGCGCGAGGTCCGACAGGCCCTGCGTCGCCTGCGGGTCCAGCCCGGCGAGCGGATCGACGGGGTTGCGCTGCGCCTGCGAGGGCAGGGCGAAGGGCTCGTGCGCCAGCGGGTCGGGCATGGGCGCTGCCGCATCGTCGGCACGGCGCGGTGCGTTCGCGAGGATGGCGTCCCAGTCGGCGGCCGACGGCATCTGCGCGGAGACCTGCGTGGTCGTGGAAGGCGCTGCAGCAGTAGAAGACAACGGCGGCGGCGGTGCAGGCAGGGGCGCAGGGGCCGGCGCATTCACCGGCGCCGGCGCGAAGGTCGGCATCGCGACCGTCTTCTCGGGCGGTGCATCACCAAGAGGCAGCGCGCCTTCGCCGAACAGGTCCGCGAAGACATCGGAGGCCGGCGCTGCAGTGGGCAGCAGCGCGCTGATCGACGGCGCCGATGCGAGGTTCGATGCCACAGGCGGAGCAGACACCAACTGCGACAGCGACGGCTCCGTGATCGGTGCGGCCGGTGGCTCCGTGAGCGGCTCGGTGATGGGCGCCTCGGCGATCGCAGGCGGTGGGGCCTGGCTCGCACTTGCGGCTTCGAGCACGTAGCTGCCGATGGTCACGCGGTCGCCCAGCGCGACGCGCGATTCTTCTTCGTGGCGCAGCGTGCGTCCGTTCACGCTGATGGGCAGCACCGCGCTCATGTTGCGCACCACGGCGGCGCCGTCGTCGTCGAAGCGCACGGTGGCCTGCAGGCGCGAGATCTGCCGGTGTTCGTCAGGCAGCACGAGGTGGTTGTCGGGGCTGCGGCCGATGGTGCCGCCCGGGGCGGCGAGCAGCGCCGAGGGCCCCGAGGCCACGGGCATGCCGCCGTGTTCAATCACTGTCCAGCGCATGGCATCTCCATGTTCGTCGCGGTGGGCGCGAGCGTGCCCGGGCGCGGCCGTGGCCGGCCGCGTGTCATCCGCGCTTCATCTTCTTCGCGGCCTCGAACGCGGGGCCCCACACGGGGTGGGTGCGTTCCGCGACATTCAGGTCGAAGCTCGGGAACACATCGAGGAGCTTGCGGAATTGCGTGCGGCATTCCGCGATCTGGTTGTTCACGCAGTAGCTGAAGGCCTCTAGCTTGAGTGCGGCCAGCCGCGTTGCGGGCTCGGCCCCGTCGAACACCGACACGCCGCCGCTCTTCAACGTGGAGATGGCCTTGGCGTAGTCGCCCGCATCGTAGGCCTGCTGCGCGCGTTCGAGCGTGGTGCGTGCCACTTGCTGGCTCAGGCGTTCGGGTTGCTGTGAGGCATCCGGGGTGCTCTGGCAGCCGCTCAACAGCGCAAGCATGAAGGCAAAAGACAGAACAGGCAGGCAAGACTTCAATCTTTTCTCCTACTTCGCGAGAGGCAATGCGTGAGAGAGGGCGTGCTGTTGCATCACGATGCAACAGCACGCAATGCACACCGTGTGCGTGCATGGTTTCGATAATATAGATCGCGAAGCTTTCAGGGAGATCTCATGCATCGACGGACCTTGATTCAAGGCGCATTGGCCACATCGCCGTTGCTCGCAGGCCTCGCTGGTTGCGCATCGACAGCGAAGTCGATGCCCACGCCGTATGCCATCACCGTGCGCATCGACGACGGCGTGAATCCCGACGGTCGCGGCCAGGCCGCACCGATTCTCGTGAAGGTCTTCGAACTGAAATCTTCCGGCAACTTTGAAACGGCAGACTACTTCGCGCTGCAGGACCGCGACCGCGAGACGCTCATGACCGAGCTCGTGAACGCGGACCAGGCCATCTTGCGCAGCGGCGAGGAACGCGTGTTCAAGCGCGAGGCCGGACTCGACTCGCGCGCCATCGGCGTGATCGCCGGCTATCGCAAGCTGGAAGCGGCGCGGTGGCGCATCGTGTTGCCGTTGAAGGAGCCGAAACAAACGAATCTTTACAAGGTGTGGCAGTTTTCTCCGAGCGAGCAGAGCGTGCGCATCGCGGTGCGCAAGAGCGGCCTCGAACTGCTACCAAGTCGTTAAGTTTCAGCACGCGCTAATACGAAAGTGCGGCGCATTCGCCTCTGAAAAGGCATGCAAAACGCAAGAGGCGCCGTGTAGCATCAGACGCGAAAGAAGATCGAGCGGGGAGCCGCTGTACAGCGCATTTCCCGCCTCCGTGTGAGCACTCCAGGAGGTTCTTTGGTGACAGTTCGCAACGCGGGCGCAGCCGGTCAGGGCGCCCAATCTCAGGCATTGGCGAATCGCGTGGTGTGGTCCGAAGGCATGTACCTGCGGCCCCAGCACTTCCAGCAGATGGAGCGCTATGTCGAGCAGTACGTCACTCGCCGCACCGCGGGCATGCAGGGTGCCTACTGGGGATGGCTGCACCTGGACATCGACCGCGATGCCTTCGCGCTCGGGCGCGTGTCGCTGCTCGGCGGCGCGGGCGTGCTGCCCGACGGCACGCCGTTCTCGTTCGGCCTCGAAGACGCACCGATGCCCTTCGACGTGCCCACCGACCTCACCGACGAACTCATCGTACTCGCACTGCCGCTGCGCAGGCCCGGCAGCGAAGAGGTGATCTTCTCGGAAGACGAAGGCTCGGCCGCGCGCTTCGGCGTGGTCGAGCGCGAAGTGGCCGACGGCAACGCGGTGGCGCTCGGCCCCGCGGTGCTGCAGCTGGCGAAGCCGCGCCTGCGGCTGGCGCGCGCGTCGTCGCTCACGGCCGAGTGGCAGGCCATCGGTGCGGTGCGCGTGATCGAGCGGCGCACCGACCACAAGCTGGTGGTCGATGCCAACTACATTCCGCCGGTGCTCGATGCCTCGGCGCACCCGATGCTGCGCAGCATGACGGCCGAGCTGCACGGCCTGCTCACGCAGCGCTCCGAGGCACTGGCCTCGCGGCTGTCGCAGCCGGGGCGCGGCGGCGTGAGCGAGGTCTCCGACTTCCTGCTGCTGGAGCTGGTCAACCGCTACCTCGCGCTCACCTGGCATGCGCAGCAGGCGGTGCAGGTGCACCCCGAGACGCTGTTCGTCGACTGGCTCAAGCTGGCCTGCGACCTGGCCACGCACACCTCGCCCACGCGCCGTCCGGTGGTGTGGCCGGTGTACGACCACGACAACCTCAACGAGAGCATCCGCCCGTTGATGGAAGAGCTGCGGCGTTCGCTGTCGGCGGTGCTAGAGCAGAGCGCCATCGCCATCGAACTGGAAGAGCGCAGCCACGGCGTGCGCGTGGGCCGCATGCCCGACCCGGTGCTGGTGCGCAACGCGGCCTTCGTGCTCGCGGTGCATGCCGACCTGCCGGCCGATGCCGTGCAGCAGCGCTTTCCGACGCAGGTCAAGATCGGCTCGGTCGAGCGCATCCGCGACCTCGTGCAGCTGCAGCTGCCCGGCGTGGTCGTGCGCTCGCTGCCGGTGGCGCCGCGCCAGATCCCGTACCACGCGGGCTACCACTACTTCGAACTCGACAAGGGCGGCGACATGTGGCGCCAGCTCGAGAAATCGGGCGGCGTCGCCATGCACCTGGCCGGCGACTTTCCAGGGCTCGCCATGGAGTTCTGGGCCATCCGTCCGTGAGGGACCCTATGAACGGTGCCAATGACATGGCCGTCGGCCCGGGTGGCTTCGTGCCGCCGAATCCGGGCGGCGGCGCGAACACGCACAGCGGCCCGGGGCCGCAACCCCAGCAGCAACCCCAGCCCGATGCCTTCACCGCGTGGCACGACGCGCGGCGCCCGCATGCGGGCGACACGGCGCTGGCGGGCAACAACCCGCTGGTGGCGGCGGCCAATCCGCTGCTCGACCTGATCCCGCAGATCCGCGCCACCGGCCACCACCCGTCGCCCGCGCAACTGCGCGAACACCTGGTCGACGAGGTGCGGCGTTTCGAGACGCGCGCGCAGCAGGCCGGCATCGCGCCCGAAGTGATCATCGGCGCGCGCTACTGCCTGTGCACCGCGGTCGACGAGGCCGCGGCGCTCACGCCGTGGGGCGGCAGCATCTGGTCGTCGCAGAGCCTGCTCGTGATGTTCCACAACGAGACCTGGGGCGGCGAGAAGTTCTTCCAGCTGCTGTCGCGCCTGGTGCAGAACCCGCAGCAGCACCTGCACCTCATCGAGCTCATCTACTTCTGCCTGGCCATGGGCTTCGAGGGGCGCTTTCGCGTCATCGACAACGGCCGCTCGCAACTCGAGACGCTCAAGCAGCGGCTGCTGCAGATCATCCGGCAGGCGCGCGGCGAAATCGCGGCGCCGCTGTCGCCGCACTGGCAGGACGCGAGCGCGCCCGTGCGCCGCACGCGCCACTGGCTGCCGGTGTGGGCCGTGGGCGCGGTGGCGGCGGTGCTGCTGGTGCTGGTGTTCGCGGTGCTCACCTTCAACCTCGCGGGCCATTCCGACGGCGCCTTCTCGGCCGTGAACGCGGTGCGCCTGCCGCAGACGCAGCGCGCGGTGGCGGTGCCTGCGGCGCAGCCGCGCCTGCAGCGCTTTCTCGAACCCGAGATCCGCGACGGCCTGCTCACGGTGCGCGACGAGGCCGACCGCAGCGTGGTGGTGCTGCGCGGCGACGGCCTGTTCGCCTCGGGCTCCGACCGCGTGCTCGACCGCTACGCGCCGGTGCTCGCGCGCGTGGCCGACGCGCTCAACGCGGTGGAAGGCAACGTGCTGGTCAGCGGCTTCAGCGACGACCAGCCGATCCGCAGCGTGCGCTTCCCGTCCAACTGGCAGCTCTCGCAGGCGCGCGCCGATGCGGTGAAGGCCATGATCGCCACGCGCCTGAGCCGGCCCGAGCGCCTGCGCGCCGAAGGCCGCGGCGATGCCGATCCGCTGGTGCCCAACGACTCGGCGGCCAACCGCGCGCGCAACCGGCGCGTCGAGGTCACGCTGCTGGTGGCGCCGGTGGCGGGCGTGCCGGTGCCGGGGTCTGCGCCGCAACCCCGGCAGCAACAACCACAAGGAGGAACCCGCTGATGCTGCGCGCGCTCTTCCGCTTTCTCGTCAGCCGCGACCTCTGGGTCTTCTTCGGGCTGGTCGCGCTCGCGTTCCTGATCTGGGTCATCGGCCCGGTGATCGCCGTGGGCCGCTACCGCCCGCTCGAAGGCGAGTTCGTGCGCATCGTGGTCATCGCGCTGATGTTCGGCGTGTGGCTGCTGCGCGTGGCCTACCGCAAGTGGCGCGAGCGGCGCCTGAACGCGCAGCTGCTGCACCAGCTGCGCACGCCGTCGCCCAAGGCGAAGGAGGCCAAGCCCGAAGAGGCGCCCGAGATCAAGGAGCTGCACAGCGGCTTTGCCGACGCCACCGCGGTGCTGAAGAACATGCGCTTCGGCCCGGGCCCCGGCGGCAAGGCGGCCGGGCGCTTCGCGCTGTTCGACCGGCAGTATCTCTACCAACTGCCCTGGTACATCTTCATCGGCGCGCCGGGCTCGGGCAAGACCACGGCGCTGGTCAACTCCGACCTCGACTTTCCGCTCGCCGACCAGCTCGGCAAGGCCGCGGTGCGCGGCATCGGCGGCACGCGCAACTGCGACTGGTGGTTCACCAACGAGGCCGTGCTCATCGACACGGCCGGTCGCTACACCACGCACGAGAGCCACCGCGAGACCGACGAGGGCGAGTGGAAGGGCTTCATCGAGCTGCTCAAGAAGTTCCGGCCGCGCCAGCCGATCAACGGCGCGATCCTCACCATCAGCATCGCCGACCTGCCGCTGGCCGACGACGCGCAGCGCGCGCGCCACGCCATGGCCTTGCGCAAGCGGCTGCTCGAGCTGCGCAACGACCTGGGCATCAACTTCCCGGTGTACGTGCTGGTCACCAAGACCGACCTGCTGGCCGGCTTCAACGAGTACTTCGGCTCGCTGGGCCGCGCCGAGCGCCAGCAGGTGTGGGGCTTCACCTTCCCCATCGAGGGCAACCCCGCCGACCCGGCCAAGGCCGACCTGCGCGAGCGCTTCCACCAGGAATACAAGCTGCTGCACCAGCGCCTGGACGAGCGCCTGCCCGAGCTGATGGCGACCGAGCCCGACCCGATGCGGCGCGCGCAGGCCTACCTGCTGCCGCAGCAGTTCGCGAGCTTCGAGGACATCCTGGGCACCTTCCTGGCCGACGTGTTCAACCCGTCGAAGTTCGAAGTGGCGCCGCTGCTGCGCGGCGTGTACTTCACCAGCGGCACGCAGGAGGGCACGGCCTTCGACCGCGTGATGGGCGCCATCAAGCGCTACCTGCAGGTGAACGCGCCGCCCGCGCCGCCGCCGGGCCCGGGCAAGAGCTACTTCCTCAAAGAGCTGCTGCAGCAGGTGATCTTCCGCGACGCGGGCGTGGCCGGCACCAACCTGCGCTGGTACCGCCGCCGCCGCGCCATCGACCTGGCGGGCTACGCGCTGGTCGGCGTGCTCGCGGTGGTGCTGCTGGGCGCGTGGGCCAACAGCTGGCGCCACAACAAGGCCTACGTGGCCGAGGTGGACGGCAACGCCAAGGCTTTCAACAAGGCCGCCGCGCGTGGCGAGTTGCCGACGGTGGTCGATTCGAGCGGCGACATCGCGAGCTCGCTGCTCATCCTCGACCGGCTGCGCGACCTGCCGAAGTCGGCCGAGTTCGACATCGGCGATCCGCCCGTGGGCTACCGCTTCGGGCTCTACCAGGGCGAGAAACTGCAGGCCGCCACCGACGGCGTGTACCAGCGCGCATTGGAAACCGTGCTGCTGCCGCAGGCCGCGCAGCGCGTCGAGCAGTCGCTGCGCGAGGCCGCGAAGGCCGACGCCGAATACAGCTACGAGGCGCTCAAGGCCTACCTCATGCTGTACGACCCCGAGCGCTACGACGCCGACTTCTTGCAGGCCTGGCTGCTGACCGACGTCGACCGCAAGATCGGCGCCTCGCTCACGCGCGAGCAGCGCACCAACCTCGAAGCGCACCTGAAGACGCTGTTCGCCGACCGCGTCGTGAGCTCGCCCTTCACCAAGGACGACAAGCTCATCGCGCAGACGCGCGAGCGCCTGGCCGGCGTGCCGCTGGCGCAGCGCTCGTACGCGCGGCTGCGCCGCATCCTGCTGCAGACCAGCGCACCCAACGCCTTCACCATCGCCGAGGCGGGCGGCGCGGAGTCGGCGCTGGTGGTCCGGCGCGCCAGCGGCAAGCCGCTGACCGACGGCATTCCCACGCTCTTCACCTACCGCGGCTACTGGGACATCTTCGACAAGCGCATGGCCGAGACCACGCTGGCGCTGGAGCAGGAAGACCGCTGGGTGCTGCAGATCCGCGCGCCGGGCATCGCCGACATCACCTCGCGCGAGCTGCTGCTGCGCGAGGTGCGGCGCCTGTACCTCAGCGACTACATCCGCACCTGGGACGAGTACCTGGCCGACATCCGGCTGGCCGAGAGCAAGTCGCTGCTGCAGAGCATCCAGATGACGCGCGTGCTGTCGACCGGCGAGTCGCCGATGTCGCGCCTCATCCGTGGCGCGGCGCGCGAGACCGACCTGCTGCGCAACCACGACGAGGCCACGCGCAGCCTGCTCGACCAGGCACAGAACCGCGTGACCAGCACGCGCGAGCGCATCGAGCAGCTCATCGGCCAGCCCGACGGCAGCCAGCGCCGCAACACCGCGCCCGACCGGCCCGAGTCGCTGGTCGACAACCACTTCGCGCCGCTGCGGCGCATGGTGACCGCGCCCAAGGCCGGCGGCCAGACGCCGCTGGACCAGACGGCCGCGCTCATCAACGAGCTGTACACCTTCCTCACCGCCACCGACACCGCGCTGCGCAGCGGCAACATCCCGCCGCCCGGCGACGCCGTGACCAAGCTGCAGGCCGAAGCCGGGCGCCTGCCGGTGCCGTTCCAGGGCATGCTGAACGACCTGTCGGCCACCGCGTCGTCGAAGGCCGCGGCGGTGACGCGGCAGAACATCGGCCAGAACGCGGCCGCCACCATCGGGCAGTTCTGCAGCCAGGCGATCGCGGGGCGCTACCCGTTTGCACGCGGCTCCAACCGCGACGTGGCGGCCGGCGACTTCGCGCAGCTGTTCGCGCCCGGCGGGATGATGGATGACTTCTTTCAAAAGAACCTCGCCTCGCAGGTCGACACCTCGGTCAACCCGTGGACCTTCAAGCGCGGTGTCGACGGCAGCGCGTCGGGACGCTCGGCGTACCTCGATGCGTTCCAGAAGGCGCAGGCGATCCGCGACGTGTTCTTCACGGGCATGGCGGGCGGGCGCACGCCCTCGTTCACGCTCGACATCCGGCCCGAGGACATGGACGCCACGCTCACGCAGTTCACGCTGGACATCGACGGCCAGACGGTGCGCTACGCCCACGGCCCGCAGGCGCCCAGCAGCATCAAGTGGCCCGGCCCGCGCAACAGCAACCAGGTGCGGCTGCAGGTCACGGTGGCCAACGGCACGCCGGCCGGCGGCATCGTGACCGAAGGGCCGTGGGCGCTGCACCGGCTGTTCGACAAGGCCTCGATCTCGTCGGGGCGCACGCCCGAGTCGTTCAACGCGACCTTCGACCTGCAAGGCAAGAAGGTGGTGCTCGCGGTGACGGCCAACAGCGTCTACAACCCGCTGCGGCTGTCGCAGATGAACAGCTTCTCCTGCCCCGGGAAATCCTAGGATGACGCCTCCCCCGCACGCCTGGTCGCCGCTCGACGAGCAGATCGGCTGGTACGGCAAGCTGCCGTCGGCCGGCGACTTTCTCTACCGCCGCATGCCGCGCGAACTGCAGGCCTGGTGGGACCGCTGGATGCAGAACGGCCTGGGCAGCTTCAAGCGCTGGCCCGACGCCATGACGCGCCACTACGCGGTGGCGCCGGTCTGGAACTTCGCCATCCCGGCCACGCACGGCGTGAACGCGGTGCAACTGGGCTGCATCGCGCCCAGCTGCGACCGCGTGGGCCGCTACTACCCGGCCTGCGTGGCGCTGCAGGTGGACGCGGCGCGCTACCACCCCGCGCTGCTCGAAGGCTCGGCCGCGTGGTACTGGCAGTGCGGCAGCGCGCTGCTGCAGGCCATTCGCCACGGCGTGGCGCCCGACCTCTTCGACGGCCAGGTGCTGGCCGCAGGGCGCACGGGCTTTCGCACCGCCAGCGGCGGCTCGGACGACATCCTCTCGATCCTCGGCGCGGCCGCCGGCCCGGCCAACGGTGCGCGCGGCGCGAGCGCGCAGCAGCGCCTGGGCTGGCCCGAGCTGCCGCTGTGCTTCGACCCCTTCGGCGGCACCAGCTACTGGTGGACCAACCAGGCCGACGGCTCGCCGCTGCGCACCGCGGCGCACGGCGGCGGGCTCAACACGCCGCTGTTTTCCCAGTTGTTTTCGCAAGGCCACGTGCCATGGGCATGACGCGCCCGACCCACCCGCAGGAAGAAGAGACACCCCATGACGACGCCCGCCAGCCCTAGCGCGACGCCCGACCCGCAGGAGGAGCGCCCCCATCCCCTCGGCACGGGCCACCGGCTCGACGAGTTCGAGCTGCTCGAAGTCATCGGCGAGGGCGGCTTCGGCATCGTCTACCGCGCCTACGACCACTCGCTGCAGCGCGAGGTGGCGGTCAAGGAATACATGCCCTCGATGCTCGCGCGCCGCGTGGGCGACAACAGCGTGCACGTGCGCTCCGAGCGCCTCACCGCCACCTTCGCTGCGGGCCTGCGCAGCTTCATCAACGAGGCGCGCACGCTGGCGCAGTTCAGCCATCCGGCGCTGGTGCGGGTGCATCGCTTCTGGGAGGCCAACTCCACCGCCTACATGGCGATCCAGCTGTACAAGGGCCGCACGCTGCGCCAGCTGGCCGAGAGCGAGCCGGGCACGCTGACCGAGCCCTGGCTGCTGGGCATGCTGGGGCCGCTGCTGGGCGCGCTCGACACGCTGCACCACAGCCAGTGCTTCCACCGCGACATCGCGCCCGACAACATCTTCATCCAGCAGCAGGACGACCGCCCGGTGCTGCTGGACTTCGGCGCCGCGCGCAAGTCGATCGCCGACCTGGTCGACGAGGTCGCGGTGATGGTGAAGTCGGGCTATTCGCCGATCGAGCAGTACGCCGACGACAACACGCTGCTGCAGGGCGCGTGGACCGACCTCTATGCGCTGGGCGCCGTGCTGTACCGCGCGGTCACGGGGCACCCGCCGCCCTCGGCCGTGGTGCGCAGCGTGCAGGACGCCTACGTGCCGCTGTCGTCGATGGACCGCGACGACCTGAGCCCGGCCTTCTGCGCCGCGGTGGACCACACGCTGGCCGTGCACAGCAAGGACCGCACGCAGACGGTGGCGGCGTTCGCGGCGGAGCTGGGGCTGGTGAAGCTGGGCGATCTCTATGTGGTGGACCGGTCGGCGCCGGCGGTGGCGGCTGTTGCTGCTGTCGTGCCCGTCGCGCCGCCCGTGCCGCCCGTGCCGCAGGAGCCGCCTGCGCCAGAGCCGGAGGAGGAAGCGCCACCGCCCGCGCCCGAGGTGCAGCCCGTGCCTGTGGAAGCAGTGACCGCGCGCGTGCAGGCACCGCCGCCGCCTGCGCCGCCATCGCCTGTTGCACGACCGAAGAAGCCGTCGAAGCGCCCGCCGTGGTTCCTCGTGGGCGCGCTGGTGCTCGCGCTGTTCGCGGTCGGCGGCTGGATCGGCTGGCGGCTGACGGCCAAGGCGCCTTCCGATCCGATGATTGCGGCCGCGCCGCCGCCCGGCACGCCGATGTCCGATCCGGGCGCGCCCCCGGCCGCGATGCCGCCGGCGGGGGCGACCTCAGAGGCCCCACCTGCGTCCGCGCCCGCTGCATCGGCCAGCGCCCCGCTGAGCCCGCTCGACAACGTGCCCATCGCCGCCGCGCCCACCCCACCTGCTGCGCCCCCGGCCGAGCCCGAGGCGCAGCCCGCACCGCCCGCACAGCCGGCGCCACCCGAAGCGCCGCCGCCCCCCGACCCCGCCGTGGTCGCCGAGGTGGAAGACTGGAACCTGGCCCAGGCCGAGAACACCCGCGAAGGCTACGAGGCCTACCTGCGGCGCCACCGCCGCGGCCTGCATGCGCGCGAGGCGCGCAACGCCATCGCCCAGCTCAACCGGCAGTCACCGCCGCCGCCCGCCGCGGGCAGCACGAACCCCGTGCCGACCGTGATCGCGGGCGCACCGCCGGCCCCGCCACCGCCGCCGGCCGCGGCACCCGGCATGGGCCGCGTGCAGTTCAACATCCGGCCCTGGGGGCAGGTCTTCGTCGATGGCGCGGACCGCGGCGTGAGCCCGCCGCTCAAGTCGCTGCCGCTGCGCCCGGGCATCTACACGATCGAGGTGCGCAACGGCGACCTCACGGCCTACCGCCAGCGCGTGACGGTGCAGGACAGCAAGTCCGCACCGGTGGTGAGCCACGAGTTCAAGTAAGAGGGCGGCGGGTCAGGGCGTGCCGGTGCGCAATGCGCGGCGGTACTGCACCGCCTCCGCCACGTGCGCGGCCTGCACCGCGTCCTGCCCCGCGAGGTCGGCGATGGTGCGCGCCACCTTCAGCGCGCGGTGCGTGCTGCGCGCCGACCAGCCCAGCCGTGCGGCCGCCTGCTGCAGCAGCTGGCGGGCGGGGCCATCGAGCACGGCGTGCGTGTCGATCGCGCGCCCCTGCAGCGCCTGGTTCGCATGGCCCTGGCGTTGCAGCGCGCGGTCGCGCGCGCCCACCACGCGCGCGCGGATGCTGTCGGTCGATTCGCCCGCTGGCGCATCGAGCAATTGCGGCGCCGACACGGCCGCCACCTCGATGTGCAGGTCGATGCGGTCCAGCAGCGGGCCGCTGAGCTTGCCCTGGTAGCGCGCGACGCGCTCGGGCGTGCAGCGGCAGGGCTTCAGCGTGGAGCCCAGGTAGCCGCAGGGGCAGGGGTTCATCGCGGCGATGAGCTGAAAGCGCGCTGGAAACTCCGCGCGCCGGGCGGCGCGGGTGATCGTGATGGTGCCGGTCTCCAGCGGCTCGCGCAGCGCTTCGAGCGCGGCGCGCGTGAACTCGGGGAACTCGTCCAAAAACAGCACGCCATGGTGCGCGCGCGAGATCTCGCCCGGCCGGGGCGGCGAGCCGCCGCCCACCAGGGCCACCGCGCTCGCCGTGTGGTGCGGCGTGGCCGTCGGGCGGCTCATCCAGCGCTCGGGCGCCAGCCGGCCGTCGAGGCTGGCGATGGCCGCGCTCTCCAGTGCCTCGTCCACGTTCATCGGCGGCAGCAGGCCGGCGAAGCGGTGCGCCAGCATCGACTTGCCCGAGCCCGGCTCGCCCACCATGAGCAGGCTGTGGCCGCCGGCCGCGGCAATCTCGAGGGCGCGCTTGGCGCCGGTGTGGCCCTTGACGTCGGCCAGGTCGGCATAGCGCGGGGCGCCGTCGCCGGGCGCGGCGCGCACGCGGGTCCAGCCGTCGTCGCTCGCGTCGACCGGCCCGCCGCCGCTGGCGACGAACTGGCGCACCACGTCGAGCAGGTGCCGGGCGCCGTACACCTGCGCGCCGGGCACCAGCGCGGCCTCCTGGGCGCTGTCCAGGGGCAGCACCAGCCGCACGGCCGTGCCTTGCGCGTAGGTGGCCACGGCCATCGCGAGCGCGCCGCGCACGGGGCGCAGTTCGCCCGACAGCGAGAGCTCGCCGGCGAACTCGTGGCCGGCGAGGCGGGCGTTCTCGATCTGCCCGCTGGCCGCGAGGATGCCCAGGGCGATGGGCAGGTCGAAGCGGCCCGAGTCCTTCGGCAGGTCGGCGGGCGCCAGATTGACCACGATCTTCTTGTTGGTCGGAAATTCGAGCCCGGCGTTCTGGATCGCCGAGCGCACGCGCTCGCGTGCTTCCTTGACCTCGGTCTCGGCCAGCCCGACCAGCGTGAAGCTCGGCAGGCCGTTCGCCAGATGCACCTCGACCGTGACGGCGGCGGCCTCCAGGCCGAGCAAGGCGCGGCTTTGCACCAAAGACAGACTCATTTTTCTCCCTCTCCCCAAGTTGGTGCGCCTGCGACGTGCAAGCCCAGGACCGTGCAGCGTGCAAGCGTGTGCAACTGCCGGAAACAGGGCTTGTAACGATTTGGCGCTCATCGCCGGACACCTGCGCCCTCTGGCCGGGGCGGTATTCGTGCAGTTTGGCACGCTCCCTGCTTTGAGGGTGCTCAGGTCCAACAACACACTTGCGAGGAGTTCCCTGATGACGCACCGTACCGCCGCCCAGGCGTTGATCGTTCTGGCCACTGCACTGACCGCCTCGGGCGCCGCCATGGCCCAGGCCGCCGACGCCGCCGCACCGGCGCCCGCGCCCCTGCTCACGGGCAATGTCTCGCTGACCACGAACTACAAGTTCCGCGGCCAGGACCAGGACATGATCGGCAAGAACGACTACGCCAAGACCAAGGGCTTCAAGCCCGCCATCCAGGGCGGCTTCGACTACGCCTTCGGCGACAGCGGCTTCTACATCGGCAACTGGAACTCCAGCGTCAACTGGCTCAAGGGCAACAGCATCGAGAGCGACCTGTACGGCGGCTACAAGTTCAAGGCCGGCCCGGTCGACATGGACGTGGGTGCGCTCACCTACATCTACCCGGGCAACTCGGTGGGCAACACCACCGAGCTGTACGTGGGCGCCACCTACGCCAACGACAGCTTCGGCTCGTTCACGGCCAAGTACTCGCACACGGTGTCCAAGGACTACTTCGGCTACGCCGGTGCCAAGACGGGCTCGGGCCTGAAGGGCCGCAACACCGGCTACCTGAACCTGGCCTACAGCAAGGAGATCGTGCCCAAGGTCACGCTCAAGGCCGCCGTCGGCTTCACCAACATGTCCAGCGACATCCGCAGCCTGGGCTACAAGAGCTACGTGGACTACAACATCGGCGCCACCTACGACTTCGGCAGCGGCCTGACGCTCACCGGCTCGGTGCAGGGCGCCAACAAGAAGTCCAACTACCAGGTCGTGGCCTACCCGGGCATCGAGATCCCCGACTTCGGCACCTTCGGCACCACCTACTACTCGCCCAACAAGGCACGCTTCATCCTCACGCTGACGAAGACGCTGTAATCGACAGAACAACCAGGCGCGGCCCACGTTGCCGCGCCGCCTTTCATCCATCCAGAAGGAGCAACTCATCATGAAGCTGGTCACAGCCATCATCAAACCGTTCAAGCTCGACGAGGTGCGCGAAGCGCTCTCGGCCATCGGCGTGCAGGGCATCACCGTCACGGAAGTGAAGGGCTTCGGTCGCCAGAAGGGCCACACCGAGCTGTACCGCGGCGCCGAGTACGTGGTCGACTTCCTGCCCAAGGTGAAGATCGAGGCGGCCATCTCCGACGAGCTGGTCGACCGCGTGATCGAGGCGGTGGAAGGCGCCGCGCGCACCGGGAAGATCGGCGACGGCAAGATCTTTGTCTACAACCTCGAACAGGTCGTGCGCATCCGCACCGGCGAAACGGGCCGCGAAGCCCTCTGATCGAGTCCTGGCCCGAAAGAACAACGACTATGAAAAAACTTCTTGTCTCTCTTGCGCTCGGCTTGAGCGTCTTCGTCGCCGGTACTTCGGCGCTGGCCCAGGCACCCGCCGCCACCCCTGAGGCACCGGCTGCATCGGCACCTGCTGCACCTGCCGCTGCTGCGCCCGCTCCTGCAGCGGCTGCGGCACCCGCGGCCGCCGAGGCCGCACCGGCTGCGGCCCCCGCGCCCAAGGTCGACTCCGGCGACACCGCCTGGATGCTCACCTCGACCCTGCTCGTGATCCTGATGACCATCCCCGGCCTGGCGCTGTTCTACGGCGGCCTGGGCCGTTCCAAGAACATGCTGTCGGTGCTGATGCAGGTCTTCGTGATCTTCTCGCTCATCAGCCTGCTGTGGGCCATCTACGGCTACAGCCTGGCCTTCACGGGCGATGGCAACTTCTTCGGAAGCTTCGACAAGATCTTCATGAAGGGCATCACGCAGGAGACCTTCGGCGCGCTGACCACGATTCCCGAATACGTGTTCTTCGCCTTCCAGGGCACCTTCGCGGCCATCACCGTGGCGCTGATCGTCGGCGCTTTTGCAGAACGCGCCAAGTTCTCGGCCGTGCTGCTGTTCTCGGTGATCTGGTTCACCTTCAGCTACGTGCCCATGGCCCACATCGTGTGGGGCGGCGGCCTGCTGGGCAAGGACGGCGCGCTGGACTTCGCCGGCGGCACTGTGGTGCACATCAACGCCGGTATCGCCGGCCTGGTCGGTGCCTACATGGTCGGCAAGCGCGTGGGCTACGGCAAGGAAGCCTTCACGCCGCACTCGCTCACGCTCACCATGGTCGGCGCTTCGCTGCTGTGGGTCGGCTGGTTCGGCTTCAACGCCGGCTCGGCAGGTGCGGCCAACGCCGCCGCCGGCCTGGCCTTCGTGAACACGGTGCTCGCCACCGCCGCCGCGGCCCTGTCGTGGATCCTGGGTGAGAGCCTGCACAAGGGCAAGGCCTCGATGCTGGGCGCCGCGTCCGGTGCCGTGGCCGGCCTCGTGGCCGTCACGCCCGCCGCCGGTTTCGTCGGCCCGATGGGCTCGATCGTGATGGGCCTGCTGGCCGGCCTGGTCTGCCTGTGGGGCGTGGGCGGCCTCAAGCGCATGCTCGGCGCGGACGACGCGTTCGACGTGTTCGGCGTGCACGGCGTGGGCGGCATCCTGGGTGCCATCCTGACCGGCGTGTTCGCTGCCAAGGGCCTGGGCGGCACCGGCGGCCTGACGCCCGACACCTTCTCGATGGGCGCGCAGGTTTGGATCCAGGTCAAGAGCGTGCTGTTCACCATCGTGTGGTCCGGCGTGGTCGCGTTCATCGCCTACAAGATTGCCGACCTGACCCTGGGCCTGCGTGTGTCGGAAGAAGAAGAGCGCGAAGGCCTCGACATCTCCTCGCACGGCGAAACCGCCTACAACCGCTGATTCGCACACAGACAGCGGGTGGCCCGGCACGGCGCCGGCCCCCGCTCCTCCAAGACCACCACCACCCTTTTCGATACAAAGAAGAACAACCACTCCCGGTTTTTTCAGGCGAGTCTCCTTTGGATGTTCAGCCCGCGAGCGCTTCGGCGTCAGCGGGCTTTTTTTTGCCCGCGGCCCGCGTGGCCGGGGGCACAATCGCCCCACCATGTGGACCTCCATCGAAGACAGTCTCTGCGAACTGGGTGAATCGCCGTTCTGGCATCCGCACGAACGCGCGCTCTACTGGCTCGACATCCCGGGCCGCGCCGTGCTGCGCACGCGCGGCGAGATCGGTTCGCCCACGGCCACGGTCGAGCGATGGGCCTTGCCCACCGAGCCCGGCTGCATGGCGCCGGCACGCAGCGGCGGCCTCGTGATCGCGCTGCGCGACGGCATCTACCGGGCCCGCGAGTGGGGCGGCAGCCTCGTCGCGATGGCGCGCGCGGAGCACGACGTGCGCACCATGCGCTTCAACGACGGCAAGTGCGACGCGCTCGGCCGCTTCTGGGCCGGTTCGCTCAACGAGGCCAAGGACCGCGCCAACGCCGCGCTCTACTGCTTCGACGCACGCCCGGGCGACGTCTCTCCCACCATCACCTCGATGCTGGAACACGTCACCACCGCCAACGGCCTGGCGTTCTCGCCCGACAACCGCACCCTGTACTGGGCCGACACCGCCGCGCACGTGGTGCGCGCCTGGGACTGGGACGCCGAGGCCAACACGCTGTCGCATGCGCGCGTGTTCCAGCAGTTCGACCCCAAGCCCGCGGGCTGGGTACCCAGCACGCCCACGCACTACGACGGCCGCCCCGACGGCGCCACCGTCGACGCCGCCGGTCACTACTGGGTCGCGATGTTCGAAGGCGCGCAGCTGCTGCGCTTTGCGCCCACGGGCGAGCGCGTGGCGGCCATCGCGGTGCCCGTGCAGTGCCCGACCATGCCCTGCTTCGGCGGCGACGACCTGCGCACCCTGTTCGTCACCAGCGGGCGCAAGGGCCGCCCGGCCGACGAACTGGTGCAGCGCCCGGCCTCGGGCACCGTGCTCTCGATGCGCGTCGACACGCCGGGCCTGCCCGTGAATTTCTTCGAAGACTGAGTCGGGCCGCTGCCGAGGATGGCCCTGCACCACATCCCCCCGATCCAATGCCTGCTGACCTTCGAGGCCGTTGCGCGCCTGCGGCATGCGGGCCGCGCGGCCGACGAGCTGTGCGTGACGGCCAGCGCCGTGAGCCACCGCATCCGCCAGCTCGAGGCGCACGTGGGCTTCAAGCTCTTCGGGCGCAGCGACTTCAGCCTCACGGCCGACGGCGCGGCCTACCTGGCGAACGTGCGCGTCGGCCTGGCCGCGCTGCAGCAGGCCACGCCCGGCAGCCGTGACGCGGCGCTGCGCGCCCCGCGCCTGAGCGTGGCGGTCACGCCCACCTTCAGCCGCCAGTTCTTGATGCCGCGGCTGGAGCTCTTTCGCAACATCTATCCCGACATCGAGCTGGCGCTGCATGTGTCGATCCCGCTGCTCGACGTCACGGCCGAGCAGACCGACCTGCAGGTGCGCTACGGCATCGGCGCGTACGCCGACTGCGAGCACCGCCTGCTCATCGCCGAGGACGTGGTGCCCGCCTGCAGCCCGAGCTACCTGAACGAGTTCGGGCCCTTCGACGGTTTTCGCACCGCGGCCGAGATCGCCAGCGCGCGGCTGATCCGCAGCCCGCTCGAGCCCTGGGGCACCTGGTTCGCGAGCTGCGGCATCGACCAGCCCGAGCCGCACCTGGGCGCGCAGTTCAACGACCTGGGTCTGGTCTACGACGCGGCCGCCAGCGGCTTCGGCGTGGCGCTGGTGCGACAGAAGCTGGGCGCCGCATGGTTCGAATCGGGCCGGCTGGTGGCGCTGTCGGAACGGCCCGTGCCCTCGCCGCACCGCCACTACATCTGCTGGCAGCCGGGCACGCTGGAGCGCTGGGAGTGCGCGGCCTTCGTCGACTGGATCGTTCAGACGCTGCACTGACCGACACGCCGGCCCGACAAATTTTTATCAAGGTCCGGGCAAAAAACCTTCAATCCGGACGGCGCGCTTCTCCCTAGAGTGCGGGGCACAACAACAGCCTCCCCGGAGACAACGCATGACCTGGCAGCAGATCTACGACCCGTTCGGCAACATGATCATTTCCACCGCGCTCGCCGCGATCCCGGTGGTGGTGATGCTTGCGTGCCTCGGCTTCTTTCACATCAAGGCCCACATCGCCGCCGGCCTGGGCCTGCTGGCGGCGCTGGCCGTCGCCGTGTTCGCCTACGGCATGCCGGCCGAGATGGCCGGGCGCGCCGCGCTGTTCGGCGGCTTCACGGGCCTGCTGCCGATCGGCTGGATCGTGCTGAACATCATCTTCCTGCAGCAGCTGGCCGAACAGAACGGCAGCTTCAAGGTGCTGCAGGACTCGCTCTCGGGCATCACCGAAGACCGCCGCATCCAGCTGCTGCTGATCGCCTTCTGCTTCGGCGCCTTCTTCGAGGGCGCGGCGGGCTTCGGCACGCCGGTGGCGGTCACGGCCGGCATCCTGATCGGCCTCGGCTTCTCGCCGCTGGCCGCCTCGGGCCTCTCGCTCATCGCCAACACGGCGCCGGTCGCTTTCGGCGCGCTCGGCACGCCGGTGATCACGCTGGCCAAGGTGCACGGCTACGACCTGATGGAAGTCACCGCGATGATCGGCCGGCAGCTGCCGTTCTTCTCGCTGCTGGTGCCGTTCTGGCTGGTGTGGGCCTTCGCCGGACGCAAGGCGATGATGGAAGTGTGGCCGGCCATCCTGGTCACGGGCGTGTCGTTCGCGGTGCCGCAGTACCTGGTGTCGAACTTCATCGGCCCCGAGCTGGTCGACATCATCGCGGCCATCGTGTCGATGGCCAGCCTGGTGCTGTTCCTGCGCGTGTGGCAGCCCAAGAACGTGTGGCGCTCGCCCTCGCTGCGCGGCAAGGACGTGAGCGCGCACGAGGCCAAGCCGCCGGCCGCCATCGTCGTGCACAGCCGTGAAGCGCTGGTGCGCGCGTGGATGCCCTGGGTGATCCTCTCGGTGTTCGTCTTCATCTGGGGCCTGCCCTCGGTGAAGACCGCGCTCAACGGCGTGTTCGCGCCCTCGTTCCCGATGGGCGGGCTGCACAACCTGATCGAGAAGATGCCGCCGGTGGTCACCGCGCCCACCAAGGAAGGCGCGGTGTACGTGCTGAACCTGCTGTCGGCCACGGGCACCGGCATCCTCTTGTCGGCGATCGTGAGCGCGCTGTTCATGAAGTACAACCCCGTCGAGATCGTGCGCACCTTCGTGCGCACGCTCTGGATGGTGCGCTACTCGCTCATGACCATCGTGCTGATGCTCGCGCTGGGCACGCTCACGCGCTACTCGGGCACCGACACCACGCTGGGCCTGGCCTTTGCCAACACCGGCGTGTTCTATCCCTTCTTCGGCACGCTCATGGGCTGGATCGGCGTGGCCATGACGGGCTCCGACACCGCGTCGAACGTGCTCTTCGGCGGCATGCAGAAGGTCGCGGCCGAGCAGCTCGGCCTGGCGCCCAACCTCATGGGCGCGGCCAACAGCTCGGGCGGCGTGATGGGTAAGATGATCGACGCCCAGTCGATCGTGGTGGCCTCCACCGCCACGCGGTGGTTCAATCACGAAGGCGACATCCTGCGCTACGTGTTCTTCCACTCGATCGCGCTGGCCTCGCTGGTCGGCCTGTACGTGACGCTGCAGGCCTATGTGTGGCCATTCACCCTGATGGTCGTCCGCTGAAAGTTGTTCCCGCCATGAATGCTCCCGTCACGACCGACCAGCACACGCAGCTGTCGAAGGCGGAGCGCCAGGCGCAGGTGGTGCGGGCGCTGCAGGCGCACCTGCCCGCGCATGCGCTCATCTGGCACGCCGAGGACACCACGCCCTACGAGTGCGACGGCCTCACGGCCTACCGCCAGCGCCCGCTGGTGGTGGCCCTGCCCGAGACCGAGGCGCAGGTGGCCGCCGTGCTGCGCGCCTGCCATGCGCTGGCCGTGCCGGTGGTGGCGCGCGGCGCGGGCACCGGGCTCTCGGGCGGCGCCATGCCGCACGCGCTGGGCGTGACGCTGTCGCTCGCCAAGTTCAACCGCATCCTGAAGGTCGACCCGGTGAGCCGCACGGCCGTCGTGCAGTGCGGCGTGCGCAACCTCGCGATCAGCGAGGCCGCCGCGCCCTTCAACCTCTACTACGCGCCCGACCCGTCGAGCCAGATCGCCTGCACCATCGGCGGGAACGTGGCCGAGAACTCGGGCGGCGTGCACTGCCTGAAGTACGGCCTCACGCTGCACAACGTGCTGCGCGTGCGCGGCTTCACGGCCGAGGGCGAGCCGATCGAATTCGGCGGCGAGGCGCTCGATGCGCCGGGGCTCGATCTGCTCGCGCTGGCCATCGGCAGCGAAGGCATGCTGGCCGTGACCACCGAGGTCACGGTGAAGCTCGTGCCCAAACCGCAGCTGGCGCGCTGCATCATGGCCAGCTTCGACGACGTGCGCAAAGCCGGCGATGCGGTCGCGGCCGTGATTGCCGCGGGCATCATCCCGGCCGGCCTGGAGATGATGGACAAGCCCATGACCGCCGCCGTCGAAGACTTCGTGCACGCGGGCTACGACCTCGATGCCGCCGCCATCCTGCTGTGCGAGTCGGACGGCACGCCCGAAGAGGTCGAGGAAGAAATCGGCCGCATGACCGAGGTGCTGCGTGGCTGCGGCGCCACCGCCATCGCCGTGAGCACCAGCGAAGACGAGCGCATGAAATTCTGGAGCGGCCGCAAGAACGCCTTTCCGGCGTCGGGCCGCATCAGCCCCGACTACATGTGCCTGGACTCCACCATCCCGCGCAAGCGGCTCGCCGACATCCTGCTGGCGATCCAGGAGATGGAGAAAAAGTACAACCTGCGCTGCTGCAACGTGTTCCACGCGGGCGACGGCAACCTGCACCCGCTGGTGCTGTTCGACGCCAACGACCCCGACGAGCTGCACCGCTGCGAGCTGTTCGGCGCCGACATCCTCGAGACCAGCGTCGCCATGGGCGGCACCGTCTCGGGCGAGCATGGCGTGGGCGTGGAAAAGCTCAACAGCATGTGCGTGCAGTTCACCGCGGCCGAGAACGAGCAGATGTTCGGCATCAAGCGCGCCTTCGACCCCGCCGGGCTGCTCAACCCCGGCAAGGTGATTCCCACGCTGCAGCGCTGCGCCGAGTACGGCAAGGAAGTGGTGCGCGGCGGCCGGCTGGCGCATCCCGACCTGCCGAGATTCTGAGAGCTTCATGAACACGGATACCGCCCTCCAGCAGGTCGTCGAGCGCGTGCGCGCCGCCGCGGCCGATGCCACGCCGCTGCGCCCGCGCGGCGGCGGCACCAAGGATTTCTACGGCCAGCCGCCGCGCGGCGAGTTGCTCGACCTGCGCGCGCTCAGCGGCATCACGAGCTACGAACCCAGCGAGCTGGTCGTCACCGTGCGCGCCGGCACGCCGCTGGCCGAACTCGAAGCCGCGCTCGCCGAACAAGGCCAGTGCCTGCCCTTCGAGCCGCCGTGCTTCGATGCCGGCGGCACGGTGGGCGGCATGGTCGCCGCTGGCCTCAGCGGCCCGTCGCGCGCCAGCGTGGGCGCGGTGCGCGACTACGTGCTCGGCACCACGCTCATCAACGGCCGCGCCGAGGTGCTGAGCTTCGGCGGCCAGGTGATGAAGAACGTCGCGGGCTACGACGTCTCGCGCGTGCTGGCCGGTTCGCTCGGCACGCTGGGCGTGATCGCCGAAGTGAGCCTCAAGGTGCTGCCCGTGGCGCCCGCCGAGGCCACGCTCGCCTTCGCCTGCAGCCAGGCCGATGCACTGCGCCTGCTCAACGAATGGGGCGGACGCCCGCTGCCGCTGAACGCGAGCAGCTGGTTCGAACACGCGCCCGGCGCGGGCGTGCTGCGCCTGCGGCTGCGCGGCGCCGTGGCGGCCGTCGAAGCCGCCTGCGCGCAACTCGGCGGCGAACGCCAGGACCCGGTGCGCGCGGCCGCCGGCTGGGCCGCGCTGCGCGACCAGCGCATGCCGTGGTTCGCGCTCGACGCCGACGGGTCGCTGGCGCTCTGGCGCCTGTCGGTGCCGCAGACCGCACCGGTGATCGCCATCGAGGGCTGCGCCGCGCCGCTGGTCGAGTGGCACGGCGGGCAGCGCTGGTACCTCGCGCCGCCCGCGCAGGCCGCGCGCCTGCGCGAAGCGGCGCGTGCTGCCGGCGGCCATGCCACGCTGTTCCGTGTGCCCGCAGCGCAAGCGGCCGACTGCGACGTGCGGCGCTTCGACGCGCTGAGCGCGCCGGTGGCACGCATCCATCGCGCGCTGATGCAGGAGTTCGATCCGCACGGGGTCTTCGACCGCGGCCGGCTCTTCGCAGGCGACCAATAAGAAAAGAAACGACACCCACCCCGCGATGCAAACCGAACTAGCCCCCGAATTCCGCGACACCGACGCGGGCCGCGAAGCCGAAGCCATCCTGCGCAAGTGCGTGCATTGCGGCTTCTGCACCGCCACCTGCCCGACCTACCAGTTGCTCGGCGACGAGCTCGACGGGCCGCGCGGGCGCATCTACCTCATCAAGCAGGTGCTCGAAGGCCATGCGCCCACGCGCAGCACGCAGCTGCACCTCGACCGCTGCCTCACCTGCCGCAACTGCGAGAGCACCTGCCCGAGCGGCGTGCAGTACGGCAATCTCGTGGACATCGGCCGCAAGATCGTCGACGAGAAAGTGCCGCGCCCCGCCATGGAGTCGGCCACGCGCTGGTTGCTCAAGGAAGCGCTGCCGTCGCCGCTGTTCGGCCCCGCGATGAAGCTCGGCCAATCGGTGCGCGGGCTGCTGCCCGAAGCACTGAAGGCCAAGGTGCCCGCCAAGCAGGACGCCGGCCGCTGGCCCACCGCCACGCATGCGCGCAAGGTGCTGATGCTCGCAGGCTGCGTGCAGCCGTCGATGGCGCCGAACATCAACAGCGCCACCGCGCGCGTGCTCGACGCGGCCGGCATCCAGGCCGTGGTTGCGCCCAAGGCGGGCTGCTGCGGCGCCGTGAAGTTCCACCTCAACGACCAGGACGGCGGCAAGGCGCAGATGCGCGCCAACATCGACGCATGGTGGCCTTTCGTCGAAAGCAACGAGGTCGAGGCCATCGTGATGAACGCCTCGGGCTGCGGCGTCACCGTGCGCGAGTACGGCCACCTGCTGCAGCACGACGCGGCCTATGCCGCCAAGGCCGCGCGCATCAGCGCCCTCACGCGCGACCTGAGCGAGCTGCTGCCCGAGCTCGTGCCCGCATTGCAGGGCCGCGTGCGCGCGCCCGAAGGCGTGGTCGCCTACCACCCGCCGTGCACGCTGCAGCACGGCCAGAAGCTGCGCGGCGGCGTCGAGACGCACCTGCGCGCGCTGGGTTTCGACGTGCGCGTGGCCATGAACGAATCGCACCTGTGCTGCGGCTCGGCCGGTACGTATTCGGTGCTGCAGCCCGAGCTGGCCTACCCGCTGCGCGACCGCAAGCTCGGCCACCTGAAGCAGCTGCAGCCCACGACCATCGCCTCGGCCAACATCGGCTGCATCACGCACCTGCAAAGCGGCAGCGGCGACACGCCCGTGCGGCACTGGGTCGAGCTGCTCGACGCGGCGCTGCAGACGCCCGCAGGGTAGGGCGCGCGCGCACGGCAGGGCACGCTGCCGTCCGACGTGCGCACCGCGCGTTCGGGGCGCATCATGGCGAGCCGAAGACGCTGCAAGGAGTTCGTGCCATGTCTTTCGTTTCTGCATTTCCGCTGCGCCGTGCGTTGCTGGCCGCCGCCTGCATCGCAGGCACCGTCGCCGCGCAGGCGCAGCAGCCGCCCTCGGCCCTGCCGCCCTGGCAGGGCATCGGCACCACGCGCTATGTGTGCGGGGGCATCGGCTCCGACGAGTCGAACGCCATGCGCGCCGCCATGAAGAACCATCCGCTGTCGCTGCTGTTCGCGCGCGCCGACGGGGCCTACCTGGCCAACCTGAACGTCGCGATCAAGGGCGGCGACGCGAACTCGTCCGCCGCCATGGCCTTCACCGCCACCGGTCCGGTGTGCCTCATCGACCTGCCGGCGGGGCGCTATGTGATCGACGTGAGCACGTCGACGGGCGAAACCAAGAGCCAGACCGTGACGGTCGGCGGCGCGCCGAAGAGCGCCGATTTCCGCTTCTGAACTCAGCCGGCGGCCAGCGCCGCCTCGATGTCGCGCGTGAGCGAGGCCGGCGTGTCCAGCGGCGCATAGCGCTTGAGCACCGCGCCGTCGCGCCCGACCAGGAACTTGGTGAAGTTCCACTTGATGGCCGTGCTGCCCAGCAGGCCCGGCTTTTCCTTGGTGAGCCACTGGTACAGCGGCAGCGCGTTGCTGCCGTTGACGTCGATCTTCTCCATCATCGGGAAGCTCACGCCGTAGTTGGTCATGCAGAAGGCGCCGATTTCCTCGTTGGTGCCCGGGTCCTGCCCGCCGAACTGGTTGGAGGGAAAGCCCAGCACCGCGAGGCCCTGGCCGGCGTACTTTTCGTGCAGCGCTTCCAGGCCTTCGAACTGCGGCGTGAAGCCGCAATTGCTCGCCGTGTTGACGATCAGCAGCACCTTGCCGCGGAAGGTCGAGAGCTTCACCGGCTTGCCGTCGATGCGGGTGGCCTGGAAGTCGTAGACGCTGGTCATGGAGAGAGCTCCTCAGGTGGACGCGGAAACGCCATCATCGCGCGCGGGCGGGGTTCGTGCAAACGCCGACCACACCGCGCCCAGCACGATCAGCGCGCCGCCGACGAGGATGCGCGAGTTCATGGTGGACGCGCCCAGCGCCACCGACGAGACGCTGGCGAACAGCACCTCCGACAGCATGATCACCGAGGTCGCGCTGGCCGCCAGCTTCGGTGCGCCGTACTGCAGGCACACGTTGGCGACGATGAAGCCCGTGCCCAGCAGCGCGGCCCAGCCCAGCCAGCCGGGCGAGGCGAGCAGCGGTGAATCGATGCCGCCGAACGCGGTGCCGCTCACCGCGCCGACGCCCGCCACCACGGTGCAACCCCAGAACATCGCCAGCGCACGCGACTCGCCCGGTGCGTGCCGCAGGTGGCGCAGCACGATGTTGGTCACGGCAAAGCCGAAGCCTGCCGCCACCCCCAGCCAGTCGGGCAGGCTCGAGGGCACCGGCCAGTCGGTGCCCGGCGCCTTCAGCACCACCACCACGCCGGTGAGCGCCAGCGCCACGCGCATCAGCGCGCCGCCTGTGGGCCGCTCGCCCAGCAGCAGCCAGGCCAGCAGCACGCTCCACAGCGGCATCAGGTAGAACAGCAGCACCACGCGCACCACGTCGCCCTGCGTCACGGCCCAGTTGAAACCCACGTTGGTGAAGCCCGCTGCGAGGCCCAGCGCCACCAGCATCGGGAACGCGGCGAAGGCCTTCCAGGCGTGCCGGCGCACCAGGCCCATCGCCGTGGCGATGACGAGGTAGATCAGGCAGGTGGTCCACAGCGGATGCAGGCCGTGGCTGGCGATCTGGCGAAAGGGAATCCAGGACACGCCCCACACGAAGGCGTTGAACATCAGGGCGAGGGCGGGCATGGGGCGTTGGAGTGGGGGCGCTCGGCGCGCCGGCCATTGCACCAACGCGGTCGCGCGAAATCAGTGGTGCTTGTCGCTGCGGGCGATGGCAAGCAGGTGCTCGACTTCCTCAGGATACTTCTTGAGGTTGTTCTCGTGCCAGCGCTTGATGATCCACATGCAGCCCGCCACCACGAGGCCGAAGGCGCTGATGGCGCCGTAGGCCGACAGGCCCAGGCCCGTGCACACGCTGTAGAAGCCGCCCAGCAGAAGGATGCAGGCCTGCTCGTTGAAGTTCTGCACGGCGATGGAGCGGCCCGCGCCCATCAGGTTGTGGCCGCGGTGCTGCAGCAGCGCGTTCATCGGCACCACCAGGAAGCCGCCCAGGCCGCCCAGGATGATCAGGAACGGCACCGCCAGCCAGACGTTGCCGATGAAGTTCATGCAGATCACCATCAGGCCCATCGCGATGCCCATGGGGATCACGCGCGTGGCCATGTCCAGCCGCATGTACATCGAGGCCACGATGGCGCCCACCGCGGTGCCGATGGTGACCACGCCGGTCAGCGCCGAGGCCTGGGTGGTGTTGTATTCGAGCGCCACGGCGGCCCAGGCCAGCACGATGTACTTGAGGTTGCCGCCCGCGCCCCAGAACAGCGTGGTGGTCGCCAGCGAGATCTGGCCCAGCCGGTCGCGCCACAGGCGGGCGTTGCAATGCCAGAAGTCGGGCAGCAGGCCGGCCAGGTTGCGCACCATGCTCTGCTCGGGGTTGGAGCGCAGCGGGCGCATCTCGACGCCGGTGTGCGGGATGCGGGTGTTGAACCAGGCCGCGAGCACGTAGACGAAGATCAGCACCGCAATGGCGGCTTCGGCCGGCGAGTCGATGCCGGTGTCGATGAACGGCAGGTCGATCAGCAGCAGCTGGCTGGACACCGCATGGCCCACCAGCATGCCGCCGAGCACGATGCCCAGCAGGATCGAGGCGATGGTCAGCCCTTCGATCCAGCCGTTGGCCTTGACCAGCTGCGACGACGGCAGCAGCTCGGTGAGGATGCCGTACTTGGCCGGCGAGTAGGCCGCGGCGCCCAGGCCCACGATGGAATACGACAGCAGCGGGTGCGAGCCGAACAGCATCATCAGGCAGCCCACGACCTTGATCGCGTTGCTGATGAACATCACCTTGCCCTTGGGCAGCGCGTCGGCAAAGGCGCCCACCAGCGGGGCCAGCACCACATAGAAGACTGCGAAGATCGGCACCAGGGCGGCCCGCTGCCATTCGGGGGCGCCCGAACTTCGCATGAGATCGACGGCAACGACGAAAAGCGCTTGGTCGGCCAGCGACGAAAAGAACTGGGCCGACATGATCGTGTAAAAACCGCGCTTCATCGATGGGCTGGCTGGCCAGAGGGTCTGCTGGCGGTAGTGAAAAAGTGTCGCGTCAGGCGCGAATGGGCGGTTATAGCATGGGGGTACGACGCGAATTCAGGCATCCCCACGGGATTCGACCCCATTCCCGAAGATGCTAAAACGTGGTCTGAAACCACCCCAACACCCGCCATGCCGCGCCCCATTCTCGCCACCGTCCACACCGCCGCCCTGCGCCACAACCTCGACCGCGCCCGCCGCTCGGCCGTCGACGCCCGTGTCTGGGCCGTGGTCAAGGCCAATGCCTACGGGCACGGCATCGAGCGTGTCTTCGAGGGCCTGCGCGGCGCCGACGGCTTTGCGCTGCTCGACCTGGCCGAGGCCGAGCGCGTGCGCGCGCTGGGCTGGCGCGGCCCGGTGCTGCTGCTCGAAGGCGTGTTCGACGCGCGCGACCTGGAGCTGTGCTCGCGCCTCGATCTGTGGCATTCGGTGCACTGCGACGAGCAGATCGACATGCTCGCGGCCCACAAGACCCTCAAGCCGCAGCGCGTGTTCCTGAAGATGAACTCCGGCATGAACCGCCTGGGCTTCTCGCCCGAGCGCTTCGGCTCGGCCTGGACGCGCCTCAATGCGCTCCCGCAGGTCGACGAGATCTCGCTCATGACGCACTTCAGCGACGCCGACGGCCCGCGCGGCATCGAGCACCAGCTCGAGGTGTTCGAGCGCGCCACGCGCGACCTGCCCGGCGAGCGTTCCATCGCCAACAGCGCCGCCACGCTGCGCCATGCGCCGCGCACGCGCGGCGACTGGGTGCGCCCCGGCATCGTGCTGTACGGCAGCGCCCCCGACTTCCCCGAGCACGACGCGGCGCACTGGCAGCTGCAGCCGACCATGACGCTGTCGACCCGGCTCATCTCGGTGCAGACGCTGAAGGCCGGCGACACCATCGGCTACGGCTCGCGCTTTGCGGCCGAAGGCCCGCTCACCATCGGCATCGCGGCGGTCGGCTATGCCGACGGCTACCCGCGCCATTGCGACACCGGCACCCCGGTGCTCGTGAACGGCGTGCGCACCCGCATGGTGGGCCGCGTGAGCATGGACATGATCACCGTCGACCTCACGCCCGTGCCCGACGCGCAGTTCGGCGCCGAGGTCACGCTGTGGGGCCGCTCGGCCCTGACCGGCGCGGTGCTGCCGATCGACGAGGTGGCCCAGGCCGCCGGCACCGTCGGCTATGAGCTCATGTGCGCGGTTGCGCCGCGGGTGCCCTTCGCACCCGCCGACGAATGACGTGAAGGTTCTTTCCAACTGGCGCTCCGTGCGCCTGTGGGAAACCCAGGTCGAACGCGACCTGCACCGCGACCACAGCCTGCGCACGCACGGCCTGCTGATCGGCACTTTCACGCTGCTTCTGATGTGGGGCGTGTCGGCGTTGCAGATGCACCTGCTGCACGTCGAGTCGCTGGCCGTGCGCTACCTCGTCACGCTCGGCGTGGGCTACGTCGGGTATCTGTGCGTGCTGCGCTGGTGGGCGCAGCGGCTGGTGGAGCGGCGCACCGAGTTCGAGGCGCCCGATGCGGACCTGAGTGCCGACGGCTCCAGTGATCATGGATGCGCGCCCGACGCCGCCGACGGCGGCAGCGCACTCTCCGACGTGGCCAGCGGCGCGCTCGACGCCGCGGGCAGCGCCGACGAAGGCGCGATCATCGTCGTGCCGGTGCTCGCCATCTTCCTGCTGTGCGTGGCCGTCGTGCTCGGCGCGGGCTCGCTCGTGCTGCTGTACTTCAGCTGGGACGCGCTGCTGGCCGTGGCGATCGAAGTCGCCTTCTCCTACGTGTCGGCCCGCGCCGCGGTGCGCGTGGCGCGCGAAGGCTGGCTCATGGCGGCGGTGCGGCTCACTTGGAAGCCGCTGCTGGGGGCGGTGGTCTGCGCGGTGGCGCTGGGCGCGCTCATCGACCACTTCATGCCGCAGGTCCATTCGCTGCCCGAGGCCGTGCGCGTGCTCACGGGGAAGGCACCGCGCTGAGCAGGTGCTCGACCAGCACCCGGCACTTGGGCGGCAGGTAGCGGCTGGGCGGGTACATCAGCCACGCGTGCCCCTGGTAGCTGCCCTGCAGCGCCCAGTCGGGCAGCACGCGCACCACGCGGCCCTCGTCCAGCGCCTCGCGCGCCGTGAAGGCCGGCACGCAGGCCACGCCCAGGTCCGCGAGCGCGCCGTCGAGCCGCATCTCGCTGTGGTTGCAGACGTAGCGGCCGTCCACCACCACCTCGACCTCGTCTTCACCGTCTTTTCGGAAGCGCCAGTGGTTGTCGCGCTCATGCTCGCCCAGCGACAGGCAGCTGTGCGCACGCAGGTCGTGCGGGTGCGCGATGGCGGCGTGGCGCGCCAGGTAGGCCGGCGTGGCGCACAGGATGTGCTCGACCGCCATCAGCCGCCGCGCCACCAGCCCCTCGGGCGGCGCCGTGGTCAGCCGCACCACGAGGTCGACGCCTTCGCGGATCGGATCGATGTCGCGGTCGGCCACGATCAGCTGCACGTCCACCGCCGGGTATTGGCGCAGGAAGTCGAGCAGGTGCGGATGCAGCACGCGCCGCGCAAAGGCCTTCGGCGCGCTCAGGCGCACCCGGCCGGTGGGCGTGCGCGCGAACTGCGCGCCGATGTCCATCGCGCCCTGCGCCGCCGCCACCAGCTCGCGGCAGCGCGCAAAAGCCTCGGCGCCGGGCTCCGTGAGCCGCAGCTGGCGCGTGGTGCGCTGCAGCAGCTGCACACCGATCTCCTGTTCGAGCCGCTTCACCTGCCGGCTCGCGGCCGAGGGCGTGATGCCCAGCAGGTCGGCCGCGGCCGAGAAGCTGCCCAGTTCGGCGACCCGCACGAAGGTGACCATCTCGGGCAGCACCTTGAGAAATGAATTCGTTCCGACCACGCAAGAGTCCTGTTCCGGCCGACGGCTGTGCGGCCCTGGTGCCGCCCGGAACAATGCGCCTTCTCTTCTTCTTTCAGGCGCCCCGGGCCGCGGGCAGACAGTATGGATTCAAAGGCGTTGCAAGGTGCGGTCCCGGCGGGGCGCGGGTCGTGGACGGCCGGCTTCGGCCCCGCCGAACTCATGCTGCTGCTCGTGGCGGCGGTCTGGGGCGGCAGCTACGCGGTGGCCAAGCAGGCGACGCAGCAGCTGCCGGTGCTCGAATTCGTCGCGCTGCGCTTCGGCCTCACCTTTCTCGTGCTGCTGCCCGCGCTGCGGCCGCTGTGGCGTGACCCGCAATGGCGCCAGGGGCTTGCCGTGGGCGGCCTGCTGGGCGCCAACCTGCTCGCCATCTTCCTGTGCGAGACCTTCGGCGTCTCGCTGACCCTGGCGAGCAACGCCGCCTTCCTCATCAGCCTGTGCGTGGCGATCACGCCCTTCGTCGAGTGGTGGCTGCTGGGCCGGCGGCCCGCGCGGCGCGTGTTCTGGGCGGCGGGGCTCTCGGCCGTGGGCGCGGCCCTGCTGTCGGCGCCCACGCTCGCCGACCTGTCGATGGGGTGGGGCGACGCCCTCATGCTCGCCGCCGCCTTCCTGCGCGCCGTCATGGTGTGCCTCACCCGCCGCCTGGCGGGCCGCCACACCCTGCCGGCGCTCACGCTGACGGCCGTGCAGTCCGGCGTGATGGCGCTGGGCGCGGCGGCGCTGTCGCTGTTGGCCGTGTCGGGCGAGCGCGCCTGGCACTTGCCGCCCGCCACGGCCGGCTTCTGGTGGGGCATGGCGTATCTCGTGCTGCTGTGCACCGTGTTCGCCTTTTTCGCGCAGAACCACGCGGCCTCGCGCAGCAGCCCGAGCCGGGTGTCGCTGCTCATGGGCAGCGAGCCGGTGTTCGGCGCGGCCATCGCGGCGCTCGGGCTGGGCGAGCGCATCGGCGCCTGGGGCTGGGCCGGCGGCCTGCTGATCGTGGGCGCGGCCCTGTGGGTGAGCCTGGCGCCGGAGGAGGGAGGGCAGACGGGGCGCCCCTGACGGCGGAAGGGGGCCGGCTGGGCGCGGCCCCCGGCTCGTGGCATCCTCGGGGGCTGCGGCGTTTCGCCGCCCCCCACAACACCAAGGAATGCAGACATGGGCGCGCAATGGAAAGCCAAGCACAAGGACGTGGCCGCGAATGCCAAGGGCCGGTTGTTCGGCAAGCTGGCCAAGGAAATCATGATCGCCGCGCGCAACGGCGCCGACCCGGCCTCGAACGCGCGGCTGCGGCTGGTCGTCGAGCAGGCCCGCAAGGTCTCGATGCCGAAGGACACGCTCGACCGCGCCATCAAGAAGGGCGCCGGCCTCACGGGCGAGGCGGTGCACTTCGACCACGTCATGTACGAGGGTTTCGCCCCGCACCGCGTGGCCGTGATGGTCGAGTGCCTGACCGACAACGTGAACCGCACCGCACCTGAAATGCGCGTGCTGTTCCGCAAGGGCCAGCTCGGCACCTCCGGCTCCGTCTCGTGGGACTTCGACCACCTCGGCATGATCGAAGCCGAGCCCGCCAGCAAGGACGCCGACGCCGAAGTGGCCGCCATCGAAGCCGGCGCGCAGGACTTCGAGCCAGGTGCCGAAGACGGCACCACCCTGTTCCTGACCGAGCCCGCCGACCTCGACCTCGTGAGCCGCGCACTGCCGGCCCAGGGCTTTACCGTGCTGTCGGCCAAGCTGGGCTACCGGCCCAAGAACCCGGTCGATCCGGCGAGCCTGAGTGCTGCGGACCTGGAAGAGGTCGAGGCGTTTCTTGCCGCCATCGACGCGAACGACGACGTGCAGAACGTGTACGTCGGGTTGGCGGGTTGAGCGCCTGACATTCAGGGCGACGCTCCCGCCGACGGGGAGCCTTGCTCCGCGAATGTCCTCCGCCCTTCGGGCTCCCCCTTAATTTCGCTGCGCAAGGCACCCCATCGACGTGAGCGTTGGGCAGTGCAGTCGTTGATCGGCCGCACACCACCGCCGCGTCCCGTGCGCAGGACACTGGGTGCTTCCCGCAGCGAAATCAAGGAGGAGGCCGTAGGCCGGGGGACATTCGCGGAGGGAAGTACCCGGTGGCCTGTGCACACGCCCCGAACATCGTCGATAGAACCGAGCCGCCCGCCGGAGACAATCCGCGCCGGAGGAAAACAGTTCAATGACCCATTCGACGAAGAAACGAACGCCGTCGCGTGCCGCACGGCATGCCCTCGGCCTGGCGCTGGCCATCGCCGGCTTCTCGGCGCAAGCCCAGACCGAAGCGGCTGCACCGCCCATGGCCGCAGCCTCGGCACCCGCCGAAGCCACCCCTGCCGCAACCCCATCCCAAACCCGCGTCCGCTACCTGCGCATGCCCCAGCAGAGCGGCGCCGATCACCTGCGCGTGGTGCGCCGCGAAGACACGGTGGGCCGCGTGGCCGGCCAGGTCGCGCTGAACGTCGCGTTCGCCGTGCTCGGCACCGGCGCGGCCGTGCAGGGTTTCTCGAAGGACGGCCTCGGCGGCACCACGCTCGAAGCGTTGCGCGACGACCCGGTGAGCGTCAACCCGGCCATGAGCGACCTGCAGGAGGCCCTGAGCAAGATCGCCACCGACATCTACCGCCGCCGCACCGAGACCGCGCTCGCCACCGCGCTGACCGACGGCTCCACGCCCGAAGAGATCGAGGCCGCGCGCCAGACGCCGAAGGAGGCCGACTCGCCGCTGGTCCCGGGGTCGTGGCACCTCGTCTACGAAAACCTGATGGGCTCGGACGAACTGTTCCGGCTCAAGTTCGGCGCCTCGCTGGGGCGCGCGGGCTTCATGCGCCCGCCGATCGGCTGCAGCTACGAATCGGAGCCGCTGGCCTGGACCCAGTGGCAGGCCGACGGCTGGCAGCGGCTGCGCGAGGAACGCGTGAAGATCGTGGCCCGTTGCGTCGAGGCCATCGGCGCCGCGCCTGAAAACCGCTGGTAATCAGCGGCAGTTCGCTCAGTACAACCCGAGCTGCCGCGTGCGCAGCCGCGCCAGCCCCAGCAGCGCATCGGTGAACGGCGTGGCCACGCCCGTCAGCTCGCCCAGCTCGCGCACCACGGTGACGAGCGCATCGAGCTCCACCGAACGGCCCGCCTCCACGTCCTGCAGCATCGAGGTCTTGAACGCGCCGAGCTTCATCGTCACCGCGTGCCGGTCTTCGGGGCTCTGCGTGATCTCGATGCCGATGCGCCGGCCGATCTCCTTGGCCTCGAGCATCACGGCCGAGATGAACCCGCGCACATAGTCGTCGCCCATGATCAGGTCGGTGGTGGCACCGGTGAGCGCGCTGATCGGGTTCACCGTCATGTTGCCCCACAGCTTGAACCACACGTCCTTCTGGATCTGCGGCGACAGCGTGGTGTCGATGCCCGTGCTCTTGAGCAGTTCGACCAGCTTCTGCACGCGCGGCGTCGCCTCGCCCGAAGGCTCGCCCACGATCAGCCCGTTGCCGAAGTGGTGCCGCACCACGCCCGGCCCGTCGAGCGAGCAGCTGGCGTGCACCACGCAGCCGATCACGTTGCGCGAGGGAATGGCCTTCGCAATGGCGCCTTCGGGGTCGACGGCCGCGAGGCGGTGCCCCGTGATCTCGCCGCCGAAGCCGCCTTCGAGGAACCACCACGGCACGCCGTTCATGGCCACCAGCACGATCGTGTCGGGGCCGATCAGCGGCCCGATGCGTTCGGCCACACCGGCCAGCGCGGGCGCCTTCACGGCGATCACCACCAGGTCTTGAACACCCAGTGCCTCGGGGTCGGCCACCGCGTTCACCGGCACGCGCGTGCGCACGTCGCCGCGCATCAGCGAGAGGCCGTCGCGCTGGAGCGCATCGAGCGTGGCGCCGCGCGCCACCACGTTGAGACGCTGGCCTGCCTGTGCGAGGCCGACGCCGATCCATCCGCCGATCGCGCCGGCGCCGTAGATGCAAATCTTCATGGGAACAGGCGCCTCAGTTGCGGTAGCTCGGGTCGATGCGGTCCACCTGCCGCACCAGCGCATTGAACACGTCCTGCCCGGCACCGTGCGCGGGGCTGAACTGCAGCGCGTCGCGCGTGCAGCGCTGCGCGATCTCTTCGCTCACCGGAATCGCGGCGCCCATCGAGAAGGTCGCCATCTGGATCTCGCAGGCGCGCTGCAGCGTCCACAGGATCGCGAAGGTCTGCGGCAGCGTCTGGCCCCAGGCCAGCAGGCCGTGGTTGCGCAGGATCACCGCGTTGCGCTCGCCGATGCTCTTGAGCAGGCGCGGGCCCTCGTCGGCATGGATCGTGATGCCCTCGAAGTCGTGGTACGCCACCATGCCGTGCAGCTGGGCGGTATAGAAATTGGTCTGCTGCAGGCCGCCCTGCAGGCAGGCCACGGCCACGCCGGCCGTGGTGTGCGTGTGCATCACGCAGTGCGCGCCGGGCAGGCCGTCGTGGATGGCCGCATGCACCACGAAGCCGGCCGGGTTCACCGGGTAGGTCGAGCCGTCGAGCACCTTGCCCTGCAGGTCGATCTTCACCAGGTTGCTGGCCGTCACCTCGCTGTAGTGCAGGCCGAAGGGGTTGATGAGGAACTGCTTCTCGCCACCCGTCACGCTGTCGGGCAGCCGCACCGTGATGTGGTTGTAGATCATCTCGGTCCAGCCCAGCATCGCGAACACGCGGTAGCAGGCCGCGAGCTCCTCGCGCGCGGCGCGCTCGTCGGGATGGATCGAGGGATGGACCAGCGCCGACGGCGCGGTGGCGAGTGTGTTCATGGCAGTTCCTTCATGTGATCAACCTTCAGCCGTGAAGCCGACCTCTTTCACGATCGGCGCCCACTTGGCGGTGTCCTTCTTCAACAGATCGGCCAGCTCGGCCGGCGTGGAAGACATGGCTTCCAGGCCGAAGGTGCCGAGGCCGTCGATCACGTCCTTCTGTGCGAGCGCGTTCTTCATCGCCGTGTTGAGCTTCGTCACCAGCTCGGGCGAGGCCTTGGCCGGCAGGAAGAAGGCGAACCATTCGCTGTGCGCCATGTTCTTGATGCCCTGCTCGCCGAAGGTCGGCACATCGGGCGCGAAGCGGCTGCGCTTGGCACCCGACACGCCCAGGATGCGCACCTTGCCCGATTGCAGGTGCTGCGTGATGTCGCCGATGGGGCCCGACACCGCCGAGATGTTGCCGCCCAGCAGGTCGAGCATGGCCGGCTGCGTGCCGCGGTAGGCCGCGTGCTTGAGCTCGACGCCGCCCTGCTTGCCCAGCAGCGCACCGATGAAGTGCGGCGTGGAGCCCGCGGCCGGCGAGCCGTAGTTGGCGCCGGCCGGGTTGGCCTTGGCCCAGGTGAGGAACTCGGGCACCGTCTTGATGGTGGCCGGCACGGCCGGGCCCACCGCGAAGCCGAAGTCGAAGATGCAGGCCAGGCTCACGGGCGTGAGGTCGACCATCGGGTCGTAGGGCAGCTTCTTGTAGATGTGCGGGTAGATCGTGAGGATCGACGTGGGCGTCTGCAGGATGGTGGTGCCGTCGGCCGGGCGGCCCTTCACGTAGCTCACGGCGATCTGGCCGCCCGCGCCGGTGCGGTTCTCGACCACGGCGGTCTTGGCGTAGTCGGGGCTCAGCTTCAGCGCGATGCGCCGGCAGGTGGTGTCCGAGGTGCCGCCGGCCGCGAAGCCGGTGACGATGGTGGCGTTCTCGAGCGCGGCAGCCTGCGCAAAGGCCTGCTGGCCGAGGCTGGCGAGCAGCGCCGAAGCGCCGGTGGACTGCAGCATGTGGCGGCGGGTGAAGGTCATGTCTGTCTCTTTTCGGGATGGTGAGGAGGGAACAGGATCACGACTCGTCGCGCAGCCAGGTGACCGCGCCCGAGTGGGTCACGGCGCCCTGGTGGGCAGGGCGCACGGTGAGCGCGTATTTTTCCAACAAACCACCGTGCGCCGCCCCCGCGTTTACCTCACGTCCGGCCAGCCGCGACGCGATTTCTTCGGCGCTCAGTTCGACCGAAATGCTGCGCGCCGCGGCGCGCGCATCGATGGCCACCATGTCGCCGTCGCGCAGCACCGCGATCGGCCCGCCGTCGGCCGCCTCGGGCCCCGCGTAGCCGATGCACAGGCCGCGCGTGGCGCCCGAAAAACGCCCGTCGGTGAGCAGCGCCACCTTGTCGCCCATGCCCTGGCCGTACAGCAGCGCGGTGATGCCCAGCATCTCGCGCATGCCGGGGCTGCCCTTGGGGCCTTCGTTGCGGATGACGATCACGTCGCCCGCTTCGTAGCGGCGGTTCTGCACCGCCGCCTGCGCTTCTTCTTCCGAATTGAAGACGCGCGCCGGGCCGCGGTGCACCAGCGTCTTCAGGCCCGCCGTCTTGAGCAGCGCGCCGTCGGGGCACAGGTTGCCCTTGAGCACGGCCAGCCCGCCGTCGCGCGTGATCGGGTTGCCCGCTTCGCGCACCACGCGGCCGTCGGGCGCGGCGGCGTCGGCCACTTCCTCGGCCAGCGTGCGGCCGGTGAAGGTGAGGGCGTCGCCGTGCAGGAAGCCCTGCTCCAGCAGCGCGCGCAGGATCACGCCCGCGCCGCCGATGTAGTACACGTCGCGCGCCAGGTACTGGCCGCCGGGGCGCAGGTCGGCAATGAGCGGCGTGCGCGCGAAGATCTCGGCCACGTCGTCCAGGTGGAACTTGATGCCGGCCTCGTGCGCGATCGCCGGCAGGTGCAACGCCGCGTTGGTCGAGCCGCCCGTGGCCGAGACCACGGCGCAGGCGTTTTCGAGCGCCTTGCGCGTCACGACGTCGCGCGGCAGCGGGCCGTCGCCCATCACCGCCTTCATGAGTTGCTTCGCGGCGCGGCGCATCAGCGGCGCGCGTTCGCTGAACACTGCGGGCACCATGCTCGAGCCGATGGGCGCCAGGCCCAGCGCCTCCGACACCATGCCCATGGTGTTGGCCGTGAACTGCCCCGCGCAGGCGCCGGCCGTGGGCAGGCAGGCGCGGCTCATGGCGTCGAGCTCGTCGTGCGTGGCGGTGCCAGCCAGCACCTTGCCGATGGTCTCGTAGGTGTCGACCACGTTCAGGTCGCGGCCATCGGGCCCGGGCATCTGGCCCGGCAGCGCCGAGCCGCCATGCACGAACACGCTGGGCACGTTGCAGCGGACCATGCCCATCATCAGCCCCGGCAGGTTCTTGTCGCAGGCACCGATGGCGAAGATGCCGTCCCACTGGTGGCCGCGCGTCGAGGCCTCCACGCTGTCGGCGATGAGCTCGCGCGAGATCAGCGAGAAGCGCATGCCCGAGTGCGCCATCGTCAGGCCGTCGCTCACCGAAACCACGGGGCATTCGTGCGGCGTGCCGCCGCCCGCGTAGATGCCGGTCTTGGCGTGCTGCGCCTGCTCGCGCAGGTTGAGGTTGCACGGACTCATCTCGCCGCCCGTGTGGAACACGCCGACGTGCGGGCGCGCGATGTCCTCGTCGTCCTGGCCCAGCGCGTGCAGGAAGCTGCGCGTGGTCGCGCGGATCGTGCCCTCGCGGATGGTCGCGGAGCGGAAGCGTTTCGTGGGGTCGGTGGGCGTGGTCATGCGGCTGGCGAAGGCTGGCTCGTGGAAGGGCGGGGCGTCAGAACATGCCGTTCTTGTTCGCGGCGGTCTCGGGCACGGGTTGCACCACGTCCCAGTGCTCGACGATCTTGCCGTTCTCGAGCTTGAAGATGTCGACGATGGCGCTGCCGCGCGTGCCCGGCTCGCGCACCGCGTTCACATGCAGGATCACGTAGTCGCCGTCGACGAAGCTGCGCTTGATCTCGCTCTTCGAGTTCGGAAACTTCTCGCGCAGGAAGGCGATGAACTTGCGAAAGCCCTCGGGCCCGTCGGCCGCCGTCGGGTTGTGCTGCACGTAGCGGTTGCCCACGTACTGCAGTGCTGCGTCGGCGTCCTTCTGGTTCAGGCCCTTCTCGTAGAAGGCGAGCACGGTCTGGCGGTTGGCTTCCTGCCGGGCCTGCGCGGTCGAGGCCGGGCCCGTCTGGGCGCAGGCGCCTAGAAGCAGGGCGGCAGCTGCGGCGAAAGCCGCGAGGGTGGTGCGTCGCATCGAAATTTCCTTGACGGTGGATCAGTAGCCGTTGGGCGCGGTGGCGCCCGGCGCGGCCTTGTACTTCGCCAGCAGTTGCTTGGCGGCAGCCGCGAGCAGGATCGTGTCGACGCCCACGGCCACGAACAGCGCACCGGCCGCGAGCCACTTGCGCGCCTGCTCCTCGGTGGTCGACAGGATGCCGGCCGCCTTGCCGGCCTTGCGGATGCGCGCGATGGCGTCGGCGATCGCGGCCTGCACCTCGGGGTGGTTGGGCTGGCCCACGAAACCCATCGAGGCCGACAGGTCGGCCGGGCCGATGAACACGCCGTCCACGCCCGGCGTGGCCGCGATGGCGTCGAGGTTCTTCATCGCTTCGACCGTCTCGGCCTGCACCAGCAGGCAGGTCTGCGCGTTGGCTTCGTGCAGGTAGTTGGGGTACGCCTGCCAGCGCGAGGCACGCGCCAATGCGCTGCCCATGCCGCGGATGCCTTCGGGCGGGTAGCGCATGCCCTGCACCAGTTGCGCGGCCTGCTCGGCGGTGTCGACCATCGGCACCAGCAGCGTCTGCGCGCCGATGTCCAGGTACTGCTTGATCAGCGTGGTGTCGCCGACCGGAATGCGCACGACGGGGTGCGAGCGCTGCGCGTCGGGCTGCGCCGACCACGCGCTGGAGATGCCCTGCAGCTGCGCGAGCACCGAGCGCACGTCGTTGGGCGCGTGCTCGCCGTCGACCAGCAGCCAGTCGTAGCCGGTGCCGGCCAGCAGCTCGGCCACGTAGCCGTCGCCCAGGCCGACCCACAGGCCGATCTGGGGTTGGCCGGCTTGCAGGGCCTGCTTGAAGGTGTTGAGTGGGGTGTGCATGAAAAAACTCGTCAGACAAAACGGAAGGCGATGGAGCCGAGCGGGCCGTAGTCCGCGTGGAAGGTGTCGCCCGGCACGGCGTTGGTGGGGCGCGTGAACGAACCGCCCAGCACGATCTCGCCGGCTTCGAGGCATTCGTCCCACGGCGCGAGCTTGTTCGCGAGCCAGGCCACGCCGGTGGCCGGGTGGTTGAGCACGGCCGCGGCCACGCCCGATTCCTCGATCACGCCGTTCTTGTAGAGCAGCGCGCTCACCCAGCGCAGGTCGACCGCGTCGGGCTTCACCGGCCGGCCGCCGAGCACGATGCCCGCATTGGCCGCGTTGTCGGCGATGGTGTCGAACACCTTGCGCATGGCCTTGGTGTGGCGGTCGAACTGCTCGATGCGCGCGTCGATGATCTCGATGGCGGGCACCACGTAGTCGGTGGCGGCCAACACGTCGAAGATGGTCACGTTCGGCCCCTGCAGCTTCTTGCCGAGCACGAAGGCCAGCTCGACCTCGATGCGCGGCGCGATGAAGCGCGTGAACGGAATGTCGCCGCCCTGCTCGAAGAACATGTCGTCCAGCAGCGTGCCGTAGTCGGGCTCGGTGATCTGGCTGGCCTGCTGCATGGCGCGCGACGTGAGGCCGATCTTGTGGCCCTTCACGATGCGGCCTTCGGCGATCTTGTGCTTCACCCATTCGCGCGAGATGGCGTAGCCGTCCTCGATGGTCATCTCGGGGAAGCGCTTGGAGAAATGCTCGACCTGGACGCGCGACTTCTCGCTCTCGTGCAGTTCGGCGGCCAGTTGGGCGATGGTGGCGGTGGAGAGCATGGGGGCTCGCTTCTTTTTTATGATTTGTTGAACAGGGGATGCAGGTTGCTGTGCTTGCCGTCGTACACCTGCCCCGGCGCTTCGTCGATCTGCAGCGTGATGCCGATGTGGCGCTGCGTGAAGACGGGTTCGAAATGCGCGCGCACGGCGGCCAGCAGCTCGTCGCCGGCTTTCTTCTTCACCGCCTCGGAACGGCCCGAGGCCATGCGCAGGTTCAGGTACACGAAGGCGTAGTCGGCCTGGCCGTCGGCCACCGCGTAGTGCGCGGCGGGGTAGGCCAGCACGCGCGTGCCGCCGGTGGGGAACACCGGCTTGCCGGCCTCGTCGCGCTGTTCGAGCATGGTGTCGGCCAGCGTGCGGCACAGCGCCGACAGGTCGGTCTCGGCCTCGATGTTGGGCGTGTACAGGATCACCAGGTGCGGCATGGTCGTGCTCCGTTCAAACCACCGACATCGTCGCGGCCGTGCAGGTCACCGCGAAGATCGGGATGGCCTTCATGTGGAAGATCTCGCCCTTGCCGCGCGCGGCCGCGGCCACGCTCAGGAAGGTGCGGATCTCGAAGCCGCCCTGGCCCGCTTCGCGGTAGGTGGCCTCGTCGCCGTAGTCGGCCTGCGAGAGCAGCGCCTCGCGGTCGTTGGCGCACCAGCGGCGCATGAACTCGGCGTCCCACTCGGCATTGACCTTGCCCGAGTCGGGCGTGGCCGGCCAGTGCGAGATGCCGCCCGTGCCCACCAGCGCGATGCGCTCGGGCACCTTGTCGCAGGCGCGGCGCAAGGCCTCGCCGAAGGCCCACGCGCGGTGCAGCGGCGTGAGCGGCGGGCCCTGGCAGTTGATGTTCACGGGAATGACCTTGGTGTCGAAGTTCGGCGTGAGGAAGTTCAGCGGCACCATGATGCCGTGGTCGAACTTCCATTCTTCCGCGTAGGCCACGTCCACGGTCTGCATCACCTCGCGGATCAGGCGCTGCGACAGCGCGGCGTCGCCGGGGATGGTGTGCTTCTCGATGCCCAGCCACTTCGGGTCTTCGATCGGGCCCTCGTAGCTGTCGGCCATGCCGATCGCATAGGCCGGCATGTTGTTCATGAAGAAGTTCGCGAAGTGCTCGGCCGCGATGACGATCACCGCGTCGGGCTTCGTGGCGCGCATCGCCTCGCCGAAGCGATGGAACTGCGCGTGGAACTCGTCCTTCACCGCCGGGTCGGCGAGGTGCGCGCGGCCGGTGATGCCGGGGGCGTGGCTGCACACGCCTGCGAATACGAGACTCATACGCCTGCCACTTTCTCGTCGGTGCCTGTTGTCATTGCGTAGATGCCGGCGCGCACGGGCCCGTACTTGCGCACGCCTTCGCGCATCGCTTCCAGGTAGTCCGCCCATGCCACGCCGAGCAGGGGCGCGAAGTGCATCAGCAGCTGGCCGTTGCACCCGAGCACGTAGAGCTTGCCGATGTCGCCGCTGCCGATCGCCTCGCGCTCTTCGTCGTTCAGGTCGTAGCCCGCCAGCAGCGTGGCGCGCGTGTCGCCGCCTTCGCCGAAGCGGCGCTGCACGTCCGCGTCGCGGTTCAGCGCGAACAAAAATTTCTGCATCGCATAGAGGCTCATGGTCAGCCCTCGATCTGGATGTTGGCCTTGCGGATCACGTCGCCGTACTTCGCGATCTCGCTGCGGATGAACTCGGCAAAGCGCTCGGGCGTGCCCGACAGCGACGCGATGCCGCCCTTGTGGAACGCCTCGGTCACGGCCGGCGAGGCGAGCGCGCGGTTCACTTCGGCGTTCACGCGTTGCACGATGGCGTCGGGCGTGCCGGCCGGGGCCAGCAGGCCGTTCCACGAATTGGACTCGATGGCCACGCCCTGTTCGGCCAGTGTGGGTATCGCGGGCGCGTACTGCGAGCGCTGCGCGGTCGCCATGCCCAGCGCCACCAGCTTGCCGGCCTGCACATGGCCGCGGAACTCGGGCCAGTTGCCGAACATGACGGTCACCTGGCCGCCGAGCAGGTCGGCCAGCGCCGGGCCCTGGCCCTTGTAGGGCACGTGCACGATGTCCAGGCCCATCTGCAGCTTGAGCATCTCGCCCGACAGGTGGGCCGAGGTGCCGTTGCCGAAGGAGGCGAAGCTCAGCGTGCCGGGCTTGGCCTTGGCCTGATTGCGCAGGTCGGCCAGCGTCTTCAGGCCGCTGCCCGGGTGCGTGGCGAGCACGTGCTCCGACATGCCCATGAGCGCGACCGGGCGCAGGTCTTTCAGCGTGTCGTAGGGCAGCTTGCGCACCAGCGTCTGGTTGGCCGTGAAGCTGTTGGCCACGCACACGAAGCTGTGGCCGTCGGGCGCCGACTTGGCGATCGCATCGACGCCGATCACCGTGCCGGCGCCGGGCTTGTTCTCGACGATCACCGGCTGGCCCAGCGCCTTGCCGAGTTCGAGGCCGACGAGCCGCGCGACGAAGTCGGTGGTGCCGCCGGGCGTGAAGGGCACGACGATGCGCACGGGTTTGTTCGGCCATGCAGCTTGCGCGCGCGCCAGCGAGGGCAGGGCCGCGAATGCGGCGGCGCCCTGCAGCAGCGTGCGGCGTTGCGTGTTCACGCCACGCCCCAGTGCGGAATGTGATGCGAGCCCATCGACACCGCGATGTTCTTCGGCTCGCAGAACACTTCGTAGCTCCAGGTGCCGCCTTCGCGGCCCGTGCCCGAGGCCTTGGTGCCGCCGAAGGGCTGGCGCAGGTCACGCACGTTCTGGCTGTTGACGAAGCACATGCCGGCTTCGACCGCAGCGGCCACGCGGTGCGCCTTGCCGATGTTCTCGGTCCACACGTAGCTGCTCAGGCCGTAGGCGATGTCGTTGGCCAGTTCGATGGCGTGCGCCTCGTCCTTGAACGGGATCAGGCAGGCGACCGGGCCGAAGATCTCGTCCTGCGCGATCTTCATGCGGTTGTCGACGTCGGCGAACACGGTGGGCATCACGTAGTTGCCCTTCTTCACGCGGTCGGGCAGGTTGGCGGGCGCCTCGAGGCCGCCGCACAGCAGCGTCGCGCCTTCCTTCGGGCCCAGCTCGATGTAGCTGCGCACCTTGGCCAGGTGGGCTTGGGAAATCATCGGGCCGACGATGGTCTTCTCGTCGAGTGGGTCGCCCACGACGATGCGTTTGGCGCGCTCCGCGAACTTCGCGGCGAAGTCGGCGTAGATCGACTGCTGCACCAGGATGCGCGAGCCGGCCGTGCAGCGCTCGCCGTTGTTGCTGAAGATCATGAACACGGCCGCGTCGAGCGCGCGGTCGAGGTCGGCGTCTTCGAAGATCACGAAGGGGCTCTTGCCACCGAGCTCCATGCTGAACTTCTTCAGGCCCGCGCTCTTCACGATGCGGTTGCCCGTGGCGGTGGAGCCGGTGAACGAAATCGCGCGCACGTCGGGGTGCGCCACCAGCGGCTCGCCGGCTTCCTTGCCGTAGCCGTGCACGAGGTTCAGCACGCCGGCGGGAATGCCCGCTTCGAGCGCCAGCTCGCCCAGGCGCGCGGCCGTGAGCGGCGACAGCTCGCTCATCTTCAGCACCGCCGTGTTGCCGAAGGCCAGGCAGGGCGCGACCTTCCAGGTGGCGGTCATGAAGGGCACGTTCCACGGGCTGATGAGCGCGCACACGCCCACCGGATGGAACAGCGTGTAGTTCAGGTGCGTGGGCGTGGGGTAGGTGTGGCCGTCCACGCGCGTGCACATCTCGGCGAAGTAGTAGAAGTTATCGGCCGCGCGCGGGATGAGCTGCTTGCCGGTCTGCGCGATCACCTGGCCGCAGTCGTTGGTCTCGGTCTGCGCGATCTCGGGCACGTGCTTGGCGATCAGGTCGCCGAGCTTGCGGATGAGCTTGGCGCGCTCGGGCGCGGGCAGGCCGGCCCACTTGGGGAAGGCGGCCTTGGCGGCGGCCACGGCGGCGTTCACTTCGGCCTCGCCGCCCGAGGCGACTTCGGCCAGCACGTCCTGCGTGGCGGGGTTGACGGTTTCGAAGTAGTCGGCGCCTTGGACCGGCTTGCCGTCGATGAGGTGATGGATCTGTTGCATGGGCGTGAAGGTGTTGCGGCCTTGCGGCGGTGTGTCGTCAGTCGAGCTTGATGTCGCGCGCCTTGATCAGCGCGTGCCACTTCTTGCGTTCGGTGTCCACGAAGCGGGCCATCTCGGCGGCGTCCGTGGGGCGGGCTTCCCAGCCGGCGTCGTAGAGCTTCTGCTTCACGCCGGTGTCGTTCATGCTTTTGAGCAGGTCGGCGCCCAGGCGCGCCTGGATGTCTTTCGGCGTGGCGGCCGGTGCCACCAGCCCCTGCCAGGTGTAGGCCTCGACGGCGTAGCCGAGCTCCTTGGCCGTCGGCAGCTGGGGCAGCTGCGGCACGCGCTCGGACGACATGGCCAGCAGCGGGATCACCTTGCCGGCCTTCACGGCGCTGATGCCGCTGGGCAGGTCGAGCATCATCAGCGGCACCTGGTTGCCCATGAGGTCCTGCAGCGCGGGCGCGCCGCCCTTGTAGGGAATGTGCAGCAGCGACACGCCGGCCTCGCGCTGGAACAGTTCGTAGGCCAGGTGGTGCGGGCTGCCGGTGCCCGGCGTGGCGATGCTGTACTTGCCCGGCGAGGCCTTGAGCGCCGCGATGAGCGCCTTGGCGTCGCTGAAGCCCGCGCCCGGCGCGGCCGTGATGATCAGCGGCGAGCGGCCCATCATGCCGAGCAGTGCGAAGTCTTTTTCGGCGTCGTAGGGCAGCTTCTTGTAGAGCGCGGGGTTGTAGACCAGCACGCCGTTGTCGGCCGAGAACACGGTGTAGCCGTCGCCCGGCGAACGCGCCACGTTTTCCGACGCGATGATCGCGCCCGCGCCGGGGCGGTTGTCCACCGTGACGGGCTGTGCGAGCTGCTGCGAGAGCTGCGCGCCGGCCGTGCGCGCGAGGTAGTCGGTGCCGCCGCCGGCCGGGTAGCCCACGACCCAGCGCACGGGCTTGGTCGGGTAGGCCGAGGCGGTCTGTGCCGTTGCCGCGGGTGCGAGCAGCAGCGTGGCGGCGCTGGCCGCCACGAAGGCGGCAGCAAGGCGGAAGGTCCGGGTTCTGGCGGTCGTCATGGCGGTGTGTCTCCGTTTTTTTGAAAGGGGTGGTGCAGTCAGTCCGTCAGCGTGCGGCGATGGTGTTGACCAGGGCGCCGATGCCGTCGATCTCGGTCACGACCACATCGCCCGGCTGGCAATCGACCACGCCGTCGGGCGTGCCGGTGAGGATCAGGTCGCCCGGCGACAGCGTCATGAAGCGGCTGAAGTACTCGATGAGGAAGGGCGCGTCGAAGATCATGTCGCGCGTGTTGCCCTGCTGCGTGACGGTGCCGTTCACCGTGGTGCGCAGCGCGAGCGCCATCGGGTCAGCCACGTCGGCCGCATCGACGAACCACGGGCCCAGCGGCGTGCAGGTGTCGCGGTTCTTCACGCGCAGGTTGGGGCGGTACCAGTTCTCGAGGTAGTCGCGGATCGCGTAGTCGTTGGCCACCGTGTAGCCGCCGATGAAGTCGTACGCGTCGTCGCGCTTCACGTGCTTCGCGGTCTTGCCGACCACGATGACGAGCTCGCACTCGTAGTGCATGAACTTCACGTCGGCCGGGCGGTGCGTGAGCTGGCGGTGGCCGATGAGCGTGCTCTGGCCCTTGACGAACACCAGCGGTTCCTCGGGCGCCTTGAACTCCAGCTCTTTGGCGTGGTCGGCGTAGTTGAGGCCGAGCGCGAGGATGGTGCGCGGGCGCGCCGTGGGCGCGAGCGGCGGCAGCCACACGAGCTGCTCCTGCGGCACGACGCGGCCATCTTGGAGCCGCACGGCCGCGTCGGCCTGGCCGTTGAATTCGTGCGCGGTGCCGGTGTGCTCGCGGCCTTCGAAGATGACGCGTGCTTGCTTCATGCCGTTGCTTCCTTCACCAGCGTGTTGCTCAGGGTCTCGAACCCCGGCGCGGAGATGTCGATGCGGTCGCCTGCGCGGGCCAGCGGGCGGCCCAGGTCGCAACCGAGCATCAGCACGTCGCCGTGCGCCAGCGTCATGAACTCGCCCACGTCGGCCAGCAGCTGGGGCGCGGGGCGCACGAGCTGCGAGAAGTCGATCGACTGCTTCAGTTCGCCGTTGATGCGCACCTCGACGCGGAACTGCGCCGGGTCGGCCACCTCCTGCGCATCGCGCAGCGCCGGGCCGATGCCCAGGAAGCCGTCGACGCACTTGAACTTCACCGGCGGGCGAAAGAAGCTCGCATGCGGAATCGACAGGTCGTTCAGCAGCACGAAGCCTTCGATGTCGCCCTCGGCGCCGATCACCATGCCGATGCTGGCGCCGACTTCCACGTCGGACACCGCGGCGGGCACGGTGACGGTGCTGCCGTGCGGGCTCCAGGTGTTGGCCGTCTTCACGTAGAGCACGGGCGCCTTCGGCGGTGCCTTGTAGGGCGCCTCGGTCATCTGCGGCGCGAGCGCCGCGGCCTCGGCGCGGAAGTTCAGCAGCGTGCCGTACACGGTGCCGGTGGGGAGAAAGGAGGAGGTGGTCATGGTTCGGGTTGCTCCAGCGCGATCAGTTCGTCCAGCAGGCCGTAGAGCTGCGTCAGCTTGGCCTTGCCCAGCGACTGTTCCATCCAGTCGTAGTGCGCCTCGATGCTGGTGCCCAGGCGCTTCACGAGCTTCATGCCGTGCGGCGTGGCCTCGACCACGGTGCGGCGCTGGTCGGCCGGGTCGCGGGCGCGGGTGATGAGGTTGTCGCGCTCCATGCGCGCCAGCACGCCCGTGAGGCTGGGGCCGAGGATGAAGGCCTCGCGCGCGACGCGGCCGGTGTCGACCGCGCCGTGCTCGCCGAGCACGCGCAGCACGCGCCATTGCTGGTCGGACAGCGCGTGCTCGCGCAGGCTGGGCCGCGTGTGGGCCATCACGGCTTCGCGGGCCTGCAGCAGCAGGCGCGGCAAATTGCGGTGCGTGAAGGTGGTGCTCAAAAGCTGTGCCTCTCAGAATTATTTAACATGTTAAATGAATGCCGAAAAAACACGCCTGCGGGATAACCCTTGCGGGCTTGTTGGCGCTCAGTCGATCGTCGTGCCGGAAGCGCGGATCACCCGGCCCCAGCGTTCGGTTTCGCTGCGGATGTAGGCGGCCAATTGCTCCGGCGCACCTGCGCCGTGTGCGCCGGGCGCGGCCGGCTCGAAGCCTTCGTTCTCGAGCTTCTGGCGCAGCGCGGGCTGCGCGACGAGGCGGGCGATCTCCTGGCTGCAGCGGTCGATGAAGGCCTTGGGCGTGCCCGCGGGCGCGACCACGCTCTGCCACGCCACCGCCTCGAAATCGGCGGTGCCCGCCACGCCCGACTCGGCCACGGTCGGCACGGCGGGGAAGGTCGGCTGGCGCTTGCGCGAGGTCACGGCCAGCGCGCGCAGCTTGCCGCTGCGCACGTGCTGCAGGGCCGGTGCGATGTCGGTGAACATGAGCTGCAGCTGGCCGCCGAGCAGGTCGGTCAGCGCGAGCGCGCTGCCCTTGTAGGGCACGTGCACCATGTTCGCCGCGGTCGCGACCTTGAACATCTCCGCGCCCAGGTGCTGCGGGCTGCCGTTGCCGGCGGAGCCGTAGCTCAGCGCGTCGGGCCGCGACTTCGCGAGCGCCACCAGCTCGGCCAGCGTGTTCGCCGGCACCGACGGATGCACCACCACCATCAGCGGCACCGCGCCGATGAGGCCGACCGGTGCGAAGTCTTTCGCGGGGTCGTACGAGAGCTTCTTGTAGAGCCAGGGGTTGATGGCGAGCGTGGTGCTGGTCGCGACCAGCAGCGTCGTGCCGTCGGGCGCGGCGCGTGCCACCTGCGAGGCACCGATGGCGGTGCCGGCGCCCGGCCGGTTGTCGACGATCACGGTGCGGCCCAGCGCGGAGCCCAGTTGCTGCGCAATGAGCCGGCCGAGCATGTCGGTCGTGCCGCCGGGCGCGTAGGGCACGACGAGGGTGATGGGCTTGTCGCCTTGTGCCCGCACGAGGGCGGGACCTGCGGCGCAGGCGGCGGCGGACAGCGCGCCCAGATGGCGCAAGGCATGGCGACGGTTCATTGGCTTGTCTCTCTTTCTTGTTCGGATGTCGGTGCGGCCACCACGGCGGCGCCGCGCAGCAGGTCGACCAGCGCGAGCGCGTCGGCCGGCACGGCATGCCCGCGCCAGGCCACGTGCTGGTCGGGGCGCGAGATGACGAGTGGCCGGTCGTACACGGCGGTGGCGGCCGAGGCGCGGATGTCCAGCGTGCGCAGCGGCAGGCCGCGCGCCGCGGCGGCGGCTTCGAGCGGCGCGACATCGATCGCGGGGTCCAAGCGCAGCAGCGTGTAGCCCTCGCCGGGCATCGCCATCGCGTCGTACAGCGAGCGCCCGTCGTCCAGCCACAGGTGCGGCGTGCGGCAGCCCGGCACGGTCGAGGGCGTGAACTCGTACATCGTGTAGGCGGGCGCGGCCTCGCCGTCGTAGGCGATGAGCGGCGAGCCCTCGTAGAAGTAGCCGAAGTTGAGGCCACCGCAGCAGTACTGCTGCACGTTCAGGTCGTACAGCGCCTGGCCGCGTGCGGCGCGCAGCGCGTCGCCCTCGGGCCCGGGCGCCTCGATGTCCTCGGGCACGCCTTCGCGCTGGCGCTGGAGCGCCAGCGCGTGGTTCATCGCGAACCGCGACACCTGCTCGGTGATCGGCTGGCGCTCGGCCTCGTGCGCCGCGAGCGCGCCCTCGGCCAGCCAGCCGTGCAGCCGGCCCGCGAGCAGCCACGAGAGGTTCATCGCATCGGCGATGCCGGCGTTCATGCCGTAGCCCGCCATCGGAATCCACAGGTGCGCCGCGTCGCCGCAGATGAACACGCGGCGGTCGCGGAAGCGGTCGGCCACGAGCCGGCGGCCGACCCAGTCTTCGTTGGAGATCACCTCGTAGTCGAAGTCCTCGCCCACGCCCAGGATCTGGCGGATCGCCCAGTCGCGGTCGATCGAGTCGAAGTCGGTCTCCTCGGGCAGCAGGTAGTTGTGCAGCAGCCAGGTCTCGCGCCCGTCGATGGCGTACACGTTGCCGCAGCGGCGCGGGTTCAGCGCGAAGGTGGCCCAGGCCGGCGGATGCTTCAGCAGGCCCAGCAGCGCGGGCGCGCGAAAGTAGGTCGACTGCACGCGGCCCACCACGTCGGTGCCGTGCAGGCTGGCGCCGATCTTCTTGCGCACCGTCGAGCGGCTGCCGTCGCAGCCGACGAGGTACTGGCAGCGGATGCGCACCGCGCGGCCGTCGTCCAGGTCCACGCCCGTGGCCCACACGCCCTCGTCGTCCTGTTCGAAGTCGTCGATGCGCGTGCGGTTGCGGATGCGCAGGCCGGGCGTGGCCTCGGCATGCGCGAACAGCACCGGCTCGAGAAAGATCTGGTTGATGCGGTGCGGCGGCTCCGCCGTGGGCCACCAGGTGTCGGGGCCGCCGGTGGCGGTGTAGCGCTCGCGGCGCGCGGGGATCGGAATGCGCGACAGCTCCATGCCCGTCACAGCCGTGCGGTAGGCCACGTCGTTGGGGTAGTCGGCCGGCAGGCCCGCGTCGCGCAGCGCCTGTGCCACGCCCAGGCGGCGGAACACCTCCATCGAACGCGCCGCCACGTGGTTGCACTTCACGTTGGGTGGTTCGCCGCGATGGCGGATCTCGGTCATCAGCACGTCGATGCCGCGTTGCGCCAGGTCGATGGCCAGCGTCAGCCCCACGGGGCCGGCGCCGACGATCAGCACCTGGGCTTGCAGTTGCTCGGTCATGGGTTGCTTGTCTCCAGATTCTTGTGAGGCGCCATTACAGTGCCGAACCGGCTCGCGGAAAAAGTGAAACTTTCATGGCCATTCATAAAAAACCACTATCAATGCGCGGTGTGCCTTCTGTGAGGCAGCTGCGTGCGTTCGCGGCCGTGTACCACAGCGGCCAGCTGTCGAGTGCGGCGGCTGCGCTGTCGCTGACGCAACCGGCCGTCAGCGTGCTGCTGCGTGAACTCGAAGCGCGGCTCGGCGTGCGCCTGTTCGACCGCACCACGCGTTCGCTGCAACGCACCGAGGCCGCGAACGAGGCCATCGCCTATGCCGAGCGCGTGCTGGCCGAACTCGATGCACTGGGCACCGGCATGGCCGAGCTGGCGGCGGGCCGGCGCGGGCGCGTGCGCATCGCGGCCACGTCCACCATCGCGCAGACGCTGATGCCCAAGGCCCTGCGCCGCTACCTCGACCTGCATCCCGACGTGAAGGTCGCCATCGAAGACTGCGCGCCCGGGCAGTTCGTGGAGAAGGTGCTCGGCGAGCAGGTCGACTTCGGCGTGGGCACGCTGCAGGCGCGCACGCCGGGGCTGGACCAGCGCGTGTTCGTGCACGACCACCTCGCGGTGATTGCCGACCGCGACCTGCGCCTGCCCGGCACCGACCGCATCACCTGGCGGCAGCTCGCGGGCCATCCGCTGATCACGGTCAAGCCCGGGTACGGCGTGCGCAGCAGCATCGACATTGCCGCCGCAACCGCCGGCGTGCGGCTGGACATCGCCTACGAGGTGACGCTGTTGACCACGGCGCTCGCGATGGCGGCCAGCGGGCTCGGCCCGGCGCTGCTGCCGGCGTCGATCCTCGCGCATGCCGACCACACGCGGCTGGTCGCGCGGCGGCTCATGCGCCCGACGGTGGCACGCAACATCGCGGTCGTGACGCGGCAGGGCCGATCGCTCTCGCCGGCCGCGGCGGCGTTCGCGGACCTGCTGGTGCGCGAATTTGCCATCGCCTGAACCGCGCCCCCTAAACTCGCTGCATGGCCAAGGACAAAACAACTTTCGTCTGCAGCGAATGCGGCGGCACCAGCCCCAAGTGGCTCGGCAAATGCCCCAGCTGCGGTGCATGGAACACACTCATCGAACAGGTCGCCGGCGCGGCCAACGGACCGGCCAACAACCGCTTCGGCACGCAGTTCGCGTCGCTCGCGGGCGCGTCTGAACTCGCCACGCTGTCGGAAATCGAAGCGACCGATATCGCGCGCACGCCTACCGGCATCGACGAGCTCGACCGCGTGCTCGGCGGCGGCATCGTGTCGGGTGGCGTCACGCTGATCGGCGGCGACCCGGGCATCGGCAAGTCGACGCTGCTGCTGCAGGCGGTCGACGCACTGCAGCGCGCGGGGCAGAACGCGCTGTACGTCACAGGCGAAGAAAGCGGCTCGCAGGTGGCGCTGCGCTCCAAGCGGCTCGGGCTCGACCATTCGCAGGTGCAGGTGCTGGCCGAGATCCAGCTCGAAAAAATCATCGCCACGCTCGACGCCACGCGCCCGGCCATCGCGGTGATCGACTCCATCCAGACGGTGTACTCCGACCAGCTCACCTCCGCGCCCGGCTCGGTGGCGCAGGTGCGCGAATGCGCGGCGCACCTCACGCGCTTTGCCAAGACCAGCGGCACGGCCGTGGTGCTGGTGGGCCACGTCACGAAAGAAGGTGCGCTGGCCGGCCCGCGCGTGCTCGAGCACATGGTCGACACGGTGCTGTATTTCGAAGGCGACACGCACTCGAGCTTTCGCCTCGTGCGCGCCATCAAGAACCGCTTCGGCGCGGTGAACGAGATCGGCGTGTTCGCCATGACCGAACGCGGCCTGAAGGGCGTGACCAACCCGAGCGCGATCTTCTTGAACCAGCACGCCGAGCCGGTGCCCGGCAGCGTGGTGCTGGTCACGCTCGAAGGCACGCGACCGATGCTGGTGGAAATCCAGGCGCTGGTCGACAACGGCGGGCCGAGCCCGCGCCGGCTGTCGGTGGGCCTGGACCGCGACCGCCTCGCGATGCTGCTGGCCGTGCTGCACCGCCACGCGGGCGTGGCCTGCATGGACCAGGACGTGTTCGTCAACGCGGTGGGCGGCGTGCGCATCAGCGAGCCCGCGGCCGACCTGGCCGTGATGCTGGCCATCACCTCCAGCCTGCGCGGCAAGCCGCTGCCCAAGGGCTTCATCGCGTTCGGCGAAGTCGGCCTGGCCGGCGAGGTGCGGCCCGCGCCGCGCGGCCAGGAGCGCCTGCGCGAAGCCGCCAAGCTGGGCTTCAGCGTGGCCGTGGTGCCGAAAGCGAACGCGCCGCGCAAGGGCACGAAGGAGATCGAAGGCCTGACCATCCACCCGGTCGACCGCATCGAAGAAGCGATGGACGTGGTGCGGCGTCTGGACTGACGCGCGGCGCTGCAGGCGCATCATTCATTTTTACGGAGGGTCCCCCCATGCAACTCATCGTCTCCGCCGGGCTGATCGCCGTGGTCGTGCTGTGGGGGCTGGTGTCTCCTGCGTCGCTCGACCGCGTGTTCAGCACCGCGCTCGCCGACATCACGCGCAACTTCGGCTGGTTCTACCTGTGGGTGGTGCTCGGGCTGGTGGTGCTGGCCTTCTTCCTGGCGTTCAGCCGTTTCGGCGACCTGAAGCTGGGCGACGAGGACGACGAGCCCGAGTTCTCCATCGGCGCCTGGTTCGCGATGCTGTTCGCGGCCGGCATGGGCATCGGCCTGGTGTTCTGGGGCGTGGCCGAGCCGATCTCGCACTACGCGAACCCGCCGCCCGGTGTGATCCCCGGCACGCCCGATGCAGCCGGCGTGGCCATGCGCTACGCCTTCTTCCACTGGGGGCTGCACCCCTGGGCGATCTACGGCATCGTCGGCCTGTCGATCGCCTTCTTCAGCTTCCGCCGCAAGGCGCTGCCGCTGGTCAGCTCGGCCACCGAGGCGCTGCCGTGGCGCTTCGTGCAGCGGCTGTCGCCGGCCTTCAACGTGCTGGCCGTGGTGGCCACGGCCTTCGGCGTCGCGGCCTCGCTGGGCATGGGCGCGACGCAGATCAACAGCGGGCTGCACGCGGCCTTCGGCACGGACATCGGCCGCTGGACGCAGGCGGTGATCATCGTGGTGACGACGGTGCTGTTCATCACCTCGGCGGTCACCGGCGTCGAGCGCGGCGTGAAGTGGCTGTCGATGGGCAACCTGGTGCTGGCCGCGCTGCTGGCGCTCACGGTGCTGGTGGTGGGGCCGACCATCGCCATCGTCGAGACCTTCACCAACACGCTGGGTTCGTACCTCGCCGAGTTCGTGCGCATGAGCCTGCGCATGAACCCGTTCCGCAACAGCTCGTGGGTGGCCGACTGGACGCTCTTCTACTGGGCCTGGTGGCTGGCGTGGTCGCCGTTCGTGGGCCTGTTCATTGCGCGCGTGTCGCGCGGCCGCACGATCCGCCAGTTCATCCTGGGCACGGTGATCGCGCCCACGCTGGTGGGCTTCGCGTGGTTCTCGGTGTTCGGCGGCGCGGCGCTCAACTTCGAGATCTTCCAGGGCGTGCCGCTGGTCGAGTCGGTGAAGGCCGACGTGTCGACCACCATGTTCGTGATGTTCAAGGCGATGCCCATGGGCGGGCTGCTGTCGATCGTGGCCACGCTGCTGGTGTTCGTGTTCTTCGTGACCTCGGGCGATTCCGCGACGCTGGTGCTGGGCATCATGAGCACGAAGGGCAACCCGAATCCGCCGGCCCGCGTGAAGATCACCTGGGGCGTGCTGGTGGCGGCGATTGCGCTGAGCCTGCTGTTCGCGGGCGGCATCAAGGCGATCCAGACGGCGACCATCGTGTTCGCGCTGCCGTTTGCGTTCGTGATCCTGCTGATGGCGCTGTCGGTCACGCTGGCCATCCGCGACGACTGGAACGCCGAGCAGAAACGCGAACGCGAGCTGCGACGCAAGATGCGGCAGCTCGTGAACTGGTAGGACGGACAAAAAAACGCCCGGCGCGCGGTGGACACGCGCCGGGCCTACCCTCCCTACCTTCCCTGGCCTCCCTGGCCTCCCTGGCCTTCTGTGTTCTTTGCTTAGCTTCCGATGTGCATCGTGAACGCCGGCCCGTTGTTGAGCACGCACTGGCCGCTGCCCAAGGTGGCGGAGTTCATCGTGTACTGGCAACTCAGGTTGCCGCCGCGACTGCCGGTGGCGTTCGCCACCCCGGCGGTGCGCGAGCCGGCCACGCGGGTCGCCTCTCCCTGAAACTGTTCGGCACCGATCTGCGCGCTGAAGTGGCCGCGGCCGTTCATGTCGTTGGTCACCGTGCCCCCGACGGCGCCGTAGCGCGCGGCTTCGGCGTTCGACGGATACAGCCGCGCGCTGAAGGTCTGCGACACCGGCCCCGGTGCCACGGCGTAGCTTTGCTGCGACGGCGCGACGGGAGCGGGTTGTCCGAGCGGCACCACGTAGCAACCGCTGAGGACGGTGCCCGCGAGTGCGGCGGCAAGGGTGAGTCGAACGAAGGTGACGGAACGCGGGATGTTCATGCGTTTCTCGGTGGCCCGGGCAGATGCCCGTGCGGCGAAATGTGCCCGCACCCGCCCCGGCACCGCGTGCCTTTCGCCGGGAGTACCGCTTTCTGCGCCCGGCGGTAGCCACGGCGGCTACTGCGACGGGGTCGGGGCCGCACAATCGCGGGCCGTTTCTCGCAGGCACCGAATGAAATCCACCGCACCACCCATTGCCGCCGTCATGGTCCACGTCACCGATGTGAACGCGGCGCTGCGCTGGTACGCCGACGCCTTCCCCGATGCGGTGCCGATGTCGATCGGCTCGCCGGCCTTCGAGTGCCTGTCGGTCCACGGCGTGCTGCTGGAGCTCGTGCCGGCCGACGCGAAGGTCGGCGCCGGTGCCTCGGGCTCGGTCGTGTACTGGAACGTCGCCGACTTCGATGCGGCGCTGGCCCACCTCGAGGCCTGCGGCGCGCCGCTGTACCGCGGCCCGCTGCGGCTCGAGGGCGACGAGCACATGGCACAGGTGCGCGACCCCTGGGGCAACTGCATCGGCTTGCGGGGGCCTTCCACCGGGCGGCGACAATGCGCCCCATGAATTTCCAGAAATTGCTGGTGCCCGTGGGGGCCGTCGTTCTCCTCGGCCTGTCTTGGCACCAATACGGATGGGGCGGCGTGGCGTTCGCCGGCGGTGCGATCGTGATGTTCCTGCTGATGCACTTCAACCGCACGATGCAGGTGCTCAAGCGGGCCGCCGACCGGCCCATCGGCACGGTGGCGAGCTCGGTGATGCTGAATGCCAAGCTCAAGCCCGGCGTGACGCTGATGCACGTCATCGCGATGACGCGCGCGCTCGGCGAGCAGCGCTCGCCCGAGAACGAGCAGCCCGAGCTGTACCGCTGGACCGACGCCGGCGGTTCCTACGTCGATGCCGTGTTCAACGGCGGCAAGCTGCAGAGCTGGACGCTCACGCGGCCCGAGGCGTCGGCCGACGAAGAAACGCCCGCGGCCTGAAGGCGGCGCGGGCGCTTTGCCTGATTCAGAACCTCAGAACGGCGCGTCTTCTTCTTCGGGCGTGTCGGCCTGAGCCGCAGGTGCGGTGGCCGCAGCCTTCGGCGCTTCATCCGGCGGTGCCGCCGAGAACGCCGCCTCGCCGCCCAGCGCGTCGAGCAGCGCCGGCACCAGCTGGCCGAGTTCGCCGGTGGCAATGGCCACGTCGGCGTCGAAGTTGTCTTCCTTCTTGCCACCCGCCGCGCCGTCGCCCGTGCCTTCGAGGAAGGTGATCTTGCGGATCAGCAGGCCGTGCGTGAGCTCGAAGGACACGCGGTCGTCCCAGGTGAGCGCCAGGCGCGTCGGGCGCTTGCCGTCGGTGATGTGCCGCTTGACCTCGTCGATGTCCAGCGCGTGCTTGGCGTAGCGCACCACGGCCTTGGAGTCGTCCGAGGCCTTGAGCTCGCACTCGCGGTCGATGCTGAAGCCGGCCGGCGGCTCCTGCGTCAACAGCCAGTTGGCCATGGCGGCGGCCGGCTCGATCTGCGTGTTGATCAGCGCCACGGCAAAGCCGTCGAGCGACTTCACGAGGCTGGTGACCACTTCGTCGGCGCGCGCGGCATTGCCGCAGTTGATCACGAGGCGGTTCTCCGCCTTGTCGATCCACACCGTGACGCGCGCGCTGCGCGTGAAGGCCATGGGCAGCAGCTCCAGGGTGATGTCTTCCTTGAGCTCCTTCTTTTCCTTCTTGCCGGGCTTGCGGCCGGTGGTGGTCTCGATGTGGGCGCAGCGCTCGTCGAGCTTGCGGCGCACCACGGAGCCGGGGACCTGCTTGCTCTCGATCATGTACTCGACCAGCCACTGGCCGTCGATGGACTCCACCAGCGGGCCGTTGGCCTCGCCGCGCGGCTCGACCCAGCCGGCGGACTTTTCCTGCGAGGGGCCGCAAGGCACGAAGCGTTGCTTGCTGAGCCCTTCTTCTGCCTCGGTCAGTGATTGGGACCAGGCAGGTTCGATGCGATAGACGATGACGTTCTTGAATACGGACACGGGAACCCTTTTTCCACTGGTTGGCACAACCGGCCATTGTCGGGCACCCGGTTCCGGGCTCGGCCGTAAAATCGAAAGCTTTTGCGACTTCCCAGTGGGTCGCCCCCCCCCCCACACCGCTCCCAAAGGAATCAGGAAATGAGCTCGATCCCCCCCTCGCTGGACGACCGTGACGGCAAGATCTGGATGGACGGCGAACTCGTGGACTGGCGCGACGCCAAGATCCACGTGCTGAGCCATACGCTGCACTACGGGTGCGGCGCCTTCGAGGGCGTGCGCGCCTACAAGACGGCCGACGGCGCCACCGCCATCTTCCGCCTGGCCGAGCACACCGAGCGCCTGTTCAACAGCGCCAAGATCCTGCGCATGAAGATCCCGTTCTCGCAGGAACAGCTGAACGAAGCCCAGAAGCAGGTCGTGCGCGAGAACAAGCTCGAAAGCTGCTACCTGCGCCCCCTGATCTGGATCGGCTCCGAGAAGCTGGGCGTGAGCCCCAAGGGCAACAAGATTCACGCCATGGTCGCGGCCTGGTCGTGGGGCGCCTACCTCGGCGAAGAAGGCATGCGCCGCGGCATCCGCGTGAAGACCTCCAGCTACACCCGCCACCACGTCAACATCACGATGACGCAGGCCAAGACGGTGAGCAACTACACCAACTCGATCCTCGCCAACATGGAAGCGCTGGACGACGGCTACGACGAGGCGCTGCTGCTCGACGCGAGCGGCTTCGTGTCCGAAGGCGCGGGCGAGAACGTGTTCGTGGTCAAGGGCGGCGTGGTCTACACGCCCGACCTGTCGGCCGGCGCCCTGAACGGCATCACGCGCAACACGATCCTGCACATCTGCAAGGACCTGGGGATCGAGCTCGTGCAAAAGCGCATCACGCGCGACGAGGTGTACGTGGCCGACGAGGCCTTCTTCACCGGCACGGCCGCCGAAGTGACGCCCATCCGCGAACTCGACCGCATCGAGATCGGCAACCGTGGCGACGGCGGCGCGCGCGGCCCGGTCACCGAGAAGATCCAGTCGGCCTTCTTCGACATCGTGAACGGCAAGAACCCCAAGTACGCCCACTGGCTCACGAAGGTCTGAGGAACAACATGTCCACCAATGCAGTCGTCGAACTCCTCGCGAAGGAGCTCAACCACCAGGGCGGCGTGTTCTGCCCCAGCCCCAAGGCCGACATGAAGCTCTGGAACAGCCACCCGAAGGTCTACCTCGACGTGGCGCGCACCGGCGAAGCCAAGTGCCCGTACTGCGGCACGGTGTACCGCCTGAAGGCGGGCGAGACCGTGTCCAGCCGCCACTGAGCGGCCAGGCGGAAAGAAAAAAAACCGGCCCTCGCGGCCGGTTTTTTCGTTTCAGCTTGGCCGGGCCCTCGGCCACAGGCCGCGCCACGGATCGGGGTCCTGCGATTCCTGCGCCAGCCGCAGGTAGACCATCGCGATCCACAGCACCGCCAGCCCGATCTGCGCGTCGCGCATGGCCGAGTTCACGCTCGACGCGATGAGTGCGATGAGTGTCGCGGCCAGCGCGTAGCGGCCGGCGATGTCGGGCCGGCGCCAGGCCTGCCAGACGGCGACCAGCATGATCGCCAGCAGGCTCAGGATGCCGGGGATGCCGCTTTGCGCGCCCACCCAGAGGAAGTCGTTGTGCGGCATGTTGGAGTCGGCGAACAGCGCCGGGCCGCGCTTGTGCCACTGGTCGGTCCAGCCGCCGATGCCCCAGCCCGCGACGGGCTGGTCGGCGATCATGGCGCCGGTGTCTCGGTACATGTAGTAGCGGATGATCCAGCTGCCGTGGAACACGGCGCCGGTCTGCGCTTTCTCGAGTTCCTCGATGCCGGTCTCGACCTTCTGCTGCAGCTGCGGCAGCTGGTACAGGCTTGCGCCGATCACCACCGCGCCCAGGATCAGCGCCGCCGACAGCGCCTTCAGGTGGTTCTTCCACTGATGCAGGCAGACCACCGGAATCACCAGCAGCAGCGCGAGCACCGAGGTGCGCGACGTGAGCGGCAGCGCGACCACGGCGCCCAGCCCGAGCACGAGCGCGAAGGCCGCCAGTGCGCGCAGGGGCCGGTGCCCCGTGATCTGCGACAGCCCGTAGACCGCGGCGCTGGCCGCGACGATGCTGAACAGCAGCGCGTTGCTGATCGACTTGTTGCCCACTTCCATCACCACGCCGCGCAGCGCGCCCGGCACCGGAAAGCCCAGGCTGTAGTGCAGCACGATGAGCACGATGTTGAGCGCCGCGATCAAGAGGAAGCCGCGCAGCGCCCACAGCGCCTCCTCGCGCGTGAGCGCCATCGCCATCAGGAAGGTGAAGGCGATGCGCAGCCCGTGGAACAGGTTGGAGGGGGTCTCGGGGTAGTGCGGCCGCACGGCCAGCACGATCAAGGTCCACGCCACGTAGGCGACCACCGGCCACCACAGCGGGTTGGCGCGCAGCCGCGCATAGCGCTCGCGCAAGCCGCCGCCCACCAGCAGGGCAAGCAGCAGCACGATGGCCGACAGGTAGGTGACGCCGACCGGCATGAACACCACCAGCCCCCAGAACATGGCCGCGGGCCGAACGATGTGCGATCTCTGCATAGGGCCGGGATTTTAGGTGCGGCCCCTCGGCCGAACCTGACTTGCCCCTGTGCGCCCGCTGGCGCTCAGTGCGCTGCGGCGGCGATGGCTTTGGCCGGCAGGCAGATCACGAAGCTCGCGCCGCCACCCGGCCGGTCTTCGCAGCGCACCGATCCGCCGTGGCGCTCGGCGATCGACTTCACCAGCGCCAGCCCCAGGCCGACGCCGCCATTGCGCTCGCTGGCGCCCGGCAGGCGGTAGAAGGGCTCGAAGATGCGTTCGCGCAAGGTCGCCGGCACGCCCGGCCCGCGGTCGTTGACGCGCACCGTGGCGTAGCCGCCGGCGCTGCCGAGTTCGACGCTGATCTCGCCGGCGCCGTAGCGGCGGGCGTTCTCGAGCAGGTTGCGGATCGCGCGGCGCAGCAGGCGCGACACGCCCGGCACGGTGAGCGTGGCGTTGTCGGTGCCTTCGGCCAGGTCGAGTTCGGCGTTCACCTGCGCGCACTCTTCGGCGGCCAGACCGGTCAGGTCGACGGCTTCGATGGTGCCCATGTCGGCCTCGCTGGCGTCGAGCCGGCTGGCCAAGAGGATCTCGTCGATGAGCTGGTCGAGCTCGCCGATGTTGCGCGAGATTTCCTCGCGCGCCGCCGGGCTGGGCTGGTCGCCCATGAGCTCCAGGCCCATGCGGATGCGGGTGAGCGGCGAGCGCAGCTCGTGCGAGGCGTTCGCCAGCAGCGACTTGTGGGAACGCACGAGCTGCTCGATGCGTTCGGCGGAGGCATTGAATCGCTTGGAGAGATCGGCCACTTCGTCTTGTCCTTCCTCTATCACGCGCGCCGAGAGGTCGCCCTCGCCCCAGCGCTGCACGCCGCGCTGCAGGGTCTCGAGCCGCTGGGTGATGCGCCGCACGATCGGGTAGACGCCCAGCGCCACCGCCACGCCCACGAGCGCAATCATCCAACCCAGCCCGAACGGGGTGCGCCAGGGCGCGAAGCCGCCAGTGCCGGTGGGGCGCTCGCGCGGCGCCACGCGCAGCGTCATGTCGCGGCCGTCGCTCAGCTGCACGTCGAACTCCAGGCCCTGGCCGGGCACGCGCATGGCCTTGCCGGTGCCGATGGTGCGGTCCTGGCTGTCGAGCACGACCACTTCGCGCGGCACCGGCGCCAGGCGTTCGCGCTCGGCCTCGGCGGCCACGCGCACGATCCAGTTGGCCATCAGCGTGAGGATGACCACGCCGCCGACCACCGCGAGCCAGATGCGGACGTAGAGGTGGCGGCGGTAGAGGCTGCGCAGCATCGCGGGGCGGTCCTGGTCAGTCCTGTTGCTTGGCGAAGACGTAGCCCACGCCGCGCACCGTCAGGATGCGCTTGGGGTTCTTCGCGTCGACCTCGATGGCCGCGCGGATGCGGCCCATGTGCACGTCGATCGAGCGGTCGAAGGCTTCGAGCTCGCGGCCGCGCACGGCTTCCATGATCTGGTCGCGCGTGAGCACGCGGCCCGCGCGCTCGGCCATCGCCACCAGCAGGTCGAACTGGTAGGAGGTGAGGTCGGCCAGCGCGCCGGCCACCGACACGGTGCGCGCGTTGCGGTCGATCTCGAGCGTGCCGAAGCGCATCACCGTGGAGGCTTCGGCCTCGGTGGCGTTCTCGCTGCGACGGCGCAGCACGGCGCGGATGCGCGCCAGCAGCTCGCGCGGCTCGAAGGGCTTGGGCAGGTAGTCGTCGGCGCCGATCTCCAGGCCGATGATGCGGTCCATCGGGTCGCCCTTGGCCGTGAGCATCAGCACCGACACCTTGGCCAGCGGGCCGGGCAGGGCGCGAATGCGGCGGCAGACCTCGAGCCCGTCGGTGTCGGGCAGCATCAGGTCGAGGATCACCAGGTCGGGCGCGTGCTGCTGCAGCTGCTCCAGGCCGGTGGCGCCGTCGCCGGCGTGGTTGAAGGCGAAACCCGACTGCGTCAGGTACTCGCCCACCATCTGCGCCAGGCGGGCGTCGTCTTCGATCATCAGGAGTTGGGGGGTGCTCATGCGCTTCATGGTCGTTCACCGGGAGCAAGCGGGCTTGAACGCTCCGTAAAGTTGGGTAAACGCAGCATCGCCCTGTCAACCTGGATCGCTGCGAAAAACATAGCGCCTCGCCCAGGTTGCGTGGGCGCCATGCGGCAATGATGACGTACCGGGGCGCGGTTGCGTGTGTCAACACGCACCGCCGCCCCCCGGCGCAGGCCGGTCAGCCCGCGGCCTGCAGGCGCAGCCGCAGGGCCAGCGCGGCCGACAGCGGCAGGTCGATGGGCGCGTCGGCGCTGCCCGGGGCCTGGGCCAGCGCCTCGAACAGGGGCAGGGCGTCGGCCATCGGGTTGATGTCCTTCAGCGTGGCGGCGGCGGCCGAGCGCGGCGCGGTCGCCGTACCGTCGCCGACCAGCGACCAGTCGAGGCTGGCCACCGTGCGGGCCGTGCGCTCGGGCGCGATCACCAGCGCCACGGCCAGCAGGCCGCGGCTGTCGGTCACCGAGGCCAGCGCGCCGACCGTGGGGGCGTCGTAGCCCACCAGCAGCACCGGCGTCTGGTCGGCCGCGCACTGCACGGCCGCTTCGAGCAGGCCGGCGGCAAAGCTGTGGCCATAGGCCGAGACGGCGTTGCTGGCCGCCATGCAACCGGTGCCGATGGTCCAGTAGCCCACGGCCGCGTTGTGCACCGAGTTGTGGAACTTGGTGGGCGACAGCATCTTCGGGTCGCCCGCGAGCGTGCTGCACATGTAGTCGTTGATCGACAGGTCGCCGTGCGCCGACGTGAACACGCAGGGCACGTCGGCCGCGGGCCGGTCGGCACCTGCGATGGCCGCGGCGGCCACTTCGAGCGCCAGCGCCACGGTGTCGGGCGCGCGGCGGCGCTCGGCCGGGGCCAGCACCTGCGGCGAGGGCCGCTTGGCGGGCGGATCGGCCAGCGCGCTTTCGCCGCGGAAGGCCGCGCGCGCGGCCTCCCAGCCGGGCAGCGTGGGGGTCCAGAAGGCGGGGCCTTCGATGTAGAGCGTGGGGGTGCTCATGCCGTCACCGCCTTGCCGAAGACCAGCGCGCAGTTGTTGCCGCCGAAGCCGAAGGAGTTGGACAGCGCGTAGCGCACCTCGCCCGTGGCGGGTTCGAGCTTGATCTGGGGGCCGAAGCCTTCGTCCAGCGTGCGCGTGTTGACCGTGCCCGGCATCAGGCCGCGCTCGATCGCCAGCAGGCAGACGACGGCCTCGACGATGCCCGCGGCGCCCAGCGTGTGGCCCATGAAGCCCTTGGTCGAGCTGGCGTGCGTGCGCGCCGGGAAGCGGCGCGCCACCAGCGCGCCCTCGACCTCGTCGTTCTTCTGGCTCGCCGTGCCGTGCATGTTGATGTAGTCGATGGCGTCGGCCGACAGGCCGGCGCGGGCCAGCGCGTCGTCGAGTGCGCGCTCGGCGCCCAGGCCCTCGGGGTGCGGCGTCGACATGTGGTGTGCGTCGCTGGCTTCGCCGTAGCCCAGCAGCTGCGTGGCGCTCTCGCCCGCCTGCACGCGCTCGACCAGCGCGAAGCCCGCGGCCTCGCCCAGGCTGATGCCCTTGCGGTCGGCGTCGAAGGGGCGGCAGGGCTCGGTGGAGACCAGCTCCAGCGAGTTGAAACCGAACAGCACGCTGCCGCACAGCGTGTCGGCGCCGCCGACCACGGCCGCGTCGGCCAGGCCCAGGCGGATCAGGCGCTCGGCCGAGGCGAACACCTTGGCGCTGGACGAGCAGGCGGTGGAAATCGTCTCGCTCGGGCCGTCGATGCCCAGCACCTGCTGCACGAACATGGCCAGCGAATGCGGCGTGTGGACGGCCGCGCGGCGCTGGTCCGGCGGAAAGTTGCCGTCGGCGTCGAGCTGCGTGTAGGCCAGCTCGGTCTCGCCGATGCTGGCCGTGGAGGTGCCGAGCACCAGCGCGATGCGCGTGGCACCGTACTTCTGGCGCGCGGCGGCTACGGCCTCGAGGAAGCCGTCGGCCTGCAGGCCCAGCCAGGCCAGCCGGTTGTTGCGGCAGTCCCAGAACGCGGCCGATTCGGGCAGGCGGACGTCTTCCAGGCCGTCGACGCGACCGATCCAGGTCGGCAGCGGCGCCTCGCCGAAGTCGTTGGCGCGCAGGCCGCTGCGGGAGTGCGCGAGTGCGTCGGCGTGCGCTTCCTTGCCGACGCCAACGGCCGAGGTGGCCGTGTAGGCACTGATTTGAAGGGGAGAAATTCGGGACGGCACGATGAATGTGGGGGCAGGCGACAGGCGAAAGGGCGTCGGCGACAGAAGAAAAAGCGGGAAAGCGCAATTTTCACGCAATGAATGTCGCAGCCTACCAGCGTTGCGTATCAGGTTGCGTCGGCTGTTTCCTATAGATGACAGCTCCGGCGCAGGCCCTATTGACGCTCGCCGTCGCCTGTGCGGGCCGCCATGCGCGAGGCCAGCGCCACCAGCAGCAGCACCGGCACGCCCAGCAGCGCGGTGGCGGTGAAGAAGGTGCTGTAGCCGTAGGCGTCGACAAACGCGCCCGAATAGCCGGCGATGAACTTCGGCAGCAGCAGCATCAGCGAGCTGAACAGCGCGTACTGCGTGGCCGAGTAGCTGATGTTGGTCAGGCTCGACAGGTAGGCGATGAAGGCCGCCGAGGCGATGCCGCCGGCCAGGTTGTCGGCCGAGACCACGGCGATCAGCGCCGTCAGGTCGTGCCCGCGCGTGGCCAGCCAGGCGAACAGCAGGTTGCTCGCGGCGCTCAGCACGGCGCCCAGCATCAGCACCCGCATCACGCCCAGGCGCATCGACAGCACGCCGCCCACGAAGGCGCCCACCAACGTCATGATCACGCCGTAGATCTTGCTGACCGTGGCCACCTGGTCCTTGGTGAAGCCCATGTCCACATAGAAGGGGTTGGCCATGATGCCCATCACCACGTCGCTGATGCGGTAGATGGCGATCAGCGCCAGGATCAGCGCCGCCTGCCACTTGTAGCGGCGGATGAAGTCGGCAAAAGGCTCGATCAGCACGCTTCGCAGCCATTCACCCGCGTTCTTCGCCTTCGGCAGCACGCGCCGCACCGGCTCGGGCGACAGCAGCACCGTGAGCACGCCCACCGCCATCGAGGCCGCCATGACGAGGTAGGCCGTCTTCCAGGCGCCGTTCTGGTAGGCCGCCGCGCCGGTGACGGCCACGGCGGGCGCCACCTCGGCCCAGGCCGCGACCCACAGCACGCCGGCGCCGGCCCAGATCATCGCGAGCCGGTAGCCCGTTTGATAGGCGGCGGCCAGCGCGGCCTGCTTGCGCGTCTCGGCCGATTCGATGCGGAAGGCGTCCAGCGCGATGTCCTGCGTGGCCGAGCCGAACGCCACCAGCAGCGCGCACCAGATCAGCGGCTGCAGCCCCAGGCGCGGGTCGTTCATCGCCATGCCGACGAGCCCGACGATCACCATGCCCTGCGCCAGCAGCAGCCAGCCGCGCCGGCGTCCGAGCAGCGTGGTCAGCGGCGGCAGCGGCAGCCGGTCGACCAGCGGCGCCCAGACCCACTTGAAGCCATAGGCCAACCCGACCCAGCTCAGGTAGCCGATGGTGGTGCGGTCGATGCCCGCCTCGCGCAGCCGGAAACTCAGCGTGCCCAGCACCAGCAGCAGCGGCAGGCCGGCCGAGAAGCCCAGCGCGAGCATGCGCAGGGTGGCGGGTTCGAGGTAGACCTTGAGCGCGTCGCGCCAGGGCAGCGCGGCGCTCGCGGGGGCTTGGGTGGGTTCGGCGGGCGGTGCGGACATGAGTGGGGGATTGTCCATGAGCTATGGAGGACATCGGTGCGCCCGCTCGTCTCCATTTGTTCCTATCATCCGGGCACCTATGTGCACACGATGCGAACGCCCCCTTTCCGCCCTCTCCGAAGCCTCGGCATGGAACCCGCGCCGGGCCTTCCTGCTGGCCGCCGCCGGTGCGGCGCTGAGCGCGCCGGCACTGGCGCAGGTCAATGTCGGCAACGCCTCGGTGGCGCGCAACCTCGTGCCCGCCGACCAGATCGAGGCGGCCGGCGTGCAGCAGTACGGCCAACTGCTCGAACAGGCGCGCGCCAAGGGCGCACTGGCCGGTGACGGCAACGCGCAGCTGCAGCGCCTGCGCACCATCGCGCAGCGGCTCATTCCCTTCGCCCTGCCGTGGAACACCCGCGCCCGCGAGTGGAAGTGGGAGGTGAACCTCATCGGCAGCAAGCAGATCAACGCCTTCTGCATGCCCGGCGGCAAGATCGCCTTCTTCACCGGCATCCTCGAGCAGCTCAAGCTGAGCGACGACGAGGTCGCGATGGTCATGGGCCATGAAATGGCGCACGCGCTGCGCGAACACGCCCGTGCGCGCATGGCCAAGAGCGTCGGCACCGGCGCGGCGCTGTCCATCGGCGCGCAGCTGCTGGGGCTCGGCCAGGTCGGCGACCTCGCGGCGCGCGCCGGCACGCAGCTCATCACCCTGAAGTTCAGCCGCAGCGACGAGACCGACGCCGACCTCGTGGGCCTGGAGCTCGCCGCGCGCGCGGGCTACGACCCGCAGGCCTCGGTGTCGCTGTGGAAGAAGATGGCCACCGCCTCCAAGAACCAGGGCGGCCTGAGCTTTTTGTCGACCCACCCGAGCGGGCCGGACCGCATCGCCAAGCTCGAGGCGAACGTGCCGAAGGTCGAGAACCTGTACCGGGCGGCTGCGCGCAAGTAGCGGGCTTCTCGCTGCGCTCAGTCGGCGGTGATGTTCCCCTTCTTCACCACCGTCGCCCAGCGCTGCGCATCCTTCTGGATCAGCGCGCCGAACGCCGCCGGCGTCGAGCTGGCGGGCACCATGCCCTGCGACTCGAAGGACTTCGCCACCTCGGGCGACTTCAGCACCGCGGCGATCTCCGTGTTCAGCCGCGCCACCACGTTGGCGGGCGTGCCCTTGGGCGCGAGCACGCCGTACCACATGTCGACGTTGTCGGCGGTCACGCCGGCTTCGGCCAGGGTGGGCACGTCGGGCAGCTGCGGGAGGCGATGGCCGCTGCCGGTGGCGAGCGCCTTGAGCTTGCCGGCCTGGATGTGCTGCAGCGCCACGTGCACCGGCAGGAACATCGCGTCGATGCGCCCGCCGAGCAGGTCGGTGACGGCGCCGGCCGTGCCCTTGTAGGGCACGTGCAGCAGGTCGGTGCCGGTGCCCTGCATCAGGAGTGCCATCGACAGGTGGTGCGGCGTGCCGACACCCGGCGTGGCGTAGGTCAGCTTGCCGGGGTTGGCCTTGGCGGTGGCCACCAGCTGCGCGAGCGAGCCCGCCTTCTGGGTGGACGGGTTGGTCACCAGCAGCAGCGTGCCCCACGAGGTCTGCGACACCGGTGTGAAGTCGGCCACCGGGTCGTAGGCGAGCGACTTGTACAGGCCCTTGTTCATCACCAGCGTGTTGACCTGCACCAGCAGTGTGTAGCCGTCGGGCTTGGCGCGTGCCACCTTCTCGCTGCCGATGTTGCCGCTGGCGCCGGCCAGGTTTTCCACGATCACCGGCTGGCCGAGCACGGCGGGCAGGCGGGCCGAGAGCTGGCGTGCGATCAGGTCGATGCCGGTGCCGGGCGTGTAGGGCACCACCAGCGTCACCGGCTGGTCGGGCCAGGCGTGGGCCGCGGCGGCGCTGGCCGCAACCAGCAGGGTGGCGAAGGTCTTGCGCAGAAATCTCATGGGGGTCTTGTCTCCGTCTTGATCTGTGAATTGGCCGGCGCTCAGAGGTACGACGCGCGCGCCTTCAGCGCCGCCGGGTCGTAGCCGGCCACGCGCTTGTAGTGGTCGGAGATCGCCTGCAGCTCCTGCTGCGTGACGATCGCGTCGAGGTTCTCGACGCGCTGGCCGCCCGAACGCTCGAACACCTCGCGCAGGATGGTGTCGGGCGGGTTGCTGCGGTTGGTCAGCACCACGTCGGTGGTGGCCTTCACGCGCACGCGGTCGTAGGTGTCGAGCGCCGCGATGCCCACGCCTTCGCGCTTCATCGCGCCTGCGAGAAAACGCGCGTCGATGATCGCCTGGCCCGCGCCGTTGGAGCCACGCGGCACCATCGGGTGCGCGGCGTCGCCCAGCAGCGTGAGGCGGCCGTGGCTCCAGCGCGGCAGCGGGTCCTGGTCGACCATCGGGTACTCCAGGATGGTGTCGGAGGCCAGGATCAGCGCGGGCACGTCGAGCCAGTCGAAGTGCCAGTCGGCGAAGGCGGGCAGGAAGTCCTCGAGGCGCCCGGCGCGGCTCCAGTCGCGCATCGCGGGCTGGGGCGCGTGGATCTCGGCGACCCAATTCACGAGCTGGCGGCCCTGGTCGTCGATGTCGTTGCGGATCGGGTAGATCACCATCTTGCCGACGGTGAGCCAGCCCGCGCGCACCATGCTGCCGCCCGAGAGAAAGGGCTTCCAGGCCGCGGTGCCGCGCCACATGTTGATGCCCGAATAGCGCGGCGCACCCTCGTCCGGATACAGCTGCTTGCGCAGCGCCGAGTGGATGCCGTCGCAGCCCACCGCGACCGCGCCGCGCACCGGCGCGCGGCCGTCGGCAAAGTGCACCGTCACGCCGTCGGCGTCCTGCTCGACGCCGGTGCAGCGGTGGCCGCACTGCACGCTGTCGGGGCCCAGGCGCTTGCGCGTTTCGTTCAGCAGCACGGTCTGCAGGTCGCCGCGGTGGATCGAGTACTGCGGCCAGTCGTAGCCCGCATGCTGGCCGGCGGGCTCGCGAAACACGAGCTGGCCGTGCTCGGTGAAGAAGACCGCCTCCTGCGTGCGCACGCCCACGGCGTCGAGCGCGTCGAGCAGGCCCAGCTCGGAGAGCTCGCGCACCGCATGCGGCAGCAGGTTGATGCCCACGCCGAGCGGGCGCAGCTCGGGCACGGCCTCGTACACGCGGCAGGCGATGCCGGCCTGGTGCAGGCTCAGGGCGAGGGTCAGGCCGCCGATGCCGGCGCCGAGGATGATGACTTCGTTAGGTGCGGTGCTCATGGGGTCCGTATTGGGACCGCAAACGAGGCATATGGGAAATTTAGATGTGATATGGATTTATCATGAATCCTTATGAACCTGACCACGCGCCAGATGCGCGCCTTCCTGCAGGTGGCGCGCATCGGCAACTTCACCCGCGCGGCGGAGCAGGCGCACATCACCCAGGCCGGCCTGAGCATCCTGATCCGCGAGATGGAGAAGCAGCTCGGCTGCCGCCTGTTCGACCGCACCACGCGCATGGTGAGCCTCACGCCGGCCGGGCGCCGGCTGCTGCCGGTGGTGGAGCGGCTCGTCACCGACCTCGATGACGTGGCTGCGCAGCTCGGCGCCGAGGGCGACGCGGCGCGCCAGACGCTGCGCATCGCGGCCACGCCGCTGGTGTCCTCGCACCTGCTGCCCTGGGTGTTCGCGAGCTTTCGCGCCGCGCATCCGCAGGTCGTGCTGCGCCTCTTCGACGCCGACCTGCGCGATGTGGAGGCGATGGTGGCCGCGGGCGAGGCCGACCTCGGCCTGGGCTTCTTCTTCAAGGCCGCGGCGGGGCTCGACCGCACGCCCGTGGGGCGCTTCGAGCTGATGCGCGTCACGCAGGCCGTGGCCGACGGCGAACCGGTCGGCACCGCGCCCTGGTCCGCGCTGCGCGGCGCCACGCTGATCGGCCTGCCGCCCGGCAACCCGATCCAGAAGGTGATCGAGCGCCAGCTCGGCGAGATCGGACTGGCCGACGCGCAGCGGCCCGCCTTCAACTTCTTCGGCACGCTGATCTCGATGGTCGAGGCCGGCTTCGGCACCGCCGTGATGCCCACCTTCGCGCTGGCGGCCTGCCGCCGTCACCGCGTGAAGACCGACGTGCTGCTGAAGCCGCGCGTGGGCATGGACTTCTTTCGCCTGACCAAGCGCGGCACGCACGAGACCGAGGCGATGCGCGCCTTCAGCGAGACGCTGGCGAAGGCCTTGCCGGCGCTTTCTCGGTAGCTCTCAGACCATCGCGTTGTCGCCGCCCGGGATCTCGTGCGCCTTGATCTGCCGGCGCGTGAGCTTGTAGAGCGTGGACGACAGGAAGCCGTCCTGGTGGGTGTTCTTGGTGACGTTCACCACGAACTCGTCCTCGGGCGCCACGGCCTGCGCGCCCATGATCCAGCGCACGCTCTCGCGGTAGTTGTAGAGCACCTTGTCGCTGGCGTCGGCCAGCAGGGTCGACAGCGTGGCCATGGCGATGGCGTCGCCATTGGTGGCGTGCTCGCGCACGAAGTCCAGGTGGCGGTGGCGCACGGGGATGTCGGACAGGTCGCTGATGAACATCAGCGCGCCCTCGGTGGCGTCGTCGTGGCCCAGCTCGCGGGCCTTCAGCATGGCCTCGACCGCCTGCGCCTGCAGCGCGGGGCGTTGCGCCGCGGGCGTGGCGTCTTCCCAGGCCATGTCGTGGCAGAGGTAGCCCAGCTTGTAGGCTGCGACGCTGTTGCCGGCCTGTGCCGCCTGGCCGTAGCAGTGCATCGCCTGCTGCCGGTCCTTGGTGCCGTGCTCGCCGCCCGCGTGGAAGATGCCGAGCGTGAGCAGGCACGAGGTGTCGCCGGCGGCCAGCCCCATCTCCAGGATCTCGAAGGCTTCCTGGTTGCGCGGCACGCGCCACAGCGCGCGGGCCAGGTCGTCCCAGTTCTCAGTGCCGGCGTTGCGTTCGCGCGCGGCCGCCAGCCAGGCGTTGCCGGTCGCCGTGTTGGGCACGAAGCCGAAGGCGCCTTTCAGGCTGCAGTAGCCGTGCAGGATCAGCGCGGTGTTGCATTCGTAGGCGTTGGCGCTGTTGCAGATGGCCTGGCCCAGCCAGTGGCCGCCGGGGTCCTGCTCCAGGGCGACGTGCACCGCCATGTTCATCGCGTAGTCGTCGTCGATGGGATGGTGGCTCTCGGCCTCGCGCAGGCAGGCCAGCGCTTCGGCGTGCTGGTCGAGCATGTAGTGGCTCACGGCCAGCCAGCGCAGGGTTTCCCAGCGGTGGTAGGGGTAGAGCGCCTCCTGGGCGCGCTGGCGCGTGGCGGCCATGCGCTGCTGCGCTTCGGCCGGGTCTTCGTCTTTGTCGACGCTGTTTCCCTGGTAGTCGTCGCGCCAGATCTCGTGGCGCAGCCGGTCTTTCTCGACCTCGCTCAGGTGGGCGCAGGCGGGCGAGGCGATGAAGGCGCGCACGCGCTCGTGGCTGCCGCCCCAGCGCGGCTGCTGGAACCAGACGCACTGGCGCATGAAGAAGAACAGCCGCGGGTGCACGTGCAGCGTGGCGTGGATCCAGTAGGACGTGCCGCTGATCACCTTGCGGCCCTGCACGGGCGAGGGCAGGGCGGTGGGCACGGCCTCGGGGCAGGCGACGCGCTCGTCGTGCGCCAGGCCGGAGCGCGCGAGCTGCGCCAGCAACTCGTCGCGGGTGGCCTCGTCGTCGTCCAGCGAAAAGTCGTGCTGCAGCGGCTTGTCGGGCCAGCGGCCGCTGCGCACCAGCTCGGTGAGCCAGTCGGGCTCGTTGAAGGCCGAGGTGCTCTGCAGCAGCAGGGCGCAGGCGGTCCACATCGTGGGCGCGAGCGTGAGGGCGCGCAGCGCGGCCACGGCGCAGCGCGTGGCGCAGGCATGGGCGCATTCCCAGCCCAGCGCGGTGACCGTGCTGGCCCAGCCCGAACCGCGGTATTCGTAGGCCCAGTGGTACCAGTAGTGCGCTTCGCAGAGCCAGGCGTGGGCCGACTGCGGGTTGGCGGCCTGCCACGCGGCCAGGCGGGCCAGGCCTTCGGCGCCGTCGGCGGTGCAGCCGGCGAGGTCGTCGGGCAAGGCGCCGTAGTAGCGCTCTTCCTCGTCGCGGTCTTGAAAGCTGGCGGCCAGCGCGTCGTCGAGCCGCTGGTCGAGTGCGGCGTAGTCGCCGGCGCGCAGCAGGGCGTCGATGTCGCAGAGCTTCCAGCGCGCGGGCGCGGGGGGAATCACGGTCGCTGCGGCAGAGGGCGTGTGGGTGGTCATGGGCGGGGCTCGCGCGTCAGGCCGACGCGGCGGGGGCGAGAGTGACGGGTTGGGGATCGAAGATGCGGTAGCGCTTCCAGGGCAGCGTGAGCCAGTTGCCCTGGGTGTTCTGCAGGTGCTCCTGCACTTCCAGCGTGGCGCGCGACGAGGCCGGGCCATCCTGGCTGCTGATGCGCAGCCAGTGCAGCCGCGCCCGCGCATAGGCGTGGCCGAAGTCTTCCCAGCTCTCGAAGCTGTCTTGCGCGCGCTGCGCGTTGAGGAACAGCACCAGCCAGGCCTGCGACTCGGGCACCCAGCCCAGCAGCGCGATGCAACGCACCAGGAAGGCGGTGCGCGCGCAGTCGAAGGCCAGCGCGTCGCGCACCTGGCCTTCGGCCGCGAGCTGTTCGTAGAAGTTGGCGTGGGTGCGGCCGAGCCCGCCGACCCAGCCGACGAGTGCGGCCTGCATCTGCGTGGCGATGTCGCGCTCGGGCAGGTCGGCGGCCATGTTCATTTCGCGCAGCACCTGCTTGGCCAGCCGCTGGCGCTGCTCGGCGGGCACGTCGAGCGCCAGCGTGTCGCTGTCGCAGCGCAGGCCGTTGCGCAGCAGCAGGATGTCGCCGAGCGCCAGCGCCCAGCGGCGGCGGTTGGGCACCACCTTGCCGGCGTCGGCCCGGGCCTGCGCGGCGCGCACCGCGAGGTCGGCGTTGGCCTTTTCCATGTGGCCGATCGCCGTGCCCGAGCCGCGCACGACGATGCGGAATGCCGTGCGCACGATGAACCACGCGATGCGCACCCCGAGGTACAGCAGGCCCAGGAACACAACGATGACGATGGCCTGCGTCATGGCAATGCGGCCCCCAGCGGCGGCGCGCACACGGCGGCGCTCAGCGAGATGCCTTCGATCTCCAGCATCGCGGCGGGCGCCTGCGTGGGGGCCGCCTGCAGCGACGGCGGCAACCGGTTCGGGGGCAGCGTCAGCCGGGCGGCGGCGGCCACCGCCACGTCCATCTGCCGCAGCCGCGCCAGCTCGTGCGGCGCGATGCGCAGCAGCAGCCATTGCAGGGCCGGCGGCGGCTGCTCGAAGTGCTCGATCAGGTGGAAGTTGCCGCTCATCACGCTGAGCAGGAAATCGGGGCTTTGCACGTCGGTCACGAACTTCCATTCGCCCCGGGCGGCGTCCGAGGCCTCGGGCTCGAACACCAGGCCCATGCCCTCGCAGTCGCTGTGGCGCTCGCCGCGCGGCGGCAGCGTGCGCAGGAACTGCAGCACGTCGTCCGCGTACTTGCGGATCGGGTGGCGGTTCTGCTTGCCCTTGATCTGGTCGACCCGCAGCCCGTCGGGATGCACGTCGAGGCTGATGGTCACGTGCGGCAGGTTGCCCGCGCTGCGCAGCGTGAACAGGCGCAGCCGGCCGCTCTGCGCGGCGCTCGCGTACTGCTCGCCGTAGCCGCCGTTCAGCTTCTTGATGTTGGCGAACTGGCCCAGGCAGTGCTGCATGTGGAACGACTCGTAGGCCATTTCCTCGCGCAAGGCCGCATGGCTGCCGATGAACTCGAAGATCACGCCGTTGGGCGTGCGCAGCACTTCCTTCAGCGCCAGGCCGCTGCTGGGCACCCAGCCCTTGTTGCGCTTGGCCTGCATGCGCTGGTGCTCCTGCTCCCACAGGGCCATGGCCATGAAGCAGGTGATGCGCTGCAGTTTCTGTTCGAGCCGCGTGCCGCGCCGCGAGCGCAAAAACTCGACCAGCATGCGTTCGCGGTCGACCAGCAGCAGGTGCTCGGGGTCGAGGTAGTAGAAAGTCTTCGGGGCGGCTTCGGCGGCGGGCGATTCGGCCGTGTTGCCCTTGTTGCCCTTGGACTTTTCCTTGTCCTGTGCGGACGCCGCGTTCACCGCGGCAGGCGCACGCGGCTGCAGCTGCAGCTGCCTGGCCAGCCACTCGGGCAGCGGCTTGTCGGGCCCGGCCGCGGCCAGGTAGTCGGCGGGCGACTGCACCGGCAGCACGTTGCCGAAACTGCCGATGGCCCAGCGGAAGAAGTGGTTCAGCAGCCAGGCCGCCATGTCGGCGTCGTCGCCGCGCTCGGCGCTGCGGCGCGCGATCGCGGCCTTGACTTCGGGCGCGTTCACCACGTCGCGCGGCAGGTACACCGCCGTCGCCGCGGCCGTGGGCGGCGAGGACGGGTTCGTGGACGGAGACGGAGTCGGGATCGGCATCGACGGGCGGGCGACTTACAGCGTGAAGTCGTACTCCACCGTGATCGGCGCGTGGTCGCTGAACTTGACCGTCTTGTAGATCGCCTCGGTGCGCGCCAGCGCGCCCATCGCCGGCGTGGCCAGGTGGTAGTCCAGCCGCCACCCCACGTTGTTCGCGTAGGCCTGGCCGCGGTTGCTCCACCAGGTGTAGGCGTCGCCCGTGGTGTCGGGCTTGAGGCGGCGGTACACATCCACCAGGCCAGCGCCTTCGGTGCCGGCGTCGAGCAGGCGCGTCATCCAGGCGCGCTCCTCGGGCAGGAAGCCGCTGTTCTTCTGGTTGCCGCGCCAGTTCTTCAGGTCGATCTCCTGGTGCGCGATGTTGATGTCGCCGCACAGGATGAACTCGCGCTCCTTCTTCAGCGCCAGCAGGTGCGGGAAGAATCCCTTCAGGAAGCGGAACTTGGCGGCCTGGCGCTCCTCGCCCGAGCTGCCGCTCGGGAAGTAGCAGCTGATCACCGAGAACTTGCGCTTGGGCGTGTCGAAGCGCAGCTCGAGGTAACGGCCTTCGGCGTCGAATTCGGGATCACCCCAGCCCACCACCACGGCGCTGGGCGCATGCTTCGTGTAGATGGCGGTGCCCGCGTAGCCTTTTTTCTCGGCAAAGTGGAAGTGGCCCTGCAGGCCGGCCATCTGCTCGAAGCGGCCTTCGACATCGCTGGCCTGGACGCGGATCTCCTGCATGCAAATACAATCCGGCGCGAGTTCGGCCACCCAGTCGGCGACGCCCTTGGTGGCCGCCGAGCGCAGGCCATTGAGATTGAGACTGGTCAGTTTGAACACAAGGAATTTCCAATGGCTGTAGACGGTCAGACAAGCAGCGCGGTGGCACAGGACTTCGTCCAGTTCGCGCTCGACGCCGGCGTGCTTCGCTTCGGCGAATTCAAGACCAAGGCCGGTCGCATGAGCCCGTATTTCTTCAATTCGGGCCTCTTCGACGACGGCGCCAAGATCGCGCGGCTCGCCGGATTCTATGCAGACCGCCTGGTCGAAAGCGGCCTCGAGTTCGACATGATCTTCGGCCCCGCCTACAAGGGCATCCCGCTGGGCGCCACCGTGGCCGCCGAGCTGGCCCGGCGCGGGCGCAACTACCCCTTCGCCTACAACCGCAAGGAAGCCAAGGCGCACGGCGAAGGCGGCAATCTGGTGGGTGCGCCGCTGAAGGGCCGCGTGCTCATCGTCGACGACGTGATGTCGGCCGGCACCGCGGTGCGCGAATCGATCGCCGCGATCCAGGCCGCGGGCGCCACGCCGCATGCCGTGGCCATCGCCCTGGACCGGCAGGAAAAAGCCACCGAGAACGGCGTCGATGTGGACCACAGCGCCGTGCAGTACGTGCGCAACCAGCTCGGCCTCGCGGTGGTGCCCATCGCCACGCTGGACGACCTGCTGAGCTACCTCTCGGGCAACGCCGCCGCCGACCTCGGCGCGCACCGCGAGCGCGTGCTGGCCTACCGCACGCGCTACGGCGCCTGAGACGCAGCGCCGATGCGACGCCCCGCGCGCGAACCCTCTTCCGCTGCCGCCGTGGCGTCGCTGTGGCTGGGCCTGGCGGCCCTGTCGTCGTGCGCAACGGCGCTGGCCCAGCCCGCCAGGACGGACGGGCCCGGTGTCGGCATCTACACCTGCGTCGATGCGCGCGGGCGCACGCTCACGGCCGACCGGCCGATCGCCGAGTGCAGCGACCGCGAGCAGCGCGAACTGGGCCCGAGCGGCACGGTGCGCCGCAAGCTGGAGCCGACCTACACGGCGCGCGAGCAGCAGGAGCGCGAGGACCGCGCGCGCGAAGCCGCCATCCAGGCCGCACGGCTCATCGACGAGCGCCGCCGCGAGCGCGCGCTGCTGGTGCGCTACCCCAACGCCACCACGCACGACCGCGAGCGCGTCGAGGCCCTGTCGCAGATCGATGCCGTGATCCAGGCCGCGAAGAAGCGCCTCGTCGAGCTTGCCGACGACCGCAAGAAGATCGACGAGGAGCTCGAGTTCTACAAGCAGGACACGAGCAAGGCGCCCGGCGCCGTGCGCCGCCGCATCGAGGACAACACGCAGAGCGTGGCCGTGCAGAACCGCTTCATCACGGAGCAGGAAGACGAGAAGAAGCGTGTGAATGCGCGCTTCGACGAAGAGCGCGGGCGCCTGAAGACGCTCTGGTCGCCGCAGAACGGCGGCAACCCGCGCTGAACGAACCCGCCGGGGCCTGGCGCAAGGCCCCGGGGCTCGTTCGCGATCAGCCCAGCTTGGCTTTCAGCAGCTCGGTGACCTGCGCAGGGTTGGCCTTGCCCCCGCTGGCCTTCATGACCTGGCCCACGAGGCCGTTGAGCGCCTTTTCCTTGCCACCGCGGTATTCCTCGACGTTCTTCGCGTTCTTGGCAATCACCTCGTCGAGGATCTTGTCGAGCGCGCCGGCGTCGTTCATTTGCGTCAGACCTTTGGCCTCGAAGTACGCCGTAAACATCGCATCCATCTGCTCAAAGCTTCCCCCGACCAAGGTAGGGTTCAACTCGCGATTCCAAAGTGCATCAAAGACTTGGCGCGCCGCGCTATTGCTTATGGCACCAGAAGAGATGTGCCTGATAAGACCAGCGAGCGCAACCGCTTGAACCGGTGAATCACTGACACTTGCCCCATTGGCGTTCAGGCGGCGCGCCATTTCGCCGGTGATCCAGTTGCTCGCGAGTTTCGGCGTGGCGCCAGCTGCCACGGCATCATCGAAGTAGCGTGCGAGTGCCGTGCTCTGCGTGAGTTGCGCGGCGTCGTATTCCGACAGGCCGTGGTCACGCACATAGCGCTCGGCCGTGGCGCGCGGCAGCTCGGGCATGGTGGCGCGCACGCGCTCGATCCACTCGGCAGCCACCACGAGGGGCGGCAGGTCCGGGTCGGGGAAGTAGCGGTAGTCGGCCGCGTCTTCCTTGGTGCGCATGGTGCGCGTCTCGCCGGTGGCGGGGTCGAACAGCACGGTGGCCTGTTCGATGGCGCGGCCTTCTTCGAGCTCGTCGATCTGCGAGTTGATCTCGTAGTCGATCGCCTGCTGCATGAACTTGAAGCTGTTCAGGTTCTTGATCTCGCGGCGCGTGCCGAGCTTGTCGCCGGGCTTGCGAACCGACACGTTGGCGTCGCAGCGGAAGCTGCCTTCCTGCATGTTGCCGTCGCAGATGCCGATCCACGTGACGATCTTGTGCAGCTCCTTCGCATAGGCCACGGCCTCGGCGGTGGAGCGCATGTCGGGCTCGGTCACGATCTCGAGCAGCGGCGTGCCGGCGCGGTTCAGGTCGATGCCGCTCTGGCCGATGAAGTCTTCGTGCAGCGACTTGCCCGCGTCTTCCTCGAGGTGGGCGCGCACCAGGCGCACGGTCTTCTTTTCTTCGCCGAGGAAGAACGACACCGCGCCGCCTTGCACCACCGGGATCTCGAACTGGCTGATCTGGTAGCCCTTGGGCAGGTCGGGGTAGAAGTAGTTCTTGCGCGCGAACACGCTGCGCGGCGCGATGTGCGAGCCCAGCGCCAGGCCCAGCTTGATGGCGCGTTCGACCGCGCCCTTGTTCATCACGGGCAGCGTGCCGGGCAGTGCCAAGTCGACCGCGCAGGCCTGCGTGTTGGGCTCGGCGCCGAAGGCCGTGGAGGCGCGGCTGAAGATCTTGCTCGCGGTCGACAGTTGGGCGTGCGTCTCGAAGCCGATGATGACTTCATAGCCGCGCACCAGCGGGCCGGTCGGACGGCCTTGTTGTTGTGCTTCGAATGTGTTCACGGTCTCGCTCATGTCAGAAGCCCTCCGGCGTGCGCGTGTGCCAGTCGGTGGCTTGCTGGAAGCGGTGCGCTGCGTTGAGCAGCTTCGCTTCGCCGAAGTAGTTGCCGATCAGCTGCAGGCCCACGGGCATGCCGCCATCGAAGCCCGCGGGCACGCTCATGCCCGGAAGGCCTGCGAGCGATGCGGGCAGCGTGAAGATGTCGGCGAGGTAGTCGGCCACGGGGTCGTCGCCGTGTTCGCCGATCTTCCAGGCGGTGGTCGGTGCGGCGGGGCCGGCGATCACGTCGCACTGCGTCAGCGCCTGCTGGAAGTCGTCCGCGATCATGCGGCGCACTTTCTGCGCTTGCAGGTAGTAGGCGTCGTAGTAGCCGTGCGAGAGCACGTAGGTGCCGATCATGATGCGGCGCTTCACCTCGTCGCCGAAGCCTTCGGCGCGCGTGCGTTCGTACATCTCGGCCAGGTCCTTGTACTGCTTGGCGCGGTGGCCGAACTTGACGCCGTCGAAGCGGCTCAGGTTGCTCGAGGCTTCGGCCGCGGCCAGGATGTAGTACACGGGAATCGACAGCTCGGTGCGCGGCAGCGAGACCTCGACGCGCTTGGCGCCGAGCTTCTCGTACTGCGCGAGCGCCGCGTCGATGGCGGCGCGCACGCCGGGCGCCACGCCGTCGCCGAAGAACTCCTTGGGCACGCCGATGCGCAGGCCTTCGAGCGAGTCGTTCAGCGAGCAGCCGAAGTCTTCGGCGGGCTTGTCGAGCGAGGTCGAATCGCGGTCGAGGTCGGGGCCGCAGAAGGCCGACAGCAGCAGCGCGCAGTCTTCGGCCGAGCGGGCCATCGGGCCGGCCTGGTCGAGGCTGGAGGCGAAGGCTACCATGCCGTAGCGCGAGGCGCGCCCGTAGGTCGGCTTGATGCCGGTGATGCCGCAGAACGAAGCGGGCTGGCGGATCGAGCCGCCGGTGTCGGTGCCGGTGGCCGCAGGGGCCAGGCGTGCCGCGACGGCCGCCGCGCTGGCGCCCGACGAGCCGCCCGGAATGCGTTCCAGGTTCCAGGGGTTGCGCACCGGCACGGCCTGGTCGTGGCCCACGGCGGGCACGGCGACGTTCTCGTTGGCCGAGCCCATCGCGAACTCGTCGCAGCTGAGCTTGCCCAACGTGACCGCGCCGGCTTCGGCCAGGCGGCGCACCACGGTCGCGTCGAAGGGCGAGCGGTAGCCCGCGAGCATCTTCGAGCCGGCGGTGGTGGCGAAATCGGTGGTGACGAAGATGTCCTTGTGCGCGATCGGAACGCCGGCCAGCGCGGGCGCGTTGCCCTTGGCGATGAGCGCGTCGGCCGCGCGGGCCTGGGCCAGCGTGACTTCTTCGTTGACGTCGACAAAGGTGCCGAGCGATTCGTGGGCCTTCATGCGGCCGAGAAACGCCTGCGAGGCCTCGACGGCCGAAACCTTGCGCTCGGCCAGGGCCTTGGCCAGGGCGACCACGCCCATCTGGTGCAGTTGCTCGCCGCTCATCATTCGATCACCTTGGGCACGAGGAACAGGCCGGCTTCGACGGCCGGGGCGCTCTTCTGGTTGGCTTCGCGGTTGTTCGGCTCGCTCACGACGTCGTCGCGCAGGCGCAGCGTCACGTCTTCGAGCGCGGCCACGGGGTGCGCCAGCGGCTCGACGCCGGTGGTGTCGACCGCGCGCATGCGTTCGACCAGATCGAAGAAGCCGTTGATTTGAGTGAGCATGCGCTCGCTTTCATCTGGGGCAAGCTGCAGCCGCGCCAGGGAGGCGATGCGTGCAATATCGGAAGCGGAAAGAGACATAGATGGCTGACGGGTCGAAAAAACCGGAGGCAATCGCACGCCGAAGAGGGTGCCGACACGGGATTCAGAGGGGATTCGGTTATTATCCCGCCTTTGCCGCAACCCCCGCGAACGCGCCGGCTTTTGCGCCAAAAACGATCAATTCACCCCGTCAAACGACCCAAAAATAGAGCGACGACCTGCCGATGCGCAGGCCGTGCTCAGAGGATTCCGCACATGTTTGGAGCTTTCCGTCGGTACTTCTCCACCGACCTGGCGATCGACCTCGGCACCGCCAACACCCTGATCTTCGCCCGCAACAAGGGCATCGTGCTGGACGAGCCCTCCGTGGTCGCGATCCGCCACGAAGGCGGCCCCCATGGCAAGAAGGTGATCCAGGCCGTCGGCCGCGAAGCCAAGGCCATGCTGGGCAAGGTGCCCGGCAACATCGAGGCCATTCGCCCGATGAAGGACGGCGTCATTGCCGACTTCGTGATCACCGAGCAGATGATCAAGCAGTTCATCAAGATGGTGCACCCGCGCACGCTGCTCACGCCGAGCCCGCGCATCATCATCTGCGTGCCCTGCGGCTCGACCCAGGTCGAGCGCCGCGCCATCAAGGACGCGGCCGAAGCCGCCGGCGCCACCGCCGTCTACCTCATCGAAGAACCCATGGCCGCGGCCATCGGCGCCGGCCTGCCCGTCAGCGAAGCCTCGGGCTCGATGGTGGTGGACATCGGCGGCGGCACCACCGAAGTGGGCGTGATCTCGCTGGGCGGCATGGTCTACAAGGGTTCGGTCCGTGTGGGCGGTGACCGCTTCGACGAAGCCATCATCAACTACATCCGCCGCAACTACGGCATGCTGATCGGCGAACCGACGGCCGAAGTCATCAAGAAGAACATCGGCTCGGCCTTCCCGGGCTCCGAAGTCAAGGAAATGGAAGTCAAGGGCCGCAACCTCTCCGAAGGCGTGCCGCGCAGCTTCACCATCAGCAGCAACGAAGTGCTGGAAGCCCTGACCGACCCCCTGAACAACATCGTCTCGGCCGTGAAGAACGCGCTGGAACAGACGCCTCCCGAACTGGGCGCCGACATCGCCGAGCGCGGCATGATGCTCACCGGCGGCGGCGCGCTGCTGCGCGACCTCGACCGCCTGCTCGCCGAGGAAACCGGCCTGCCGGTGCTCGTGGCCGAAGACCCGCTGACCTGCGTGGTGCGCGGCTGCGGCATCGCCCTGGAGCGCATGGACCGTCTGGGCAGCATCTTCACGAGCGAGTAAAAGGCGAAAGCCATCATCGGCCGGCCTCTGCTTGCGCAGGCCGGCTTTTTGTTATTTGATGCCGCACCACCGCCGGGTCTGACTACATGCCTCTGGGCACGCTCGATCGCACAGCGCCACCCCTGTTCAACCAGGGGCAATCGGCACTCAGCAAGCTGATCTTCTTCGGCGCGCTCTCGCTCTTCCTCATGGTCGCCGACGCACGCTTTCACCTCGTGAAGCCGATCCGCTCGGCCATCGGCGCGGTGCTCTATCCGGTGCAGATGGCGGCGCTCAAGCCGGTCATGCTGGTGATGGGCGGCAGCCGCTACTTCGAAGAGCTGCAGACCGCGCAGCGCAACGAAGACGAGGCCCGCAAGGCCCTGATGCTGCAGGCCGAGACCGCCAGCCGCGCCGACACGCTGGCACAGGACAACGCCCGCCTGCGCGAGCTGCTCGAGCTGCGCCAGACCACCACCACGCCGGGCCGCCCGGCCGAGGTGCTGTACGACGCGGCCGACCCCTACACGCGCAAGATCGTCATCGACCAGGGCCTCGCCCAAGGCGTGGCCGCCGGCTCGCCGGTGATCGACGCGCGCGGCGTGCTGGGTCAGGTGACGCAGGTGCTGCCCTTCACGAGCGAGGTCACGCTGGTGATCGACCGCGACCTGGCCATTCCCGTGCAGAACACCCGCACCGGCGTGCGCAGCGTGGCCTTCGGCGACGCCTCGGCGCACGGCGGCGGCATGGAGCTGCGCTTCATGGCCGCCAACGCCGACCTGCAGGAGGGCGACCTGCTGTCCACCAGCGGCGTCGACGGCATCTACCCGGCCGGCCTGCCGGTGGCGAAGATCGAACGCATCGAGCGCCGCGCCGACTCGGCCTTCGCGCGCATCTACTGCGTGCCGCTGGCCCGCGTGACCGCGGCGCGCTACGTGCTGGTGCTCGAACCGTCCGGCGCCCCGGTGGCGCCGCCGCACGTCGAGGCCGCGTCCACCCAGCGCAAGCGCCCCGAAGGCAAGCCGGGCGCCGGCAAGAACGAGAAGAAACCGTCGGGAGCCACGCGATGATCAAGCGCCCCGGCCAGCAGCAGCTCTTGCTGCCCGTCAGCCCCGTCTTCATGTGGACCAGCCTGCTCGTGGCGCTGCTGGTCAACATGATCCCCATCGGCCGCGCCGCCTGGATGCCCGACCTGCTGGCGCTGGTGATCGTGTTCTGGGGCGTGCACCAGCCCGCGCGCGTGGGCATCGGCGCGGCCTTCATGTTCGGCCTGCTCATGGACGTGCACCAGTCGTCGATGCTGGGCCAGCATGCGCTGTCCTACACCACGCTGGGCTTCTTCGCGATCATGATCCACCGGCGCCTGCTGTGGTACCCGGTGCTCTCGCAGGCGCTGCAGGTGCTGCCGCTGTTTGCGTTGTCGCAGTTCATCGAGGTGATCACGCGCATGATCGGCGGCGGCGTGTTCCCGGGCTGGGGCGTGCTGGTCTCGCCGGCCCTCGAGGCGGCGCTGTGGCCGCTGGCCACCGCGCTGCTGCTGGCGCCCCAGCGTCGCACGCCCGAACCCGACGAGAACCGCCCCCTCTAGTCATGGTGCCCCCCGGCTTTTCACTTCGCTTCGCTGCGTGTAACTCCACCCCCCGAGGGGGAGGCGCGGCCCGCCTTGGGGCGGCCCGGCGGCGGCCGCCCGTCGCATTTGCCATCGCACCTGCGCACGCCTAAGCTTCCTGACGCCATGACCGAAATCCGCAACGTTGCCGCCGACCTGGCGCGCTTCAAGCGCCGCGTGATCGTCATCGGCCTGGCGGTGCTGTTCGCCTTCAGCCTGCTGGGCTCGCGGCTGGTCTACCTGCAGGTCGTGCGCCATGCCGACCTGGCCGAGCAGGCCGAGAGCAACCGCACGGCCGTGGTGCCGGTGGTGCCGAACCGGGGGCTCATCCTCGACCGCAACGGCATCGTGCTGGCCTCCAACTACTCGGCCTACACGCTGGAGATCACGCCCTCCAAGGTCGGTGACGTCGAGGAGACCATCAACAGCCTGACCAGCGTGCTCGAGGTGTCGCCGCGCGACCGCCGCCGCTTCAAGCGCCTGCGCGAAGACTCGCGCAGCTTCGACTCCATTCCGATCCGCACCCGCCTGAGCGACGAGGAAGTGGCGCGCTTCGCGGCGCAGCGCTACCGCTTCCCGGGCGTGGAGATCAAGGCGCGCCTGTTCCGCAACTACCCGCAGGGCGAGCTGGCCTCGCACGTGCTGGGCTACATCGGCCGCATCAACCAGCGCGAAAAGACTGCGATGGAAGACTGGGACGAGGAAGACCAGGCCAACTACAAAGGCACCGACTACATCGGCAAGCTGGGCATCGAGCAGAGCTACGAGAAGATGCTGCACGGCCAGACCGGCGTCGAGCAGATGGAAACCTCGGCCGGCGGGCGCGCCGTGCGCCGGCTCGCCAGCCACCCGGCCACGCCGGGCAACACCGTCATGCTGTCGCTGGACATCAAGCTGCAGAAGCTGGTGGAAGACATGTATGGCGACCGGCGCGGCGCGCTCGTGGCCATCGACCCCAAGACCGGCGAGGTGCTGGCCTTCGTGAGCAAGCCCACCTTCGACCCCAACCTCTTCGTCGAGGGCATCGACACCGAGAGCTGGCAGGCGCTCACCGAATCGATCGACAAGCCGCTGCTCAACCGCGCGCTGCGCGGCACCTACCCGCCGGGCTCCACCTACAAGCCCTTCATGGCGCTGGCGGCGCTGCAGACCGGCAAGCGTGCCGCCAGCGTGGTGGTGAACGACCCCGGCTACTTCAACTTCGGCGGCCACCGCTTCGGCAGCCCCGAGGGCTACCTGGGCGGCGTCGACATGCGCCGCTCGATCCAGGTGTCGAGCAACATCTACTACTACTCGCTGGCCAACGAGATGGGCGTGGACCTGATCCACGACTTCATGAAGCCGATGGGCTTCGGCCAGATCACCGGCATCGACCTGGGCGGCGAGGTGCGCGGCGTGCTGCCCAGCACCGAATGGAAGCGCAACGCCTACAAGCGGCCCGAGCAGAAGAAGTGGTACGCGGGCGAGACCATCTCGCTGGGCATCGGCCAGGGCTACAACGCCTTCACCATGCTGCAGCTGGCGCAGGCCACGGCCATCGTGGCCGACGGCGGCATGAAGCACCGGCCGCACCTGGCGCTGGCGATGCGCAACACGGTCAGCGGGCAGGTCGTGCCGCTGCCGCAGCCGCCGGCCGAGAACCTGGGCTACACGGCGGCCAACGTGGCGGTGATCCGCGAGGGCCTGACCAGCGTGGTCACCAGCGGCACCGCGCGCGGCGTGTTCGCGGGCGCGGGCTACCAGGCGGCCGGCAAGACCGGCACGGCGCAGGCCGTGACGCAGGCCAAGAACACCAAGTACAACGCGCGCGCGCTCGAAGAACACCAGCGCGACCACGCGCTGTTCATGGCCTACGCACCGGCCAACAACCCGAAGATCGCGCTCGCCGTCATCGTCGAGAACGCCGGCTGGGGCGCGGGCGCTGCGGCGCCTCTCGCGCGCCGCGTGTTCGACTACTGGCTCATGGACCAGTACCCGAGCGAGGCCGACATGGCCGCCGTGCGCATCGGCCGCGCGGGCGCGCCGATGGGCAAGCCGCGCGTGGCCAGCGAGGTGGCCTGGCCCGCGGCGGCCGCGGTGCCGGCACCGGCGGGCGCGGCATCGTCGGCGGCGCCGACGCCCTGACAGGCGCCCCCCCGGGGCGCACCGTCTCTTAAGCCAGGGTCAGACCACCGTCCCGGCGACTTCACCCAGGCCGATGCGCACCGCGCCTTCGCGCTCGCACCAGCCGCGCATCACCAGCGTGTCGCCATCTTCCAGGAAGGTGCGCTTCTCGCCGTTCGGCAGCGTGACCGGCTGCTTGCCGCCCAGCGTGAGTTCCATCAGCGAGCCGGCCTGGTCGGGCTGCGGGCCCGACAGCGTGCCCGAGCCCAGCAGGTCGCCGGGCTGCAGGTTGCAGCCGTTCACCGTGTGGTGCGTGATGAGCTGCGCGGCGGTCCAGTAGGCGGCCTCGGTGGTGTTGCCCAGCGTGAGGCGCACGGGCGCCACGCCGTCGGCGCGCATCTTCGCGGTCTGCAACAGCACTTCGAGCGTGATGTCGAGCGCGCCGCTGGCGCGGTTCGAGGGCGCATCGAGGTAGGGCAGCGGTTGCGGGTCTTCGGCGGGACGCTCGAACTTCGCGCGGAACGGCGCCAGCGCTTCGGTCGTCACGATCCAGGGCGACAGCGTGCTGGCGAAGTTCTTGGCCAGGAACGGGCCCAGCGGCTGGTATTCCCAGGCCTGCAGGTCGCGCGCCGACCAGTCGTTGAGCAGGGTCACGCCGAACAGGTGGTCTTCGGCATCGCCGATGGCGATGGGTTCGCCCAGCGCATTGCCGCGGCCCACGAGGAAGCCCAGCTCCAGTTCGTAGTCGAGCCGCTTCGAGGGGCCGAAGCTCGGCGCCACGGCGTCGGGCGCCTTGGTCTGGCCCTGCGGGCGCTTGAAGGTCTGACCGCTCACGCCGATCGACGAGGCGCGGCCGTGATAACCGATGGGCACCCACTTGTAGTTGGGCATCAGCGGCTGGTCGGGACGGAACAGCTTGCCGATGGTGGTGGCGTGGTGGATGCCCGTGTAGAAGTCGGTGTAGTCGCCGATGCGGCAGGGCACGGTCATCTCGGCCTGGGCCTGCGCCAGCAGGGCCTTCGACCATGCGGCCTGCTGGCCACTGCCTTCGGCGAGGCCCGCGGAGATCGCGGCGCGCAGGGCCTGGCGGTCTTTCACCGAGGCGTTCATCAGCACGTTCATGTCGTCGGTGTCGATGAGGCCGGTGGCGCGCAGGTCGAGGATCTGGTCGCCGATGGCCACGCCGATGCGGAAGGCCTCGCTGCTGCCGGCGGCGCGGAAGCGGCCGAAGGGCAGGTTCTGGATCGGGAAGTCGGTGCCGGCCACGTTGGCGGCGGCGACCCAGCTGCGCAGCTTCGGGTCGTGGGTGGCGTTGAGTGCGGTCATGGAGGTCTTTCGGTTCTTGAATCGGATCAGTCTGCGGTCATGCCCGCTTTTTTGGCGACGTCGCCCAGGCGCTTGTATTCGGTGTCGGTGAGCGTGGTGAGCTCCTGCGCGCTCGAGCCGCGCGGCGAGAAGCCGGCCTGCTGCAGCTTGGCCTTCACGTCGGGCATGGCGAGCGCTTCGACGAAGGCTTCGTTCAGCGCCTTCACGATCGGCGCCGGCAGCTTTGCCGGGCCATACACGCCGAACCACGGCTCCAGCGCATAGCCCTTGAGGCCCGCTTCGGCCATCGTCGGCACGTCGGGCAGCGAGGGCGAGCGCGTGGAGCCCGCCACCGCCAGCGCGCGCAGCTTGCCGGCCTGGATGTGCGGCAGCGACGCCGGCAGGTTGTCGAACATCACGCCGATGGTGTTGCCCAGCATGTCGGTGATGGCCGGGCCGCTGCCCTTGTAGGCCACGTGCGTGAGCTCGGTGCCGGTCATCTGCGCGAACATCACGCCGGCCAGGTTCATCGAGGTGCCGGCGCCCGCGGTGGCGTAAGGCAGGCCGGGGTTCTTCTTCGCGGCGGCGATGAGCTCGGGCACGGTCTTGATGGCCGAACTTGCGGGCACTTCGAGCACGATGGTCGACATGCCCAGCAGGCTGATGGCCGTGAAGTCCTTGCGCGGGTCGAAGGCCATCGACTTGTAGATGTGCGGGTTCAGCGCGTTGGTCGAGATGGCGCCGAAGCCGATCGTGTAGCCGTCGGGCGCGGCCTTGGCCACGGCGTCCATGCCGATGTTGCCGCCCGCGCCGCCGCGGTTGTCGATGAGCACGGGCTGGCCCAGCTTCTCCGACACCTTCTGGCCCACGGTGCGCGCCACGAGGTCGGTGGTGCCGCCGGCCGTGTAGGGCACGATGAACTTGATGGGCTTGGCCGGAAAGTCGGCCGCGTGCGCCAGCAGGGGCGCGGCCAGCAGCGCGAGGGCCGCGGCGCGGCGGGTGAGGGTGAGAGCGTGCGTCATGCCTTGAATTGGTCCTTCAACCCTGCCCAGCAGTCGGTGTAGTCGGTGTCGAGCGCCGGGCTTTGCAGCGCGAAGTTCGTCGGGATGAAACGGTAGCGGCTCTCGAACATGAAGGCCAGCGTGTTGTCCAGCTTGTGCGGCTTGAGGTCGGCGTGCGTGGCCTTGTCGAAGGCTTCCTCGTCGGGCCCGTGCGGCACCATGCAGTTGTGCAGGCTCGCGCCGCCGGGCTTGAAGCCGCCCGGCTTGGCGTCGTACTCGCCGAGCACCAGGCCCATGAACTCGCTCATGAGGTTGCGGTGGAACCAGGGCGGGCGGAAGGTGTTTTCCATCACCATCCAGCGCGGCGGGAAGATCACGAAGTCGCAGTTGGCCGTGCCGGGGGTGTCGCTCGGCGAGGTCAGCACGGTGAAGATCGAGGGATCGGGATGGTCGAAGCTGATCGAGCCGATGACCATGAAGTGCGCCGTGTCGTACTTCACCGGCGCGAGGTTGCCGTGCCAGGCGACCACGTTGAAGGGCGACTGCTTGGTCGGCGCCTTCCAGAAGCGGCCGCCGAATTTCTTGACGAGCTCGTAGGCGCCGCCGTCTTCCTCGAAGGCCGCCACGGGCGCCTGGAAGTCGCGTGCGTTGGCCAGGCCGTTGGAGCCGATCGGGCCCAGCTCGGGCAGGCGGAAATGCGCGCCGTAGTTCTCGCAGACATAGCCGCGAGAGAGGCCGTCGGGCAGCGCGACCTTGAAGACCATGCCGCGCGGCAGCACCGCGATCTCGCCGGGCTTGACGTCGAGCACGCCGAGCTCGGTCGTGATCACGAGGCGGCCCTGCTGCGGCACGATCAGCATTTCGCCGTCGGCGTTGACGAAGGCGCGCTTCTCCATCGAGCGCCCCGCCAGGTACATCAGCGAGCCGATGCCGACCTGCGATTCGGCATCGCCGTTGGCGGCCAGCGTGTGCATGCCGTCGATGAAGTCGACGTCGGCCGCGCCGTCCAACGGCAACGGGCCCCAGCGCATCGGCTCCGGCGGCAGCGCGATCTCGCGGTCGGCGCCGGTGGTCCAGTGCGCCTGCGCGTAGGGCTGGTAGCGGCCCGACACCACCGAGGGTTGGCGGCGGTACAGCCAGGTGCGGCGGTTCTCGTGGCGTGGTGCCGTGAAGGCGGTGCCCGAGAGCAGCTCGGTGTACAGGTCGAAGGGGCCGCGCTGCGGGTTGTTGCGGCCTTGCGGCAGCGCACCGGGCACGGCCTCGGAGGCGTATTCATTGCCGAAGCCGCTCTGGTAGCGCCGTTCGGAGGCGAGTGTTGCTTGGGTCATGGGCTTCTCTTTCGAAAATCGCGATGAGGTGGAAGTGTGCGGGGCTCAGCCGGCGCGCGCCGCGTCGAAGGCTTCGCGCAGCACGGCCAGCGAGCCGACGTGGTTGGCCAGCACGAGCACGAGCCGTGCGTTGAAGGCGTGGCTTTCCTCGGTGGAAAGCCCCTGGTGGGCCTCGATGAGCGCCTCGTAGAAATCGTCGGGCGCTTCGAGGTTCGGCGTGGTGATCAGTTGCGGTTGCATCGGAGTCATGCCTTTGCCAGTGCGTGGTCGAGGGCCGTGCGCAGGTTCGCTGCCGTGGGGTGGCGCCAGCGCGCGCACACGTGCTGGTCGGGCCGCAGCAGGTAGACGGTGCCGGGCTGCGCGTCGTAGCGCTGCGTGGCGAGTTCGGTGTCGGCGCCGGTGCCTTCCACGCGCACCACATGCAGCGCGAGGTCGCTGCTCTTCAACGCCTGCAGGCTGCGCTCGGCGGCGTCGCCGGTGCCGAACACCAGCGCGGTGAAGCGCGCCACATGGCATTCGCGCAGCAGCCAGCCGGTGCTGCCGTCGGCGCGCCGCACGGGCGCGTCGGCCGCGACGGCGCCGGGCACCATCGCGCCGGCGAAGGTGTCGGCATCGGGCGTGTTGAGCGGCGAGTCGCGCAGCACCGTGGCCACCGACAGCCGCCCGCTGTTGACCAGCGAGCGCGCGAAGGCGTGGCGCTTGGTCAGCTCGAGCACCGCGTCGCGGAAGAGGCGGCTCACCTCGCTCTTGGGCGTGATGAAGTCGGTGGCGCGCGTCGAATTGCGGATGTTCTCGTCGGCCGCGTATTCGCGCTCGCTGGCGTAGCTGTCGAGCAGCGCATCGGGCGCGTCGCCGGCCAGCACGGCCGCGAGTTTCCAGGCGAGGTTGTCGGCGTCCTGCACGCCCGAGTTGGCGCCGCGCGCACCGAAGGGCGACACGCCGTGCGCCGAGTCGCCCGCGAACAGCACGCGGCCGTGGCGGAAGCGCTCCATGCGCTGGCAGGCGAAGGTGTAGACGCTGGCCCAGCCGATCTGGAACTGCACGCCTTCGAAGCCGATGCTGTCCAGCAGCGCGCGCACGCGCGGCGTGATGCGCTCGGGCTTGCGCTCTTCCACCGGGTCGGCGTCCCAGCCGAGCTGGAAGTCGACGCGCCACATGCCGTCGGCCTGCTTGTGCAGCAGCACGCTCTGGCCGGGGTGGAACGAGGGGTCGAACCAGAAGCGGCGCTCGGTGGGCAGCTGCGCGTCCATCGTGATGTCGGCGATCAGGAAGCGGTCGCGGAACACGCGGCCCTTGGCCTCCTGCCCCAGCATCTGGCGCAGGTTGGAGCGCGAGCCGTCGCAGGCGGCCACGTAGCCGGCCTGCAGGCGGTACTCGCCCTCGGGCGTTTCGACCGTGAGCACTGCGCCATCCTCGCCTTGCTCGATGCCCGTCACCTTGTTGTTCCAGCGCAGGTCGATCAGCGGCAGCGCCGCGGCGCGTTCGACGAGGTAGCCCTCGACGTAGTACTGCTGCAGGTTGATGAAGGCCGGGCGCTCGTGGCCGGGCTCGGGCAGCAGGTCGAAGCGGTAGACCTGCTCGTCATGGAAGAACACCTTGCCGACGTTCCACGACACGCCCTTGTCCACCATGCGGTCGCCGCAGCCGAGGCGGTCGAACACCTCGAGCGTGCGCTTGGCGAAGCAGATCGCGCGCGACCCGCTGGACAGGCTGTTGTCGTTGTCGAGCAGCACCACGGGAATCTGGCGCAGGGCGAGGTCGATGGCGAGCGTGAGGCCCACCGGGCCGGCACCCACGACCACCACGGGGTGGCGGGCGGGCGCGGCGGCGTCCTGGTCGGCGTGGCGGGTGTAGTCGAAGCGCAGGCTTTGATAGTCGATCACGTGGTGTCTCCGTGTCCTTGTCGTTCCCGTCGCCTTCCCCGCGCGGGGGAAGGTCGCGGCGTGATCAGCCTTCCAGGGCCTTCCACATGTCGATGTCGCGCTGGGCCGTCCACACGCGCGGGTCGGCGTGGCCCGAGGCCTCGTCGTAGGCGCGGCTCACGTCGAAGGGCATGCAGTGGTCGAAGATGACCCACTGCTGGTACTTGGGCTGCAGCTTCGCGTAGGTTTCCTTGTAGACCGCGTTCAGGTCGCGGCCGGCCTTCACGCCTTCCTGCACGCTGGCGTACACGTCGGAGATGAAGGCCCGCGTGCCGTTCAGGCCCTCGGCCACGGCTTCGGGCGTGGTCAGCGCGGCGCCGCGGCCCGGCACCAGGGCCAGGGGCTTCAGGGCGGCGATGTTGTCCAGCGTCTGCGGCCAGTCCTGGAAGTAGGCGTCGCCGGCGTACGGCGTGGCGCCGAACTCGACCAGGTCGCCCGACAGCAGCGCGCGCTCCTGGGGCAGCCAGACGACCGTGTCGCCCTTGGTGTGGCCGCGGCCCAGCTGCAGCAGCTGCACTTCGAGCTTGCCCAGCCACAGCGTCATCTTGCCGGTGAAGGTCATGGTGGGCCAGGTCAGGCCCGGGGGCACCGTCTCCACGTTCTGGAACAGGCGCGGGAAGCGGCCGATTTCGCTGGCCTTGTCTTCCTCGCCGCGCTCCACGATCAGGTCGCGCGTGTCCTGGCTGGCCAGGATGTGTTCGGCGCCGTAGCCCGCCGCGCCCAGCACGCGCACCGCGTGGTAGTGGGTGAGCACCACGTACTTGATGGGCTTGTCGGTCACTTCGCGGATGCGGCGCACCACGTCGGCGGCCATCGCGGGCGTGGCCTGGGTGTCGGCCACCAGCACGCAGTCGTCGCCAATGATGATCCCGGTGTTGGGGTCGCCCTCGGCCGTGTAGGCCCAGGCGTGCTCCGAGATCTGGCTGAAGGTGATCTTCTTTTCTTCCAGGTCGGCCTGGCTGGCGAATTTCTTGGCTTGGCTCATCGTGTGTCTCCGGTGGGGTGGTTTTGGGATTCGCCTTATTCGTTTAAGGCGAACGAGTTTGCAGATAACGAATGCGCGGAGTGTAAGCCCGAGATCAGTTCATGTCTAATGCCTTCTTCATGAACGAACAACCAGACGGCAAGGCGGCCATGGCAGCGACTGACACCGACCGCGCCCAGCGCGGCATCCAGAGCATCGAAGTCGGCGGGCAGCTGCTGCGCGCGCTGGTGCACCACGGCCGCCCGATGGCGCTCAAAGACCTTGCCCGCGAAGCGGACATGACGGCCGCCAAGGCCCACCCGTACATGGTGAGCTTCGGCCGGCTGGGCCTCATCGAGCAGGACCGCGCCAGCGGCCACTATCTGCTCGGCCCGCTGGCCTTGCAACTGGGGCTGATCAGCCTGCAGCAGGCCGACCCGGTGCACATCGCCACGCCGCTGATCGGCCAGCTCGCGCAGCAGATCGGCCACACCGTGGCGCTGGCCGTGTGGGGCGCGCGCGGCGCGACCATCGTGCGCACGGCCGAGTCGCCCTCGCCGGTGCACGTGAACATGCGCCACGGCACCGTGTTCTCGCTCACCAACACGGCCTCGGGCCGCGTCTTCGCCGCCTACCTCGACCCGGCGGTGGTGCGCGCGCAGCTCGAGGACGAGCGCCAGCGCCAGAAGCAGCGCAAGGGCGCCGCCGAGCCCGCGCCGCCGGCCGGCATGCCGCCGGTGCAGCCGCTGCCCTCGTGGAGCGACTTCGAACGCCAGTGCCAGGAAGTGCGCGACCACGGCATCAGCCGCTCCGACGGCGAGGTGATCGAGGGCGTGAGCGCCATGGCCGCGCCCGTGTTCGACCACACGGGCGCCATCGTGCTGGCCGTGACCGCCATCGGCCCGGCCGGCATCTTCCACACCGCCTGGGACGGCGAGATCGCGCGCGCACTCAAGGCCTGCGCGGGCACGGTGTCGCAGCGCCTGGGCGCGAGCGCCACCGGCGCCGTGGTTCCCTCCGTTTCCGATCGATGACCCTGTTTTCTTCCGCCTTGTCTTCCACGTCTTCTTCTTCCTCCGACGACCTCGCGCTGCGCATCGACCGCACCGTCGCGCTGCTGCGCGGCGCGCGGCGCATCGTGGTCTTCTCGGGCGCGGGCTTGTCCAAGGCCTCGGGCATCCCGACCTACCGCGACGCCGACGGCCTGTGGATGAGCCAGAGCGCGCTCAAGTTCTCGCATGCCGACGACCTCGCGCGCGACCCGGGCGGCTTCACGAAGTTCTGGGCCCAGCGCCTGTCGCTGATCGAGACTGCGTCGCCCAACCCCGGCCACCTCGCGCTCGCGCAACTGCAGCGGCTGCGCCCTGCGACCCGGCTCATCACGCAGAACGTCGACGGCCTGCTCGGCAAGGCCGGCGGGCAGGATGTGCTGGAGCTGCACGGCTCGCTGCGCCGCTGGCGCTGCGACCACTGCGGCAACCGCAGCGGCCCGTGGCCCTTTCACCGCTGCCTGCGCTGCGGCTCGCACGCGCGGCCCGATGTGGTCATGTTCGGCGAGATGCTGAACGCCGGCGTGCTGCTCGACGCGCAGGTGGCCGCGCAGGAGTCCGACCTGTTCCTGGTGGTCGGCAGCACCACCATCGTCTACCCGGCGGCCGAACTGCCCAAGCTGGCGATGGCGCGCGGTGCGCGGCTGGTCACGCTCAACATCGAGCCGCTGCCGCACCTGGACGATGCGGCGGCGGTGGTGTTGCGGGGGGCGTCGGAAGACCTGTTGCCGAAGTTGGTCGCCGGCATGGTCGGCGACTGAAGCGCTAGCCGGCCCGCATCTTCTCGCGCAGCACGCGCCAGCGCGCGAGGCTCTCGGCGGGCCAGTAGTCCTTGCGGTCGTAGTACTCGTGCACCGCCGCTGCGCCGGGCGGCAGCACCACCCACGGCTGCTTGGACATCGTGAAGATGTGCAGGTCCGGCGGCAGCCGGTCGGGCGTGTCGAGCGTGCCCACGCGGATGAAGCTCACGGCGTCGCCGGCGCCTGCGTAGTGGCTCCACAGCGCGACATGGCAGGCCGGGCAGCGCGCGTAGGTCTGGCCGCGTCCGCTGGCCGAGGGCGTGAGCACCAGATCGACCGCGCCCTGCAGCACCTGCACATGCTCGGGTTCGATGAGCGCGTTGAGCGCGAAGGACGAGCCCGTCTCGCGCTGGCACCAGCGGCAGTGGCAGCAGTGCACGAACAGCGGCGGGGCGTTCAGGCGGTAGCGCACCTGCCGGCAGGTGCAGCCGCCTTCCAGCGGCACGAAGGCGTCGGCCATGGTGGTGGTCGGGCGCTCAGCCCTTCTTGCCACCCAGCAGCACCAGCGCGCCGCCCACCACGATCGCTGCCACGCCGGCCCAGGCCGGGATGTTGACGGTCTGTTTTTCCTTCACCGAGAACTCCAGCGGGCCCAGCTTGGCCTGGTGCGTTTCCTTGGTGAAGCTGAAGCCGCCCAGGCCGAGCCCGGCGATGCCGGCCACGACCAGCAGGATGCCGACGATGCGCGTTGCGTTCATGGGACGGGTCTCCTCAGGGTTGGTTGGAAAGAAGAGAAAAGCAGGTCGCCGACGGTTCAGCGCCGCGGCGCCGCCGTGCGCGGCTGCGGCGGCTCCTGCTGTTGCAGCTGGTCGACCCACTGCACGACCTCGGCCATGGCCGCGTCGCTCGCCGCGATGAGCGCCTTCACGCCGCCGGGCGCGTCGGCGCTGGCGGCGGGGCGGCGCACGGTGAAGGTGCGCTGGCCCATCACGCGGTCGCCGCCGGTGGCGGTGCGGACCAGCGTGGCGCGCAGGCGCACCAGGCCCGTGCTGCTGGCGGGCGCGTCGAAGTAGTGGCTGAACTCGTCGAGCGAGATGCGCAGCGTGTCGGGCACGATGCCCTCGGTGCGCGCGAGCGTCGCGCTCTCTTCGGGGCCGAGCACGGTGCGGCGCTCGGCCAGCGTGTCGCGCAGCCGCTGGCGCAGCAGCTGCGCGGGCGGCAGGCTCCAGCGCGACTGGCCGTAGGGGCGCAGCTCGTTGGCGTCGGCGTAGCCCAGGCGGTACAGGATCTGCGTGCCGTCCAGGCGCGTGTTGCTGTCGAACTCCGCGAGGGACAGCGCCGGCAGCGCGGTGGCCGGCGCGGCAGCGGCGGCAGGTGCGGCGGCCGAAAGACCGGGGCCGAAGTCGTACAGCGTGGCGCGCGCCGGCTTGTCGGGCAGCATGCCGCAGCCGGCGACCAGCAGCACGCAGCCGAGGCTGGCGAGGGCGGGGAGGGTGTTCTTCATGCGCATGGTTGGTCTGCTCCCGGTCAGTGGCGTGCGGCGGGCGCAACGAAGCCGGGCTCGCCCGGGCCCGCGGCCGCGCCGCCGTTGCCGAACAGCAGCGATTGCGGGTTGTCGTTGATGCTGTCGGCCGCGCGGCCCAGGCGGCGCACCGCGTGCGCGGTGTCGTCGGCCACGCGGTTCACGCGCGGCAGGGTGGCGGCGTTGAACGAATCGACCGCCTGCGCCAGCGCCTTGGTGCCCTCGCTCAGGCGCTCGACCGGGCCGTCGGGTGCGTTGAGTCGGCCCACGGTGGAGTTGAAGTTGTTGGCCACGCGCGAGACGTCGCCGGCCGCCTTCTTCACCGTCGACAGCGTCTCGGGCATGGCGGCGAGCGTCGGGTTCAGGCCGGTCTTGACGGTGTTGTCGAGCTGCTTGAGCAGCGTGTTGGCGCTGGCCGAGGCGGCCGCGATGTTCTCCAGCGCGTCGGCCACGCGCTTCTGGTTGGCGTCGGCCAGCAGCGCGTTGGCGCGCTTGGTCACTTCTTCCACCTGGTCGATGATTTCCTCGCCGCGGTCCTGCAGCTTCGCGAGCATCGAGGGCTTGAGCGGAATGCGCGGCGGGTTGTTGTTGTCGGGCTTGAGCGCGACGGTCGATTCGCCCTCATCGTCCAGCGCGATGAAGGCCAGGCCGGTCACGCCCTGGTAGCTCAGCGTGGCGAAGCTGGAGGTGGTGAGCGGCACGCGCTCGTCGACCGTGATGCGCACGCGCACGTTGCCTTTGGTCTTGGGGTCGAAGTCGATCGAGGTCACCTTGCCGACCGAGATGCCGCGGTAGCGCACCTGGGCCTGCGGCTGCAGGCCGCTCACGGCGTCGCGGGTGGAGAGTTCGTACACGTTGCGCACGGTGTTGTCGCGCGTGAACCAGACCACCAGCGCGACGAGCGCGGCGATCAGGCCGAGCACGAAGGCGCCGGCGGCGAGGGCATGGGCCTTGTTTTCCATGAGGGGACCTACCTTTCGTCAGCGCGCGCGGCCTCGGGCTGCGGCGCGGGTGGTTGTGTGCCGGCGGCGGGCTTGTCGTGCAGCGCCTCCAGGGCGCGCTGGCCGCGCCCGCCGAGAAAGTATTCGTGGATGAAGGGATGCGGGTAGGCGATGACTTCGCGCGCCGTGCCGCTCACGATCACCTTCTGGTCGGCCAGCACCGCGATGCGGGTGCTCAGGTCGAACAGGGTGTCCAGGTCGTGCGTGACCATCACGACCGTCAGGCCCAGCTCGCGGTGCAGGCCGCGCAGCAGGTCGCAGAAACTGTCGGAGGCTTCGGGGTCGAGGCCGGCCGTGGGCTCGTCCAGCAGCAGCAGCGGCGGGTCCATGATGAGCGCGCGCGCGAGCGCCACGCGCTTGATCATGCCGCCCGACAGGTCCGACGGGCTCTTGTTCGCATGCTGCGGCTCCAGCCCCACCATCTGCAGCTTCACGAGCGCGGCGTTGCGGATCAGCTCGTCGGGCAGCAGCTTGAGTTCGCGCAGCGGAAAGGCGATGTTCTCCAGCACGCTGAAGGCCGAGAACAGCGCCCCGTGCTGGAACAGCATGCCCACGTTGGCCGCGCCCGCCGCGCTGAGTTCGCCCGGCGCCCGGCCCAGCACCTCGACCGCGCCCTTCGTGGGCTTCTGCAGCCCGAGGATCTGCCGCAGCAGCACCGTCTTGCCGGTGCCCGAGCCGCCGACCAGCGACAGCACCTCGCCGCGGTCGAGGTGCAGGTCGAGGTCGCGGTGCACCACCTGTTCGCCATCGGGGCTCTTGAACACGGTCCAGAGCTTGCGGATGTCGACCACGGTGCTCGAGGGGGACGTCACGGCGGCGTTCATCCGCGGAATCCTATGCCCTTGAAGAGCACTGCGAAGAGCGCGTCGACCAGGATCACCGCGGTGATCGAGGTCACGACCGACGACGTGGTGCCGCGCCCCAGGCTCTCGGTGTTGGGCTTGACCTTCATGCCGAAGTAGCAGCCGATCAGCGCGATCAGCACGCCGAACACCGCCGACTTGGCCAGCGCCAGCCAGAGGTTGGAGATGGGCACCGCGCGCGGCAATGCCGACAGGAAATACGACGGCGAAATGCCCAGCGCCGCGTCGGCCGCGAGCATGCCGCCGGCCAGCGCCGCCATCGAGGTCCACAGGCTGATCAGCGGCATCGCGATGGCCAGTGCCAGCACGCGCGGCATCACGAGACGGAAGCCGTGCGGGATGCCCATGACGCGCATCGCGTCGAGTTCTTCGGTGACGCGCATCACGCCGATCTGCGCCGTGATCGCCGAACCCGAGCGGCCCGCGATCAGCACGGCGGCCAGCACCGGCCCGAGCTCGCGGATCAGCGACAGCCCGAGGATGTTCACCACGAAGGCCTCGGCGCCGTAGTTGCGCAGCTGCTGGGAGATCAGGTACGCCAGCACCACGCCGATCAAGAGGCCGACCAGCGCCGTGATGTGCAGCGCCGTGGCGCCGAACTGATAGAGGTGGCCCGAGAAGTCGCGCCACGGCGCGCGGTGCGGCGCGCGCGCCAGCGTGCACAGGTCGAGCGCGAGCTGGCCGATGAGGCCGACGAAGTCGCGCAGCACGACCATCGCGCGCGGGCCGTGGTGGGCCAGTGCGTGCAGCCGGTCGCTCAGCGACTTGGGCGGCTCGTCGGGCGTGGCCACCGTGAACTTCGCCACCTGGTCGAGCACCGCCTGGTGCTGCGGCGACAGCTCGATCGTGGCCGGCCAGGCCTGGCGCCAGTGCTCCCACAGCAGCTGGGCGCCGATGTGGTCGAGCTGGCCGATGGGGCGCAGGTCCCAGGCCCGGTCGTCCGCGGGCGGCAGCGCCGCGAGGTCTTTGGCCAGCGCCTCCCAGGCCGGGCGCGTCGACATCGCCAGCGTGGTCCAGCAACCGCTGGCCACGGCCCAGGTGCGGCCGTCCACGTCCTGCGTCTGCGCGCGCGGCGGCGCGAAGGCGTCGTCGGTGGCGGGGGCGTCAGCGGGCGACGGGGTGGGCGACATGGGCAAAGGTGCGGGACAAAACGTAAACAAAGGTCCAAGCGAGAGCGCGCATCGTAACCGCGTGCATCCGGGGCTTGTGTGCGTCTGGCCCTTCGTTTGCGTAGGGCCAGACGCCGTTTTTTTCAGCCAATCTTCAGCTCCAGGCCCGGGCCAGCGCATCCCAGGCGCTGGCGATCACGGGCTCGTCGCGCCGCGCGGCCAGCGAGACGAAACGCAGCGCGCAATCCAGCCGCACGCGGTCGGCCAGCACGAGGCCGTGCGCCTGGCTTTCGCGGATGGCGATCGAGTCGCGCACCAGGCTCAGGCCGACGCCCGACTTCAGCAGGTCGAGCATCGAGGCCTCCTGGTCGACCAGCGCCACGCGCCGGGGTGCCAGGCCGAGCGGGCCGAACACACGTTCCAGCAAACGGTGGTGCGCCGACTCGGGCGGCGTGGCCAGCCAGGGCAGGGCGGCCAGCGCCTTCCAGTCGCGCCCCAGCACCTGCGGGCCCCAGCCGGCCGGCGCGACCACGCGGTAGCTGAAGCGGGTGAGGGTGCGCACCGCCAGCGGCGCCGGGGCGGCGGCGTCGGGTGCGTCGTCCGGATTGCCCGGGTCGAGGTGAAAGCCCACGTCGAGCTCGCCGCGCAGCACCTGCGCCAGCACGCTGCCGCTCATGCCGTGGCGCAGCTCGGTCTCGATCTGCGGCGCGGCCTCGACCAGCTCGCGCAGGAACACACCGAGCCGCGTGAACTCGGGGTCGAGGATGGTGCCGATGCGCAGCGCCCCGCGCACCGTGACCTGCAGGTTGCGCGCGGCCTGCTGCAGGTCGCCCACGGCTGCCAGCACGCGCTCGGCCTGCGGCAGCATGGCCGCGCCGTCGGCCGTGAGCGCCAGCCCGTGCGGCGTGCGGGTGAACAGCACCAGCCCGGTTTCTTCCGCGAAACGCTTGAGCTGCAGGCTCACCGCAGGCTGCGTCAGGTGCAGCTTTTCGGCGGCGCGCGAGACGTTGCCCTCGCGCGCCGCCAGGATGAAGGCGCGCAGAATCTGGAGGTCCATCGATGACGTAGTCATATAAGACTGATTTATAGCGCCATCGACGCGAATTCATTGGCTTTCTATTCGTGGATTGGGCCAAATTGCCTTCAGGAGACCCGCACATGTCCATCAGCACCCGAAATATCGATCACCACATCGCCGGCGCCCCCGCCGCCAACACCTCCGGCCGCACGCAGGACGTGACCAACCCCGCCACCGGTGCCGTCACCGGCAAGGTCGGCCTGGCCGACGCCGCCCAGGTGGGGGCCGCCGTGGCCGCCGCGCAGGCCGCGTTCCCGGCCTGGGCCGACACGCCGCCGATCCGCCGGGCGCGCGTCATGTTCAAATTCCTCGAGCTGCTCAACCAGCACAAGGACGAGCTCGCCCACCTCATCACCGCCGAGCACGGCAAGGTCTTCACCGACGCGCAGGGCGAGGTGAGCCGCGGCATCGACATCGTCGAGTTCGCCTGCGGCATTCCGCAGCTGCTCAAGGGCGACTTCACCGACCAGGTGAGCACCGGCATCGACAACTGGACGCTGCGCCAGCCGCTGGGCGTGGTCGCGGGCATCACGCCCTTCAACTTCCCGGTGATGGTGCCGATGTGGATGTTCCCGGTGGCCATCGCCGCGGGCAACACCTTCGTGCTCAAGCCCAGCCCGACCGACCCGAGCCCGTCGCTGCTGATGGCCGAGCTGCTCAAGAAGGCCGGCCTGCCCGACGGCGTGTTCAACGTGGTGCAGGGCGACAAGGCCGCGGTCGACGCGCTGCTGGAGCACCCCGACGTCAAGGCGATCAGCTTCGTCGGCTCCACCCCCATCGCCAACTACATCTACGAGACCGGCGCGCGCCACGGCAAGCGCGTGCAGGCGCTGGGCGGTGCGAAGAACCACATGGTCGTCATGCCCGACGCCGACATCGACCAGGCCGTGGACGCCCTCATCGGCGCCGGCTACGGCTCGGCCGGCGAGCGCTGCATGGCGATCAGCGTCGCAGTGCTGGTGGGCGACGTGGCCGACCGGCTGCTGCCCAAGCTCATCGAGCGCACCAAGACGCTGAAGGTGCTCGATGGCGAGAACCTCGCGGCCGAGATGGGCCCGATCGTCACGCGCGCCGCGCACGAGCGCATCACCGGCTACATCGCGCAGGGCGAGAAGGAAGGCGCGAAGCTGCTGGTCGACGGCCGCAGCTTCGACGGCAACAAGGCGGGCGAAGGTTGCGGCGACGGCTTCTGGATGGGCGGCACGCTGTTCGACCACGTCACGCCCGAGATGCGCATCTACAAGGAAGAGATCTTCGGCCCCGTGCTGGGCTGTGTGCGCGTCGCGACCTTCAAGGAAGCCGTCGACCTCATCAACGCGCACGAGTTCGGCAACGGCGTGAGCTGCTTCACGCGCGACGGCAACGTGGCGCGCGAGTTCGGCCGCCGCATCCAGGTCGGCATGGTCGGCATCAACGTGCCGATCCCGGTGCCGATGGCCTGGCACGGCTTCGGCGGCTGGAAGAAGAGCCTGTTCGGCGACATGCACGCGTATGGCGAAGAGGGCGTGCGCTTCTATACGAAGCAGAAGTCGATCATGCAGCGCTGGCCCGAGAGCATCGGCAAGGGCGCAGAGTTCGTGATGCCGACAGCGAAGTAAAGGTAAAAGGGGGCGCCGCACGCGCGGCGCTTCGCATCCGAAGAACAACGAGAGACAAAAAGCCAGCCGCCATGAGCGACACCACCTTCGACTACATCATCATCGGCGCCGGCACCGCCGGCTCGCTCATCGCCAACCGCCTGAGCGCCGACAAGACCAAGCGTGTGCTGCTCATCGAGGCCGGCCGCAAGGACGACTACCACTGGATCCACATTCCGGTGGGCTACCTGTACTGCATCGGCAACCCGCGCACCGACTGGCTCTACAACACCGAGCCCGACGCGGGCCTCAACGGCCGCACGCTGCGCTATCCGCGCGGCAAGACACTGGGCGGCTGCTCCAGCATCAACGGCATGATCTACATGCGCGGCCAGTCGCGCGACTACGAGCACTGGGCTGAGCTCACGGGCGACGAGGGCTGGCGCTGGGAGAACGTGTTGCCGGCCTTTCGCAAGCACGAAGACTTCTACCTCGGCGCCGACGAGATGCACGGCGCGGGCGGCGAATGGCGCGTCGAGAAACAGCGGCTGCGCTGGGACATCCTCGACGCCTTTGCCGATGCGGCCGTGCAGGCCGGCGTGCCGCACACCGCCGACTTCAACCGCGGCAGCAACGAAGGCGTGGGCTACTTCCAGGTCAATCAGAAGAACGGCTGGCGCTGGAACACCGCCAAGGCCTTCCTGCGGCCCACCTGCTACGGCCGCCCCAACTTCGAACTGTGGACCGGCGCGCAGGTGTCGCGCCTGCTGTTCGAGACGCTGCCCGACGGCACCAAACGCTGCACCGGCGCGCAGGTGTGGGACGGCACCGAGATGACCACCGCGCACGCCGAGTGCGAAGTGATCCTGAGCGCGGGCGCCATCGGCTCGCCGCAGATCCTGCAGCTGTCGGGCGTCGGCCCGGCCGAGCTGCTGCGCCAGCACGGCATCGACGTGGCGCTCGACGCGCCCGGTGTCGGCGCCAACCTGCAGGACCACCTGCAGATCCGCGCGGTCTACAAGATCGAAGGCGCGCCCACGCTCAACGTGCTGGCCTCGTCGTTGGTCGGCAAGGCGAAGATCGGCCTCGAATACCTGCTCAAGCGCAGCGGCCCGATGAGCATGGCGCCGTCGCAGCTCGGCGCCTTCACGCGCAGCTCGCCCGACCGCGCGTGGCCCAACATCCAGTACCACGTGCAGCCGCTGTCGCTCGATGCCTTCGGCGAGCCGCTGCACAGCTTTCCGGCTTTCACCGCGAGCGTGTGCAACCTGAACCCGACGAGCCGGGGCTCGGTGCGCATCAAGAGCGCGCGTTTCGAAGACGCGCCCGCCATCGCCCCCAACTACCTGAGCACCGAGGAAGACCGCAAGGTCGCAGCCGATTCGCTGCGCGTGACGCGCCGCATCGCGCAGCAGCCCGCGCTCGCGAAGTACAAGCCGCAGGAGTGGAAGCCCGGCGTGCAGTACCAGACCGACGACGACCTCGCGCGGCTGGCCGGCGACATCGCCACCACCATCTTCCACCCGGTCGGCACCACGAAGATGGGCGCCGACGGCGACCCGATGGCGGTGCTCGATGCGCGCCTGCGCGTGCGCGGCGTGCGCGGCCTGCGCGTGGTCGATGCGGGCGCGATGCCCACCATCACGAGCGGCAACACCAACAGCCCGACGCTGATGATGGCGGAGAAGGCGGCGGGCTGGATCCTGGAAGACAACCGCAACCGATGAGGCGGCTCAGCGGCGCGGCTTGGCGCCGCGCTGGGTGTCAGCCGCCAGGCGCGCCTTCGCGCCTTCGAGCTTGAGGTCCACGCCGACCTCGAACATCGCATCGGGCGGTGCCGCCTGCTCCTCCAGCCCACGGCGCAGGGCTGGCCGGCGCCGTGCTCTATCTGCTGTGCCTGCCGGTGATGCTGCGCAGGTCGCCTGCGGCGGGTGGCTAACTGTCGAAGAACGCCAGCTTGCGTGCCCGCGGCAGCGCCTTGAGCGCGATCTCCGCCCGCAGCGCGGCGCCCTTGTCGGGGTACTGGCGTGCCGCCAGCACGCGCTGCGGCGGACGCGCGCGCGTGAACTTGGCGCCCAGCCCGAAGACATGCTGGAAGAAGCGCTGCTCCACGTCGAGCGCGATGCCCGCGTAGTACACGCCGCCTTCGCATTCCAGCAGGTAGAGCCAATAGGGTGGGGGCGGCGAGGGATCGGGCGGTTTTCGGGGCACGCGCGCATTGTGCGGGCAGGCGCTTATCGTGCGTCGAACGAAGGTGTCACCACGAAGTTCATTCGCAAAACGCACCAAGTCCTTCCAATTTTTCGCTAGGCAAGGGCGCGGGTTTCGCACATATTGGCCCGTTCCTGCTGTCGCATTTCTTCTTCTGTCCTTCTTTCTCCCTGGAGCGTCCATGCCAGAAGCCCAGACCCCCGTGTCCCTTCCCGCCGAGGTCGAACAACTGCTGCATCGCCTGGGCGTGCCCCGCACCGCCCACACCCGCGGCGAGCTCACGGTGCGCTCGCCGGTCAGCGGCGAGGTGATCGCGCAGGTGCCGCAGACCACGGCGGTGGAAGCCACCGGCGCCATCGGCCGCGCGCACGAGGCCTTCAAGGCCTGGCGCCTGGTGCCGGCGCCGCGTCGCGGCGAGCTGGTGCGCCTGCTCGGCGAAGAGCTGCGCGCCGCCAAGCGCGACCTGGGCCGCCTCGTCACGCTGGAGGCCGGCAAGATCCCGTCCGAAGGCGCGGGCGAGGTGCAGGAAATGATCGACATCTGCGACTTCGCGGTCGGCCTTTCGCGCCAGCTCTACGGCCTCACGCTGGCCACCGAGCGCGCCGAGCACCGGATGATGGAAACCTGGCACCCGCTGGGCGTGTGCGGCGTGATCTCGGCCTTCAACTTTCCGGTGGCCGTGTGGTCGTGGAACGCGGCGCTCGCGCTGGTGTGCGGCGACCCGGTGGTGTGGAAGCCTTCAGAGAAGACGCCGCTGACCGCGCTGGCCGTGCACGCCATCGCGCAGCGCGCCATCGAGCGTTTCGGCGACGCGCCCGAAGGTCTGCTCGGCCTGCTGCTGGGCCCGCGCGACATCGGCGAGGTGCTGGTCGACGACCCCCGCGTGCCGATCCTCTCGGCCACCGGCTCCACGGCGATGGGCCGGCAGGTCGGTCCGAAACTGGCGGCGCGCTTCGCCCGCGCGATCCTCGAACTCGGCGGCAACAACGCCGCCATCGTCACGCCCTCGGCTGACCTCGATCTCACGCTGCGCGGCATCGCCTTCGCGGCCATGGGCACGGCCGGCCAGCGCTGCACCACGCTGCGGCGCCTGTTCGTGCACGAGAGCGTGTACGACCAGCTCGTGCCCAAGCTCGTGAAGGTCTACGGCAACGTGCAGGTGGGCGACCCGCGCGAGGCCGGCACGCTGGTCGGTCCGCTGATCGACCGCGCCGCTTTCGACGGCATGCAGAAGGCCTTGAGCGAAAGCCGCGAGACCGGCGCCACGGTGCACGGCGGCCAGCGCGTCGAGGGCATCGGCACGCAGGACGCGTTCTATGTGCGCCCCGCGCTGGTGGAGCTGAAGTCGCACGCCGGCCCCGTGCTGCGCGAGACCTTCGCGCCCATTCTCTATGTGGTGCGCTACAGCTCGCTCGACGAAGCCATCGAATGGCACAACGCGGTGGGCGCGGGCCTGTCGTCGTCGATCTTCACGCTCAACGTGCGCGAGGCCGAGCGCTTCATGTCCAGCGCGGGTTCGGACTGCGGCATCGCCAACGTCAACATCGGCCCGAGCGGTGCCGAGATCGGCGGCGCCTTCGGTGGCGAGAAGGAAACCGGCGGCGGGCGCGAAGCGGGCTCGGACAGCTGGAAGGCCTACATGCGCCGCGCGACCAACACCATCAACTACTCGACGGCATTGCCCTTGGCTCAAGGCGTGACCTTCGACATCGGCGACTGACCCACCCCGGCCTGTTGTTCTCGCCGCGCAGCACTTCGCTGCAGCGGCAGGGCAGCGGTCGCGCATATCCCCCTAGAACTACCAGGAGACAGAGAAGATGAAGATGCAACTGAAGACCCTCGCCACCGCCGCGCTGCTTGCGCTCGCTTTCGGCACCACCGCCACCGCGCAGCAGGCGCCCACGGGCGGCACGCTCGACAAGATCAAGGCGAGCGGCAAGGTCGTGCTCGGCGTGCGTGAAGCCTCGCCGCCCATGGCCTACATGCTGGGCGCGGGCGAGAAGTACGTGGGCTACCACGTCGAGCTCTGCGAGCGCGTGCTCAAGGACATCACGCCCAACGCCAAGCTCGAGTACATGGCCGTGACCGCGCAGAACACCATCCCGCTCGTGCAGAACGGCACGCTGGACATCGGCTGCGGCCCCACCACCAACAACACCGCGCGCCAGCAGCAGGTGGCCTTCGCGCTCACCACGTACGTGAGCGAAGTGCGCATGGCGACCAAGGTCGACTCGGGCATCACCACGCTCGACCAGCTCGCGGGCCGCAACGTGTCGGCCTCGACCGGCACCACCGCCGTGCAGTTGCTTCGCAAGCGCGAGCGTGCACAGAACGTCTCGTACAACACCATGCTCGGCAAGGACCACCTGGAAAGCTTCCTGCTCATGGAATCGGGCCGCGCCGATGCCTTCGTGCTCGACGACAACCTGCTCGCCGGCATCATCGCGAATTCGAAGAACCCCACGGCCTACCGCATCACCGGCGAGGCGCTGGGCTCGGAGCCGATCGCGCTGCTGTTCCGCAAGGACGACCCGGCCTTCAAGGCCGCGGTGGACGATTCGCTGCGCAAGCTCATGAAGAGCGGCGAGCTCGAGAAGATCTACACCAAGTGGTTCGTGGCCGCGATCCCGCCGAAGAACACCAGCCTCAACCTGCCGATGAGCCCCGCGCTCAAGCAGCTGCTGCTCGAGCCCAACGACAAGCCGCTGGAAGCCTACGCCAAGTGACGGACGCCGCCGTGTTCTCGCCGGCGCAACGCGTGCGCGCCATCCAGGTCTCGGAGATCCTGCGCATCACCGATCACGCGCAGGCGCTCAAGCGCGCCGGCCGCCCGGTGATCGTGCTGGGCGCGGGCGAGCCCGACTTCGACACGCCCGAGAACATCCGGCATGCGGCCTCTCAGGCCATTGCGCGCGGCGACACGCGCTACACGGTGCTCGACGGCAGCCCGGCGATGAAGGCGGCGGTGCAGCTGAAGTTCAAGCGCGACAACGCGCTGGACTTCGCGCTCGACGAGATCAGCGTGAGCGCGGGCGCCAAGCAGGTGATCTTCAATGCACTGATGGCGAGCCTGAATCCGGGCGACGAAGTGATCCTGCCCGCGCCGTACTGGACCTCGTACGCCGACATCGTGCAGATCTGCGGCGGCGTGCCGGTGTCGGTGGCGTGCGGGGAGGAGAACGGCTTTCGGCTGACCGCGGCGCAGCTGCAGGCGGCCATCACGCCGCGCACGCGCTGGCTGTTTCTGAACTCGCCGTCGAACCCGAGCGGCGCGGCCTACAGCGCGGCGCAGCTGAAACCGATCACCGACGTGCTGCTCGACCATCCCCACGTCTGGGTGCTGGCGGACGACATCTACGAGCACATCCTCTACGACGGCCTCGCGTTCGCAACGCCGGTGGCCGTGGAGCCGCGCTTGCGCGAACGCACGCTCACGGTGAACGGCGTGTCGAAGGCCTATGCGATGACCGGCTGGCGCGTCGGCTACGGCGCCGGACCGCGCGCGTTGATCGCGGCGATGGCCGTGGTGCAGAGCCAGTCGACCTCGTGCCCGTCGTCGGTGAGCCAGGCTGCGGCGATCGAAGCACTCACCGGACCGCAGGGCATCGTGGCCGAGCGCTGCGCATCCTTTCAACAGCGCCGCGACTTCGTCGTGGCCGCGCTCAACCGCACGCCGGGCCTGCACTGCCGCGTGCCCGAGGGCGCCTTCTACACCTTCGCAAGCTGCGCCGGCGTGCTCGGCAAGCGCACCGCCGCCGGCGCGCTGCTGCAGACCGACAGCGACTTCTGCCGCTACCTGCTGCAGGAATTCGAGGTGGCGGTGGTGCCGGGCAGCGTGTTCGGGCTCGCGCCGTATTTCCGCATCTCGTATGCGACGTCGATGGCGCAGCTCGAAGAGGCGTGCGCGCGCATCGCCGCCGCCTGCGCCGCGCTCTCCTGACCTCTCCTCTTCATTCCACTGGAACCCTCATGACTTCCTCCCGCACCGGCGGCCAGATCCTGGTCGACCAGCTCATCACCCACGGCGTCCGGCAGCTTTTCTGCGTGCCCGGCGAAAGCTTCCTGGCCGTGCTCGACGCGCTGCACGACGCATCGATCGACGTGACGGTGTGCCGGCAGGAGGGCGGCGCAACGATGATGGCCGAGGCGCAGGGTAAGCTCACGGGCCAGCCCGGCATCTGCTTCGTCACGCGCGGCCCCGGCGCCACCAACGCGGCGGCGGGCGTGCACATCGCGCACCAGGATTCGACGCCGCTGCTGCTGTTCGTCGGCCAGGTCGCGCGCGATGCGATGGGCCGCGAAGCCTTCCAGGAACTGGACTACGGCGCGGTCTTCGGCACGATGGCCAAGTGGGTCGTGCAGATCGACGACCCGGCGCGCATGCCCGAGCTGGTGTCGCGCGCCTTCCATGTCGCGACCTCGGGCCGGCCCGGTCCGGTGGTGATCGCGCTGCCGGAAGACATGCTCACCGAAGCCGCCGTGGTGGCCGATGCGCTGCCGTATGCCGTCACCGAAACCTATCCGGGCGCAACGCAGATCGCCGAGCTGCAGCAGCGCCTGTCGCAGGCGCAGCGGCCGGTCGTCATCCTGGGCGGCAGCCGCTGGTCGGAAGCCGCGACGCAGCAGTTCGCCAAGTTCGCCGAGGCGTATGCGCTGCCCGTGTACTGCTCGTTCCGCCGCCAGATGCTGATGTCCGCCGAGCATCCCTGCTATGCGGGCGACCTGGGGCTCGGCGCGAACCCGCGCATGCTGGCGCGCATCCGCGATGCGGACCTCGTGCTGCTGGTGGGCGGGCGCCTGTCGGAAGTGCCGTCGCAAGGCTATGAGCTGTTCGCGATCCCGCAGCCGAAGCAGGCGCTGGTGCACGTGCACGCCGATGCCGACGAGCTCGGCAAGCTCTATCGCCCGACACAGGGCATCCACGCCACGCCGCAGGCGTTCGCCGAAGCGGTGTCCACGCTGCGTCCGGCGTCGCCGCCCGTGTGGCAGGCCGAGACGAAGACCGCGCGCGAAGACTTCCTGCGCTGGAGCGACCCGGCCGCGATCCGCATCCCCGGTCCGCTGCAGATGGGCGAGGTCATGCAGCACCTGCGCGAGGTGCTGCCGGCCGACACCATCTTCTGCAACGGCGCGGGCAACTTCGCGACCTGGGTGCATCGCTTCTGGCCGTTCCGCGCGTTCGCGAGCCAGCTCGCGCCGACCAGCGGCTCGATGGGCTACGGCCTGCCCGCCGGCGTCGGCGCCAAGCGGCTGTGGCCCGAACGCGAGGTGGTCGTGTTCGCGGGCGACGGCGATTTCATGATGCACGGCCAGGAGTTCGCGACCGCCGTGCAGTACGGCCTGCCGATCCTCGTGGTGCTGCTGGACAACGGCATGTACGGCACGATCCGCATGCACCAGGAAAAGCACTATCCCGGCCGCATCAGCGCCACGCAGCTGAAGAACCCCGACTTCCGCGGCTATGCCGAGGTGTTCGGCGGCCACGGCGAGCGCGTGACCACGACGGAAGAATTCGGCCCGGCACTCGCGCGTGCCCGTGCCAGCGGCAAGCCGGCGATCCTGCATTGCCTGCTGGACCCGGAGGCGATCACGCCCGCGAGCACGCTGCAGTCGATCCGCAAGGCCGCGCTGGCCGCGAACTGAGGCGTCGTCAGCGCAGCCCGCCGACATAGCGCGGCGGCGGCGTGGGCGGCAGGCCGTCGGGCTGGCGCGCCGCCAGCCGCGCGGCGCGGGCCAGCGGTTCCATGGCCTGCTCGAGCCGCGTGGCGAGCTGGTCGAGTTCGTCGTCCTTGGTCTCGGCGGCGTGCTGGCGCGTCATGCGCACGATCTCGGCGGCGTACTCGGCATTGGTGGCCATCCATTCGGTGTCGGTCACGCGCCCGTGCTTTCGCCGCAGTGCCACGTGAAGGCGTGCTGCAAGCGCGATGCGTTCGCTTTCGGACATGGATGGCATGGCGTCTCCCTCGGGTGGTCAGGCTCCCAGGTGTTCACGATGCTGAGCAAGATCGAGGCCCACCAGTTCGCTCTCGGGGTCGACGCGCAATCCGACCAGCACATGCACCAGGAACAACACGATGGCCGTGCCCGCCGCGCTGTAGATCGCCACGCTGGCGACCGCGATCGCCTGCGTCAGCACATTGCCCGCCGCGCCCGAGATGCGCGGGTCGGCGAACACGCCCGTGAGCAGCGCGCCCACGATGCCGCCGATGCCGTGCACGCCGAACACGTCGAGCGAGTCGTCCGCACCGAGCAGGTGCTTCAGGCCCGTGGCGCCCCAGTAGCAGGCCAGCCCGGCGATGGCGCCGATGGCCAGCGCCGACAGCGGCGTGACGAAGCCGGCCGCCGGCGTGATCGCCACCAGCCCGGCCACGAGGCCGGAGCACAGGCCCAAGAGCGAGGGGCTGCGGCGCACGATCCATTCGCCGATCATCCAGCTCATGGCGCCAGCCGCCGCCGCGATGTGCGTCACCAGCATGGCCAGGCCGGCGCGCCCGTCGGCCGCCACCGCCGAGCCCGCATTGAAGCCGAACCAGCCCACCCACAGCAGGCCCGCGCCCGTCATGGTGAGCGCCAGGCTGTAGGGCTCGAAGGCCTCGCGCCCGTAGCCCCGGCGCGGCCCGAGCGCATAGGCGCACACCAGCCCCGCGATGCCCGCGTTGACGTGCACCACCGAGCCGCCCGCGAAGTCGAGCGCGCCCATCTGCGCGAGCCAGCCGCCCGGCTCCCACACCCAGTGCGCGACTGGCGCGTACACGAGCACGCTCCACAGCAGCGCGAACCACAGCAGCGCCGAGAAGCGCATGCGCTCGACAAAAGCGCCGAGCACCAGCGCGGTGGTGATGATCGCGAAGCTCAGCTGGAACATCGCGTAGACCGATTCCGGCACGTTCGGCGCCACGTGGCTCACGGCCACCTGGCCGGCCTCCTTCAGGTACTCGAAGCCCGAAAAACCGATGCGCGAGAGCTTGCCCAGCCAGGGCCAGCCGGGCGTGAAGGCCAGCGAGTAGCCGAGCGCGAACCAGGTCAGAGAGACCACGGCGGCGATCGCCACCACCCCGGCCATGGTGGCCAGCACGTTCTTGCGCCGCACCATGCCGGCATAGAAGAGCGCGATGCCGGGCAGCGTCATCAGCAGCACCAGCGCGGTCGAGGTCATCATCCAGGCGGTGTCGGCCGCGTTCAGGGAGGCTTGGGGTGCCAGCAGGGCCATGACCGTTTCTTCTTGGAGTGGTGGACAAGAGGCCTGTGTGCACGAGTCATGCCATCTTGTTAACTGACTGAAACACTTTGGTTTCCCAACCGGAGGGTCGAAGTAACACGAAGCGGGTAATTCCTAATGCACCGGGCGGGTGCGCGCTTGCACAATCTGCGCACTCGCGACGGGCCCTGCTCGTACTGCCGAGGGTCCGAGGAGACAAGCTTCCGATCGATCAACAAGAACATTCTTCAAAGGCTCCGTACGAGATGCCTGTCTGATATTTGAAAAGCGCCGCTGGTCGGCGCTTTTTTTTGCCTGTTCGCAGCGCGAATGCAGGCCCTTTCCTCCAAGCCAAACAAGCCTCCTGGCCAGCCGCTACCGGCCACCACAGCTATCGTTTCGATAGCGATTCCGGTGAGACAATCGCCCGCATGGAAATGCTGGTGGTCACGGGCGCCTCACTGCTCGCGGGTTTTATCGATGCGATCGTGGGCGGCGGCGGGTTGATCCTGGTGCCGGCCCTCTTTGCGGTGTTTCCGGGCGCGCCGCCCGCCACGCTGCTGGGCACCAACAAGAGCGCGTCCATCTGGGGCACGGCGGCCTCGGCGGCCCAGTTCAGCCAGCGGGTGCAGATGCGCTGGAGCGCCATGTGGCCGGCCGCGCTGCTGGGCTTCGGCGGCTCGATGCTCGGCGCGTGGACCGTCACGGTCTTCCCGGGGGACTTCCTGCGCCGGGCGCTGCCGGTCATCCTGCTGGGCGTGCTGATCTACACGCTGGCGCGCAAGGACATGGGCCGGCTGCACGCGCCGCGCTTCAGCGGCCGCGCCGAGACGCTGGCGGCCAGCACCATCGGTCTGACCATCGGTTTCTACGACGGCTTCTTCGGCCCGGGCACGGGCAGCTTCCTGGTGTTCCTGTTCGTGCGCTGGATGGGCTACGACTTCCTCAACGCCTCGGCCTCGGCCAAGGTCATCAACACCCTGACCAACGCCGCCGCGCTGATCCTGCTGGCCGCCAAGGGCCACGTCTGGTGGCACTACGGGCTGGTGATGGCGGTGGCCAACGTGGCCGGCAGCCTGGTCGGCACGCGCGTGGCGCTGAAGCACGGGGCGGGCTTCGTGCGGATCGTGTTCATCGTGGTGGTGAGTGCGCTGATCCTGAAAACCGCCTACGACGCGTTCCTGAAATAAAAGAGCCCCTGGCGTCCGGCCAGGGGCTTTTCTTTGAGGGCACCGAGGTCAGTCCTCGACAAACGCCTCTTCGCGCTTTGCCTTGATCGCCGGCAGCAGCACGATGGCCAGCAGCAGCGCCGCAGCGATCAGCAGCCCCGCCGACAGCGGCCGCGTGACGAACACGCTCCACGCACCGCGCGACAGCAGCAGCGCGCGCCGCAGGTTCTCTTCCATCATCGGCCCGAGGATGAAGCCCAGCAGCAGCGGGGCCGGCTCGGTGCGCAGCTTGAGGAACAGGTAGCCGATGAAGCCGAAGATCGCCACCATCCACACGTCGAAGGTGTTGTTGTTGGTCGAGTACACGCCGATCGCGCAGAACAGCACGATCGCCGGGAACAGGAACTTGTAGGGCACCGTCAGGAGCTTGATCCACATGCCGATCAGCGGCAGGTTCAGGATGATCAGCATCGCGTTGCCGATCCACATCGAGGCGATCAGGCCCCAGAAGAGCTCGGGGTTGCTGGTCATCACCTGCGGGCCCGGCTGGATGTTGTGGATCGTCATCGCGCCCACCATCAGCGCCATCACGGCGTTGGGCGGAATGCCCAGCGTCAAGAGCGGAATGAAGGAGGTCTGCGCGCCGGCGTTGTTGGCCGACTCGGGCGAGGCCACGCCGCGGATGTTGCCCTTGCCGAAGGGCACTTCGCCCGGGCGCATCTTGATCTTCTTCTCCAGCGCGTAGGCCGCGAAGGCCGCCAGCAGCGCTCCGCCACCTGGCAGGATGCCCAGCGCGGAGCCGAGCGCGGTGCCGCGCAGTACCGCGGGCGTCATGCGCTTGAAGTCGTCCTTGGTGGGCCACAGGCCCTTGACCTTGTGCGTGAACACCTCGCGCTCGTCGTCGGGCTGCGAGAGGTTGCCGATGATTTCGCCGTAGCCGAACACGCCCATGGCGATCACCACGAAGCCGATGCCGTCGGTGAGCTCGGGAATGTCGAAGCTGAAGCGCGCCACGCCCGAGTTCACGTCGGTGCCCACGATGCCCAGCAGCAGGCCCAGCACGATCATCGCCACCGCCTTGAGCAGCGAGCCCGAGGCCAGCACCACCGCGCCGATCAGGCCCAGCACCATCAGCGAGAAGTACTCGGCGGGGCCGAACTTGAAGGCCAGCTCGGTCAGCGGGGGCGCGAAGGCGGCCAGGATCAGCGTGCCGACGCAGCCCGCGAAGAACGAGCCCAGGCCCGCCGCGGCCAGCGCAGGGCCTGCGCGGCCCTGCCTTGCCATCTGGTAGCCGTCGATGCAGGTGACCACCGAGGACGACTCCCCGGGCAGGTTCACCAGGATGGCCGTGGTCGAGCCGCCGTACTGGGCGCCGTAGTAGATGCCGGCCAGCATGATCAGCGCCGACACGGGCGGCAGCGCGTAGGTGGCGGGCAGCAGCATCGCGATCGTCGCGACCGGGCCGATGCCTGGCAGCACGCCGATCAGCGTGCCCAGGATGCAGCCGACCAGGCAGTACAGCAGGTTGGTGAAGGTGAAGGCGACGCCGAAGCCGGTCGCCAGGTTGTGGAACAGTTCCATGGCGGTGTGCTCCTCAACCCGAAATGAACGTGGGCCAGACCTGGATCTGCAGCTTGAGCGCCCAGATGAAGGCCACATAGCTGCCGGCTGCCAGGATGGTCGCCAGCACCAGCACGTCGCGCAGCTTGAAGTGCTCGCCGGCCATGCTCGAGATGATGGTCAGCGCGTAGATCGCGATGATCATGCCCATCGCCGGCAGCCCGACGCTGGGCAGGCCACCCAGCAGCACGCCGAAGGCCAGGTTGGCGCCGAGCACGAAGGCCAGCGGCTTCCAGGCCCATTTGCCGATCTTGTCGCCGTCGGCGCTCTCGACCACCATGGCCTGGAACATGATCAGCGCGCCCAGCAGCGCCAGCAGGATGCCCAGCATCAGCGGGAAGTACCCCGGCCCCATGCGGGCGCCGTCGCCGATGGTGTAGGTGGTGGCGCCGATGGCGAACGCGCCACCGACGGCGGCGAACATGACTCCTGAGAAGAAGTCCGCCTGTCTCTTGATTTTCATTGTCTCGACCCTCTGTTTTCGAAGGGACGAGGGTCGTCGCCAGCGGCTGACCGTCGGCTGACCGCGACGGTACGGACAAATGCTTACAGGGAAAGTACGGGCTTTCCCCCAGGCTTCGCGCACTTCGTGTCGCTGCGCCAACCCCCTCCGGGGGCAACACCAGCGGCCCGGCAAAGCCGGTTCCGCGGTGTTCCACGAAGGGGCAGGGATCGTGTGGGGGCCGGAAACGAAAAAAGCTCCCGAAGGAGCTTTTCATTCATTCAGAGCGCCGAGGCGCTCATGAGTGTGTGGGGGAGGGCTTAGTAGCCGCCGCGGCCACCGCCGCCGCCGCCGTAACCACCGCCGCCACCGCTACGGCCGCCACCGCCGCCGCCGTAACCGCCGCCGCCGCCACCACCGTAGCCGCCGCCGCCACCACCGCCGTAGCCGCCACCACCGCCGGTGCGGGGGGGACGTGCTTCCATCGGACGGGCTTCGTTCACCGTCAGGGCGCGGCCCTGCAGCGATGCGCCGTTCATGCCTTCGACAGCTGCGAGTGCTTCAGCGTCCGTGCCCATTTCGACGAAGCCGAAGCCCTTCGAACGGCCGGTGTCACGTTCCATCATGACCTTGGCGCTGACGATCGAGCCGAACTCGCCGAAAGCCTGTTCCAGGTCGTTGTCACGCACGGAGTAGGCGAGGTTGCCCACGTAAAGTTTCTTGCCCATGGAGGGACTCCTAATTCAAACCAAAAAAACACAAAGCGATGGAGTCCCAGAATCACAACAAACTAATGCGCTGTGGCGCGAAACTGACCGATCACCAAATTACGTGCACGGGAGCCAAGGCTCGCAGACACGTGAGCCGGATTATCCGGCCCGATTTCCGAAAAAAGGGGGGAAATCTTGTGTTATCGAGAAACATTCCGACCCGACGGGCGGTTTCGCAACGGTTTGAGCAGGTCGGACAGGCCGTTGTGGTCTATTTCATGCATCAAAGCGAGCAGTCGGCCAATTTCTCCCGCGGGAAAACCCTCGCGCGCAAACCAAGTCAGGTAATTTCCGGGCAAATCGGCAATCAGCGTGCCCTTGTGCTTGCCAAAAGGCATCTCGAGCGTCACCAGGCGCTGCAGGTCTTCGGGGTTCATGCGCGCTTCAGCCGCCTGCGCGCTTGACCGTGTGGCCCTGCTTCACGAGGGCGGCGATGACGACCTCGCGGTGATCGCCCTGGATCTCCACGGTGCCATCCTTCACCGTGCCGCCCGTGCCGCAGGCCGCTTTCAGCTGCTTGCCCACGGCCGCCAGCGCCGCCGCGTCGAGCGGCAGGCCCTTGACCACGGTCACGCCCTTGCCCTTTCGGCCCTTGGTCTCGTGCGATACGCGGACAATGCCGTCCGTGGCCGCCGTGCGGGCCTTCGCGAGCTCCTTGCAGCGGCATTGCGCCATCGGGGCGCCGCAGTCGGGGCACATGCGCCCGCCCGCCTCGGTGGAGTACACCAGCGTGCTGCCGGTGCGGCTGTTCTTCATCGTTCCCATTCGATCCGTCTTTCTTTCGATCTCTCTCTTTTTCCCGGTGCCCGTTCCATGCCATTCGATACCCTGGGCCTGACCCCCGCGCTCGCGCAAGCGGCCGCCGCGAGCGGCTTTGCCGCGCCGACCGCCATCCAGGCGGCGGCCATCCCTGCCATTTTGCAGGGCCGCGACCTGCGGGGCTCGGCACAGACCGGCTCCGGCAAGACGGCCGCATTTTCCCTGCCGCTGCTGCAGCGCCTGGCCGCCGAGCCCGCCGCGTCGGCGTCGCGCCGGCTGCGCGCGCTGGTGCTCGTGCCCACGCGCGAACTCGCGGCCCAGGTCGGCGAGACGCTGGAAGACTTCGCGCGGCACCTGCCCGAGCGCCTGAAGATCGTCGTCGCGGTCGGCGGCGTCTCGATCAACCCGCAGATGATGCGGCTGCGCGGCGGCGCCGACATCGTGGTCGCCACGCCCGGCCGGCTGCTCGACCTGGTCGAACACAACGCGCTCGTGCTCGACGCCGTGTCGACGCTCGTGCTCGACGAGGCCGACCGCCTGTTCGACCTGGGCTTTGCCGAGGAGCTGCAGCGCATCCTGGCGCTGCTGCCGGCGCGGCGCCAGAACCTGCTCTTCTCGGCCACCTTCCCGATCGCCATCCAGGCGCTGGCCGACGACATGCTGCACGACCCGGCCCTGGTCGAGGTGCAGGGCGAGCCCGGCACCCGGCCCGACATCGTGCAGCGCGCCATCGAGGTCGACGCCGCCCGCCGCACCCAGCTGCTGCGCCAGCTGCTGAAGGACAACGAAGGCACCTGGGACCGCGTGCTGGTGTTCGTCGCCACGCAGCACGCCGCACAGACCGTGGCCGAGAAGCTGTACCGCAACGGCATCTACGCCGTGCCCTTCCACGGCGACATCGCGCAGGGCACGCGCCGCGACATCCTGGCGCAGTTCAAGCAGAGCCGCTGGGACGTGGTGATCGCCACCGACCTGGCGGCGCGCGGCCTGGACATCGCGCAGCTGCCCGTGGTCATCAACTACGACCTGCCGCGTTCGCCCACCGACTACATCCACCGCATCGGCCGCACCGGCCGCGCGGGCGCGAGCGGGCTGGCGATCAGCTTCGTGAGCCCGGCCACCGAGGCGCACTTCCGCCTGATCGAGAAGCGCCAGGGCCAGCGCGTGCCGCGCGAGCGCATCGCGGGCTTCGAGCCGACCGAGGCGGCGCCGGTGGTGGTCGATACCTCGGGCAACGGCGGCATCAAGGGCGCGCGGCCGAGCAAGAAGGACAAGCTGCGCGCCGCCGCGGCGCTGGCCGCACAGGCGGGCGGTGGGGAAGACGCGGACTGACGCGCGTCAGGCTTCCGCCGGCATGCAAGGAGGCCGGCGGGTGCTTCGAACGGTTTTCCGCTTTCGTGCGTTGCGCGCTACGCGTGCTGCTTGCCGAGCAAGTTCGCCATCAGGTCCACCGGCAGCGGAAACACGATGGTCGTGTTCTTGTCCGCGCCGATCACCGTGAGCGTTTCCAGGTAGCGCAGCTGGATCGCCTGCGGCTCCTGCGCCAGCACGCGCGCGGCCTGGAACAGCTTCTCGGACGCCTGCAGTTCGCCTTCGGCATGGATCACCTTGGCGCGGCGTTCGCGTTCCGCCTCGGCCTGCCGTGCGATGGCGCGGATCATGGATTCGGTGAGGTCGATCTGCTTGATCTCGACGTTCGACACCTTGATGCCCCACGACGCCGTCTGCACGTCCAGCGATTCGCGCACATCCAGGTTGAGCTTCTCGCGCTCGGCCAGCATGTCGTCCAGCTGGTGCTTGCCGAGCACCGAGCGCAGCGTGGTCTGGGCCAGCTGGCTGGTGGCGTTGAAGAAGTCCTTGACCTCGATGATGGCCTTGGCCGCATCGACGATGCGGAAGTAGACGACCGCGCTGACCTTCACCGACACGTTGTCGCGCGAGATCACATCCTGCGTCGGCACTTCGAGCACCACGGTGCGCAGGTCGACGCGCACCACCTGCTGGATGGCCGGGATCACGAACACCAGTCCCGGCCCTGCCACCTTCGAGAAGCGCCCCAGGGTGAACACGATGCCGCGCTCGTACTCCCGGAAGATCCATACCGCCGAAAAGAGCAGCGCCGCCAGCAGGACCAGGGCGACGGCGCCGATGCCATAAGTGAAAGAGAGCATGGTGATCTCCCGCGACTCAGCAAAGGTGCTGAACGGTTGGACACCCGCTGCGCAGCGGCGTTCCGGCCGGGCCGGAATAAAGGGCGGTTCCGCCGCTACAGCCACCCGAGCTGGCGCGCCGCCAGCTCCTTCATGATCTCTTCGGCGCCACCGCCGATCATCATCACCTTGACCTCGCGGTAGACGCGCTCGCTCACGGTGCCGCGCATGAAGCCCATGCCACCAAGGATCTGCACCGCCTGGTCGGCGCAGAACTGCATGGTCTGCGTGGCGTGGTTCTTGAGCAGGCAGACCTGCGCCACCCACTCGGGCGCGTTGATGCGGCCCGCCGCCTCGTGGGCGTCGCCCTCGGCGGACACGGCCTCGAGCCAGGCCTCGGTCGAGGCGATGCGCATCTGCATGTCGACCAGCTTGTGGCGCACGGCCTGGTGCTCGATGAGCGCGGCGCCGAAGGTCTTGCGCTCGCGCGACCAGGCCAGCGCTTCGTCCAGGCAGGCCTGCGCGAAGCCCAGCGCGCCGGCCGCGAGCCCGACGCGCTCGCCGTTGAAGTTGCCCATGACCATGCGGAACCCGCCGCCTTCGTCGCCCAGCAGGTAGCGCGCGGGCACGCGCACGTTGTCGAAGTGCAGCGTGGCGGTGTCGGAGCACAGCCAGCCCATCTTCGCGAGCCGCGTGCGCGAGAGGCCGGGCGCGTCGCCCGGCACCAGCAGCATCGAGAGCCCGCCCGCGCCGCGGCCTTCGCCGGTGCGCACGGCCACGGTGATCCAGTCGGCGCGCATGCCCGAGGTGATGAAGGTCTTCTCGCCGTTGAGCACGTAGTGATCGCCGTCGCGCTTGGCCGTCGTGCGCACCGCGGCCACGTCGGAGCCGCCGCCGGGTTCGGTGATCGCGAGCGCGGCAATCTTTTCGCCGCGCAGCACGGCCGGCACGACCTCGCGGCGCACCGCGTCGCTGGCATGCAGCACCACGGGCGGCAGGCCGATGTTGTGCGAGAACAGGCTCGCGAGCACGCCGCCGCTCTGGCCGTGGCGCGCGAGCGCGACCCACGCGGGTAGCTTCAGCGAATAGGAGGCCGGCGTGCCGTCGAGTGCTTCGGGGTAGCCCAGGCCCAGCAGGCCCAGCTCGGCCGCGCGGGCGTACAGCGCGCGCGGGAATTCGCCGGCCTCGTCCCAGGCCTGCACGTTCGGTGCGATCTCGGCCTGGGCGAAGCGGCGCACCGTGTCGGCGAGCGCCGCACGGTCGGCCTGCAGTTCCGCGTCCATGTCGCTCAGCCGCGCGGCGGGCGCTTGGCGATGCCCATGGTCTTGGCGAGGATGCCGAGCATCACCTCGTCGGCGCCGCCGCCGATCGAGCCCAGGCGGCCGTCGCGGTACAGGCGCGCCACGCGGTTCTCCAGCGTGAAGCCCATGCCGCCCCAGAACTGCAGGCAGGTGTCGGCCACCTGGCGCGTGAGGCGGCCGGTCTTGAGCTTGGCCATCGACGCGAGCTCAAGCACGTCCTCGCCCTTCACATGCAGGTCGCAGGCGCGGTAGGTGAGGGCGCGCAGCGCCTCCACCTCGGTCTTGAGCTCGGCCAGCTTGAACTGCACCCACTGCTGGTCGGCCAGCGTGGCGCCGAACATCTGGCGCTGCTGCGCCCATTCGATGGTCTGCGTGATGCAGTCGTCCATCGGCGCGAGCGAACTGGCCGCGCACCACAGGCGCTCTTCCTGGAACTGCTGCATCTGGTAGACGAAGCCCTGGCCCTCCTCACCGATGCGGTAGCGCTGCGGCACGCGCACGTTGTCGAAGTAGATGAGGCCGGTGTCGCTCGAGTCCATGCCGATCTTGCGGATCTTCTTGGCCTTCTCGATGCCGGGCAGGTTCATCGGCACCATCACGAGCGACTTGTTGCGGTGCACCGGGCCCTCGCTGGTGTTGACCAGCATGCACATCCAGTCGGCCTGCAGGCTGTTGGTGATCCACATCTTCTGGCCGGTGATGAGGTAGTCGTCGCCGTCCTTCTTCGCATAGGTCTTCAGGCCCGCCACGTCGCTGCCCGCGCCGGGTTCGCTCACGCCGATGCAGCCGACCGTGTCGCCGGCGATGGCGGGCACCAGGAACTCGCGGCGCAGTTCGTCGCTGCCGAAGCGCGCGAGCGCGGGCGTGCACATGTCGGTCTGCACGCCGATGGCCATCGGCACGCCGCCGCAGCTGATGTGGCCCAGCCCCTCGGCGAAGGCCATCGCAAACGAGTAGTCGAGCCCGGCGCCGCCGAAGGCCTCGGGCTTGTTCAGGCCCAGCAGGCCGAGGTTGCCGAGCTTCTTGAAGACCTCGTGCGCGGGAAAGATCTCGGCCTCTTCCCATTCGTCGACGTGGGGGTTGATCTCCTCGTCGATGAACCGGCGCAGGGTGTTCTGCATCTCGAGGTGTTCATGGGTGTACTGCATGGCGGGTCTCCGTTCGTTCGCTCGTTACTTGTCCTGGAACACGCGCGGTGTCTGCGCGAGGTGAAAGCCGTCGTAGGGCCGCACCGCGGGGCGCTGCTGCGCTTGCGCGTCGGGCAGCGCCATGGGCCAGCCCATGCGCGCCTGCGGGCGTGCGCCGTCCACGCGCAGCACGGTGCCGCTGATGAACGCGGCGGCCGGGCCCAGCAGGAAGGCGATGGCGGCGGAGGTCTCGGCCTCGTTGCCGAAGCGGCCGGCCGGCACGGTCTTGCGCATGGCGCGCAGCATGTCGCCGGCCTCGGGCGGGTAGTGGTCCATGCCGCTGGAGGCGATGTAGCCCGGCGCCACGGCGTTCACGCGCACGCCGCTCACGGCCCATTCGGCGGCGGCGGTCTCGGTGAAGCTCACCATGCCGGCGCGCGCGGCGCCGCTGTGGCCCATGTTCGGCATCGACCCCCAGATGTCGGCCACGATGTTGACGATGGCGCCGCCGTGGGCCTGCATGCTCTGCAGGTAGCACTCGCGCGCCACCAGGAAGCCGCCCGTGAGGTTGGTGTGGATCACCGCCTCCCAGCCCTTGGCCGAGATGGCGGCCAGCGGCGTGATGTACTGGCCGCCCGCGTTGTTCACCAGCCCGTCGATGCGCCCGTGCGCCGCGACGATGGCCTTCACGGCCTCGCGCACGGCCTCTTCCTGGCGGATGTCGAAGGCCTGCGTGCTGGCGTTGCCGCCGGCTGCTTCGATCTCGGCGCGCACCGCGTCGAGCTTCTCGGGCTTGCGGCCGACCAGCACCACGTGGGCGCCGAGCGAGGCCAGCTCGTGCGCGGTGCAGCGGCCGATGCCCGAGCCGCCGCCGGTGACGACGATGCATTGCCCGGCGAACAGGCCGGGCGCGAAGACGGAGCGATAGTGGGATGCGTTCATTCGACAGGTTCTCGACAAAGGGGAGGGGCCTTCAGGCCTCGGCGATCTCGGCAACGATGTGGCGCGCGGCCACCTGCGTGCCCACGGCCACATGCAGCGCCGCGACGCGGCCCGCGCGCGGTGCGCAGTGCACGTGTTCCATCTTCATGGCCTCGAGCGTGACCAGCGGCTGGCCTGCCGAGACGGTGTCGCCCTCGGCAGCGAGCAGCGCGACCACGCGGCCGTTCATCGACGCGCGCAACAGGCCGTCGCCGCCGCCCGCGTCGGCACGCGCCACGGCCACGTGGGTGAGGTCGTCGAGGCGGTGGGCGCGGCCGTCGAAATGGAAGTCGACGCGTTCGGCGCACCGCACGACCTGCGCCTGCGCGGCCACGCCGTCGCAGGCGAAGCGCAGCAGGCCGTCGTCCGACAGCGCCAGCAGCGCGAGCGTGGCCGGCTCGGTGTCGTCCACCACGACCTCGAAGTGCGCGGCGCCGCGCGGCGTCACGCGCGCCGTGTGCACGGCGCCGTCGAGCGAAAAGCGCAAGGCGTTGGGCAGCGTGTGCGCCAGCGGCGAGGGCCAGCCGCGCGCGCCGGTCTGCAGCAGCAGGGCTGCGAGCAGGGCGGCGCGCGTGTCGCTCGCGGTGTTGGCGGCCAGCAGCGCGTCGAGGTGGTCGCCGATGAAGGCGGTGGTCGCACCGCCGCTTGCGAACACCGGGTGCGCGAGCGCGCGCTGCAGCAGCGGCTGGTTGGTCGGCAGGCCGAGCGCCACCGTGTCGCGCAGGCCGGCCAGCAGCCGCTGGCGGGCCTCGTCGCGCGTGCGGCCCGACGCAATGAGCTTGGCGATCATCGAGTCGTAGAAGGGCGGCACCTCGGCGCCGTCGCGCAATGCGTGTTCGGTGCGCAGCGCGGGCGATGGGCGCCACGCCGTGAGCGTGCCGCTTTGCGGGAGGAATCCCTGCTGCGGGTCTTCGGCGCACAGCCGCACTTCGATCGCATGGCCGGTGATGCGCACGTCGTCCTGCGTCAGCGGCAGCGGCTCGCCGGCCGCCACGCGCAGCTGCAGTTCGACGAGGTCCAGGCCCGTCACCGCTTCGGTCACGGGGTGCTCGACCTGCAGCCGCGTGTTCATTTCCATGAACCAGTACTGGCCCTGCGCGTCGAGCAAAAACTCCAGCGTGCCCGCGCCTTCGTAGGCGATGGCCTTGGCGGCGGCCACGGCGGTGGCGCCCATGCGTGCGCGCAGCGCGGCATCGACGGCCGGCGAGGGCGCTTCCTCGATCACCTTCTGGTGGCGCCGCTGCACCGAGCAGTCGCGCTCGCCGAGGTGGATCGCGTGGCCGTGGCGGTCGGCAAACACCTGGATCTCGATGTGGCGCGGCGCGACGATGGCGCGCTCCAGGATCACGGTGGCGTCGCCGAAGGCATGCAGCGCCTCGGACTGCGCGCTCTGCAGTTGCTCGGCGAAGGCGCCGGCCGAGGCCACGAGCCGCATGCCGCGCCCACCGCCGCCGGCCGTGGCCTTGATCATCACGGGCCAGCCGATGCGTTCGGCCTCGGCGGCCAGCGTGGCGGTGCTTTGATCGTCGCCCTGGTAGCCGGGAATGCACGGCACGCCGGCCGCCTGCATGAGCCGCTTGGCGCCGGCCTTGTCGCCCATCGCGACGATGGCCTCGGGCGATGGCCCGATGAAGACCAGCCCCGCGTCGCGGCAGGCCTGCGCGAACGCGGCGTTCTCGGCGAGGAAGCCGTAGCCCGGGTGCACCGCGTCGGCGCCGCTGGCGCGGGCCGCGGCAACGATCGCGTCGATGTTCAGGTAGCTCTGCGCGGGCAGCGGCTCGCCGATGCACACGGCCTCGTCGGCCTGGCGCACGTGCTCGGCGTCTGCATCGGCGCGCGAGTACACCGCGACCGTGCGGTAGCCCATGGCGCGCGCGGTGCGCATCACGCGCACGGCAATTTCGCCGCGGTTGGCGATCAGGATCTTGTGAAAGGTGCTCATGGCCGTGCCACCGAAAACTGCATGGGTTGCGGCGCACGCGCCTCGGCGTCGCGGCAGATCGACAGCGCCTCGGCCAGCACGGCGCGCGTGTCGCGCGGGTCGATCACGCCGTCGTCCAGCAGCAGCGCGCTGGTGGTGAAGACGCTCATCTGGCGCTCGAAGCGCTCGACGATCTGGCGTTGCATCGCGTCGATCTTCTCGCGGTCGACGGCACCCTTGCGCGCCATGCCGGCCTCCATGACGATGGCCATGGTCTGCGCGGCCTGCTCGCCGCCCATCACGGCGGTGCGTGCGTTGGGCCAGCTGAAGCAGAAGCGCGGCGCAAAGCCGCGACCGCACATGCCGTAGTTGCCCGCGCCGTACGAGGCGCCGCAGTGCAGCGTGATCTGCGGCACGTTGGCGCTGGTCACGGCCTGGATCATCTTGGCGCCGTGCTTGATGATGCCGGCCTCCTCGTGCGCGCGGCCCACCATGTAGCCCGTGATGTTCTGCAGGTAGACGATGGGCGTGCGCGACTGGCAGCAGGCCTGGATGAAGTGCGTGGCCTTGGTGGCGCCGTCGGAATCGATGGGGCCGTTGTTGGTGATGATGCCCACCGCATGCCCTTCGAGGCGGATGTGGCCGCAGACCGTGGCGCTGCCGTAGTGCTCGCTGAAGGCCAGGAACTCCGAGCCGTCGGCGATGCGCGCGATGACCTCGCGCATGTCCACCGGCCGGCGGCCGTCGGCGGGCATGAGGCCCATCAGCTCCTCGGCGTCGTGGCGCGGCGGTGCGAAGGTGCGCGGCACCTCGTCGCGCGCCCAGTCGATGCCGCCGAGGATGGCGCGCGCGATGCGCAGTGCGTCGCGGTCGTCCTCGGCCAGGTAGTCGCCCAGGCCCGAGATGTGGGTGTGCATGACGGCGCCGCCCAGTTCTTCCTCGGTGGCGATCTCGCCGGTGGCGGCCTTCAGGAGCGGCGGCCCGGCCAGGAAGGCCCGAGTGCGGTCGCGCACCATCACGATGTAGTCCGACAGGCCCGTCTGGTACGCGCCGCCTGCGGTCGAGGAGCCGTGCGTCACGGTCACCACCGGCAGCCCCGCGGCCGAGAGCCGCGCGAGGTTGCGGAAGATGTTGCCGCCGCGCACGAAGTCCTGCACGCGGTACTGCATGAGGTTGGCGCCCGCGCTTTCCACCAGCTGGATGAAGGGCAGCTTGTTCTCCAGCGCGATCTCGTGCAGGCGCAGCTGCTTGTCCAGCCCCATGGGCTGCAGCGCGCCGGCGTCGATGCCGGAGTCGGAGGCGCTGATCATGCAGCGCACACCCGCCACGCGCCCGATGCCGGCGATCAGGCCGCCGCCGGGCACGCTCTTGGCGAGGTCGGGGTTGTCCTGGCCCAGGCCCGCCAGCGTGGCCAGCGGCAGGAAGGGCGCGCCGGTGTCCAGCAGCAGCGCGAGGCGTTCGCGCGGCAGCAGCTGGCCGCGCTTGGCGAAGCGCTCGGCCGAGGCGCTGGAGGCGGCCACGGCGCGGGCTTCGTGGGACCGGACCTGGTCCAGCAGCGAGAGCATGCTGGCGCGGTTGGCCTGGTAGCTGTCTCCGGCGGTGTGCAGCCGGGATTCGAGGAAGGGCATGGGGGTCTGTGCGGTGCGCGCGTGTCGTTTCGCACAGACTTTAGGAGGCGGGCCCCCGGCCCGCTTGCGCCAACTAGCTGGGGCGCACGCGCCGTTGTGCGGCGGGGGCGGCGTCCAGGCTGCTGCCCGTGACCACCCAGTAGATGAAGATCAGCACCGCGCCGGCCGTGCCGAACACCGTGAGGCCCATGTAGCTGCCGCCCAGCGAGAGCGCGTCGACCGGGGCGGCCGCCGTGCAGATCATGCTGGCCGCGCTCATGCCCACGTAGTGCATGGTGCACACCGCCACGCCCATCACGGCGGCGGCGGCCACCTGGTGGCTCAGCTTGCGCAGGTTGAAGGCCAGCCACAGCGCCGCGGCGGCGGCCGTGATGGCGATGACCACCGACAGCGCGACCATGCTGAAGTCGAAGCTCATCGTGGCCCGCATGTTCATCGCGAACATGCCCATGTAGTGCATCACGCACACGCCCAGGCCCGCCAGCAGGCTGCCCGCCAGCCAGCCCGAGCGGCTGAACTTGGCGCGCCCGCCCGCCAGGTACAGCGCAATGCCCGAGATCAGGATGGCCGCCACCAGCGACACGATGGTCAGCGGCATGTTGTACGCGATGCCGAAGGGCAGCCGGTAGGCCAGCATGCCGATGAAGTGCATCGACCAGATGCCGATGCCCCCCAGCGCCACCGCGGCGCAGGCCACGATGGCCAGGTTGGGTTTGCCGTCGGCACCGACCATGCGCCCGGCACAGATCAGGGCCACCAGCGAGCCGAAGAAGGAAATGACGAACGAAAGCGCGACCAGCCCCAGGGAGTATTCGGGCGATAGCACTTGGCCTACGACGAGTGGAGTCATGCGATGTCCCTTCGGAAAGAGCGCTTCGCAGACCCCGACTGCCCTATGCGATCGGAACGCTGCGACGCGTCCCGACCAGTTTGTAATATGTGTTTATAAAAGTAAACAGAAACTTGTACTAATTGTTACCCTGAATGACAGGCCGAATTCGATAGATCGAATTGTTCCTGTCGGCCGCCACGTAGACCGTGCCGTCGCGCCCCACGGCCACGCCCGTCACCACGTACGGCGGGGGCAGGCCGGGCCCGGCCGCCAGCCCGATGGGCAGGTTCTCGGCGACGGTGCGACGGGTGCCGGTGGCCGGGTCGATCTCGACCAGCCGGCGCGCCTCGCTCTCGGCCACGATGAAGCTACCCCACGGCGTCTGGGCCAGGCCCTCGGGCAGCGCCAGCCCGTCGGCCACGGTGCGCAGCGGCGCGCTGGCGTCCAGCGGAATGCGCAGCAGCTTGCCGGCCGCCTCGGTCACGTAGAGCGCGCCGTCCTGGCCGACCACCAGTTGCACCGGGCCGTTCAGGCCGCTGGCCAGCACTGACTTCTCTGCAAACTTCGGCCCGCTGGCGCGCGTGATGCTGCCGGTGGCGAGTTCGGCGTAGATCACGCTGCCGTCGGGCATGGGCAGCGCGTCGAACGGCGCCTTCAGGCCGTGGATCGTCTCGACCGTCTTCAGCGTCTGGCGGTCGACCAGCTGCACCGAGCCCGTGAACCACGAGGTCAGCGCGAACAGCTTGGGCGACAGGCCGACCGCGAAGGGGTAGTCGAGCTCGGGGTCGCGCTGCATGCGGAACACGTCGCGCACCTCGCCGGTGCGCACGTCGACCTGCCGGAAGCCGAAGACGTCGGCCACCCACAGGTCGTTGCCGTCGATCTTCAGGCCCGCGGGCACCGCCACCTTGCCGCTGGTGAGCGTGCGCAGCTCGCCGGTGGCGGGGTTGAAGGCCTGCACCTCGTTGTTGGCCATGTTCGAGATGTAGATCGTCCCGTCGGGCGTGTCCTTGGCGATGGCCAGGTTGTCGAGCGACGGGCGCAGCTGCTTGGCGACGGTCTTCTTGCCGCTCGCAAGATCGACCTTCACCAGCTCGCCGCTGCGCGCATCGACCACCCAGAGGTTGCCCTTGCCGTCGAGGTTGGCGGCGGCGGGGATCTTGAAGCCGTCGGCGATCACCGTCAGGGCGCCGTTCGCCGGGTCGATCTTCACGACCTGGCCCTTGAACCACAGCGGGCCGTAGAGCAGGCCGTCGGGCCCGACCTCGAAGCCGTTGAAGCCGCCCATGTCCTTCTTGATGAGCCGGGGCGGCTGCTTGCCCTCGCGGTCGATCTCCCACAGCGCGTCGCCCAGGAACACCTGCGAGGCGTAGAGCTTGCCGTTCTTGCGATCGAAGTCGAGCGAGTTCAGGCCGGGCAGGTCCTTGGCGAGCACGCGCAGTGGCGCGCTGTCGTTCTCGCGGTAGCGCAGCATGCCCATGAGGTAGTTGGTCCAGGCCAGCTCACCCTTCGGGCCGACCGCGATGTCGTCGGCCTGGCCTTCGGGCGCGTCGATCAGCACCTTGGCGGCGCCGGTCTGGCGGTCGACCTCCCACAGCGTGTTGCCGAGCACGGAGCCCGCCAGCAGCCGGCCCTTCGCATCGATGGCCAGGCCGTGCACGCCCGCGAAGGACGACGGGGCCACGAGCACCTCGGGCGCCGCCCACGCGGCGGGGCGTTTGGGCGGTGGCGACAGCGAGCTGCAGGCGGCGAGCAGGGCGAGGGCGGCGGTCAGCGCGGCAGCGCGGATCGTGCGACGGGGCATGGCGATCTCCTCTGGGTTGGCTTGGTGGATGCGGCAGTGCGCCCGCAGTCTAGGAGCCGGAGGAGGCCGCGCAGTCGCTCGCGGGACAAGACGCGGACTTTCGTCCGCTGCGGATAACCCGCAGCACCCGGTGATTTTTCAGCCGCGCAGCAGCTGCGTCGCCGTATGGATCAGCAGCCCCACCAGCCCGCCCACCAGCGTGCCGTTGATGCGGATGAACTGCAGGTCGCGCCCGATGTGGCGCTCGAGCTCGTCGGTCATCTCGTGCGCGTTCCACTCGCCCACGCGCTCCTCGATGTAGCGGCGGATGTCCTCGCGGTAGCGCTCGATGGCCGCCGGCGCGGCGGCCTCGAGCTGCTCGTTGATCCAGGCGCGGATCGCCGCGTCGTTCTGCAGCCGCTGGCCCAGCGCGCCGGCCATGGTGGCGATGCGCTGGCGGATGGTCGAGTCGGGGCGCCCGAGGTCGTCGTGCAGCCAGCCCAGCAGCTCGCCCCACAGGCCGTGCAGGTAGTCGCCCAGCGCGGGGTGCGCAATGAGCTCGGCGCGGATCTGCTCGCCGCGCTGCTGGAACTCGGGGTCGAGCTTCAGGCGCACCACGAAGTCGTCCACGAAATGGTCGAAGCGCCGGCGCATCGGGTGCTCGGGCTCGGCCGCCAGCTCGGCCAGCGTGCGCGCGATGGCGGCCACGATCTTGCGCGTGGCGAGCTTGGCCGCCACCTGGTCCAGGCCCACGTAGCGCAGCGTCTTGATCTCGCGCGCGATGGCCTCGGTGATGTGCGCCTGCACCTCGTCGCCGTCGAGCAGCTCGGCCACCTGCTGCAGCACGTCGTCGAGCAGCGCCTGGTGGCGCCCGCCGGCCGTGAGCGCATCGAGCGCCTGGCCGGTGAGGCGCGAGAGGTCGATCTTGGCCAGGCCGGCCGCGGCGGCGCGGCCCATGAAGTCGCGCACCCGTTCGTCGTCGAAGGCGGCCAGACCGTAGCGCGTGGCGGCCACGCCCCATTCGCCGAGCCGCTCGCCGCTGGCGGGCCGGGCCAGCCACTCGGCGATGCGCCCCGCCGCATCGAACTGGCGCAGCTTGGCCAGCACCTGGGCGGTGCTCAGGAAGTTGTCGCAGATGAAGCCCGCGAGCTTGGCGCCGATGCGGTCCTTGTTGCTCGGGATGATCGCCGTGTGCGGGATCGGCAGGCCCAGCGGGTGGCGAAACAGCGCCACCACCGCGAACCAGTCGGCAATGGCGCCGACCATCGCGGCCTCGGCAAAAGCCGCCACGTAGCCCCAGGCCGGATGCTGGCCGTGCAGCGCGCTGGCCAGCGCATACAGCGCCGCCGCCGCGCACAGCAGGCCGAGCGCGACGCGTTTCATGCGCTGCAGTGCGCCGCTGCCGTGGTCTTCAGCCAATGGTGTGCGAGGTCGCGAGGCGCTCCATGAACAGCTCGCAGCGCGCGAGCTGCTCAAGACTCACGAACTCGTCGGGCTGGTGCGCCTGCTCGATGCTGCCGGGGCCGCACACCACGGTGGGGATGCCGGCGTTCTTGAACAGGCCCGCTTCGGTGCCGAAGGCCACCAGCGTGGTGCGGTCTTCGCTGGCCAGGCGCTGCGCGAGCAGCGTGACCGGATCGCCGGCCGCGCCCAGGAAGCTCGGGATCTCGCAGATCGTTTCGAACTTGAAGCCCGCGTCGGGCGCCACCTTCTTCATGGCGGGCTCGATGCTCGCGGCGTAGGCCAGTACGTCGGACTGCATGCGCTTGGCGTCGGCCGTGGGCAGGTCGCGGAATTCGTAGCGGAACTCGGCGTCGCGCGGCACCACGTTGTCGGCGATGCCGCCGTGGAACTGGCCCACGCTGGCGGTGCTGAAGGGCACGTCGAAGCCGTCGTAGCGCGGCTCGCTGCGTTCGAAATCCTCGGCCATGTCGCGCACCTTGCCGATCACGCGCGCGGCCATCTCGATGGCGTTGACCGACTTCGGCGTGAGCGACGAGTGCGCCTCCTTGCCGCGCACGCAGCACTTGTAGCGGTACACGCCCTTGTGGGCGATGGCCGGCACCATGCTGGTGGGCTCGCCCACGATGCAGGCCAGCGGCTTGATGCCGGCGTCGCGCATGTCGGCGATGAGTTCGCGCACGCCGAAGCAGCCGATCTCTTCTTCGTAGGTGAAGGCGAAGTGCACGGCGAAGGGCGCGTCGCCCTCGAGGAAGCGCTGGGCATTGGCCAGCGCGATCGCGATGTAGCTCTTCATGTCGGCCGAGCCGCGGCCGTACAGGCGCTCGTTCTGCACCACGGCCGACAGCGGGTCGACGCTCCAGGCCTGGCCGTCCCAGGGCACCGTGTCGGTATGGCCCGAGAGGATCACGCCGGCCGGCTTGCCCTCGCCCAGCGTGGCGAACAGGTTCGCCTTGGTGCGCTCGGCGTTGTAGGTGATGCGGCTCTTCACGCCGAGGGCGGCGAGGTGCGCCTGGGCGAAGTCGATCAGCTCGAGGTTGCTGTTTGCGCTCACCGTGTTCATGCGAACCAAGGTTTGCGCCATCAAGAGGCTCTGGGGAGAAAGCGTGTGCTGCATGCAACAGATTGTCCGGGAAGTTGAACGCCCGCGCAGATGGGTATCGGCGTTGTCACGCGCAGCGGGTAGCCTGCCTCCTCTTTTTTCTTTGTTTGGATGGAGAAGACAACATGCGCATGTCCCTGCAGATCACCCTGACCGCCGTGGCCGCCCTGAGCCTGGCCGCCTGTGGCACCACCGGCCCGGCGGCGAACAAGCTGCTCACGCTGGACGGCAACCCGCCGCTGGTCATCGCCCACCGCGGCGCCTCGGGCTACCTGCCGGAACAGACGCTGGAGTCGTACGCGCGCGCCATCGAACTGGGCGCCGACGTCATCGAGATGGACCTGGTCTCCACCAAGGACGGCGTGCTCATCGCCCGCCACGACCCCAACCTGGCGATCAGCACCGACGTGGCCAAGCACGCGCGTTTTGCCTCGCGCAAGAAGACCATTCAGGTCGACGGCGAGACCCAGACCGGCTGGTTCAGCAACGACTTCACGCTGGCCGAGATCAAGACCCTGGGCGGCATTTCGACCGACGCGGAGCGCCCGCAGGAATTCAACGGCAAGTTCAAGGTCGTGACCTTCCAGGAGATCATCGATTTCGCCAAGGCCAAGACGAAGGAAACCGGCCGCACCATCGCGATCTACCCGGAAACCAAGAACCCGACCTACTTCCGCGACCTGGGCATGCCCATGGAAGACAAGGTCATCGCCGCCATCAACGCCGCCGGCTGGAACAGCAAGACCGCGCCCATCTACGTGCAGTCGTTCGAGCCCGGCAGCCTCAAGTACATGAAGAGCAAGGGCCTGAACACCCGGCTCATCCAGCTGATCGACGGCGACGGCATCGACATGAAGACCGGCGCCATGACCTACGCCGTGCCGGTCGACCGCCCCTACGAGTGGACCAAGGCCGGCGACAAGCGCAACTTCGACGTCATGGTCACGCCCGCCGGGCTGGCCGAGATCAAGACCTACGCCGACGGCATCGGCCCCTGGAAGCGCTACATCGTGAGCGTCAAGGGCACCGTGGGCGCCGACGGCAAGGTGGTGGACGTCAACAAGGACGGCAAGATCAACGACGCCGACGCCACCTCGACGGCCCCCACCACGCTGATCGCCGACGCCCACAAGGCGGGCCTGTTCGTGCACCCCTTCACGTTCCGTAACGAGTCGCGCCGGCTCGCGTCCGACTACAACAAGGACGGCAAGAACGAATACGCGGTCTATTACAAGCTCGGCGTCGATGGCGTGTTCACCGACTTCACCGACACCGCGCTGGCCGCGCGCGCCGAGTACCTGAAGAGCATCGGCCGCTGAGGGTTTGCCCGGCACGGTCTTTGCGGCGCATTCCGCAAAGCCTAGACTGTGTCTTATGAAACTCATCGACTCGCTCGTCACGCAGGCGGCCGGCATCGCGGCCGTCCGGCGTGACCTTCATGCCCACCCTGAACTCTGTTTCGAAGAAGTCCGCACCGCCGACGTGGTGGCAGGCAAGCTCACCGAATGGGGCATTCCCATCCACCGTGGCCTGGGCACCACCGGCGTGGTCGGCATCGTCAAGAACGGCACCAGCAACCGCGCCGTCGGCCTGCGCGCCGACATGGACGCGCTGCCCGTCACCGAGCTCAACACCTTCGCCCACGCCAGCCAGCACCACGGCAAGATGCACGCCTGCGGCCACGACGGCCACACGGCGATGCTGCTCGCGGCGGCCCAGCACCTGGCCAAGCACCGCAACTTCGACGGCACCGTCTACCTGATCTTCCAGCCGGCCGAAGAGGGCGGCGGCGGCGCGCGCGAGATGATCAAGGAAGGCCTGTTCGAGCAGTTCCCCATGGACGCCGTCTTCGGCATGCACAACTGGCCCGGCATGAAGGCCGGCCAGTTCGCCGTGAGCCCCGGCCCGGTGATGGCCTCGGGCAACAAGTTCCATGTGAACGTAGTCGGCAAGGGCGGCCACGCCGCGCTGCCGCAGACCGGCATCGACCCGGTGCCGATCGCCTGCGAGATCGTGCAGGCCTTCCAGACCATCCTCACGCGCAAGATGAAGCCGACCGATTCGGCGGTGATATCGGTCACCACCATCCACGCCGGCGAGACCAACAACGTGATCCCCGACAACTGCGAGCTGTCGGGCACCGTGCGCACCTTCTCGCTCGAGGTGCTCGACATGATCGAGGCCAAGATGAAGCAGATCAGCGAGCACATCTGCGCCGCGCACGACGCCACCTGCGAGTTCCGCTTCGAGCGCTACTACCCGCCGACCATCAACACCGAGGCCGAGGCCGACTTCGCGCGCCGCGTGATGGGCGGGATCGTCGGCCCCGAGAACGTGCTCAAGCAGGAGGCCGCCATGACCTCGGAAGACTTCGCCTTCATGCTGCAGGCCAAGCCCGGCGCCTACGCCTTCATCGGCAACGGCGACGGCGCGCACCGCGACGTGCACCACGGCGAAGGCCCGTGCACGCTGCACAACGCGAGCTACGACTTCAACGACGACCTCATCCCGCTGGGCGCCACCTGCTGGGTGCAGATCGCCGAGCAGTTCCTCCAGCCTGGCGGCACTGCCCCATGATCGGCATCGGCGAGGCCTTTTCGCCGCGCTACGCCCAAGCGCGCCAGAAGTTCCTGCAGGGCTGCGTCAGCGCCGGCCTCACGGTCGAGCCGCACGCGCACCCGCTCAAGGGCCGCGACGGCGAAGAGCTGTCGATGGACGTGGCGCTCGACGGCGACGCCAACGCCGAGCGGCTGCTCGTCGTCACCAGCGCCTGCCACGGCGTCGAAGGCCACTGCGGCAGCGGCGTGCAGGTGTTCGCGCTGCACGACGCCGAATGGCGCGAGAAGGCCAAGGCGCAGGGCGTGGCGGTGCTGTACGTGCATGCGCTGAACCCGCACGGCTTTTCGTACGGCCGCCGCGTGACGCACGAGAACGTCGACCTGAACCGCAACTTCCTCGACTTCTCGAAGCCCGTGCCGGTGAACGAGCCCTACGCCAGGCTGCATCCGCTGCTGCTGCCCGACACCTGGCCGCCGACGCCGGACAACCAGGCCGCGATCGAGAAGTGGATCGAGAAGCACGGCGCCACGGCCTACCAGGCGGCGGTGACGAGCGGCCAGTACCAGTTCGACGACGGCCTGTTCTTCGGCGGCAAGGCGCCGACCTGGAGCAACAAGACCATCCGCAGCGTGCTGCGTCGCCATGCAGGCCACGCGAAGCGCCTGGCCTGGATCGACCTGCACACGGGCCTCGGCCCCAACGGCCTGGGCGAACGCATCTTTGCCTGCCGCGACGACAAGGTCGCCTATGCCCGCGCCAACGCCTGGTGGGGCACGCCGGCGGCGCCCGTCACCTCGATCTACGACGGCTCCTCGACCTCGGCGCTGCTGCGCGGCCTGATGTGGGACGCCGTGTACGAAGAGTGCCCGCAGGCCGAGTACACCGGCATCGCGCTCGAATACGGCACGCTGCCGATGCTCGAAGTGACCGGCGCCCTGCGCGCCGACCACTGGCTGCACAAGCACCCGGACGCGCCGGCCGATCTGGCCGATGGCATCCGCGCGCGCATGGTGGAGGCGTTCTACACGGACTCCGACGCCTGGCGCGGCCAGATCGTGAGCCAGGCGCGGCAGGCGATGTTCCAGGCGGTGGACGGCCTCTCCGCCTGACCGCTTCCCAGCGCTGCATCCCGTGCCTAGGGCACTGGGTGCTTCCCGCAGCGAAATCAAGGAGGAGGCCGCAGGCCGGGGGACATTCGCGGAGGGAAGTACCCGGTGGCCTGGGCACGCCCACCGGACAAAAACTACGTCCGCACCCGCCCGTCAGCAGTCAGCATCGACAGCTCGACAAACTTCGAAGCCACATGGCTCTTCGAAGAGAACGACACCTCGAAGCCGCCGAACTGCTGCCGCTCGATGCTTTCCAGCCCCGCGATCAGCCCGTCGCGCGTGCCCTTGCCGCCCGGTGCGCGGCGCAGGCCCTCGGTCAGCACCTTGGCGGCCAGGTAGCCTTCCATGCTCGAGAAATTGGCGCTCGCGCCGCCGCCCGCCTTGCGCACCGCTTCGGTGAACTCGCGGGCCAGCGCATTCGCCTGGTTGTAGGGCGAGGGCACCACCTGCGTGACCATCACGCCCGCCGCCTCCTTGCCCAGCTCGTCCGCCAGCGCTTGCGTGCCCACGAACGAGAGGTTGAAGAACACGCCGCCGTAGCCCGCCTTGCGCATCTCGCGGATGAACGCCGCGCAGGCCTTGTAGGCACCGACCTGCACCACCGCCGCCGGCTGGCTCGCCATGATCGTCTTCACCGCCGCGGCCACGTCGGCCGAGTTGCGCTCCACCGTGGCCAGCGCCACCGGCTTGAGTTCCTGCTGGGCCAGCGCCAGCGTCACGCCGTCCAGGCCGGCCTTGCCGTAGGCGTCGTTCTGGTAGAAGACCGCGATCTTCTTCATGCCCAGGTGGGTGAGCTGTTTCACCATCAATGCCGTCTCGTCGTTGTACGAAGCGCGCAGATGGAACACGTTGCGGTGAAAAGGCTCGCGCAGCGACATCGCGCCCGTGAACGGCGCGATGAACGGCACCTTGTCCTTCACCGCCAGCGGCAGCGCGGCCAAGCTGGTCGGCGTGCCGATGTAGCCGAACAGCGCGAACACGTCCTCGCCGATCAGCTTCTGCGTGTTGGCCGCGCAGCGGTCGGGCTCGTAGCCGTCGTCCAGGTTCTTGATGACCACGTCGCGCTGGCCCGGCTGGGCGTTGTACTGGTCCAGGAACAGCTTGGCGCCCTGGTGGAACTGGATGCCCAGCTGCGCGGCCGGCCCGGTGAACGGCGCCGATTGGCCCAGCACCAGCGGCGTGTCGCCCTGCGCCCGGGCGATGCCGAAGCTGCCCAGCGTGGCGGCGGCCGCCGTGGCGATCGAAAAATGCCTGCGATTCAATTGCATCGTCATGGTGAAATCCTCCCTCTGCCCTGTGTGTTGATACTCAAATTAGACTTGTCCGATGGCCCACGCAACGGATTCCCTCCTCGACACGCCCGACGCCTCCGCACCCTCTACGGTGCTGGGCGCCTGCCCGCACGATTGCCCCGACACCTGCGCGCTCGTCACCACCGTCAAGGACGGCGTGGCGGTGAAGCTGCAAGGCAACCCCGCCCACTCGCACACCGGCGGCGTGCTGTGCACCAAGGTGTCGCGGTACATCGAACGCAATGACCATGCCGAGCGGCTCGTGCAGCCCCTGAAACGCGTCGGTCCCAAGGGCAGCGGCCGCTTCGAGCCCGTCTCATGGGAGACGGCATTGGACGATATCGCCGCGCATCTTCGGGAATTGCAGTCGGAACCGGAAGCAATTCTCCCCTACAGCTATGCGGGCACCATGGGCCTCGTACAGGGCGAATCGATGGACCGGCGCTTCTTCCACAAGCTGGGCGCCTCGCTGTTGGACCGCACCATCTGCTCGATGGCGGGCGGCGAGGCCATGGTCTACACGCTGGGCGCCAAGGTCGGCATGCGCATCGAGTTCTTCGCCGAGGCCAAGCTCATCCTCATCTGGGGCAGCAACTCCATCGCCAGCAACCTGCACTTCTGGCGCCACGCCCAGGCCGCCAAGCGCGCCGGCGCACGGCTGGTGTGCATCGACCCGCGCAAGACCGAAACCGCCGACAAGTGCGACGAGCACATCGCACTGCTGCCCGGCACCGACGCCGCGCTGGCGCTGGCGCTCATGCACGAACTCATCGTGCACGACTGGCTCGACCACGACTACATCGCGAACCACACGCTGGGCTGGGAGCAGCTGCGCGAGCGCGCGCTGCAATGGCCGCCGTCGCGCGCGGCCGAGGTCTGCGGCATTCCCGAGGCACAGATCGTGGCGCTGGCCCAGGCCTACGGCACGACGAAGCCCGCCGCGATCCGCCTGAACTACGGCATGCAGCGCGTGCGCGGCGGCGGCAACGCGGCGCGCGCCATCGCCTGCCTGCCGGCGCTGGTCGGCGCCTGGCGCGACCGCGCGGGCGGCCTGCTGCTCAGCAGTTCGGGCCACTACCCGGTCGACCGCGCCGCGCTGCAGCGCCCCGACCTGCTGGCCGGGCGCAAGCCGCGCACCATCAACATGAGCACCATCGGCGATGCGCTGCTCGACACCGCCAAGCCCGTGAAGGCCGTCGTGGTCTACAACAGCAACCCGGTGGCGGTGGCGCCCGAGTCGGCCAAGGTGGTGGCGGGCTTTGCGCGCGAAGACCTGTTCACCGTGGTGCTCGAGCAGTTCCGCACCGACACCGCCGACTACGCCGACTACCTGCTGCCCGCCACCACGCAGCTCGAGCACTGGGACATCCACTGCAGCTACGGCCACACCGACGTGCTGCTGAACCGCCCGGCCGTCGCGCCGCGCGGCGAGGCCCGCAGCAACGCCTGGGTGTTCCGCGAACTGGCGCGCCGCCTCGGCTTCGACGAGCCCTGCTTTTCGGAGAGCGACGAGTCGCTGTGCCGCACCGCCTTCGCCGAGAAGGCGATCGATTTCGAGCAACTGCGCGCCCAAGGCTTCACCAGCCTGAAGCTGGCCGAGGCGCCGTTCGCCGAAGGCACGTTCCCCACGCCCTCGGGCCGCTGCGAGTTCTTCAGCGAGCGCCTGCAGGCCATGGGCATGGACGGCCTGCCCGACCACGTGCCCAACTGGGAGCCGGTCGGCAGCTCGACCGAGTTCCCGCTGGCGATGATCTCGCCGCCGGCGCGCAACTTCCTCAATTCGACCTTCGTCAACGTGACCAGCCTGCGCGCGATCGAGGTCGAGCCGCTGCTTGAGATCCACGCCGACGACGCCGCCGCGCGCGGCATCGAGGACGGCGCCACGGTGCGCGTGTTCAACCAGCGCGGCGAGCACCGCTGCCGCGCCGAGGTGTCGCGCCGCGCGCGCCAGGGCGTGGTGCACGGCATGGGCATCTGGTGGCGCAAGCTCGGCATGGACGGCACCAACGTCAACGAGCTGACCAGCCAGCGCCTGACCGACATCGGCCGCGGCCCGACCTTCTACGACTGCCTGGTGCAGGTCGAAAAGGCGTGATGCGACGGCTGCGCGCGCCCGCGCTGGCATTGGCCGGCGCGCTTTTCCTGACGGGCTGCGCCGACCTCGGCTACTACTGGCAATCGGCCAACGGCCACCTCGACATCCTGCGCGCGGCCAAGCCCGTGCCCGAATGGCTGGCCGACCCGGCCGTGGGCGCGCCGCTCAAGGCCAAGCTCGAACTCGCGCAGCGCATCCGCCGTTTCGCGTCGAGCGAACTCGGCCTGCCCGACAACGCGAGCTACACCTCGTATGCCGACCTGCACCGCCCCGCCGCCGTGTGGAACGTGGTGGCCGCGCCGCCGTACTCGCTCACGCTGAAGAGCTGGTGCTTTCCGGTCGCGGGCTGCGTGGGTTATCGCGGCTACTACGACGAGGCCGCCGCGAAAACCGAGGCCGAGGCGCAGAAGACAAACGGCCTCGAAGTGGCCGTGTACCCCGTGCCGGCCTACTCCACGCTGGGCTGGATGAACTGGGCCGGCGGCGATCCGCTGCTGTCCACCTTCATCGGCTACCCCGAGGGCGAGCTGGCGCGCCTCGTGTTCCACGAGCTGGCGCACCAGGTGCTCTATGTGCCGGGCGACACGGTGTTCAACGAGTCGTACGCCACGGCCGTGGAGCGCATCGGCGGCGCGATGTGGCTGCAGCGCGAGGCCGGCGAGGCGGCGCGCGCCGAGTACGCGCAGTTCAATGCACAGCGGCAGGACTTCCGTGCGCTGGCGCTCAACACGCGCCGCACGCTCACGCAGGTGTACGAGTCGCCCGAAGCCAAGGCGAAGGACTGGACAAAGGTCGAAGCGCAGAAGCAGGCCGCCATGGCCGACTTTCGCGAGCGCTACACCGCGCTGAAGGCGGCGTGGACCGGTCCGCGCCAGAACGCGTATGACGGCTGGGTGGCGCGCGCCAACAACGCGGCCTTCGGTGCGCAGGGCGCCTACGACGACCTGGTGCCGGGCTTCGAAGCGCTGTTCGAGCGCGAGGGCCGCGACTGGCCGCGCTTTTACACTGCGGTGCGGCGCATTGCCGCGCTGCCCACGACGGAAGAGCGCCGCAATGCGTTGCAGGCCGCCACGGGTATCCTGCACACCCACGCGCGCCAAGGCCGCACACACGACGACAACGGAGACCACGGTGCCTGACATCCAAATCGAACGCAACCACACGCTGGGCATTGCCGGCGCCCGCGAAGTCGCGCGCCAATGGGTGCATCAGGTCGAGCAGGACTACGGTCTGGAATGCACCTACACCGAGGGCACCGACTGCGACCGGGCCCAGTTCAGCCGCGCGGGCATCGACGGCACGGTGGAGGTCACGGCCGATACCTTCCGGCTCGAGGCGACGCTGGGTTTCCTGTTCAGCAGCTTCAGCGACCAGATCGAGCAGAAGATCTCGCGCAACCTCGACGCACTGCTCGACGCACCGCAGGGCGGCACCCGCTTCGCCTGAGGCGGGGAATTTTCTTCTTCAGGCGATGGTGTAACCGCCATCGACCGGCAGCGCCACGCCGCTGACCATCGCCGCGCCGTCGGACAGCAGGAACAAGATTGGCGCGACCACTTCATTGACCTGCGCGAAACGTCCCAACGGAATGTTCTTGAGCGCCGCCGCGCTCTTGGCCGGATCGGACCACGCCTGCTCGGCCATCGGCGTGAGCGTGACGGTCGGGTTCACGCTGTTCACGCGGATGCCGTGCGGCCCGAACTCGAGGCACAGCGCGCGCGTGACGGCGTCCATCGCCGCCTTCGAGGCGCTGTAGCAAAGGTGCGCGTCGAGCGCGACCAGCGAGGCCTGGCTCGACACGTTGACGATGCTGCCGCGCACGCCGGCCGCGATCATGGCCCGGCCGCAGCGCGCGGCCACGAGTGCGGCGGCGCGTGCGTTGACGGCCATCACGGCGTCGAAGCTCCCGGCCTGCAGGTCGATGGCGCGCTCGATGCGTGTGGTGCCGGCGCAGTTCACAACCAAATCGAAGGCGGGCAATGGTGCGAGCGCTTTTTCCAGTGCGCCGACGTCGGCCACGTCCAGGGCCAAGGGCGTGCAGCCGGACTCGGTCTGCAGTGCTTCCAGCGCGTCGGCGTTGCGGCCTACGGCGGTGACTTGTGCGCCTGAGCGGGCGAGCTGTGCGGCGACTGCGCGGCCGATGCCGCTGCTGGCGCCGGTCACGAGGGCGCGCTTGCCTGAGAAGTCGAAGGTGGGTGTCATGGTGTTCTGCTCATCAAAGGTGGTGGTTCAGGGCGCGTGCACAGGCCACCGGGTACTTCCCTCCGCGAATGTCCCCCGGCCTGCGGCCTCCTCCTTGATTTCGCTGCGGGAAGCACCCAGTGTCCTGTGCACACTGAGCGCGGTCGTTGTGCAGTCGATCAACAACCGCACTGCCCAACGCTCACGTCGATGCGGTGCCTTGCGCAGCGAAATCAAGGAGGAGGGGCGAAGCCCCGGGGGACATTCGCGGAGCAAGGTACCGCGTCGGCGGGAGCGTCGCCCTGGACAGTGCGTGCGTCATCCCAACCGATGCATCGCATCACGCAACGCCGGGTACAGCGAGGTGTAGATCTCGAAGCGCTCCCGGTAGACCGCCTGCGCCGCCGGCTCGGGCCGCGCGCGCTCTACCAGCGTGACCCAGCCGCGTTCGGCGGTGGCCGCGTCGACCAGCCCGGCACCGAGCGCCGCGAGCATCGCCGCGCCGAGGGCGGCTTCGACCTCTTCCTCGATCGTGAACACGCGGTAGCCCGTGACGTCGGCCACGATCTGCATCCACAGGTCGGAATGCGCGGCGCCGCCGACCACGATCAGGCGGTCGTCCAGCGGCTGGCCGCTGCGCCGGCCGGCTTCGATGTTGTGCTGCAGCGCGAAGCTCACGCCTTCGAGCACGGCGCGGTACAGGTGGGCGCGGCTGTGCGCGAGCGAGAGGCCGAGGAAGGCGCCCTTGGCCTGCGCGTCCCAGATCGGGCTGCGCTCGCCCATCAGGTAGGGCAGGAAGACGAGGCCGTCGGCGCCGGGCGGCACGTCGACCGCGCGGCGTTCGATGAGGGCGTGCGCGTCTTCGCCGGTGCGCGCGGCCTCTGCCACTTCGGCCTGGCAGAAGGTTTCGCGAAACCAGGTGACGGCTGCGCCGGCCGTGATTGCGCCGCCGAACACGTAGCTGCGGTCCGCGCCGCGGTACACGTGCGGCATGGTGATGAGCTGGTGGCGCGCGTCCACCGTCGGGCTCACGAAGCCCCAGCACATGCTGGTGCCGATCATCGCGACATGGTCGCCGCTGCCGGTGACGCCCGCACAGAAGGTGGCCACCGCCGCATCGACGCCGCCGGCCATCAGCGGCATGCCTTCGCGCAGGCCCAGCTGCGTGGCCCACTCGGCGCTCAGGTGGCCCACCACCTCGCTCGATTCGACGAGCCGCGGCGGCATCATGCGCGCCGGAATGCCGAGCATGTCGAGCGCCTGCGCCGACCAGCGCCGCCGCGCCGCGTCGTACACGCCGCCGATGTTGCCGGCCGAGCTGTGGTCGACCGCGAGCTGGCCCGTCAGCCGCCAGTTGATGTAGCTGTTGGGCGGCAGGAAGTGGTGCGTCTTCGCCCACACCTCGGGCCGGTGCTCGCGCAGCCACAGCATCTTGGTGAAGCCGTAGTAGCTGTCGACGCCGTTGCCCGTGATGGCCTGCAGCCGCGCCACGTCGACCGTTGCGTTCACTGCATCGACTTCGGCGGTGGCGCGGCGGTCCATCCAGATGAGGCAGGGGTGCAGCGGGCGCATGGCCTCGTCGACCGGGATGCCCGCGCCGCCGTAGAGGCTGCTCACGCACAGCGCGGCGATGTCGGTGGCCGCGACGCCGCTTTGCGCCACGCAGGCACGCACGCTCTCGCGCACGGCGTCGAACCAGACCTCGCAGTCCTGCTGCGCCCACAGCGGCTTCGGCGTCTCGGGCTGGTAGGCCACGCTCGCCTGCGCGTGCACCTTGCCGTCGATGCCGACCAGCAGGCACTTGGTGCTCTGCGTGCCAATGTCGACGCCGATGACGTACTTCATGACCCGGCGCGGGGCTGCGGCTTCAGCAGCACCTTGATCGAGTCGAGCGAGTTGGCCAGCGCGAAGGCGTGCTCCCATTCGGTCAGCGGAAAGTCGTGCGTCACGATGCCCTTCGAGGTGACGAGCCCGCGCGCCAGCAGGTCGATGGCGACCGGGTAGCAATACGGGCCCAGGTGCGCGCCGCGCACGTCGAGCTCCTTGCGGTCGCCGATGATCGACCAGTCCGCGCTCGTCTCCGAGCCGAACACGCTGAACTCCACGAAGCGGCCGAGCTTGCGGATCATGTCCAGGCCCTGCGTCACGCCGATGGGCGCGCCGGTGGTCTCGATGTACACGTCGCAGCCGTAGCCTTCGGTGAGGCCCTTGACGATGGCATCGGCGTTCTCGGTCTTCGGGTTGATGACCACGTCGGCGCCGTACTGCTTCGCGAGTGCCAGGCGCTCGGGAACGAGGTCGATCACGATGAGCTTCTTCGGTGTCTTGAGTGCTGCCACCTGCGTCATCATCAGTCCCAGCGGGCCGGCGCCGGCGATCACCACCACGTCGTCGAGCTGGAGCTCGCCGCGGTTCACGGTGTGGATCGCACAGGCCAGCGGCTCGATGATGGCCGCGTCTTCCAGTGAGATGCCGTCGGGGATCTTGTGCACGCGCGAGGTCGGCGGCAGGCGCATGTAGTCGGCCATGCCGCCATCGGCCACGACGCGCTGGAAGCCGAAGATGTGGTGCACCTCGCACATCCAGTATTTGCCCGAGGTGCAGAAACGGCACTTGCCGCAGGGCACGATCTGCTCGGCGATCACGCGGTCGCCTTTCTCCACGCCGAAGTGCTCCGCCGCGCCTTCGCCCAGCGCCTCGACATAGCCGAAGAACTCATGGCCGGGAATGACCGGCGCCTTGACCCACGAGGGCTGGCCGTCGCCGCCCCAGAACATCTTCGCGCCCGAGTGGCACTTGCAGTCGGAGGCGCAGATGCCGCAGGCCGCGATGGAAATGAGCAGTTCGTTCGGGCCGATGGTGGGCATCGCGACGGTTTCGAGCCGGTAGTCCTTCGGGCCGTGGCACACGACGGCCTGCATGGCGGCGAGTTCGCCGATGGCGCCCGTGGCGCCGGGTTGGAGCTTTTGATACGACATGGATTCCTTGAGTCGAGGGAGGTACGGAGAAGTGGGGAAGAGATCAGCGACGGGCCTCACGGCTGATGAAGATGGCGAGCAAGACGATGCCGCCCTTGATGATCAGTTGCAGGTACGGCGACACGCCGATCATGTTGAGACCGTTGTTGAGCACGGCCAGCAGCAGCGCGCCGACCAGCGTGCCCACGATGGCGCCGCGGCCACCGGCGATGGACGTGCCGCCCATCACCACCGCCGCGATGGCGTCGAGCTCGAAGCCCACGCCCACGCCGGGCTGGCCGCTGGTGACGCGCGCGGCCTGCACGATGCCTGCGATGGCGGCCGTGAGGCCGCTGAGCACATACACCAGCAGCTTGTAGCGCGACACGCGCACGCCCGACAGCCGCGTGGCTTCCTCGTTGCCGCCGATGGCGTACACATAGCGGCCGAAGGGCGCCATGTTGAGCAGCACGTAGGCCACGAGGTAGGTCGCCAGCATGATGAGGATCGGCACCTTCAGGCCCGCGAGCGTGCCGCTGCCGAGGAAGGCGAACGACTCGGGCAGCCCGTCGATCGGGTAGCCGCCGGTGTAGATCAGGGCGATGCCGCGCGCGATGCCCATGGTGGCCAGCGTCACGATGATCGGCGGCATGCGCAGGTAGGCCACGCAGTAGCCGTTGAACAGGCCGATCACCGCACCCACGCCGAGCCCGAGCGGCACGGCGAGCACGGGCGGCAGGCCGAAGTGCACCATCAGCCCCGAGGCCAGCGTGCCCGACAGCGCCACCACCGCGCCCACCGAGAGGTCGATGCCGCCCGTGAGGATCGCGGCCGTCATGCCCACCGCGATGATCGCGTTGATGGACGACTGCAGCGCGATGTTCTGCAGGTTGCTCACCGAGAGAAAGTTGTCGGTCGCCACGATCATGAAGACCGAGATCGCGACCAGGCCGACCAGCGGCAGGAAGGCCGTCGAGCGGCGCAGCTGCGTGAAGAACCCGCCCGCGGGCACGGGCGGCGTGGGATGGGTGGTGGTGGCGGTCATGAGGGGCTCCCGGAGGAAGAGGGAAGGGAGGGAGAAGACGATGTCGCGTGGCGCATGATTTCGCCCGCGTTGATCGCGTCGCCCGTGAGCGTGGCCACGATGGCGCCGCCCGAGAACACCGCGACGCGGTCGCACAGGCCGACGATCTCGGGCAGCTCGCTGGAGATCATCAGGATCGACTTGCCCTGGCGCGTGAGTTCGCGCATCAGCTGGTAGATCTCGGCCTTGGCGCCCACGTCGATGCCGCGCGTGGGCTCGTCGAAGATCAGCACGTCGCAGTCGTGGCCGAGCCAGCGCGCGATCACCACCTTCTGCTGGTTGCCGCCCGACAGCGTGGCCACGCGGGTGTCGATGCCCGGTGCCTTCACGCCCACGCGGCGCGAGAGTTCGCCGGCTGTGCGCTTTTCAGAGGCCGTGTCGACCACGCCCGCGCGGCGGTGCCGCCCGAGGTTGTTCAACGAGATGTTGAAGCGGATCGTGAAGTCGGTGATCAGCCCTTCGACCTTGCGGCTTTCGGGCAGCAGGCCGATGCCGTGCGCGAGCGCCTGCGTCGGGTCGTCCAGGCGCACGCGCTGGCCGTTGCGCAGCACCGTCTTGCGGTGCGCGCGGTCGGCGCCCATCATGCCCAGCGCGAGTTCGGTGCGGCCCGACCCCACCAGCCCCGCGAAGCCGAGGATCTCGCCCGCGTGCAGGTCGAAGCGATTGACCGGGCCGTCCTTCACGAGCTGGATCTCGGGCACCTCGAGCACCTTGCGGCCGTTCGGTGCGGGCTGCGGCTTGGGCGGAAAGCTCTGTTCGATGCGCCGGCCCACCATCATCTCGACCAGCGCGTCCACGGTCGTGGCGGCCACGTCGGCGTGCCCGGCGTTGGCGCCGTCGCGCAGCACGCTGATGCGGTCGCAGACCTCGAAGATTTCATCGAGGTGGTGCGAGATGAAGATCATCGCCACGCCCTTGGCACGCAGCGCGCGCATCACCTTGAACAGGTGCTCGGCCTCGTTGGGCGTGAGCGTGGCGGTGGGTTCGTCGAGCACCAGCAGCCGTGCCTTCAGCGACAGCGCCTTGCCGATCTCGACGAACTGCTGCTGGGCCACCGAGAGCTGGCAGATCGGCACGCCGAGGTCGATCTGCACGCCCAGTTCGTCGAACACCGCGCGGGCCTCGCGCTGCATCGCCGCCTGGTCCATGAGGCCGAAGCGGTTCGTGCGGTAGCGGCCCAGGAAGATGTTCTCCACCGCGTTCAAGTACGGCACCAGGCTGAACTCCTGGAAGATGATGCCGATGCCCGCCGCGATGGCGTCGCCGTAGCCGGCGAAGTGGCACTCGGTGCCGTCGATGACGATGCGGCCCTCGTCGGCCTGGTGGATGCCGCCGAGGATCTTCATCAGCGTCGACTTGCCCGCGCCGTTCTCGCCGAGCAGCGCGTGCACCTCGCCCTGGCGCACCGAGAGGTCGATGTTCGACAGGGCCTTCACGCCCGGGAAGCGCTTGGACACGCCTTCCAGCCGCAGCATCTCCCGGGGTGGTTCGTACGTGACGGTCACGGGCGGTGCCTGTGGGGCTTACCAGCTGAAGGTCTTGGCGCCTTCGGCGTCGATGAGCTTCACGTCGACCGGCACGGCCGCGGGCACGTTGGCGCCCCACTTCTTCGCCAGTGCGATGCCGATGGCCAGGCGGATCTGGTCGCGCGGGTACTGCGCGGTGGTCGCGATGAACTTCGAGCCCGCCTTCTGCATCGCCTTGATGGCTTCGGGCGCGCCGTCCACGCTGGTGAGCTTCACGTCCTTGCCGCTGGCTTCGATGGCGGCGAGGGCGCCCATCGAGCCGCCGTCGTTCACGCTGAACACGCCCTTGAGGTTCTTGTTGGCCTGCAGGATGTTCTCGGTCACGGTGAGCGCGGTGGCGCGCTCCTGCTTGCCGTTCTGCGTGCTCACGACCTTGATGCCGGGGTACTTGGCCAGCGCTTCGCGGCAGCCCTTCACGCGCTCCAGGATCGGCACGACCGGGATGCCGTCGAGGATGGCCACGTCGCCCTTCTCGCCGATGTTCTTCGCGAGGTACTCGCAGGCCAGGCGGCCGGCGTCGAGGTTCTTGGAGCCCACGAACGAATCGACCGGGCCCTGCGCGTTGGCGTCGACCGCCACCACGATCACGCCGGCCTTCTTGGCCGAGCGCACCGCGGACTGCACGCCGGCCGAGTCGGTCGGGTTCAGCAGCAGGATGTCGATCTTCTTCTGGATCATGTCTTCCACGTCGCCGATCTGCTTGGCCACGTCGTGGCGCGCATCGGTGGTGACCACGGTGGCGCCGATGCTGGCGGCGGCTTCTTCCAGGGCCTGCTTCATCGTCACGAAGTAGGGGTTGTTCAGTTCCTGGAAGGTCATGCCGATGCGCAGCGGCTGCTTGGGCGCCTGTGCCAGTGCGGCGGTGGTGCCGCAGGCGAGGGCGGCGACGAGGGCGGTGGCTTTGAGAAGGCTCTTCATTGGGTTGTCTCCTTGAGGTTGGTTGTGTGACGGTCTGCAAAAAAACGCGGGCAAAGGGTCGCCCCGCGCGGCGCGCAAGGCGCCGCGCCAGGAAGGACGCGGGGAACACGGGGGCGGCGCGCTACGGCGGGCTGTTGGCGGCGCGCGATGCAGCGAGCTGCATGCGATGGAAATGGCGGAACTTGGTCGGCGGCATGCGCTTGTGCAGCAGGAACTGCCGGTTGAAGTTCGACACGTTGTTGAAGCCCACGTCCATGCAGACGTCGAGCACGGGCTTGTCGCTGTTGGCGAGCAGTTCGCAGGCGCGGCCGATGCGCAGCCGGTTCACGTAGCGCACGAACGACTGCCCCGTGTGCTTGCGGAACGACCGCGAGAACGCGCTCGGGCTCTGGCCCACCAGCTCGGCCAGCATCGGCTCGCGCAGCTCGTCGCCCAGGTTGGCGGCGATGTGGGCCAGCACGTTGTTGATCGCGTGCGACATGAAGGCCTTGGGGTCGGGCGTGAACGCGGGGCTGGCCAGCCGCTGGCGGTCGTCGCTGGCCACCAGCAGTTCGAACAGCGACAGCAGCAGCACCACGCGGCGCAGCCCGCGCGCCTCGAGCAGCCCTTCCATGATCGGCTTGGCCGCAGCGGCGGTGGCGGCCGAGAAGAGCAGGCCGGAGGCCGACTCGGCCAGCAGCGGCTCGATGCGGCGGAACTCGGGGAAGGTGGCCGCCATGTTGCGCACCAGCGCGGCCGGGAACTGGATCACGATGCCGCGGCGCTCGACGCTCTGGCCGGCGGGCACGTCGCTGATCCAGTTGTGCGGCAGGTCGGGGCCCATGAACACGAGGTTGCCCGGCTCGAAGTGGCCGACGTGGTCGCCCACGAAGTACACGCCCTGGGTCTCGACGATCAGCTGGATCTCGTACTCGGGGTGGAAGTGCCAGCGCACCGTGCGATACGGATAGCCGTGCGCCCAGGCGGTGAACGATTCGTCACCTTGGACTTCGACGATTTCCAGATCGGGTTGCATGGCCGGCGGTCTTTCCTCTGTGGTGTGGCCCCGGGTTGGGGGTGAGGCGGACTGTACGAATCGCTCCGGACGCCAACAACCAGCGTTGGTGTTCGTAACTGATACTTTTTTGAGTCTCGGCCCTGCCCGGTAGCGAGGGGTGAGGCGACTCGCTGCACTGCAGCAAACCCCTTTCTCCTCGGGGCGTGGCGCGTGCGGGAGTGCAATTGCTGCAGTGCAAAAGAGGCACGTCGTGCCGTGTCAAGATTTCATAGGTGTTTTCCCGGCCCGACCCGGTGTGCGGGGCGGCACGGCACACTCCCAAACCATGACGCAAAGCTCTCTTTCCCTTCCGGCCGCGGGTCCGCTGGCCGGCCTCAAGGTCGTCGAACTCGGGCAACTGATCGCCGGCCCCTTCGCGGCGCGCACGCTGGCCGACTTCGGCGCCGACGTGGTCAAGATCGAGCCGCCCGGCGCGGGCGATCCGCTGCGCACCTGGCGGCTGCTGAAGGACGGCACCTCCGTCTGGTGGCAGGTGCAGTCGCGCAACAAGCGCTCGCTGGCGCTGGACCTGCGCCAGCCCGAGGCGCAGGCCATCGTGCGCCAGCTCGCGGCCGAGGCCGACGTGCTGGTCGAGAACTTTCGCCCCGGCGCGATGGAAGGCTGGGGCCTGGGGCCCGACGAGCTGCTGGCCGCCAACCCCGCGCTCGTGATGCTGCGCATCAGCGGCTACGGCCAGACCGGCCCCTACCGCGACCGGCCCGGCTTCGGCGTGGTGGCCGAGGCCATGGGCGGGCTGCGTCACCTCACGGGCGAACCGGGCCGCGTGCCGGTGCGCGTGGGCGTGTCGATCGGCGACACGCTGGCCTCGCTGCACGGCGTGATCGGCGTGCTGATGGCCATGCAGCACCGCCACGCCACCGTGAGCGCCGAATTCCCCAAGGGCCGGGGCCAGGTGGTCGACGTCGCGCTGTACGAGGCGGTCTTCAACTGCATGGAAAGCCTGCTGCCCGAGTACGCCGAATTCGGCGCAGTGCGCGAGGCCGCCGGCAGCGCGCTGCCGGGCATTGCGCCCACCAACGCCTACCGCTGCGCGGATGGCGGCTACGCCATCGTCGCGGGCAACGGCGACAGCATCTTCAAGCGGCTCATGGCCTGCATCGGCCGGCCGGACCTCGCGGCCGACCCGGCGCTGGCCGGCAACACCGGGCGCGTGACGCAGGTCGGGATGCTCGACGCCGCCATCGGCGACTGGGCCGCGCAGCGCACGGTGACCGAGGTGCTGGCCGCGCTCGATGCGGCGCACGTGCCGGCTGGGCGCATCTACACCATCGCCGACATCGCGGCCGACCCGCACTACGCCGCGCGCGGCATGCTGCAAGAGGTGAAGATGCCCGACGGCAGCGCGCTCGCGGTGCCGGGCTTCGTGCCCAAGCTGTCGCTCACGCCGGCCGGCCACCGGCGCAATGCGCCGGCGCTGGGGGCGGACACGCAGGCGGTGCTGGAGGAGATCGGATTGAGCGCCGGGCAGATCGCCGCGCTGCAGGAACGCGGGATCGTCGGCTGATCGGTCAGCCTCGGAGGGATTCGATCAGGTCGATGTACTTCTGCTTGGCCTCGTCGGCCGTGGCGCCCTTCTGGGCGGTCCACGCGTCCCACTTGGCGCGCGCGACGATGTCGCTGAAGCTGGGCTTCTTGGCGGTGTTGTCGCCTTCGGTCGCCTGCTTGAACAGGGCGTAGATCTTCAGCAGCGTCGGGTTGTTGGGGCGCTCGGCCAGCAGCTTGGAGTTGGCCTGGGCGGCTTCGAATTGGGCGTTGAGGTCGGACATGGCGGTCGGGAAGAAGGTCAGAAACCGCGCATCTTAAATGGATTGGTACCAAGTGGTACCAATCGTGAGCATCCGGGCCCTTCAGTCCGTCAGGCCGGCGCGCGCCAACTCCACATCCAACCGCTCCCGCGCATCCGCCGGCGTCAGCGCCGCCGCCTTCTCGTACAGCCCGTTCGCCTCGCCGAGGCGCGACTCGCCGTGCAGCATCAGCAGCGCACGCGCGTACTCCATCATCCCGGCCGCCGACTGCGGGTGCAGCGTCAGCCCGCGCTCGAACAGCTCGATCGAGGTTTCGGCGCGCACGCCGTAGGTCATGCGCCCGACCAGCGCGCCGACCTTGTCGATGACCTCGGCGTGGAAGGCGGCCAGCGCGAGGTGCGCGTCGCCGTGTTCCGGCTGCAGTTCGATCACGTGCTCCAGCGCGCCCTTGAGCTTGGTGCCCAGGCCCTGCGCCAGGGCGCGGGCCACGCTGATGCCCTGGCTGTAGCGGCCCAGCGCGTAGGCCTGCCAGTACAGCGCCTGGCAGTTGTCCGGCTCGGCCGCGACCTGTGCGCCGGCGCGCTCGATCACCTGGCGGAACATGGCGAGCCGCACGGCCTCGCGCGGCTCCAGGTAGTTGGCGTAGATGGCGGTCGCCTGGTTGGCGAGCGCCAGGCCGTCGGGGCCGTGGCGCAGGCCGAGGGCGGCAGCGCGTTCGAACTCGCCGCTGTGGTACAGCGCCCAGCCTTCGGCCAGCGGCGCGTCGGCTGAAGGCGGCGGCAGCGCGTGGCCGGCGTGCAGGCGCTGCCAGTGGGCGAGCAGGCTGCGCGCGTCGTAGCGGGGCACATCGGGGTAGGGAAGGGGCGTCCAGGGTTCGGTGCCGGCGGTGGCCGTGGCCGCGGCAGGGCCGGCGGACAGCAGCGAGAGCGGTTTGAAATCGGAGTGGGGCATGGATGTTCTAGGCCGCCATATCGACCGTCGGTGGCACGGGGCTGGGGTGGCTGGCGGCGCTTTCGCCGTTGTAGGCATTGCTCAGCGCCAGCAGGTGGCGGCGCTGGTCGCGTGCGAGGTAGGGCGCGAGCAGGTGCAGCGTGTGGTGGCCGCCGCGCATCAGCGCGCCCTGCGCGTGCGCGGGCTCCAGCGCCTGGCGCGGGTTGCGCACGTACTCGTAGCTGAGCCAGTAGGTCAGCACGACGACCATGCTCTGGGCCAGCGTGTCGACCTCGTGCGCGTCGATGTCCAGGTGGCCGGCGCGGCTCAGGCCGGCGATCAGCTGGCGGATGGCGCGCGCCTTGTTCTTGAGCACGAGCTGGAACTGGGTCTCCAGGTGCCGGTTCTTGCTCAGCAGGTCGTTGAGGTCGCGGTACAGGAAGCGGTAGCGCCAGATCAGCTCGAACAGGCTGTGCATGAAGAACCAGGCGTCCTCCACGTCATGCACGCCTTCGCTGGCGTGCAGCAGCTCGTTGAGCTCGGCTTCGTAGCCTTCGTAGAGCTTGTTGATCAGCTCTTCCTTGGCGGGGTAGTGGTAGTAGAGATTGCCGGGGCTGATATTCAACTCGCCGGCCACCAGCGTGGTCGACACGTTCGGTTCCCCGAAGCGGTTGAACAAATCCAATGCGGCTTCGAGGATGCGTTGCGCAGTGCGGCGTGGCGCCTTCTTTGCCATGTCGGTGCCCCCGTGGTTTCTCTTGGTCTTGGGGGCACTCTAGCGCATGTGCGCTGCACCATGAACGGTGCGGGACATGTTTTGCGGCGCTGAATTTTTGTGCAGTGCCGCAATTACAGAACGATGTCAGCCGGCCTTGGTGCGGCGCAGGGTCTTCTTGGCAGCGGGGGCCGGCGCGGCCTTGCGCGAGGCGCGCACGGGCGAGGTCTTGGCATCGCGCTGCTTGAGCTGGGCCTCGAGCGCCTCGACGCGCGCCTGCAGCGCAGCCACGTCGGCGGCCGAGGGCACGCCGAGTTTTTCGAGCGCGCGCGCCACGCGGTCTTCGAAGATGTTCTCGAGCTTGCCCCACTGGCCCGCGGCCTTGGTGCCGAATTCGCTGGCGAAGCCGGCCATGCGCTGCTGCGCCTGGGCCAGGGTTTCCTCGGCGGCCTGCTGGGTCTTCTTCTGCATGCCGGCGCCGTCCTTGACCAGCGCCTCGAAGGCCTTGCTGCCTTCCTGCTGCATCTTGGCGAAGGCGCCGAGGCCGGCCAGCCAGATCTGCTGGGCCGAGTCCTTGATGCGGTCGGTCTTGTCGTTGCTGTCGTCGTCTCGGGAGGTGGCCATGCGATGTGTTCCTTGGGATGCAATCGCACGACTCTAGCCGCCCGGGCGCGCCGTGGTTAGGGCGCGCCGCCTATCCCCGCGCCCGTGATCAGGGCGTGCCGCCGGCGGCGCGGCTGGCGTCCAGGTGCGCCTTGGCGCGCTCGGCCAGCGCCATTTCGCCGGGCGTGCCGGGCACGAAGGCTTCCACCGGCAGCGGCCGGCCGTGCGAGTCGACCGAGACGAACACGATCAGGCATTCGGTGGTCTTTTCCATCACGCCGCCCTTCATGTCGCCGCTGCGCACCTCGACCGAGATGTTCATGCTGGTCTTGCCGGTGTAGGCCAGGCGGGCCTCGACCTCGACCAGGTCGCCGATCATGATCGGCCGGTGAAAGCGGATGCTGCCGATGAAGGCGGTGACGCAGTAGCGCTTGGCCCAGCTGGTGGCGCAGGCGTAGCCGGCCTCGTCGATCCACTTCATGACCGTGCCGCCGTGGACCTTGCCGCCGAAGTTGACGGTGCTGGGTTCGGCCAGGAATCGGAGGGTGATGGAAGACATGGGGCGCCTTTTTTCTGTGGGCTGTGGGTGGGGAGCCGCGATTATGCGAGCGCCCGGGCGCCCTTTGGCGTCTGCCCGGCGCCGTTCAGCTGCCGCTGAACAGCTGCGCCAGCGTGCGGCGCAGCCAGGCGTTGCCCGGGTCGGCATGAAAGCGCTCGTGCCAGTGCTGCTTGACGGCGTAGGCCGGCAGCGTGAAGGGCGGCGCCAGCACCTTCACCGGCTCCTGCGTGGCCAGCACGTTGCCCAGGATGCGCGGCACCACCACGATCAGCTCGGTGTGGGCCACGATGCGCGCCACGCTCAGGAAGCTCGACAGCCGCACCACCACGTTGCGCTTGAGGCCCAGGCGCGCGATGGTGGTGTCGACGATGGCGTGCCCCGTGCCCGAGCTGGACACCACCGCGTGCGCCTCTTCCTCGAAGCGCTTGCGCGTGAGCTTGGCACCGATGCGCGGATGGTTCTGCGCCGCCAGGCAGACGAAGTTCTGCATGAACAGCACCTGCTGGTAGAAGCCCGCGTCCAGCTGCGGCATGAAGCCCACGGCCAGGTCGACGTCGCCGTCCTGCAGCCGGCGGCCGCTGTGGGTGGAGATGATCTCGGTCTCGATGTGCACGCCCGGCGCCGCATGGCGCAGGTGGTCGAGCAGGCCGGGCAGCAGCACCACCTCGCTGATGTCGGTCATGCAGATGCGAAAGCGCCGCTGCGCGCGCGCCGGCTCGAAGCTGCTGCGGTTGCCCTGGGCCTGCGCGAGCTGCGCCAGCGCCTCGCGCAGGTTCGGGTAGATGCGCTCGGCGTGCGGCGTGGGCTGCATGCCCTGCGCGGTGCGGGTGAACAGGCGGTCGTCGAAGTGCGCGCGCAGCTTGTTCAGCGCCGTGCTGGCCGCCGCCTGCGCCATGCCCAGGCGCTCGGCCGCCTTGGTGACGTTGCCGGTCTTGTAGACCTCGTCGAACACGGCGAGCCATTCGAGATCGAGCTTGGACATGGGGTGGGGCGGGACGGAGCCCTGAAGGCGAAAGACACCATTATCGAAATTTCGAATTCCGTGTATTGGCATGCGGTCTTGAGGAAATAGTGGTGCGGGTCAACAATGCCGCCAACGGAGACACCGACCCCATGAACCCCGCTTCTTCCCATGCCGCCAGCGCACCGGCCAACGCCGCCGAGCGCTGCGACTACTACGCCCGCATCCGCCCGCTGAACCTCTCGCCGCTGTGGGAGTCGTTGCACGTGCTGGTGCCGCGCGAGCCCGCGAGCCCGTGCGTGCCCGCGCTGTGGCGCTACGACGAGATCCGCCCGCTGCTCATGGAGTCGGCCGACCTCATCACCGCCGAAGAGGCCGTGCGCCGCGTGCTGGTGCTCGAGAACCCGGCGCTGCCCGGCAATGCGTCGATCACGCAGTCGATCTACGCCGGCCTGCAGCTCATCATGCCGGGCGAGGTGGCACCGTCGCACCGCCATGTGCAGTCGGCGCTGCGCTTCATCGTGGACGGCAAGGGCGCCTACACCACCGTGGGCGGCGAGCGCACGACGATGCACCCCGGCGACTTCATCATCACGCCCTCGTGGGCCTGGCACGACCACGGCAACGAAGGCATCGAAGGCGTGACCGAGCCGGTGGTGTGGCTCGACGGCCTCGACATTCCGATGCTGCGCTTCTTCGACGCCGGCTTCGCCGAGAACGACGACGCCAAGGTGCAGCACGTGGCGCGCCCCGAAGGCCACAGCCTGGCGCGCTTCGGCCACAACATGGTGCCGGTGCGGCACGACCACACCTCGGCCACCTCGCCGATCTTCAACTACCCCTACCTGCGCAGCCGCGAGGCGCTGGCGCAATTGCAGAAGCAGGAAGCGCCCGACGCCTGGCTCGGCCACAAGCTGCGCTACATCAACCCGCTGACGGGCGGCTCGCCGATGCCGACCATCGCGACCCAGCTGCAGCTGCTGCCCAAGGGCTTCGCGGGCCAGGCGCACCGCGCCACCGACGGCACCGTCTACAGCGTGGTCGAAGGCCACGGCACGGCCGAAATCGCCGGCCAGCGCTTCGACTTCGGCCCGCGCGACACCTTCGTCGTGCCCTCGTGGGCGCCGCTGCGCCTGTCCTCGCCGGCCGAAGACACCGTGCTCTTCAGTTTTTCCGACCGCCCCGTGCAGCAGGCCATGGGCATCCTGCGCGAAGCCTTTCTCGAAGACGCCTGAAAGCGCGGCGACCTTCTTTCCTCCTCTTCTTGTTTGTCTGATGTGCCGTCCCACGCGGCAGGAGCTTCCATGTCCTTCGTCTTCACACCCCCTTCCATCGTCGGCCTGCCCATCGTCGGCTCCGACCAGCAGTTCCCCGTGCGCCGCGTCTACTGCGTGGGCCGCAACTACGCGGCGCATGCGCGCGAGATGGGCTTCGACCCCGACCGCGAACCGCCGTTCTTCTTCTGCAAGCCGAATGACGACGCTTCGGTCGTGCCCGTGGCCGAAGGCGCCACCGGTGCCATTCCGTACCCGTCGCTCACGAGCAACTACCACTACGAAGCCGAGCTGGTGGTCGCCATCGGCAAGGGCGGCAAGGACATCCCGGTCGACCAGGCCGCCAGCCACATCCACAGCTACGCCGTGGGCCTGGACATGACGCGCCGCGACCTGCAGATGAAGATGCGCGAAGCCGGTCGCCCGTGGGAGATCGGCAAGGCCTTCGACTTCTCGGCCCCCATCGCGCCGCTGCGCACGCTGGCCGACGTGGGCGAGATCAACGCCGGCGCCATCACGCTCGAGGTCGACGGCCAGGTGCGCCAGAACAGCGACATCACGCACCTGATCTGGTCGGTCAACGAAGTCATCGCCAACCTCTCGACGCTGTTCGCGCTGCAGCCTGGCGACCTGATCTTCACGGGCACGCCCGAAGGCGTGGGCGCGGTGAAGCCGGGCCAGACGATCAAGGTCAGCATCGAGCGCCTGCCCTCGCTCACCGTTCGCATCGACTGAGCGTTCCGGCCCGCGCATGACCCTCTCGAAGCATCCTCCCTCCGTGCTGCTCGTCGGCGGCGGCATCGGCGGCATGGCCGCCGCGCTCGCGCTCGCGCGCCTGGGCGTGGCCATCGACCTGCTCGAACAGAGCGCCGTCATCGGCGAGATCGGCGCCGGCCTGCAGCTCGGCCCCAACGCCTTCGCGGCGCTCGACGCGCTGGGCGTGGGCGAGGCCGTGCGCCGCAGCTCGGTGTTCACCGACCGGCTCGTGATGATGGACGCGGTCGATTGCAGCGAAGTGGCCTCGGTGCCCGTCGGCGAGGCCTTCCGCGCGCGCTTCGGCAATCCGTACGCCGTGAGCCACCGCGCCGACCTGCACGGTGCGATCCATGAGGCCGTGAAGCAGCATCCGCTGATCCGCTTCCACACTTCGGCACAGGTCGAGGCGATCGACATCGGCGCGCACGGCGTCACGGCCGTCACGCGCGACGGCCGCCGTTTCCAGGCCGACGCCATCGTCGGCTGCGACGGCGTGAAGTCGGTGGTGCGCGCCAAGCTCATCGGCGACGCGCCGCGCGTGTCGGGCCACGTGGTCTACCGCGCCGTGGTGCCCGCAGTCGACATGCCCGCCGACCTGCAATGGAACGCGCCCGTGGTCTGGGCCGGCCCGAACTGTCACCTCGTGCACTACCCGCTGCGCCATGGCGAGCAGTACAACCTGGTCGTCACCTTCCACAGCCGTGAAGCAGAAGAGTGGGGCGTCACCGACGGCAGCAAAGAAGAGGTGCTGTCGTACTTCGAGGGCGTGGACGCCCGCCCGCGCCAGCTGCTCGACCGCCCGACCTCGTGGCGCCGCTGGAGCACCGCCGACCGCGACCCCGTCGAGCGCTGGAGCGACGGCCCGGCCACGCTGCTGGGCGACGCGGCGCATCCCATGATGCAGTACCTCGCGCAGGGCGCCTGCATGGCGCTCGAAGACGCCGTGACGCTCGGCGAGGCCGTGAAGGCCTGCGACTTCGACATGACCGCCGCCTTCCAGCGCTACGAACAGGCCCGCATCGCACGCTGCGCGCGCGTCGTGCTGTCGGTGCGCGAGATGGGGCGCCTGTACCACGCCCAGGGCGTGGAGCGCCTCGTGCGCAACAGCCTGTGGACCGGGCGCACGCCCGAACGCTTCTACGATGCGGTCGAATGGCTCTACGCCTGGCGACCTGAGCACTGCCTGGGCGATGCGCCCGCGCCGCGCTGACACGGTTTTTCTGCGATACCCCCACCCACGAGGCCGAAGGCCCAGGAGACACCCCATGAACTTTCCGCGCGCATTGCTGACGACCGCCGTCCTGGCCCTGACTGCCGCCTCCGGCGCCTGGGCGCAGGGCAGCGACTACCCGAGCAAGCCGGTGACGCTGATCACCCCGTTCGCGGCCGGCAGCGGCCCCGACGCGGTGCTGCGGCTCGTGTCCGACAAGCTCTCGCGCCTGTGGAACCAGCGCGTGGTGGTCGACAACCGGCCCGGCGGCGGCGGCTTCATCGCCATCGACCAGGCGCGCCGCGCCGCGCCCGACGGCTACACGCTGCTGCAACTCGACAGCGAGCACATCGCCGCGCTGCCGCACCTGTACAAGTCGCGCAACTTCGTGACCTTGCAGCACTTCGACCCGGTCGCCTCGCTGTTCCGCACGCCCTTCTTCGTGGCCGTGGCCACCGAGTCGAAGTGGAAGACCATGGGCGACCTGATCGCCGCCGCCAAGGCCAACCCCGAAGGCATCGTCTACGGCTCGTGGGGCGTCGGCAGCCCGGGCCACCTGGGCGCGCAGCAGCTCGAAGCGCTCACGGGCATCCGCATGCGGCACGCGCCGTACCGCGAGGTGTCGCAGCTGTATTCCAACGTGGGCACCGGCGAGGTGCCGTGGGCCTTCGCGAGCATCCCGTCGAGCCAGGGCATCTACAAGGCCGGCAAGCTGCGCTACATCGCCGTGGCTGCGCCCAAGCGCATCCCGCAGATGCCCGACGTGCCCACCATGGCCGAGGCCGGCGGCCCGGCTTCGCTGGAGGTCAATTCCTTCGTGTCGCTGCTGGCACCCAAGGGCGTGTCGGCCGCCGTCAAGGCCAGGATCAATGCCGACGTGGCCAAGGTGATTGCCGACCCTGACATCCGCGCGCGCTTCGACACCTTCGCCTTCGAGCCGCTGGCCTGGTCGCCCGAGGAGATCGAGCGCAACGCCGAGGCCAAGTCGAAGGTGTACGGGGAGCTGGTGCGCCGGGGCAACATCAGCCTCGACTGACGAGGGTGCGCCTTGCCCAGGGCTCGGCGCGCCAGTTAAGCTGGCTCTCTTTGCATTTTTGTTTACCTTTTAACCGTCTTTTCCCATGCAAGCCACCAAGAGATCCCTCCTGATCGCCTGCGGCCTGGCCGCCACCGCGGCGCTGCCGCTGTCCGCCAGCGCCGACACCCCCGCGTGGCCGACCAAGCCGATCCGCCTGCTGGTGGGTTTCCCGGGCGGCTCCACGCCCGACATCGCGGCGCGCACCATTGCCGAGCCGCTGTCCCGCGCGCTGGGCCAGCCGGTCGTGGTGGACAACAAGGCCGGCGCCTCGGGCAACATCGCGGCCGACCAGGTGGCCAAGGCCACCGACGACCACACGCTGGGCATCGTCATCAACGGCAACCTCACGTCGTCGAAGATGCTGTACCCCAAGCTGCCGTACGACCCGGCGAAGGACTTCACCTACCTGTCGCTGATCGCCACCGCGCCGCTGGTGCTCGTGGCGCAGAACAGCCTGCCCTCGGGCACCGCCTTCTTCGACGCCGCGCGCCAGGCCGGCGACAAGTGGAACTACGGCTCGGTGGGCGTGGGCTCGGTCGGCCACCTGGGCATGGAACTGCTCAAGAGCCGCGTGAACGGCTTCAAGCCCGAGCACGTGCCTTACCAGGGCAACCCGCAGGTCGTCACCGGCATGCTGGGCGACCAGGTGCAGATGGGCCTGATCCCGCCGGGCGTGGCCATGCCGCAGATCCGCGCCGGCAAGCTCAAGGCCGTGGGCCTCACGGGCGGACGCAGCGCGCTGGTGCCCGAGATCGCCCCGCTGGCCGACGCCGGCGTGAAAGACTTCAGCCTCGAGGTGTGGGTGGCGCTGCTCGGCCCGGCCAGCCTGTCGAAGCCCGCGCAGGCACGCATCAGCCGCGAGATCGAGATCGTCATGAAAGACCCCGACGTGCGCCGCAAGCTCTTCGAGCAAGGCTGGCAGGCCGTGGGCACCTCGCCGGACGGCATGCGCACGCGCGTGAAGGAAGAGGCGGCGATCATGAGCAAGATCATTTCGACCCGCGGCATCAAGCTCCAGTGATGGCGACGACGCAGCAACAACACACCCTGACCGAACCGGCACGCGCACTGCCGGTGTTCGGCGACTTCGACGTGGTCGTGGTCGGCGGCGGTCCCGCCGGCATTGCCGCCGCCGTGAGCGCCGCGCGCCACGGTGCGCGCACGCTGCTGGTGGAGCGCTACGGTTTTCTCGGCGGCATGGGCACCGCGGGCGGCGTGACCAACTTCGCGGGCCTGTACGGCAAGCGCCGCGGCGAGATGACGCAGCTGGTGCGCGGCGTGGTCGACGACCTCATCGATCGCATCGCCGGCTTCAACGGCATGAACGCGCCGCAGAACGGCATGGGCGGGCGCATCTGCGTGCGCTCGTACGACACCTCGGCCTACAAGCTGGCGGCCGACCAGCTGCTCGAAGCGGCCGGCGTGCAGATGCTGTTCCACGCGTATGCCGCTGCGGTGCTGCACGACGGCGCGCGCATTGCCGCGCTGGTGGTCGAAACGAAATCGGGCCGCCAGGCGATCCGCGCCAATGCCTTCATCGACGCCAGCGGCGACGCCGACGTGGCGGCCTTCGCGGGCGTGCCCTTCGAAGTGGGCGACGGCCATGGCAGCGGGCTGTTCCCGACCACCATGTTCCGCATCGGCCAGGTCGACGCGCCGGCCGCGCTGGAAGCGGTGGGCGAGTTCTCGGCCATCAACGGCTTCATGGCGCGCGCCGAGCAGCAGCATCCGGGCAAGTACAGCTTTCCGCGCGAGGGCGCGATCCTGCGGCCCAACAAGGACCCGCGCGAATGGCGCGCCAACGTCACGCAGATCCGCAACGCCGAAGGCCGCGCGATGAACGGCGTCGATGCGCGCGAGCTCAGCGACGGCGAGCTCGAAGGCCGGCGCCAGATCGCCGCGTACTTCAAGTTCCTGCAGGCCGAGGTGCCGGGCTTCGCGCCGTCGGCCATCGTGGAGATCGCGCCGCAGGTCGGCATCCGCGAGACGCGGCGCATCCAGGGCCTGTATGCGCTCGGGCGCGAAGACATCCTCGGCTCGGCCACCTTCGACGACACCATCGGCCTGAACGCCTGGCCGATGGAAATGCACGCCGACGGCCGCATCGAGTGGGCCTTCCCGCGCGACGAAGCCAACGCCTACAACCACCTGCCGTGGCGCATGCTGGTGCCGCAGACGCTCGACAACCTGCTGGTGGCCGGGCGCTGCGCCTCGATGACGCACGAAGGCCAGTCGGCCGCGCGCGCCAGCGGCGGCTGCTTCGTGATGGGGCAGGCGGCGGGCACCGCGGCGGCGTCGCTGGGCAGCGGGCGCTTCGCGGCGATCGACGTGGCGGCGCTGCAGAAAAAGCTGCTGGCCGACGGCGTCGACCTGGACCGTTGAGAAGGTGTGAACGAATCCGCCATGCCCGCTCATCCCGCCCAGACACGCCCCTTCTGCGTTGCAAATGCTCGCCATAGCCCGGCTATGGCTGCGCTTTGCGCCTTGAGGGGGCGCGCCTGGGCAGGCTGCTCGGCCACGCCGGATTCATTCACACCTTCTGAGCGCGGCGCGGCGCTAGAGTCCGGGGCTGGATGAACTCGAACCCCGGACACACCGTGCCTCTTTCTTCTTCGCTGTCGACCCCCGCGCGTCGATTCTTCCTGGCGCTGGCCTGCGCCGCCTTCGGCCTGCTGCAGGTGGGCTGCGCCAGCACCCCCGAGGGCGACCCCGTCCACGGCAAGGACCGCGTGCTGAGCTTCGTGGCGGCCAAGGACGGCCGCAAGGTCGCCATCGCCGGCGACAAGTACCACTACGTGTTCGACGGCGACCCGTCCGTGGCCGCGCTGCTGCGCTGGGACGGCCGCACCAAGGTCACGCCCGCGCTCATCGGCGAACTGAAGGTGGCGCGCAACCAGAGCTTCGAAGGCCAGTACGTGCTGATGGCCTTCGACGCCGACCTGACGCCCGAAGACCGCAACTTCCTCGTCCAGACCGGCTTCGCGAAGGCCGAGGTGAAGTACGGCGACCGCACTGGGCCGGTGCTGCGCTACTTCGGCACGGTCTACGGCAAGCGCTACGCGGCGGTGGCGCTGAAGTCGGCCGACACGGTCGATTTCTCGCGCCGCCAGTACCTGAAGTACGTCGAGCAGGAAACGCTCAGCGGCCCCTTCAGCCAGGCCGCGCGTTCGCCGCTGGCGTACGGCGCCGACGGCGCGATGCTGCTGGGCGGCGTGCCGGTGCGCATGGTGGACGGCGGCACCGACCACGGCTGCAGCCTGCGCCTGATGCTGGACATCTGCTTCTTCAAGTAGGCCCGCCGGGCGCCGCTGACCGGGCCGCGACAGCGCGCGGGCCCGGCCTTTGCTATCGTCGTGGATTGCTTTTCTGCGCCGAATCCCTTCCCCCGATGACCCCCGAACCCGTCCTTGCCGCCCGCCTCGTTGCCGACCTCGTCGCCCTCATGCAGCTCGAACCGCTGGGCGGCGACCGCTTCCTGGCCCAGAGCGAGGACATCGGCACGCCCGCCGTCTTCGGCGGCCAGGTGCTCGGCCAGTCGCTCATGGCCGCCAGCCTCACGGTGGGCGCCGAGCGCCCGGTGCATTCGATGCACGCCTACTTCCTGCTGCCCGGCGAGCACGCGCCCATCGAGTACAGCGTCGACCGCGTGCGCGACGGCCGCAGCTTCACCACGCGCCATGTGGTCGCGCGCCAGCAGGACCGCATCATTTTCGAGATGTCGGCCTCGTTCCAGACCGTGGACGAGGGCGTCGAGCACCAGTTCCCCATGCCCGCCGTCGAAGGCCCCGAGGGCCTGACCAGCGAACTCGACCAGCGCATCGCGCTCGGCGACCGCCTGCCCGAACCCTGGCGCTCCAAGGCCATCCAGCCGCACGGCATCGAGTACCGGCGCGTCGACCCCGAAGACCTGCTGCGGCCCGAGGTGCGCCCCACCGAGAACCAGAGCGCCATCTGGATGCGCGCCATCGCGCCGTTGCCCGACGACCTGACGGTGCACCGCGCGCTGCTGGCCTACGCCTCCGACCACGGCTTGCTGCGCGCCGCGATGCTGCCGCACGGCCTGAGCTTCATGAGCGGCCAGGTGCGCCCCGCCAGCCTGGACCACGCGATGTGGTTCCACCGCGATTTCCGTTTCGACGACTGGCTGCTCTATGTGGTCGACTCGCCCAGCGCGGGCGGCGCGCGCGGCCTGTGCCGCGGCAGCCTCTACACGCGTGACGGCCGCCTCGTGGCTTCGGCGGCGCAAGAGGGCATGCTGCGCATCCGCAAGCCGGGATCGCCGCGCACGCCGATCACGGGCTGAACGGCCTGCCTCTTTTTTCAACACTCCCTCACTCGATCGCTCCGGCCATGAAGATCTTCTTCTCTCCCGCGTCTCCCTTCGTGCGCAAGTGCATGGTCGTGGCCCACGAGCTGGGCGTGGCCGACCGCATCGAGAAGCTGCCCAGCGCGGCCGGCCCGGTGAAGCGCGACGCCCGCATCCTGCCGACCAACCCGCTGGGCCAGGTGCCGACCTTCCTCACCGACGACGGCCAGGCGCTGTTCGACAGCCGCGTGATCTGCGAGTACCTCGACACCATGCATGCCGGCGGCCTGTTCCCGGCCAGCGGGCCCGCGCGTTGGGCGCGCCTGACCGAGCTGTCATTGGCCGACGGCATGACCGGCGCCGCGCTGCTCGCGCGCTACGAGACCATGCTGCGCCCCGAGGCGCTGCGCTGGAGCGACTGGACCGACGGCCAGCTCGACAAGGTGCGCACCGGCCTCGAATGGCTGGAAGCGGCGGCGCCGTCGTTCGGCGATCGCGTCGACATCGGCACCATCGCCTTCGGCTGCGCGCTGGGCTACATGGACTTCCGCTTTCCCTCGGTGGACTGGCGCGCCCAGGCGCCGAACAGCGCGAAGTGGTTCGCCGTGTTCAACCACCGGCCGTCGATGCAGGCCACGTTGCCGACGGCCTGAGCGATGACGTTCGACGATCTCTCGCGCCGCACCGGCATCGAAATTCCCCCGCTGCTGCAACAGCTCCTCGCCAGCGGGCCGCCCGATCTGGTCGGCTTCCCCGACTTCGAGTGGCTGGACGCCGAGCAGGCGGCCAACGACCTCGATGAGTGGCTCGACGCCAAGTGGCAGGACGGCCGCCGCTTCCTGCCCTTTGCGCAATCGGGCGCGGGCGACGCCTACTGCCTCGTGCCGCTGGACGGCGGCGCCGTGGGCGTGGCCTTCGTGTGGCACGACGACGAGGAAAGCAGCGTCGGCCACGGCTCGTTCGCCGATTTCGTCTGCGCGAAATTCCTGGAAGCCTTCGTCGACCTGAGCTACCTCGGCGACTGGGACCTGTCCGAGCCCGAGATGGCCGAGCGCATCGCGGCCGACGTGGCCACCGTCACGGCTTTCATGGACGACACGGAAACCGCCGCCTACCTGCAGGCGCTGAGCCGGCAGCCGCTGGTGTCGCGGCCTTTCAAGACGGGCCCGCGCGCCAGACCCGAGCAGGTGCCCTCGCTGATGCCGCAGGCCGAGTTCGAGGAAGACCTGAAGCGCTTCACCCTGCAGGACAGCGCGCCTTTCCCCGTGAAAGCGCGCTGGGACATCGAGGGGTAGGCTACGGGGTTTCATCCGAAGGAGGAACCCACCATGTCAGATCAGAAAGTAGCCATCGTCACCGCCGGCGGCAGCGGCATGGGCGCCGCTGCGGCGCGCAAGCTCGCGGACGACGGCTTTCGCGTCGCCATCCTGTCCTCGTCGGGCAAGGGCGAGGCGCTGGCGCAGGAACTCGGCGGCATCGGCGTCACCGGCTCCAACCAATCGAACGAGGACATCCAGCGCCTCGTGGACAAGGTCATGGCCGAATGGGGCCGCATCGACGTGCTCGTGAACAGCGCCGGCCACGGCCCGCGCGCGCCGATCCTGGAGATCAGCGACGACGACTGGCACCGCGGCATGGACGTCTACTTCCTGAGCGCCGTGCGTCCCGCGCGCCTCGTGGCACCGCACATGGTGAAGCAGGGCGGCGGCGCGATCATCAACATCTCGACCTTCGCCGCCTTCGAGCCCGACCCGGTGTTCCCGACCTCGGGCGTGTTCCGCGCCGGCCTCGCGGCCTTCACCAAGCTCTTCGCCGACCAGTACGCCAAGCACAACGTGCGCATGAACAACGTCCTGCCCGGCTTCATCGACAGTCTGCCCGAGAAAGAAGTGTTCCGCGAACGCATCCCCATGGGCCGCTACGGCCGCAGCGCCGAGATCGCCGCCACCATCGGCTTCCTGGCCTCCGAGGGCGCGGGCTACATCACGGGGCAGAACCTGCGCGTGGACGGCGGCATCACGCGCTCGGTCTGAACCCGGCCACGGCGCCCATGACCGTCCCCGCCCCGGTGCGCCAGCACATGGACCGCACCCTTGCGTCCTACGAAGCGTCCGCGCGCGACTACAACGCGATCGTGGCAGGCCACCGGCCGCCCGAGATCGAGGCCGCCGTGCGCCGCATGATGCAGCGCGTGCCCGCCGGTGGCAGCGTGCTCGAGATCGGTTCCGGGTCGGGGCAGGACGCCGATCTCGTCGAATCCCTGGGCGGGGTCGTGAGGCGCACCGATGCGGTCCAGGCGTTTCTCGACCTGCAGGCCGAGCGCGGCAAGAAGGGCGAGCTGCTCAACGTCGTCACGGATGCGCTGGGCGGGCCGTACGACGCAGTCCTTGCGATGTGCGTGCTGATCCATGTCGATCGCGCGCAGATCGCGCCGGTGCTGCGCAAGGTGTTCGACGCGCTCGCGCCCGGCGGGGTTTTTCTCGCGGCCATGCGCATCGGCGAAGGCGAGACCCTCGGCGACTACCAGACCGTGTACTGGTCGAAAGACGCGTTCGCCGACGCGCTGGCGACGGCGGGCCTTGACCTGCAATGGGGCAGTCAGTGGATCGGCCGCGACGACGTGACGTGGGCCAACTTCCTGGCGTGCCGTCCGCGCTAGCGGACGAACGAGCGAAGACTCACACGCCCAGGTAGCGCGTCCACAGCGACCGGTCGGCGTCGAGCGCGGCCGAGTCGCCCTGCCACACCACGCGTCCGCGCTCGAGGATCACGTGGCGGTCGGCCAGCGGCAGCAGGCGCTGCACGTACTTGTCGACCACCAGGATCGCCTCGCCTTCGGACTTGAGCGTGGCGATGCAGTGCCAGATCTCCTCGCGGATCACCGGCGCCAGGCCTTCGGTGGCTTCGTCGAGGATCAGCAGGCGCGGGTGCGTCGACAGCGCGCGCGCAATGGCCAGCATCTGCTGCTCGCCGCCCGAGAGCTGGTTGCCCGCGTTGGCCTTGCGCTCCGACAGGCGCGGAAAGAGCTTGTAGAGCGCCTCCACGGTCCAGCGCGGCGCGCTGCCGGGGCGGGGCCGCGCGAAGGCGCGCAGGTGCTCGTCCACGCTGAGGTTGGGGAACACATGGCGCCCCTCGGGCACGATGGCCATGCCGCGCCGCGCGATGGCGTCGGGCCGGTGGCCGCCGATGGCCGCGCCGCAGAACTGCACGCCGCCGCGCATCGGCGCGATCGTGCCGGTCAGCACCTTCAGCAGCGTGCTCTTGCCCATGCCGTTGCGGCCCAGCAGCGCCATCACTTCGCCTGCACCGACGCGCACGTCGATGCCGAACAGCACCTGGCTGGCGCCGTAGCCGGCTTCGATGGCGGTGGCCTCGAGCAGGGTGGATTTCGTGGTCGTCGTGCTCATGCGTGTCCTTCCGCTTCGGTGCCGAGGTACACGGCTTGCACATCGGGGTGGCCCCGCACTTCGTCGGCCGTGCCGCTCATCAGCACCTTGCCCTGCACCAGCACCGTGAGCCGGTTGGCAAGGCGGAACACGGCGTCCATGTCGTGCTCGATGAGCAGGATGGCCATCGAGGCGCGCAGCGATTCGATGAGATCGACCATGCGCGCCGACTCGTCGGGGCCCATGCCGGCCATCGGCTCGTCGAGCAGCAGCAGCTTGGGCTCGGCGGCCAGTGCCAGCGCCACGTCGAGCGCGCGCTGCGCGCCGTGCGGCAGCGTGCCTGCGATGCGGTGACGCTCGCTGCCCAGGCCCACGCGGTCGGCCAGCGCGTGGGCGCGGTCGACGAGGTCGCGTTCGTTGGCGCGCGGCGCCAGGAAGCGCAGGCTGCTGCCCGCATGGGCCTGCGCCGCGAGCATCAGGTTGTCGTGCACCGTTTCCTTGGCGAACACGCGCGTCACCTGGAAGCAGCGCGACATGCCGGCGGCCACGCGCTGGTGGTCCTTGTAGGCCGTGATGTCCTGTCCGTCGAGCATCAGCCGGCCCGCGTCGGCCTCCAGCAGGCCGGTGATGAGGTTCACCAGCGTGGTCTTGCCCGCGCCGTTGGGACCGATGAGCGCATGCACCTCGCCGCGCTCCACCGTGAGGCTCACATGGTCGGTCGCCAGCAGGCCGCCGAAGCGCTTGACCAACCCTTCGATTCTGAAAAGGCTCATGGCTTGGCGCTCCCTGCGGCCGTTGCAGCGGAAGCCGCTGCTGCGACCGTGCGGCGTTTTGTCGACAGTGCGGCGAGGCCGCGCGGAGCCCAGAGGGCGACGGCAATCAGCAGCAGGCCCAGCGGCATGTGCCAGTGCTCGGTGTGCTGCTTGAGCGCTTCCTCGAGCACCAGCCAGACCACGGCGCCCACCGGCCCGCCCCAGCTGCGGCCCAGGCCGCCGATGACGACCATCACCACCAGCGTGGCCGACTGCGTCCAGTGCATCGTGGCCGGGCTCACGAAGCCGTTGCCGCCGGCCAGCAGCGCGCCGGCCAGCCCGGCGATCGCGCCCGCGATGGCAAAGGCGACGAGCTGCAGTCGGAACACCGGGTAGCCCAGCGCGCGCATGCGCGTCTCGTTGTCGCGGATGCCCATCAGCGCATGGCCGAAGCGCGCCTGCGTGGCGCGGTGCAGCCACCACAGCGCGAGCGCCACCACCACGAGCACCACCCAGTAGAAGGTCGATTCGTTGCCCAGGTCCAGGCCCGGCAGCAGCGTGGGGCGCGACATCAGCGTGTAGCCGTCGTCGCCGCCGTACTTGCGCAGCGACACGACGACGAAGTACAGCATCTGCGCAAAAGCCAGCGTGGTCATGATGAAGTACACGCCGCGCGTGCGCAGTGCCACCGTGCCGATCAGCGCGGCGACCACGCCGGCCACCAGCGCGGCCAGCGGCCACAGGAGCCAGGCCGACATCACGCCGGCGTCGCTGAGCGCCACCACCGTGTAGGCGCCCATGCCGATGAAGCCCGCATGCCCGAGCGCCACCATGCCGCCGAAGCCGAGGATGAAGTTCAGGCTCGCGGCGGCCAGCGCGACGACGAGCACGCGCCGCACGAAGCCGATGTAGAAGTCGAGCCCGAACAGCGGCGCGACCAGCGGAAAGGCCGCGAGCGCCACGAGGAGCAGCCCGAGGCCGAAGGTGCGTGACGAGGGTTTCATGCGCGGGCGGAGAAAAGGCCCGAGGGCCGGAAGATCAGGACGACGACCATGAGCGCGTACATCGCCACTTCGGCGAACAGCGGTCCCAGGTCGGCCGCCGTGGCGGGCGGCAGCGTGGCGCGCAGCAGCATCGGCACGAAGGCGCGGCCGATGGTGTCGACCACGCCGACCAGCAGCGCGGCCACGAAGGCGCCGCGCACCGAGCCGATGCCGCCGATCACCAGCACCACCAGCGCCGGAATCAGGATGGCTTCGCCCATGCCCACCTGCACCGCGACGATCGGGCCCATGAGCGCGCCGGCCAGTGCGGCCAGCGCCGCGCCGAGCAGGAACACGCCGTTGAAGATGCGGCCCACGCGCACGCCCATGAGCTCGGCCATCGGCCGGTCGGACGCACCCGCGCGCACCCGCATGCCGATGCGCGTGTGGTTCACCAGCACGTACAGCGCCAGCGCCATCAGCAGGCCGCCCGCGAGCACCACGAGGCGGTACGAGGGATAGGGCAGGCCGTCCATCAGCTCGACCGGGCCCGAGAGCGCGGCCGGCGTGGGGGCCATCACGGGCGAGGGGCCCCAGATCATCTTGACGATGTCGTCGGCCACCAGGATCACGCCGAAGGTGGCGAGCACCTGCGCCAGGTGGTCGCGCTTGTAGAGGCGGCGCATCAGCAGCACCTCGATGAGCAGCGCCACCACCACGGTGACGAGCACCGCGACCACGATGGCGGCGGCGAACGAGCCGGTGCGCGTGTGCGCCTCGGCCGCCACGTAGGCGCCGGCCATGAACAGCGAGCCGTGCGCCAGGTTCAGCACGTCCATGATGCCGAACACCAGCGTGAGGCCCGCCGCCAGAAGAAAGAGCATCAGGCCGTAGCCGATGCCGTTGAGCAATTGCTCGAGGACGAGGATGCCGCTCATGGAAAGACGAGCCGCATCACTTCATTGCGCACTTGCTGGCGTAGCTGTCGCCGTAGCTTGTCAGCACGGTGTTGATCAGCTTGTTCGTCACCTTGCCTTGCGCGTCCTTGCCGATCACGCGCAGGTAGAAGTTCTCGATGGGGAAGTGGTTGTTCGCGTACTTGAAGGTGCCGCGCGTCGAGGCGTAGTTGGCCTTCTTCAGGGCAGCGACCACGGCGTCGCGGTTCTGCGCGTTGCCGCCGGCCTGCTTCACGGCGGCGTCCATCGCGAGGATCGCGTCATAGGCCTGTGCGGCGTACACCGACGGGTAGCGGCCGTTGTATTCCTTGCGGAAGGCGGCCACGAAGGCCTTGTTGGCGGCGTTGTCCAGGTCGTGCGCCCAGTGCGAGGTGTTGAACAGGCCGAGCATCGGCTCGCCCACGGCGCCGATCACGTCCTCGTCGGCCGAGAAGCCGCTGGTGACGAGCGTGATGTCCTTGGACAGGCCCGCGCCCACGAACTGCTTGATGAAGTTGATGCCCATCGCGCCGGGCAGGAAGAAGTAGATCGAATCGGGCTTGGCCGCGCGCAGCTGCGCGAGTTCGGCGGCGTAGTCGATCTGGCCCAGCTTGGTGTACAGCTCGTCGGCCACCTGGCCCTTGAACTGGCGCTTGAAGCCGCCCAGGGCATCCTTGCCGGCCGGGTAGTTGGGGGCGATGAGCACGATCTTCTTGAACGCGCGGTCTTGCGCGAACTTGCCGGCGGCCTCGTGGAACTGGTCGTTCTGGTAGGCGGTGCCGAAGAAGTAGGGGCTGCACTGCGCGCCGGCGAACTGGCTCGGGCCGGCGTTGGCCGACAGGTAGGGCACCTTGGCGTTGAACAGCGTCGGGCCCACGGCCAGCGCCACGTTGGAGCCGATGGGACCGCTGAAGATGTCGATCTTGTCGCGCTGGATCATGCGGTCGACCAGCTGCTTGGCCTGGTCGGGGCTGCCGGCCATGTCGGCCTGCACGAACTCCACGTCCTGCCCGCCGAGCTTGCCGTTCAGCTGCTTGATGCCGAGCGCGAAGCCGTCACGCGCCTCGGCGCCCAGGGCCGCGAAAGGCCCCGAGATGTCAAGGGCCAAACCCACCTTGACCGGCGCGGCCACGGCCGACACCGAGGCCCCGAGGGCGGCGCCGCACAGCAGCAGCGAGATCAGGGTGCGCGGCAGCGCGGGCGATTTCAGGAACGTGGGGCGCATCGGGTTCTCCGGCTAGGGAAGGGTTGAGACAACTGAACTGTTGATAGTTAAATACTTTAGCCGTAAACAATTCGGTGTCAACGGTACTAGCACGAATGGTGCCAGTGAACCGCGTGACTTTCGCCACGCCGACCCCTCGCCAAAGGTTACGCAAACGTCAACCGAAGGGGCTGGCCGTCGCGAACCAGAGGCCGATGCCCGTTGCGATGATGAAGGCCCCGTCGGTCACGCCCGCGACCAGGAAGAACTTGGTCTGCAGCGTGTCGACCAGCTCGGGCTGGCGCGTCGTCCCTTCGAGAAACTTCTGGCCCACCAGCGCGATGCCGATGCACGAACCCAGTGCGGCAATGCCGATCAGCAGGGCGACGGCGAGCGGAAGGATGTTGAAGCCGGTCATGGTTTTTTCTCCTGGTGGTTGATGAATCGATGGACCCACTGTTCCAGAAGGGGTGCATCGAATCCATGACGCGGGAGGTCATGCGCCAGACGAAAAAAAGCCGGCCGTCGAAACGGCCGGCCTGGGCTCAGGCGCGAAGCGAGGTGCTTACGGCAGCGGAGTCCAGTTCTGGTTGTTGCCGCCGTTGCAGGTCCAGGTGATCAGCGCCGTGTCCTGCGTGGTCGAGCCGTTCGGCACGTCCAGGCACGAACCCGAGGCGCGGTTGCGCACCGTGCCGCCCACCAGGCTCCACTGCGCCGTGTTGCCCGACGAGCAGGCCACCTGCACCACGGCCGCGTTCGTGGTCGCCGTGCCGTTCTGCGCCAGGCACAGGCCGCTGTGTTCGGCGATGAACTGCACGTAGCCGCCGGTGACGGGCGTCATCGTGAACTTCTCGTTGCCCGCGTTGCCGCACGGCCATTGCACCGCCGTCGCGCCGCTGGTGGTCGAGGCGCCCTTGATGTTCACGCACATCGTCGGGTTGAGGTCGGAGCGCAGCCGCGTGACCACCGCCGGGGCGGTGTCCTGCGAGCGCACGTACTCGCGCAGCGCCACCACGTCGTTCGCCGGCAGGCTGGACGCATTGCCGTGGCCGCCCGCGAGCAGGTCCTGCAGCGTGGCCGCCTGGCCGTTGTGGAAGAACGCGGTGGTGTTCCAGGTGCCCGACAGGGTCGGCGTGTCGAAGCCCACGCCCGCCAGTGGCTGGTTGCTGCCCTTGCCCGACGAGGCCTGGATGGTGCCCACGTCGTGTCGCAGGCCGTCGCGGAAGGTGGCGCCCGTGTGGCAGGTGGCGCACTGGGCCGTGTTGAACACGGTCTGTCCGCGCACCGCGTCCACGCTCAGGCTGCCGTCCGCGGCGCGGGCCGGGCTGCGCATGTACTTGTTGAGCGAACCCAGGTACACGGCCAGGTCGTCCAGCTGCGCGTTCTTGCCGGCCTTGGGCGCACCCAGCGGGGCCTGCGTGGCGGCCCAGTCGGCGTTGCTCAGGAAGCCGGTGCCGCCGAACTCGTTGCGGATGTCGTTCTCGAAGTCCTGCACCTCGTCGAAGTTGGCCGTCCAGTGCAGCTTGCCGTGGCTGGTGCCGCGCCGGCCCTGCAGGCTGATGGTGCGGCGCAGGCCCTCGCCGCGCTGGGTGAAGTCCCACACCATGCCGTCGTCGCCGCCGTCCGCGTGGCAGCTGGCGCAGGAGATGTAGTTGTCCTTGCTCATGCGCCGGTCGGCCGCGTTGTAGAACACCTGCTTGCCGCGCAGCGCCGCGGCCGCCATCGGCTCCTGCGCCACGGTGGCCACGTTCTGCAGGAAGATCGCCGCATTGGTCTCGGCCGACAGCACCTTCGCCACGTCGTGCACCGACACCGAGCGCGCCAGGAAGTTGTTCACGAACAACCGCTTGCGCGCCGCATCGAGGTACAGGCCATGCGGGGCGCTGCTGGCGTTGATCTCGCCGCGAATCGCGCGGGTGTAACTGTCGACGATGGCGACGCGGTTGCCTTCCATCTGCGCCACGAACAGGTAATCGCCGGCGGGCGAGTACAGCGCGGCGCGCGCGGGGGCGCGGTCGTCGAAGTCGATCTGCTCGGAGAACACCTCTGCGGCGCTTTGCAGGTTCACCTGCGACAGGATGGAACGCACCGTCTGGTCGTGCGGCAGGTCCTTGCCGTCGCGGAAGCGGCCGCGCACGATGTTGTCCTTCTTCGAAGGCAGCACGGCACGCGAGCCGTCGGGCGAGATCACCACCTGGCTCAGGTAGTTGGCCACGCCGCGCGCGCGGCTCTCGGTGTCGACGGTCGTGGTGTCCACCGGCAGCGGGATGGTCTGCAGCGCGGTCAGCGACTGCAGGTTCACCTTGTGCAGCTGGCCGCCCGTCATCTTCGACTTGAAGCGCGTGACGTAGGCCACCTGCGAGTCGGCGCTCACGGCGATGCCGCGCACGCCGCCCTCGAGCGCCAGCGCGCCGGTGGTGGCGCCGTTGCTGGGGTCGAAGCTCATGAGCACCGACTTGCTTTCCAGCGTGAGCAGGCCCTTGGCGCCGTTGGGCGTGAAGGCCACGCCGTAGGGGCCGCTGCCGTAGGCCAGCGGGATCGACACCGACTGCGAGCCGTCGGCGGCGTTGAGCGCCACCAGCTTGTCCTCGCCCTGCACCGCGACCCAGATGCGGCCGTCGGGGCCGACGGCCAGCGTCTTGGCCTCGTCCCCGACGCGCACTTCCCACAGCTTGGCGAGGGTCTGCGCGTCGATGGCGGCCACCGTGCCGCTGTCGGGGTTCACCGAGTACACCCGGCTCGCATCGCCCGCGATGTTGGTCGTGTGCGTGGGCGCGGTCGCGGTGACCGGCGCGATGACGGTCACGTTGTAGGTGTAGTAGGTCTCGCGGCCGCTGCTGTCCTTCACCGTCAGGGTCACCGTGTAGTGGCCGGGGGTGGTGTAGGTGTAGCTGGTGTTGGGCTGGTTCGAGAACGCCGTCTGCGTGCCGTTGCCGAAGTTCCAGCGGAACTGCACGCCGCTGGCGCCGAGCGTCGCGGGGTTGAAGCTCAGCTGGCCGTTGACCAGCTTGGGTCCGCCGCCCAGGCCCGGGTCGCCGATGATGGCCTGGCCGCGCAGCGTGTCCACCTCGGCCTGGCCGAGCACGCGGCCGTACACGCGCACCTCGGCCAGCGTGCCCTTGAAGAGCGCGGTGTTGCCCTGGATCTGCCCCATGACCTGGAACTTGGTCGACAGGCCCTTGGTGCCGGTCGGGCCGGTCGACGTGGTCTTCACGCCGTCGACGTACACCGCCTGCGCGCCCGAGGCCGCGTCGCGCGTGAGCACGACGTGGTGCCAGTTGCCGTCGTTCACGGCCGCGGTGGAGGTGGTGCCGCCGTCGTTGCCCACCGAGAGCTTGATGCGCCCGCCGGTGTCCAGCCAGCCCCAGAACACGTCGTCGGTGCCGCCCGACTGGTCGCGACCGAAGATGCCGGGCGCGGTCCAGGAGTTGGCGCCGCCGGCCTGCGTGGTCTTCATGTAGAAGCTCAGCGTGGCGGTGCCGCCCAGCGCGCTGGCCACGGTGTCGTTCTTCAGCGGCACGCCGGCGGTGCGGTTCGCGAAGTTCAGGCCGATGCTCTCGAACGCGTCGCCGGTGGCGGGCGTGCCGTTGTTGGCGCCGATCTGGTCGCCCAGGTTGCCCGTCAGCGGCCAGTGGTGCATCAGGTTGATGTCGCTGGCGTTGCCGGTGTTGAAGGTGGAGCGGTAGTCGGCGCCGATGGCGTTGCCCGCATAGTCCTTCACGCCGTTGGCCGGCAGGAACACCTCATAGCTCGTGCCCGGCAGCAGCGGCTGCGCGGGATGGAAGTTGACGATGCCCAGCTGCACGCTGTAGGTGCCCGCCAGCGTGTTGCCGCCCACCGGACGCACGATGAAGGTGTTGCTGTTCACGCTCTCCGGCAGGATGTTGTCGGTCATGCCCAGGCCGATGCGCGAGCTGAGGGCCTGCTGCTTCGCACCGTTGGCGGGCGAGACCTGCTTCACTTCGGGCTTGGTGGTGTCGGGGTCCACCGCGTGCACGACGAAGCCGCTGCCCGAGCCGTGGTCGTTGCCCACGAAGACGAGGTTGCCGAACATCGCGACCTGGCCGTTGTCCGAATGCGAGAAGTTCGGGTCGTCCTCGCGCAGGATGCTGCCGCGGCCCACTTCCACGTGGTTGAGCGGGTTGCTCACGTCCACCTTGTGGATGCGGGTCTGCGCGCCCTGGATGACGTAGTTGTCCTGCGTGGCGCAGTACAGCTGCTCGTCGATGACGAGCCGGTTGTCCTCGGCCACGAAGCGCGAGCGGTCGCTCAGGTCGTAGCTGTACATCTTGGCGCCGCTGCCGCGCGCGGAGGCGTGCACGCTCTTGCCGTCGAAGCAGGTCGCGTAATAGAACGGCGTGGCGCCGGCGATGGAATCGAGCACCTTGGGGTTGAGCGGGTCGGAGATGTCCAGGCTCGCGAAACCGCCGTTGCTTTCCATTGCGGTCAGCACCATGTGGTTGCCCATCGTGAAGATCGGGCCAAGGCGGAAACCGCCGAGTTCGCCGGTGGGCACCGGGTTGGGCTTGCCGGCGCCGCGGTTGGCGACCACCGCGTTCGCGGGGTCCGTCGCGTCGACGATGAACATGCCCCGGCCGGCCGAGGCCACGTACAGGTAGGGCGCCTGCCACCACAGCTGCCAGGACACGTTCTCGTAGTCGCCCGAGTTGACGCCGGGCAGCGCCAGCTTCTTCACCTGCTTGATGTCGTTGATGTCGGTGAAGTCCCAGAACTCGACGCCGTTGATGCTGGGCAGCACGACGTAGGTCTTGCCGCCGATCTTCGCGGTGCCGAAGGAGTGCGTCTCGCGGAATTCCTTGGTGCGGCCGCCTGTGGCGTCGTCGGGCTCGTAGATCTTCTTGACGAGCCTGATCTGGCGCGGGTTCGACACGTCGTACAGCAGGAAGCCGCCGGGGCCGAGGCCGCTGTCCGGCGCGAAGGAGGTGAGGAAGTAGCCGTTGACCATGATGCCGGCGTTCATGCCGTAATCCTTGCGGCCCGGGTACGTGGCGGGCACGTCGCGCGCCTCGTAGGCATCGCTGTGCGCCGGGTCGAGCGGGTGCGCGGCGCTGGTGATCATCGACACCGGCTTGAACAGTTCCGCCGAGGTGTAGGTGAGGTTGCCCAGGCCCGGCCCCTGCAGCGGGAGCGGGTCGGCCACGATAGCGGCAGCCGCCGTGGCCATCTTGTTGAGGGTCGTCATCGGACTGACCCCGGTGATTGCCGCATGCGTCAGCAATGTGACGCACGGCACCAGGAACGCCATCAGGAAATACCGGATCTTCATCGTCGCCTCCAGGTTGTTTGAAGTTCGCAGGGAACCCTCTTGTCCTTGGTTCTCTCGAGTCACTCGGTCGCTTGCTGGGAAAGCGCACGCGCAGGCGCGCCCCCGGCGGGCAACGCATGCGTTGTCCGCCGTCCACTTCTTCTTCTGTCTTGCTCTCCCGCTGGTTGGCGCCGGCGCCTTCCGCGTGGAAGGCACCGGCGCCTGGGCGTTCTTACTTCACGCCGCCCGATTCATAGAGGTTCCAGGCCGCTTCGGCGCTGGCACCGTCGTGGATCATGGCCATCAGTGCGCTCACCACCGCCGAGGGGTTGGCGTGCTGGTAGACGTTGCGGCCGTACACCATGCCGACGGCGCCCTGGTCCAGGAGCACGCGCGAACGCGCGAACACCTGCTGCAGGTCTTCGCGCCCGCCGCCGCGCACGAGCACGGGGCAGCGCGCGGCCTGCACCACGCGGTGGAAGTCGGTGGCGTCGGTGGTCGGGTCGGCCTTGACGATGTCGGCGCCCATCTCGCGCGCCAGGCGCGTGAGCGTGACGATCTTTTCGGCGTCGCCATCGACCATGTAGCGGCTGGTGGCGGTGGGCGCCTGCATCACCAGCGGCTCGATCATGAGCGGCATGCCGTAGCGGTCGCAGTCGGCGCGCACGCGGGCGATGTTCTGCACGCACTGGCGAAACAGGTCGGGCTCGTCGGGCAGCATGAACAGGTTGACGACCACGCAGGCCGCGTCCCGCTGCACGGCGGGCAGCACCGGGTCGTCCTGGTTCTGCAGCACGGCCCACATCACGCGGTGGTGCACGGCGTTGTAGGGGTTGCCCATGTCCAGGCGCATCACCAGCGCGGGGCGGTCGCGCCCGGGCCGGTCCTGCAGCAGGTCGGACTGCCCGTAGTTCAGCTGGATCGCGTCGGGCTTCGCAGCCACGAGCTTGTCGATCACGCCGGGCATGTCTTCCAGGCCGTCCAGGAAGGTGGGTTCGTTGCACACGCCGTGGTCCAGGGCGATGTCCAGGCAGCGGCCGTTGTGCAGCAGGCGGTTGAGCCGCGCGGTCTTGTCTTTCGACATGAAGGAAGAACTCCGTGTTGAGGAAAAAGGAAGGGAAGAAATGCGCGCGCTCAGGCGAGCGCGTCCAGGTGGCGCTTGGCCGCAGCGTCGATGAGCTGCAGGGCTTCGCCGTCGAGCACGACCGCACCGGCGCCGGCGTTTTCAATGGCTTGCTGGCGCACGCGCGCGCCGCACAGCGCCACCGAGACGGTGCCGCGGGCCACGGTCCAGGCGATCATCATCTGGCCGAAGGAGCAGCCCAGGTGCGTGCGCAGCGGCTCCAGCGTGTCGAAGAAGGCCTTGAGCTTCGCGCGGTTGGCTTCGCTGAAGCGCGGGTTGGTGGCGCGCTGGTCGTCGCCCTTGAACTCGCGCGCGGGGTCGATGGGCCCGGCCAGCAGGCCCAGCGCCAGCGACGAGTAGCCCAGCACCGCCACGTTGTGCTCGGCGCACAGCGGCGCGAGCGTGGTCTCGATGCCGCGGTCGATGAGGCTGTAGAGCTCCTGCGCCGCATCGACCGGGCCGTGCTTCAGGTACTCCGACAGGATCTCGGGCGTTGCGTTGCTCACGCCGATGGCGCGGATCTTTCCCTGCCTCTTGAGCGCCAGCAGCGCGTCCATGGTCTCGGCCACGGGCGTCGTGTGGTCCTGCCAGTGCGTGATGTACAGGTCGATGTAGTCGGTCTGCAAGCGCTTCAGGCTCTCTTCGCATTCGTGGAAGATCGAATCGCGCCCGAGGTAGCGGTACACCGGGTGGCCGTCTTCCTCGAAGAAGTGCGTGCCCTGCTGCGTGTGCCACACCAGGCCGCACTTGGTGGCGATCACGGCCTCGTGGCGGCGGCCCTTCAGAGCGGTGCCGACGATGCTCTCGGAGCGGCCCAGGCCGTAGGCGGGCGCGGTGTCGATCAGGGTCACGCCCGCATCGAGCGAGGCCTGGATGGCGATCACGGCGGCTGCGTTGTCGCCGCCGCCCCACATCCATCCGCCCATGGCCCAGGTGCCCAGGCCGATGGCCGAGCATTCGATGCCCGAGGGGCCGAGGGTGGTCTTCTTCATCTGCGTTGCGTTGCTCATCGCTTGGTCTTTCTCGTGTTCAGGATGTGGTCGATGGTCACGGCCGCGAGCAGGATCAGGCCCTTGATCACGTCCTGCCAGTAAGGCGACACGTCGAGCAGGATCAGCGAGCTGGTCACCACCGACAGCAGCGCCAGGCCGAGCACGGCGCCGAGCACGGTGCCCGAGCCGCCCTTGAGGCTGGCGCCGCCGATCACGGCCGCGGCAATCACGTTGAGTTCCATGCCCATGCCGAAGGTCGGCGTGGCGGCGCCGAAGCGCGCGGTGTAGATCACGCCGGCCAGGCCCGCCGAGGCGGAGCACAGCACCGTGACCCAGAACTTCACGCGGCCCACGCGGATGCCGGCGTACAGCGCGGCCTTCTCGTTGCTGCCGGTGTAGAACACGCGGCGCAGCAGGGTGGAGCGGCGCAGCACGAAGTCGCTCACGATCACGATGGCCAGGAAGATCAGGATCACGGCCGGCACGCCGAACAGCGTGCCCTGGCCGATGAACTTGAACTCGGCCGGCAGCGAGAACAGCGACTGCGGCGTGCCCTGCGTGAGCGCCAGGCACAGGCCGCGCACGATCACCATGAAGGCCAGCGAGGCGATGAAGTGGTTCAGCCCGATGCGCGTGACGCAGCCGCCGATCATGGCGCCGATGAGGCCGCTGGCGCCGATGGCCACCAGGCTCGCGAGCCACGGGTCCATGCCCATGAGAAAGAGTTTGCCGGTCACCACCATCGCGAAGCACACCACCGAGCCCACCGACAGGTCGATGCCGCCGACGATGAGCAGGATGGTCATGCCCACCACCACGATGCCTTCGATGGAGAAGGACAGCAGCATCGCGCGCACGTTGTCCCAGGTGAGGAAGTAGGGCGATGCGAAGCTCATCGCGACGCACAGCGCCACGATGATCAGCACCAGCCCGGCCTCGCGCATGCTCGTGAGCTTGTTGGCCTGCTTCACGGGGTCTCCTGTTCGGCGGGGTTGCAGGGAGCCGGCCGTGGCCGTGGCCGCGGCGCCTGCGTCGATTCTGGTCGGAAAGTTCATGCCATTGCCTCTTCGGGTTCGCAAAGTCCGGAGGCCAGCCGCAGCAGGGCTTCCTCCGTCATCTCGTCATGGGCCAGTTCGCCCGCCAATCGCCCTTCGCGGATCACCAGTGCGCGGTCGCACAGGCCGATGATCTCGGGCAGTTCGGAAGAGATCACCACCACGCCCACGCCCTGGTCGGCCAGGTCGCGCAGGATGTGGTGGATCTCGGATTTCGCGCCCACGTCCACGCCGCGCGTGGGCTCGTCCATCAGCAGCACCGCGGGTTGCGTGGCCAGCAGCTTGGCGATCGCCACCTTCTGCTGGTTGCCGCCCGACAGGCTCGACACCTCGATCGCCACGCCGTCCGACTTCAGGTTGAGCTTGGCGCCCAGCTGCACCGCGAGCCGGTGCTCGGTGGCACGCTGCAGCAGGCCCAGGGCCGAGCTCACGCGGCGCAGCGCCATCGACGAGATGTTCTGGGCAATCGGCAGGTCGAGGAACACGCCGGCCGCCTTGCGGTCTTCGCTCAAGTAGGCGATGCCTTCGCGCAGCGCGTCGCTGTACTTGCGGATCGACAGCGTCTTGCCGTTCAGGCGCACCGCGCCGCGTCGCGCGGGGCGCAGGCCGCACACGGTCTCGGCCAGCTCGCTGCGCCCGGCGCCCATGAGGCCGGCGATGCCGAGGATCTCGCCACGCTGCAGCGTGAAGGAGATGCCGTGCACGCGCTCGTCGTCGGCGATGCCATCGACTTCCAGCACGGGGCCAGCGTTGGCATCGGCGGCGGCGGATTGCTTGGGCGGGTAGTAGTTGCCCAGGTCGCGCCCGACCATGCGGCGCACCAGCTCGTCGGGCGTCATGCCTTCGAGCGGGCCGCTGTGCACGTTGCGCCCGTCGCGCAGCACGGTGGCGCGGTCGCAGTGCGTGAAGATCTCGGCCATGCGATGGCTGATGTAGATGATGCCGATGCCCTGCGCCTTGAGGTCGTGCAGCACCCGGAAGAGTGCGGCCGATTCGTTGTCGGTGAGGGCGGCGGTGGGCTCGTCGAGGATGAGCACCTTGCAATCGAGCGTGAGCGCCTTGGCGATCTCCACCAGCTGCTGGCTCGAAATGCTCAGGTCGCGCACCAGCGCGGCCGGGTCGATGTCCTGGCCCAGGCGTGCCAGCACTGTCGCGGCGCGCGTGTTCAAGGCGGAGAAGTTCATCCACGCCTGTTTGCCGGCGTTGATTTCCGGCATGAAGATGTTCTCGGCCACGGTGGCGTCGGCGCACAGGGCGATTTCCTGGTGCACCAGGCCGATGCCCAGGCGCATGGCGTGGGCGGGGCCGTCGATGACGACCTTCTGGCCGCACAGCACGATCTCGCCTTCGTCGGGCTGGTGGATGCCGTCGATGATGTTCATCAGCGTCGACTTCCCCGCGCCGTTCTCGCCGCACAGGGCGTGGATCTCGCCGGCCTGCAGCGAGAAGTCCACGCCCGAGAGCGCGCGCGAAGCGCCGAAGCGCTTCGCGATGCCGCGCAGTTCAAGCAATGCGGCAGGGGTGCTCACTCGCCGATTCCCTTGGTGCCACGGCGGGCAAGGTACTTGTCCCAGTAGAAGTCGTCGGCGTTGGCCTTGCTCACCACGGCCAGGCCGTTGTCCAGGAAGGGCACCGACATCGGGTTCGTGCCGTTGCGCTTGGCGTCGTTCATCGGGTCGATGAGGCCGGGGTTCTTGGCCAGGAACAGCATCATCATGCCCATGTAGCCCTGCATGCCCTGGTTCGGGTTGATGGCACCGAACACGTCGCCCGACTTGATCATGTCCAGGATCTTGGCGTTGACGTCGCAGCACATCACCTTGATGTTCTTCTTGGTCTCGACCTTGGCCTGCGCCGCGCCGAGCGCCGAGTTGGCCTCGGGCATGAACAGCGCGCCCAGGTTCGGGTTGGCCTGCGCCAGGCTCAGCACGGCCTGGTAGGCCTTGTTCGGGTCCTGGTTGCTGGCGGCGCGGCCGACCAGCTTCATGCCGGGGTGCTTGGCCTTCATGCGGTTGACGAAGGCGGCGATGCGGCGGTCGTGGTTGTCCTGGCCGGGGTTCTCGAGCACGGCGTACTCGCCCTTGCCGTTCAGCGATGCGGCGATGGCGTCGGCGGCCTGGTTGCCTTCGCGGTCGTTGTCGGAGGTGATGAACGAGGTGCGCTTGGAGTTGGGCGAATCGGCCGCGAAGGTCACGACCGGGATGCCCATCGCGGCGGCGCGGTTGATGGGTTCGATGAACGGGTCGGGGTTCATCGGGTGCAGCAGGATGCCGGCGGGCTTGCGCGCCAGTTCCTGTTCGAACGATGCGAGCTGCTTGTTCACGTCGTACTCCGGCGTGCCGGTGTAGCGGGTGCGAACGCCCAGCGTGCGGCCGAGCTGCTTCATCATTTCGTAGACCGGGAACCAGTACTCGACGCCCGAGACCATCACGTTCATCACGTAGACGTCGCTGGCATTGCCGCGCAGGCCGGCACCCGCCGCGGGGGCTGCGGCTTGCTGTTGCGCGAACGCGCTCGCACCGGCCAAGCCGATACCGGCGGCGGCTGCGGACTTCAGGAAATTACGCCTCATTCTTTGTCTCCTCACGTTGACTGGCAGAGCTTTCGGCCTGCCATTGCGTGGCAGACCTGTGGACCGTGGTGTCACGACAGTTGTTATGACAGGATAGAATGTAATGGCGGGCCGTTTCTCCCGATAACTAGGGGAAACGCTACTGGTGACAGCCTTTTTTTCCGTCGAAGCTGTTATGACATGAAGACCAAAATACTGATCGGCATCGACATGGGCTCGAGCAGCCTGAAGGCGCTGGCCCTGGACGCGGGGAGTGGGCGCAGCCTGGCCGTGTCGCGCCTGCCCCTGCGGCATGCGCGGCTGCCCGGCGGCGGGTGCGAGGTGGGCGCGGCGGCGATCCGCGCGGGGCTGACCCACGTGCTCGGCGACGTGGCGCGCCAACTCGGCCCGTGCGCGGCGGACGTGTGCGCCATCGGCTGCACCGGCCACGGGGCGGGCCTGTACGCGCTCGATGCACACAACGAACTCGTCGGCGGCCGCGCCGTCGCCTCCACCGACCAGCGCGCCGATGCGCGCGCACTCGCCCTCTCGGCACGCCACGGCGACCGGCTGTTCGCCGATGTGGGCTGCCGCCCCTGGCCCGGCCAGCCCACGGTGATCGCGGCCGAGTTGCTCGGCGCCGACGCCGTGCGGCGCGGCGAACTGCACCGCCTGCTGTTCGCCAAGGACTACCTCGGCTTTCTGCTGACCGGCGAGATCGCCACCGACGCGAGCGATGCCAGCACCGCCGGCCTGCTCTCGCTGGCCACCGGCGACTGGTCGCCCCTGGCCTTCGAGGTCGCGGGCATCGACGGCCTCGGGCCGCGCGCCTTCGGTCCGCTCGTGCCCAGCGGCCAGACGATGGGCCGGCTGCGCGCCACCGAGGCGGCGCTGTGCGGCCTGCCGGCGGGCATTCCGGTGGCGATGGGCGCCATCGACCTGCTCGCCTCGATGACCGCCATCGGCGCCGAAGACCGCGGCCGCGCCGTGTCGGTGCTGGGCACGTGGTGCGTCAACGCCGTCATCGGCCCGGTGATCGAGCCGCAGCCCGAGGTCGCGGCGCTCGTCAACTTCGGCCGCACGCGCGAGCGCCTGTACATGGAGAACAGCCCCTCGTCGATGGCCAACATCGCGTGGCTGGCCGGCGCGCTCGGGCTGCCCGATGCGCGCGCCGTGGTCGACCTGGCCATGGGCGTGCCGCTGGGCGCGAACGGGCTGCGCTTTCTGCCCTTCATCAACGGCGGGGGTGGCATCACGGCCGGCTTCGTCGGGCTCAAGAGCCACCACACGCCCGCCGACATGGCGCGCGCCGTGGTCGATGCCGTGGCCGCGCTGCATGCGCGCCACACCGCGCGCCTCGCGTCGCAGGGCCTGCCGGTGTCGGCCTCCAGCGTGCTGGGCGGCGGTGCCAGCGACGCGCGCCTGGTGCGCCTGCTCGCGGCGCTGCTGGGCCATCCGGTCGAGCGCTGCGCCGACGACGAAACCGGCGCGCGCGGCGCCGCCCTCTATGCCGCGATGTCGCAGGACCTCGACGACGCGGGGCCTGCCAGCCCGCTGCGCGCGCCCTGCGAACTCATCGAACCCGACGCGCGCGACGCGCGGGCCCATGCCGATTTCAACGCCGAATTCAACGAACTGATCGATCGCATGTCTCCTGTCTTCAACCATCTGTCGGGCGGTGCGTCATGAGCGCGTGGCAACTGCCTTTTGTCCGTCCGGCTTCGCTGGAGGGCCGCCACTTCTCGACGGTGATCGTCGGCGCCGGCATCAACGGCGTGGGTGTGTTCCGCGACCTGTCGCTGCAGCGCGTCGATTGCCTCATCGTCGACAAGGGCGACTTCGGCGCCGGCGCCAGCAGCGCGCCCTCGCGCATGATCCACGGCGGCCTGCGCTACCTGGAAAACGGGAGCTTCTCGCTGGTGGCCGAGGCCACGCGCGAGCGCAACCTGCTGCTGCGCAACGCGCCGCACCTGGTGCAGCCGCTGAAGACCGTGGTGCCGCTGTCGAGCTTCTTCGGCGGGCTGATGAGCAGCGCGCTCAAGTTCTTCGGCCGCACGCCGCCGCAGCGCACGCGCGGCCTGTTGGCCGTGGCCGCGGGCCTGCGCCTGTACGACCTGCTGGGCCGCCGCCAGCGCGTGATGCCGGGCCACCGCATCAGCCGCGTGCCCACCAACGACCGCCGCCTGTTCCGCGCCGCCATCCGCTGGACCGCCACCTTCTTCGACGCCTGGATCAGCCATCCCGAGTGGCTGATCCTCGAGCTCATCGGCGACGCCTGCCGCGACCAGCCGCGCTCGGCCGCCGCCAACTACTGCCGCGTGACGGGCTGCGCGGGCAACATCCTCACGCTGCGCGACGAGATCACCGGCGCGCTGGTGCGTGTCACGGCCGACACCGTGGTGAACGCCACCGGCGCCTGGCTCGACCGCAGCGCGGCCGTGCTCGGCGGCGCCGGCCCGCGCGTGATGGGCACCAAGGGCTCGCACCTCGTGCTCGACCACCCGGCGCTGCGCGATGCGCTCGAAGGCCGCATGGCCTACTTCGAGGCGGTGGACGGGCGCGTGTGCATCGTCTACCCCTTCCTCGACCGCGTGCTGGTGGGCTCCACCGACATCCCGGTGGAAGACCCCGACCAGATCGTCACCGAGCCGGCCGAGATCGACTACCTGATCGACGTGTTGCGCGAGGTGTTCCCCAACATGGCCTTCGACCGCAACCACGTGATCTACACCTACGTCGGCGTGCGCCCGCTGGCGCGCTCCGACGCCGACAAGCCGGGCCAGATCTCGCGCGACCACTCGGTGGTGGTCGACCCGCCGAGCGCCACGCGCGACGTGCCCATCGTCGGCCTCGTGGGCGGCAAGTGGACCACCTTCCGCGCCCTGGCCGAAGAGGCCACCGACCACGTGCTGCGCCACCTGGGCCGCTCGCGCACCGCCTCGACCGAGTCGCTGCCCATCGGCGGCGGCGCCGAGCTGCCGGCCGACGCGGCCGCCACCGAACGCTTCATCGACAAGATGACGGCCGGCTCGGGCCTGGGCCGCGCGCGCGCGCTGGGCCTGCTGCGCCGCTACGGCTCGAAGGCGCTGCCGCTGGCGCAGCGCCTCGCGGCCTCGGGCGACACGCCGCTGCGCCACGCGCCCGAGTACTCGGCGGCCGAGCTCTCGTACCTGTGCATGGAGACCGGCGTCGTGCACCTGGACGACCTCGTGATCCGCCGCACGCTGCTGGCCATCCGCGGGCTGGTCACCGACGACGCGCTCGCCGAGATCGCCGCCGTGGCCGCCGAAGCCCTCGGCTGGGACGCGGCCCGCGCGCACCAGGAACTCAGCGCCTGCGCCGCCGCACTGCGCGAGCGGCACGGCGTGCGCCTGCAGCCGGTGGCGGCCAATGAGCCGGCGCCTTCCGCTTTCGATGCATCATTGATGGCCAGCCCCGTCCTCGGCCCGACCTAACGTGACCCTTTCCACCGCCCCCGACACCGTGTCGACGACCTCGCTCGACCGCAACTCCGAATCGCCGCTGTGGGCGCAGTTCCGCGACGCCATCCGGCTGCAGATCCTGCAGGGCGTGCTGCCCATCGGCGCCAAGCTGCCGTCCGAGGCTGAGCTGGGCGAGCAGTTCGGCATCTCGCGCATCGTGGTGCGCGAGGCGCTGGCCGACCTGGTGCGCAACAACCTCATCTACAAGATCAAGGGCCGTGGCGCCTTCGTGTCGGCGCGCGAGCGCGACGAAGATTTCGTCTCCACCGTGCTGGGCTTTTCCGACGAGATGGAACGCAAGGGCCGCTCGGTGCGCACGCAGATCCTCGTGCAGGAACTGCGCGCCGCCACCGCGCAGGAAGCCGCCGCGCTCGGCCTCACCGAAGACGCGCAGGTGGTCGGCCTCAAGCGCCTGCGCAGCGTCGACGGCGAACTGCGCCTCCTGGTCGAGACGGCGGTGCCGGCCGACCTGGCGCCGGGCCTGCACCGCACGCGGCTGGACGACCGCTCGCTGTACGACGTGCTGCGCCGCCAGTACGGCGTGCGGCTGGTGCGCGCCGAACGCTGGATCGATGCCGTGCTGCCCGACGCGGAAACCTGCCGCCTGCTCGACCTGCCGCAGCCCGAGCCGCTGCTGCGCATCGAATCGATCGCCTACGGCGCCAACGGCCGGCCGCTGGAGCACTACCGCGCGCTGCACCGCTGCAAGACCAGCCGCCTGCACGTGCAGACGACGACCTGAGCTCAGGCCTTCGCGCTGCTGCGCGAAGGCAAGAGCACCGAGGCGATGGCGACCATCATCAGCGCCACCGCCACCCAGTCCTGCCAGTGCACGACCTCGCCGAGCCACACGGCGCCGCTGAACACGCCGAGCACGGGGATGAACATCACGCTCAGGGTCGAGGCCACCGGCGGCAGGCCACGCGCCAGGTAGAACCAGGCCGCGTGCGCGAAGCCGAAGATCAGCACCGCGTTGTAGGCGATCGATCCCCAGGTCACGGCGCCCGGCGAGCGCCATTGGTCGCGCTCGAACAGCAATGAGAGCACCGTCATCACCACGGCCGTCATGGCCGTCATCCAGAACGAGAGCGTGAGCGTGGGCAGCCCGATGCGCGTGTGGCGCAGCAACTGCGTGCCCAGCGCCCAGGTGGCGGCGGCCACCAGCGCCAGTGCCACGTAGCCGGGGCGGCCCGCGAAGTCGGTGAGCTCGTGCCACAGCAGCAGCCCGACGCCGATGGCGCAGGCGCCCACGCCGGTCCAGGCGCGGCGCGTGAGCACGGCCGAGAACAGCAGCGCGCCGATGACGGCGGAGAACACCGGCATCGTGTAGCCCAGGATCGCGGCGCGCCCGCCCGAGAGCGCCTTCACCGCCAGGATGATGCAGGCGTGCCAGACGAACATGTTGGTCGCGCCCAGCCACACCAGCTCGGGCCAGGCGCTGCGCGGCACGCGGAACGGCACCTTCATCACCACCAGCGCGATCGCCAGCACGGGCACGCCCAGCCAGATCGAAATCGCGCGGAAGGCCAGCGGCGGGTAATCGGCCACGCCGAGCTTCATCACCGGCCAGTTGAAGCCCCACGCGAGGGTGAGGAGCACGAGCAGAACGAACTGGCGCGGCGTGAAGGAAGGCATGGGCCGCGATTGTGGCGCGGCCCGTGCATTCGTGCTGGCGGTGCGGCTACAGCAGGCGCTTGAGGTAGCGGCCCGTGTGACTCGCCTCGTTCGCCGCGATGTCTTCCGGCGTGCCTTCGCCCACCACCGTGCCGCCGCCGGCACCGCCCTCGGGGCCCATGTCGATGAGCCAGTCGGCGGTCTTGATGACGTCCAGGTTGTGCTCGATCACGACGATGGTGTTGCCCGCGTCGCGCAGCTGGTGCAGCACCTTCAGCAGCAGTTCGATGTCTGCGAAGTGCAGGCCGGTGGTCGGTTCGTCGAGGATGTAGAGCGTGCGGCCCGTGTCGCGTTTGCTGAGTTCAAGCGCGAGCTTCACGCGCTGCGCCTCGCCGCCCGAGAGCGTGGTGGCCGACTGGCCGAGCTTGATGTAGCTGAGGCCCACGTCGAGCAGCGTGCGCAGCTTGCGCTCGATGGTCGGCACGGCCTTCAGGAACTCGTGCGCCACCTCGACCGTCATCTCGAGGATCTGCGCGATGTTCTTGCCCTTGTACTGGACCTCGAGCGTCTCGCGGTTGTAGCGCTGGCCGTGGCAGACCTCGCAGGGCACGTAGACGTCGGGCAGGAAGTGCATCTCGACCTTCACCACGCCGTCGCCCTGGCAGGCCTCGCAGCGGCCACCGGCCACGTTGAAGCTGAAGCGGCCCGGGCCGTAGCCGCGCTCGCGCGCGGTGTTGGTCTCGGCCATCAGTTCGCGGATGGGCGTGAACAGGCCCGTGTAGGTGGCCGGGTTGCTGCGCGGCGTGCGGCCGATGGGCGACTGGTCGACGTTGATGACCTTGTCGAAGTACTCGATGCCTTCCACCGACTCGTGCGCGGCCGGCTCTTCGTGCGCGCGGTACAGCGTGCGCGCGACGGCGGTGTAGAGCGTGTCGTTCACCAGCGTCGACTTGCCCGAGCCCGAGACGCCGGTCACGCAGGTCAGCAGGCCCACGGGGAAGGCGACGCTCACGTTCTTCAGGTTGTTGCCGGTGGCGCCGACGACGCGAATTTCTTGCAGGTCGGTCTGCGAGGCCAGGTGCGCCGCCTCGCGCGCCGCGCGGCGTTCGGCCGCGGGGCTCTGCGGAAAGCGCGAGGGCTTCTTGCCTTCGTTGAAGGCCGGCTTCTTCACGGCCGGCAGCCAGGCGGTGCGGTGCTTGGGCACCTCGATCTTCTTCACGCCCGAGAGGTACTGGCCGGTGAGCGACTCGGGGTTGGCCGACACCTGGGCGTAGGTGCCCTGCGCCATCACGCGCCCGCCGTGCACGCCGGCGCCGGGGCCCATGTCGATCACGTGGTCGGCGGCGTGGATCATGTCCTCGTCGTGCTCGACCACGATCACGCTGTTGCCGATGTCGCGCAGGTGTTTGAGCGTGCCGATGAGGCGGTCGTTGTCGCGCTGGTGCAGGCCGATGCTGGGCTCGTCGAGCACGTACATCACGCCCGTGAGGCCCGAGCCGATCTGCGAGGCCAGGCGGATGCGCTGCGCCTCGCCGCCCGAGAGCGTCTCGGCGCTGCGGTCCAGGCTCAGGTAGTTGAGGCCCACGTCGTTCAGGAACTTGAGGCGCAAGCCGATCTCGCGCACCACCTTGTCGGCGATGTCGGCCTTGGCGCCGCGCAGCTTGAGCGTGCTGAACCAGGCGTAGGCGTCGCGCAGCGTCAGGTGGCTGAGTTCAAAAATGGCCATGCGCGGCGGCTCGCCGCCGTTCGCGCCCACGTGCCCGGCATCGTCCACCAGGAACACGTTGCGCGCCTCGCGCCGCAGCCGCGAGCCGCCGCAGTCGGGGCAGGGCTGCTGGTTGCGAAAGCGCGCGAGGTCTTCGCGCACCATCACCGAATCGGTCTCGCGGTAGCGCCGCGTCATGTTCGGGATGATTCCCTCGAAGGGGTGCTTCTTCGTGAGCTTCTTGCCCGCGAAGTTGCCCGACTCCATGGTGTAGTTGAACTTGATCTCTTCGCCGCCCGAGCCGTGCAGCAGCGTCTGCTGCACCGAGGCCGGCAGCGACTCGAAGGGCGCGTCGACGTCGAACTTGTAGTGCTTGGCCACGCTCTCGACCATGCTGAAGTAGTAGCCGTTGCGGCGGTCCCAGCCCTTGATGGCGCCGCTGGCGATCGACAGCGACGGAAACGCCACCACGCGCACCGGGTCGAACACCTCGCGGTGGCCCAGGCCGTCGCAGCTGGGGCAGGCGCCCACGGGCGAATTGAACGAGAACAGGCGCGGTTCGAGCTCCGACAGCGAGTAGTGGCAGATCGGGCAGGCGAACTTGGCGTTGAACAGGTGCTCCTTGTCGGGCGCCCCCGCAGCGCCATCGGCGCTGCCTTCCGGCTTTGCACCCAGCTCCAGCGCAATGGCGCGGCCCTCCGCCAGGCGCAGCGCGGCCTCGAAGCTCTCGGCCAGGCGCTGCTGCATGTCGGGGCGCGCGCGCAGGCGGTCGATGACCACGTCGATGTCGTGCTTCTCGGTCTTCTTGAGCTTGGGCAGGTCGTTGTATTCGTAGGTCTGCCCGTCGACGCGAAAGCGCACGTAGCCGGCCGCCTGCATCTCGGTGAAGAGCTCGAGGAACTCGCCCTTTTTCTCGCGCGCCACGGGCGCCAGGATCATCAGCCGGGGCTCGTCGGGCAGGGCCAGCACCGCGTCGACCATCTGCGACACCGTCTGCGCCTGCAGCGGCAGGTGGTGGTCGGGGCAGAAGGGCGTGCCGGCGCGGGCGTACAAGAGGCGCAGGTAGTCGTGGATCTCGGTCACCGTGCCCACGGTGGAGCGCGGGTTGTGGCTGGTGGCCTTCTGCTCGATGCTGATGGCGGGCGACAGGCCCTCGATCACGTCGACATCGGGCTTGTCCATGAGCTGCAGGAACTGCCGCGCATAGGCCGAGAGGCTTTCCACGTAGCGCCGCTGCCCCTCGGCATACAGCGTGTCGAACGCCAGGCTCGACTTGCCCGAGCCCGACAGGCCGGTGATCACCACCAGCTTGTTGCGCGGGATGTCGAGATCGACGTTCTTCAGGTTGTGGGTGCGCGCGCCGCGGATGCTGATGCGCTGCTGGGCGAGCAGGGCGCCAAGGTAGGCGTCACGCTCCGGGGTGTCTTCAGTGGTGGGTGAATTCAAGGGGTGCGGTCGTCCGAGGGCAACCGGACATGATAGAGGGGCTGGCTCCGCCTGTCATGACCAGGGGATGGACGGCGGCGGACGCCACCGCCCAGGCTGGCCGGCGCCGGGCCGATTTCGGCTCAGGCAGAATGGAGGGTTCCTCTCAACCTCCTCCTTCATCTACTTATCAGGGGCAGTGCATATGGCATCGGTCAATAAAGTCATCGTCGTCGGCAACCTGGGGCGCGACCCCGAAATGCGGACATTCCCGAGCGGCGATCAGGTCGCAAACGTCACCGTGGCCACCACCGATCGCTGGAAAGACAAGCAAAGCGGTGAGATGCGCGAGGCCACCGAATGGCACCGCATCGTGTTCAACGGCCGCCTGGCCGAAATCGCCGGCCAGTACCTGCGCAAGGGCTCGCAGGTGTACGTCGAGGGTTCGCTGCGCACGCGCAAGTGGACCGACAAGGACGGCATCGAAAAATACACCACCGAAATCCGCGCCGACCAGATGCAAATGCTGGGCAGCCGCCAGGGCCAGGGCGGCCCGTCGGGCGGTCCGGAAGACGACGGCGGCTACTCGCAAGGCGGGGGCGGCGGCGGTGGTTACTCGCAAGGTGGCGGTGGTGGCGGCGGTGGCGGTTACGCCCCGCGTGCTCCCGCAGCCGCACCGCGTGCCCCGGCACCGGCGCCGCGCCAGGCGCCGGCCAAGTCGTCGTCGGGCTTCGACGACATGGACGACGACATTCCGTTCTGAAACCGGCTCCTTGAGCTTTTCAATGAAGGCCTGCCTTTTCGAAGGCAGGCCTTTTTTTTGCCCTTTTTATTTCGAATTCTCTCCATGGGCGGTCGTGCCCGGGAAAGTGCTGTCTTGCCAAGGAAATGCAGCCTCTTTGTTCGTCTGGCCGTTGAGCGCAGGGGAAGCGTTTGACGGGAGCCCCTTTTCGACGGCAATGACTGTGTTCAGAGGGGCAATTCCCGGCGGCAATCAACCCATTGGCTCCGGCCGTTCTGCTGAATAGCGCCGTTCAGCAGCGCATCGCCGTCGGCCGGTTCGCCGCGATTGGTCCGTCCCGGCGCGCGGAATTGGTCCTTGTCCCGCACCGTGCGGCGTCGGAGCATGCAGGCCATAGAACACCGAGACAAGCACGACATGCAGAGCGCCGCCTCCCACTGCCCGCCATCGACCGTCGCACGCGCCGAAGTCCAGGCCCTGCGGTCCTCGAAGATCCGCGAGGTCGCCAATGCGGGCATGGACCGCAAGGACATCCTGCCTTTCTGGTTCGGCGAGCCCGACGAGGAGACGCCGGACGAGATCTGCGGCGCTGCGATCGCAGCCCTCGAGAACAGGCGCACCTTCTACGTCCAGACGCTGGGCGAGCCCGCGTTGCGCGAGGAGATCGCCCGGTACCTGTCGCGCTGGCATGGCCCGATCGGCGTTGAACGGGTGGCGGTGACGAGTTCGGGCACGCATGCGCTGATGCTGGCCCTGCAGGCGCTGCTGAACCCCGGCGACCGCGTCGTGGCCGTGACGCCGTTGTGGCCCAACCTGGTCGAGATGCCCAAGGTGCTGGGCGCGCACGTGGAGACCGTCGCATTGCAGTTCACCGCGGCGGGGTGGGTGCTCGACGAGCAGCGCCTTCTGGAAGCGCTTCGGCCGGGCACCCGCGCGCTGCTGCTGAACGCGCCCAACAACCCGACGGGCTGGACCCTTTCGCGCGAGGCGCAGGAAGCCATCCTCGCGCACTGCCGGCGCCTGGGCATCTGGATCGTCAGCGACGATGTCTACCAGCGCATCAGCTTCGATGCGCCGTGCGCGCCGTCCTTCCTGGACATCGCGACGCCCGAGGACCGGGTCATCAGCTGCAACTCCTTTTCCAAGGCCTGGCGCATGACCGGATGGCGCCTGGGCTGGATCGTGGTGCCGCCGGCGATGCTGGGCGACATCGGCAAGCTGATCGAGTACAGCAGCACCTGCGCGCCGCCTTTCGTGCAGGCGGCGGGGGTGGTCGCCCTGGCGCGCGGGGAAGATGCCATTGCCCGCACCGTCGAGCGGCTGCGCCAGGGCAGAGACCACCTGGCGGCGCGCCTGGGGAGCGTGCCAGGGGTCGAGCTCGCCGCACCCGCGCGGGGCGCGATGTACACCTTCTTCCGTGTCGAAGGCGTGACGGACAGCCTCGCGTTCTGCAAGCAGCTCGTGGCCGAGGCCGGGCTGGGGCTGGCGCCCGGCGTGGCCTTCGGCCCCGAGGGCGAAGGCTACCTGCGCTGGTGCTACGCGAGCGGCACGGCGCGCCTGGACGACGGCGTTCGCCGCCTGGCCGCCTACCTGGAACACCACCCAACCACACGATGAGGATGCGATGAACACCCAAGACATTGCGGGCGCCCTTTGGCAAGCCATGGAAGACGGACGCCACATGCCGTCGGAATGGGCCGGGAAGTTCTCTCTGCAGCAGGGCTACGAAGTGCAGCTGGCCCTGTTGCACAAGCGCCTGGCCAGGGGCGAGCGGCAGACGGGCTGGAAGGTCGGCCTCACCGCCGAGGCCATGCGCGTGCAGCAGCAGGTGCACGAGCCCTGCTTCGGCTACCTGCTGGAAAGCGGCCGGCATGCGAGCGGCCAGGCCTATCGTTTTTCCGAACTGATCGCGCCGGGCTTCGAGAACGAGCTGTGCCTGACCATCGGCAAGACGCTGCGCGGACCCGGCGTGAGCCTGGAGGAGGTCGCTGCCGCCGTGACGCATGCGGCGCCGGCCCTGGAGATCGTGGAGGTCCGCGGTCCGTTCGCCGGCAACCTGGCGCTGGCCATGGCGGACAACGCGCAGCAGAAGGCCTATGTGACGGGGGCGGCCGTGCCGCTGACGGCCGACAACCGCGACCTGGCCGGCGCCAACGTGACGGTGCAGGTCGACGGCGCGGTCAGCGAGACGGCCTCCGGCTCGGCGGTCATGCAGGGCGGCGGGCTGCTCTCGGTGCTGTGGCTGGCGAACAAGCTGGCCGAATTCGGCCTGGCGCTGGAGGCGGGGATGCAGGTGATGTCCGGGTCCTTCACACGGCAGTACCGCGTCTCGCAGGGCATGCGGGTGCATTCCTCGTTCGACCGCTTCGGCACGGTCGCCGCGAACTTCATCTGAGGCAAGGGGTCGCCATGGATCTGGGTATCAAGGGCAAGACGGCGCTGGTGTGCGCCGCGAGCAAGGGGCTGGGCCGGGCATGCGCGTTCGCGCTGGCGGAAGACGGCGCATCGCTCACCATCGTGGCGCGCGGCGCACAGGCGCTCGAGGCCACCGCCAATGACATTCGCGAGGCCACCGGCGTGCACGTGCGCACGGTGGCCGCCGACGTCACCACGGTGCAGGGGCGGGCGCTCGTCCTCGAGGCCTGCCCCGCGCCGGACATCCTGGTGACCAATGCTGCAGGCCCCAAGCCGGGCGACTTCCGCCAATGGACGTGCGACGACTGGATGGTGGCGCTCAACGCCAACATGCTGACGCCCATCGAGCTGATCAAGGCGACGGTGGACGGCATGATGGCGCGCGGCTTCGGCCGCATCGTCAACATCACCTCGTCCTCGGTGAAGGCGCCCATCGACATCCTGGGCCTGTCCAACGGGGCGCGCAGCGGGCTCACCGGCTTCGTGGCGGGCCTGGCGCGGCGCACGGCGCATCGCAACGTCACCATCAACAACCTGCTGCCCGGCTCGTTCGCCACCGACCGCCTGCGCGCCACGGTGGAGGCTGCCGCGGCCGGGTCGGGGCGCTCGTTCGAGGCCGAGCAGACCGAATGGCAGGGCCGCAGCCCGGCCGCGCGCTTCGGCGATCCGATGGAGTTCGGCCGCGCCTGCGCCTTCTTGTGCAGTGCCCATGCCGGCTACATCAACGCACAGAATCTGCTGCTCGATGGCGGGGCCTATCCCGGGACCTTCTAGGCGAAGCGCCAGCACCGTTCAAAAGGAACTCACTTGAGCGACCCCCAACGACAACAGGGCAGGCAGATCGTGTCTGCCACCGGCATCGAGAAACGCTTCGGCGCGCTGGACGTGCTGCGCGGCATCGACCTGTGCGCGCACGAGCACGACGTGGTCACGCTGATCGGTGCCAGCGGCTCGGGCAAGAGCACCTTCCTGCGCTGCCTCAACCTGCTCGAGGTGCCCGACGCCGGCACCGTCGCCATCGATGGCGAGGAGATCCGCATGCGCCGGTCGTCGGCAGGGCAGGCGAGCCCTGCCAGCAAGAGCCAGGTGAACCGGTTGCGCGCGGGCATCGGCATGGTGTTCCAGAACTTCAACCTGTGGAGCCACATGACCGTGCTGGAGAACGTGGCCATGCCGCCCATGAAGGTGCTGGGGCTGTCGCGCCGCGAAGCGACGGAACGGGCCGAGGCGCTGCTGGCGAAGGTCGGGCTCGGCGACCGGCTGCGGCACTACCCGGCCCACATCTCGGGCGGCCAGCAGCAGCGCTGCGCCATCGCCCGCGCGCTGGCCATGGAGCCCAAGCTGCTGCTGTTCGACGAGCCCACGTCCGCGCTCGACCCCGAGCTCGTGGGCGAGGTGCTGAAGGTGATCCGCCTGCTGGCCGAGGAGGGGCGCACCATGGTGATGGTCACCCACGAGATGGCGTTCGCACGCGAGGTCTCGACCGAGGTCGCCTTCCTGCACAAGGGAAAGATCGAGGAACGCGGGGCCCCGGCCGACGTGTTCGGCAACCCGCGCAGCGAGCGTTGCCGCAAGTTCCTCGACAGCGTTCTGTAGCCACGACATCACGAACCAAGAACTGGAGACGAAATGAAGAAATGGTTGTTCGCAGGCCTGCTGGCCGCGTGCTCCGTCGCCGCCATGGGCCGCGAGATCAAGGCCGGGGTGCAGTGCACCTATCCGCCCTTCAACTACCGTGATGCGTCGGGCGAGCTGAAGGGCTTCGAGATCGACATCGCCCGCGAGATCGGGCGGCGGATGAACGCCAACGTGCAGTTCGTCTGCCTGGGGTTCGACGGGCTGATTCCCGCGCTGCTTTCCAGGAAGATCGACGTCGTCACGTCGAGCCTGTCGATCACCGAGACGCGCAAGAAGAGCATCGACTTCTCCGTTCCCTACCGGGCCTCCACGGCGCGCTTCGTGGGCCGCAAGAACGGGGGGCTGCTCCCGATGAAGCCCGACAACACGCCCAACGCGGGCGCGCTCAAGGGCAAGGTGGTGGGCGTGCAGCGGGCCACCACCAACGACAGCTACCTTGCGGGCGAGTTCTCCGGCGTCGAGATCACGCGCTACGACTCGGCCGAGAACATGCTGCTGGACCTCGTGGCCGGCCGCATCGACCTCATGCTCGTGAGTCCCATGAAGGTTCGCACCGACTTCCTGGAGAAGCCGGAAGGGCGCAACTACGAGTTCGTCAGCCCCGAGATCGAGGCGCCCAAGTACCTGGGCGAAGGCGTGGCCGTCGGCTTGCCCAAGGGGAGCACGGCGCTGCGCGACGAGATCAACGCGGCGCTCAAGGGCATGTTTGCCGACGGGACCTTCAAGGCGATCAACCAGAAGTACTGGAGCTTCAGTGTGCTGCCCGCGGTCTGGCACTGACGCCGTCGCACCGCCGAATCCGCTCACCGATTTCTGACGACACCATGGACATGTTCAACGGCTGGGGGCCGACCATCGCGCAGGGCGCCTGGACGACCGTGGAGGTGGCGCTGGTGTCGTCGGTGTTCGGCATCGCGCTGGGGTTGCTGGGCGCGGCGGCCTGCCTGTCCCGCTTCAAGGCGGTGCGCTGGCTGGCCGAGGCCTACATCACGGCGATACGGGGCATCCCGCAACTGCTGCTGATCCTGATGGTGTACTTCGGCAGCACGGTGGTCTTGAGCCGGCTGCTCGCGCTGGTCAGGCCCGACGCGGGCATGGTCGAGATCCCGCCCTATCCGGCGGGTGTGTTTGCACTGGCACTGATCTTCGGCGGCTACGCCTCGGAGGTGTTCCGCGGCGCGCTCACGGCCATTCCCCGCGGGCAGGTGGAGGCCGGCATGGCCGTGGGCATGGGCACCCTGCAGATCTTCTTCGTGATCCAGTGCCCGCAGATGCTGCGGCTGGCGCTGCCGGGCCTGGGCAACATCTGGATATCGACGCTCAAGGACACCTCGCTGATCTCCATCGTGGGGCTGAGCGAGCTGATGAAGGCCTCCGAACTGGCCACCAGCGACACGCGCCGCGCCCTGTTCTTCTACCTCAGTGCCGGCGCCATCTACCTCACGCTGACCGTGCTGAGTTCGCTCGTGCTGCATCAGCTCGAGCGCCGCGGTGCCCGTGGAGAAAGGACGGCCTGACCATGGATGTCGAACTCATTGTCGAGAGCCTTCCGGTGCTCTGGCAGGGCGCGCTGCTCACGCTGGAACTCTTCGCGATCACGATGGTGCTCGCGACGCTGCTGGCGGTGCCGCTGGCCATCGTGCGCGTCCAGAAGGCCTGGTGGCTGCGCTGGCCCGTCGAGGTCTTCTCGCAGGTCTTCCGGGGAACGCCGCTGCTGGTGCAGATCTTCATCGTGTACTACGGCATTGCCCAGATCGATGCGGTGCGCGACAGCTGGGCCTGGCCCTACCTGCGCAAGCCGTACTGGTGCGCCGTCATCACCTTCGTGCTGAACACGACGGCCTACGCCGTGCACATCTTCCGCGGGGCGATCCAGGCGGTGCCGCACGGGGAGGTCGAGGCCGGGCAGGCCTTCGGACTGTCGTTCGGTGCGCTGTACCGCCACGTCATCCTTCCACGGGCGATGCTGCTGGCGCTGCCGGCCTACGGCAACGAGGTGATCAAGACGATCAAGCGCACCTCGCTGGCCAGCGCCATCACGCTCTCGGAGCTGACGGGCGTGGCCAACACCCTGGTGGCGCGCACCTTCGCCCCCTACGAGATCTTCATTGCGGCCGGGTTGATCTACCTTGCCTTCGCGTTCGCCGCCAACCACCTGGTGCGGCGGCTGGAGCACCGCATGTCTCGCCATCTTCGCCACTTGCCGGCGCAGCACGGCACCGGGCCCATGCCCACTTGATCCAGGAGACCGCGTGTCCACTTCTTCCGTTCCCGAGTCGGCGATGGCCGAATTCCTCGCCTTCGCCCATGGGCTGGCCGACGCCAGCGGCGCCATCCTGCGCGAGAACCTGTACAGCCGCAGGGGCTTCGAGTCCAAGGAGGACGACAGCCCCGTCACCGTCGTGGACAAGCATGTCGAGCAGACGCTGCGCACGCTGATCCGCCACCGCTATCCCTCGCATGGCATCCTCGGCGAGGAGTTCGAGGGCCAGGACCTCGATGCCGAGTACGTCTGGGTGCTCGACCCGATCGACGGCACCAAGGCCTTCATCACGGGCATTCCCATCTACGGGACGCTGATTTCGCTGGCGCGCCACGGCACGCCGATCATCGGTGTGATCGACCACCCCATCACCAACGACCGATGGGCCGGGGCGCAGGGCCAGCCGTCCACCTTCAATGGCCAGCGCATCCGCAGCCGCGAGTGCCCGTCGCTGGCCGACGCGCTGGTGTCGTGCAGCAACCCGGAGCCCTTCGGGCCGCGCGAGCGCGAGGCGTTCGAGACGCTGCGCAGCGCCGCCAAATGGTGCGTGTACGGATCGAGCTGCTATGCGTACGGCTGCATCGCCAACGGAACGATCGACATCGGCATCGACTGCGGTCGCCACCGCGAGGTCGACTATTGCGCGCTGGTGCCGGTGATCGAGGGCGCCGGCGGCGTCATCACCGATTGGGAGGGGCGTCCGCTCACGATCTACTCCGGCAACCGGCTGGTCGCGTCGGGCAACCCCCGCCGCCACGAGGAGGTGCTGCGCATGCTTGCGGGCGCCTAGCGCGGGCGACCGGGCCGTATATTCGAAGGCCGCCGCAGCCCTGTCCGGCATGGGCGGCATGGAGATCTCGTATGCCGCGGCACTTCAACTACCCGACCTGGAGTTCGCTCTCGCTGGACCGCAGCGGCTCCGATCCGCTGCACGTGCAGGTGTTCGAGCAGATCCGCCAAGCCATCGTGCAGGGCCGGATCTCCAAGAACTCGCGGCTGCCGCCCACCCGCCAGCTGGCCGCGGAACTCGGCGTGTCGCGCAACACCGTGGTCCTGGTCTACGAACGGCTGCTGGCCGAGGGCTATGTCAGCGGCCGCGTCGGGGCGGGCACCTACATTGCCGCCGTGCTGCCCGAGGAGCGCAGCGCGCCGGCCGGGGCGCCGTCGAATGCGCCTGTCGCCGCGCCGGCGCCCCGGCACATCTCGCGGCGTGCGCAGGCGATGTCCGAGCTGGCGCTGCCGCCCGAGCGCAATGCCACGTTCGACCTCAGCCCGACCGTGCCCGCGCTCGACCAGTTGCCGTTCGAGCAGTTCGCCAAGGTCTCGTCGCAGTACTGGCGCTCGGCGCCGGCCGCGGAGCTGGGCTACGGCTCGCCGATGGGGCTGCCCGAACTGCGCCAGCAGATCGCGGACTATGTGGGCGAGGCACACGGCATTTCCTGCCTGCCGGACCAGGTGCTCGTGGTCGACGGCACGACGCAGGGCTTCGTGCTGGCAGGCCAGGTGCTGACCGACCACGGCGATCGCATCATCGTGGAAGACCCCGGCTACATCACCCGGCTTGCCGCCTTGATGGGCTTCGGCGCGGACCTGGTGCCCGTGCCCATCGACCTGCAGGGCCTGGACAGCAGCCGGTTCGACAGCCATGCGCCCGACGCGCGGCTGATCGTGGCGTCGCCCACCAACCAGTTCCCCTTCGGCAGCACGATGCCGCTGGAGCGGCGCCTCTCGCTCCTGCAGTGGGCGCACGAGCGCAACGCCTGGGTGATCGAGTACGACTTCAACAACGCCTTCCATTTCCGCGGCAGGCCGCTGCCTCCGCTGGCGGCGCTGGACCACGGGGGGCGGGTCATCTACATCGGGAACTTCAACCGTTCCATCTCGCCCGCGCTCAACCTGGCCTACCTGGTGGTCCCGCCCGACCTGGCGGACGCTTTCGCCTGCGCCACGCAGATCTTCTCGTTCAAGGCCTCCATGCCGACCCAGGGCGTGGTGGCCGACTTCATGGCGAGCGGGCAGCTGGCGGCCCACATCCGGCGCATGGGCGTGCGCTATCGCGAACGCGCGCAGCTCATGGAGCACTGCTTCAGGACGCTGGTGGGGCGCGATTTCGAGCTGTCGACCACCGGCTCGGGGCTGCATCTGTCGGCCATCTCGCGCACGCCGATCGACGATGCGGCGGTTTCCCAGGCGCTGCTGGCGCACCGCATCGACGTGCCCGCGATCTCCGCCTACTGCCTGAGCGAGCAGGTCCGCACCGGCTTCGTCTTCGGGTTTGGGAACACGCCCGCCGAGCGGATCGCCCCGGCGTTGGCGCTCTTCGGCAGTGCGGTCGCGAATGCCTGAGGCGCGCCCACTGCCCTTCAATTGTTTCGAATCCGTGAACACCGCGGTTCGTTTTGCTACGGGTTTTTACCTAGATCGAGGCGCACAATTCATCTCACGGACCAGCCCTCAAAGCTGATCTGGGTGAACAGGGCCCCGAGCGAGGTGGCCGCCCTCCGAAAAAGAACAGAGGGGCGGTGACCCACCCAAGACCGGTTCGACATCCGAAGCAAGAACTTGAACTGAATTGAAGAAGGAAGAAATCCAAATGACCGCCTCGAAGATCCTCTCCGCCGTTGCTGTTGCCCTGATGGCCGTTGCCGGCGCCGCCCATGCCGAAAGCTATGAAGGCGTGCATCAACTGACCTCGGCCGCCAGCCGCGCCGACGTCGCCGCCCAAGCCGTCGTGGCCGCGCACAGCGCCAACCCCTACGCCACCGGCGCCAACGCAGGCCCCGCGCAAGTGATCGTGTCGACCGCCAGCCGCGCCGCCGTGCGTGCCGACGCTGTCGCCGCCGCACACAGCGCCGACCCGTACGCCGAAGGCGCTTCGTCGGGCGTGGCCCCGATCGTCGCCAGCACCGTCGACCGCGCTGCGGTTCGTGCCGCAGCCCGCGCTGCCGCCCACGGCGACGCACTGCCGCTGTAAGCAACAGCCCGAATGCTTCGCCGACGGGATCGGCGAAGGTTCCAGGTCTTCATGAAAAGCCGGCCCTGCCAACGCAGGGCCGGCTTTTTTCATGGGCCATGACCGTGAATTCTTGGCCGAAAGTCACATTGCCTTGGCCTTGCGCATCCCTCATGATTTGGGCGCGGGAGGGATGGCCGCCAGAGCGCATGCTTTCGCATTAACGCATTGCCGTGGTGCGGACACGCGAGAATCGAGCGTCGTTCCGACCGCGAAAAATGAAAGCACGATCCGTCGCCAACCAAGCGACGACCCACTACGCATGGCCCTCACTCTCGACCCCGAAGACACGCGCGGACGCATCCACGACCTGGTGTGGAGCGGCTTCCATGCCGATGCCGACATCGGCTGGATGATCACCGACGAGTACCTCGATCCGGATGAGCTCACGCCCGAGGACCGCGCCTGGATCAAGGCCGAAACCACGCGCGCCTGCGCCGCCAAGCGCGCCGCCGAGGCGCAGTGGCCCGCGCAGACCGAGTACGACCGGCTCGAGGCCGTGTTCGCGCAGCTGCGCAGCGAAAAGATCATTGCCTTGCATCGCGCGGGCAACACGCTGTCCGACGGGCACGACGACGTGCGCGAGCAGTGGCGTGCGGCGGGCCGGCTCGAGTCCGGCATCCGCGGCTGCTGCTTCTATCACGCACAGGACCTGGACGGCGCCGTGCGCTCCGGGCGCCTGTACCTCGCCTTCAGCGGCGGCATGATCCCCGAGATCGCGCAGCGCGAAGCCAACACCGTCGTGGTCGGCCGCCGCATCGTCGAGCTGCTGCGCGACGCCGGCTTCGGCGCGCAATGGAGCGGCAACATCAACGAGCGCATCGAAGCCGACCTCGGCCAATGGCGCAAGCGAGGCCCCGCCGCGTGAGTGCGCAGGCCTGGCAGCCGCCGCGCCGCATCGACGCGATCGACTTCTGGCTGCGCTCGCGGCTGCTCGCCACGGCCCACGCCCTGCGCGAAACCCTGCGGCCCTCGGCCCGGCGCTGGCCCAGCGGCGCGCACACTCTGGCCGACGCGCCGGTGCTCGCGCAGCACCGAACTCCCTTGTGGTCCGACGGCAGGGCCGACGAATTCCCGCTGGTCGCCGGCAAGGTGCACAACCTGCGCGTGGCGCGGCCGGCCTTCGACGCCATCGAGGTGCCGGCCGGCGAGGTGCTGAGCTTCTGGCGCCAGCTGGGGCGACCGGGCGCCGGGCGCGGCTTCGTGGTCGGGCGCGAGGTGCGCGGCGGTTGCGTGGTGCCGACGCTGGCCGGCGGGCTGTGCCAGTTGTCGAACGCACTGGCCACGGTGGCCGTGCGCGCGGGGCTTGAACTGGTCGAGCGCCACGGCCACACGGCGCGCATCGAACAGGTCGACACGCCGGACGGCGACGCCGTCGATGCGACGGTGTTCTGGAACTACGTCGACGTCAAGCTGCGCGCCCGGCACGCCTGGCGGCTCGAAGTGGCGCTGACCGATACGGAGCTCGTGGTGCGCATCCGCGCGCGCACGCCGCGGGCGGTGCCGGCCGAGCCCGTCACGCTGCGGCGCACGAACGACGACGCGCCCACCGCGCTGCCGCTGGCGCGCGGCTGCCTGAGCTGCGACCAGACGGCGTGCTTTCGCCACCGTCCGCCGGTCGATGTCGGCGCCGAAGGGCGCACCGCCGTGCTCGTCGATGGCTGGACGCCGGAGTTCGCGCGCCACCTGCGCGAGGCGCACCCGCAGGCGCAGCGCATGCAGCCCGTGCCGCTGCGGCTCGCGTTCTGGCGCGTGCCTGCTGCCGGCTGGCATCGCGAGCCTGCGGCGAACGCAGCGGTGACCACCGCCTGGGCCGCGAGCCTGCGCCGTGCCGTGTGGCAGCGGCTCTGGGCGCGGCAGGCGGGCCGGCGCCAGGCCAGCCTGATCGACGGCCAACGCTGGCTCGCGCAGGCCTTCGCCGCGCGGCTGGTGCCTGCGCACACGCACCTGGTGGTCGAGCAGTCGCTGCTGCCGCACCTGCAGCGCCTCGGCGTGCTCGACGGGCGCCGCATCACCGTGCTGGCCAGCGCACTGCCGATGGCCGACATTGAAAAGAAGCTCGATGCCGCCTCGCAGCGCTGGCCCGGCGACGCCACCTTGCGCGACTTCCGCGCCGATGCATCGCTGGTGCGCGACGAGGCCCTGGCGCTCGCGCGCGCGGCGGTCGTCGTCACGCCGCATACCGCCGTGGCGCGGGCCATGACGCAGTACGCGCAGCAGGCCACGCTGCAGCGGATCGACTGGGCGCTGCCGCAGGTGAAGACGACGCACAGCGAGCGCCATGCACCGCCGCTCGTCGTGTTCGCCGCCAGCGCACTGGCGCGCAAGGGCGCGCGTGAACTTGCTGCCGCGCTGCAAGGCTGGCCGTGCCGCCTGCGCGTGCTGGGCGCGCCCTCGGACGATGCGCGGCTCTGGCAGGGCATCGAACAAATTCAACACATGAACTGGCAAGGCGACGGACTGGCCGGTGCCAGCGTCGTCGTGCTGCCCGCGCATGTCGAGCACGCCCCGCGCGCATTGCTGCGCGCCGTGGCGACCGGCGTGCCCGTGGTGGCATCGACGGCCTGTGGCCTGGCCGGCGTGCCGGGCGTGCACGAGGTCGCACCCGGCGACATCGACGCACTGCGCACCGCATTGCAACAGGCCGCCCGCCTGACCTGAACGGAGAACAACCCCCGTGGCATCGATCGAACAGGCCCGCGCGGCCCTGGCTTCCCATGGCGCGCTGGCGCCGCAATCCGCCGCCGAGCACTGGCATGGCGAGCTGGCCTTGCCCGCGGCCCTCGCCAGCTTCTACGAACAGGTCGGCCCGCTCGGCGAGTGGGTCAACGAGCGTGTGGGCTACGCGGGCCTCACGGTGCCGACCACCGGCAACCCCTTCAGCATTCCCGCGCTCTCACGCCTGTGGCAGCTGCAGGCGGGCTACCGCTGGCACGGCATCACCGGCGAGCGCATCGCCGACTGGCCCGAGCATTGGCTCGTGGTGGCCGACCAGGGCGCCGATCCGTTCATCTTCGATCTGCGCAGCGGCGCGATCCAGTTCGCGATGCACGGCACGGGCGCCTGGGAGGAAGACGAACCGCTCTTCGCCGACATCTTCGAGATGGCCGCCTGCCTGGGCACCATCGGCCAGGTGTGGGACGAAGCGGGCGACGCCATCTTCACCGACGAGGACGACTGCGAGGTCGATCCGGTGCATCGCGCGCGCCTGGTCGAGCGCCTCGTGCCGCTGCTGGGCAGTGCGGCGGCGGCCGAAGGCATCGTCGACGTGTTCGGCTGGTAAGGGACAAAAAGAAAAGACATGAGCATCGACCTGCAGACCCTCAAATGCGGCGAGTGCGGCAGCAGCGCGCTGCGCCGCACCGGCCTGAACGAATACACCTGCGCGCACTGCGGCTCGATGTCGCTGGTGGAAGACGACGTGTCCGACCGCCTCGAGCGCGTGCTGCAGCAGGTCAAGCACCACGCCGGCCAGCAGATCGCCGCCGAACAGGCGCTGCGCCAGAAGCAGATGCTGCGCACGGTCGGCTTCGTCGTGATCGGCTTTCTCGGCGTGGCGGTGGCCGTCCAGGTCGCGATGCTGCTGTTCGGCTCCGGCAAGCGCAGCGATACGCCTTCGGTGGCGCGCGCGATCGTCGAGCGCACCATCGCGACCGACGGCCTGAAGCTCTCCGAGCCGCGCCAGGTGCTGGTCGGCGAGCGGCCGAAGCTGTTGGTGCTGGCGCGCAACGAGACCGGCCGGCCGCTCGAGCGGCCCGGCCTGAAGGTGGTGTTCCACGACGGCGACACGCGGCTGAACGAGCGCAACGAATCCCTGCCGATCGATGTGCTGATGCCCGGCGAGTCCGCGCCTGTGCTGGTCGACCTGCCCTCGGGCCAGAACGTCACGCGGCAGGACGTGACGGTCGAGAAGCTGTCCGAACCGCGCAGCGCCGCCGAGGGGCCGCGCCTGGCGTTCTCGCGCGTGCGGCTGGTGCAGCAGGGCGAGCGCGTGCGTCTGGTCGGGCGCCTCGTGCATGCGGGCGCCGTGGGTGCGCCGGCGTTCGGCAGCATCGAGGCGCTGGTCACGCTGTACGACGACGCGGGCCAGGTGATCGGCGTCGGGCGCGGCCATGCGCCGGGGTCCGAGCTGGCGCCCGGCGCACGCACGGCGATCGATGTCGACCTCAGCCGCTTCGGCCGCGGCGCCGCCATCGCGGCGTGGGACTACCGCATCGGCTACCGCACCGTCACGCCCTCGGGCGCGCGCACCACGGTGCTGAGTGCCGACCGCGTGATCCGCACGACCGGCGCGCCGGAGGCCTTCCACCCCGACCTGCGCCTGGGCACCGAAGACCTGCTGGCCGACGACAGCGAGCGCTTCGACCCGCGGCAGCTCGAACTGCTGCCGCTGGTGGCGGGGCGCAGCACGATCCAGCGGCCGCTGTTCATGACCGAGCTGGTGAACCGCAGCACCGACGCCATCGCCATCGCGCCGGGCGCCGTGATCTCGCGCTTCGGTGGCAGCACGGCCGACGGCACCACGCGCCTCGATGCGCTGGCCTCCCTGTACCCGGGCGAGCGCTTTCCGATCCTGCTGGAGCCCAAGGCCGTGGACCGCATCACGCAGACCCGCGTCGAGTGGAAGCCGATGCGCCGCGCCGCATTGCCCGGCCCGCGCAAGCCGCTGGAGGTGCAGGTGACGGGCACCCAGGCCGGCACCGGCAGCGTGCTGCTCAACTTCAGTCAGCGCTTCACCTACAAGAGCGTGGAGGTCACGGGCACGGTGAAGAACCCCGGCACGGCCATCGCGGCCAAGGTGCGCCTGTGGGTCAGCCTGCGCGACCGCAACGACCAGCTGACCGGCTTCAAGCTGATCGAGAACCTGCCGGCCATCGCGCCGGGCGAGAGCGTGCCCTTCCAGGTCCACGTGACGCAGCATGGGCGCGATTTCGCGAGCGTCGCGACGCTATACCAAACCGAATAGCCCCGCGCGTGACGGCATCGGGCGGTTCGCGCCATGATCGCGCCATGATTCCGCTTTCGATCCTCGACCTTTCCCCGATCACCGAAGGCAGCGATGCCGCGCAGTCGTTCCGCAACTCGCTGTCGCTGGCGCAGCACGGCGAGAAGCTGGGCTACACGCGCTACTGGCTGGCCGAGCACCACGGCATGCCGGGCATCGCGAGCGCGGCCACGGCCGTGCTGCTGTCGCACGTGGGCGCGGGCACTTCCACCATCCGCATCGGCGCCGGCGGCGTGATGCTGCCCAACCACTCGCCGCTGGTGATCGCCGAGCAGTTCGGCACGCTGGAGTCGCTGTACCCGGGGCGCATCGACCTGGGCCTGGGCCGCGCGCCCGGCTCCGACCAGCGCACCGCGCGCGCCCTGCGGCGCAACCTGGAGTCGGACGCCGACCAGTTCCCGCAGGACGTGATGGAGCTCATGGACTTCATGTCGAAGAACCCGCAGCAGGCCGTGCGCGCCGTGCCCGGCGCGGGGCTCGAGGTGCCGGTGTGGATCCTGGGCTCGAGCACCTTCGGCGCGCAGCTGGCGGCGCACCTGGGCCTGCCGTATGCCTTTGCCTCGCACTTCGCGCCGCAGCAGATCATGCAGGCCATCCAGATCTACCGCGAGACCTTCAAGCCCTCGGCGCAGCTGAGCAAGCCCTACGTGATGCTGGGCTTCAACGTGTTCGCGGCCGACACCGACGCCGAGGCCGAGTTCCGCGCCACCTCGTGGCAGCAGGCCTTCGTGAACCTGCGCAGCGGGCGTCCGGGGCGCCTGCCGCCGCCGGTGGAGAACTACCGCCAGAAGGTCGGCCCGGCCGAGAACGCGCTGCTCGACTCGGTGCTGTCGTGCTCCGCGGTGGGTTCGGTCGAGACCGTGAAGCAGGGCGTGGAAGCGTTCGTGGCGCGCACCGGCGCCGACGAACTCATGATCACCTCGCAGGTGTTCGACCACGCCGCCCGGCTGCGCTCGTACGAGCTGCTCGCCGAGGCCTTCGGTCAGAAGAAGCCGTAAAGCCTAGGCCCGTTTGCGGGCTTCCTCGTCCACGAGGTCTTTCTTCGAGAGCTTGCCTACGGCGGTCTTGGGCAGCTCGGCGCGGATCTCGAGTGCGCCGATCATCTCGTGCTTGCCCAGGCGGTTCTTCAGGAAGCTTTTGAGCGCGTCGAGCGTGAGTTCGTCCGCGCCGTCCTTCAGTTTCACGAAGGCTTTCGGCGACTGGCCGCGGTACTCGTCGGGCACGCCGATCACGCAGACCTCGGCCACCGACGGGTGTTCGTACACCGCCTCTTCGAGCACGCGCGGGTACACGTTGTAGCCGCCGCACAGCAGCATGTCCTTGGTGCGGTCGACGATGTACAGGTAGCCGTCGGCGTCCATCTTCGCGACGTCGCCGCTGCGGAAGTAGCCGTCGGCCGTCATCGACTCGGCGGTGGCCTTCGGGTTGTTCCAGTAGCCCTTCATGACGTTCGGGCCTTGCACGCACAGCTCGCCGGGCTCGCCGAACGCGGTCACGTCCTTCGTCGGGTCGTCCAGGCTCACGAGCTTGATGCGCACGCGCGGCAGCGGCATGCCGCACGAGCCGGCCTTGCGCACGCCGCGCGCGGGCGTGAAGGTGCCCACGGGCGAGGTCTCGGTCATGCCCCAGCCTTCGTTGAGGTGGCAGCCGGTGAGTTCGAAGAAGCGCTGTTCCACCTCCACCGGCAGCGGCGCGCCGCCGGAGCCGCAGAACTTCAGCGAGCGCAGGTCCATCTCCTTGGCCTTGGGGTGCGCAAGGATGGCGGTGTACATGGTCGGCACGCCGGGGAACACGCTGATCTTGCTGGCCGCGAGCTCGTTCATCACGGCATCGACATCGAAGCGCGTGTGCAGCACCAGCGCCGCGCCCAGGCGCACGCCCAGCAACATCGCGGCGCTCAGCGCGAAGATGTGGAACAGCGGCAGCACGACCAGGAAGCGCTCCTTGCCCTCATCGAGGATGGGCGGCTCGCCGCGTGTCGATTCGTAGTACTGCGCCGAGGCCGACGTGAGGTTGGCGTGCGTGAGCATCGCGCCCTTGGGCAGGCCGGTGGTGCCGCCGGTGTATTGCAGCACGACGATCTCTTCGGCCAGGTCGCCCAGCGGGTAGGTCTGGTGCGTGCCTTCGCTCTTGAGCAGGTCGGTGAAGCGCACGTGGCGTGCGTCGGTGGGCACCGGTGCGATCTGGCCGGCACCCTGCAGCTGGGCCTGCACCTTGTCGCCCGCCGCGCCGTAGTCACCAAGGCTGCCGACCACCAGCGTCTTCAGGCGCGAGCTGTCGAGCAGGCGCGCCATCAGCGGGTACAGGTTCACGAGGTCGAGCGTGACGAGGATGTCGGTGCGGCTGTCCTCGATCTTGTGGGCCAGCACGCGCTCGGCGTCCAGCGGCGAGTAGTTCACCACCGTGCCGCCGGCCTTGAGCACGGCGAAGAAGGCGATCGGGTAGTGCGGCGTGTTCGGCAGGTACAGGCCGACGTGCACGCCCGGCTTCACGCCCAGGTCCTGCAGGCCCTTGGCGGCGCGGTCGACCGCGTCACCAAGCTGGCGGTAGCTGAGCGACTGGCCCATGAACTCCACGGCCGAGTGGTCGGGCCAGCGCGCGACCGCTTCGTCGAGCATCTGCTGCACCGGCTTGACGGGCAGGTCGGCGTCCCAGCGCATGCCGGACGGGTAGTTGCGCGTCCAGGGGGTGGGGTCGCCAGAGAGGGAAGGGGTCGCCATGCGTGTGTCTCCGCTGTGTTTCGGGGCACTGTAGCGCCGGCCTTTCGCATCGTGGAGTGGCGGCTGACAAGCCGGCGACACGGGTTTTCCCGATTTCCCACACGCCGGATGCCCCTGTCGCCGGGCTGGGACAATGGCGGGCTTATGGCAAAACAACGGATCGTGGTCGGGCTGAGCGGCGGGGTGGACTCCGCGGTCACCGCGCACCTGCTCAAGCAGCAGGGGCACGAGGTGGTCGGCATCTTCATGAAGAACTGGGAAGACGACGACGACAGCGAGTACTGCTCGTCGAACATCGACTTCATCGACGCCGCCAGCGTGGCCGACGTGCTGGGCATCGAGATCGAGCACGTCAACTTCGCCGCCGACTACAAGGACCGCGTGTTCGCCGAGTTCCTGCGCGAGTACAAGGCCGGCCGCACGCCGAACCCCGACGTGCTGTGCAACGCCGAGATCAAGTTCAAGGCCTTTCTCGACCACGCCATGCGGCTGGGCGCCGAGAAGATCGCCACCGGCCACTACGCCCGCGTGCGCCTGAACGAGGCCACGGGCCGGCACGAGCTGCTCAAGGGGCTCGACAACTCGAAGGACCAGAGCTACTTCCTGCACCGCCTGAACCAGGCGCAGCTGTCCAAGACGCTGTTCCCGGTCGGCGAGCTGCACAAGACCGAGGTGCGCCGCATCGCGGAAGAAATCGGCCTGCCCAACGCGAAGAAGAAGGACTCGACCGGCATCTGCTTCATCGGCGAGCGGCCGTTCCGCGACTTCCTGAATCGCTACATCTCCAAGGAGCCGGGCCCGATCAAGGACGATCGTGGCCGCAAGCTCGGCGAGCACCAGGGCCTGAGCTTCTACACGCTGGGCCAGCGCCAGGGGCTGGGCATCGGCGGCGTGAAGGAAAAGGGCGCCCAGCGCGGCGCGGGCGACCATTCGCCCTGGTTCGTCGCGCGCAAGGACGTCGAGAAGAACACGCTGTGGGTGGTGCAGGGCCACGACCATCCGTGGCTGCTGTCGTCCGAACTGAAGGCGGACGACGCGAGCTGGGTCGCCGGCGAGGCGCCCACCGCGGGCGCCTACGGTTCGAAGGCGCGCTACCGGCAGGCCGATGCGGCCTGCGAGATGGCCGAGGGCGCCAACGGCGCGTTCAGCCTGCGCTTCGGAGCGCCGCAATGGGCGGTCACGCCGGGGCAGTCGGCCGTGCTGTACGACGGCGAACGCTGCCTCGGGGGCGGCGTCATCGTCTGAACAGGCCTCAGCGGGGCTGCCGCACGCTGTCTTCGGTGTGGATCAGCGCGAGCGGGTGGCGCTTGCCGGCGAGGTAGTCCTCGATGCAGCGCAGCAGCAGCGGGCTGCGGTGGCGGGCCACGCTGGCGCGGATCTCGTCCACGCTCATCCACAGCGTGCGCACGATGCCTTCGTCGAGCGCACGGCCTTCCTCGCGCGCGCCCAGTTCGCCGGTGAAGGCAAAGCGCATGTAGGTCACGTCGGGCTGCTCGGCCGAGCGCGCCATGTACACGCCCAGCAGCGCGGTCGGCGTGAAGGCGTGGGCCGTTTCCTCGAGCGTCTCGCGGATGCAGCCGTCCTCGGGCGACTCGCCGGGGTCGAGGTGGCCGGCCGGGTTGTTGAGCTTCAGGCCGTCGTCGGTCTGCTCTTCGACAAGCAGGAAGCGGCCGTCTTGCTCGATCACCGCGGCCACGGTGACATTGGGTTTCCAGCGTGTGGGCATCGTGGGCGCGAGTCTATCGGCATCTCGGCTATCGCACGACATAGCCGCTGAAGCGCCAGATGCGGTCGGCGTCGAGCCGGAAGCTCACCCGTTCGCGCAGCGTGCGCTCGGGGGTGTTGCCGAAGCGGGTCTCGTACTCGACGCTGACGTACTGGCCGGCCGCATCGGCGTCCGGGTCGGTCACGACCTGCCGGTGCACGGCCACCCAGGTGCGCTGCTGCGGCCCGCCGAGCGGGGCGCGGCTCCTGGCCACCTTGCTGGCGAAGTCGGTGCGGGTGATGCGCTTGCGGGTGGCGGGCGTGGCGCCGTCCCACAGCTCGCCGGCCTCGTTCCGGTCGATCATCTGGATCGCCTGCAGTCCGCCGCGCACCATGTCGCTGGCCTCGACGTCTTCAGCGAGGGCGGGGAACAGGCCGCTGCACAGCAGGAGCAGTGCGGCCAGGAGGAGCCGGGGCATGGGGAAGGGCACTTGTTCGGACGGAACAAGTTGGAGGCCGACGGGGAGGAGGGGTTCCCCGCCCGGCCTGCCGGGGCAAGTGCTCAGCGCGCGTTGGAAGCTGCAGCGGCGGGCCGTGTATCGGCCTCGATGGTTTCCAGCCGGTAGCCCAGTCCGTACACCGCCAGCAGCAGGAAGCCGTTCGACGGGCGCAACTCGAGCTTGGTGCGCAGGCGCGACACGTGGGTGTCGAGCGAGCGCGACAGCGCCTCGACCCCCAGCCCCCAGACCGCCTCGTGCAGGTGCTCGCGCGAGAGCAGGCGCCCCAGGTTCTGGAACAGGAAGAGCGCGAGTTCGTACTCGCGGTTCTTCAGCTCGACCAGCTCGCCGTGGACCCGGATGGTGCGCGAGGGCGGAAAGAAGTGGTACGGGCCGAACACCATTTCGGGCTCGTTGCGCGAGGGGTAGGCGCGGCGCAGCAGCGCGTTGATGCGGGCTTCGAACTCGATCGGGCGCAGCGGCTTGGCCATGAAGTCGTCGGCGCCGACATTGAGGCCTTCGACCATGTCGCTGTCGTCGTGGTGCTCGGTCACGAACAGGATCGGCATGCGGCTCTTGTAGTCCTGCCGGATCGTCTTGACGACGTCCGGGCCGTTCATGTCCGGCAGGCGCCAGTCGAGGACCAGCAGGTCGAAGGTTTCGCGGCGCATGGCGTGCAGCAGCGCCTTGCCGGCGGCGTACGTGTGGCACTCGTGACCGAGGCTCGCCATGGATTGGTTGATCAACCGGAGTTGGTCCGGCTCGGTGTCGAGTACTGCAATGCGCATTCCATTCCCTTGTTCCGCCCTGTGTGGACCTCTATGTGTCCGCAATATGAATCGAAGTGTATCTATCTGCGTCTGAAATCATTGCTGTGAATTGCTATTAATTCACGCAAATTGATTTTATGTATGTGGTTCAATTGCCAATTGAATCCAATTGGTGTTAGTTGATTGCAATCTAGAACCAGAGCGAGCGAAGGCGCCACAAGCGCTTCTGCGGCGGTCACCCGTGTTTCCCCCGGGGTCGTGCCGGCCGCCAATTTGCTATCAATTAAATAGCTACATGTGCAGTGCCTGCGGGCGTTGAGCAGCAAAAAGAACGCGGCATTCTGGCGACAGGTGCGCTTGTAATCTTGCTGTAAGCTCTGCCCGCAATCCGTGCTGCCCCTTCCCCCTGAGGAGAACTCTATGTTGATAGGCGTGCCTGCCGAGACAGCGGCTGGCGAAACCCGAGTGGCCGTTACACCCGAAACGGTGAAGAAACTGGTGGCCTCCGGGCATACCGTGCGTGTGCAGGCCGGTGCCGGCATTGCAGCCAGCGTCACCGACGCGGCGTACCAGGCGGCAGGCGCCGAGATCACCGATGCGGCCGGGGCGCTCTCCGCCGACATGGTGCTCAAGGTGCGCACGCCCAGCGACGCCGAAGCGGCGCAGCTGAAGGCCGGCGCGGTCGTCATCGGCATGCTCAATCCTTTCGACGCGGCCGGCCTGCAGCGCCTGGCCGCCGCGGGCGTCACGGGCTTCGCGCTCGAAGCCGCGCCGCGCACCACGCGCGCCCAGAGCATGGACGTGCTCAGCTCGCAGGCCAACATCGCCGGCTACAAGGCCGTGATGATCGCGGCCGACAAGTACCAGCGCTTCTTCCCCATGTTGATGACCGCCGCCGGCACCGTGAAGGCCGCGCGCGTCGTCATCCTGGGCGTCGGCGTGGCCGGCCTGCAGGCCATTGCCACGGCCAAGCGCCTGGGCGCCGTCATCGAGGCCTCGGACGTGCGTCCGAGCGTCAAGGAACAGATCGAGTCGCTGGGCGGCAAGTTCATCGACGTGCCTTACGAGACGCAGGAAGAGAAAGACGCGGCCGAAGGCGTCGGCGGCTACGCCCGCCCGATGCCCGCCAGCTGGCTCACGCGCCAGCAGGCCGAGGTCGCCAAGCGCGTCGCGCTGGCCGACGTGGTCATCAGCACCGCGCTCATCCCGGGTCGCGCCGCGCCCACCCTCGTCACCGAGGACATGGTCAAGTCGATGAAGCCGGGCTCGGTGATCGTCGACATCGCGGCCGGCAAGGGCGCCGACGGCATCGGCGGCAACTGCCCGCTGTCGGAGGCCGACAAGACCGTGGTCAAGCACGGCGTGACCATCGTCGGCGAAACCAACCTCGCGGCGCTGGTGGCGGCCGACGCGTCGGCGCTGTATGCGCGCAACGTGCTCGACTTCCTCAAGCTCGTCGTCACGAAGGAAGGCGCGCTCAAGATCGACCTCGAGGACGACATCGTCGCCGCCTGCCGGGTCACGCAAGACGGCCAGGTCACGCGCAAGTAAGAGCAGGCTGCCTTCCATGAACCGCACCATGCTCCGCGCGAAGCTGCATCGCGCCACCGTGACCGAAGCCGACCTGCACTACGAAGGCTCGTGCGGCATCGACGAAGACCTGCTCGACGCGGCCGACATGCGCGAGTACGAAAAGATCGAGCTGTACAACGTCAACAACGGCGAGCGCTTCTCGACCTACATCATCAAGGCGGCGCGCGGATCGGGCGCCATCTCGCTCAACGGCGCGGCGGCGCGCAAGGCGCATGTGGGCGACCTGCTCATCATCTGCACCTACGCCCCCATGACCGAGGCCGAAGCCGCCGACTACAAGCCCAAGGTGGTGCTGCTTGGCGATGCCAACCGCATCAACGAAGTCAAGAAGCTCTGACAGGGCACGAAAGACCGAACGAGGAGAACACAACACCATGGAAATCGTTTCGCACACCGTCATCAACCTGACCATCTTCGTGCTGGCCATCTACGTCGGCTACCACGTGGTCTGGACCGTCACGCCCGCGCTGCACACGCCGCTCATGGCCGTGACCAACGCCATCTCGGCCATCGTGATCGTGGGCGCCATGCTGGCCGCCGCGCTCACCACCACGCCGCTGGGCAAGACCATGGGCGTGCTCGCCGTGGCGCTGGCCGCGGTGAACGTCTTCGGCGGCTTCCTGGTCACGCGCCGGATGCTCGAGATGTTCAAGAAGAAAGACAAGAAGGCCGCCCCCAAGGCTGCAGAGGGAGCCGCCAAGTGAGCATGAACCTCGTCACGCTGCTGTACCTCGTTGCCAGCGTCTGCTTCATCCAGGCCTTGAAGGGCCTGTCCCATCCCACCACCTCGATCCGCGGCAACATCTTCGGCATGACCGGCATGGCGATCGCCGTGCTGACCACCATCGCGCTGGTCCACGGGCAGGCGCGCGCCCTCAACGTCGACTTCACCACCGGCATCGCCTGGGTGCTGGCCGCCGTCGTGGTCGGTGGCGGCCTGGGCGCCTTCATGGCCAACAAGGTCGAGATGACCAAGATGCCCGAGCTGGTCGCCTTCATGCACAGCATGATCGGCCTGGCCGCGGTGTTCATCGGCGTGGCCGCGGTGGCCGAGCCCTGGGCCTTCGGCATCACGGCCGCGCCCGTGGCGGCTGTCGTCGGTGCGCGCACGCCCGACGGCGCGGTCCTCTTCGAGGGCTTCGTGCGCCATGCCATTCCTTATGGCAACCGGCTCGAGCTGTTCCTGGGGGCGGCCATCGGCGCCATCACCTTCAGCGGCTCGGTCATCGCCTTCGGCAAGCTCTCGGGCAAGTACAAGTTCCGCCTGTTCCAGGGCGCGCCGGTGCAGTTCTCGGGCCAGCACATGCTGAACCTGGTGCTGGGCCTGGCGACCATCGCCCTGGGTCTGGTGTTCGTGGCCACCGAGAGCTGGCCGGCGTTCTTCGCGATGCTGGCGCTGGCCTTCGTGATGGGCGTGCTCATCATCATCCCGATCGGCGGCGCCGACATGCCGGTGGTGGTGTCGATGCTCAACAGCTACTCGGGCTGGGCGGCGGCCGGCATCGGCTTCAGCCTGAACAACGCGATGCTGATCGTGGCCGGTTCGCTGGTGGGCTCTTCGGGTGCGATCCTGAGCTACATCATGTGCAAGGCCATGAACCGCTCGTTCTTCAACGTGATCCTGGGCGGCTTCGGCGGCGAGGCAACCACCGCCACCGACGGCGCCAAGGAACAGCGCCCCGTGAAGAGCGGCAGCGCGGACGATGCGGCCTACATGCTGTCCAACGCCGAGACGGTGATCATCGTGCCGGGCTACGGCCTGGCCGTGGCGCGCGCCCAGCACGCCGTGAACGAACTGGCCGAGAAGCTCACGCACAAGGGCGTCAAGGTGAAGTACGCCATCCACCCCGTGGCCGGCCGCATGCCGGGCCACATGAACGTGCTGCTGGCCGAGGCCGAGGTGCCCTACGACCAGGTGTTCGAGATGGAGGACATCAACGGCGAGTTCGCGCAGGCCGACGTGGCGATCATCCTGGGCGCCAACGACGTGGTGAACCCGGCCGCGCTCACCAAGGGCACGCCGATCTACGGCATGCCGATCCTGGAAGCCTACAAGGCCAAGACCGTCATCGTGAACAAGCGCTCCATGGCCGCCGGCTACGCGGGCCTGGACAACGAGCTCTTCTACATGGACAAGACCATGATGGTCTTTGGCGATGCGAAAAAAGTAGTGGAAGATATGGGCAAGGCCATCGAATAGGCCGAAGGTCCGTGCCCGCGATGCGGGCCTGATCGTCGCGGCGCCTCACGTGCGCCGTTTTCGTTTTTAAAAACTCATCCGACTCCGAGGAGACACATCCATGACCGAACGCCCCTGGCTCAGCAGCTACCCGCAAGGCGTGCCCGCCGACATCGACGCGTCGCACTACCCGTCGCTGGTGGCGCTCATGGAGGAGAGCTTCACCAAGTACGCCGACCGCACGGCCTACAGCTTCATGGGCAAGGACGTGAGCTACGGCGAGACCGACAAGCTCAGCAAGGCCTTCGCGGCCTACCTGCAGGGCCTGGGCCTCGTGAAGGGCGACCGCGTCGCCGCGATGATGCCCAACTGCCCGCAGTACCCGATCGCGGTGGCGGCCATCCTGCGCGCCGGCCTGATCCTGGTGAACGTGAACCCGCTGTACACGCCGCGCGAACTCGAGCACCAGCTCAAGGACTCGGGCGCCAAGGCGATCGTCATCATGGAGAACTTCGGCACCACGCTGCAGCAGTGCATCGCGAGCACGCCGATCAAGCACATCGTGCTGGCCTCCATGGGCGACCGGCTCGGCTTCCTGAAGGGCGCGCTGGTCAACTACGTGGTGCGCAACGTCAAGAAGCTGGTGCCGCACTTCAGCCTGCCGGGCGCCGTGCGCTTCAACGACGCGCTCGACAAGGGCGCGGGTGGTTCGCTCAAGCCCGTGGCCACCGGCCCCGACGACGTGGCCGTGCTGCAGTACACCGGCGGCACCACCGGCGTGTCCAAGGGCGCGGTGCTGCTGCATCGCAACGTGATCGCCAACGTGCTGCAGTCCGAGGCCTGGAACGAGCCCGTAATGGCCAAGGTGCCGGCCAACGAGCAGCCCACCAGCGTGTGCGCGCTGCCGCTGTATCACATCTTCGCGTTCACGGTCGGCATGATGCTGAGCATGCGCACGGGCGGCAAGCTGATCCTGATCCCGAACCCGCGCGACATTCCCGGCGTGCTCAAGGAACTGTCCAAGCACACCATCCACAGCTTCCCGGCCGTCAACACGCTGTTCAACGGGCTGGCGAACCACCCCGACTTCAACACCGTCAACTGGAAGAACCTGAAGGTCTCGGTCGGCGGCGGCATGGCGGTGCAGGCCGCGGTGGCCAAGCTCTGGCTCGAGAAAACCGGCTGCCCCATCTGCGAAGGCTACGGCCTCTCGGAAACCTCGCCCTCGACCACCTGCAACCCGACCAACAGCACCGCCTACACCGGCACCATCGGCCTGCCGCTGCCGAGCACCTGGCTCAAGCTGCTCGACGACGACGGCAACGAAGTGCCCACCGGCGAGCGCGGCGAGATTGCCATCAAGGGCCCGCAGGTCATGGCCGGCTACTGGCAGCGCCCCGACGAGACCGCCAAGGTCATGACGCCCGACGGCTACTTCAAGAGCGGCGACATCGGCGTGGTCGACGAGCGCGGCTACTTCAAGGTGGTCGACCGCAAGAAGGACATGATCCTGGTGTCGGGCTTCAACGTGTACCCGAACGAGATCGAGGACGTGGTGGCGATGCTGCCCGGCGTGCTCGAATGCGCCGCGGTCGGCGTGCCCGACGACAAGACCGGCGAGGCCGTGAAGCTCGTCATCGTCAAGAAGGACGAGTCGCTCACCGAAGCGCAGGTGCGCGAGTACTGCCGCGCCAACCTCACGGGCTACAAGCAGCCGCGCGTGATCGAGTTCCGCACCGACATGCCCAAGACCCCGGTGGGCAAGATCCTGCGGCGCGAACTGCGGGATAGCAAGAAGTAGTAAGGGTTCCGCCCGGGTGGGGCCGGGGCATCGATCTTGCATATTCGCGGGTCGATGCTCAGATTCATCTATGTCCGCCTAGGCTTGCTCGTGCCGACCTTCATCGGCATGACGCTGCTGGCCTTCTTTCTCATCCGGCTGGTGCCGGGTGACCCCATCGAGACGATGGCCGGCGAGCGCGGCATCGACCCCGCGCGCCACGCCGAGCTGCGCACCGCCATGGGCCTGGACAAGCCCCTGCTCGTGCAATACGGCATCTACATCGGCCGCGTGCTGCAGGGCGACCTGGGCAAGTCGCTCATCACGCAAGACACCGTGATGAGCGAGTTCCTCGCGCTCTTTCCGGCCACCGTCGAGCTCGGTGTGTGCGCGATTCTCTTCGCGCTGCTGCTCGGGCTGCCGGCCGGCATCCTCGCGGCGGTGCGGCGCAACTCCATCTTCGACCACGGCGTGATGGCCACGTCGCTCACCGGCTACTCGATGCCGATCTTCTGGTGGGGCCTGCTGCTCATCCTGTTCTTCTCGGTGCAGCTGGGCTGGACGCCGGTGTCGGGCCGCATCTCGGTGCAGTACTTCGTCGAGCCGCAGACCGGCTTCCTGCTGATCGACGCGCTGCGCGCCGGCGAGACCGAGGCCTTCTGGTCGGCGCTGCACCACCTCATTCTTCCGGCCATCGTGCTGGGCACCGTGCCGCTGGCCGTCATTGCGCGCATGACGCGCTCGGCCATGCTCGAGGTGCTGGGCGAGGACTACATCCGCACCGCGCGCGCCAAGGGCCTGTCGCGCTTTCGCGTGGTGGGCCTGCATGCGCTGCGCAACGCGCTGATCCCGGTCGTCACGGTGATCGGCCTGCAGATCGGCGTGCTCTTCACCGGCGCGATCCTCACCGAGACCATCTTCTCCTGGCCTGGCGTCGGCAAGTGGCTCATCGAGGCCATCGGCCGGCGCGACTACCCCGTGCTGCAGGGCGGCATGCTGCTGCTGGGCGGCATCGTGATGCTGCTCAACCTGCTGGTGGACATCGCCTACGGCGTCATCAACCCGCGGATCAGGCACTGAGTCGATGACGAGCAACACCCACGCAGTTCCCCCCGGCTCGCAGGCCTCGGCGCCTCCGGGTCCCTGGCGCGAGTTCTGGACCGCCTTCTCGGCGAACCGGGGCGCGGTCATCGGCCTCGTCACCATCGTGGTGCTGCTGCTGGTGGCGTTGTTCGCACCGTGGATCGCGCCGCATGCACCGAACGAAACCAACGCCGCCGCGTTCCTCAAGCCGCCGGCCTGGCAGGAGGGCGGCTCGTGGACCTACCTGCTGGGCACGGACGCCATCGGGCGCGACATCCTGTCGCGGCTCATGCACGGCGCGCGGCTGTCGCTGTCGATCGGCGTCGCGGTGGTGGCGCTGTCGGTGGTGGTGGGCGTGGTGCTCGGGCTCGTCGCCGGCTTCTTCCGCGGCGCGCTGGAGATCGCGATCATGCGGATGATGGACATCATCCTCACGATGCCCAGCCTGCTGATGGCCATCGTGATCGTCGCGATCCTCGGGCCGGGGCTCGTCAACGCCATGCTCGCGGTGGCCATCGTGGTGCTGCCGCACTACGTGCGCATCACGCGCGCCACGGTCATCGCCGAGGTCTCGCGCGACTACGTGACCGCGGCGCGCGTGAGCGGCGCCAGCACGCTGCGCCTGATGTTCCGCGAGGTGCTGCCCAACTGTTCGGCGCCACTGATCGTGCAGGCCTCGCTGGGCGTCTCGACCGCCATCCTCGACGCGGCGGCGCTCGGCTTCATCGGCCTGGGCGCACAGCCACCGTCGCCCGAGTGGGGCACGATGCTGGCCGATGCGCGCGAGTTCGTGCTGCGCGCGTGGTGGGTCGTGACCTTCCCGGGCCTCGCCATCCTTGCGGCCGTGCTGGCCTTCAACCTGCTGGGCGACGGGCTGCGCGATGCGCTCGACCCGAAGCTCAAGCGCTGACGCAAAGGAGAGCACAGATGCCTTTGCTGGACATCAAGGACCTGCACGTCGAGTTCCCCACGCAGGGCGGCGTGCTGCACGCCGTCGACGGCGTGAGCCTCACGCTCGAAGAGGGCGAGGTGCTCGGCATCGTCGGCGAGTCGGGCTCGGGCAAGAGCGTCACGATGATGGCGCTCATGGGCCTCGTCGGCTTTCCGGGCCGCGTGCGCGCGGACCACATGCGCTTTGCGGGCAAGGACTTGCTCGGCATCTCCGACAAGGCGCGCCGCACGCTGGTCGGCAAGGAGGTCGCGATGATCTTCCAGGAGCCGACCACCAGCCTCAACCCCTGCTTCACCATCGGCTTCCAGCTGATGGAAACGCTGCGCCTGCACCTGAAGCTCGACAAGCGCGAAGCGAAGAAGCGCGCGATCGAACTGCTCGAGCAGGTCGGCATTCCCGCCGCCTCGTCACGCCTGGGCAGCTACCCGCACCAGCTCTCGGGTGGCATGAACCAGCGCGTGATGATCGCCATGGCCATCGCCTGCAACCCGCGCCTGTTGATCGCCGACGAGCCGACCACCGCGCTCGACGTGACCATCCAGGCGCAGATCCTCGACCTGCTGCGCGACCTGCAGAAGGAGCGCGGCATGGCGCTGGTGCTCATCACGCACAACATGGGTGTGGTCAGCGAGATGGCGCAGCGCATCGCCGTGATGTACGCGGGGCAGGTGATGGAGCACCAGCGCGTCGACCGCCTGTTCGCATCGCCGCAGCATCCCTACACCGAGGCGCTGCTCGCGGCGCTGCCCGAGCGTGCCGCGCCCGAGGGCCGGCTCGCCACCATCAGCGGCGTGGTGCCCGGCGTGCACGACCGGCCCGCGGGCTGCCTGTTTGCGCCGCGCTGCGGCTACGTGACCGAGCGCGCCTGCCAGGTGCGACCGGCGCTGCGTTCGTGGCAGGGCGCCGAGGTGCGCTGCCACTTTCCGCTCGGCGAGCCGGGTCGCGCCGAAGCCATCGCGCACGACCCGCCGCGCGCGGCCATCGCGGAGGTGCTGCCATGAGCGACGCATCGCCACCGGAGATCGTCGCCGAGGCGCGCAACCTGCAGCGCACCTACGCCGTGCGGCGCGGATTGTTCCGCGCGCCGGCGCAGCTGCGCGCCGTGGGCGATATCTCGTTTCGCCTCGAACGCGGGCGCACGCTCGCGGTGGTGGGCGAATCGGGCTGCGGCAAGTCGACGCTCGCGCGCATGGTCGCGCTGATCGAGAAACCCACCGCCGGGCAGCTGACGCTGATCGGTGCCGATGCCGTGAGCCCGCCGCATGAGCGCAAGCGCGAGCTGCGTCAGGCGGTGCAGCTGGTGTTCCAGAACCCATATGGCTCGCTCAACCCGCGCAAGAAAATTTCGGCGGTGCTCGAAGACCCGCTGGCCATCAACACCTCGTTGAGCAAGCCGGAGCGTTCCGAAAAAGCACGAGAGATGCTGGCCCGCGTCGGCCTGCGCCCCGAGTACGCCAACCGCTACCCGCACATGTTCTCGGGCGGCCAGCGCCAGCGCATCGCCATCGCGCGCGCGCTCATGCTGTCGCCGCGCCTGCTGGTGGCCGACGAGCCGGTGTCGGCGCTCGACGTGTCGATCCAGGCGCAGGTGCTGAACCTGTTGGCCGACCTGCAGGCCGAGCTGGGCCTGGCCTACCTCTTCATCTCGCACGACCTGGGCGTGGTGCGCCACATCGCGCACGACGTGCTCGTGATGTACCTGGGCCATGCGGTGGAGCAGGGCCCCAAGTCGCGCATCTTCGCGCGGCCGCTGCATCCCTACACGCAGGCGCTGCTGGCCTCGACGCCGGGCCTGAGCAGCCAGCGCATCGTGCTCAAGGGCGAGCTGCCGTCGCCGCTAGACCCGCCCTCGGGCTGCGTCTTCAGCACGCGCTGCCCGCATGTGCAGCCGCGCTGCCGCGAAGAGCGTCCCGTGCTGCGCGCGCTCGACGAGCGGCTGGTGGCCTGCCACTACGCCGAGCAGTTTCTCGATGGCGCGCCTGCCGTGCGCGCCGATGGTCCCGTGCTCGCCGCGTCCTGAAGAAGAGTGGAGTGGCGATTTTTTCAACCCTGTCTCGAGGAGTCCCCATGAAGACCCAGTCCTCCGTTTCGCGCCGCTCACAAAAGCTGGCGCTCCTGGCACCGGCAGCGCTCACGGCCCTTACCCTGGCCTGCGGCGCCGTGTCAGCCAAGACGTTGGTGTACTGCTCCGAAGGAAGCCCGGAAAACTTCTATCCGGGCATGAACACCACCGGCACGTCCTTCGACGTGACCACGCAGGTCTACAACACCATCGTCGAGTTCGAGCGCGGCGGCACCAAGGTCATGCCGGGCCTGGCTGAAAAATGGGACATCTCGGCCGACGGCACCGTGTACACCTTCCACCTGCGCAAGGGCGTGAAGTGGCACACCACGAGCAAGAGCTTCAAGCCCACGCGCGACTTCAACGCCGACGACTTCATCTTCATGCTCGAGCGCCAGTGGAAGGAGAGCGACCCCTTCTTCAAGGTCACGAGCCAGAACCACTCCTACTTCAACGACATGGGCATGCCCAAGCTGCTGAAGTCGGTGGACCGCATCGACGACCACACGGTGAAGATCACGCTCAACCAGGCCGAGGCGCCGTTCCTCGCGAACCTGGCGATGCAGTACGCGGGCATCCAGTCGAAGGAGTACGCGATCGCGATGCTGAAGGCCGGCACGCCCGAGAAGGTCGACCAGGACCCGGTCGGCACCGGCCCGTTCTACCTCGTGCAGTACCAGAAGGACGCGATCATCCGCTTCAAGGCCTTCCCGCAGTACTGGGGCGGCAAGGCCAAGATCGACGACCTCGTGTTCGCAATCACGCCCGATGCCTCTGTGCGCTGGGCCAAGCTGCAAAAGGGCGAGTGCCACGTCATGCCCTACCCGAACCCGGCCGACCTCGACGCGATCCGCAAGGACCCGAACGTGCAGGTGCTGGAGCAGCCGGGCCTGAACGTCGGCTACCTCTCGTACAACACGACGAAGAAGCCCTTCGACGACGTGCGCGTGCGCAAGGCCATCAACATGGCGATCAACAAGAAGGCCATCATCGACGGCGTGTACCTCACGACCGGCGTGGCCGCGAAGAACCCGATCCCGCCCACGCTGTGGTCCTACAACGATGCCGTCAAGGACGACCCGTACGACCCCGAGGCCGCCAAGAAACTGCTGGCGCAGGCCGGCTTCCCCGACGGCTTCAGCACCGACCTGTGGGCCATGCCGGTGCAGCGCCCGTACAACCCGAACGCCAAGCGCATCGCCGAGCTGATGCAGGCCGACCTGGCCAAGATCAACGTCAAGGCCGAGATCAAGAGCTTCGAGTGGGGCGAGTACCGCAAGCGCCTGCAGGCCGGCGAACACCAGATGGGCATGCTGGGCTGGACTGGCGACAACGGCGATCCGGACAACTTCATGTACACCCTGCTGGGCTGCGCCTCGGCCAAGTCGGCCAGCGGCAGCAACATCTCGAAGTTCTGCTACCAGCCCTACGAAGACCTCGTGGTGAAGGCCAAGAGCGCGACCAAGCAGTCGGAGCGCGACGCGCTCTACAAGAAGGCGCAGGTCATCTTCAAGGAGCAGGCGCCGTGGTTCACCATCGCGCACGCGGTGCAGCTGAAGCCGGTGCGCAAGGAAGTGGTCGACTTCAAATTGAGTCCGTTCGGCCGCCACACCTTCTACGGCGTGGATATCAAGTAAGCCATGGCCGCTGCGCCCATCGCCATCGTCGCGGCCATGCACGAGGAGCTCAGTGCGCTCCTCGCGCGCATGCCCGACGAGCAGCGCGTGCACGTGGCCGGCCGCGACTTCTGGGTCGGCCACCTGCAGGGCCAGCCCGTGGTCGCGGTGCTGTCGCGCATCGGCAAGGTCGCGGCGGCGGTCACGGCCACGGTGCTGCTCGAGCGCTTCGGCGTGCGGGCGATCGTGTTCACGGGCGTGGCGGGCGGGCTGGCGCCGGGCGTGAACGTCGGCGACGTGGTCGTGGCGACCGAGCTGCTGCAGCACGACATGGACGCCTCGCCGATCTTTCCGAAGTACGAGGTGCCGCTGATGGGGCGTTCGCGCTTCGCGGCCGATGCGGCCATCGGCGATGCGCTGGCGGCGGTGGCCGAAGGCACGCTGCGCGATCCGGTGGGCCTGGTGGGGCAGAAGGCGGTCGATGAGTTCCATCTGCGTTCACCGAAGGTGCATCGGGGCCTGCTGATCAGCGGCGACCGCTTCGTGTCGACCACCGCGGAGTGTGGGGCCCTGCAACGCTCGCTGCCCGATGCGCTCGCCGTCGAGATGGAAGGCGCGGCGATGGCGCAGGCCTGCCACGACTACGGCGTGCCCTTCGCGGCACTGCGGACCATCTCGGACCGCGCCGACGATGCCGCGCACGGTGACTTCACGCGCTTCGTGGCCGAGGTGGCGAGCCGCTACAGCCTCGCGCTCGTCGACGCCTGGCTCGCCGCCCTGCCGCGCGACGCGGCCTGAAGAACCCGCCTACGGCGCGAGCCGGCGCAACTGCGGCAGGTCGCGCAGCAGCGGCGGGATCGACAGCGCCAGCAGCAGCGCGGCCAGCGGCACGACACAGATGAAGCCCACGTGCTTGAAGCCCAGCGCACCCACGGCGCCGCCGAGCACGAACATCGCGACCAGCCCGCCGCAGCGGCGCAGCCTGCTGCGGTCGTGGCGCACCGGCAGTGGCGTGGACGGCGCGCGCCGGTTCCAGTAGAGCATCTTGCCCAGCTCGATCCCCACGTCGGTGATGTTGCCGGTCATGTGGGTGGTGCGCGTGCTGCCGCCCGAGGTCTTCGACGCCACGGCGTTCTGCAGGCCCATGATGAACGACAGCAGCAGCACCGTGAGCGGCACCGCGAACGGCGTGGCCCAGGTCAGCGTGATGGCGCCGGCGAGCCCGAACGGGAACATCAGCGCGGCCTCCAGCAGCAGCGGCAGCGCATACACGCCATGCAGCCGGTGCTGCCGCGCCCAGTTCACCAGCACCGCGCAGACCGCGGCGCCGCTCACGAACGCCAGGATCGCGCCCAGCGCATTCAGCAGCAGCGTGAGGTTGCCCAGCACCATGCCGTCCGCCAGCTGCGAGGCGAAGCCGGTCATGTGCGAGGTGTACATGTGCAGCACGAGGAAGCCGCCCGCATTGATGGCGCCGGCGTTGAAGGCCAGCAGCAGTCCGAGCGCGGTGTTCGTCGACGGCGCGCGGTGGCGGTTGGTGAGAAAACGAAGTCTGCGCACGGGGCTCTCCAGGTCAGCTGCCTGCCGACAGCCACTCTAGCACCCAGTGTGAAGAGCTACTTGAGCCAGCCGCGCCGGCGGAAGTACCACATCGGCACCAGCGCGCTCGCCGCCATCAGCGCGATGGCGTAGGGGTAGCCCATGGCCCAGTCGAGCTCGGGCATGAACTTGAAGTTCATGCCGTAGATGCTCGCGATCAGCGTGGGCGGCAGCAGCGCGACGCTGGCCACCGAGAAGATCTTGATGGTCTTGTTCTGGTTGATGTTGATGAAACCGACGGTCGCATCCATCAGGAAGTTGATCTTGTCGAAGAGGAAGGCCGTGTGGTTGTCCAGCGATTCGATGTCGCGCAGGATCTGCCGCGCCTCTTCGAACTGCTCGGCGTTGAGCATCTTGCTGCGCATCATGAAGCTCACGGCGCGGCGCGTGTCCATCACGTTGCGGCGGATGCGGCCGTTCAAGTCTTCCTGCCGCGCGATGGCGCCGAGCACCTCGCCGGCCAGCTCGTCGCTGACGTTGCCCGACAGCACCTTCTTGCCCGCCACCTCGAGTTCGTCGTAGATGTTCTCCAGCGTGTCGGCCGAGTATTCGGCGTCGGCGTCGAAGAGCTTGAGCATCACTTCCTTGGCGTCTTCGATCAGCCCCGGCGCGCGGCGTGCGCGCATGCGCAGCAGGCGGAACACGGGCACGTCTTCGTCGTGGATCGAGAACAGCACGCCGCGGCTGCGCAGGTCGGTGTTGTGCTGGTTGAGGATGAAGGCGACGCGCACCGTGCGCGGGTCTTCGTCGTCGTCGATCAAGAAGTCGGAGCGGATGTGCAGTTCGCCGTTGTCTTCCTCGTAGAAGCGGGCCGATTCCTCGATGTCCTCGTCCATCGCGTCTTCGGGAATCGAGAGGCCGTAGTACTGCTTGATCCAGCGCTTTTCCTCGAGCGTGGGCGACTCGAGGTCGACCCAGATCGGCTGGAACTTGGAGAGCTCTTCGAGCGACTCGATCTCTTCCTGGACGAGGCGGCCGTTGGCGAGCGTAAAGATGTTGAGCATGGGCTCACTCCCGGGGGTGACTGAACGATGGGCGAGGGCGGGGCGCTTTCAATTCCCGCGGACCCGGCGTCAGTACATCACGCGCAGCGTCGCCAGGGAGTTGAAAGCTGCCGAGACGGGGCGGTTTCCAAGGGGAGTCTCCGGTTGCAGCGAGGCGCGATTATGTCACCGGCCACAGGGCGACAAGGCACGCGAACTGGACGGACATACAGTAAAGTCGTGCCCATGCAGACCCCTGCGTCCCCCGTTCTTTCCACCCCGCCGAAGACGCAAGCCGAGCGCCTGGCCGCGGCGCTCGCCGCGCTCAACGACGACCAGCGCGCGGCGGTCGAGCATGGCGTGGGCGCGGCGGTCGGCGCCGACCACCGGCCGCTGCTCGTGATCGCCGGCGCCGGCTCGGGCAAGACCAGCACGCTGGCGCACCGCGTGGCGCACCTGATCGCGGACGGGGTCGATCCGCAGCGCCTGCTGTTGCTCACCTTCTCGCGCCGCGCCGCGCAGGAAATGGAGCGCCGCGCGGGCCAGGTGCTGGCGCGCGTGCTGGGCCTGAAGTCGGAGCGCCCGCCCGCGCTGCCCTGGGCCGGCACCTTCCACGGCATCGGCGCGCGGCTGCTGCGCGAATACGCGGCGCAGATCGGACTGGACGAGAACTTCACCATCCACGACCGCGGCGACGCCGAAGACCTCATGGGGCTGGTGCGGCATGAGCTGGGCCTGTCCTCCACGGTCAACCGCTTCCCGCGCAAGGGCACCTGCCTGTCGATCTACTCGCGCTGCGTGAACACGCGCGCGCCGCTGGCCGTTGTGCTGAAAGACAGCTTTCCCTGGTGCGCCGAGTGGGAGGCGCAGCTCAAGACGCTCTTCGGCGCCTACGTCGAGGCCAAGCAGCAGCAGAACGTGCTCGACTACGACGACCTCTTGCTCTACTGGGCCGAGATGGTCGCCGAGCCCGCGCTGGCCGCGCACGTCGGCGCACGCTTCGACCACGTGCTGGTCGACGAGTACCAGGACACCAACCTGCTGCAGGCCGAGATCCTGCGCGCGATGAAGCCCGACGGGCGCGGCGTGACGGTGGTGGGCGACGACGCGCAGTCGATCTATTCGTTCCGCGGCGCGACGGTGCGCAACATCCTCGACTTTCCTTCGCAATTCAGCCAACAGGCGCGCATCGTCACGCTGGAGCGCAACTACCGCTCGACGCAGCCGATCCTCGACGTGTCGAACCGCGTCATCGCGCAGGCCGCCGAGCGGCACGCCAAGACGCTGTGGACCGACAAGCCCTCGGCCGGCAAGCCGGTGCTGGTGCTCGTGCCCGACGAGGCCGGGCAGGCGCGCTGGGTGGCCGACAAGATCCTGGCGCACCGCGAGGGCGGGCTGGCGCTGAAGTCGCAGGCGGTGCTGTTTCGCACCTCGTCGCACAGCGCGGCGCTCGAATTGGAGCTGGCACGGCGCAACATCCCGTTCGTGAAGTTCGGCGGGCTCAAGTTCCTCGAGGCCTCGCACGTGAAGGACCTGCTCGCCGTGCTGCGTTTCGCGCAGAACCCGCGCGGGCGCATGGCGGGTTTCCGGGTCACGCAGCTCATTCCCGGCGTGGGCCCGGCCACCGGCACGCGCCTGCTCGACGCGATGGACCAGGCGGCCGACCCGGCCGCGGCCGTGCGCGACTTCGTGCCGCCGTCGGCCGCGCGCGAACAGTGGGCCGACTTCGCTCAGGCCTATGCCGCCTTGCGCGCGCCGTCGCTGCAGTGGCCGGCCGACGTCGAGGTGGCGATGCAGTGGTACCAGCCGCATCTGGAGCGGCTGTACGAAGACACCTCGGGCGTGCGACGCGCCGACGTCGAGCAGCTGGCGCGGCTGGCGGCCGGCTATGGCTCGCGCGAGCGCTTTCTCACCGAGCTCACGCTCGACCCGCCCGAAGCCACCAGCGACCGGCCCGGCCCGCCCTCGCTCGACGAGGACTACCTGATCCTGTCGACCATCCATTCGGCCAAGGGCCAGGAGTGGAACTCGGTGCACGTCATCAACGTGGTCGACGGCTGCATGCCGGCCGACGTGGCGCAGGGCGCGCACGAGCTGGAAGAAGAACGGCGCCTGCTCTACGTGGCGATGACGCGGGCCCGCGATCACCTGCACCTGGTGATGCCGCAGCGCTTCCACATCACGCAGCAGGCGGCGCGTGGCGACCGGCACCTGTACGCCAACCGCACCCGCTTCATCACCGAGTCCGACCTGGCGGGCTTCGAGTTGCAGACCTGGCCGCCGCCGCCGGTGCTGCCACCCGCGGTGCCGCCGCCGGCCGCGGTGATCGACCTGCGCAACCGCATGCGCGCCGCATGGCGCTGAACGGGCCGGCCCTTCGGGCGTGAGGGTCACTGCGCGCTGCACATGGAAACACTTGCTTCCAATGTGCCGCAACGGCATGCCACTGCACAGGGGCAGCTATGGAATCAATAGCGGATTAGGGCATGCAATACACCGGTCCGTCACTCGGGCAAGCCCCGGTATTGCAATACCGTGACAGCTTGGGCATAGTGAATCCGACCGCCCCCTTTCTTCATCTCCCTTCCTCTTTCCCCTCTCTCCCAACCTCACCTGTTTCGCCGGCCACGCTTCATCCCGGAGCGCGGTCATTTCCCCAACCGTCAATTCTCAGGAGGTCATTCATGAATTTGACGATCAGCGGTCATCACCTCGACGTCACACCTGCCTTGCGCACCTACGTCACGAGCAAGCTGGACCGGATCACGCGACATTTCGACCAGGTGGTCGATGTCAAGGTGATCCTCACGGTGGAAAAGCAGAAGGAAAAGGAACGCCGCCAAAGGGCGGAGTGCAACATTCACGTCAAGGGCAATGACATGTTCGCGGAATCGAGCCACGCTGATCTGTACGCCGCGGTTGATGAGCTGGTCGACAAGCTCGACCGCCAGGTGGTCCGCCACAAGGATCGCCTGCAGGACCACCATCACGTGGCGCCCAAGCGCGTGATGTAAACGCCGGGCCCCGCGCCCCGCATCTCAGGCCGCCTTCGGGCGGCCTTTTGTTTGTCCGACCACATTGGTGGGGCTTTGCAAGGGCCTCCAGAGGAAGCGACGCCTCACGGCAACACATGTAGACGAAAGTAATTAGGGGGACTGGGGGTTTTTACCGAGGAGGTGCATAATCGCCCCCGCTCTGACCCCACCATGAATCGCCTCGCGTCCATCCTGCCGCCCGCTCAAGTGCTCGTGAGCGTTGACGCCACCAGCAAGAAACGTGCTTTCGAAGAAGCCGGCCTGCTGTTCGAGAGCCTTCACGGTCTGGGCCGTGCCCTCATCACCGACAGCCTGTTTGCGCGCGAGCGCCTCGGCTCCACCGGTCTGGGCCACGGCGTCGCCATTCCGCATGGCCGCATCAAGGGCCTCAAGGCGCCGATGGCCGCGGTGTTCCAGCTGGCGAACCCCATCGGCTTCGACGCTCCCGACGAGCAGCCCGTGGCGCTGCTGATCTTCTTGCTGGTGCCCGAAGCGGCCACGCAGAAGCACCTCGAAATCCTGTCCGAAATTGCCGAGCTGCTGAGCGACGCCGGCCTGCGCGAGCAGATCAAGTCCAGCACCGACGCCGCCGCGCTGCACGGCCTCATCGCCGGCTGGCAGTCGACCCAGGTCGCCTGAGCGCCCGTGCCGGGCCTGCCGCTGCTGATAAGCTGCGGCGACGCTTTTCTCTCCCTCCATCCTGACCAGAATGCCGGCGCCCCGCGCCGGCCGCCGCACGCATGAAGCCGACCGTCATCAGCGCCGATGCCATGTTCGAGGAGTTCCGCGGGTCGCTCCGCTGGGAATGGCTCGCGGGCCTGGGCGCCTCGGAGCGCCAGTTCGACCCCGACGTCATCAGCCGCGCACAGTCGGCCGCCGACCTGGTCGGCTACCTGAACTACATCCACCCGTACCGCGTGCAGATCCTCGGCGCGCGCGAGGTGGCCTACCTCACGCGCGGCAGCAAGGAAGACTGCGTGCGCCGCATCGGGCGCATCGTCACGCTGGAGCCGCCGATGCTGGTGCTGGCCGACGGCCAGGCCGCGCCCGACGAGCTGCTGTCGATCTGCGAACGCGCCCAGCTGCCGCTGTTTGCCACGCGCGAGTCGTCGGCCTTCGTGATCGACCTGCTGCGCGCCTACCTGTCCAAGCACTTCGCCGAGCGCACCTCGATGCACGGCGTGTTCATGGACATCCTGGGCATGGGCGTGATGATCACGGGCGAGTCGGGCCTCGGAAAGAGCGAGCTGGGCCTGGAGCTGATCTCGCGCGGCAACGGCCTCGTGGCCGACGACGCGGTCGACCTGTACCGCATCAACCAGAACACCATCGAGGGGCGCTGCCCCGACCTGCTGCTGAACCTGCTGGAGGTGCGCGGCATCGGCCTCCTGGACATCCGCGCGATCTTCGGCGAGACGGCCGTGCGCCGGAAGATGCGCCTGAAGCTCATCGTGCATCTTGTGCGGCGCGACAGCTTCGAGCGCGACTACGAGCGCATGCCCTCGGCGCCGCTCACGCAGGACGTGCTGGGCATCCCGGTGCGCAAGGTCATCATCCAGGTGGTGGCCGGACGCAACATCGCCGTGCTGGTGGAAGCGGCAGTGCGCAATTCGATCCTGCAGCTGCGCGGCATCGACACCTATGCCGACTTCGTGGCGCGCCACCACAAGGCGATGGAAAGCGGGCGCGATCCGGACTGAGCAAAGAAAAAAGCCCTTCAAAGTGAAGGGCCGCTTTCTGCTTCAGCAGGTCTTCAGCGTCAGCGCTTCTTGACGCAGTCGCCGCACAGGCCGTACAGCGACATGGCGTGGTCCTGCAGGACCCAGCCCTTGTCCTTGGCGATCATCTGCTGGCGCCGTTCGATCTCGGCGTCGTAGAACTCCTCGACCTTGCCGCACGAGGTGCAGACCAGGTGGTCGTGGTGCGTGCCTTCGTTCAGTTCGTAGACCGCCTTGCCGCTTTCGAAGTGGCTGCGTTCGAGGATGCCGGCCTGCTCGAACTGCGTGAGCACGCGGTACACGGTGGCCAGGCCGATGTCGGAGTGTTCGTTGAGCAGCACGCGGAAGACGTCTTCCGCCGTCATGTGCCGCTGGCTGCCGGTCTGGAAGATCTCGAGGATCTTCAGTCGCGGCAAGGTGGCCTTGAGGCCGGTGTTCTTGAGTTCGTCGATGTTGGCCATGATGGTTCCTGCGCCCTGGGCTGAGGCCGGGCCTTCAGGCTCGGCCGCTACAATGTTCGATCATATCGCTACCCCCTCTTCTCCCATGCCTGCCATCCTCCAACGCCGGCCCTGGTTGCTGGTTGCTGCCATTGCGGCGACGCTCGCCCTCGGTGCCTGCAGCGGTTTCAGCGAACGCACGCGTGGCGCGCTGTCTGCCGTCACCCCCTACAAAGTCGAAGTGGTGCAGGGCAATTTCGTGTCGAAGGAACAGGTCGCGGCACTCAAGCCCGGCATGTCGCGCCAGCAGGTGCGCGAGATCCTCGGCACCTCGCTGCTGAACGACGTCTTCCACGCCAACCGCTGGGACTACGTCTTCACGATCCGCCGCCAGGGCGTCGATCCGCAGGAGCGCCGCCTGACCGTGTTCTTCAACGGCGAACTCATGGACCGCTTCGAGGGCGATGAAATGCCCAGCGAAGAAGAGTTCGTCGCCACGCTCGACACCCGCCGCAAGAGCGGCAAGGTGCCGCAGCTCGAGGCCACCGAAGAAGAGCTCAAGAAATTCGCGCCCAAGGCCGACAAGAAAGCCGACACCACCGGCACCCCGGCAGCCCCCATGCCCGCGCTGCCGGCCGCCTACCCCCCGCTCGAAGCCGCGCGCTGAGCGTGCGCGGCAGGGCTCCGGCGGCGGCCACCCCTCCTGCGGGCGGTGCCCGCCGGACCGGTGGGGTTGCTTTTGTCGGTGTCCATGGCTCCCGTAGGGACTTTTCAACGACCGAATCCCCGTGACTGAACCGACCACCACCCCCACCTCCGCTTCTTCTTCCTCCGCTCCCGCGCTGCGCCGGGTGGCGATCGCCGGCGCCTCGGGCCGCATGGGCCACATGCTCATCGAAGCCGTGCGCAACGCGCCCGACTGCCGCCTGGCCGGCGCGCTCGACATCGCCGGCAGCGCCGCCCTCGGCGCCGATGCCGCGGCCTTCCTGGGCTTCACCAGCGGCGTGCCCATCGTGGCCGACCTGCGCACCGGCCTGCAGGACGCGCAGGTGATGATCGACTTCACCCGACCCGAAGGCACGATGGCGCACCTGGCCGTGTGCCGCGAGCTGGGCGTGCAGGCCGTGATCGGCACCACCGGCTTCAGCGATGCGCAGAAGGCCGAGATCGCCGAGATCGCCAAAGACATCGCCATCATGATGGCGCCCAACATGAGCGTGGGCGTCAACGTCACGCTCAAGCTGCTCGACATGGCCGCCCGTGCGATGGCCACCGGCTACGACATCGAGATCGTCGAGGCCCACCACCGCTTCAAGGTCGACGCGCCCTCGGGCACCGCGCTCAAGATGGGCGAGGTGATCGCCGATGCGCTGGGCCGCGACCTCAAGGACTGCGCCGTGTACGGCCGCGAAGGCATCACGGGCGAGCGCGACCCGTCGACCATCGGCTTCGCCACCATCCGCGGCGGCGACATCGTGGGCGACCACACCGTGCTGTTCGCGGGCATCGGCGAGCGCATCGAGATCTCCCACAAGTCGTCCAGCCGCGTGACCTACGCGCAAGGCGCGCTGCGTGCGGTGCGCTTCCTGAGCGGCCAGCGCAGCGGCCTGTTCGACATGTTCGACGTGCTGGGCCTGCGCTAAGCACGCGCACCACAACCAAGGACGCGAATGAGCGTGCTCGAACTGCTGACCCACGGTGACGGCGTCAGCCGTTCGGTGGCCGCGCTGCTGCTCGCGATGTCGATCGCCAGCTGGGTCGTGATCCTCTGGAAAGCCTGGCTGCTGCGCGGCGGCACGCGCGACGTGCTGCGCAGCATCGCGGCGTTCTGGCAGTCGGCCACCCTGGTCGAGGCCGAGCAGAAGCTGCAAGCCTTCGACCGCGCCGAACTCGTGCGTCCCGCCGTGGCCGCATTGCGCCAGGCCGCCACCGAAGCGCCCGGCGGCACGCTCGGCGCCACGGTCGACCGCAACCAGCGCCTCACGCGCGTGCTGCGTGGCGCGCTGCACGGCGCGCTGCGGCGCCTGCAGGCCGGGCAGATCCTGCTGGCCACCGTGGGTGCCACCGCGCCCTTCGTCGGCCTGCTCGGCACCGTCTGGGGCATCTACGGCGCGCTCGCGGGCATCGCGGGCCAGGCCGGCGGCTTCACCATCGACAAGGTGGCCGGGCCGGTCGGCGAGGCGCTCGTCATGACGGCCTTCGGCCTCGCCGTCGCCATTCCGGCCGTGCTGGCCTACAACGTGTTCGGCCGTGTGGTGGGCCGCGTCGAGGCCGAGCTCGAAGGCTTCGCGCACGACCTGCTCGGCAGCTTCGGCGAAGCGCCGGCACCCGCCGCACCGCCGCCCGCGCGGCCGATGCCTGTTTAAGGCGCAGCGCACGCCATGGCCTTTGGACGCACCTCACTGGGCAGCAGCGCCGCAGGCGGCGGGCGGGCCATGGGCGCGGGCGGGCAGCGGCCGCTGTCCGACATCAACGTCACGCCGCTGGTCGACGTGATGCTGGTGCTGCTGGTGATCTTCATCATCACCGCGCCGCTGATGGCCAGCTCGATCAAACTCGACCTGCCGCAGACCGACGCGGGCCAGCCCAACGACACGCCGAAGTTCGTGAGCCTGTCGGTCGATGCGTCGGGCAAGGTCTTCCTGAACGACAAGCCGGTGACCGATGAAGAGCTGACCGCCCAGCTCGAAAAGGCCGCCGCCGACAGCAAGGACACCGAGGTGCAATTGCGCGCCGACCAGACCGTGCCCTACGGCAAGGTGGTGGCGCTCATGGGCATCGCGAACAAGGCCGGGCTGAGCCGCATCGGCTTTGTCACCGAGGCCGAGGCGGCCCCCGCCAAAACGCGCTGAGCTTGCGGGCCCGGCCCGCCCGCCTCAGCCGAGCATCACTGGCTTCGTGTGCCAGATCTCGTGGGCGTATTCGGCGATCGTCCGGTCCGACGAGAACGCCCCCATCCCCGCCACGTTGAGGGTCGCCATGCGCGTCCACGCCTCCGCGTCGCGGTACAGCGCATCGACCTCGGCCTGCTTCGCGACATAGCTCGCGTAGTCGGCCAGCAGCAGGTAGTGGTCGCCCCAGTTCACGAGCGCGTCGTAGATGCCCTGGTAGCGCGCCGGCTCGCCCGGCGAGAACGCGCCGTCGCGGACCGCGTCGAGCACGCGCTTGAGTTCGGCGTTCTCTTCGTAGATCTCGCGTGGCTGGTAGCCGCGGGCGCGGATGTCGGCCACCTCGGGCGTGGTGTGGCCGAAGATGAAGATGTTCTCGGGACCGACGTTCTCGCGCATCTCGACATTGGCGCCATCGAGCGTGCCGATGGTGAGCGCGCCGTTGAGCGCGAACTTCATGTTGCCGGTGCCTGAAGCTTCCGTGCCCGCGGTGGAAATCTGCTCCGACAGGTCGGCCGCCGGCATGATGATCTCGGCCAGGCTCACGCTGTAGTTCGGCAGGAACACCACCTTCAGCAGCTTGCCCACGCGCGCGTCGGCGTTCACGGTGGCCGCCACGTCGTTGATGAGCCGGATCACCTGCTTGGCCATCGCATAGGCTGAGGCCGCCTTGCCCGCGAACACGACCACGCGCGGCACGATGTCGACCGGCGCGCCGCTGGCCTGCGCATCGAGGATGCGGTGGTAGCGCGCGATCACGTGCAGCACGTTGAGCAACTGCCGCTTGTACTCGTGGATGCGCTTGACCTGCACGTCGAACATCGCGTCGGTGTCCAGGTCGAGCTTCAGGTGCTCGCCGACCCAGTTGGCCAGCCGCAGCTTGTTCTCGCGCTTGGCATGGCGAAAGGCGCGCACGAAGGCGGGCTGCGCGACCATCGGGCGCAGCGCTTCGAGCTGCGACAGGTCGCGCCGCCAGCCCTTGCCGATGCGCTGGTCGAGCAGCGCGGCCAGCGGCGGGTTGGCCTGGGCGAGCCAGCGGCGCGGCGTGACGCCGTTGGTCTTGTTGTTGAAGCGCTCGGGAAAGATCTTCGCGAAGTCGGCAAAGATCGACTGCTTCATCAGCTCCGAGTGCAGCCCCGACACGCCGTTCACCGAATGGCTCGCGAGCACCGCCACGTAGGCCATGCGCACGCGGCGCTCGCCGGTCTCGTCGATCAGCGAGAGGCGGCGCACCAGCTCGACGTCCTGGCCGTGCGTCTGCGTCACGGCGGCCAGGAACTTCGCGTTGATGTCGTACAGGATCTGCAGGTGGCGCGGCAGGATGCGCCCCAGCATCTCGACCGGCCAGGTTTCCAGGGCCTCGTGCATCAGCGTGTGGTTGGTGTAGCTGAACACCTTCTGCGTGTGGCCCCAGGCCACGTCCCACGCCAGGCCGTGCTCGTCGAGCAGCAGGCGCATGAGCTCGGGCACGGCCAGCACCGGGTGCGTGTCGTTCAGGTGGATGCTGACTTTTTCGGACAGCTGGTCGAAGCTCGTGTGGTTGCGCAGGTAGCGGCGCAGCAGGTCTTGCACGCTGGCGCTGCAGAAGAAGTACTCCTGGTGCAGCCGCAGCTCGCGGCCCGAGGGCGTGGAGTCGTCGGGATAGAGCACGCGCGAGACGTTCTCGGAGTGGTTCTTGCTCTCCACCGCCGCCATGTAGTTGCCGCGGTTGAAGGCCGACAGGTCGATCTCCTCGGTGGCGCGCGCCGACCACAGCCGCAAGGTGTTGGTGGCCTGCGTGCCGTAGCCGGGAATGATGGTGTCGTAGGCCACGGCCAGCACGTCGTGCGTGTCGACCCAGTCGGCCGCGCCGTAGGGCGCGTTCTTGCCTTCGCGTTTTTGCACGTGGCCGCCGAAGCGCACGCGGTAGTTCACCTCGGGCCGCTGGAACTCCCACGGATTGCCGCGCGTGAGCCAGTAGTCGGGCGTTTCGACCTGCTGGCCGTCGACGATGCGCTGGCGGAACATGCCGTACTCGTAGCGGATGCCGTAGCCCATGCCGGGCACGCCGAGCGTGGCCATCGAATCGAGAAAGCAGGCCGCGAGCCGGCCCAGGCCACCGTTGCCGAGCGCCGCATCGGGCTCGCGCTCGGCCAGCGCCGCCATGTCGACGCCGAAGTCGGCCAGCGCCTCGCGCACGGTGCCGTACAGGTCGACGGCGAGGAGCGCGTTGGTGAAGGTGCGCCCGATGAGGAACTCCATCGAGAGGTAGTACACGCGCTTGAGGTCCTGCGCGTAGTTGGCGCGCGTGGTCGTCATCCAGCGCTCGACGAGCTGGTCGCGCACGGCCAGCGCAGTGGCGTGCAGCCAGTCGTCGGGGCTGGCGGCCACGGGGTCCTTGCCGACGGCGTAGATCAGCTTGTTGGCCACCGCGCGCTTGAAGGCGGCAACGTCGCGGTCGGGGTGGTCGTAGGCGAAGTCCTTGATCGTCATGGAGGCGTTCCCGGAGTGGGTGGTGGGGTGTGGGGCGGGGGTTTCAGGCCAGCGCCCGTTGGTACACATCGATGTACTGCGCGGCCGCCGTGCCCCAGTCGGCCGGGCGCCGCATGGCGTTGCCGCGCACGCGGCGCCAGTCGGGGGCGCGCTCGTACAGCGCGAAGGCGCGGCGCAGGGCGCGGTCGTAGTCGGCGTCCTCGAAGCGGTCGAACACGAAACCGGTGGCGGCGCCGCTGGCCATGTCTTCCAGCGTGCAGTCGACGACGGTGTCGGCCAGCCCGCCCACGCGGCGCACCAGCGGCAGGCTGCCGTACTTCAGGCCGTACATCTGCGTGAGGCCGCAGGGCTCGAACAGCGAGGGCACGATCGTCACGTCGCCCGCGCCGAAGAGCTGGTGCGCCAGCGTCTCGTCGTAGCCGATGGTGACGCTCACCGAGGCGGGCGCCGCCGCCGCGCGCTGGCGGAAGGCCTCTTCGAGCCAGCCTTCGCCGCTGCCCAGCAGCGCGAGCTGGCCGCCCTGCGTCAGCAGCGTGTCGAGGCCGCCGAGCACGAGGTGCAGGCCCTTCTGTTCGGTGAGCCGGCTCACCACGATGAACAGCGGCGCGTCGGGGCGCTCGGCCAGTCCCAGCTGGCGCTGCAGCACCGACTTGCAACGCGCCTTGCCGGCCATGTGGCGGCCCTCGGGCGTTTGGTAACCCTGCACCAGCGCGGCGTCGGTGGACGGGTTCCAGACCTGGTCGTCGACCGCGTTGAGGATGCCGCTGAGCACGCCGGCGCGCTGGCGCAGCAGGCCGTCCAGGCCGCAGCCCTGCTCGGGCGTCTGGATCTCGAGGGCGTAGGTCGGGCTCACGGTGGTGAGCTGGTCGGCAAAGTAGAGGCCGCCCTTCATGAAGGAGATCTGGCCGTGGTACTCCAGCCCGTTCATGTGGAAGGCCGGCGCCGGCAGGCCAAGTTCGGCGAAGTGCCAGGGCGCGAACACGCCCTGGTAGGCCAGGTTGTGCACCGTGAACACGCTGCCCGTGCGCGGGCCGCCCGCGCGCCGCGCGAAGGCCAGGTAGGCGGGCGCGAGCGCCGCGTGCCAGTCGTGCGCGTGCACGATGTCGGGCCGCCAGCCGGGGTCGAGCCCCTGCGCGAGCTGCGCCGCCGCCCAGCCCAGCAGCGCGAAGCGCCGGTGGTTGTCGCCGTAGGGCTGGCGCGTGGTGTCTTCGTAGGGGTTGCCGGGCCGGTCGTACAGCGCGGGCGCGTCGATCACGTAGGTAGGAATCGGCGGCGCGCCGGCGATGGCGACGTGCCCCGCGCGCAGGCCGAAGCGCTCGCCCCAGGGCGCGGTGAATTCGGCCACAGGCGCCAGGTCGCGCACGCCGGCCACGATGGCGGGAAAGCCCGGCAGCAGTGCGCGCGCCTCCTGCCCCGCGGCCATGAGTGCCAGGGGCAGGGCGCCGGCGATGTCCGCCAGGCCGCCGGTCTTCAGGAGGGGAAACAGCTCGGCGCTGACCTGGAGGATGCGCATGGTGGTGCGGTCGATCAGGCGGCGGCCGCGGGCGCGGGGTCCGGCGCGAGCCGCTTGAGCATTTCGCGTGTGACCAGCACCACGCCCGTTTCCGTGCGCTCGAAGCGCGCGGCGTCGGCCTCGGCGTCTTCGCCGATCACCGTGTCGTCGGGGATCACGCAGGCGCGGTCGATCACCACGCGGTTGAGCCGGCAGCCGCGGCCCACTTCCACGTCGGGCAGCAGCACGGCTTCGTTGATCTCGCAGAAGGAGTGGATGCGCACGCCCGAGAACAGCACCGCGCTGCTGATCTTCGAGCCCGAGACGATGCAGCCGCCCGAGACGATGGTGTTGACCGTCATGCCATGCTTGCCCTCGCGGTCGAGCACGAACTTGGCCGGCGGCAGCTGCCGCTGGTAGGTCCAGATGGGCCAGTCCGTGTCATAGATGTCGAGCTCCGGGGTGATCGAGGCCAGGTCGAGGTTGGCTGCCCAGAATGCATCAATCGTGCCCACGTCGCGCCAGTAGGCCTTGGCGTCGGGTCCGCGCGAGGCGCGCGTGACGCAGGACATGCTGAACGGATGCGCCAGCGCGCGGCCCTCGGCCACGGCGCGCGGGATGATGTCCTTGCCGAAGTCGTGGCTCGAGTCGGGGTTGGCGTTGTCTTCCTCGAGCAGCCGGTACAGGTAGGCCGAGTCGAAGATGTAGATGCCCATGCTGGCCAGCGCCAGGTCGGGGTGGCCGGGCATGGCGGGCGGGTCGGCGGGCTTCTCGAGGAAGCTGGTGATCTGGCGGCCGTCGTCCACCGCCATCACGCCGAAGGCCGTGGCCTCGTGGCGCGGCACCTCGATGCAGCCGACCGTGCAGCCCAGGCCGCGCTCGGCGTGGTCCTTGAGCATGATGGAGTAGTCCATCTTGTAGATGTGGTCGCCGGCCAGCACCACCACGTAGTCGTGCGGCGTGGAGCGGGTCTGGATGATGTCCAGGTTCTGGAACACCGCGTCGGCCGTGCCGCGGTACCAGTGCTCGTCGCCCATGCGCTGCTGCGCGGGCAGCACGTCGACCATCTCGTTGAGCTCGGCGCGCAGGAAGCTCCAGCCGCGCTGCAGGTGGCGCATGAGCGAGTGCGACTTGTACTGCGTGACCACCGCCATGCGCCGGATGCCGGAGTTCAGGCAGTTGGACAGCGCGAAATCGATGATGCGGAACTTGCCGCCGAAGTACACGGCCGGCTTGGCGCGCCGGTCGGTGAGCTGCTTGAGGCGGGAGCCCCGGCCGCCGGCCAGCACCAGCGCGATGGTGCGGCGGACCAGTTGATGGGCCTGCAGGGGGGGCTGCGGGGCCTGGGTTCCCTGGGTGTTGAGCTTGTCCATCTGTGTCTCCGTTCGTTCGTTCGCTTGTTGAATTCGTCGTCGTCGTCAGAGTGTCCGCACCGAGTCTGGCACTGTGCCGTGGGCTTGGCTCCTACGTTCTTGCAAGCCAGAGGCTCGAAACCGGCACCTCCACCGCGCGGCCCAGCGGGCGGGGCGCGGCGCGCAAGGCGTCGGGGTCTTCGGCATCGGTCGCCAGGCAGCAGCGCCAGTCTCCATTCGGCAGCGTGAAGGTGACGGGGCCCGGGCCTGCATTCACCAGCACCAGCCAGGCGTCCTCGGCATGCCCGAACAGGATCGCAAGGGCCGTGCCCGCGTGCCAGTCGGCTGGCGCCATCGGCTGGCCGTCGGGGCGCAGCCAGCGCAGGCCCGGCGGTGCGCCGTCGGCCGGCGGTTCGGCCGGCCACCAGCGCGCGCTGCGCAGCGCCGGCGCCTCGCGCCGCAGGGCGGTGAGCTGCGCGACGAAGGCCGCCAGGCGCGCGCGGTCGCTGGCCGGGTCGGACAGCCCGATCCAGCCGAGCCAGGTGGTCTCGTTGTCCTGGCAGTAGGCGTTGTTGTTGCCGCCCTGGCTGTGGCCGAGCTCGTCGCCGGCCAGCAGCATCGGTGTGCCCTGGGACAGCAGCAGCGTGGCGAGCAGCGTGCGTTGCAGCCGCGCACGCATCGCACGCACGGCGGGGTCGTCGCTCGGGCCTTCGACGCCGCAGTTGGTGCTCAGGTTGTGCGCATGGCCGTCGCGGTTGTCTTCGCCGTTGGCGAGGTTGTGGCGCTGTTCGTAGCTCACGAGGTCGCGCAGCGTGAAGCCGTCGTGCGCGGTGATGAAGTTGACGCTCGCAGTCGGTGCGCGGCCGTCGTGCGCGAAGCTTGCGCTGGAGGCCGTGAAGCGGTGCGCGAAGTCGCCCAGGTCGGCGGCGCCCTCGCGCCCCTGGCGCAGCCAGAAGCCGCGTTGCGTGTCGCGGAAGCGGTCGTTCCATTCGAGCCAGCCGGGCGGGAACTCGCCGAGCCGGTAGCCGCCGGGGCCGAGGTCCCAGGGCTCGGCGATGCGCAGCGTGCGCGACAGCACCGGGTCTTGCGCGATGGCCGCGAAGAAGGGCGCGCGCGCATCGAAGCCGCGCTGCGCGTCGCGGCCGAGCACGGGGGCTAGGTCGAAGCGGAAGCCGTCGACGCCCATCTCGCAGGCCCAGAAGCGCAGGCTGTCCATCACGAGTTGCAGCACGCGCGGCTCGCCGAGGTTCAGGCAATTGCCCGTGCCGGCCCAGTTCTCGTACAGGGCGCGGTCGTCGGGGCGCAGGTGGTAGTACAGGGCGTTGTCGATGCCGCGCAGCGAGAGCGTGGGGCCGAGTTCGTCGCTTTCGGCGCTGTGGTTGTAGACCACGTCGATCACCAGCTCCATGCCGCGCGCATGCACCGCATCGGCCATGGCGCGGAACTCGCTGGCGGGCGTGGTGCCGGGGCGGCCGCTCCAGAAGCTCGCTTCGGGGGCGAACCAGCCGACGGTGTTGTAGCCCCAGTGGTTGGTCAGGCCCTTGGCGAGCAGGCGCTGTTCGTCGGCGCGGTGCTGCACGGGCATGAGGCTGAGGGTGGTGATGCCCAGGCGTTGCAGGTGGTCGAGGACGGCGGGTTCTGCGAGGCCTGCGTAGGTGCCTCTTAGCGGTTCGGGAACGCCTGGGTGCTGGTGGGTGAGGCTGCGGATGTGGAGTTCGTACAGGACGCGGTCTGTGGGGGGGATGCGGGCCTGGCCGGCTGTTTTGGGTGCGTTGCTGGGGGCTGTGACGCGGGCCTTGAGGGCGATGGGGGCGTTGTCTCTGTGGTCGCGTTGGGTCGGGTCTGTGGGGGCGTGGCCCAGGAAGAGGTCGCTGCCGTTGTAGTGGCCGAGGATTTCTCGGGCGTAAGGGTCGAGGAGGAGCTTGGCGGGGTTGAAGCGCTTCCCCTCATGGGGTGCCCACGGGCCGTGGACTCGGTAGCCGTAGATCAGGCCGGCTCTTGCGTTGGGAAGCAGGCCGTGCCAGATGCCGTCGGTGCATTCTGGGAGTGGAAGGCGCTGTTGTTCGCTCTTGCCTGTGCTGTCGAAGAGGCAGAGTTCTACTTTGCTGGCTGATGGCGCTGTGAGGGCGAAGTTGACGCCTTGCTGCGTGAGTGTTGCGCCTAGGGGGTGGGGGTGGCCTGGGCTCAGCATGTTGTGGGCCTCCCCGTGGGGTTGTTTTCCGAGGCCGGGACTCGCCCCGGCGGGCGACTCACTTTCTTTGCTTCGCCAAAGAAAGTAAGCAAAGAAAGGCGACCCCACT
>NZ_JBWKOY010000008.1:0-312682 GCF_059416345.1 Variovorax sp. GW821-FHT09D07
GAAGCGTAGGGACGCAGACAGTAGGGTCGCCTTTCTTTTGCCTACGTTTCTTTGGCGAAGCAAAGAAAAGTAGGTCGGCCGCCGGGCCGAGACCCGGCCCCGGGAAGCAAACCCACAGGGATGCTGAAACTACCGAGGCAGAGCCAACGCAAACGGCAAGCTAACCACCCCCAAGATCGTAGACAGCGTCACCAGCCCAGCCACATAAGGCCCGTTGTATCCCATCCGAGCCGCCAACACATAAGCACTCGAAGCGGTCGGCACAGCAGAAAAAGCCATCAACACCGAAGCCTGCGTAGCGTCCAGCTTTAGTGCAAGCGACAACCCCCAAGCCACGAGCGGCAAGAAGAAATGCCGTATCGCCAGCACAGACATCGCCAACACCTTCCCCCTCCCCAACGTCGCGAACTGCATCCCCGCCCCCGCCGCCAGCAGCCCCAACGCCAGCGACGCAGCCCCGATCCGCGTGAGCGTCGGCGTCAACCAGCCAGGCACCGTGAGCCCCAGCACATTGGCCAGCAGCCCCGCCAGCGTCGCCACGATCAGCGGATTGCGCACCAGCTGCCGCACGAAGCCGGTCTGCGCGTGCCGCGTCATCGGCCACACGGCCGCGATGTTGAACATCGGCACGCACACGCCGATCAGCACCGCGATCAGCAGCAGGCCTTCGGGCCCGGCCAGCCGCTCGGCCAGCGCCAGGCAGATGAAAGAGTTGAAGCGGAACGCGATCTGCGCGCTCGCGGCATGGTCGTGCCGGTCGATGTGCGTGCGCAGGCCCGGCACGAAGGGCAGGGCATACGCCATCGCGATGCCGGCCAGCCCGACGCCCACGCCCGCGGTCAGCAGGCTCGAGGTCGCACCGAAGTCGAGCGGGCTGCGCACGATCGAATGGAACAGCAGGACGGGAAATAGAAAGTAATACACCAGGCTCTCGACCTGGTCCCACACGCGGCGGTCGAGCGCGGTGTAGCGGCACAGGAGCCAGCCGATGGCGATGAGGGAGAAATCGGGGAAGAGCAGCTGCGCGTAGTTCACCGCTTCGAGCATAAACCGGCACAACCGTGGGTATTCCACAGCATGACGGAAAGCCCCGACCCGCTAGCATCCGGGCTTCGCTTTTTTCCGGCCGCCCCGGCCGGTCCCGTCTAGTCAAGGAGTTATCGATGCAACGTCGTCAATGGAGCGCGCTTGCGGGCGCCGCCGCGCTGGTCGCAGTGGCAGGTCAGAGTTTCGCGCAGGGCTATCCCACCAAGCCGGTCGAACTGAGCGTGCCGTTCGCACCCGGCGGCACGACGGACATCGTGGCGCGCGTGATCGCCGACCCGCTGGGCAAGGTGCTGGGCCAGCCGGTGGTGGTGATCAACCGCGCCGGTGGCGGCGGCATCGTGGGTGCGGCCGAAACGGCGCGTGCGCCGGCCGACGGCTACAAGCTGGGCGTGGCCACGGTGTCGAGCACGGCGGCCAACCCGGCCATCAACCCGAAGACGCCGTACGACCCGATCACCGACTTCACGCCGATCATCAACATCGCGGCCACGCCGAACGTGATCGCCGTGAACCCGAGCTTCCCGGCGAAGAACTACGCCGAATTCGTGGCCGAGCTGAAGAAGAACCCGGGCAAGTATTCGTACGCCTCGTCGGGCACGGGCGGCATCGGCCACCTGCTGATGGAGCTGTACAAGAGCCTGACCACCACCTTCGTCACGCACATCCCGTACCGCGGCGCGGGCCCGGCGCTGAACGACGTGGTGGCCGGCCAGGTGCCGATCATCTTCGACAACCTGCCCTCGGCGATGCCCTTCATCCAGAGCGGCCGCCTGGTGCCGATCGTGGTGTCGGCGCCGACACGCGTGGCCGGCCTGCCGAACGTGCCGACCTTCAAGGAAGTCGGCCTGGAGCCGGTCAACCGCATGGCCTACTACGGCATCCTCGGCCCGAAGGGCCTGCCGAAGGAAGTGGTCGACAAGATCAACGCCGGCGTGAAGAAGGCGGTGGAAGATCCGGCCGTGAAGAAGCGCATCGAAGACACCGGTTCGCTGATCGTGGCCAACACGCCCGACCAGTTCGCCGCGCAGATCAAGGCCGAGTTCGACGTGTACAAACAGGTCGTGAAGAAGCAGAACCTCAAGCTCGACTGATCGGCTTCGCTTCCCACAAAAGCCGCCCGCGTTCCGGGCGGCTTTTTCTTTTGTTATCTTGCACCGCATGACCGAGGCCGCCGCCGCTCCCCCCACCGCCGACATCGACACCTTCATCGACGCCCTCTGGCTCGAGGACGGGCTGTCGAAGAACACGTTGGCCGCCTACCGCCGCGACCTCGCGCTGTTCGCGCAGTGGTTGCGCGAACAGCGGGGCGGCATGGGCCTGGACGCCGCGCGCGAGACCGACCTGCAGGCCTACATGGGCGTGCGCCTGTCCACCAAGGGCAAGGCGACCTCGGCGAACCGGCGGCTCACGGTGTTCAAGCGCTACTACCGTTGGGCGCTGCGCGAGCGCCGCATCACGGCCGACCCGAGCATCCGCCTCATGCCGGCGCGCCAGATGCCGCGCGCGATCAAGACGCTGTCCGAGAAGCAGGTCGACGACCTGCTGGCCGCACCCGATGTCGAGAGCCCGCTCGGCCTGCGCGACCGCGCGATGCTGGAGCTGATGTACGCGAGCGGCCTGCGCGTGAGCGAGCTGGTGGCGCTGAAGGCGATCGACATGAGCCTGAACGATGGCGTTCTGCGCGTGCTCGGCAAGGGCAACAAGGAACGCCTCGTGCCCTTCGGCGGCGAGGCGCGGCGCTGGATCGAACGCTACCTCGACGAGTCGCGCCCCGTGATTCTCGACGGCCAGCAGACGCCCGATCTGTTCGTGACCGCGCGCGGCGCGGGCATGACGCGCGTGATGTTCTGGGTCATCGTGAAGAAGCAGGCCGCTGCAGCGGGCATCCACGTGCCACTGTCGCCGCACACGCTGCGCCATGCGTTTGCCACGCACCTGTTGAACCACGGCGTCGACTTGCGTGCGGTGCAGCTGCTGCTGGGCCATGCCGATATCTCGACCACCACCATCTACACGCACGTGGCGCGCGAGCGCCTGAAGCAGCTGCACGCGCAGCACCATCCGCGCGGCTGACGCAGCCTTCGTTCTCAGCCCTTGCGCTTGCGCGCTTCGATGGCGGGCACCAGCGTGTCGTAGAAGGCGCTCACCATGCGCATCTCGCGCCGCTCGGCCAGGCACAGCACGTGGGCGTAGGTAAAAATTTCGGTATCGCTGAAGCCGACCATGTGCAGGTTGGGCCCCGGCACGAACTCCACGCCCGACACGGCCGCGATGCCCAGGCCTTGCGCCACGGCTTCGCGGATCACTTCGCGGCTGCTGATCTCCATCACCACGTCGACTTCGACCTTGGCTTTCGCGAGTGCCAGTTCGAGCGCCTTGCGCGTGGTCGATCCTTGTTCGCGCAGGATGAGCCGTTCGCCCTGCAGCTCGGCGAGCCGGATGTTGCGCCGCTTCGCGAAGCGGTGCGTGGAGGGCACGAACATCACGACCGGGTGCTGGCTGAAGGGCACCGACAGAAAACGATCGTCGCGCACCAGCTGTGCGAGCACGCCGACGTCGGCGCTGTAGTCGAGCAGGCGGTCGAGCACGTCCTGTGAATTGCCGGTGCTCACCGTGACCTTCACGTCGGGGTAGCGCAGGCTGAAGTCGACCAGCATCTTGGTCACGTGGTACGGGCCCACGGCCGCCACGCGCAGGTGGCCGGTGCGCAGCTTGCCGGCGTCGCCGAGCAGCGCCACCGCATCGCCTTCGAGGCTGAAGATCTGCTGCGCCAGCTGCATGAGCTGCTCGCCGATCTCGGTGAGCTGCACGCGCCGGCCGCGCCGGTGAAAGAGCTCGACCTGGTAGGCCTCTTCGAGAAAGCGCACCTGCGTGGTGATGGTGGGCTGGCTCACGTGCAGGTGCTCGGCGGCCCGCGTGAAGCTGCCTTCGCGGGCCACGGCATAGAAGGAACGCAGCTGGGTGAGGCGCATCGCGGGAGCCTTTCTGATCTATAGGTTCAGTATATAGATCATCGAAAAAATTTGAATTTGATCGATATGAGTACCAGTGATGTACTCGCGCTCAAGACGGACCAGGCCTCGACAGAAACACGCCGGACGTCCCGAATCCTCACGTTGTCATGACCATGACACGCACGACTGGAAGACTCGAGACGGGTACTTTTGCCCTTCGAAACGACCTGAGGATTCCATGCAACGCAGACCACTGGAGACAACCATGATGAAGCGTAGAAAGCTGCTGCTCGGCACTGCCGCCGTGACAGCGTCCGCCTTCGTGCCGATGGCACGGGCACAGCAGGTTCTCACTGTCGGGCTGATTCCTTCCGAGGACTCGCGCGCCATGATTGCCAACAGCCAGGCCATGATGGACATGCTGTCCAAGGCCCTCGGTTTCGCGGTCAAGCCCTTCGTGGCGGCCGACTACAACGGCGTGATCGAAGCGCTGCGTTCCAAGCGGCTCGACGTGGCCTACCTCGGCCCCTTCTCGTATGTGCTGGGCACCACGGTGGCCGACATCGAGGCCTTCGCGGTGGCCGAGACCAAGAAGGCCGGGCGCACCTCGTACCACAGCCAGATCGTGACCCACAAGGACACCGGCATCAAGACGGTGGCCGACCTCAAGGGCAAGACCTTCGCCTTCGTCGATCCGAGCTCCACCTCGGGCCATCTGTTTCCCAAGGCCGGCCTGCTGAAGGCGGGCTTCAATCCCGACAAGGATTTCGGCCGCGTGATCTTCTCGGGCTCGCACGACTCGAGCGCGATCGCGGTGCAGAACAAGAAGGTCGATGCCGCGGCCATCGCCGACCGCATCCTCGACGCTGCCGTGTCCAAGGGCCTGGTCAAGCGCGAAGACCTGGTCGAGGTCTGGAAGTCGGACCCGATTCCCGAGTCGCCCACCGTGTGGCGCAAGGACCTGCCCGCCGACCTGAAGACGCGCGTGCAGGCCGCCTTCCTGCAGGTGAAGGACATCCCCTGGTCCGACCAGGGCCTGCTCAACGGTTTCCATCCGACCAACGACGCGGCCTACAACATCATCCGCGACACGGCCAAGGTGCTGAACCTCGACCTGAGGAAGATGAAATGATCGAGATCCGCGGGCTGTGCAAGCGCTACGGCGACTTCACTGCGCTCCACCGTGTGGACCTCACGGTGGCCAAGGGCGAGTTCGTCGTCATCCTCGGCGCGTCGGGCGCGGGCAAGTCGACGCTGCTGCGTTGCATCAACCACCTGGCCGAGCCGAGCGAAGGCGAGATCCACGTCGACGGCGAGCGCTCGCGCGGCGACCGCGCCGGCCTGCGCAAGGTGCGCCGTGACGTCGCGATGATCTTCCAGCACTACAACGTGGTGCCGCGCCTGTCGGTGCTCAAGAACGTGCTGACGGGGCGGCTGGGTTCGATGCCCGCGCTCTTGTCGTGGTTCCAGGTGTTCCCCGCGAAGGACATCGCCATCGCCCGCGAATGCCTGCGCCGCGTCGAGCTCGACCCCAAGGCCGACCTGCGCACCGACACGCTCTCGGGCGGGCAGAAGCAGCGCGTGGGCATTGCGCGCGCGCTGGCGCAGAAGCCCAAGGTGATCCTGGCCGACGAGCCCGTGGCCAGCCTCGACCCGAAGACCTCGCGCAAGGTGCTCAACTACCTGAAGCAGGCCAGCCGGCAGGACGGCATCACGGTGATCTGCAACCTGCACCAGGTCGACTACGCCCGCGAGTTCGCGCAGCGCGTGATCGGCGTGGCGGCCGGGCGCATCGTGTTCGAAGGCCGGCCCGACGAGCTGACCGACGAGGTGCTGCACCTCATCTATCCGGGCGGCGTGGAAGAGGGCACCGAGGCCGCCGTTGCAGGCGCAGAGCCTGACACCGCAACGCCGAGCGTGCCCGCCGCGGCCCTTCATGCGGCGCCGGTGTGCACCGCCCCGCAACTCGCCATGGAGCAATCATGATCGCCCTCGGACGCTACAACCTGCTGATCGCCAAGAGCGGCGGCAACCCCGGCTGGTGGAAATACGCCGTGGCCGTGCTCGCCGGCATCGGCGTGCTCTGGTGGGCGGCCATCGGCAGCCAGGTGAGCTTCAGCGAACTCGGCAAGGGCATGCCCTGGATCGCCGACTTCCTCGGGCGCATGCTGCCGCCCAACTGGGAGTTCATGGGCAAGCTCGTGAAGCCGGCCATCGAGACCGTGCAGATCGCGCTGTGGGGCACGCTGCTGGCGGTGATCCTCGCGGTGCCGCTGTGCTTCTTCGCGGCGCGCAACATCTCGCCGAACGTCGCCGTGTTCCACGCGATGCGGCAGGTGCTGAACATCACGCGCGGCATCAACGAGATCATCCTGGCGCTGATCTTCGTGGCGGCCGTGGGGCTCGGTCCGTTCCCCGGCGTGCTGGCGCTGGCGCTGCATGGCGCGGGCATGCTCGGCAAGTTCTTCGCCGAGTCGATCGAGGAGATCGACCAGGGCCCGATCGAGGCGCTGCGCGCCACCGGCGCGGGGCCGATCCAGACCATCATCTTCGGCGTGATTCCGCAGGTGGTCACCGCGTGGATCGGCGTGATCGTCTACCGCTTCGAGACCAACCTGCGCCAGGCCACCGTGCTGGGCATGGTGGGCGCGGGCGGCATCGGCTTCGAGCTCGTGGGCAGCATGAAGCTGTTCCAGTACCAGGACACGGCGACCTGCATCCTGGTGATCGTCGTGATGGTCATGACGGCCGACTACCTCTCGACCCGGCTGCGCGGCTGGATCCAGCAGGGCGCGCGCTGATGACTCGATCGCTCCTCGCGTCTGTCCCCGCGGCTTTGGCCGCCTCCTGAAGAAACCCCTCCATGAGCGCCAACTACCACAACCCCGTGCACAGCGTGTACGGGGCAGGGGCCCTGCTGTCCCTGCCGAAGCTGCTCGAAGGCCGGCGCGCCGCGCTGGTGATCTTTCCCGAGGCGCGCGCGCTGGGTCTGCTCGACCGGCTGGAGGCAGTGCTTGGCGACGCGCTGGCCTGCACCCTCGACCAGACGCGGCCCAACCCCGACGTGGCGGAACTGGCCGAGACCTACGAATGGTTCTGGCGCACGCACGCCGACGTCGAGGTGATCGTCGCGGTCGGTGGTGGCAGCGCCATCGACACGGCGAAGGCGCTGATGGTGGCCGACGACCACGGGCGCTTCGCGGACCTGGTGGCGGGGCTCGCGGGCGAGCGGCCCTTCGTCGCCACGCGCCACAAGACGCTCATCGCCGTGCCCACCACGGCCGGCACCGGCAGCGAGGTCACACCGTGGGCCACCATCTGGGACCGCGAGCGTCAGAAGAAGTACTCGCTGCATTTGCCGCAGACCTGGCCGAGCCATGCGGTGATCGACCCCGAGCTGATGCTGTCGCTGCCCGCGGCGGTCACGCTGCAAAGCGGGCTCGATGCGCTGTCGCACGCGCTCGAAGCGATCTGGAACGTCAACGCCAATCCGCTGTCCGACACCTTCGCCGTGGCGGCCGTGCAGGACACGCTGGAGGTGCTGCCGCAGCTCATGGCCCGGCTCGACGACGTCGACCTGCGCGGGCGCATGGCGCTCGCAGCACTGAAGGCGGGCATGGCGTTTTCCAACACCAAGACCGCGCTCGCGCATTCCATCTCCTACGAGATGACGCTGCGCTACGGCCTGCCGCACGGCATCGCCTGTTCGTTCCCGCTGCCGATGGTGCTGGCCCGCGCGATCGGCCGCCGGCCCGACCGCGACGCGGTGCTGGCGCAGGCGCTGCGCATGCCGCTGGCCGACGCGCCGGCGCAGCTCGCGGCCTTCATCGAATCGCTGGGCGTGAAGACGCGCTTCGCCGACTACGGCGTGGGCGAGGACGAGGCGCGCGAGATGCTGCGCCATGCGCAGGGCGGGGCGCGCGGGCGCAACTTCATCGGCAACGACGTGGAGGCGCAGGAAGCCTGAGTTGCGCAGGGGCTGCGAGGGCCCAGGATGTTTCAAAATGGATGCTCTTATTCAAGAGACATCGAGAGACATCCATGAACCTTCGCAGACTCTGCACCGGCCTCGCACTGGCCACGACCGCTGGCCTGGCCATCGCCCAGGGCTATCCCACCGCCAAGCCGATCCGCCTGATCGTCGGCTACCCGCCCGGCGGCGGCATCGACTTCGCAGCGCGCACGGTGCAGGTGCCGCTGCAAGAGGCGCTCAAGCAGCAGCTGGTGGTCGACTACAAGCCGGGCGCGAGCGGCATGATCGCGGCGACCGAGCTCACGCGCCAGCCGGCCGACGGCTACACGCTGCTGCTGGCCAACACCGGCCCCTTCGCCATCGCGCCGTACCTGCAGAGCAAGCCGCCGTACGACCCCATCAAGCAGTTCACCTACATCGGCCAGATCAGCCAGGGCAGCTACATCGCGGTGACGCGGCCCGACCATCCGGCGAAGAACCTCAAGGAGTTCGTGGCGTGGGCCAAGGGCCAGCCCGGCAAGGTCAACTTCGCCTCGGGCGGCAACGGCACCTCGACGCACCTGAACGGCGAGCTCATGAACCAGGTCACGGGCCTGGACATGACGCACGTGCCGTACAAGGGCAGCGCGCCGGCCGTGCAGGACCTGCTCGGCGGGCAGACGCAGATCCTCATCGACGCGGGCAGCGTGCTGCTGCCGCAGGTGAAGGGCGGCAAGCTCAAGGCACTGGCCGTGACCGGCCCGGTGCGCGACCCGCAACTGCCCGACGTGCCGACCGTGAAGGAGATGGGCTTCGCGGGTATGGAGGCGGTCGGCTTCCAGGGCCTGGTCGGTCCGGCCAACATGCCCAAGGAGGTGGTCGATCGCCTGTCGGGTGAACTCGCGAAGGCACTGGCGACGCCCGAGATCAAGGCCAAGTTCGCGACGGCCGGCGCCGAGGTGCATCCGCTCGGCCCGGCGGCCTTTGCGGCTTTCGTCAAGGCGGACAATGAGAAGTGGTCCAGGCTGATCCGCGAGCGCAAGCTGCAGCTGGACTGACCGATCTTTCTTCTTCTCCTCGACGCATGTTTCTCATCGACACCATGAACTTCCTCGCCGCCTCCAAGCACTCGCGCCGCACCACGACCCGGCTGCTCGCCGCCGCGGCGCTGTGCGCGGCCAGCGGCGCGCATGCGCAGGCCGTGCCGCGCACGGTGCGGCTCATCGTGGCCTACCCGGCGGGCGGCGTGAGCGACGTGGTCGCCCGCGCACTCGGCGACCGGCTCGCTGCGCAGCTGGGCACCACGGTGATCGTCGACAACCGCGCGGGCGCGAGCGGCGCCATCGGCATGGACGCCGTGGCCAAGGCCGCGCCCGACGGCGCGACGCTGGGCTTCTCGGCCATCAGCCCGTTGGTGCTGAGCCCGCACCTGGGCAAGTTGCCGTTCGACCCGCTGAAGGACATCGTGCCGGTGGCCAGCGTGATGTATTCGCCCGTGCTGCTGGTGGCCACGCCGGCCAGCAAGGCGAAAGATTTCCGCGCGCTGATCGCCGAGGCCAAGGCGCAGCCCGGCGCGGTGCGCTGGGCCACGTCGGGGCCAGCCTCGCTCGGGCACATCGTGCTCGAGCAGGTGCGCGCGGCGGCCGGCGTGGACATCACGCACGTGCCGTACAAGGGCGGCGGCCAGCAGCTCAACGATGCGCTGAGCGGGCAGTTCGAAATCCTGTCGACCAACGCCAGCCCGACGCTGTCGGCGCACATCCAGTCGGGCAAGCTGCGCCCGCTGGCGGCCGGCGCGCCCGCGCGGCTCGAGAGTCTGCCGCAGGTGCCCACGCTGGCCGAGCTGGGCTACAGCGCGGCCAACATCCATTCGCTGTTCGGTGTGTTCGCGCCCGCGGGCACGCCGGCGGCACTGGTCGCGAAGTACAACGCCGAGATCAACAAGGCGCTCGCCAGCCCCGAGCTGCGCGCCAAGCTCACGGCCACCGACAACGTGCCCGCCCCGGGCACGCCGGCCGCCTTCGCCAAGGAAATCGCCAGCGAGTTCGAGAGCAACGGCCGCATCGTGAAGGCCGCGGGCATCAAGGCCGATTGACCCCGGCGCTTGCAGGGGCGAGATTCCCTACCTTATAGTAGGTAGATGAACGACGCTTCCACCCTGGCCCCCGGCGGCACCCGCGAGCAGATCCTCGCGGTGGCGCGCGGGCTCATCGAAACCCGTTCGTACCTGGGCTTCAGCTTCCAGGACGTGGCCAACGCGGTGGGCGTGCGCAAGGCGAGCCTCTACCACCACTTTCCCACCAAGGAAGCGCTGGGCATCGCGGTGATCCAGGGCGCCACGCAGGGCTTCAAGGACTGGGTGGCGGCGCGCGCGCGCGAGCCCAAGGACGCGCTCGAATCCTATTTCCGCATGTACCGCAACACGCTGAAGGCCGGCGCGGGCCTGTGCCCGGCGGGCGCGCTGGCGCCGGGCTGGGACTGCATCAACGAAGACCTGCGCCAGGCCGTGCAGGCCCTGCGCAACACGCAGGTGATGTGGCTCACCGGCGTGCTCGGCGCACTGGTGCCGGCGCAGGCGCAGAAAGACAACCCCGTGGCCTCGCTCGCGGCCTTCGTGTTCTCGTCGTGCCAGGGCGCGCTGCTCGCGTCGCGCATGACGGGCCGCGTCGAAGACTTCGACGACGCCATCGCGCAACTGCGGCGCGCATTGCCGCTGGACTGACCGATCCGTTTCACCACGGGCACGCCGGGCGTGCCTTTTTTTGAACCCCGAAGCCTACCGATTGGAAGGTAGTTTTTCTCCAAGGAGTGTTCCCATGAAAGCCGTGATTTCCGCCTACGCCCGTTCCCCGTTCCACTTCGCCAAGAAGGGCGCACTGGCCGAGGTGCGCCCCGACACGCTCGCCGCCGGCGTGGTGCAGGGCCTGCTGCAGCGCACCGACCTCGACCCGGCGCTGCTCGAAGACATCATCCTGGGCTGCGCCTACCCCGAGGCGTCGCAGGGCAACAACCTGGCGCGCATCGTCGGCCTGCTGGCCGGGCTGCCGCACGAGGTGGGTGGCATGACGGTGAACCGCTTCTGCGGCTCGTCGATGCAGGCCGTGCACATCGCCGCCGCGCAGATCGAGGCGGGCATGGGCGACGCCTTCCTGTGCGTGGGCGTGGAGTCGATGACGATGGTGCCGCAGGGCGGCTTCAACTTCTCGCCCAGCCCCGAACTGCTGGCCAGCACCGACGCCTACATCTCGATGGGCGAGACCGCCGAGAACGTCGCGCAACGCTGGAACGTGAGCCGCGCCGACCAGGAAGCATTGGCCGTCGAATCGCACCGCAAGGCGACCGAAGCGCGCGCGCAGGGCCGGTTGGCCGGCGAGATCGTGCCGGTGCGCCTGGCCTCCGGCGAGGTGGTCGATGCCGACGGCTGCATCCGCCCCTCGACCTCGGCCGAGGCGCTGGCCAACCTCAAGCCCGCGTTCCGTCCCGACGGCGTGGTCACGGCCGGCACTTCGTCGCCGTTGACCGACGGTGCGGCGGTGGTACTGGTCACCAGCGACGCCTTCGCCGCAAAGCACGGCCTGAAGCCGCTGGCGCGCATCCGCTCGTTCGCGACCGTGGGCGTCGACCCGGCCGTCATGGGCATCGGCCCGATCCCCGCCACGCGCAAGGCACTCGCACGCGCGGGCCTGAGCGTGGCCGACCTCGACGTGGTCGAGATCAACGAAGCTTTTTCGTCGCAGGCGCTGGCCTGCATCCGCGACCTCGGGCTCGACCCGGCAAAGGTGAACCTCGACGGCGGCGGCCTGGCCATCGGCCATCCGCTGGGCGCCACCGGCGCGCGCATCACGGGCAAGGCGGCGGCGTTGCTGGCGCGCGAGAACGGCCGCTACGCGCTGGCCACGCAATGCATCGGCGGCGGGCAGGGCATTGCCACCATCCTCGAGCGCGTCTGATCGCCCGAGAATGACGGGCAACGCAACAAGGAGACTCCCATGGACAAGCTGTATCTCGAAGACCTGAAGGTCGGCGACCGTTTCCAGAGCGGCGAACACCTGCTCGACGCGGCGCAGATCAAGGCCTTCGCGCAGCAGTTCGACCCGCAGCCCTTCCACACCGACGAAGAGGCCGCCAAGAACACCTTCTTCGGCGGGCTGGCCGCGAGCGGCTGGCACACGGCCGCGCTCACCATGAAGCTGCTGGTCGACAGCGGCATCCCGCTGGCCGACGGCATCATCGGCTCGGGCGGCGAGCTGCAGTGGCCCAAGCCCACGCGGCCCGGCGACGTGCTGCATGTGGTGAGCGAAGTGGTCGACATCACGCCCTCGCGCTCCAAGCCCGGCCGCGCGATGGTCTCGATGCGCTGCCAGACGCGCAACCAGCGCGGCGAGGTGCTTCAGTACTTCACGCCGAAGCTGGTGGTGCACAGCCGCAGCGCGACGTCCTGACTCTCAAACTCAGACGACGCGCAGGCCCAGCTCCTCGACCAGTGCGGCGGCCTGCCGGTGGGAGATGGTCGCGCCCTTGAACGGCGCGGCGTTGGCCAGCCGCAGGCCGCCCAGGTCCACGTCGCGCAGGTCGGCGCCTTCGAAGCGCGCGAGCTTCAGGTGCGCGTTGCGCAGGCTGCCGCCTTCGAAGATGGTCTCGCGGAAATCGCAGCCCGACAGGTCGGCCTCCGACAGGTCGAGTTGCGCGAGCGTCTGCTTGCGGAACGACAGGCCGCGCAGGTGCGCGTCGACCAGCAGCGAATCCTTGAACACGACGCCCAGCGCCGACACCTCGCCGAAGTGCGCGCCCGTGAGCTTCACGCCCGTGAAGAGCGCCGAGGCCAGCTTGGTGCGCGCCCATTGCGTGTTGTTCAGGTCGCAGTCCTGGAAGCGCGCGTTCGTGAGGTCGGCCAGGCCGAAGTCGGCCTGGCGCGCGCGGCAGCCGACCCATCGCGTGTCCGCCAGCTGCGCGCGCTCGAACGAGGTTTCGGCGAAGCTGCACAGCGTGAACTGTGCGCCGCGCAGATCGAGGCGCGACAGGTCGGCCTCGTCGAAATGGCAGCGTTCGAAATGCGGTGGCGTGTCGCGGCCCTGCAGGCAGGCCTGCAGCTCGGCGCGTGACCAGGTCTGGTCGGAAATCACATCGGTCATCACGAGAATTATTCGGGGCGGGAGTCGGTCAGCGCGCGCAGCTCTGCGGGGCTGAAGCCCGCCCGGCCGCGTGCTTCGAGGTTGAAAGGCGGCTTGTGGCGCGGTGCGTCGTAGCGCGCCACCAGGGCCGGGTAGTTGGCTTCGGCGTCGAGCCCGGCGCGCTCGCACAGCCAGCGGTACCAGTGGTTGCCGATGGCCACGTGGCCCACTTCGTCGCGCAGGATGATGTCGAGGATTTCCACGGCACGCAGCGCGTCGGGCGTGTTCACGCGCTTGAGCTTGGACTGGATCAGCGGCGTGGCGTCGAGCCCGCGCGCTTCGAGCGTGCGCGGCACCAGCGCCATGCGCGCGAGCACGTCGTCCTTCGTCTTTTCGCACATGTTCCACAGGCCGTCATGGCCCGGAAAGTCGCCGTAGCGCCAGCCCATGGCCTGCAGGTGCGTGTGCAGCAGCGTGAAGTGCTGCGCCTCTTCGTCGGCCACGCGCAGCCAGTCGCGGTAGTAGGCCTCGGGCATGCCGTCGTAGCGCCACACGGCGTCCAGCGCGAGGTTGATGGCGTTGAACTCGATGTGGCAGATCGAATGGATCAGCGCGGCGCGGCCTTCGGGCGTGAAGGGCGAGCGCTTTTGCACGGCGGTGGCGGCCACGCGCAGCGGGCGCTCGGGGCGGCCGGGCACACCGTCGTCGTCGCCGGGCGTGCGCAGGGGCTCGATTGCTATGGAAACAGTAGCTGCCTGTGCAGCCGTGGCGCGCGTGGCGGCCACCTTGTCGTCGGGGTCTGTCAGGCGCAGCGCGGCCAGCGCGCTCAATCGGGGGTGCATCCCTACAATTCTAGTTTTGCCCCTCCGGAGACAACCACGATGGCGATTTACGAATTGGATGGCATTGCACCGCGCCTTGGCGAAGGCGCATGGGTCGCGGACAGCGCCCAGGTCATGGGCAATGTCGAACTGGCAGAGAACGCGAGCGTCTGGTTCGGCGCCGTGCTGCGCGGCGACACCGAGGTGCTGACCATCGGGCGCAACAGCAACATCCAGGACCTGTCGGTGCTGCACGCCGACATCGGCTGCCCGCTGACCATCGGCGACAACGTGACGGTGGGGCACCAGGTGATGCTGCACGGCTGCACCATCGGCGACAACTCGCTGATCGGCATCCAGGCGGTGGTCTTGAATAACGCGAAGATCGGCCGCAATTCGATCGTTGGCGCCGGCAGCGTCGTGACCGAGGGCAAGGAGTTTCCCGACAACTCCCTCATCATCGGCTCGCCCGCCAAGGTGGTGCGCACGCTCGACGATGCCGCCGCCGCCAAGCTGCGGCAAAGCGCCGAGCATTACGTAGAAAACGCCCATCGCTTTGCGAAGGGCTTGAAAAAAATCGCCTGACCCGCGCAGGCACAGACAGAAAGATTCCGTTTTGAGCGAGCTGCACAAATTCCTGTTCGATGGCCTGCCGGTGCGCGGCATGATCGTGCGCCTGACGGATGCGTGGCAGGAGATCCTTGCGCGGCGCGCCTCCAACACCGCCACCGGCGCCTACCCGCCGCCCGTGGCCGAGCTGCTGGGCGAGATGACGGCCGCGGCCACGCTGATGCAGGCCAACATCAAGTTCAACGGCGCGCTGATCCTGCAGATCTTCGGCGACGGCCCCGTGAAGGTGGCCGTGGCCGAGGCCAAGCCCGACCTGAGCCTGCGCGCCACCGCCAAGGTCATCGGCGACCTGCCGGCCGACGCGCGCCTGCCCGACATGGTCAACGTGAACAACAAGGGTCGCTGCGCCATCACGCTCGACCCGAAGGACAAGCTCCCGGGCACCACGCCGTACCAGGGCGTCGTGCCGCTGTTCGGCGACGACGGCCAGAAGCTGGGCAAGCTCAGCGACGTGCTGCAGCACTACATGCTGCAAAGCGAACAGCTCGACACCACGCTGGTGCTCGCCGCCGACGACAAGGTGGCGGCCGGCCTGCTGATCCAGCGCCTGCCCATCAAGGGCGAAGGCAACCTCGAAGGCACCTCGCAGCAGACGCACGACGAGGCGCACCAGGACCAGATCGGCCGCAACGAGGAATACAACCGCATCTCGATCCTGGCGTCGAGCCTCACGCGCGACGAACTGCTCACGCTCGACGTCGAGACCATCCTGCGCCGCCTGTTCTGGGAAGAGAAGCTGCTGCGCTTCGAACCCCAGGCGGGCCTGCTGGGTCCGCACTTCGCCTGCACCTGCGGCCGCGAGCGCGTGGCGCAGATGATCCGCGGGCTCGGCGTGGAAGAGGCCGAGGAAATCCTCGCCGAGCGCGGCGACATCGAGGTCGGCTGCGACTTCTGCGGCAAGCAGTACCGCTTCGACGCGGTCGACACCGCGCAGCTGTTCAAGCCGCTGGGCGACCAGCTGCCGGGCAGCCCGGTCGTCCAGTAAGCGCGACGCGGTTCAAGCGGGCTGCGGCTGTTGCCGCAGCACCTTGACCATCGCGGCCAGGCGCTCGTTGCCCAGGCCCGCGCGCAGCGCGCGCTCGAACTGCCCCATCAGGAAATCCGGAAAGCCCGCGTCGAGTTGCGCCTCGCGCGCCTGCTTCACGAAGAGCCGACCCGAGCCCGCGCAGGTGGCCATCGAGCTCTCGGGCTCACCGTACCGGCCGGCGTGGATGGCCTCGCCCTCGGCCTGGATCATTTCGCCGAGCACCGGCGAGATCGCGCCGATCATCTGCGCGAACCCGTCCACCGGCAGCCCCTCGGCCTCGCAGATGCGCACGCCGTGGAAGAACCCGCTCATCGCGCCGAACATGCACGAGAGCGTGGCGAGGTCCCAGGCCGCCGCGTTGCCGATCGGCTCGCCCATGTGCTGGATGTTGCCGGCGACGGCTTCGAGCAGCGGCCGGCAGGCGGCGAGGGTACGTGCTTCGCCGGAGATGAAGAGCGGCGTGTCGGGCCGGCCGATCTGGCTGGGCGTGGCGAGCAGGGCGCCGTCGAGGTAGGCCACGCCGCTCAGCGCGGCCCAGTCGTCGCGTGCGTCCTGCGGCGTGCCGGTGCTCAGCTGCACCAGCACCTTGCCGCGCAGCGCGTCGTGAACGCCGGGCGCGGCGAGGATGGCGCGCGACGCCGGGTAGTCGGCCACGCAGACCAGCACCACGGGGCTCGCCTGCACGGCGGCCAGGGCCGTGGGTGCGAGCACCGTGCCTTGGTTGAGCAGAGGCTTGGCGCGCTCGGCGGTGCGGTTCCACACCGTCAGCGTGAATCTCGATTGAAGGGCGCGCGCGAGGGCCAGGCCCATCGGGCCGAGGCCGATGAGGGAAACGTCGGTCATGTGAAGTCCTTGGTGAGAGATCGGATCAAGCGGCAGCCGGCGTCAGGCCCTGGCCCAGCCCGCCGTCGACGGTGAGCCGCGCGCCCGTCGTGAAGGTCGCCTCGAAGGCGAAGAAGAGCACCGCGCGCGCGACTTCGGCCGAGGTGCCGTGGCGCCGCATCGGCGTGATCTGGTCGCCCAGGCGCATGAACTCGGCGCGCTCCTCGGCGGTGGCGTCGGTCACGCCGAGCGTGGGCGTGTCGATGAAGCCGGGGCTCACCACGTTCACGCGGATGCCGCGCGTCACCAGTTCGGCCGCGAAGCCCGAGGCCATCGAGCGCAATGCGGCCTTCGTGGCGCTGTACACGCTCATGCCGTGCATGCCGCCTTCGTCGGCAATGGACGAGGTGAAGACGATGGCGCTGCCCGCAGGCATCAGCGGTGCGAGGCGCTGAACCGTGAAGAACGGGCCCTTGGTGTTGACCGCAAAGGCACGGTCGTAGCCGGCCTCGGTCACCTGCTCGAAGGGTTCGAGCGACGAGATGCCCGCGTTGATGTGCAGCAGGTCGATGCGGCCGAAGCGCTCGCGCACCGTGGCGGCGAGGGCGTCGATGTCGGCCAGCGAGGCCGTGTCGGACGCCAGCACATGCGCGCGCGGGCCGAGCACGCGGCGCGCGGCATCCAGGTTCTGCGGATTGCGGCCGGTCACGAGCACGTCGGCGCCGCCGTCGAGCAGCGCCTGCGCGGTGGCCAGGCCCATGCCGAGGGTGCCGCCGGTGATGACGGCTTTCTTGCCTGCGTAGGGGGTGTGGGGTGTGGTGTTCATGGCCGTCGATGATCCGGATCGCGCGGCTCGCGGTCGCGCACGTTCGGCCGTGGGGGAGCACAAACGGTCGACGGCATGCGCGGCGCCGGCGGCCCATAATGTTTCGATGAGCGATACCGATCTGGACACCGATTTGCACGGGCACGGTGGTGTGGCGTGCGAGGTGGCGCTGTCGGCCGACAGCTTCGTCGCGCCGCCCGCCACCGACAGCCTGCGCGTCGACGTGCGCCAGACCCCCGGCGGGGTCGTTGGGTACGAGGCGCTGCCCGACCACCGCCTCAAGCTGCACGCGGGCGCGCCGGTGGCGGGCGCCTGCCAGTTCCATCGCTTTCTCTACACGCGCGGCGACCTCGACATCCTGCCGGCCGGCAGCACCGACATCTGGCACGAGGAATCGCCGAGCACCTCGGTGGTGGTGCGCATGGCGCCCGCGCTGCTCGTGCGCACGGCCGACGAGATGGGCCTGCCGGCCGAGCGCGCGGTGCTCGGCGAGCGCCACCAGTTTCGCAACCCGCAGATCGAGCACATCGCCTGGGCGCTCGACGCCGAGCGCCGCGCGGGCTTTCCCAACGGCCGGCTCTACACCGACAGCCTCGGCACCGCACTCGCGGTGCAGCTGATCGCGGCCGGCCCGCAGGTGGCGCCGTCACCCGCGCAGGGGCTGGCGCGGCTGCAGCTGAAGCGTGTCACCGAGTTCATCGAGGCGCACCTGGATGGCGACCTGTCACTGGCCGCATTGGCCGAGGTCGCGGGCCTGAGCGCCTCGCATTTGAAGACGCAGTTCAAGCGCTCGACCGGCCAGGCGGTGCATGCGTATGTGGTGCACCGCCGTGTCGACCGCGCGCGCAGCCTGCTGCTGAACAGCGAGATGCCCGCGAGCCTCGTGGCGCTCGAGAGCGGCTTCTCGCACCAGAGCCACATGGCGCGCTGCATGCGCCGCGTGCTGGGCCTCACGCCCGGCGAGGTGCGGCGCGCGGCGTAGGGTTCAGCGCGCTTCGTCGCCGAAGCCGCTGAATGCGATGTCAGGTGCGCTGGTGTTGTGCTTCGAGGGCAGGCTGCGGCCGAAGCGCACCTGCGTGGCGTTCAGCGTCTTCACCTCGGGCAGCGGCAACACCTGCTCGGCCGCTTGCGGCGAGGCCTGCCAGCGCACCTCGCTCATGTCGGCGTTGTCGGGTGTCACGTACATCGAACGCAGCACGGCAAAGGGCTGCTTCGCGCTTGCTGTGGGGTGGGAGAGCGTCACGTCGAGCGCGGTGCGGGTGCGGCTGATCTCGGTCACGCGCGCCACCGCCTTGCCGCCGTCGGTGAAGCGCAGGTGGATGGCGAGGGGCTTCGGCACCACGCGGATCGACGCGATGTTCACCACCGGCCGCCCGGCTTGAACGACCGGGCCGAGCAGGAACGACGAGCCGTACACACCGTCGCCGAAGCGCGCCTCGGGCAGCGGCTTGAGGCGCCAGTAGCCGTCGGAGGGGTAGAGCACGATGGCCTCGAGCGCCTTGCCGTTTTCCTTCTTGAACACCTGCAGCAGGTGAAAGCCGCGGTCGTGGCGCATGCCGACCTGCACCGGCACGCGCGCCGGCCGCCAGAAGGTCGGCAGCGTCATGCCGACGATGCGCCACTGCGCGTTGTCGAGCAGCACGACGGTGCGTTGCTTGAAGCGGTGCGCCGGGTCGGTGGGGTGGGCGCCGCCGTCGAAATTGCAGCCCGAGAAATCGGGCGCGGTGACGTCGTTGCCGATGCTGCCGAGGTAGCTGGGCTGCAGCGCTTCGATGCGCAGGCGGCGGATGCCGTCGCCGCGCAGCACCATCGACACGTTGTCTTCCTCGGCGCAGGCCGTGGGGGTGGTGGCGTTCTCGACGGTGGCGGCCACAGGGGCTGCAGAAGCGGCACCGGCGGCCAGCAGCAGGGCGAGGAAAGCGGCGGGAGCGCGCGAGGCAGGGCGCGCAGCAATCGAAACGGGCATCGGGTCTCCGGTGAAGGGGAGAGGGCGCGCGAACGCGCAGGAGCCGGAAGGCTCAGGGCGGATCGCGGCGCGCCATCAGGTCGCTGAAGAGCTTATGTTCGCATTCCGGGTCGGAACACTTCTCGCAAGGCCATGTCCACGAGGCGGGCTTGGCGTCGCGGCGGGTGCGCGTGCGGGCACGGCCTTCGTTGCCGGCGATGGTGTTGATCGCATTCCATGCGTTCGCCAGCCGTTCGCCGCCGCTGCCATGCACCACGGCGTACGAGAGTCCGGCGCGCGTGAGCGCGGCGCGCACCAGCGTGTCGGTCGGCTGGCGCGCATGGGGACCGTCGCGCATGTCGTCGGCCACCCAGGGCAGGTCGAGCGCGGTGAGCAGCGTGATGGCGTAGCGCCGCTGCGCAGCGAGGGCGCTGTCGTAGAGCGAGGTGTCGGCGAACAACTGCTCGCTGTAGACCGCCGTCATGAGCGCCGTGGTGTCGGCCACCACCACGCCAGTGGCGGCAGCGGCGTCGATGCGGCGCCTCTGTTCGTCGGCGATGGCCTGTTGCTCGTCGGGGCGCGGTGTGCGGCCTTCGCGTTCGCACCATTCGCGCAGGTACTCGCCCACCAGCGTGACGGGCGTGCCGCGGTCCTGCAGGCGCTGTGCGATGGCGCGCGAGAGCTCGGTCTTGCCCGTGCTCTCGGCGCCCACGAGCGCGATGACGCAGCCGGTCGGCAGGTTCGGCGTCATGCCGGCACCGCCTTCGTCGTGGCCTTCGGCAGGCGTCGCTGCCATGCCAGGAAGCCGGCCACGCTGAGCACGGCGAACACCGCGTACAGCGCTGTCGTGAGCCACAGGCCCTTGTGGATGAACAGGCCCACGCTGACCACGTTCACGGCCAGCCAGATGAGCCAGTTCTCGATGAATTTGCGTCCGAGCAGGAACTGCCCGACCAGGCTCAGGCCGGTGACGAAGCCGTCCCACCAGGGCACGTCGGTGTTGGTGAAGCGGCGCAGGAAGAGGGCGACCACGGGCCACGCAATGGCGCAGGCCACGAGGGCGTACGCGGTCCCGCGCGGCGACAGCCGGCTGACCCGCAAGGCGCTGCCGTCGGCGCGAAAGCCGCGCAGCCATTGCGCCCAGCCCCAGAGGGCGACGAAAGCGAAGAAGACTTGAAGGGAGGCGTCGCCGTAGATGCGTGCGTTGGCGAACACCACCACGTAGAGCAGCGAGCTGACGATCGCCAGCGGCCAGCCCCAGTGGATCTCGCGCATGTTGCAGCCGACCATCGCGAGCGCGAGCACGGCGGCGACGAGCTCGAGCCAGGTGACGGGAGAACCCCACAGCGCAAAGGCGGAGGCCGAGAGAAGCTCTGGCATCGAGAAGCGGCGAAAGAAAGGATCAGTGCGCGATCTGCACGAAGACTTCGTTCGGTTTGACCATGCCGAGTTCCGCGCGGGCGCGTTCCTCGACCATCTCGAGGCCGTCTTTCAGGTCATTGACTTCGGACGCGAGCCGCTCGTTGTTGAGGGCGGCCTTCGCGTTGGCGTCCTTCTGGTCGGCCAGCTGGGTCCTCAGCTGGGCGACCTCGCGCACGCTGCCGCGCCCGTTCCACAGCTGCCACTGCAGGATGACCAGCAGCAGCACCAGGATGAGAGGAGGGACGAAGCGCGCGCGCATGCAGGCTGCGAGGCGCTACTTGAGGTTGTAGAACGCGCCGCGGCCCGGGTAGACGGCGATGTCGCCGAGGTCTTCTTCGATGCGCAGCAGCTGGTTGTACTTGGCGATGCGGTCCGAACGCGACAGCGAGCCGGTCTTGATCTGGCCGGCGTTGGTGCCCACGGCGATGTCGGCGATGGTGCTGTCTTCGGTTTCGCCCGAACGGTGCGAGATGACGGCCGTGTAGCCCGCGCGCTTGGCCATCTCGATGGCGGCGAAGGTTTCGGTCAGCGTGCCGATCTGGTTGATCTTGATCAGGATCGAATTGGCGATGCCCTTGTCGATGCCTTCTTGCAGGATCTTGGTGTTGGTGACGAACAGGTCGTCGCCCACCAGCTGCACGCGCTTGCCCAGGCGTTCGGTCAGGTGCTTCCAGCCGTCCCAGTCGCCTTCGTGCATGCCGTCTTCGATGCTGATGATCGGGTACTTGTCGACCCAGGTCGCGAGCATGTCGGTCCAGCTCTCGGCCGTGAGCGACAGGTTCTCGCCCGACAGCACGTACTTGCCGTCCTTGTAGAACTCGCTGGCCGCGCAGTCCAGGCCCAGGGCGATCTGTTCGCCGGCGGTGTAGCCGGCCTTGTCGATGGCTTCCAGGATCAGCTGGATGGCCGCTTCGTGGCTCTCGACGCTGGGGGCGAAGCCGCCTTCGTCGCCCACGGCCGTGCTGATGCCGCGGTCGCCCAGGATTTTCTTCAGGGCGTGGAACACTTCGGCGCCGTAACGCACGGCCTCGCGGAAGCTCTTGGCGCCCACGGGGATGATCATGAACTCTTGCAGGTCCAGGCTGTTGTTGGCGTGCGCGCCGCCGTTGATGACGTTCATCATCGGCACCGGCAGCTGCATGCCGCCCATTCCGCCGAAGTAGCGGTACAGCGGCAGGCCCGACTCTTCGGCCGCGGCGCGGGCCACGGCCATCGAGACGGCGAGGGTGGCGTTGGCGCCCAGGCGGGCCTTGTTGTCGGTGCCGTCCAGGTCGATCATCGTGCGATCGAGGAAGGCCTGTTCGCTGGCGTCCAGGCCCAGCACGGCTTCCGAGATCTCGGTGTTGATGTTCTCGACGGCCTTCAGCACGCCCTTGCCGAGGTAGCGGCTCTTGTCGCCGTCGCGCAGCTCGATGGCCTCGCGCGAACCGGTCGAAGCGCCCGAGGGCACGGCCGCACGGCCCATGGTGCCCGACTCGAGCAGCACGTCGCACTCGACGGTGGGGTTGCCTCGGCTGTCGAGAATTTCGCGGCCGACGATGTCAACGATTGCACTCATCTCTATCTCTTTCTCTGGGTCTCTTGGTGGAGTGGACTGGCAAAAAACGGAATCAAAGGCCTTCGACCGCGATCATGTTCATGATGGCGGCGCCGGCACGCGCTTCACGCGCCTTCAGGTATTCGGGCGTCTCGTAGAAGGCCTTGGCCTTCTCGAAGCTGGGGAATTTGAGCACGACCACGCGGGTGGGCTTCCAGTCGCCTTCGAGCGGCTGCACCTGGCCGCCGCGCACGCAGACTTCGGCGCCGTGCGCCTGCATCGCGACGCTCGACCACTTCTTGTATTCCTCGTACTGCGTCGGGTTGGTGACTTCGACGTGGGCAATGACGTAACCGCTGCTCATGCTTGAAAACTGTCCTCGAGGAATGCGTTCTTCTTGGTGACCCGGTCGAGCGCCAGCAGCGTTTCGAGCAGGGCCTTCATGTGCTTGAGCGGAACGGCGTTGGGGCCGTCGCTCAGGGCTTTGTTCGGGTCGGGGTGCGTCTCCATGAAGAGACCGGCCACGCCCACGGCCACGGCCGCGCGCGAGAGCACCGGCACCATCTCGCGCTGGCCGCCCGAGCTGGTGCCCTGGCCGCCGGGCAGCTGCACCGAGTGGGTGGCGTCGAACACCACGGGCGCTTTCGTCTCGCGCATGATCGCGAGCGAGCGCATGTCCGAGACGAGGTTGTTGTAGCCGAAGCTGGCGCCGCGCTCGCAGGCCATGAAGCTGTCTTCGTTCAGGCCGGCTTCCTTGGCGGCAGCGCGGGCCTTGTCGATCACGTTCTTCATGTCGTGCGGCGCGAGGAACTGGCCCTTCTTGATGTTCACCGGCTTGCCCGACTGCGCAGCGGCGTGGATGAAGTCGGTCTGGCGGCACAGGAAGGCAGGCGTCTGCAGCACGTCGACCACCTTGGCGGCCTCGGTGATGTCTTCGTGGGTGTGCACGTCGGTCAGCACGGGCAGGCCGAGTTCGCGCTTCACCTTGGCCAGGATCTCGAGGCCCTTGTCACGCCCCGGGCCGCGAAAGCTCGTGCCCGAGGAGCGGTTGGCCTTGTCGAAGCTGCTCTTGAAGATGAACGGGATGCCCAGCGACGCCGTGATTTCCTTCAACGTGCCGGCCGTGTCCATCTGCAGCTGCTCGGATTCGACCACGCACGGGCCGGCGATCAGGAAGAAAGGCTGGTCCAGCCCGATGTCGAATCCGCAAAGCTTCATGCCACTGCCTTGAGCGTCTTGTTGGTGCTGCCCGCGCCCTTGTCCTTGTGGTCGAGCGCCGCCTTGATGAAGGCGTTGAACAACGGATGGCCGCCCCACGGCGTTGACTTGAACTCGGGGTGGAACTGCACGCCCATGAACCACGGGTGCACGTTCTGCGGCAGCTCGACGATTTCGGTCAGGTGCTCGCGCTGCGTGAGCGCCGAGATCACGAGGCCGGCGTTGCGCAGCTCGTCCAGGTAGTTGACGTTGGCTTCGTAGCGGTGGCGATGGCGCTCGGTGACCACGTCGCCGTAGATGCTGTGCGCCAGCGTGCCGGGCGTCACGTCGGAGCTTTGCGCGCCCAGGCGCATGGTGCCGCCGAGGTCGGATTTTTCGTCGCGCGTCTTCACGGTGCCGTCGCGGTCCTTCCACTCGGTGATCAGCGCGATCACGGGGGTGGGCGTTTCCGGGTCGAACTCGGTGCTGTTGGCGTTCTTCAGGCCGGCCACGTGGCGGGCGTACTCGATGGTGGCGACCTGCATGCCCAGGCAGATGCCCAGGTAGGGCACCTTCGATTCGCGGGCGAAGCGGGCGGCCGAGATCTTGCCTTCCACGCCGCGCTGGCCGAAGCCGCCGGGCACCAGGATGGCGTCGTACTTGGCCAGGCGCGACACGTCTTGCGCCGAGATGGTCTCGGAGTCGATGTAGTCGATCTTCACGCGCGCATGGTTCTTCATGCCGGCGTGGCGCAGCGCCTCGTTGAGCGACTTGTAGCTGTCCGACAGGTCGACGTACTTGCCGACCATGGCGATCGACACTTCCTGTTGCGGATGCTCGACCTCGTACACCAGCTCGTCCCAGCGCGTGAGCTTGGCGGGCGGGGTGTTGATGCGCAGCTTGTCGCAGATCAGGCCGTCCAGGCCCTGTTCGTGCAGCATGCGGGGCACCTTGTAGATGGTGTCCACGTCCCACATCGAAATGACGCCCCATTCGGGCACGTTCGAGAACAGCGAGATCTTGGCGCGCTCGTCGTCGGGGATCGGGCGGTCGGCGCGGCACAGCAGGGCGTCGGCCTGGATGCCGATGGCGCGCAGTTCCTTGGCGGTGTGCTGCGTGGGCTTGGTCTTGAGCTCGCCGGCGGCGGCGATCCAGGGCACGTAACTCAGGTGCACGAAGGCCGAATTGTTCGGGCCCATGCGCAGGCTCATCTGGCGCACGGCTTCCAGGAAGGGCAGCGACTCGATGTCGCCCACGGTGCCGCCGATTTCGACGATGGCCACGTCCACTTCATGCGCCGTGCCGATGCCGGCGCCGCGCTTGATGTATTCCTGGATCTCGTTGGTGATGTGCGGAATGACCTGGACGGTCTTGCCGAGGTAGTCGCCGCGGCGTTCCTTCTCGAGCACGGTCTTGTAGATCTGGCCGGTCGTGAAGTTGTTGGCCTTGCGCATCCGCGTGTTGATGAAGCGCTCGTAGTGGCCGAGGTCGAGGTCGGTCTCGGCGCCGTCATCGGTGACGAACACTTCGCCATGCTGGAACGGTGACATCGTGCCGGGGTCGACATTGATGTACGGATCGAGCTTGATGAGGGTGACTTGGAGGCCGCGCGATTCGAGGATCGCGGCGAGCGAGGCGGAGGCGATTCCCTTGCCAAGGGAAGATACGACACCACCGGTGACGAAGACAAATTTGGTCATGCCAGTTCCGGACGCGTGAATCCGGGCAGTGGGAAATTGCGATTATAGGTGTCCCCTTTGTGCCTCCACGGCCGAAGGCCATCCGGTTCCTGATCTTGTCGGTATGTGAGCAACAATATGTCCCATGCAAGATCTCGCCGGCAAACACATCGTCCTCGGACTCACAGGGGGCATCGCCTGCTACAAATCGGCCGAACTGTGCCGCCTGCTCGTGAAGGCGGGCGCCACCGTCCAGGTCGTGATGACCGAGGCGGCCGAGCAATTCATGACGCCGGTCACCATGCAGGCGCTCTCGGGGCGCACCGTCTACACCTCGCAGTGGGACGCCCGCGAGCCCAACAACATGCCGCACATCAACCTGAGCCGCGAGGCCGACGCGATCGTGCTGGCGCCCTGCAGCGCCGATTTCATCGCGCGGCTGGTGCAAGGGCGTTCCGACGAGCTGCTGAGCCTGCTGTGCCTGGCACGCCCGACCGACCGCGTGCCGCTCTTGATCGCCCCGGCCATGAACCGCGAGATGTGGGCCCATCCGGCCACCCAGCGCAACCTGATGCAGGTGTCGGCCGACGGCGCGACCGTGCTGGGCGTGGGCAGCGGCTGGCAGGCCTGCGGCGAAACCGGCGACGGGCGCATGCTCGAACCGGCACAGCTGCTGGAAGACATCACGGCCTTCTTCCAGCCCAAGCTGCTGGCGGGGCAGAAGGTGCTCGTCACGGCCGGCCCGACCTTCGAGGCCCTGGACCCGATCCGCGGCATCACCAACCATTCGTCCGGCAAGATGGGCTTTGCCATCGCCCGCGCGGCGCGCGAGGCCGGTGCCGAGGTCACGCTGGTGGCCGGCCCGGTGCACCTGCCGACGCCGCGCGGCGTGAGCCGCATCGACGTGCTGTCGGCACAGGAGATGCTCGAAGCCACCACCCGTGCTGCGCAGGCAGCTAGCATTTTTGTAGCAACGGCCGCCGTGGCCGACTGGCGCCCGGCGACGCACAGCGACCAGAAGATCAAGAAGGACGGCAGCGGCCAGACGCCGGTGCTGCACTTCGTCGAGAACCCCGACATCCTGCTTACGGTGGCCAAGAGCGAACGCGCTCAAGCCAGGAAGCTGTTCTGCGTGGGCTTCGCCGCCGAGAGCGAGAACCTCGCCGAGCACGCCAAGGCCAAGCGCGAACGCAAGGGCATTCCGCTGCTGGTGGGCAACATCGGCCCGCTGACCTTCGGGCAGGACGACAACGCGCTGCTGCTGGTGGACGCGAAGGGCGTGCGCGAGTTGCCCCGCGCGCCCAAGCTCCGGCTGGCGCGTGAGCTGATGACGGAAATTGCCGCGCGACTTCCTGATTGGAGGGCCTGATGAACACCGAATCCAACACACCACCCAACGGCGACTTCGCCCGCTACGTGGAGCAGCTGTCGGCACGGGCCGGCCAGTCTGCCCGCGTCCCGGGCAAGGAATCCGAGCACGGGCTGGACGTCGGCATGACGCCTTCGCCCGGTGCGCAGGGGACCACCGTCGCACGTCGTGAATCGCCGGCTGGCGAGGCCGCGAAGGCTGACGGCACCAAGGCCATCCCCCTGGGCACGCTCAAGGTGCTGGCCGGCATGGGGGCGATGGTGTTCCTGGTGCTGTGGGCCATCGGCGTGCCGCTCTCCGTGCTGGTCCTGGGCGCCGCCGCGGCGGCCTGGTTCGGCAAGCGTTTTCTCAAGGGGCTCAATCTGAGGCCCGGGGTCGCCAAATGGCAGCAGGTGCTCGAAGAGGCCGCCCGCAAGCAAAAAGAACAGCAACAGAAGTAACCAAGGCAGCAAGTCAGTGAACGTAGACGTCCGAATCCTCGATCCGCGCATGGTGGATCAATTGCCCGCGTATGCCACCCCCGGAAGCGCCGGCCTCGACCTGCGGGCCTGCCTCGATGCCCCGGTCACGCTCGAGCCCAATGCCTGGCAACTGGTGGGCACCGGCATCGCGATCCACCTGGCCGATCCGGCCTATGCCGCGTTGATCCTGCCGCGCTCGGGCCTGGGCCACAAGCACGGCATCGTGCTGGGCAACCTCGTCGGCCTGATCGACAGCGACTACCAGGGCGAGTTGAAGGTCAGCGCCTGGAACCGCAGCAACACGCCCTTCGTGCTGCAGCCGATGGAGCGGCTTGCGCAGCTGGTGATCGTGCCGGTGGTGCAGGCGCAGTTCCGCGTGGTCGCCGAGTTCGAGGCCTCGCAACGCGGCGAGGGCGGCTACGGCTCGACCGGCAAGCACTGAGTTCGTGGGGATGCCCCAGCAAAGCTGAAGGGCACCTGAGTATCCAAGGCGTAAAGAACGGAACCGCCGGCGCGTGGTTCGTCTCGAAGGTTTCAGCGTCTGTCTTTCGTCATCGCGGCTTCGGCTGAAACGTTAGACACAGGCCGGCATGCGGCCCGTCCGGGCGCGTGCTGTTTTCTTCGAGGAGCCTCTTTCATGAACATCTCAATGCGCTTCATTTCCGTCACGGCGTCCGTGCTCGCACTGGCCACGCTCACGGCCTGTGTCGCGCCGGCCCCGGTCTACCAGACCTCGCGCTACCCCTACCAGGCCCCGCCGCGGGCGATCCAGTACCAGGAAGCGGCCTACGTCGAGTACGGCCACGTCGCCAACATCGAGGTGCTGCGCAGCGAAACCGCGGGCGTGGGCACCACGGGTGGCGGTGCCATCGCGGGTGGTCTCATCGGCGGCGTCGTGGGCAACCAGTTCGGACGCGGCAACGGCCGTGCCGCAGCCACTGCGCTCGGCCTCGTGGGCGGCGCCTTGCTGGGCAACACCATCGAGGCCCAGCAGAACGGGCCGCGCGCCTACGAGAGCTACCGTGTCTCGGTGCAGACCGACCGGGGCGGCTACCGTGCCTTCGACGTGCAGAACCCGGGCGACCTGCGCATCGGCGACCGCGTGCGCATCGACAACGGGCACATCTCGCGCATGTAGCCCTCCGGCCGCGCGCGCACAAAAAAAGCCGGGCACTGCCCGGCTTTTGCTTTGTGGAGTGGGGTGGTTTCAGTGCAGCATCTGGCCGCCCGGCGCCATCGGCGGGACCTTGAAGAAGGCGGTGCCTGCCGTGCCGCGGCCGACTTCTTCTTCGGTGGCTTCGCGCACCGAACGCACCGTGATGTCCAGGCGGATCGCGATGCCCGCCAGCGGGTGGTTACCGTCGAGCACGAGGTGGTCGGGATAGATCTCGGCCACGGTGTAGATCGCGTCCTTGGGCATGGCCTCGCTCACGCCCTTGGGCAGGGCGGAGCCGTCGAAGGTCATGCCTTCTTCGGTGCCTTCGGGGAACAGCGAACGCGGCTCCAGGAAGAGCAGCTGGTCGTTGAAGTCGCCGAAGCCCTGCTCGGGCTCGATCTGCAGTTGCACGCGCGCGCCGGGCTCATGGCCCTGCAGGGCGGCCTCGATCACGTCGAAGAGGTCGTCGCCGCCCACCATGAATTCCACCGGCTCGTCGAGCACGTCCAGCACATCGCCGAGCGTGTCTTTCATGGTCCAGGTCAGGCCGACCACGCATTGTTCAGAGATTTCCATTGCAGAATTCTCCCATGGAGATCAATCAACCGCTGCCCTTGCTTGGCGGCCTGAGTCCCGCGCAGTTCATGCGCCGGTACTGGCAAAAGAAACCCCTGCTGATCCGGCAGGCCGTTCCCTCGATGGTGCCACCGATCGACCGCCCCGCGCTCTTTGCGCTGGCGGAGCGCGAGGGGGTCGAGTCGCGCCTGATCCGGCATGGGAAGGCCGGCTGGTCGCTCAAGCACGGCCCGCTGCCCCGGCGCGCGCTGCCGCCGCTGAAGCAGCCGGGCTGGACGATGCTGGTGCAGGGCGTCGACCTGCACCACGACGGCGTGCACGAGCTGCTGCGGCAGTTCCGTTTTCTGCCCGATGCGCGCCTGGACGACCTGATGATCAGCTACGCGAGCGACACCGGCGGCGTCGGCCCGCATTTCGACAGCTACGACGTGTTCCTGCTGCAGGCGCAGGGCCGGCGCCGCTGGTCCATCGGCAAGCAGTCCGACCTGCGGCTGCAGCCCGACGTGCCGCTCAAGGTGCTCGAGCGCTTCGAGCCCGAGCAGACCTTCGTGCTCGAGCCCGGCGACATGCTGTACCTGCCGCCCAAGTACGCCCACGACGGCGTGGCGGTGGGCGACGACTGCATGACGTACTCGATCGGGCTGCGCTCGTCCGCCGTGGGCGAGCTGGGCGCCGACCTGCTGGCGCGCGTGGCGCAGGCCTATGCCGAAGACCTGGAAGACGCAGGCCCGGCCGAACTGGCGCGCTACCGCGATCCGTCGCAACCGGCGGTCGAGGCCCCGGCTGCAATGCCGGCTGCGCTGCAGGACTTCGCACGCAAGGCGGTCGAGGCCGCGCTGCGCGACCCCGACGCCATCGACCGTGCGCTGGGCGAATCGCTCACCGAGCCGAAGGCCAACGTCTGGTTCGGCGAAGGCAATGAAGTGCCCGAGGTGCTGCGCGAGGTCGCGCTCGATCGCCGCACGCGCATGCTCTACGACGCGCGGCACGTCTACATCAACGGCGAGAGCTTCCGCGCCGGCGGGGCCGACGCCACGCTGATGCGGCGGCTGGCGGACCAGCGTGCGCTCGGTGCGCGTGACCTGGCCCGTGCCAGCGAGGGCGCGCGGGCGCTGCTGGGCGATTGGTGCGAGGCGGGCTGGCTGCATGCCGAGTGAAGGTGCCGTCCCGGTCCTGATCGAAGGCCGCTTCGACGGCCGGGAGGCGTTCGCTGACCTCGTCCGCGGGGCCTTGTCCGCCGCTGCGCACCAGGGCTGGAACGAGATTGTCTTCAGCGATCCCGACTTCGCCGACTGGCCCCTAGGCGAGCGCGCGAGCATCGAGGCGCTGCAGGCCTGGTCGGCCAGCGGGCGCCGCCTGTTGCTGCTGGCAGGGCGCTTCGACCTGATCGAGCGCGGTCACGCGCGCTTCGTGACGTGGCGCCGCACCTGGGACCACATCGTCGAATGCCGCGCGGCAGGTGGCCGTTCAGGCGCGGCCGAGGAGGTGTCCAGCGCCCTCTGGACGCCCACCTGGTGCCTGCACCGCATCGACCCCGAACGCAGCCGCGGTGTCTGCAGCAGCGAGCCGCGTGCGCGGCGCGACCTGCGCGAAGGCCTCGACGAGCGCTGGCGCCAGGGCCGGCCGGCCTTTCCCGCCTCCACGCTCGGCTTGTAAGCCAATGCCGCAAATACACCCCCGCGACATATCCGGGCGGGGTTGGCGGTCTAGAATTTTTTGGTTCCAGACCTTCATTGCCAAAGGAGTCCTCATGAAGAAGTCGTCGTCCGTCCTGATTGCCTCGCTGATCGCCGCTGCCGCCCTGGTGGCCTGCGGAAAGAAAGAGGACGCCGCCCCCGCGGTCGTGACCCCGCCGCCCGCTCCCGTGACCGAACCCGCACCCGCCGCACCGCCGGCCGCCGCGCCTGCATCGGCACCATCGGCTGCCGCTTCGTCGGCCCTGGACGCCGCCAACGCCGCGACCGAAGCCGCCAAGAAGGGCGAGGCACCGAAGCAGTAATTCCGCTGCCAGGTCCGCACCATGCAAAAAGCCGCCCTTGGGCGGCTTTTTCATTGGGGGAGGGCGATGCCCCGCCTGCTCAGACGTCGAGCCAGGGCGAGCCCTCGGCGGCGGTGGCCGTGAGCATCTCGGCCTCGTCGCCGCCCAGCGCCTCGGCCATCAGGCGTCGCACGATCTCGGGCCGGTTGTTCTGTTCGCTCAGGTGCGCGGCGACCACGTGGCGCAGCCCGTCGTGAAGCACGGCACGTGCGATCTCCGCCGCCGCGGTGTTCGACAGGTGGCCGTAGTTGCCGCCCACGCGCTGCTTCAGGAACGACGGGTAAGCCGAGCCGGCGAGCAGGTCGCTGTCGTGGTTGAACTCCAGCAGCAGCGCGTGCGCGCCGCGCAGCCGGGCCAGCACGTGGCTGGTGGCGTGGCCCAGGTCGGTCAGCACGCCCAGCGTGCGGTTGCCGTCGGTGCAGCGCAGCTGCAGCGGCTCGCGGGCGTCATGGGGCACGGTGAAGGGCTGCAGGCAGAGGTCGCCGACCGTGAACTCGGCGTCGTCGCGCGCCAGGTGCAGGCGGCCTTCGTAGTCGCGCCCGCCGGTCGCGAGCCAGGTGCCTTCGCTCATCCAGACCGGGATGCGGTCGCGCAGCGACAGGGCATGGGCGCAACCGATGTGGTCGCCATGCTCGTGGGTGATGAAGACGGCGTCGAGGTCCGCTGCGGCCAGGCCCGCCTGGGCCAGGCGCCGGTCGAGCTGGCGGATGCCGAAGCCGCAGTCGACGAGGAGGCGGGTGGTGCGGCCGGCGCTGGTCGTTGCTTCGACCAGCGCGGCGTTGCCCGTGCTGCCGCTGCCGAGGCTTCGGAAGCGGAGCATGGGGCTTACTTCAGGTCGTCGGCGATGACCTTGACGATGCGCTGCGCGTTGGCCGAGGTTTCGGGCGCGCCGGCGTCGTTCAGGACCGAGACCGTGGTGGCTTCGCCCTGGCTCTTGACCGAGATGCGGAACTTGATCGGCGCTTCGTCCTTCTTGGAGCTGAACAGCTTGCCGAAGAAGCCATCGTCCTTCTTGTCGGGGTTCGGCGTCACGTAGCGCACGTAGTAGGTGCCGGCGCTGCGATCGCGGTCTTCGACGGTGAAGCCGGTGCGGTCCAGGGCCAGGCCGACGCGGCGCCATGCGCGGTCGAAGCCTTCGCTGATCTGCACGACCGGCTGGTTGCCGACGGTGGCCACGGTGGCGGTCTTGGGCGCTGCGGTGGTCGCGGCGAGGATCTTCGACTGCTCTTGCGAGACGCCGAGCTTGACCATCAGGCGGCGCAGGAATTCGGTCTCGAGCTCAGGATCGCTCGGGCGGGGCTGCCACACGGTCTGGTCCTGGCGGGAGTTGTTGTAGACCTCCTGCATGCCGCGGTGGCTGACGAAGATCTCGGTGCCGTTGGTGCTGCGCTCCAGGCGGGTGCGGAAGCGGTCGAGTTCGCCGGTCGAGTAGACCGAGTCGACCAGCTTGCCCAGCGTGCCGCGGATGATGTCCTGCGGCAGCTTGGCGCGGTTCTCGGCCCAGTCGGTTTCCATGATGCCCAGGTTGCGCTGGTCGGTGGTCAGCAGGAAGCCGTTTTCCTGCCAGAAGTCCTTGACGGGCTCCCAGAGCTGGTCGGGCGTGCGGTTGATGACGATCCAGCGCTGTGTGCCCGAGCGTTCCATGCGCACGTCGCCGATGTTGGCCACGGCGGTGGGGATGCCCGGTGCGTTCGCGATGCCGGCCTGGTAGGCGTTGGCGGTGACGGCGCCGCCCGGCACTGCGTAGCGGTTGTCGCGCGAGAGCTGGGACAGGTCGGGTGGGACTTCGAGCGTCGGGGCCTTGCCTGCGCTCTTGTAGTCGATCTTGTCGCTCTCGAGGACGGAGCAGGCGGCGAGGCTGGCAACGAGGGCCAGCAGTGCAAGTCGCGAAATGTTCTTCAACGTCGTCTTCCTTGGTGGAATGGTTCGGTCAATCGATGGGCCCCAGCGCCCCGCCCTCTCTGAGCACTGTTGCGGCAAAAGGTTGCTTGACCTTGCTGCGAACAGGGGAAAGGGCGGACGGGAACCGGTGTGATCGGGGGGAAACCCGGGCTCGGTCAGTCCTTGAGCAGGCCGGTGGCGCGCAGGGCGCCCTCGACCGCCGGGCGGCTCGCTTCGCCGAGTTCCGTGAGCGGCAGCCGCAGGGCGCCGCCGCACAGACCCAGGCGGGCCATGGCCCACTTGAGCGGGATCGGGTTGGGTTCGACGAACAGGTTGCGGTGCAGCGGCATCAGTTCGAACTGCAGCTGCATGGCGCGCTTGACGTCGCCGGCCAGCGCGGCCACGCACAGCTCGTGCATCTTGCGCGGCGCCACGTTGGCCGTGACGCTGATGTTGCCCTGGCCGCCGCACAGCATGAGCGCGACCGCGGTCGGGTCGTCGCCGGAGTAGACGGCAAAGTGCTTCGGCAGGTCGCGGATGAGCCACTGGGCACGCTCGATGTTGCCGGTGGCTTCCTTGATGCCGATGATGCCGGGCACCTGGGCCAGGCGCAGCACGGTGTCGTGCGCCATATCGGCGACGGTGCGGCCGGGCACGTTGTACAGCACGACGGGCAGGTCGCCGACGGCTTCGGCGATGGCCTTGAAGTGCTGGTACTGGCCCTCTTGCGTGGGCTTGTTGTAGTAGGGAACGACCTGCAGCTGCGAGTCGGCGCCGACGCCCTTGGCGAACTTGGCGAGCTCGATGGCTTCCTTGGTCGAGTTCGCGCCGCAGCCGGCCATCACGGGCACGCGGCCCCGGGCCTGCTCGACGGATACGCGGATGATTTCGCAGTGCTCTTCCACATCGACCGTCGGCGATTCGCCGGTGGTGCCGACCACGCCAAGGCAGTCGGTGCCTTCGTCAATGTGCCAGTCGATGAGCCGCCGCAGGGCGGGGTAGTCGACACTGCCGTCGTCGTGCATCGGCGTGACGAGCGCGACGATGCTGCCTGTCAGTTGCTCCAAGGGAATCTCTTTGTCGGTGGACGAAAGCGGCCATTCTACTGACTCCGGCCGGGCCGGAGACAGTTGTGTCGGCCAGCTCAGCTGGCCTTCAGGAAGTGGCGCTGCGGGGCGCCCGCGGCCGCTTCGCCGGGCCGCACGGCGGCGATGCGCTGGACGAAGCGCGCCGGCTCCGGCAGGAAGCCGTCCTCATAGGCGATCACCTGCAGGCTGGCGCAGGCCCCGAGCAGCTCGCCCGGCTGCAGCAGGAAGTCGGGCCGCGAGGGCTTGCCGACGGTCTCGTTGCCGGCCGCGAAGGTCTCGTACAGCAGCACGCCGCCCGGCGCCACGGCGGCCACGATGTCGGCCATGCGCGGGCGCCAGAGGTAGTTCGTGACGACCACCGCGCCGAAGCGCTGGGCCGCGAAGGGCCAGGGGCCCGACTCGATGTCGGCCGCCACCACGCGCCCGAAGGCGCCGGCCGCCTCGACGGCCTCGGGCGACCGGTCGACGCCGGTCGTTGCATGCCCGCGCCCGGTGAACCACTGCATGTGCCGCCCGGACCCGCAGGCCACGTCGAGCACCGTGGCGTTCGGCGCAAGCAGGTGCGACCAGCGCACGACCCATTCGGAGGGCGCTGTGCTCGCATGCACGGGAATTGCTACATCTTTCATAGTGGCCTGGGCCCGGCTTGCGGGCATTTCGGGGCGAAGTCGTTCAGAAACAGGACCACACCTGGTCGACCAGCGTGACCAGGAACGTCGGATGCACGTACAGCGCGAACACGCCGCCCAGCGCCGCCAGCACGGCGGCGAGCCAGGCGGCCTGGGCCAGGTAGTGGTTGCGTGTGCGGGGCGTCATGGCGATGGCTCCTTGCAAACAAGACAGAAAAGCGCGGGCCGTCAGCCCGCCACGGCGACCGGCCGGACCGCGCGCGCGATGGCGCTTTCCTTGACCGGCAGGTTGATCAGCGCCGCGAACACGCCCAGCGCGATCGAGATGTACCAGACGATGCTGTAGCTGCCCGTCGTGTCATACAGGAAGCCGCCCAGCCACACGCCCAGGAACGACCCCACCTGGTGGCTCAGGAACACGAAGCCGCTGAGCATTGACAGGTGCGCCACGCCGAAGATGCCCGCGACGATGGCGTTGGTGGCCGGCACGGTCGACAGCCACAGGAAGCCCATGGCCGCCGAGAAGACGTAGACGCTCAGCGGCGAGATCGGCGCCAGCAGGAAGAGCGCGATCGACACCGCCCGCGCAAAGTAGATGGCCGCCAGGATCTTGGGCTTGGACAGCTTCTGCCCCAGCAGGCCGACCGTGTAGGTGCCGAACACGTTGAACAGCCCGATCAGCGCCAGCGCGTAGCCCGCCACTTCAGGCGACAGGTTCTTGTCGCGCAGGTAGGTCGGCATGTGGATGCCGATGAAGGCCAGCTGGAAGCCGCAGACGAAGTAGCCCGCCATCAGCAGCCCGAAGCTCGGGTAGCGGAAGGCCTCGCCCACGGCCTGCAGCACCGATTGCTCACGGTGGCCGGCCAGGGCCGCAGTCTTGGGCTCGCGCAGGCCGAAGGCCAGCGGCACGATCACGAGCACCAGCACCGCCACCACGGCCAGCGCCGTCTGCCAGCCGAAGGCGCCGATCAGGCGGCCTTCGATGGGCGCCATCAGGAACTGGCCGAACGAACCGGCCGCCGCGGCCACGCCCATCGCCCAGGAGCGGCGCTCGGCCGGGATCTGCCGGCCGATCACGCCGTAGATCACGGCGTAGGTTGAGCCCGCCTGCGCCGCGCCGATCAGCACGCCCGCGCTCAAGGTGAACAGCAGCGGCGTCGGCGAATGCGCCATGCCGAAGAGGCCCGCCGCGTACAGCAGCGAGCCGCCGATCAGCACGCGGAACGCGCCGAAGCGGTCGGCCAGCATGCCCGCGAACACGCCGAAGATGCCCCACGACAGGTTCTGCACCGCCAGCGCGAACGAGAAGGTCTGTCGGTTCCACTCCTGCGCCTGCGTGATGGGCTGCAACCAGAGGCCGAAGCCGTGGCGGATGCCCATCGAGAGCGTGACGATCATGGCGCCGCAGAACAGCACCTGCTTGATCGAAAGGGTGGGAGCGGGGGAGGCTTGCATCCTTCGAATGTAGCGAAATGGATGCTGCGGCAGGTGGCGCGGTGGCCATGGCCATTGATGATTTGTGGGCGCGGTTTCAATGCGCGCACGGCATCAAAGAAAGAAGGCAGGCGCGCGGCCTGCCTTCGGGGTCAGCGCGCCGGCGCCGCCGCCGCGCCGCGCGCGCCCGGAAAGCCGTGCTCGCAGGCCCGCCACGCCAGCATCAGCCCCGGCACCAGCAACGCCAGCAGCGACCAGGGCAGGCTGCCCGCGCCGCCGCCCTGCAGCAGCAGGCCACCCACCAGTCCGCCGCCTGCGATGGCGAGGTTCCAGGTCGTCACGACCATCGACTGCGCCACGTCCGCTGCATCGCCGGCCGCCTGGGCCGAGGCGGTCTGGAACAGCGTCGCCGCGCCGCCGAAGGCCAGGCCCCAGACCGCGACCGCGAGGTACACGCCCGCCGCCGATCCGCCCGCCGCGGCGAGCATCAGCGCCGCCAGCGCGAAGGCGGCCGTGCCGGCCAGCACCAGCGTGCGCAGCCAGCGGTCGATCAGCACGCCCGTGAGCCAGATGCCGCCCAGCGACGCAGCGCCGAACACCAGCAGCACCCGCCCGACCTGGGCACCGAGCCCGGCATGCGCCAGGAAGGGCGCGATGTAGGTGTAGAGGATGTTGTGCGCGAGCACGAAGGCGAACATCACCATCAGCACCGGCCGCACGCCCGGCAGCAGGAACACGCGGCGCACGCTTTGCTGGCGCCCGGCCTCCTGGCCCGGGAAGTCGGGCACCTGCCAGCGCACCCAGCCGAGCAGCAGCACCGACAGCGCCGACATGATCAAAAAGGCCGGCCGCCAGCCGACGCTCGCGCCCAGCAGCGTGCCTGCCGGAATGCCCAGCGACAGCGCCAGCGGCGCGCCCAGCATCGCCACGGCGATGGCCCGGCCCTGCTGCGACGGCGCCACCATGCGCGCGGCGTGCCCGGCCAGCAGCGCCCACAGCAGGCCCGCGAACACGCCGGCGAAGAAGCGCGCGACCAGCGTCAGCGTGTAGTCGTGCGACAGCGCCGTCACCGTGTTGACCACCGCGAAACCGCCGATCGCGCCCATCAGCAGCGGCCGGCGCCGCCAGCCGCGCGTGAAGGCCACCAGCGGAATGGCCGCCACCAGCGAACCGAGCGCGTACACCGTGACGAGCTGGCCGACCAGCGCGGGCGCCACGCCCAGGTCGGCGCCGATCTGCGGCAGCAGGCCGGCCGGCATTGCCTCGGTGAGGATGGTGATGAAGCCGCCGGCCGCCAGCGCCAGCAGGCCCGACAAGGGAAGCGGTGAGGAAGAGGTCGTGTCACGCATAGACGGCGTCCCTCAGTTCAGTGACGAAGCGGCCCGACATGCCCTCATAGAGCGTGTTCGTGAAGGCCACCACGCTGAGCCCGCGCGCCCGGTCGACGAACCAGGCGTGGCCGTAGGCGCCGCCCCAGCGCCAGGTGCCGGGCGATTCGGGCGTCTGCGTGGGCTGCGGGTCGTGCAGCACCGAGAAACCCAGGCCGAAGCCCCAGCCCGGCGCGTCCGCCGGCCCCCAGGCGCCCGTGTGGTTGCGGCCCATGGCGTCGACGGTGGCGGTGCCCAGCAGCGGGGCGCCGCCGGTGCGCAGCGTTTCGAGCAGGCGCAGGAAGTCGCCCGCGCTGCCGACCATGCCGGCGCCGGCCGAGGGCCAGGCGTTGGCGTCGAAGGCGCGCGCCGGGTCGAAGCGGATGCCGACGGCGCCTTCGAACGGCGTGGCGACGACCGGGCCGTCCATGCGCTGCGGCGGCGTCGCGTCGGCGCCGTTCACGTAGGGCGTGGCCAGCCGCGGGTCGTCGGGTACGGCGGCGAAGCCCGTGTCGTGCATCTGCAGCGGCCCGGTCACCAGTGCGCGCACCGCCTCGGGCAGCGGCAGGCCGCTGGCCGCCTCGACCACTGCGCCGAGCACGTCGATGGCCAGCGAATAGAGCCAACCTGTGCCCGGCGGGTACAGCAGCGGCACGCCGGCCAGGCGTTGCAGGTTGGCGGCCAGCGTGAGGCCGTCGTCGCGGTCCATGCCGTCCGACACGCCGGCGCGCGCGTACGGGCCGTCGTCCGTGCTTTCGAGGAAGCGGTAGCCCAGGCCGGCCGTGTGGGTCAGCAGCTGCCGCAGCGTGATGACGGCTTCGCCGCCATCGGGAAGGCGCGGGCGGAAGTCCGGCAGCCAGCGCGTCACAGGGGCGTCCAGGTCGAGCCGGCCCTGGTCCACGAGGACCATCGCGGCGGTCGAGACGATGGGCTTGGACACCGAGGCCAGTCGGAACAGCGCGTCCTCGCGCATCGGCCGGCCGGCCTCGCGGTCGGCCAGGCCGGCGGCGCGCCGGTGGACGAGGCGGCCACCGTGGCTCACCAGCACCACGGCGCCAACCAGCCGTTGTTCGGCCAGCGCACGGTCGATGGCGGCGTCAATGCGCGATGGGTCCGGACCCTGCCACGCAGGGGTGAAAGTGGGAGAAATGTCGGGGAGAAAGGTCATGCGGCCAACGATAGGAAGAAGCCGACTTCGGATAAAGACGGCTACAGTTCCGCTCAATGCGGACGTTGAAGTCCGCAATGGAGATTCCCCATGGACAGCCTCAGCGGCTTTGCCGTCTTCGTTCAGGTCGCCGAAACCCGCAGCTTCGTGGCGGCCGGGCGCGCGCTCGGCGTGTCGGCCTCGGCCGTGGGCAAGCGCGTGGCGCGGCTCGAGGAGCGGCTGGGCGTGCGCCTGTTCCACCGCAGCACGCGCAGCATCACGCTCACCGCCGAGGGCGCGCTGTTCCTGGCGCGCAGCCGCCGCGTGCTGGCCGAGATCGAGGCCGCCGAGCAGGAGCTGTCGCATGCCGCCGAGGCGCCGCGCGGGCGCCTGCGCGTGAGCCTGCCGCTGGTCAGTTCGCTGGTGCTGCCGGTGCTGGCCGACTTCATGGCCGCCTACCCGGCGATCGAGCTCGACCTCGATTTCAGCGACCGGCTCGTCGACGTCATCGAGGAAGGCTTCGACGCCGTGGTGCGCACCGGCGAGCCGGCGGATTCACGGCTGTCGTCGCGCCAGCTCGGCGAGTTCTCGCAGCTGCTCGTGGCCTCGCCCGCGTACCTGGCGCGCCACGGCACGCCCGCCTCGCCGGAGGACCTGGCCCGCCACGCCTGCCTGCACTACCGCTACCCGGCGACCGGCAAGGTCGAGGTCTGGCCGCTCGCGCCCGGGCCCGACGGCAGCGAGGTGCGCCCGCCGGTCTCGATGATCTGCAACAACATCGAGACCCGGCTGTGCTTCGCCCTGCGCGGGCGCGGCATCGCCTGCCTGCCCGACTTCAGCGTGCGCGCCGCGCTGGCCGAGGGCGCGCTGCAGCCCGTGCTGGCCGACCACCTGCGCCGGCCCCGTACCATCGCGTTCCGCGTGCTGTGGCCGTCGGGGCGCCATCCGTCGCCCAAGCTGCGGGCGTTCATCGATTTCCTGGGCGCGCGGATGTTCGGTCCGCCCGCAGAAACTCCCGCCTGATGTGCGAAAAGACCGAAGCCGGTGCCTGTATGGGTATCCAGTCATTTCAACCCAACTGACTACAATCCGCCCCCATGGCGACTTCCCCCAAGACATCTTCAGACTCCGCTTCCGGCTATTCGGAAGGCTCCATCCGCGTGCTCAAGGGCCTCGAGCCCGTGAAGCAGCGCCCGGGCATGTACACCCGGACCGACAACCCCCTGCACATCATCCAGGAAGTGCTCGACAACGCCGCCGACGAAGCGCTGGCGGGCTACGGCAAGAAGATCAAGGTCACGCTGCACACCGACGGCTCGGTCAGCGTCGAGGACGACGGCCGCGGCATTCCCTTCGGCCTGCACCCCGAAGAGAAGGCCCCCGTGATCGAGCTGGTCTACACCCGGCTGCACGCCGGCGGCAAGTTCGACAAGGGCTCGGGCGGCGCCTACAGCTTCTCGGGCGGCCTGCACGGCGTGGGCGTGTCGGTGACCAACGCGCTGTCCAAGCGCCTCGAAGTCAGCTCGCACCGTGAAGGCTCGGTCGCCAAGCTGGCCTTCAGCGCCGGCGACGTGATCGAGGCGCTCGAAATCCGCAAGCTCGAAGCCGGCGAACGCAAGCAGGGCACCACCGTGCGCGCCTGGCCCGACGCCAAGTACTTCGAGACCGCCGCGCTGCCCATGGGCGAACTCACCCACCTGCTGCGCAGCAAGGCCGTGCTGATGCCCGGCGTGAGCGTCACGCTGGCCGTCGAGAAGACCGGCGAAAGCCAGCAGTGGCTCTACAAGGGCGGCCTGAGCGACTACCTGATGCAGACGCTCAACGGCGACCCGGTCATTCCGCTGTTCGAGGGCAGCGGCCATGCCGACAAGAACGCCGACAACTTCGCCGAAGGCGAGGGCGCCGACTGGTGCGTGGCCTTCACCGAAGACGGCCAGCCGGTGCGCGAGAGCTACGTCAACCTGATTCCCACCAGCGCCGGCGGCACGCACGAAAGCGGCCTGCGCGACGGCCTGTTCAACGCGGTGAAGAGCTTCATCGAGCTGCACTCGCTGCTGCCCAAGGGCGTGAAGCTCCTGCCCGAGGACGTGTTCGCGCGCGCCTCGTACGTGCTCAGCGCCAAGGTGCTCGACCCGCAGTTCCAGGGCCAGATCAAGGAACGCCTGAACTCGCGCGACGCGGTGCGCCTGGTGTCCAGCTTCGTGCGTCCCACGCTCGAGCTGTGGCTCAACCAGCACGTCGACTACGGCAAGAAGCTGGCCGAACTGGCCATCAAGGCCGCCCAGACCCGCCAGCGCGCTGGCCAGAAGGTCGAGAAGCGCAAGGGCTCCGGCGTGGCCGTGCTGCCCGGCAAGCTGACCGACTGCGAGAGCAAGGACATCAGCCACAACGAAGTCTTCCTGGTCGAGGGCGACTCCGCCGGCGGCAGCGCCAAGATGGGCCGCGACAAGGAAAGCCAGGCCATCCTGCCGCTGCGCGGCAAGGTGCTCAACACCTGGGAAGTGGAGCGCGACCGCCTGTTCGCCAACACCGAAATCCACGACATCTCGGTGGCCGTGGGCGTCGATCCGCACGGCCCCGCCGACACGCCCGACATGAGCGGCCTGCGCTACGGCAAGATCTGCATCCTGTCCGATGCCGACGTGGACGGCTCGCACATCCAGGTGCTGCTGCTCACGCTGTTCTTCCGGCACTTTCCCAAGCTCATCGAAGCCGGCCACGTGTATGTCGCAAAGCCGCCATTGTTCCGGGTCGATGCGCCCGCGCGCGGCAAGAAGCCGGCCTCCAAGGTTTATGCGCTGGACGAGGGCGAACTGACCGCCACGCTCGACAAATTGCGCAAGGATGGCGTGCGCGAAGGCGCCTGGAGCATCAGCCGCTTCAAGGGCCTGGGTGAAATGAGCGCGGAACAATTGTGGGAAACCACGCTCAATCCGGACACCCGTCGCCTGATGAAGGTCCAATTGGGCAGGTTCGATTTTTCGTCCACCCAGGGCGAGATCACCAAGCTGATGGGCAAGGGCGAAGCGGCGGCGCGGCGCGAGCTCATGGAATTGCGCGCAGACGACGTCGACATCGACGTCTGACAGTTTCCTTTTTCTTTCCTTCTTCTCACACGCATGTCGGTTTTCAAGCGTTCGCTGTGGTTGGCCCTTCTGCTGTGCATGCAGCAGGGGCTCGCGCACGCGACCGACATCTATGGCTACATCGACAGCAACGGCGTGGCGCATTTCGCGGCCGAGAAGGTCGACGAGCGCTACAAGCTCTTCTTCCAGGGCGGCCAGAGCTTCGACACCGCCAAGGGCCTGTCGCCGATGGGCCGCGGCAGCATCCACCGCCGGCTCGACGGCAGGGTGTCGCCGGCGTCGCAGAACCTGCTCGCCATGTTCGAGGCCTCGCCCGGCTACAAGACCGCCAAGGCGGCGCTGCGCGATGCGTCGAGCAAGCACGCGATCGACTACGAGCTGCTGCAGGCGCTGGTCGCCACCGAGTCGGGCTTCGATGCCAAGGCCGTCTCGCCCAAGGGCGCGATGGGGCTCATGCAGCTCATGCCGGCCACCGCGCAGCGCTACGGCGTGGCGACGGACAAGCGCGGCACGATCGAGAAGAAGCTGTTCGACCCGCACATCAACATCGCCGCCGGTTCGCGCTACCTGCGCGACCTGATCGCGATGTTCCCGGGCCAGATCGAGCTCGCGCTGGCCGCCTACAACGCGGGCGAGGGCGCGGTGCAGCGCGCGGGCAACAAGATCCCGAACTACAAGGAAACGCAGAACTACGTGCAGACCGTGCTGCAGCTGTATGCGTACCTCAAGCCCTCGGCCGTGACCGTGGGCGGCAACCTGCGCAGCGGAAGCGGCAGCAGTGGTGGCAGGACGCCCGGGCGCATCCGCATGGAAATGTCGGTGCCCAAGGGCGGCGCGATCGGGCGCGGCAACATGCCGTCCGAGTCGCCGCGCAATGTGCCGACCATGCCCGATATTCCCGAGCCGTCCGACGTGCCGACCAGCGCGGTGGAGCCGGGCGACGCTTCGCCGCCGTCGCCGCTGTCGTGATCCCGCAGGCCGCCATGCACCCCACTTTCATTTTGGGCTGAGCGCGAACGCACGCCGCCCGTCACTGTTTTTCTTTCTCTCTTCTTCATGGACGACTCTCAACCTCCGCTCGACCTTGCAGGCCCCACCGACGGCGACACCACCCTCACGCTGGCCGACTACGCGCAGACCGCCTACCTCGAATACGCCCTGAGCGTGGTCAAGGGCCGCGCGTTGCCCGATGTGTCCGACGGCCAGAAGCCGGTGCAGCGGCGCATCCTGTACTCGATGTCGCGCATGGGCCTGGGCTTCGGCGGCACCAACGGCACCGTGGGCGCCAAGCCCGTGAAGAGTGCGCGCGTGGTCGGCGACGTGCTCGGCCGCTTCCACCCGCACAGCGACCAGGCCGCGTACGACGCGCTGGTGCGCATGGCGCAAGACTTCTCGCAGCGCTATCCGCTGGTCGACGGCCAGGGCAACTTCGGCAGCCGCGACGGCGACGGCGCCGCGGCCATGCGCTACACCGAAGCGCGCCTGGCGCGCATCACCAGCCTCTTGCTCGACGAGATCGACGAAGGCACGGTCGACTTCATTCCCAACTACGACGGCAGCACCGAGGAGCCGCGCCTGCTGCCCGCGCGGCTGCCGTTCACGCTGCTCAACGGCGCCAGCGGCATCGCCGTGGGCCTGGCCACCGAGATCCCGAGCCACAACCTGCGCGAGATCGCCGACGCTTGCGTGGCGCTGATCAAGTCCAACGGCAAGCTCAGCGAAGAAGAGCTCTTCGCCCTCGTGCCCGGCCCCGACTACCCGGGCGGCGCGCAGATCATCAGCAGCGCCAGCGACATCGCCGACGCCTACCGCACCGGCCGCGGCTCGCTCAAGGTGCGCGCGCGCTGGAAGATCGAAGACCTCGCGCGCGGCCAGTGGCAGCTCGTGGTCAACGAACTGCCGCCGGGCGTGAGCACGCAGAAGGTGCTCGAAGAAATCGAGGAAATCACCAACCCGAAGGTCAAGGCGGGCAAGAAGGCGCTCTCGGCCGATCAGACGCAACTGAAGGCCGCGATGCTGTCGGTGCTCGACGTGGTGCGCGACGAGTCGAGCAAGGACGCCGCCGTGCGCCTGGTGTTCGAGCCCAAGACCTCGCGCATCAGCCAGGACGAGTTCGTGACCACGCTGCTGGCGCAGACCTCGCTCGAGACCTCGTCGTCGATCAACCTCACGATGGTCGGCATTGACGGCAAGCCCACGCAGAAGTCGCTGCGCCAGATGCTCAACGAGTGGATCGCGTTCCGCGAGATCACCGTCGAGCGGCGTTCGCGCCATCGCCTGGACAAGGTGCAGGACCGCATCCACATCCTCGAAGGCCGGCAGCTGGTGCTGCTGAACATCGACGAGGTGATCGCCATCATCCGCGCGGCGGAAGACCCGAAGGCGGCGCTCATCGCGCGCTTCAACCTCAGCGAACGCCAGGCCGAGGACATCCTTGAAATCCGGCTGCGCCAACTCGCGCGGCTCGAGGCCATCAAGATCGAGCAGGAACTGGCCGGCCTGCGCGACGAGCAGAAGAAGCTCGAAGACATCCTCTCCAGCCCGGCCACGCTGCGCCGCCTGCTGGTGAAGGAAATCGAAGCCGACGCCAAGACCTTCGAAGACCCGCGTCGCACGCTCATCCAGGCCGAGAAGCGCGCCGTGGCCGAGGTGAAGGTGGTCGACGAGCCCGTCACCGTGATCGTGTCGCAGAAGGGCTGGGTGCGCGCGCAGAAGGGGTGGGCCAGCGAGAAGGCCGCCGGCAACGGCGGCACCGCGCCCGAGTACAGCTTCAAGTCGGGCGACACGCTCTACGGCGCCTTCGAGTGCCGCAGCGTCGACACGCTGCTGGTCTTCGGCAGCGCCAAGGACAAGAGCGTGCGCGTCTACACCGTGCCCGTGGCCTCGCTGCCCGGTGCGCGCGGCGACGGCCAGCCCGTCACCACGCTCATCGAGCTCGATGCCGGCACGCACGTCACGCATTTCTTCGCGGGCCCGGTGGGCGCCTGCCTGCTGCTGGCCAACACCGGCGGCTACGGTTTCATGGCCACCATCGAGAACATGATGTCGCGCCAGCGCGGCGGCAAGGCCTTCATCGATGTGGGCGAGGGCGAGCAGCTGTGCCGGCCGTCGCTGGTGGGCGGCGCGAGCGGTGCCGAGCCGATGCCGGCCGCCACGCACGTGGCCTGCGCCTCGAGCGGCAAGCGCATCCTGACGTTCGACATCACCGAGCTCAAGAGCCTGCCCAAGGGCGGCCGCGGCCTGATGCTGATCGACCTGGAGGCCAAGGAGTCACTGGCCGGTGCGGTGGCCTACACGCGCAGCGTGCGGATCGAAGGCGTCGCCCGCGGCGGCAAGGAGCGCGAAGAAACGCTCGAGATCCGCTCGCTCAACAACGCGATGGGGGCCCGTGCGCGCAAGGGCAAGGTGGCAGACCTCGGATTCACGCCGGCGAGCGTGGTGCGGGTGCTCTGATGTTGGGCGGCATCGACATCAGCATCCTCGGCGTGGTCCTCGCCGTGGTCACGGGCTTCGGCAGCTACATCCTGGGGCGCCGCATGCGCGAGAAGCGCCAGGGCAAGCGGCGCGCGAAAGACCGCGCCATCGCGCAGGCCAACGAGACGCGTCAGGTGCGGCGCGCGCGCGAGCGGCGCGAGCAGGAAGGCAAGTAGGCAGGCAGGCCGAGGGGCTGGCTCACCAGCCCCCGTAGCCGTCGACGTTCTCGCGCGTCACGAGCTTCGACGGCAACAGCAGCACGCGCTGCGCCGGGGGCTGGCCCTTCAGGAGCTTCAGCCCGATCTGGGCCGCCCGCTGGCCCATCAACGTGGGCGACTGCGTGGCGCTGCCTGCGATCAAGGTGGCCGGGTCTTGCAGCCGCTGCGCCACCTCCGGCGAACCGTCCATCGCCGTGATGACGATGTCGCGCCGGCCCGCGACCTGGGCCGCCAGTTCCGCGCCGATGCCGCACAGGTCGTTGATCGCGAACACGCCCGACAGCTTCGGATGGCGCGCGAGCAGCCGCGTCATCTGTTCGACGCCGCCGTCCTTGGTGGCGCCGCCATTGAGCGCCATCGACACGACGCGCACGCCGGGTGCGGCGTTCAACGCCTCGCGGCAGCCGTTGACGCGGCCCACCGCGGCCGTGTTCGGCGGGCCGTCGATGATCGCCACTTCGCCTTTGCCGCCGAGCGTGCGCACCAGGTGTTCGCAAGAGAGCCTGCCGGCCGCGCGGCTGTCGGTCACCACGGCCGCGTCCGCGCCTTGCACGAGCGCATCGACCGCCACGACCTTGATGCCGGCCGCGCGCGCCTCCGCGACGCGGGCGTGCAGGCTGGTCGAATCGACCGGCGTCACGATCACCAGCTGCACGCGCTGGCGGATCATCTCCTTGAGCTGCTCGTCCTGCCGCTGCGGATCGAACCCGCTCGACACGACCGTGATGTGCGCCGCGTTGCGACTGTCTGCGGCCAGCGTGCTTTCCACTGCGCGCGCGATGTAGGCAAAGAAGGGGTTGCGCAGGTCGCTCACGAGCACGCCGACGCGCGGGCCCTTGCCATGGTTGGCATGTGTCGCGAGCGCGCTGCCCACGGGGCCCACGGCGAGGAGGAGGGCCAGCAGCCAGGTGCGCCAGGGACGTTTCATGGGCATGGGTGCGAGGGCCTCGTTGCGAGAGGGGGCCGGTGAAGGGGTGGGGATGATGACATGTTCCGCAGCGCCTCGCATCCGCGATCTGCGGGGCAAGCGTGAGGGAATGGACGGACCTGCTGACCTCGGTCGGTGCCGATGTTGTCGCGGGTCGGCAGCGTGGGCGGCGGCAGTGTCAGACCTGGAGGAAGAAGAGGTTGCCCGGGTCGCTGACGATCAGGCCGATGTGCGGCGCATCGGGGGTGCGACGGCCCGTGCGCCTGCGATCGATGCCAGCACGCGCCCCGTGGCGAAACCCCTGGCGATGCGCGCCAGGCGGCGCCTCGGGGCGCGCGTCGAGATGGCGGGGATGCCGCCTCCTTTCTTGCCGGTTCTTCTTGTGATCACCTTGCTCCCTGTGGCTGCTGCCTTGCAGATGACGGTGTCGTCCGCGATCGGCGTCCGGTGAGGGATTCGTCGCGGCGACACGGCGATTGAACCGGCCGCTGGTTAACTGTCTGTAAACCTTCCAAAAGTGACGAGCAACATTTGAAATACGCACCGCCGCGCGGACGGTGCACTCCTTACTTCAGCCCGGCCCACCAACGCACGTTGGTGCGTGCCTGGCCCACCGTGAGCACTTCGCCGATCACCGGCGTGGCCAGGTCGATCTTCTTCGCCTGCGCCAGGTCGGCGATGCGGTCCAGCGGGTCGTGCCAAGTGTGGAAGGCCAGGTCGAAGGTGCTGTTGTGCACCGAATAGAGCACCTTGCCGCGCAGGTCTTCGAAGGCCTGCACGCTCTGCTCGGGCGTCATGTGCACGCCGGGCCAGTAGGCGTCGTAGGCGCCGTTTTCCATCAACGCCAGGTCGAAGCCGCCGAAGCGTTCGCCGATCTGCTTGAAGCCGGGGAAGTAGCCCGAGTCGCCGCTGTAGAAGATGCGCTGGTCGCCGCTTTGCACCACCCACGAGGCCCACAGCGTGCGGTCGCGGTCGGTCAGCGTGACCGCGCGGCCCGAGAAATGCTGCGCGGGCGTGGCGGTGAGCTTCACGCCCGCATGCTCGCCGCCTTGCCACCAGTCGAGCTCGGTGACGCGCTCGGCGGGCACGCCCATCTCGACGAGCCGGGCGCGCACGCCCAGCGGCACGAAATAGCGCTGCACGCGCGTGGCGAGGTACTCGATGGTGGCGACGTCCAAGTGGTCGTAGTGGTCGTGCGAGAGGATCACGGCCTCGATCGGCGGTAGCTGCTCCAGCTGGATCGGCGGCTTGTGGAAGCGCTTCGGCCCGACCCAGGTGAAGGGCGAGACGCGTTCGCTGAACACGGGGTCGATGAGCCAGTACTTGCCCTTGAGCTTCAGCAGGTGCGACGAGTGGCCCAGGCGCACCACGTGGTTGGCGTCGACCGCGAGCGCGTCGAGCGCCTGGGGCGTCAGGGCGCGCACCGGAATCGGGTCGACCGGCACGGTGTCGACCTTGCTGCCGACGATGAAGCGCGACCAGATGCGCCAGGTGCTGGCGGCGGGCTGCAGCTCGGGGTTGGGCATGTTCTGGAACACGCCGCCCTTGAACTGCGGCGAGTTGTCGTAGCGCGTTTCCCCGCCGCCGGCGCTGCTGCAGCCGGCCACGAACGCGCAGCCCGCCGTGGCGAGCACCGCGCTGCGGCGCAGCAGCCGGGGTAAGTAAGCGCCTTGCGAATCCGATTCGTCAGCCATGGGAAAGCCCTCTGCGTGTGTGTTGGTCTTGAGGCGCGAGACTAGCGGGAGTTGGCTTTTCAATGGTTTCAGCGACAGAAACATTCGGCGGGCGGGGGCAATCCGCGGGCCGGCGGCATACTGCGGCGATCCACGTCCACAGCCCTTCATCGCCATGAAAACTGCCATCCTCGTCATCGACATGCAGCGCGGCCTTTGCGACGATCCGCCCCGGCCGTACGAGGCCGAAGCGGTCATCGCGCGCATCAACGCGCTCACGGCGCGGGCCCGCGCGGCGGGCGTGCCGGTGGCTTTCGTCCAGCACGAGAACGCCATCGACCTGGAGTTCGATTCCGAGCGCTGGCAGCTGGCCGATGCCTTGCAGGTGACGCCGGCGGACGCGCGCCTGCGCAAGACCACGCCCGACTCGTTCCTGCGCACGCCGCTCGAAGCCTGGCTGTCGGGGCAGGGCGCTCGGCGCGTGGTGGTCTGCGGCTATTCGTCGGAGTTCTGCGTGGACACCACCGTGCGCCGCGCTGCCGCGCTGGGCTACGAGGTGGTGCTGGCGGCCGACGCCCACACCTCGCACGACAAGCCGCACGCCAAGGGCGCCTTCATCCGCGCGCACCACAACGCGACGCTGTCGGACATCACGAGCTTCGGCGTGCCGATCCGCGCGATCGACAGCGCGGACATCGCTTTCGGCGATTGATCTGGCGCTAGGGCATGCGCCCGGTGGCCAGTGCGTGGGCCCAGTCCGCACGCCCATTGGCAGCAGCCAGTGCCGCCATGGCCGAGTGGTCGTAGGGCACGGTGACCAGCGTGCAGGTCCACTGCCCGTGGTCGTGCCGTTCGACCAGCGCGTAGCGCGCATCGGGTGAGCCGGTCTCCACGTGGTGCGGGTACGGATGCTCGTCGCCATAGGCCTGCAGGCCGACGCTGCCCGGGTTGACGATCAAGGTGCCGTTGGATGCGTGCATCACGCGCGGCAGGTGCGTGTGGCCGCAGGCGACCAGTTCCGTGCCGGCGTCCACTGGGCCGAGACGCGCATCGACCTCCGCCGAGGTGGCCATGCGCATTTGCGTGGGCTCGACCGTTTCTAGGAAGTAGGTGAGGTCGCTCTCCGGCGTGCCGTGGCACAGCAGCACCTCGGCGCTGAAACGCAGGCGCGGCGTGAGCGAGGCGATCCATGCGAATTCCGCTTCGCCCAGTCGAGCGTGTGCGAAGGCGTCGGACTCGCCGCGCTGGCCGGAGGTCGGCAACGTGAGCAGTTGCCGTTCGTGGTTGCCGGCGAGTTGGACCCAGTCCTGCGCCATCAGGAACTGCGCAGTCTCCAGCGGCATCAGCGGGCCTGAGAGGCTGTCGCCGAGGTTGACGGTGGCATCCACCTGGCTGCGCTCGATGTCTTCGACGACGGCTTTCAGTGCGGGGAGGTTTCCGTGGATGTCGGAGACGAGGGCGATGCGCATGCGTGGCTTCTTTGTGAGGGCGGTGATCTTAGTTCGGGGTGCGTGCACAGGCCACCGGGTACTTCCCTCCGCGAATGTCCCCCGGCCTGCGGCCTCCTCCTTGATTTCGCTGCGGGAAGCACCCAGTGTCCTGCGCACGGGACACGCTGCTGGTGCTCGCCGATCAACGACTGCACTGCCCAACGCTCACGTCGATGCGGTGCCTTGCGCAGCGAAATCAAGGAGGAGCCCGAAGGGCGGGGGACATTCGCGGAGCAAGGTACCGCGTCGGCGGGAGCGTCGCCCTGAACCAAACCTTCAGTCCGCCCCAGCCCGCCACACCCGCGCCAGCGCCGCCAGCTTGCCCCGAAGACTCAGCCGGTCGTTCGACAGCGCATCGATGAAGTCCGACAGCCGCTGCGACTTCACCATCGTGTAGATCGTGAGCCAGGTGGTGAACACGAACACCACGCCGAACCAGATCGCCTTGCGCCACAGTGGCGCATCGGCTTCGGCCAGCAGGTTCATCCCGAGGAAGCCGGTGGTGACGGTGCCGATGAGGCCGAACAGCGTGACCACCGTGAGCCGCACCACGGTGCTGGCCTGCCGGCGCAGGCTGTCGGCATCGAGGTAGGTGTTCATGTCGGCGATGCGCGCCTTGACCTCGTCGTACAGCGGGTCGAGCCCGAGGTGCGCGGCGCACATGTGCGAGAGCGCGCGCACCTGCGCCTGCTCCGAAATCTCGTGGAACCAATAGCGGTGCGTGAAGCGAAGAAAGCGCTCGAAGCTCGCGCGGATGGCGCGCTTGAACTGCTTCACGCTCGGCGTGCTGCGGATGTCGAGCTTCTTCAGCGCCTCGACCAGCTGGTCCGAGAACATCAGCAGCGAGGCCTTCTGGAAATGCGCGATGAGGAACAGCAGGAAGTGCTGGTGCCTGAACTGCGCGAGCACGCCGCGGTCGCGGCAGCAGAAGAACTCGGAGCGCGCGTCGCCCACCACGACGAGGGCGTGGCCGTTGCACAGGTAGCGCGTGTTGGGCGCCGCGCCCGTGTTCACCCAGAAGCGGTCATAGCAGTACTTGTGCTCGAAGTCGGCCAGGTGGTGCTCGGCATAGGGCAGGTGGGCATCGGCGCCGCCCGCGCCGGTGACCAGCGCGAGCCGCACGAAGTCGTCGCGCGTGAGGCGGCGCGGATCGTCCAGCGACAGATAGGCCATCACCGGCATGCGGTAGTACTCGATCTGGCGGTAACGCAGCACACCGGGGTCGTCCGAATGGTCGCTCACCAGCGGCTGCATCAGGTAGGCCCAGTGCGCGGCGATGCGCGGTGCGCGGTGCTGGGCCACGTGCGACAGGAAGGCGTCGCGCTGCTGCGCGTCGGAGGCGGCGAGCACGCGGCCGTCGGCGTCCAGCCACTCGACGCTGGCCATGCAGTGCAGGGCCGCGCCGTCGGGCTCCCAGCCCGAAGGGTAGGCGCGGCCGAAGCGGTAGAGGATGTCCTGCGCCTGCGCCAGGCTCAGGTGGTCGGTGCCGACCTCGAGGTTGAGCAGCACCACGTCGATGTCGAAGAAGAAGTACAGGTCGCAGTGAATCACGTCGAGCGTGACGGGCGCCTCGCCGGGGTGGGCCACCAGCCGCACGGCCGCGATGTCGCGGCGGCGGAACACGCGCATCGGCGAGTCGCCGTCGCTGCCCGCGGCGTCGGTGCTGCCGCGCGATCGGCCTTCGCCGTACAGGAAGCGCTGCACGTAGGGCAGGAAGCTCACGAACTCGTTGTAGTGGCGCTCGTGGAAGCGGCCGCTGTCGCCGGTGTATTCGTCGACCTCCTCGCGCCAGGGCGAGGCCTCGCCCAGATCGCGCAGCACGTGCCAGGGGCCGTGGTGCGTGGGCGCCGCGCCGGGCGCCGGTACGAGGCGCAAGGGCCAGAGCAGCGCCTGCCGGAAATGCTGCACGACGGGGCCGGTGGCCGGGGTGCCTGCCGGGGAAGAAGTGGGGTCCGCGTGGGGGTTCGGCATCGCGCCAGTGTAGGCAGGCGGGTAGGGCAAAACGCCCACCTAGGGGAATCCCTAGCTAGGCCTGAAACCGGTTTCATTTAAGCTGCAAGCATTCCTTTCAGGGTCTGTGCACGGCCTGGCCGTGCACGCTCCGCCATGAACTACCAGTTCCAATTCGACGCCGTCTTTGCCGCCTGGCCGCTGTTGCTCAAGGGCACGTGGATCACGGTGCAGCTCTCGCTCACCGCCACCTTGCTGGGGCTGGTGGTGGCCATCTTCTGTGCCTGGGGCAAGACCTCGGGGCCGGGCTGGCTGCGCTTCATCGTCAATGCCTACATCGAGGTGATCCGCAACACGCCGTTCCTCGTGCAGCTGTTTTTCTTCTTCTTCGCACTGCCGGCCATCGGCCTGCGCTGGTCGCCGCAGACGGCCGCGCTGGTGGCGATGGTGGTGAACCTGGGCGCCTACGCCACGGAGATCATCCGCGCGGGCATCGAGTCGATTCCCAAGGGCCAGATCGAGGCGGGCCGCGCGCTCAACCTCAAGCCCTGGGAGATCTTTCGCTTCGTGATCATCAAGCCCGCGCTGAAGGCGATCTACCCCGCGCTCACGAGCCAGTTCATTTTGCTGATGCTGAGCTCGGCCGTGGTCTCGGTCATCTCGGCCGACGACCTGACCTCGGTGGCCGCCAACCTGCAGTCGCAGACCTTCCGCAGCTTCGAGATCTACATCGTGGTCGCGGCCATCTACCTCGCGCTGGCACTGGCTTTCTCGGCCATGTTCAAGCTGATCTACAAGCGCACGCTCAACTACCCGGACCGCCGGTAACTGACTGACCACGACGGACGGAGCACACACCATGCGCACCTTCGGTTTTCCCGAATTCCTTTTCATCCTCGAAGCCGCCCAGTGGACGCTGGCGCTGTCGGCCATCGCCTTCGTGGGCGGCGCCATCCTGGGGCTGCTCATCGCGCTCATGCGCACGTCGGAATCGACGTGGGCGCGCGCCGTGTCGACCACCTTCATCCAGATCTTCCAGGGCACGCCGCTGCTGCTGCAGCTGTTCCTGGTGTTCTTCGGCGCGCCGGTGCTGGGGCTGGACATCAACCCGTGGGTCGCCGCGGGCGTGGCGCTGGTGCTGAACAGCGCGGCCTTCCTGGGCGAAATCTGGCGCGGCTGCATCCAGGCCATTCCGCGCGGCCAGTGGGAGGCGGCGCAGGCGCTGAACCTGCACTACGTGGCGCGCATGCGCGACGTGGTGCTGCCGCAGGCCTTCAAGATCGCGCTGGCGCCCACGGTGGGCTACCTGGTGCAGATCATCAAGGGCACGTCGCTCGCGGCCATCATCGGCTTCGTCGAGGTCACGCGCGCCGGACAGATCGTCAACAACGCCACCTTCCAGCCGCTCATCGTGTTCTCGGTGGTGGCCGCCATCTACTTCGTGATCTGCTGGCCGCTGTCGCTGCTGGCGGCGCGCATGGAGCGCAAGCGCGCCCAGGCGCTCGCACGTTGACCCTTTTCGCTTTTCCTTTCTCGTCGCTTCCTTTCTTTATTCAGGAGACACATCCAATGACCGTTACCACCACCCGCCGCGCTGCCATCGCAGCCCTGGGCCTCGGCGCCGCGCTGACCGTGTTCGCTCCCTTCGCTTCGGCGCAAAGCATGGCCGACATCAAGAAGAAGGGCGAGATCACCATCGGCATGCTGGTCGACTTTCCGCCCTACGGCACCACCGACGCCAAGAACCAGCCCGACGGCTACGACGCCGACGTGGCCAAGCTGCTGGCGAAAGACTGGGGCGTCAAGGCCAACATCGTGCCGGTCACCGGCCCGAACCGCATTCCGTTCCTGCTGACCAACAAGGTCGACCTGCTGGTGGCTTCGCTGGCCGTGACGCCCGAGCGTGCCAAGCAGGTGCAGTTCTCGCAGCCCTACGCGGCCGCGACCATCGTGCTGTACGGCGCGACCAAGACCTCCATCAAGGCTGCAGGCGACCTGAAGGGCCTGCGCGTGGGCGTGGCCCGCGCCTCGACGCAAGACGTGGCCGTGACCAAGGCCGCGCCCGAAGGCACCGAGATCCGCCGCTTCGACGACGACGCCTCGGCCATGCAGGCCCTCATCTCGGGCCAGGTCGATGCGATCGGCTGCTCGGTCACGGTGGCGGCGCAGATCGCCAAGCGCGTGCCGGCCAACACCTTCGAAAACAAGTTCACGCTGGTGCAGCAGTCGATGGGCATCGCGATGCGTCCGGGCCAGGAAGAGCTGACCAAGGCCGTGAACGAATTCGTGCAGAAGAACACCGCCAACGGCGAGCTGAACAAGCTCTATCAAAAGTGGCTGCAGGCCGACCTGCCCAAGATGCAGTGAGCCCCCGCGGCTGAAGAAGAAGGAATCCTGGCATGACGACGGAATCGATCATCCGCATGGAAGCGGTCAACAAGTGGTACGGTGAATTCCAGGTGTTGACCGGCATCGACCTGTCGGTGCGCCAGGGCGAGCGCATCGTGATCTGCGGGCCCTCGGGCTCGGGCAAGTCGACGCTCATCCGCTGCATCAACCGGCTGGAGACGGTGCAAAAGGGCCGCATCGTGGTCGACGGCATCGACCTCACGGCTGGCGGCAAGAACGTGGATGCGGTGCGGGCCGAGGTCGGCATGGTGTTCCAGCAGTTCAACCTGTTCCCGCACCTCACCATCCTGGAGAACTGCACGCTGGCGCCGATGCGCTCGCGCGGCATGACCAAGGCGCAGGCGGAAGAGGTGGCCATGAAGTACCTCACGCGCGTGCGCATTCCCGAGCAGGCCAAGAAGTACCCGAGCCAGCTCTCGGGCGGCCAGCAGCAGCGCGTGGCGATTGCGCGCGCGCTGTGCATGTCGCCCAAGATCATGCTGTTCGACGAGCCCACCTCGGCGCTCGACCCCGAGATGGTCAAGGAAGTGCTCGACACCATGATCGGCCTGGCCGAAGACGGCATGACCATGCTGTGCGTGACGCACGAGATGGGCTTTGCCCGCAGCGTGGCCGACCGCGTGATCTTCATGGCCGACGGCAAGATCGTCGAGCAGGCACCGCCGCAGGAGTTCTTCGGCAACCCCAAGGACGAGCGCACGCGCCAGTTCCTGGGGCAAATCCTCAGCTCGCACCAAGCCCACTGATGGCCTTCGAAGTCCTGATTTCTCTGTCGTCCTTCGGTGCGGCCGAGGTGGGGCGGCACGGCCAGCTCTGGTGCTCGCAACTCTCGCGCGCGGCCGGTGCCGACTCGGTGGAAGTGCGCGGCGAGATGCTGCGCGACGCCGAGGCCGAACTGCCTGCGTTGCATGGCCTCGCATTGGTCTACTCCAGCCCCGAGGGCCTGTGGGCCGAAGGCGGCTGGCTCGACAGCGCCGCGCTGCAACGCGGCATCGCCGCCGCCACGCGCGTGGGCGCGAAGCGGCTCAAGATGGCCATCGGCGACTTCCAGGCCTCGTCGCACGGCTCGCTCTGGGGCCTGAAGGTGGCGCTGGCCGAAACCCGCGTCGAGCTGCTCATCGAAAACGACCAGACCGTGCGCGCCGGCACGCTGGCTGCGCTGCAGGCCTTCTTCGACGTGGCCGACCGCGCCGGCGTGCCGCTCGGAATGACCTTCGACATGGGCAACTGGCACTGGCTCGGCGAGTGCCCGCTGCAGGCCGCGCAGGCGCTCGGCCACCGCGTGCGCTACGTGCATTGCAAGGGCGCGCAGCGCCTGCCGCACAAGTGGGTGGCGGTGCCGATGGGCGACTCGGTCGCGCCGTGGCGCGCGGTGCTGCGCGCACTGCCGGCCGACGTGCCGCACGCCATCGAATACCCTCTGGTGGGCGACGACCTGCTGGCCGTCACCCGCTCGCAGATCGACTTCATCCGCGCCGCACGGGCGTAGGGATACACACATGACGGAACCCACCGCCTTCGACGTCGCGCTGTTCGGCGAAGCCATGCTGCTGCTTGTGGCCGACCGGCCCGGCCCGCTGGAAGACGCCCAGTCGTTCCACAAGCGCACCGCCGGTGCCGAGACCAACGTGGCCATCGGCCTGTCGCGCCTGGGCCTGAAGGTCGGCTGGGCCAGCCGCCTGGGCACCGACTCCATGGGCCGCGCGCTGCTGGCCGCGATGCGCGCCGAGGGCATCGACTGCTCGCACGTGATCACCGACGCGACGCAGCGCACCGGCTTCCAGTTCAAGGGCCGCGTCACCGACGGCAGCGACCCGCCGATCGAATACCACCGCAAGGGCTCGGCCGCCAGCCACATGGGCCCGGCCGACGTCGACGAAGCCTGGCTGCGCTCGGCGCGCCACCTGCATGCCACCGGCGTGTTCGCCGCCATCTCCGAGACCAGCCTGCAGGCCGCGCTCAAGTCGATGGACGTGATGCGTGCGGCTGGCCGCACCATCTCGTTCGACACCAACCTGCGGCCCACGCTGTGGTCGTCCACCGAGACCATGCGCCACTGGGTGAACGAACTCGCTTCGCGTGCCGACTGGGTGCTGCCTGGCATCGAAGAGGGCCTGCTGCTCACCGGCCACGACAAGCCCGAAGACGTGGCGAAGTTCTACCGCGAACGCGGCGCGAAGCTGGTCGTCGTCAAGCTCGGCGCGGCCGGCGCCTACTACGACAGCGACGTGGCCGGCACCGGCCATGTCGACGGCTTCCCGGTGAAGGAAGTGATCGACACCGTGGGCGCGGGCGACGGCTTTGCGGCCGGCGTGGTGAGCGCGCTGCTCGAAGGCCGCAGCGTGCCCGACGCGGTGCGCCGCGGCGCCTGGATCGGCGCACGCGCCGTGCAGGTGCTCGGCGACACCGAAGGCCTGCCGACGCGGGCGCAACTCGAAGAAGCGGGACTCTGATGACCAAGAAGAATGTGCTGGTGTTCCGGGCCCTGCCCGAAGACCAGCTGGCGCGGCTGCAGGCGGTGCACCACGTCACCGTGGCCGATCCGCGCAAGGCGCCCGAGGCCTTTGCCGCTGCGCTTGCCACTGCGAACGGGCTGATCGGTTCGAGCTACAACGTCGACGCTGCGCTGCTGGATGCGGCGCCGCAGCTCGAAGTGATTTCGAGCGTGTCGGTCGGCGTCGACAACTACCCGCTGGCCGAGCTGCACCGCCGCGGCATCGTGCTGTGCCACACGCCCGATGTGCTCACCGAGACGGTGGCCGACACGGTGTTCGCGATCCTCATGGCCACGCAGCGCCGCGTGGTCGAGCTGTCGACGATGGTGCGCGAAGGCCGCTGGACCAAGAACATCGGCGAGGAATTCTTCGGCACCGACGTGCACGGCAAGACGCTGGGCATCCTTGGCTTTGGCCGCATCGGCCAGGCCGTGGCGCGCCGCGCCGCACTGGGCTTCGGCATGCCGGTGCTCTATCACGCGCGTCGCCCGGTCGACCTGGCCGCGCAGGCGCCCGAGCTGCAGGGCCGCGCCACGCACACGCCGCTGGACGAGCTGCTCGCGCGCGCCGACATCGTGCTGGCGATGCTGCCGCTGACCGACGCCACGCGCGGCATGATCGACGCCGCCTTCTTCGCGCGCATGAAGCCGGGCGCGTCGTTCATCAACGGCGGCCGTGGTGCCACCGTGAACGAAGCCGCGCTGCTCGACGCGCTCGACCACGGCACCTTGCGCGCCGCCGGCCTCGACGTGTTCGCGAAGGAGCCACTGCCGGCCGACTCGCCGCTGCGCACGCACCCGCGCGTGACGCCGCTGCCGCACATCGGCTCGGCCACGCACGAGACGCGCCACGCGATGGCCGCGCTGGCCACGACCAACCTGCTGCAGGTGCTGGCCGGCCAGAAGCCCACGGCACCCTACGACACGGCCGCCGCCTGACATGAAGCCCACAGGCCGCGCCACCATCGCCGACGTCGCCGAAGCCGCGGGCGTCTCGAAGGCCACCGTCTCGCGCTTTTTGAACCACCGCGAGCGCCTGCTGAGTCCCGACATCGCCGCGCGCGTCGAGGCCGCCATCGCCAAGCTGGCGTACTCGCCCAGCCCGATGGCGCAGGCGCTGAGCCACGGCCGCTCGCGGCTCATCGGCCTGATCGTGGCCGACATCACCAACCCGTACTCGGTGGCCGTGCTGCGCGGCGCCGAGAAGGCCTGCCAGGACGCCGGCTACCTCGTGATGCTGTTCAACCTGGGCAACGAGAGCGAACGCGAGCGCGAGGCCATCAATGCGCTCGCGGGCTACCAGGTCGACGGCTTCATCCTCAACACGCTGGGGCGCGGCAGCAACGTGGTCGATGCGGTCACGCTGCACGGCAAGCCCGCCGTGCTGGTCGACCGCCGGCACACGGGCATGCACACCGACTTCGTCTCGCTCGACAACCACGCCGCCATGCGCGACACCTGCGGCCACCTGGTCGAGGGCGGTTATCGCGAGCTGCTGTACGTCACCGAGCCGCAGAAGGGCGTGAGCTCGCGGCGCGAGCGCACGGCCGCCTTCGGCGCCTGCGTGGCCGCGCACGAGCCCCGCGTGGCGGGCGAGGTCTTCGAATCGGTCGAGGGCGAGAACGACGCGCTCGACGAGGCCTTGCGCGCGCTGCGCCAGCGCGCCAAACGGGGCCGCCGCGCCGCGGTGGTCGCGGGCAATGCCGTGGTCACGCTGCGCGTGGCGCAGGCCATGGCGCGGCTCGACTGGCGCTTCGGCGCCGACCTGGGCTTCGTGGGCTTCGACGATCCCGAATGGGCCTCGCTCATCGGGCCGGGCCTGAGCACCGTGGCGCAGCCGACCGACGAGATCGGCCGCGCGGCGGCCACCTGCCTCATCGAGCGCCTGCGCGGGCTCGACGCGGCGCCGCGTCAGCTGCTGCTGCCGGGCGAACTCATGGTGCGAGGCTCATCGACGGCACTGCCGTAGCGGATGCCGCAAAGGAGGCGGGCCCGCGCATCCAGCCGGCCGCGCGCTCCGCGATCATGATCGTCGGCGCGTTGGTGTTGCCGCCGATCAGCGTCGGCATCACCGAGGCATCGACCACGCGCAGGCCCGCGATGCCGTGCACGCGCAGCTGCGGGTCGACCACCGCCATCGAGTCCACGCCCATCTTGCAGGTGCCGACCGGGTGGTAGATGGTGTCGGCGCGCGCGCGGATGTGCTCTTCGAGCTGCGCGTCGGTGTGGGCGTCGGCGGTGTAGACCTCGCGGTGGCGGTATTTTTCGAGCGCGGGCGCGCGCATGATCTCGCGCGTCTTCTTCACGCCCTGCAGCAGCAGCGCCATGTCCTCCGGGTCGGCCAGGAAGCGCGGGTCGATGCGCGGCGCGGAGTCGGGGCTGGCGTCGTTCAGCCGCACGTCGCCCCGGCCCTTGGGGCGCAGCACGCACACATGGCACGAGAAGCCGAAGCCCGCGTGCAGCTTGCGCGCATGGTCGTCGGTGATCGCGATCACGAAGTGCAGTTGCAGGTCGGGCCGGCGCAGCTCGGGCGACGACTTGATGAAGGCGCCGCCTTCTGCAAAGGGCGTGGCGACCAGGCCCGTGCCGTCGCGGCGCCACTGGTTGATGGCCTTCAGCAGGTGCAGCCCGCCGACCGGGCCGATGCCGAACATGTCGGTCTGCTTGGACTTGTAGGCGACGATGAAGTCGCAGTGGTCCTGCAGGTTCTGCCCCACGCCGCGCAGCGCGTGCCGCACTTCGATGCCGTGGCGCGCGAGCTCGTCGGGGTCGCCGATGCCCGAGAGCATCAGCAGCTGCGGCGAGTTGAAGGCGCCGCCGCACAGCGCGACCTCGCGGCGCGCGCGAATGGTTTCGACGTTGCCGCCGCGCCGCACCTCGACGCCCACCGCGCGCCGGTCTTCGAGCACCACGCGCAGGGCCTGCGTGCCGGTCATCACCGAGAGGTTGGGGCGCTGGTCCATCACCGGGTGCAGGTAGGCCGCGGCGGCCGAGCAACGCTCGCCGTTCTTCGCGCCGCCGTGGAACTGCGTCACCTGGTAGAGCCCCGCGCCTTCCTGCTCGGGGCCGTTGAAGTCGTCGTTGCGCGCAATGCCGCACTCGGCGGCGGCGCGCACGAAGGCCTCGCTGATGGCGCGCGGGCTTTGCTGTTCCGACACCTGCAGCGGTCCGTCGGCGCCGTGCAGCGCGCTGGCGCCGCGCTGGTTGCCTTCGGCGCGCAGGAAGTGCGGCAGCACCTCGTCGAAACTCCAGCCGGCGCAACCTGAACGTGCCCAGTCGTCGTAGTCCTCGCGGTGGCCGCGCACGTAGAGCATGGCGTTGATCGCGCTGGAGCCGCCCAGGCAGCGCCCGCGCGGCTGGTAGCCGCGCCGCCCGTTCAGGCCGGGCTGCGGCACGGTCTGGTAGGCGTAGTTGTTGATGCGCGGACGGCCCGGCAGCATCGCCACCACGGCGGCCGGCGCCCGCACGAGGATGCCGCGGCCGTCGCCGCCGGCCTCGATGAGGCAGACCGTCACCGACGGGTCCTCGCTCAGGCGCGAGGCCAGCGTGGCGCCGCCCGAGCCGCCGCCCACGATCACGTAGTCGAATTCCGCCATGGCATCTGGTCCTTCTTGTCGTTGGATGTTGGGGGCGCCGAAGCGCCGATGCGTGCACCGGCATTGTGGCCAGCGTCCCCGGGGTCGGGCCCCACGGGTTTCCCCTGCCGTCGGCGCGCCCCGGGGGCTTTACCGCCGCTTCACCCGACGGACAAATTGCAACGCGCGGCCCGTGGCCCAATGCGCCTTCGGAGCGGCCGACCCGCGCCCGCCCTTCCACGCTCTGCCCATGCACCTGCTTTCAGACGCGACGATATTCACCGAGGTCCGCTTCTGGGGGCTGGTGCTGTGCTCGCTGGTGCTGCCCGCCGCGATCTTCGTCACGCTGTTCGTGCGGCGCGAGTTCTCCAAGATCACCGTGCTGGCCTTCGGCCTGCTGCTGATCGCGCTCGCGGGCGCGGACATCTTCCTGCTGCGCGCACTGGCGCGGCTGGCACAGGCCACGCCCTCGCTGGCGGACGACCTGGTCTTCTCATCGGAGCTGTCGATCGCGCTGTACATCTTTCCGGCGGCGTTCGGCACCATCGGGCTGAACATGGTCTCGCACGTGCTCATGCACTACCTCAAGCAGAAGGAAGCGCGCTTCGAGGCCCACCGGCAGGCACTGCCGTCGGCACTGCAAGGGCGCCGAGGGTCGCGCGTGCTGCGTCACCGTCGTGCTGCATCGCGCATGTCGCCCCGGCCGGGCTCGCGCACGGCGGCGGCGCGCCGTCCGCCCGCGGACCGCTGAGGACGATACCCGGCGGGTTTCCTCCGGCACCCACGGGGAACCGTGGGGTTCGACGCCGGTTGCCGCCAGAATCGAAGGATGCCCGCCACCATCCTGTTGATCGACGACCACGCGATGTTTCGCGAAGGCCTGTTCCTCGCGCTGCGCGAAGCCGAGCCTTCGATGACCGTCGCCACGGCCCGCAACGGCGCCGAAGCGCTCAAGGCGCTCGCCACCTTGCCCCGGCTCGACGCGGTGATGACTGACTACTACCTGCCCGACCTCGGCGGCGCGGCGCTGCTGGCCGAGCTGCACCGGCGGCGCGGCGGCCTGCGCATCCTGGTGCTGTCGGCGTCGGAAGACCCGCAGGACATCGACACCGCACTCGACGCCGGCGCGCAGGGCTTCGTGCACAAGTCGGCCGACAGCCAGCAGCTCATGGACGCGCTGCGCCGCGTCATGGCGGGCGAGCAGAACGTGGTGCAGGCGTCGCCGGCGGGCGGCGCGTCGCTGCCCGTGCTGTCGACGCCCACCGACGTGCTGAGCACGCTCACGGCGCGGCAGGCCGAGGTGCTGCAGCTGCTGTGCGAGGGGCTGCGCAACGCCGAGATCGCGCTGCGCCTGGCCACCAGCGAGAAGACGATCAAGGCGCACATCTCGGCGATCTTCGGCGCTCTCGGCGTGACCAGCCGCACGCAGGCCGTGATTGCGGCGCGGCGCGCGGGGATGCTCGGGCGCCCGCGCTAGCAGCGCCGCAACGCTGTCAGCGCGGCTGCTGCTGCGTCGTGCAGTGGATGCCGCCGCCACCCGCGGCGATGGCGTCGATGTCGAGCTGCACCACCTCACGCTTGGGGAACAGCTCGCGCAGCAGCGCGCGGGCGTTGCCGTCGGCGCGCGCATCGCCGAATTGCGGCGCAATCACGGCGCCGTTGCAGACGTAGAAGTTGATGTAGCCCGCCGCGAACTCGTCCGACTCGTAGGTGCTGCGCACCGTCTCCGGGCCGCGCAGCACTTCCACGCGCAGGCGCTGGCCGCGTGCATCGGTGGCCTGGCGCAGGATCTCCAGGTGGCGCCGGGTCACGGCGTGGTCGTAGGAATCGGGGTCGTCGTCCAGGCCCGCGACCACCACGCCCGGCGCGGCAAAGCGCGCATAGAAATCGGTGTGGCCGTCGGTGATGTCGCGGCCCGCGATGCCGGGCAGCCAGATGATCTTGCGCAGGCCCAGCAGGCGCTTCAACTCGGCCTCGCAGGCTTCCTTGCGCAGGCCGGGGTTGCGGTTGGGGTTGAGCACGCAGCTCTCGGTGATGATGGCCGTGCCCGCGCCGTCGACCTCGATGCCGCCGCCTTCGAGCACGAGCCGCGTGCGCAGGCGCTGCACCTCGGCGGCGTCGGTCACGTACTCGGCCACTTCGGCGTCGCGCGCATGCGATTGCTTGTTGCCCCAGCCGTTGAAGTTGAAATCGATGCCGGCCCATTCGCCCGCGCCGTTGCGCACGAACACGGGGCCGGTGTCGCGCATCCAGAGGTCGTCCACCGGCTGCACCTCGAGCGTCACGCGGTTGCCGCACAGGCGCGCCGCCAGGTCGTGCTCCTGCTCGCGCACCAGCAGGTGCACGGGCTCGAAGGCGGCGATGGTGCGGGCGATCTGCGCCAGGTGCTCGCGCGCCGGCTTCAGCAGGCGCCGCCCCCAGACCCGTTCGCTGGGGCCGAAGGACATCCAGGTGGCGCGGTGCGCGTCGCCCTCGTCGGGCATGTGCCAGGTGTCGGGCGCCGCGGCGGTGGCCGTGGCGACCAGGCCCAACGAGGCCAGGGGCGCCAGGCCCATGCCGTGCAGCAGGCGGCGGCGGGTCAGGGGAAGGTGCATGTCGGTCTCCGGAGTCAGGGGAGGGGGCGCGGCATCACGCCGGTTCCTGTTGCGTCGTGCAGTGGATGCCGCCGCCGCCCGCGGCGATGGCGTCGATGTCCAGCTGCACGATCTGGTGGCTGGGCAGGTGCGCGGCCAGCGCCGCGCGGGCCGCGCTGTCGGCCACGGCGTCGCCGAACTCGGGCATGAACACCGCCTTGTCGGTGAGGAAGAAGTTGACGTAGCCGGCCGCGAACTCCTTGCGCGCAAAGGTGGGGCGCACCTGGCTGGGCGTCTTCAGCGTGACGATCTGCAGCGGGCGCCCGCGCGCGTCGGTGGCGCCGGTCAGCAGTTCCAGGTGGCGGTGTGTCACGGCGTGGTCGTACGATTTCGGGTCGGTGTCCAGCGCCGCCACGACCACGCCGGGCTTGAGAAAGCGCGCATAGAAGTCGGTGTGGCCGTCGGTGATGTCGCGGCCCGCGATGCCCGGCAGCCAGATGATCTTGTCCAGCCCCAGCAGGCGCTTGAGTTCGGCCTCCGCGTCGGCCTTGCTGACGCCCGGGTTGCGGTTGTTGTTGAGCACGCAGCTCTCGGTGATGATCGCCGTGCCCTGGCCGTCGACCTCGATGCCGCCGCCTTCCATCACGAGGCTGCTGCGCAGCAGCGGCACGCCCGTGAGGTCGGCCATGCGCGCGGCCACCGTGGCGTCGCGCGCATGGGCCTGCTGGTTGCCCCAGCCGTTGAAGTTGAAGTTCACGGCGGCGCGTTCGCCACGGGCGTTGCGCACGAAGACGCAGCCGGTGTCGCGCATCCAGAGGTCGTCGATGGCGTGTTCGATCAGGTGCACGTTGGAGCCGCACAGTTGGCGGGCCGTGGAAGCATCCGCGGGGTTCACCAGCATCTTGACCGGTTCGTAGACGCTGATGGCATTGGCGATGCGCGCCAGCGCCTGGAACACCGGCTGGCGCATCTCGGCCGTCCAGATGGATTCGCGCGCCGCGAAGGCCATCCACACGGCGCGGTGGGCGTCGCCTTCGTCGGGCATGCGCCAGCCGGACGCGGGCGCCGGGACCGGTGCAGGCGAAGGGGTCGGCATGGGCACGGGGAAGGGCGGCAGCATGCCGCTGCCCCCACTACCGCCGCCACCGCCGCAAGCGGTCACGAGTCCACCGAAAAGGCCCAGGCCGCCCAGGCCCAGGAGAGTGCGTCGCGTTGTCATTGGAATCAGGGTTATTACTAAGTTCTAAGAAGCCCCGGATTCTGTCGACGCCTATCTATCTACACAATTGATGTCTTTTGAAGGGATTGATCGATCTGGCTCATATCACCAGCGTCTTCCTGCGCAAACAGCCGCAGGCTGTCGAACACCTCCCGCACCAGCGGCAGGCGTGAGGGGCCCTCGGCGCACGCGATCCAGAGAGTGCCCAGCGGCAGGCTCGGGCTGTCCGCCAGCCGCCGCAATTGCCCCGTGCGCAGGGCGTCGTCGGCCAGCAGGCGCGACACCAGCGCGATGCCCCGGCCGCGCAAGGCCGCGTCGAGCACCAGGCGCGGGTCGTCGTAGATCGCGGCCTTGCGCAGGCCGCCGAAATGCGCGCGGATGAAGGGGCCGATGCGGTCGCTCGTGAGGTCTTCTTCGAGGCACAGCAAGCCGAGATTGGCATCTTCGTTCTGTGCAGGCGGGCCGACGGCCACGAGTTCGTCGGTGAGCAGCGGCACCTCGAACACGCCCTCTTGCCGCAGCGGCGCGCGAGTGATGGCAATGTCCACGTCGAGCTCGTCGATGAAGCGCGCGCTCTCGTCGACCGAGATGATCGGGCACAGGTCGGGGTGCGCCTGCAGCAGCCGGTCGACACGCGGCTGCAGCCAGCCGCTGGCCACGGGTGCGGGACACACCAGCGTGACGAGGCGGTCGTCCATGTAGGTCTCTATGCGGGCCAGCCCATTGCGGATGTGCTCGAGCGACTTGCCCACGCTGTCCAGCAGCAGGCTGCCCGCCACCGTCAGTTCCACGCCGCGCCCCTTGCGCCGGAACAGCGGCTGGCCGACCTGCTGCTCCAGCTGCGAGATCTGGTGGCTCACGGCGGACTGCGAGACGAACAGCTCTTCCGCCGCGCGCGAGTAGTTGCCCAGGCGGGCCGCCGCCTCGAAGCCGATGAGGAACTTGAAAGAGGGCAGCCGGGTGTTGGACATATGAATGGGGTCGATGAATTTAGCCAAGAAATGTCGCTTTTTCATCGAAGGAATTCAAGTCAGAGTGGGCGTCCCTGCAATTTCTTCTGAAGGACCCTTTGATTTCCAACGATTTCGACGCCCGCCGCGCCGGCCTGCGCATGCCCGCCGAATGGGAGCCGATGGCCGCCACCTGGCTGGGCTGGCCGGTGCTCGACCACCGCGAAACCTTGTGGGGCGCGCACTACGACGCGGTCTGCCGCGCGTTCGGCCTGCTGGCGCGCACCATCGCGCGCTACCAGCGCTGCATCGTGGCCGCGCACGCACCGCTGGCCGACGCGGCCCGCACGGTCTGCGGCCCGCAGGTGCGCGTGGTGCCCATCGCGGCCGAAGACAACTGGCTGCGCGACTGCGGTCCGATCTTCCTCGTCGACGAGCACCACGTGAGCCAGACCGCGGTGGGCTTCCGCTTCAACGCATGGGGCGAGAAGTACCACCCGCACGACGGCTGCCAGCGCGCCGCCGCGGACATCGCCGCGCTGGCCGGCGTGCCGCTGGTGCGTTCGGACATGGTGCTCGAAGGCGGCGCCTTCTACGTGGACGGGCAGGGCACGCTGCTCACCACCGAGAGCTGCCTGCTGCACCCGAACCGCAACCCGGGCCTGCGCAAGACGGAGATCGAAGCCGAGCTGCGGCGCATGCTGGGCGTGCACAAGATCGTCTGGCTGCCGGGCCATGCGGCCGAGGTGGAGACCGACGGCCACATCGACGGCATCGCGTCGTTCATTGCGCCGGCCCGCATTCTTTTCAATGCGGCCGACCCCGACCAGGGCGACTACTTTCGCGCGATGCAGGAGAACCGCCGCGCGCTCGAACTGGCGACGGACGCCTGCGGCCGTCGCTTCGAGATCCTGGACCTGCCCGTGCCGCGCGACGTGCACAGCTACGGCAGCGCGCGCTTCTGCGACCTCTATTCGAACTACATCCTCGTCAACGGCGCGGTGATCTCGACCGCCTTCGGCGTGCCGCGCGATGCGCAGGCGCGCGAGGTGTTCGCGCGTGCGTTCCCCGACCGCCGCGTCGAGCTGCTGCCCATTGACGCGATCTCGCTGGGCGGCGGCGCCGTGCACTGCTCGACGCAGCAGCAGCCGATGCAGGGGAATCGCCTGGCCGTGCGCGGCTTCTAGGGCGCGATCAGCTGCGACACCGTCGCCTGCAGCTGCGCCGGGTCCACGGGCTTGTGCAGCATCTGCCAGCCGCGCGCCGCCACGTCGCTCAGGCGGCGCGGATCGGTGTCGCCGCTCACGATCAGCGCGGGAATCGCGTCGTCGTTGTATTCCTCGTGCAGGCGGTCGACCACGTCGATGCCGGTCTCGCCCGCGCGCAGGCGGTAGTCGCTGACGATGAGCGCCGGCTTGCCGGGCTGGCGCGCGGCGAGCGCCAGCAGCTCGTCGCCGCCTTCGGCCGCGATCACGCGCAGGCCCCAGCTTTCGAGCAGCAGCTGCAGGCCCAGGCGGCTTTCGCCGTCGTCCTCGGCCACGAGCACGAGGCGGCCGGTGTCGGCCGGCAGCGGCGCGGGCGGCGCCTCGGGCGCGGGCAGCGCCTGGCGCGCCAGCGGCACCGTCACCGAGAACACCGTGCCCCGGCCGACGCGCGAGCGCAGCGCCAGCGGATGGCCCAGCAGCGCGGCCGTGCGGCGCACGATGGCCAGGCCCAGGCCCAGCCCCTTGGTGCGGTCGCGCTCGGGGTTGCCGAGCTGGTGGAACTCCCAGAACACCTGCTCCTGCTCGGTGGGCGGAATGCCGGGGCCGGTGTCCCACACCTCGATGCGCAGCGCGTCGGCGCCCGCGCGGCGGCAGCCGATGAGCACGCCGCCGCGCGCCGTGTAGCGGATCGCGTTCTCCACCAGGTTGCGCAGCACGCGGTCGAGCAGCGCGGGGTCGGAGTGCACCACGGCATCGCCCGCGCGCAAGCGCAGCGACAGCGCCTTGCCCGCCGCCTGCGGCGCGAACTCCAGCTGGATCTGGTCGAGCAGGCCCGCCAGCGCAAACGGCCGTGCCTTCACGCGCACCACGCCCGCGTCGAGCCGCGAGACATTGAGCAGGCCTTCGAACAGCAGCCCCATCGCCGCGGCGGCGCGGCCGATGCTGTCGACCACGTGCCGGCTCGCCGCCGGCAGCGCCTGCCCGCGCAGCACGCCCACGAACAGGCTCAGCGCATGCACCGGCTGGCGCAGGTCGTGGCTGGCGGCGGCAAGGAAGCGCGACTTGGCGAGGTCGCTGCGCTCGGCCGCGTCTTTTTCCAGGCGCAGCTGCCGCAGCAGGTAGAGGTTTTCGAAACGCAGCTCGAGCGAGTCGACCTGCGTGCGGTACATGCGCTGCGCGAAGGCCAGCGTGACGAACAGGTAGAGCACGCCGGCCGCCGACATCACGCGCAGCAGCACGTCGTCGAGCGTGCCCATCGCGAGGATCGCGGGTGCGAAGTACGTCACCTGAAAGCCGTAGAGCAGCCCCAGGTCGATGCAGTAGGCATAGATCGCGCCCGTGCCCATGGTGAGCATCGCCACCACGATGAACATCTGCTGCGGCAGCGACACCTGCAGCATCCACCCCGCCAGCGGCAGCCCCCACAGCAAGCCGCCGAGCACCGCGCCGACCATCGCGCCGCGCCGCCAGCGCCGCAGCGCGTCCGGGTCGTGCTCGGCCTGCTGGTAGCGCGCCACCTGCCAGGCGCGCGCCGCCGTCAGCACCGCGTTGGCGGCTACCCAGGCCAGCAACTGCTCGTGCGGCACCGCGCCCCACAGCGCCGCGACCACCAGCCCCGCCGTGAGCATCACGCCGAGCAGCGAGAACGGAAAGTTGCGTCGCAAGGCGGCCATGCGCGCGGCAAAGACGGGGTCGGCGGGCGTCGTGGGTGGGGTGGCGCTCATCGGTGTGTGGACGGAGGGGGAGGTGGGATCGCCGAAGGTGGCGATCCCAAGGTAACGCGTGGCGTGGGGGGCGTCATGGGACTTTAGTCCAATGCCTGCGCCTTGCCCGAGGCCGCGCAGGCGGCATGGCATCATCGTGCGCCGCTTCCCACCGCCCATCCATGTCCGCCGATTCCTTCGTCCGCCGCGTTCGCAGCCAGCTCGACCAGTTGTCCGCGACCGAACGCCAGCTTGCCGATTTCGTCCTGGAGTTTCCCGGCGAGCTGGCCAGCTATGCGGGCAACGAACTGGCGGAGCTGGCGGGCGTGTCGCCCTCCACGGTGAGCCGCTTCATCCGGCGCATCGGCTACGAGAACTACGAAGAGGCGCGGCGCCAGGTGCGCGAAGAAAAGCAGACCGGCTCGCCGCTGTTCCAGAACGCCACCGAAGCTTCCAAGCGCGGGCACCTCGTGGCCACGCACTTCCAGCAGTCGCAGGCCAACCTGGCGAGCACCTTCGAGCGCCTGAGCGACAAGCAGATGGCCGAGATCGTGAAGGCGATCATCGGCGCAGGGCAGGTGCTGATCTTCGGCACGCGCAGCAGCCACGCGTTTGCGCTGTACCTGCGCTGGCAGATCATCCAGGTGGTGCCGCGCGTCACCGCCATTCCGGGCCCCGGCGAGACGCTGGCCGAGCACCTGGCGGGGCTGGGCGAGCGCGACTGCGTGATCGTGTTCGGCACGCGCCGCCAGACGCGCCAGCTCGACACCCTGCTCGCGGGCGCGCAGCGCGTCGGCGCGAAGATCGTCTACATCAGCGACCGCGCCTCGCCCGATTTCGCGGGTGCCACGTGGTCGCTGCAATGCGACTGCCGCGGCCCGGGGCTGCTCGACAACCACGCGGCCGTGATGGGCGTGTGCGACCTGATCGCCACGATGGTGATCGAGGCCGCGGGCTCGGCCGGGCGCAAGCGGCTGGCGGCGATCGAGCTGGGGCACGAGGAAAACGGCGAGCTCTGAGGGGGCGCTCGGCCCCGCGCCGGTTACTTCGCCGCTTCGCTGCGCGGCAACTGCGCCTTCAACAACAGCGCCATCTCCTTCTTGCGCGCCGGCGGCAGCCGCGGCGTGATCGCACCGAAGCTGATCGCCGCCAACGTGGTGGCCGACGCCGCGAAGGTGCGCCCCACGCCCGACACCCCTTCAGTGAGCGTGTCCACGATGTCCGCATGGCCCGCCGCGCGCGTGCGCTTCACGGCCTGCTTCATGCGCTCGCGGGTGAAGCCGGCCTGCGCGTACTCGGCGGTGTGGCGCTCGAGGATGCGGTCGATCTCGGCGTCGGACAGCGCGGCCATCAGCGCCAGCCCGCCCGCGCCCAGGCCGAGCAGGCGGCGACCGCCGACGTCGGTGGTGAACACCTTCACCGGAAAGTGCCCTTCCTCGCGGTGCAGGCACACGCAGTAGTCGCCCTGGCGGATCACGAGGAACACGGTGTCGCCCGACATGCGCGCGAGCTTTTGCATGAGGGCTCGGCACGAGTCCACCAGCGGCACGCGCCGCATCGAGGCAAAGCCCATCTGCATGGCGTCGATGCCCAGGCGGTATGCCTTGCCGTCGGGGTCGCGCTCGGCGAACTGTTCCTCGGCCAGGCATGAGAGCAGGCGGTGCACGGTCGAGCGCTCCAGCCCCGAGGCGGCGATCACTTCGGTGAGCTTGATGCCTTCCTCGTGGTGCTCGGCCAGCAGGCGCAGCAACTGCAGGGCGCGCCGCAGGCTCTGGGCACCGGCGGTCTCTCTGGGTTCGTCCATATAGTGGGAAAAATTGGAATTAGTGTTTGGGATGCAGGAATTTCGAAGTCTAAACTGCCCCCGCCCCAGACACAGACCCGGAGACACACGATGGCTTACGACACCCTCGAAATCGAACACCACGGCGCCGTGCGCCGCATCCTGCTGGCCCGCGACGCCCAGCGCAACGCCCAGAGCCAGCAGATGCTGGACGAGCTCATGGCCGCCTTCGACGACGCCGCGCGCGACGACACGGTGAACGCCGTGGTGCTCGGCGGCAAGGGCGCGCACTTCTCGGCCGGCCACGACCTCAAGCAGGCGCAGGCCGAGCGCGCGAACTTCACCGTGGAAGAGCGCTGGGCCTACGAAGAGCTGCGCTACTTCGACTACTCGATGCGCATCTGGGACTTTCCCAAGCCCACCATCGCGCAGGTGCAGGGCGCCTGCGTGGCGGGCGGCTTCATGATCGCCAACATGTGCGACCTGGTGGTCGCGGGCGAGTCGGCCTTCTTCAGCGACCCCGTGGGCCACACGCTGGGCGCGGCGGCCACCGAGGTGCTGATCCATCCGTGGGTGATGGGCGCGCGCAAGGCCAAGGAAATGCTCTACACCGGCGGCAAGCTGTCGGCGCAGGAGGCGCATGCGATCGGCATGGTGAACCGTGTCGTGCCCGATGCCGAACTGGCCGACGCCGCGCTGGCGCTGGCGCAGCAGATCGCCAAGGCGCCGCCGTTCGGGCTGCGGCTGATCAAGCGCTCGATCAACCGCACGCTCGACGCGCAGGGCCTGCGCACCGCGCTGGCCGCGCACTTCGACACGCACCAGCTCTCGCACCTGAGCGAGGGCTTTCTCACGGCCCGCGACCGCGGCCTGGCCTCGGCCATCCAGAAGAACCCCGCCTCCGCCTGAACGAAGATGACTTTGCACCGTCTCGAACCCCTGCTGAACCCGGCCTCCATTGCCGTGGTCGGCGCCAGCGGCAATGCCGCGCGCATCGGCGGCATGCCGCTCGCGCACCTCACGACATTCGGCTACCGGGGCGCGATCTACCCGATCAACCCGAAGTACGAAGAAGTCTTCGGCCTGCGCTGCTGGCCCGATCTCGAAGCGCTGCCTGCCGCGCCCGACCTGGTGGTGCTGGCACTGGCCGCGGCCGAGGTCACGCCGATGCTCAGGCGCTGCCAGGCGCGCGGCGTGCGCGCCGTCATCGTCTATGCCGCGGGCTTTGCCGAAGCCGGTGCGGCAGGCGCTGTATTGCAGGCCGAGCTGGAGGCCTTCGTGGCCACCACCGACATGGTGGTCGCGGGCCCGAACGCGATGGGCTTCGCCAACCTCAACACGCAGGCCCACACCAACTTCGCCTCGGTGTTCAACACCGCGCCGATGCAGCAGGGCCCCGGCCGCGTGAGCCTGCTCACGCAAAGCGGCAACGTCTGCGCCGCGGTGTACGCCATTGCGCGCCGTCTGGGCGTGGACTTCAGCCACTTCATCAACACCGGCAACGAAGCCTGCGTGGACTTCGCGCAGTACCTCGAGTACCTGGCGCAGGACGACGCGACCGAAGTGGGCATCGGCTACATCGAGGAGCTGCGCGACGGCCCGCGCTTCATGGAGGCCGCGGCCGAGTTCGTGCGGCGCGACAAGCTGCTCATCCTCTACAAGGCCGGCGAGACCGAGAAGGGCTCCGAGGCCGTGCGCTCGCACACCTCGGCGCTGGCCGGCGACCAGCAGATCTACCAGGCGGCGTTTCGCCAGCTCAACATCATCCAGAGCCACGACTTCGCGCAGATGGCGCAGCTCGCGCACCTGGCAGGCTACCGGCACCGAAGCGCCGGCAAGCGCGTGGCGATCATCACCATCTCGGGCGCGCTGGGCGCGATCCTGGCCGACAAGTTCATCGGCCAGGGGCTCGACGTGCCCACGCTGCCGCAGCCGCTGCAGGACCAGCTGCGCGCCGGCATTCCCGACTACGGCATGGTCTCCAACCCGGTCGACGTGACAGGCAACGTGGTGAACGACCCCGGCTTCGTGCGCACGGCGATGGAAGCGCTGGCCGTGTCCGACGCCATCGACGCCATCGTGGTCTACGCGCCGGGCTACATGCTCGACCGCATGGCCGACGACCTGTGCGTCGTGGCCGAGAAGCACCCGCGCCTGATCGTCGCGATCGACACCGGCGCCGCGAAGACGCGCGAGCAATTGCGCGCGGGCGGCGTGCCAGTGTTCGAGGACATCGGCGTGGCCGTGTCGGCGCTGTCGCCCTTCCTGCTGTGGCAGGAGCGGCGCAAGCACAACCCCTGGCTGCAGGTGCGCAGCCAGCCCGCGCCCGCGCGCGCCGCGCTGGCAGGCCGGGCCGACGAGCACACCACCAAGCGCTACCTCGCGGAGTTCGGCGTGCAACCGGTCGACGAGGCCGTGGCGCGCACGGCCGACGAAGCCGCGGCCGTGGCCGCGCGGCTGGGCTTTCCAGTCGTGCTGAAGGTGCTCAGCGCCGACATCGCGCACAAGACCGAAGCCGGCGGCGTGCGCCTGCGCCTGGGCAATGCGCAGGAGGTGCGCAAGGCCTTCGACGAAGTGATGGCTTCGGCGCACGCCTACGCGCCCACGGCGCAGATCGACGGCGCGCTGCTGCAGAAGATGGAAGCAGGGCAGGCCGAGCTCATCCTCGGCGCCACGCGCGACCCGGTGTTCGGCATGACGCTGACCGTGGGCCTGGGCGGCGTGCTCACCGAGCTGTACAAGGACGTGAGCCACCGCGTGCTGCCGGTCGACGAAGCCATGGCGCGCGACATGCTGGGCGAGCTCAAGGCCTTTCCGCTGCTCACGGGCTACCGCGGCCGGCCGCTGGGCGACGTCGAGGCCGCGTGCCGCGCCATCGCCGGATTTTCACGCGCCGTGCTGGCGCTGCAGGAACAGGCAGACGAGGTCGAGGTCAACCCGCTGCTCGTGAAGGAACAGGGCCAGGGCGTGCGCGCGCTCGACGCGCTGGTCCTGGCTTCGTAGACACAACCACAACCATCGACAGAGACAGGAGACATCCCATGTTCAAGAAAGCACTGGCCTGCGTGGCCCTGGCCGCCGCCGCGCTCGCGGGCGGTACCGCCGTGGCGCAGACCTACCCGACCAAGCCCGTCACGCTCGTCGTGCCGTTCTCGCCCGGCGGCGCGGCCGACATCATGTCGCGCCTGCTGGCCGAGCGGCTGCACAAGCGCCTGGGCCAGCCCGTGCTGGTGGAGAACAAGCCCGGCGCCGGCACCATGATCGCCTCGGAGTACGTGGCCAAGGCCGCGCCCGACGGCCACACGCTGCTGCTCGCGGCCTCGTCGCTGGGCATCGCGCCCAGCCTGTACAGCAAGGTCAACTACGACCCGGTGAAAGACTTCGCACCGGTCTCGCAGGTGGCTTCGGTGGTGCACGTGCTGGTGGTGCATCCGAGCATTCCGGCGAAGAACGTGGGCGAGCTGGTGAGCTGGCTCAAGGCCAACCCCAACAAGGCGAACTACGGCTCGGTGGGCGCGGGCACGTCCACGCACCTGGAGGCCGAGCTCTTCAACAGCGTGGCCGGCGTGAAGATGCAGCACATCCCCTACAAGGGCAGCGCGCCCGCGCTCACCGACATGATCGGCGGCCAGCTGCAGGTGATGTTCGACGCGTACGCGTCCTCGGGCCCCTTCATCAAGGACGGCAAGGTGCGCCTCTTGGCCGTGACCACGGCGCAGCGCTCGCAGTCGCTGCCCGACACGCCCACCGTCGCCGAGTCGGGCCTGCCCGGCTACGAAGCCATGCCGTGGCTGGGCGTGGTCGCACCGGCGAAGACGCCTGCAGCGGTCGTGAACAAGCTGCACGACGAGCTGCAAGAGGTGCTCAAGGAACCCGAGGTGAAGGACAAGTTCCGCAGCCTGGGCCTGGACATCATCGGCAACAAGCCCGAGGAGTTCGCCGCCTTCCTGCGCAAGGACATCGTGAAATGGGCCAAGGTCATCAAAGACTCGGGCGCAAAGGCCGACTGACCTGCGCGATCCATCAGCAAGAACGAGAAAGCAGACAAGCATGCAAGTGGGTTACTCGGCGGAAGACGAAGCCTTCCGCCTCACGTTGCGCGACTGGTTCGAGACGCACTATCCGCGCTTCGTCGCGGCCTGGCCCGGCGGCGTGCCCGACGCCAACGAGCTGACATGGCGCCGCGCCTGGGAAGACCACGTGTGCCAGGCCGGCTGGTCGGGCCTGGGCTGGCCCAAGGCCCACGGCGGCAAGGCCTGGCCGCTCACGCGGCAGGCCATCTTCCACGAGGAGCAGGCCCGCATCGGTGCGCCGCTGGGCGTGAACATCATCGGCCACGGCATCCTGGCGCCCACGCTGATCCACTTCGCGAGCGAGGCGCAGAAGGCACGCTACCTGCCGGGCATCCTGAGCAACCGCGAGATCTGGTGCCAGGGCTATTCCGAGCCTGGCGCGGGCTCCGACCTTGCGGCGCTGTCCACGCGCGCCGAGCGGCGCGGCGACCACTACGTGCTCAACGGCCACAAGGTGTGGACCTCGTTCGCACACATTGCTGACCACTGCTTCGTGCTCGCGCGCACCGACGCCGCTGCTGCGCGCCACAAGGGCATCAGCTTCCTGCTGGTCGACATGAAGAGCCCCGGCGTGCGCGTGGAGCCCATCCGCCAGATCACCGGCGAGTCGGACTTCAACGAGGTCTTCTTCGAGGACGTGAAGGTGCCGCTCGACGCGCTGGTGGGCGAGGAGAACGGCGGCTGGCGCCTGGCGATGGCGGCCGCGAGCTTCGAGCGCGGCACCTACTTCATTCCGCGCCAGGTGCGCTTCACGCAGGAGCTGGGCACGCTCACGCGGCTGGCGGCCAGCGTGCAAAGGGGCGGACGCCCCGCGCTCGACTGCCCGCATCTGCGGCGCGACCTCGCGCGGCTGGCGGTCGACAGCCATGTGCTCAAGCTCAAGTCGTACCGCGCGCTCACGCACGCGATGCGCGGCGGCCCGCCGGGGCCCGAGGGCTCGTCGACCAAGCTGCACTGGAGCGAGTCGCACCAGAAGCTGCTCGCCACCGCCATGGAAGTGCTGGGCGAGCGCGCGCTGGCCGGCGCCGAGCCCACGGGCGCCGACCCGCAGGCCGCGTCCTGGGTGCGCGACTACCTGTGGACGCGCGCCGAAACCATCCTGGCGGGCACCTCCGAAGTGCAGCGCAACATCCTGGCCGAGCAGATGCTGGGCCTGCCCAAGAACTGATTGACGACGACACGACCCGCCATGGATTTCGCATTGAACGACGAGCAGCAGATGCTGCACGCGTCGGCCCACCGCTTCTTCGCCGACCACCATCCGCTCGCGCGCGCCCGGCGCGCCTTGCCCTGGACCGATGCCACGCAGCAGTCGCTGTGGGCCGACATGGCCGGCATGGGTTGGATGGCGTTGCTGGTGCCCGAGGCGCACGACGGCTTGGGGCTCGGCATGAGCGAGGCCTGCATCGTGGCCGAGGCTGCGGGCCAGCAGCTGCTGAACCTGCCGCTGGCTGGCAGCGCCGTGCTGTTGCCGCTGTGGCTGCAGGCGTGTGGTGAGGCACCGCCCGAGGCGTTGCACGACTGGGTGCGTGCGGCGGTGGCGGGCGAGCGCGCCTTCCATTGCATCGCGGACGGTGATGGCTGGATCGACCACGCGGGGCAGGCGTCTGATCTCGTGGTGGTGCAGGGCTGGCATGACGACGCCGTGCCGCTGCGCGTGGCGCTGCGACCGATGCCCGAGGGCGCGGCATCCGATGCGCTCGATCCCACGTTGCGACAAGCGCCGGCGGCTCCCGCGTCGTCACTCGCGTGGGAGACGCTGCCCATCGCGCCCGAAGCGCGTGCCCGCGTGCGCGCCGCGCATCGCGTCGCGCTGTCGGCGGAACTCGTCGGCGTCGCGCAGGCCGCACTCGACCTCGCCAGCGCCTACGCCCGCGAGCGCGTGCAGTTCGGCAAACCCATCGGCAGCTACCAGGCCATCAAGCACCAGCTCGCCAACGCGTGGATGGGCGTGGACAACGCGCGCCTGGCTGTGCGCTACGCCGCTGCCGCGCTCGACGGCGGCCTGCCGGACTGGCGTTTTGCCTGCGCCGCCGCCGAGTTCACGGGCATCGAAGGCGCGCAGCAGGCCACGCGCACGGCCATCCAGGTGCATGGCGGCATGGGCTTCACCTGGGAGCATGACGCGCACCTGTACCTGAAGCGCGCGCAGCATTTGGCGACGCGCCTGGGCGGTGCCTCGCGCGCGCTGGACCAGGTCGAGGCGTTGGCCCTGGCCTGAGCGGCGTCAGGCCTGCGGCGCGGCAGCGTCCGCGCGCAGGCCATCGATCAGCAGCGACAGGCTCGCCCGGAACTCGGTCTCCGCATCGCTGGCCGTGGCGGCGGTCGCGATCTCGATCAGGTGCGGAAACCGGTCCGGCGGCAGCGCCTGGAAGCGCGCGATGGTGTCGTCGGGCGATTCGTCGGCCTGCAGCGTGAGCGGCCCGGCCAGCTCCGCCTGCGCGGCGCCCATGATGAGTGCGGACACGGCGCGAAAACCCACGAGCAGGCGGGCGCCGCTGCGGCCGCTGTGGGCCAGCGTGCGCAGCAGGGCTTCGGTCACTTCGAACACCGCGGGCGAGCGGCTACGCTTCGTGAGGATCAGGGGAATCACATGGGGATGGTCGCGGATCACGCGCCACAGCGTGACCGCGATGTCCTCCAGCGCTTCATGCCAGGGCAGGCGGTCGTCGGTCTCCCAGCGCACCTTGCCCAGCACCGCCTCGACCACCAGCATCTCCAGTTCCTCGCGCTGCGAGACGTAGTTGTAGAGCGTCATGGCGCCGGTCTCCAGCCGGCTCGCGAGCGCGCGCATGGTCAGGCCGGAGAGGCCGTCCGCATCGACCAGCGCCAGCGCGGCCTGCTGGAGCTGTTCACGGGTGAATTTGGCGGGACGTCCCACGCTTGACTCCGTTCTTGAAGGGGTTGTAAAGTAATAAACGTACAGTGTACTTAAAAATAGAAAGGCGCTTTCCAGCCACCCGGCCCGGCGTCTTCGCAACCCTTCCTGAAGGATCATCGATGAAGTTCTCGCCCGGCGATGTGGTGCCCGCCACGGCCCTGGAAACGATCCACGGAAAGCCCTTGCAGCTGCCGGACGCCGGTTCGCGCTGGGTTCACCTGCAGTTTCGCCGCTTCGCGGGCTGCCCGGTCTGCAACTTCCATCTGCTGACCTTTGCCCGAAGGCAGGGCGAGCTGGCGGCGGCGGGCATCCGCGAGGTCGTGCTCTTTCACTCGTCCGCGCAGGAGATGCGCAAGTACCAGGCGCAGCTGCCGTTCGACTGCGTGGCCGACCCCACCAAGGCGCACTACCGGCGCTTCGGCGTGGAAACCTCGCGGCTGGCGTTCCTGCATCCGCGCGTCTTCTGGAGCGGCCTGCGCTGGGTGCTCGCGACGGGCCGCTTCTACAAGCGGGCGGAGAACGGCATCACGGGCTTGCCGGCCGACGTGCTCATCGACGCGCGGGGCACCGTCGTCGCCGTCAAGTACGGCGGGCACGCGGACGACCACTGGGAGGTCGACGAGCTGCTGGCGCTGGCCGGCGCCGCGAGTTCCTAGACAGCAGCGGCGCACGCCCGCGGTGCGCGAGCGCACGCTGCAGGTGCGCTCGGGCGCCACTTGCCAGCCCAACCCCGGAGAACCCGTCTTCCAGGCCTGAAAACCACCCGGCATGAAGCTTGCGAACGCCCGCAACTGAATGAAATTTGAATTTCAACTATTTGAAGTAGGTGAAATCCATATGCCATTCAGGCGCGATGCCGCCTACGATGCGATCCGCGACACCGGGCTGCACCGCGCAAGCAAGCACTTCATTCCTTCTCAAGGGGTTTTTCCATGGCTGGACCTGCACTCTCCTCCGGGCCCGACTCGCCCCGAGTCGCGGAGCTCGATCGCGCGCTCGACACCATCGGCGTCACGCGCTCGCACCACACGATCATCTTCCTGATCCTCATCGGCTGCCTGTTCGATGCCTTCGAGCAGAACGCGGTCGGCATCGTCGGCCCGATGCTGCGCGAGCAGTGGGGGCTGAGCGCCTCCGACATCGGCTTCCTGAACACCGTCACCTTCGCCTGCGCGGCCATCGGGCGGATCATTTCGGGCTTCATCGCCGACCGCTACGGCCGGCGCGTGATGCTGTCGATCGACCTGCTCTTGTTCACGCTCGGCGCGGGCATCTGCGCGATGGCACCCAACTTCACGGTGATGGCGCTGGGCCGCGCGGTGGTGGGCTTCGGGCTGGGCGGCGAGATCGCCATCGCGGTCACCATGCTGGCCGAGTTCTGCTCCACCAAGTTCCGCGGCACGGCGGTGGGGATGGTCAACGTGGGCGCGGGCGGGCTCGGCAACTTCCTGGCGCCGGGCTTCGGCCTGCTGGTGTTCTGGATGTTCCCGGGCGACAACGCCTGGCGCTGGCTGTTCGCCTGCCTCATGGTGCCGGCGCTGCTGGGCGCCTTCTACCGCCGCTACATCCCCGAGACGCCGCGCTTCCTGCTGTCGCAGGGCCGCGTGAAGGAAACCAACGCGGTGCTGTCGCGCCTCGCCTCGGGGAAGCTGTCGGGCAAGCCGGCGGCGCCTCAGCAATACATCACCGACGACGGCACGCTCGCGCAGGCCGCCCGGCCGAAGGTGCGCGTGACCGAGATCTTCCGCGGCGCGCTGGCGCGGCGCACGGTGCCGCTGTGCATCACGATCTGGATGACCTACGGCGCGCAGATCTCGGTGCTCACGCTGATGCCGACCATCCTCGTGACGCTGGGCTACAGCATGTCCAAGAGCCTGCTGTTCACGATGGTGATGCAGGGCGGCAGCCTGCTGGGCGCCATCGCGGCCTCGCTGCTGGGCTTTCACTTTCCACGCAAGCGCGTGCTGACGGCCGGCGCCGTGTGCGCCTGCCTCGCGGCACTGACCATCGGCTTCGTGGCCAAGAGCATCGTCGTGATCCTCATCGCGGGCGCGGTGTTCCAGTTCTTCGTGCTGCTGCTGAACACCACCATCTGGATCTTTGCGCCCGAGCTGTACCCGACGCGCGTGCGCGCCTTCGGCACGGCCTTCATCCTGGCCACGGGCACGGCGGCCGGCGCGCTGATGCCGCTGGTGGCGGGCCGCCTCTTCGACAGCTTCGGGCTGGTCGGCGTGTTCGGCCTGGCCGCCGCGATGTACGCGGTGTTCGTCGCCAGCGTGCAGTGCGTGCCCGAGACCTACGGCCAGTCGCCCGATGCGCTGCCGCTGCCCGGCGAGGCCGAGGCCGAAGACCGCGCACCGGGCGCGACGCTGGCCCGCTCGAACTGAGCCACGCACCGAACGATCTCCAAAGAAAGCGCTTTTCCGCATGCCCGACATCCTGCTCATCAACCCCAACGCCTCCGTCGCCACCACCGACATGATGGTCGGCATCGCGTCCGCCGAAGCGCCCGCCGGTTGCCGCGTGACCGGCCGCACGGCGGTGCAGGGCCCGCCGATGATCGTCAACGAAGACGAGCTGAACGCGGCCGCGCACGAGGTGCTGAAGGTGTGGCGCGCGGCGGCGGGCGAGGGCTGGGACGGCGTGATCGTCAGCGCCTTCGGCGACCCCGGCGTGGCGCTGTTGCGGCGCGAGGCCGGCGTGCCCGTGGTCGGCATCGCCGAAGCCTCGATGCTCGCGGCGGGCGAGGGCGGCCGCCGCTTCGGCATCGCCACCGTCACGCCCGACCTCGTGGCACCCATCGAAGCGCGCGCGGCCGCGCTCGGGTTGGGCGCGCAGTTCAGCGGCATCCGCCTCACGCAGGGTGATCCGCGCGCGCTCGCAGCCGATGCGCAGGCGCTCGAAGAAGCGCTGGCGCAGGCCGTGCAGCGCTGCATCGACGACGACGGCGCGCAGGCCGTGATCATCGGCGGCGGTCCGCTCGGGCAGGCCGCGCTCGCGCTCGCGCCGCGCTTCGAGGTGCCGGTGATCGCGCCGATCGGTGCGGCGATGCGGCTGCTGTGTTCGAAGCTCGCGGTCACACCGTGAGACGTTCGTCGCGGCGATGAGAGGCGAGGCGTTTTGGCAATGAACGCCTTCTAGAATGAAACGACACACTTGTCCGCAAACATCGGGCAAGCCGCATCGTTCGTTTTCTTTCTTGCATGCCTCACCTTCGACCGCGTTCCGCTTTCCTCGCTTTTCTTCTTCTCTCTTCCCTCGGCGCCGTCGCACAAACCGCGACACCCCAGCTGGTCCTCGTGCCGCATCACGAGCGCGCCCCGGAAACATCCCAGGCCCCCGCACTCGACCTTGCCGTGACGCGCTTCGCGGGCATGGCGTCGGGCTCGTACTACTGGCCCGAAGGCCTGCTGGCCGAGCAGCTGATCTCGGGCCTGGCCTCGCGCCCCGACCGCAAGCAGCAGGCGCTGCCTGACGGCCAACGACTGCTTTCGTCGTACCGTCGGCCCTACGACGGCGGCGAGCGCGCGGCCGTGCTGGTCGACGACCGCAGCGGTGACGTGCTGGCTGCCGCACTGGTGCATCGCAGCTGCGGCAAGGACTCGTCGTCCGCCGGCTGCCTCGACGACCAGCACGCGGTGCTCTCGGTCTTTTTGCGCCCCGGCGTCGACCGCACCAAGGCGCAACCGCTGGTCGCATGGAGCCAGCAGGTTCCCGACCGCATGCAGGGCGGCGAAGGCGTGGGCGAGAAGATCGCGACGACCGAGTACGTCACGATGGACGCCGCGCGCACCACGGCGCGTCCCATCGTGCGACCCAACAAGGCCTTCTCCGCGCAAGTGCCGCTGTACCCCAAGGCGCTGATCTACGGCACCGCGCAGGACGCGCTGAGCGACGCCAAGGCCAAGCGCGTGCTGCGCCTGCAGACCGTCGACACGCCACAGCAGGTGCTGGCGTTCTACAAGCAGCTGTCGCCGCCGCTGAAGGACATCGAGTCCAGCGACGGCTTCATCGCCGGCAGCCGCAACGGCCTGAGCTTCTCCGTCAGCACGACGGTCCCGCGCGACATGCCCGCGATCACGAACATCGAAGTGGAAATTTCCGAATGAAGAAGACATTGATTCCGGCGGCGTTCGCGTCGCTGGTGCTCGCCTGCGCGTTCGCAGCCCATGCACAAGACGCGGCCGGCCCCGTCACGACCGAACTGCCGCCGCCCACGCTGCGCTTGAGCGAGCAGACGCGCATCCGCAGCGCCGTGATCGGCCTGGTCGGCTACGCGCGCGGCAGCTACACCGAACCCGACACGCTGATCGCGCAGCAGCTGCTCGAAGGCATGCGCTCGAAGTTCGACGTCACGCGCACCGTGTGGCCCGACGGCCGCCAGGTGATCGCGTCGGTCAGCGGCGGCGGCCACGGCGAAGAGCGCGCGGCGATGCTGATCGACGCCGACGGCCGCGTGCAGGCGGTGGGGCTGGTCAACGGCCACTGCCGCGCGGCCGCCAAGCGCGACGACCCCAAGGTGTGCAACCCCTTGCCGCAGACCGTGCTGTCGGTCTTCCAGCGTGCCGGTGCCAGCCAGGCCGACGCCGCGCCGCTCGTGGCCTGGAGCAAACAGCTGCCGTCGTTCCTCGCGGCCATGGCCGACAGCGACGATCCGGCGGACGTGGCCGCCGCGCAGAAGATCGCCAGCGTCGAATACATCACCGGCCAGCCGGGCGTGCCGGGCTGGCGCGCCGAGCAGCTGCCGCCGGGCTTCCCGGCGTCGCTGCATCCGCTGCTGGTGCAGACGGCCGAGGTGAACAGCACCGCCAGCGCCGGCAAGATCGTGCTGCCCAAGGGGCTGGCCGGCCTGCCGATGCGCACGGCCTACCAGAGCGCCCAGCGCCCCGAGGCGCGGCTGCCCGACGCCGAGGTCACGCTGCGCAGCTACGAGCCGATCGCCAAGCTGGTCGACGCCTACCGCGAACTCGCCAAGGGCGCGACGCTGGACGAGGAGGGCCGCGAGGTCGTCTTCAACGGCACGGACGGTGCGGGCCGCTACAGCGTGCGCCTGCGCGACGCGAAGGAAACCGGCGTGTACATCACCGTGGCGAGCTGGAAGCGCAAGTAGCAGCCGCCAAGCGTTGCATGGCCCTTTGCGGGCCGGATGTCAATCGGAGGATTCTTGCCGCCCCCCTGCGATGACACCGAGGCGGGCGGGGCAGGGTGCTCACGAGAATCGATGCATGACCGAGGCCGTCAGAGCCCGCCGCATCCACCTCGAGGAGACAACCACCATGCACCGCTCCCGTTCTCTCGCAGGCCTCGTTCGCCTGCTGCTTCGCACCACGGTCCTGTGGGCGCTCGCGATGCTCGCGGCGCCCGCGCTGGCCGCCTACAACCAGAGCCTCACGCGCACGCTGGACGCCGGCCAGATCTACGGCAAGGTCGCGGCCAACAACACGCACGCCTTCCTGGGCATTCCCTTCGCGCAGCCGCCCGTCGGCAACCTGCGCTGGCGCGCCCCGCAGCCGCCGCAGCCGTGGAGCGGCGCGCGCGCCGCGACCACGCTGGCCGGCATGTGCGCGCAGGTCGGCAACCCCTTCGGCGAGCCTGACCCGGCCACCTTCGGCCAGCCCGTGGGCACCGAAGACTGCCTGTACCTGAACGTGTGGCGGCCGAACTCCAGCGCCGAGAACCTGCCGGTGTTCTTCTGGATCCACGGCGGCAGCAACACCAAGGGCTCGGCGCGCGAGCCGGCCTACGACGGCGCCTACCTGGCGCAGAAGGCCAACATGGTGGTGGTCACCGTGCAGTACCGCATGGGCATGCTGGGCTGGCTGAACCACCCGGCCATGAAGACCGGCAACGCGCTGGACGACTCGGGCAACTTCACCACGCTGGACCTCGTGCGCGCGCTCGACTGGGTGAAGACCAACGCGCGCGCCTTCGGCGGCAACCCGGGGCAGGTGACGGTGGCGGGCCAGTCGGCCGGCTGCATCAACACCTGGGGCCTGCTGCAGTCGCCACTGGCCGACGGCAAGTTCCACCGCGCACTGTGCATGTCGGGCGTGCCCAATGCGTACCCGCCGGTGGTGGGCACGCTGGCGGCCGACTCGCTCATCGACAACCTGCTGGTCGACACCGGCCGCGCCTCGACCACGCTGCAGGCCGCGGCGCAGCGCGTGACCATGAGCGCCGCCGACATCGCCGCCCTGCTGCGCGGTGCGAGCGCGGCGCAGATCATGAAGTTCACGCCCAGCCCCGTGGTGCCGGGCCACTTCACCGACGGCACCGTGATCCGCGCGAGCGGGTTGCCCGGCCTGCTGGCGGGCAACTACAACAAGATGCCGCTGATGATCGGCTCCACGCACGACGAGGGCTCGTACTTCGCCTTCCTGTTCGGCATGGGCCAGCCTTCGCAGCAGGAGCTGTGGAACCTGACCAACTACGCGGCGCCCGGCAGCGTCACCTTCAACCAGCTGATCAAGCCCGAGTTCCGGCCGATCTACACGCAGACGCATGAAGTGATCAGCTACGCGCTGGACAACGTGATCGACAACGTGATCCGCGTGCTGCGCCTGCAGAACGGCGACATCTACCGCTACAACTACAACTGGGACGACACGCCGCAGCCCTGGAAGGACACCTTCGGCGCATTCCACGGCATCGACGTGGCGGCGTTGTTCGGCAACTTCGTGACCGACGAGCCGAACTTCATGCGCTTTGCCTGGAGCTCCGCGAACGCCAGCAGCCGCAAGGCGCTGTCGGACAAGTTCATCGGCCACGCGGCGAGCTTTGCCCGCTACGGCGCACCGAGCCGCATGTTCGACGGCCAGACGACCTGGAACAACTGGACCAACTTCGTGTGCCTGCTGTGCAGCAAGCGCATGGTCTTCGACAACCAGCCGCGCATGTCGGCCGACGACTACCTGTTCTTCTGGCCGCGCTATTCGCTGCTGTCGCCGCAGCAGCGCGAGTTCCTGTTTCAGCAGATCGACTTCAACGCGCTGCCCGAGTCCGTCGACCCGCTGCGCAACGGCACACGCTGAGTTTCCGAAGCGATCGATCTACTGGATGATCCCGTGGCGCACGGCATAGAGCACCAGCTCCGCCGTGCTGGCCACGCCCAGCTTGTCCAGGATGTTGCTGCGGTGCGTGCTCACGGTCTTCACGCTGATGAGCATCTCGTCGCCGATGGCGGTGAGCGACAGGCCCTTGAGCATCATCAGCATGATCTGGTGCTCGCGCACCGTGAGCCGCTGGTGCGCGGGGCGGTCGTCGCGGCCTTCGAGCTGGCCGCTGACCTGCGAGGCGGCGCGCGCGCTGAGGTACTGGCCGCCGGCCGCGACGCAGCGGATCGCGCGCACCAGCTCGGCGGGCTCCGCGTCTTTCGCGATGTAGCCGCGCGCGCCGGCCTGGATGGCGACCAGCGCGTACTGTTCCTCGGCGTACATCGACAGCATGAGCACCGGCAGCGCGGGCTGCAGCGCGCGGATCGAGGCCAGCACCTCCAGGCCGTTGCGGCCTTCCATGTTGATGTCCAGCAGCACCACGTCGAAGCGGCGCTGGCGCACCAACTCGAGCGCCTCGGCGCCGTTGCCGGCCTCGGCCGTGGTGCGCAGGTCGCTCTCGTCGAGCAGCAGCCGCTGCAGGCCCGAGCGGAAGATCGTGTGGTCGTCGACCATCAGGATGTCGATCATGCCGGGCCGCTCTCCGGCTGCAGCGGCACGCTCAGCGCCAGCCGCGTGCCCGCGCCGGGCGCCGCGTGGATGTGCAGCTCGCCGCCGATCTCGCGCGCGCGTTCGCGCATGCTCAGAAGGCCCAGCGCGCTGCCTTCGGGGGCGTCGGGGTCGAAGCCGCAGCCGTCGTCGTGCAGCGCGAGCCGCAGGCGCTCGCCGTCCACGCGCAGCCGCACGTCCACGCGCTGCGCCTTCGCGTGGCGCAGGACGTTCGTCAGCCCCTCCTGGAAGATGCGGTAGACGGCGGTGGCCTGCTTGGGCGCGAGCCGCAGCGCGGGCGCGTCGGTGTCCAGCGAATGCAGCACGCCCGAGCGGCGCGTGAAGGCCTGCAGCTCGTGGGCCAGCGCCACCGACAGGTCCAGGTGGTCGAGCGCGCTGGGGCGCAGCGCCTCCGAGATCTGCTTGACCGTGTCGATGGTCTGCTGCGTGAGCGCGATCAGGCCCTGCGTGAGCGCCTGCACCTCGGGGTTGTCGGCGCGCCGCTGGATGCGCGTGGCGTCCATCTTGATCGAGGTCAGCATGCCGCCGAGCACGTCGTGCACGTCGCGCGACAGTGCCAGCCGCTGCTCCTCGAGCTTGTTGGCGGTGTAGGCCGCCAGGGCCTGCAGCTGCTCGCGCGAGCGCTGGCGTTCTTCCTCGTTGCGCACGCGGTCGGTCACGTCCACGCCCACGCCCATCACGGCCGGGCGGCCCCGGTGCTCGATGCGCGAACCGTGGACTTCGACGAAGCGCACGCGCCCGTCGCGGTGCAGGCCGCGCGTGATGAAGTGCATGCTCGGCGGATTGCCCGCCAGCCGGATGCGGATGCGCGAGCGCACGACTTCCACGAAGTCGGGTGGCACGATCTCGGCCAGCGACATGCCGGTCATTTCCTCTGCGGTGTAGCCCACGATGGCGGCCCAGGTCGCGTTGCAGTAGACGAAGCGGTCGTCCTGGATCACGTAGATGCCCGCCACCGCCTGTTCGACGATGGTGTCGAAGGGCATGTCCTGCAGGCTCTCGCGGGCGGGTGCTGTCATGGGGGCGGGCGGTGGCGCGCTGCATGATAGGTCGCGGGCCGCGCCGCACGGCCGCGCCCGAGGGTTTGCGAGCAGCAGGGTTCCCCGTAGCGCCGGCCGGAAATGTCCGATGGCCGCCGCGTGCCGTGCGCCGCCAAGATCGGGGCCCGCCTGCTTCAGGCTGCCCCACGGCCGGCGACGCCGGCAAGGACAACACCACGATGGTCTACCGCTGGCTTGCGCTTCTGGGTCTTCTCTTTCTCGGCCTGCCAGGCCGCGCCGACGAGATCGTGGTGGGGCAGTCGCTGCCGCTGAGCGGGCCGCTCGGCGAGGCCGGGCGCAACGTGAAGGACGGCATCGACGCCTACCTGGCCCGCGTGCAGCGCGAGGGCCTGCTCGGGCGCCACAAGCTGGTGTGGCGCGCGCTGGACGACGGCTACTCGGTGGAGCGCCACACGCAGAACATCCGCCAGCTGGTGGTGCAGGACAAGGTCGACGCGCTGGGCCTGTCGGCCGGCACCTCGCACATCGACGCGGCCTATCCGACGATGCGCGAGGCGGGCACGCCGCTGATCGGCGCGATGACCGGCGCCTCGGCGCTGCACGGCGCGCAGCGCGCGCTCATCTACCACCTGCGCGCAAGCTACGCCGACGAGGTGCGCCAGCTGGTCGCGCAGGCGGTGTCGGTGCGGCAGCGGCGCGCGTTCGCGGTCTGGCAGGACGACGGGCTGGGGCGCGATGCGTTTGCCGCGCTCGAGATCGCGCTGCGCGGCGCCGGCATCGAACTCGTGGGGCAGCAGGGCGTGGCGCTGGCGCAGATGGACGGCGCCGCGCTGGCCGCCAGCGTGCGCGCGGCGAAGCCCGATGCGCTCTTCGCGCTGTGCGTGACGCCATGCGGGGTGAAGCTGCTGTCGGGGCTGGCGGCGGAGAGCGGCGTGGCACGGCCGACGCCGTACATGCTCTCGATCGTCAACGGCGAGGTGCTCGCCAAGAGCGTGGGGCCGGCGGCGCGCGGCACGGTGATCTCGCAGGTCATGCCCAACCCGCGGCTGGCGACCTCGCCGCTGGTGCAGCGCTACCAGCAGGACATGCGCAGCCACATGGGCCGCGACGAGTTCAGCTACTTTTCGCTGGAAGGGTACGTGGTGGCGATGGTGACGGTGGAGGCAGCGCGCACGGCGCTGGCCGCGTCACCACGCCGTTCGATGCAGGACGCCATGAAGCTGATGCTGCGGCGTGAGATCGAGGGGATTCCGGTGTCGAGTGGCGACGATCCGGGTGTGCGTCCGCACCCCGTGACGCTTTCAATGATCGGAAATGGCGGGCGGCTCATTCATTGAGGCTGAGCCGCCCTGAAGAAGATCAGCCGATCTCGGCGATCAGCTCGATCTCGACGCAAGCGCCCATCGGGATCTGCGCCACGCCGAAGGCGCTGCGTGCATGCGCGCCCTTTTCGGGGCCGAACACTTCGGCGAAGAACTCGCTGGCGCCGTTGGTCACCAGGTGCTGTTCGGTGAAGGTGCCGACCGAGTTCACGAGGCTCATCACCTTGACGATGCGCTTGACCTTGTTGAGGTCGCCCACGGCCGCGTGCAGCGTGCCGAGCAGGTCGATGGCGATGGCGCGTGCGGCCTGCTTGCCTTCGTCGGTGCCGATGTTGGCGCCGAGCTGGCCGACCCAGACCTTGCCGTCCTTCTTGGCGATGTGGCCCGACAGGAACACGAGGTTGCCGGTCTGCACGAAGGGCACGTAGGCGGCGGCGGGTGCGGACACCGGGGGCAGGGAAATGCCGAGGCTGGAAAGCTTGTCGTAAACGCTCATGGAGACTCCTGATCTGGGGATGATGATGACGATGACGGGGGTGATTGTGTCTGTGTTTGCGCCGCCGACGCCGGCAGCTGCACCACTTCCCCCACGGGTTGCACGGTCACGCCGACATGCAGCGTGTGGCGCGCGCCGCCATGCAGCACGCCGCGCATCGGCGAGACGTCGGAGTAGTCGCGCCCGATGGCGAGCGTGACGTAGTCCTCGCCGGGCTGGCGGCCGTTGGTGGGGTCGAAGTCGGCCCAGCCACCCACGCTCTCGGGGCCTTCGCCCTCGCCGGGCAAATACACCGACACCCACGCATGCGAGGCGTCGGCGCCCACCAGGCGCGGCTGGCCTGGCGGCGGTTGCGTGAGCAGGTAGCCGCTCACGTAGCGCGCCGGCAGGCCCATGGCGCGAAAGCACGCGACGAGGATGTGGGCGAAGTCCTGGCACACGCCCTTGCGCTGCGCCAGGGCCTCGACGGCGGGGGTGTTGATCTCGGTGCTGTCGGCGTCGTAGGCGAAGTCGCGGTACATGCGCTCGGTGAGGTCCATCGCCACGTCGAAGGTGGGACGCTCGGGCACGAAGCTGGCGCGCGCGTAGGCGACGAAGTCGTCGTGACGCGGCACGTACGGCGAGGGAAACACGAACTCCGAAGCGGGGTCGAAGGGCGCGTCCTTGCGAAAGCGGAAGCGCTCGCGCACGGCCTCCCAGGGCAGCTCGCGCGCCACGGCGGGAGAGAGCACGGGCTCTGAGGTTTTCACGACGCTTTCGGCCGTGACGATGAGGTGGTCGTGCGTGGACTCGAGCGCGAAGAAGGCGCGCGTGTTGCCGTACAGGTCGGGCACCTCGTTGCGCTGCGCGGGCGCGGGGTCGATCGTGAGCTGGTGGCTCACGAGCTCCTGCGAGGCGGTGGCCAGCGGGCGCAGGTGCGCCAGGTGCTGCGCCGTCTCGACCGCCGGCGCGTACGCGTAGCGCGTTTCGTGGGTGACGTGCAGCAGCATCGCGCGGCTCGCTGTTTACTTGGACTCGGCGCCGAAGTGCGAGGCGTAGATCTTGGCGTAGGTGCCATCGGCCTTGATGTCGGCCAGGCCCTTGTCGATCTTCGCCAGCAGTTCGGCGTTGCCCTTCTTCACGGCGATGCCGTACTGCTCGGTCGAGAAGCCGGCATCGCTCACGGTCTTGAAGCCGCCGCCCGGGTTGTTGGCCAGGTAGTGCGCCACCACGCCGTTGTCGGCCACCACGGCCTGCACGCCGCCGGCTTCGAGTTCCTTGAGCGCCAGCGGCGTCGACTCGAAGCGCTTGATGTCGGTGCTCGACTTGCCCAGCAGCTTGCCCACCACCTCGTCGCCGGTGGTGCCGTTCTGCACGCCGACCTTGAGCTTCTTGATGTCGTCGAACTTCGCGACCGTCGAATCGCTCTTCACGGCGATGAGCTGGCGGGCCTCGAAGTAGGGCTGCGAGAAGTCCATCGTCTGGCGGCGCTCGGGCGTGATGGTGATGGCCGACACCAGCAGGTCGCGGTCGCCCAGCTCGAGCGTGTTGAAGATGCCTTCCCACGGCGTGTTGACGAACTTCACCTCGATGCCCGCCTTCTGCGCGACGGCCTTCACCACGTCGATGTCGAAGCCCACGACCTCGCCCTTTTCGTTCTGCGATTCGAAGGGCGTGTAGGCCGCGTCGGTGCCCACGACCAGCACGCGCGGCGCGGCGGCGGGCGGCGGTGCCGAAGCGGCCGCGGGCGCGGCGGGTTCCTGCTTGCCGCAGCCGGCGAGCGCGAGGCCGACCAGGAGGCTGGCGGCGGTCAGTGTGAGACGGCGGTTGAGGGCGATGCCGGACATGGAAATGCCTCCTTCGAAATATCGTTGTGTAGGTATGGAATCAGGCGCCGACGGAGCGCAGCGATTCGGATGTGAGCGTGAAGTAGCGCGTGCCGATGGCGTCCGACACGTGGTACGCCGCCGTCTCGCAGGTGGCGAGCAGTTCGACCAGCGCGGGGTAGTCGGCGCCGGGGCCGGCCGCGCACAGGTGTTCGAGCGTCCAGGTGGCCGGGTCGGGCAGCTCGTACGACAAGGCCGTGAGCTTGCCCGGCGCGCTGCCCGCGAGCCGCGCGATGCGCCCGCGCAGCGTCTGCGTAACCCAGGCCAGCGAACGCGGGTTCTCGGCGTCGAGCACCAGCAGGTCGACCAGCGTGGCGACGTCGCGGCGCTGCTGGTAGCGCGCATGGAAGGTGATGGTGCTGTCGAACAGCGCCACCATCGCCTCGAAGCCGCTCACCTCGTGCACGGCGCCGTTGGCGAAGCCGGCCTCGAGTGCGCTCGACAAGAAGCCCAGCCGTTCGATGTGGCGGCCGATCGACAGCAGCCGCCAGGCGTCATCGCGCGTCATGCGGTCGGTCTGCGCGCCGGTCATGGCGGCCAGCGCGGTGCTGGCGGATTCGAGCGCGCGCAGGGCGGCGCTGGCGGCAAAGCTGCCTTCGCCGGCCTGCTCGGCCGCGCGCCGCAAAAAGTCGCTTTCGGCGCGCACGATCTGGTTCCAGTTGTCCTGCGAGAGCCGCTCGCGCACGGCCGCCGCGGCCTGCCGGATGCTGCGCAGGCTGTAGCCGACGCTGCCACCGTGGTCGACGTCGCCCAGCTCGGCGATGAGTGCGCGTTCGAACACGCGGCGTGACTGCGGCGCGCTCGGCGCTTCGGCCGGCACGAGCGCATTTCGTACCGCCATGCGGTGCAGCCATTCGAGCAGCGGGCGCGAGGACTGGTCTTCGCTGCCCAGCAGGTTGAGCGTGAGGCGCGCCAGCCGCACCGCGTTCTCGGCGCGCTCGGTGTAGCGGCCGAGCCAGAACATGTTCTCGGCCGCGCGACTGGTGACCGGCGCGCGGTGCCGCGCGAGCGAGGCCGGCGTGGCGTGCGGTTGCAGCAGCGTGGTGCGGTCGACCTCGCCGTGCGTCTGCACCCAGACGTCGGCACTGCTGCCGCCGCGCTGCATCGAGGCGATCTGTGCGTCGGGGCCCGCCAGGCGCGCCAGGCCGCCGGGCAGCACGCGCCACGACTGCGGGCCGTCGCTCACCGCGAACACGCGCAGCATCAGCGCGCGTGGTGCGATGTGGCCGGGGCCGAGGTCGCTGGCCCAGGTCGGCATCTGCGACAGCGGCAGGTAGCCCTGCACCGTGTGGACGTCGCCCTCGCGCACGATGCGGCCCGCCCATTCGTCGATTTCGCGGCGGCCGAGCTGGCTGCCGAACACGGCGTCGAAGCTGGAGCGTCCCTGGAAGCCGGGGTAGGTCGGCTTGATGGCGCTTTCGCCGAGCTGCGGCAGCACCGCCTCGAGCGCGGCGCGTTCGCCGCACCACCAGGTCGGCAGCGCCGGCAGCTTGAGTTTTTCACCGATGAGCCGCAGCGCCAGCCCGGGCAGGAAGCCCAGCAGCGCCGGCGACTCGAGGAAGGCCGAGCCCGGCATGTTGGCCACCAGCAGGTTGCCCGCGCGGATCGCCTGCAGCAGGCCGGGCACGCCGAGCGTGGAGTCGGGGCGCAGCTCCAGCGGGTCGAGAAACTGGTCGTCGAGCCGCTTGATGAGGCCGTGCACCGGGCGCAGGCCCTGCAGCGTCTTGAGGTACAGGCGCTGGTCGCGCACGGTGAGGTCGCTGCCTTCGACCAGCGTCAGGCCGAGGTAGCGCGCCAGGTAGGCGTGCTCGAAGTAGGTTTCGTTGTACGGGCCCGGCGTGAGCAGTGCGATGTGCGGCGGCGAGCCCGACGGGCACATGCGCTGCAGGCCTTCCATCATGGCGCTGTAGGTGGCGGCCAGCCGCTGCACCTGCAGCGCCTCGAAGGCCTGCGGAAACTGCCGCGTGATCGCGAGCCGGTTCTCCAGCAGGTAGCCCAGGCCCGAAGGCGCCTGCGTGCGCTGCGAGACCACCCACCAGTTGCCGTCGGGGCCGCGTGCGAGGTCGAAGGCGGCGATGTGCAGCCAGGTGTCGCCCGCCGGCTTCACGCCGTGCAGCGCGCGCAGGTAGCCGGGGTGGCCGCGCACCAGCGCCGGCGGCAGCAGGCCTTCGGCCAGCAGCTGTTGCGGTCCGTAGGCGTCGGCCATCACGCGGTCGAGCACGCGCACGCGCTGCTGCACGCCGGCCTCGATCTGGGCCCAGCTCTCGGGCGAGACGATCAGCGGGAACAGGTCGAGCGACCACGGCCGTTGCGGGCCGTTGGCGTCGGCGTACACGTTGTAGGTGACGCCGTTGTCGCGGATCTGCCGCTCCAGGCTGACCGCGCGCCGCGGCAGGTCGTTGATGCCGCCGGGGCCGAGCTGTTCGAAGAAGGCGTTCCAGGCGGGGGTGAGCGGGGGCTGGTCGCTGGACGGGGAGGACTCCTGTCCTTGCGACTGCGACTGGGAGGACGAGGGGGACTGTGACTGGGATTGCGATTGCGTCGGAGCCGGTCGCTCCTCGGCGGCGTCGTACAGCAGCGGGGCCGCGGCAGGCGCCGGGGCCGCGCCCGACCCCGGCCGCGAAGGCGCCGTGGGCGTCGCCTGTCCCCGCAATTCGTCGAAATGCCCAGGCAGGGCCGCCGGCGCGAGCGAAGACGCCAGCGCCGCCGGATGCTCCGGGGCCTGGGCGTCGAACAGGGATTCGTTCAGGGGTTCCACAGGGGGGAGATTGTCACATCACCGTCACCGGGGCCCGCCAAGCGAAGCGATCCGGCAAAATGCCGAACGCTTCCTGGCCGATTTCATGCGCAGCGCCCGGCCGAAGAGTGGGCGGCTTTTGAGGTCACGGATTGTGACCTCAAACAACGGCCACTGGACCCCGAAGGCGTGCGGCAAGCAATAAGCGCCCCGCACGAACAGAGCCCACCTCGAGCCTCAGCGCCGCAGGTCCAGCGTGAACGGAAACTCCCGGCTGCCCGGCAGCTCGATGGTGGCCGGCGGCGTGCGCAGCAAGCCCGGGGTGTGGCCGGTGCGCGTGAAGCGCGAGTGGCGACGGCTTTCGGCCTCGTAGGCGTTGACGGGGAAGGTGTCGTAGTTGCGCCCGCCCGGGTGGGCGACGAAGTACTGGCAGCCGCCCAGCGAGCGCTTCATCCAGGTGTCGACGAGGTCGAAGGTCAGCGGTGCGTGGGCCGGGATGCTCGGATGCAGCGCCGAGGGCGGGTTCCACGCCTTGTAGCGCACGCCCGCGACGAACTCGCCGGTGACGCCCGTGGGCTGCAGCGGCAGCACCTTGCCGTTGACGGTGACGACGTGGCGGCTTTCGTTCAGGCCGGTCACGCGCACCTCGATGCGCTCCAGCGATGAGTCGACATAGCGCACCGTGCCGCCGGCCGAGCCTTCTTCGCCCATCACGTGCCAGGGTTCGAGCGCGTTGCGCAGCGACAGCTCCACGCCCATCGACTGCATCTGGCCCACGAGCGGGAAGCGGAACTCGAAGTGCGGCGCGAACCAGTCGGCATCGAAGGCAAAGCCGGCCTGGCGCATCTCGCTGATGACGTCGTCGAAGTCCATCTTGACGAAGGTCGGCAGCAGGAAGCGGTCGTGCAGCTCGGTGCCCCAGCGGGTGACGGGCGCCTGGTAGGGCGCGTCCCAGAAGCGGGCGACCAGCGCGCGGATCAGCAGCTGCTGCGCGATGCTCATGCGCGCATGCGGCGGCATTTCAAACGCGCGCAGTTCCAGCAGGCCCAGGCGGCCGGTGCTGGAGTCGGGCGAGTAGAGCTTGTCGATGCAGAACTCGCTGCGGTGCGTGTTGCCCGACACGTCGATCAGGATGTTGCGCAGCGTGCGGTCGACCAGCCACGCGGGCATGTTCTGGCCGTAGATCTCGCGGTTCTTGGCGATCTCCTTCAGGGCAATTTCGAGTTCGTAGACCTGGTCGTTGCGCGCCTCGTCCACGCGCGGCGCCTGGCTGGTCGGGCCGATGAACATGCCCGAGAACAGGTAGCTCAGCGAGGGGTGGTTGTGCCAGTACAGCAGCAGGCTGGCCAGCAGCTCGGGCTGGCGCAGGAAGGGGCTGTCGGCGGGCGTGGCACCGCCCATCACGAAGTGGTTGCCGCCGCCGGTGCCGGTGTGGCGGCCGTCGGTCATGAACTTCTCGGCCGACAGGCGCGTCTCGAACGCGGCGTTGTAGAGGAACTCGGTGTGGTCGACGAGTTCCTTCCAGTTGTGGGCCGGGTGGATGTTGACCTCGATCACGCCCGGGTCGGGCGTCACGGCCAGCATCTTCAGGCGCGGATCGCGTGGCGGCGGATAGCCTTCCATCACGATGCGCACGCCGAGCTGCTGCGCGGTGGCTTCGACGGCGGCGACGAGGTCGAGGTAGTCCTCCAGGCGCGCCAGCGGCGGCATGAAGACGTAGAGCACGCCCGAGGCGCTGCCTTTCTTCTCGGCCGCCGGGCCGTTGGCGCGGCGCGGGTCGCGCACCTCGACGCACAGCGCGGTGCGCGTGACCCAGTGGGCCGATTCGCCGCGCAGCGGCTGGCGCGTGGCGGGCGTGGCGGCATCAGCGGCGGCTGCCGCATCGCCCTTCGCCGCATCGCCGGGGCTTTGCATGCGCAGCGACGCGGCCACCACGGGCGGCGTGCCGAAGGTGTAGGGCACCTCGCCCAGGTCGGCGCCAGCGACCGGAGCGGCATAGCGCGCGCGGTAGTCGGATGCGCTGGGCAACGCGGCGCGCGGCGCGGTCGGGTCGCGCTCGATGAGGTAGGGGTAGTCGCCCTTGCTGGCCCACGGCTGCGAGTCGAGCGGCAGGCGGTAGCCCATGGGCGAATCGCCCGGGATCAGGAACAGGCGGTCGTCGCGCAGGAACCAGGGGCCGGTCTTCCAGCCGGGGCCGGCGAGCGCGGGCGCGTCGCTGTTGGCGTTGCCGGGCTCGATGGGCAGCATGTAGCCGATCACCGCGTCGAGCTTCTGCGTGAACACGCGGCGCAGGCGCACGCGTTCGAGTTCGTCGTCGAGCTTGGAGTCGAAGGGGTCGACATTCACCGGCAGGCGGCGTTCGCGCCACAGGTAGTAGTAGGTGTCCTCGTAGCCGGCCTGGATGTAGCGCTCGGTGAGACCCAGCTTGTGCGCCAGCACGGTGGTGAAGCGGCGCGCGTCCTCGCTCGTGTAGTGCGTGGGAAAGCGCTCGTCGGCGAACAGCTCGGGGTCGTGCCACAGCGTCTGGCCGTCGGCGCGCCAGAAGATCGACAGCGCCCAGCGCGGCAGCTGCTCGCCCGGGTACCACTTGCCCTGGCCGAAATGCAGGAAGCCGCCCTGGCCGTACTCGGCGCGCAGCTTGTGCACGAGCTCGGTGGCGTAGCCGCGCTTGGTGGGGCCGAGCGCGTCGGTGTTCCATTCGGGCGCGTCGCGGTCGCTGGTGGCCACGTAGGTGGGCTCGCCGCCCATCGTCAGGCGCACGTCGCCGGCCACGAGGCGCGCATCGACCGCGTCGCCGAGCGCGAGCACCTCGGCCCATTGTTCTTCGGTGTAGGGCTTGGTGACGCGCGGCGATTCGTAGATGCGCGTGACCTTCATCTCGTGGCTGAACTCGACCTCGGACTCGTCGACGCCGCCTTCGATGGGCGCGGCGCTCGACGGCGTGGGCGTGCAGGCCAGCGGGATGTGGCCTTCGCCGGCCAGCAGGCCCGAGGTGGCGTCCAGGCCGATCCATCCGGCGCCCGGCAGGAACACCTCGCACCAGGCGTGCAGGTCGGTGAAGTCGACCGTGGTGCCGCTGGGGCCGTCGAGCGCCTTCACGTCGGGCGTGAGCTGGATCAGGTAGCCCGACACGAAGCGCGCGGCCAGGCCGCAGTGGCGCAGCAACTGCACCAGCAGCCAGCCCGAGTCGCGGCACGAGCCGCTGCCGTTGCTCAGCGTTTCTTCCGGCGTCTGCACGCCGGGCTCCATGCGGATGAGGTAGCTGACGTCCTTCTGCACCTGTTGGTTGATGCCGACCAGGAAGTCGATGGTGCGCTGCTCCTTGCGCTCGATTTTGTCGAGGTAGGCCTGCAGCAGCGGCGTGGGCTTCTCGGTGACGAGGTAGGGCGCCAGCTCCTCGGCCTGCGAGGCCGTGTACTTGAACGGGAAGTTCTCGGCCTGCGGCTCGAGGAAGAAGTCGAAGGGGTTGTAGACCGCCATCTCGACCACGAGGTCGACCGTGACCTTGAACTCGCGCGTCTTCTCGGGGAACACGAGCCGCGCCTGGTAGTTGGCGAACGGGTCCTGCATCCAGTTGACGAAGTGCTCGGCCGGTTCGACCCGCAGCGAGTACGAGATCACATTGCTGCGGCAATGGGGCGCGGGGCGCAGTCGCACGACTTGCGGGCCCAACTGCACCAGGCGGTCGTATGTGTAGTGGGTGACGTGGTGGAGTGCGGCGTGGATGGACATGCGTAGGGGCGTGCAGTGCAGCGAGGTTGCATCGAAAAGATGTCTCTGGTGAGACGCATACTAGCCCAGTTGCCAAGCAATTAACGCGCCATCGAGCGTGGGTTGGGGGAGGGTTTGCATCATGGATTCCGGGGTGTGGGGAGGGCAGTCGCGGCGTGCGTCCGAGGCTGTCGCGGGTGGGTCGGGGGCCTTCGTTGCGCTGGGCGGCACGCTGCTCGGCGCGGCGGTGCAACTGCGCCAGCCGCTGCTGTGGGCGGCAGGTGTCTACGTCGCGTTGCTGCTCGTGGGGCTCGGCGGCGGATGGCTGTTGTGGCGGTGGCGTGGGCCTCGGCTGCTCGTGCTGATGCTGTCGCTGGCCTGCGGCGCGATGGCTGGCGCGGGGCTCGCCGGATGGCGCGCCACGGCCTATGCGCAGGGGGCGCTGAACCCGTCACTTGAAGGGCGCGACCTGCGGCTCACGGGCGTGGTCTCGCAGATGCCGCAGCCCGGCGAGATCGGAACGCGCTTCCGTTTCGATGTGGAGACGGCGCAGTGGGCCGAGGCCTCGCGCGATGAGGCCCGGCCGACGGTGCCGCCGCGCATCGCACTCGCCTGGTACGGCGACTACGGCGGGATGTGGGAGCAGCCCGCCGAACGTCGCGCGTCCGTCGCACGCACCGTGGGCGAGGTGCACGCCGGCCAGCGCTGGCAACTGACCGTGCGCCTGCGCGCGCCGCACGGCAACCTCAACCCGCATGGCTTCGACAGCGAACTGTGGGCGTGGGAGCAGGGCGTGCACGCGCAGGGCCACGTGCGGGCCGGGGCGCGCGACCCCGCGCCGCGCCTGCTGGGCACGACGTGGCGGTACCCGATCGAGCGGGCGCGCGAAGCCGTGCGCGATGCGGTTTTCGCGCGCGTGGACGACCGGCGTCAGGCCGGCGTGATCGCCGCGCTCGTCACCGGCGACCAGGGCGCCATCGACCGCGCCGACTGGGACGTGTTCTGCGCCACCGGCGTGGCGCACCTGATGTCGATCTCGGGCCTGCACATCACCTTGTTCGCGTGGTTCGCGGCGCATGTGGTCGGCGCGCTCTGGCGGCGCAGCAGCCGGCTCATGCTGCGGCTGCCCGCGCAACAGGCCGCGCTCGCTGGCGGCGTGCTGCTGGCCGCGCTCTACGCGCTCTTCAGTGGCTGGGGCGTGCCCTCGCAGCGCACGGTCTGGATGCTCGCGGCCGTGGCGCTGCTGCGCCTGACCGGTCGGCGTTGGCCGTGGCCGCATGTCTGGCTGCTGACGGCGGCGGTCGTGGTGGCCGCCGACCCGTGGGCGCTGCTGCAGGCGGGCTTCTGGCTCAGCTTCGTCGCCGTGGCGGTGCTGTTCGCCTCCGCCACGGCCGTGCCGGGCGAGGGCAGGGTGGGCGCGCTCACGCGCCTGGGGCGCTTCTTTCGTGAGCAATGGACGATCACGCTGGCGCTCACGCCGCTGAGCCTGCTGCTGTTCCAGCAGGTGTCGGCGGTCGGGCTGGTGGCCAATGCGCTCGCGATCCCGTGGGTGACGCTGGTGATCACGCCGCTGGCGATGCTCGGCGTGGCGGTGCCGCCGCTGTGGGACGTGGCCGCTGGGGCGGTGAAGCTGTTCGCGCTGTTGCTGCAGGCGCTCGCTGGCCTGCCGTTCGCCACGCTGTCGATGGCCGCGCCGCCGCCATGGCTGGCCGCAAGCGGCGTGGCGGGCGGCGTGCTGCTGGCGATGCGCCTGCCGTGGTCGGTGCGCGCGCTCGGCCTGCCGCTGTTGCTGCCAGTGCTTTTGTGGCAGCCAGTGCGGCCTGCGGTGGGCGAATTCGACCTGCTCGCCGCCGACATCGGGCAGGGCAACGCGGTGCTCGTGCGCACCGCCACGCACAGCCTGCTGTACGACGCCGGCCCGCGCTACGGGCTCGACAGCGACGCGGGCCACCGCGTGCTCGTGCCGCTGTTGCGCGCACGCGGCGAACGGCTCGACCTGCTGTTGCTGAGCCACCGCGACATCGATCACACCGGCGGCGCGCCCGCGGTGCTCGCCATGCAGCCGCAGGCGGCGCTGCTGAGTTCCATCGAGGCCGGGCATCCGCTGCAGGCGCTGCGCCCCGCGCGCCGCTGCGAGGCCGGGCAGCGCTGGACCTGGGACGGCGTCGACTTCGAGGTGCTGTTTCCCTATGACAGCGACTATCTCGGCTTCACGCGGCCCAACGCCGTGTCGTGCGTGCTGCGCATCGGCAACGGCCGCGCCACGGCGCTGCTGGCCGGCGACATCGAGCGTCTGCAGGAGGCCGCGCTGGTGTCGCGCACGCCCGGGCTGTCGGCCGACGTGCTGCTGGTGCCGCACCATGGCAGCAAGACCTCGTCGAGCGAGCTTTTCCTGGATGCCGTGCGCCCGCGCATTGCGCTCGTGCAGGCCGGCTACCGCAGCCGCTTCGGCCACCCCGCGCCCGAGGTGGTGGCGCGCTATGTCGAACGCGGCGTGCGGGTGATCGACAGTCCCCGCTGCGGCGCCGCCCAATGGGCGAGCCCGGCGCCGGCCGAGGTGAAGTGTGAACGCGCGCACGACCTGCGCTACTGGCGCCACCGCATGCCATGACGGTCCGAAACGCGAAATGCCCTCGCATCGGGCCCAAACCTAGGGCTTCTACTGGCCTCGAACTTGCTAAGCTATGGCTCAAGGAGATTGGTCGTTCCATGCACAAATTCGACGAGATGTATGAGCAGCTCCCCTATGCGGGCGCTGCAATCCGACAGCACTACAAGCGCTACGACCAATGGCTTGCGAAGCAACCCGGTGAGGTGATGCGATCGCGGCGTGAAGAGGCGGAAATGATTTTCCGCCGGGTCGGCATCACCTTCGCGGTGTACGGCGCCAAGGACGAGGACGGCTCCGGCACCGAGCGGCTGATCCCGTTCGACCTGCTGCCCCGGATCATTCCCTCCCACGAGTGGGAGAGCATGGAAAAGGGTCTGGTGCAGCGTGTCACGGCGCTCAACCGCTTCCTGTACGACGTGTACCACGACCAGGAAATCATCAAGGCCGGCATCATCCCGGCCGAGCAGATCCTGAACAACGCCCAGTTCCGTCCCGAGATGATGGGCGTGAACGTGCCGCACAACGTCTACTCGAACATCTCGGGCATCGACATCGTGCGCGCCCCTGATGCCCAGGGCAATGGCGAGTACTACGTGCTCGAAGACAACCTGCGCGTGCCCAGCGGCGTGAGCTACATGCTCGAGAACCGCAAGATGATGATGCGGCTGTTCCCGGAGCTGTTCAACCAGAACCGCATCGCGCCGGTCGCCCACTACCCCGACCTGCTGCTCGAAACCCTGCGCGCCAGCGCGCCGCCGGCCACGGCCGAGCCCACGGTGGTGGTGCTCACGCCCGGCATGTACAACAGCGCCTACTTCGAGCACGCCTTCCTGGCCCAGCAGATGGGCGTGGAGCTGGTCGAGGGACAAGACCTGTTCGTCAAGGACGACTTCGTCTACATGCGCACCACGCGCGGCCCGGTGCGGGTCGACGTGATCTACCGCCGCGTCGACGACGACTTCCTCGACCCCGAGGTGTTCCGCCCGACCTCCACCCTCGGCTGCGCGGGCCTCATGCGCGCCTACCGCCAGGGCAACGTCGTGATCTGCAACGCCGTGGGCACCGGCGTGGCCGACGACAAGTCGATCTACCCGTACGTGCCGAAGATGATCGAGTTCTACCTCGGCGAGAAGCCGATCCTGAAGAACGTGCCGACCTACATGTGCCGCAACAAGGACGAGCTGCAGTACACGCTCGACAACATGAAGGACCTGGTCGTCAAGGAGGTGCACGGCGCCGGCGGCTACGGCATGCTCATCGGCCCGGCCGCCACGCAGGCCGAGATCGAGGACTTCAAGAAGGCTGTCATCGCCAAGCCCGACGGCTACATCGCCCAGCCCACGCTGAGCCTGTCGACCTCGCCGACCTTCGTCGACGCCGGCATCGCGCCGCGCCACATCGACCTGCGTCCCTTCGTGCTCTCGGGCAGCGAGGTGCAGATGGTGCCCGGCGGCCTCACGCGCGTGGCACTGAAAGAAGGGTCGCTGGTGGTCAACTCGTCGCAGGGCGGCGGCACCAAGGACACCTGGATTCTCGAAGCGGACCGCACGGCCAAGCCGAAGGCGGCCACGCAGTCGCAAAGCCAATCGCAGTAGGAGCACCCACGATGCTGTCCCGCACCGCAGACCACCTCTACTGGATGTCGCGCTACACCGAGCGCGCCGAGAACACGGCGCGCATGCTCGACGTCAACTACCAGACCTCGCTGCTGCCGCAGTCGGCCGAGGTCGCCAAGTACGGCTGGCAGGGCGTGCTCTCGATCAGCGAATTGCTGCCCTGGTACAGCAAGAAGTACGACCAGATCACGCCCAACGAAGTCATGGAGTTCATGGTCAAGGACGAGAGCAATCCGTCGTCGATCGTCTCCTGCCTGAAGGCCGCCCGCGAGAATGCGCGTGCCGTGCGCGGCGCGCTCACCACCGAGGCCTGGGAAACGCAGAACACCACCTGGCTCGAAGTGAACCGCATGCTGCGCGCCGGCGACTTCGAGCGCGACCCGGGGCAGTTCTTCGAGTGGGTCAAGTTCCGCTCGCACCTGTCGCGCGGCGTCACGCTGGGCACCATGCTCCAGGATGAGGCGTTCTACTTCTCGCGCCTGGGCACCTTTTTGGAGCGTGCCGACAACACGGCGCGCCTGGTCGACGTGAAGTTCCACGCGCTCAACAGCGAATTCTTCGGCGCCGCCACCGAGGAAGACCAGGAGTACGACTTCTACCACTGGAGCGCGATCCTGCGCAGCGTCTCGGCCTTCGAGGTCTACCGCAAGGTGTACCGCGACGTGATCAAGCCCGAGCGCGTGGCCGAGCTGCTCATTCTTCGCGCCGACATGCCGCGCTCGCTGCACGCCAGCCTGGTCGAGGTGGTCAACAACCTCGCGAAGGTGCAGAACGAGCAGAGCGCCGAAACGCAACGCCGCGCCGGCAAGCTGCTGGCCGACCTGCAGTACGCGCGCGTCGACGAGATCCTGGCGACGGGCCTGCACGCCTACCTCACGCAGTTCCTCGACCGGGTGAACGAGCTGGGCGGGCGGATCAGTCAGGACTTCCTGGTGCCGGCGCACTGACGGTGCATTGAATCGACGTCCTGCGGGCCCAGGCCGGCCCCGGGACCTCGCACCCCCGGCGGTAGCATTCGAGTTCGATCTCGATCCAAGTTGCTGACCGCAGGGAGTTCTCATGAAGAAATCAATGCTTGCCCGTGATGGCAAGTGGAAGGCCGCCGCCTTGGCGGCTGTCGCGTTGCTCGCCGGCTGCGACCAGGCCGCCTCACCGAAAGAACAAGCCTCCGCGCAGGCATCGACGGCCGTCGTGCTCGATGCCGCCACGGGATTGCGCTGGCTGCGCTGCGCGCTGGGGCAGACCTGGCAGGGCGGTCGTTGCGTCGGCGAGGCCGAAGCCCTGAGCTTGATGGACGCGCAGGAGCGCGTGCAGGCGCTCAACGCCAAGGGCCATGAAGGCATCTCGCAATGGCGGCTGCCGACCATCGTGGAGCTGGCGGCGCTGCGGCGTTGCGACCATGGCCTGGTCGACGAGACCTTCACGCTCGAACTGAGCCCCGAACGGGAGCCCGTCACCGTGCCCCGGTGGTGCGCCCGCGAAACCTCCGTTCCCACCATCGACAGCGCACGCTTTCCCGACACACCGCTGCGCAAGTTCTGGTCGGGCTCGGGCAGCGAGGCCGCGCAGCACTTCTATGCCGTGGATTTCAGCAATGCATGGATCGGCCAGAACGAGGCGGCCGAGGCCACCCACGCCGTGCGGCCGGTGGCCGATCGCTGACCTCCCGCTACTTCGAGAACGACTCCACCACCACCGGAATCTCCGGCGCCTGCCACCGGTAGCTGTCGCCCAGCACATTGCGCTCGGCCTTCTGCCCGCTCCAGCGGATGCCCAGCAGATCCATCAGGCTCCAGCCGGCCCAGTCCGCGCGAAAGGGCTGCTGCGTGGCGGCGCCGGTGGGCAGCGGTTCGCGGTTGCGCCAGACGACGGCCGGGATGCGGTAGCCCGAGGCGGTCGCGGGGCTGTGGCCTGCACGGTCGCTGCCGTGGCCGACTTCCTGGCCGTGGTCCGACAGGTACATCCAGGCGCGGTAGTCGTCCGGCTTGCCGGTGCTGCGGGTCTGCTGCAGCAGCTCCGACACCACGAAGTCGTGGTACAGCAGGGCGGCGTCGTACTCCTGGCGGAAGTGGCGCACCCAGGCCGAGCGGCCGTCCTTCACGAGGCCGTTCTCGACCGCGTCGACGCTGTCGTCGAAGGGATTGGCGTTCTCGGGAAAGCGCAGGCTGTAGTGCGGGTGCGCACCCATCAGGTGGACCACGATGAGCTTGCGCTCGGTGCTGGTGTCGGCAAAGGCCTCCTGCACGCAGTCGAGGATCTCGCCGTCGAGCGAGGCGCTGGCGCGGCCCGGCGTGCGGTTCACCATGTCGACGACGTCGGCGTAGCGCGCGTGCTGCTGCTCGATGGCCAGGTCGTCGTGGTTGCTGATCCACCAGACCTTGTAGCCGGCGGCGCGCGCCAGGGCCAGCAGGTGGGGCGGGCTGTCGCCATTCCCGTTGTTTCCGTCGTTTCCATTCGCGGGCTGGCCGAAATGGAACATGTTGCGCAGCGCGGGCAGGGTGCTCGCGTCCACCGACCACGCGTTGCGCAGCACGGCCATGCGGTCGCCTTCCTGCGCCTTGTGCGCCTGCAGGCGCGGCGTGGTCGGGCGGCCGTAGCCGTACAGGCCCATGTTGTCGCGGTTGATGCTGTCGGTGATGACGAGCACGACGGTGGACGGTCCCTCGCGCGTGATCACCGGGGCGATCTGCCGGGCCTGGGCCATCTGCGCATCGCGGGTCTTTTCCTGGTCGGCCCAGGCGGCGCGCTGGTCGTGCAGCGACTGCGACCACTGGGTCCAGAAGACGACCGGGTGCAGCCGGCGCCAGGGTTTGCTCACGTAGGCCACGCAGGCGACGAGCAGGATGAGGAGCAGCAGCGAGCGCGCCCAGAACGGCCGCCGCGCACGCGGCGCCGTGGCACCGCGCCGCGCGAACAGGCCCGCCAGCAGGCCCGCCGTCACGAGTGCGGCCGACCAGACGACGGCGGAGCGCCAGTGCATGCGCAGGTACTCGGCGCTTTCGCGTGCGTTGGTGTTGGCCGCCGCGCCCAGCACCATGGCGCTGTCGGGCGCGGCCTGGTAGGTGTCGAGCAGGTAGGCGCGGATCACGGCGTCCAGGCCGAAGCCCATGACCCAGAGCCACACGAGCGCCGTGCGCCAGCGCCGCAGGCGTGCGCTGTGCAGCGGCCACAGCAGCCAGAGCACGGGCGGCGCGGCGAGCACCGCGAGCTGGGCGATGCGGCGGCCGTCGTGGCCCAGGGCGATCAGTGCCAGCAGCGTGGCGCCGACCACGCCGCAGGCCAGCAGGGCGCTGGAGGGAGGACGCGGGGCGTCGATGGCGGGATGTGTCAAGCGCGGCGCGGGGAGTCGAGGGCGGCCGAATTCTGCCCCGCACCCTGCGCCCACGCGTCCAGTGTCCCGACCCTCGCGGGGTCTTTGGGGCGCGGCTCAGGGATATCCCCGCGGAACTTATCGGCGCTCAGCGTCCCAGAGGGGGCTTCGACCGGCATTTGCCGGACCTCCCGTGTCTTCTCGAAAGGAACCCTCGCCCCATGGCTCGATTCAGCCGCCGACTGCCCGCGCTCCTGCTCGCATTCTTCTTCTCGTGGATGCTGCTGCCGTCCGCCTTTGCCGCGCAGCCGCAGATGGTCAGTGTCGCGGTCAAGACCCTGAACATGCGCACCGCCCCCAGCCAGCGCGCCGAGGCGCACTGGACGGTGAGCCGGGGCTATCCGCTGCGCGTGATCGGCCGCAAGGGCGACTGGCTGCGGGTCACCGACTTCGAGAACGACAAGGCCTGGGTCTTCCGTTCGATGACGAGCAAGACGCCGCACCACGTCGTGAAGGCGAAGACTGCGCAGTTGCGCCGCGCACCCGGCGCGCGCAGCCCGGTCGTGAAGAAGGCCGTGTACGGCGACGTGCTGCGCACCCTCGAGCGCCGCGGCGACTGGGTGAAGGTGCGCCACGAAGGCGGCGCCACCGGCTGGGTGCTGAAGCGCTCCCTCTGGGGCTGGTGAAACCGAGGGCGCTCAGGTCGCGGTGGCCTGGCGCACGGCGCGCTCCCAGCGCGCCATCGATTCCTCGGCCTGCGCACGGCCCATGGTCGGCATGAAGCGGCGCTCCACCTTCCACAGCTTCGAGAGCTGGCGCGCGTCGGTGTAGACGCCGGTCGACAGCCCCGCCAGGTAGGCCGCGCCCAGCGCGGTGGTCTCGACCACCTCGGGCCGTACCACGGGAATGCCCAGCAGGTCGGCCTGGAACTGCATCAGCAGGTCGTTCACGCTCGCGCCGCCGTCCACGCGCAGCTCGGCCACGGGCTTGCCGCCCGCGGCCACCGCGTCGCGGCTCATGGCCTGCAGCAGCGCGGCACTTTGGTAGGCGATGCTTTCCAGTGCGGCGCGCGCGATGTGCGCGACCGTGGTGCCGCGCGTGAGCCCGGTGATCGTGCCGCGCGCGTCCGCGTCCCAGTAGGGCGCGCCCAGGCCGGTGAAGGCCGGCACCATCATCACGCCGCCGGCGTCGGGCACGCTCTCGGCGAGCGATTGCACTTCGGCGCTGCCCTTGATGGCCTTGAGGCCGTCACGCAGCCACTGCACCACGGCGCCGCCGACGAACACGCTGCCTTCCATCGCGTACTGCGGGGTCGCGTCGACCTGCGCGGCGCTGGTCACGAGCAGGCCGTTGTGCGAGGGCTGGAACGCGCCGCCCGTGTGCATCAGCAAAAAGCAGCCGGTGCCGTAGGTGTTCTTGGCCATGCCGGCCTCGAAGCAGGCCTGGCCGAAGAGGGCGCTCTGCTGGTCGCCGGCCACGCCGCCGATGGGCAGCGCGTGGCCCAGCAGCGCGGCGTCGGTGTCGGCAAAGTGCGAACTGGACGGCTGCACCTTCGGCATCAGCGCGGCGGGGATGTCCAGCGCCTTCAGCAGGTCGGCGTCCCAGTCGTTCGTGTGCACGTTGAAGAGCATGGTGCGCGAGGCGTTGCTCACGTCGGTCACGTGCACCTTGCCGCCGGTGAGCTGCCACATGAGCCAGCTGTCGACCGTGCCGAAGGCCAGTTCGCCGCGTTCGGCCTGGGCGCGCGCGCCGGGCACGTTGTCGAGCAGCCAGCGCAGCTTGGTGCCCGAGAAATACGCGTCGATGACGAGCCCGGTCTTCTCGCGGATGGTGTCGCTCAGGCCCTGCTCGCGCAGCTGCGCGCACAGGGGCTCGGCGCGTCGGTCCTGCCAGACGATGGCGTGGTGCACGGGCTGGCCGGTGGTGCGGTTCCACAGCACGGTGGTCTCGCGCTGGTTGGTGATGCCGATGGCGTGGATGTCGGCGGGCTGCAGCTTCGCCTTGGCCAGCACCTCGCGCGCGGTGGCCAGCTGGCTGCGCCAGATTTCCATCGGGTCGTGCTCGACCCAGCCGGGCTGCGGGTAGATCTGCGTGAGTTCCTTTTGCGCGATGGCGACGATGCGGCCTTCGCGGTCGAACACGATGCTGCGCGAGCTGGAGGTGCCCTGGTCCAGGGCAAGCAGGTAGGTGGTCATTCGATGAGTCTGATGGGGTTCAGTTGTCGCGCGCGATCTCGAGGCGCACCTGCGCGGCATGCAGCAGGTCGGGGAAGGGCGGCGGCGGCGCGGCGTCGGTGAACAGGCGGTCGATCTGCGAGAGCGTGCCCAGCTGGATCATGGCCGGCCGGTTGAACTTGCTCGCGTCGGCCGCCAGCCACACCTCGCGCGCCTGGGCAATGATGGTCTGCGCGACCTTCACCTCGCGCAGGTCGAAGTCGCGCAGCGAGCCGTCGGCCTCGATGCTCGACACGCCGATGAGCGCGATGTCGACCTTGAACTGGCGGATGAAGTCGATGGTGGCCTCGCCCACCACGGCGCGGTCGCGTGGGCGCACCGAGCCGCCGGCCACGATCACCTCGCAGGCCGTGTTGCCGCTCAGGATGGTCGCCACGTTCAGGTTGTTGGTGATCACGCGCAGGCCCGTGTGGCGCATCAGCGCCTTGGCGATGGCCTCGGTGGTGGTGCCGATGTTCAGGATCAGCGAGCAGTCGTTGGGCACCAGCTCGGCCACGCGGCGCGCGATGCGCGCTTTGCCGTCGGCGTTGAGCGTTTCGCGTTGCTGGTAGCCGATGTTCTCGGTGGTCGAGCTGGGCACGCGCACGCCGCCGTGGAAACGCGTGAGCAAACCCGCATCGGCCAGCCGCTGCACGTCGCGCCGCACGGTCTGCAGCGTGACGCCCAGCATGTCGGCGAGCTGTTCGACGGTGACCGAACCGCGCGCGCGCACGGTGTCGAGGAGGTTGATCTGGCGCGGGTTGGAGTTCACAGAGGCGTCGTGGAAAGCGGAAAGACTGGGGTCGAGGGTACAGGCCGCGTCACTTTAAAACGAAAGAAAACGAAGCCGAGTAAGGGAAAACTCGGAGGAAAATCGCGCCAAAAGGAATCCAAATGAAAAAACGCGAAAATACAATCTCGGCCTTTGCTGACAAAAGTCACGAACCTACGGACCTCCAGCCTGTGACCGATTTCTCCTCTCCAGCGGCCGAACCCGCCACCGATTGCGATGTGCTGATCGTCGGCGGTGGCATCAACGGCTGCGGCATTGCGCGCGACCTCGCCGGCCGGGGCTGGCGCGTGGTCCTGTGCGAGAAGGACGACCTGGCCTCGCACACCTCGTCGTCTTCCACCAAGCTGATCCACGGCGGGCTGCGCTACCTCGAGTACTACGAGTTCTCGCTGGTGCGCAAGGCGCTGCAGGAGCGCGAGGTGCTGCTCAAGAGCGCGCCGCACATCATGTGGCCGCTGCGCTTCGTGATGCCGCACGATCCCTCGATGCGCCCGGCCTGGATGATCCGCATCGGCCTGTTCATGTACGACCACCTCGCCAGGCGCGAAGTGCTGCCGCCGTCGCGCGGCATCGACCTGCGCCAGCACCCGGCCGGCGCGCCGCTCAAGGCGCAGTACAAGCGCGGCTTCGTGTACTCCGACGGCTGGGTCGACGACGCGCGGCTGGTGGTGCTCAACGCCATCGATGCGCGCTCGAAGGGCGCCGAAGTGCTCACGCGCACGCGCTGCATCCATGCGCAACGCGGCGCCGACGGCTGGGTCGCCACGCTCGAAGGCCCCGACGGCGCGCACCGCACCGTGCGCGCGCGCGCCGTGGTGAACGCGGCCGGCCCCTGGGCCGAATCCTTCCTGCGCGGCGTGGCCCAGTCGGCGCGCGGCGAGGCGCTGGCCACCAAGAGCCTGCGGCTCGTGAAGGGCAGCCACATCATCGTGCCGCGCCTGTTCGACCACGACCACGCCTACATCTTCCAGAACCCCGACAAGCGGATCATCTTCGCCATTCCCTACCAGGGCGCGTTCACGCTGATCGGCACCACCGACATCGAGATCAGCGGCGACGACCCCGGCGCCGCGCGCATCGCGCAGGAAGAAATCGACTACCTGTGCACCCAGGCCAGCCGCTACTTCGACAAGGCCATCGTGCCGGCCGACGTGGTCTGGACCTACTCGGGCGTGCGCCCGCTGCTGGACGACGCCTCGGGCGACCCCTCGGCCGTCACGCGCGACTACCTGCTCGAGTCGAACACCACCGCCGCGCCGCTGCTGTCGGTGTGGGGCGGCAAGATCACCACCTTCCGCAAGCTGGCCGAGGACGCGGCCGACGAGGTCGGCAAAATGCTCGGCCAGTCGAATGCCCAGCGCCCGGCCTGGACCGACGGCGCCTTCCTGGCCGGCGGCGACCTGTCGGCCTGGATCGGCGCGCCCAAGCGCCCCGACGACGACTTCGCCCGCTTCGTGGCGGCCGTGCAGGCCAAGTACCCCTGGCTCGACGCCCAGGTCGCGCTGCGGCTGGCGCGCGGCTACGGCGCGCGCGTGGCCGAACTGGTCGGCGAGGCGCAGTCGCTGGCCGACATGGGCGCCGAGGTGGCTCCCGGCCTGTACGAGCGCGAGCTGCGCTTTTTGCAGGCGCGCGAATGGGCCGTGAGCTCGGACGACGTGCTTTGGCGCCGCACCAAGCTCGGCCTGCACTACACGCCCGCCGAGCGCGAGCAGGTGGCGATCTGGCTGCAGGCCAACGCAAAGAACAACAACGACACCGTGGAAGTGGAGGTGAGCTGATGCAGCTGACTCTGGAGCGCGTCACCAAGAAGGTCGGCGCGCAAACCTGGCTCTACGAGCAGAGCATCGCGCCCAAAAGCGGCGCGGTGACCGTGCTGCTCGGCGCCACGCAGGCCGGCAAGACCAGCCTGATGCGCCTCATGGCCGGGCTCGACACGCCCAGCACCGGGCGTGTGCTGGTCGACGGCAAGGACGTCACCGGCACGCCGGTGCGCGAGCGCAATGTCGCGATGGTCTACCAGCAGTTCATCAACTACCCCTCGCTCAAGGTGGCCGACAACATCGCCTCGCCGCTGAAGCTGCGCGGCGAGTCGAACATCGACGCGCGGGTGAAGGCGCTGGCCGACAAGCTGCACATCGGCATGTTCCTCGACCGCTATCCGCAGGAGCTGTCGGGCGGCCAGCAGCAGCGCGTGGCGCTGGCGCGCGCGCTCGCCAAGAACGCACCGCTCATGCTGCTCGACGAGCCGCTGGTCAACCTCGACTACAAGCTGCGCGAAGGCCTGCGCGAAGAACTCACGCAGCTCTTCGCCACCGGCGACTCGACCGTCATCTACGCCACCACCGAGCCCGGCGAAGCGCTGCTGCTGGGCGGCTACACGGCCGTGATGGACGCCGGCGAGCTGCTGCAGTACGGCCCGACCGCCGAGGTGTTCCACGCGCCGCAGTCGCTGCGCGTGGCGCGCGCCTTCAGCGATCCGCCGATGAACCTGCTGGCGGGCACGGCCGCGGCCGGCCGCGTGCAACTCGCGGGCGGGCCCGCGCTGACGCTGGCCTTGCCTGAAAGCGTGTCGGGCGCGGTCACGGTCGGCCTGCGCGCGAGCGCCTTGAACGTGAACGCAGGGGAGGGCGACATCGCCTTGCCCGGCAAGGTGGAGCTGGCCGAGATTTCGGGCTCCGACACCTTCGTGCACGTCGATACCGCGGTGGGCGAACTGGTGGCGCAGCTCACCGGTGTGCACCGCTTCGAGCTGGGCGCTTCGATCACGCTGTACTTCAGCGCGTCGCAAGCCTATGTGTTCGATGCCAGTGAAAAGCTGGCACTGGCGCCGGCCTGGCGCAAAGGAGCTTGAGATGGCACGCATCGATCTCGACCTGGCCCACGCCTACCGCGCCAACCCCACGCAGGACAGCGACTATGCGCTGCTCCCGCTCAAGATGAGCTTCCGCGACGGCGGCGCGTACGCCTTGCTCGGCCCCTCGGGCTGCGGCAAGACGACCATGCTCAACATCATCTCGGGCCTGCTCGTGCCTTCGCAGGGCAGCGTGAGCTTCGACGGCCGCGACATGACGCGCGCCACGCCGCAGGAACGCAACATCGCGCAGGTGTTCCAGTTTCCGGTGATCTACGACACCATGACCGTGGCCGAGAACCTCGCGTTCCCGCTGCGCAACCGCAAGGTGCCCGAAGACCAGATCAAGAAGCGCGTCGGCGAGATCGCCGAAATGCTCGACATGAGCGGCCAGCTCAACCAGCGCGCCGCGGGCCTGGCGGCGGACGCCAAGCAGAAGATCTCGCTGGGCCGCGGCCTGGTGCGCAGCGACGTGTCGGCGGTGCTGTTCGACGAACCGCTCACCGTGATCGATCCGCACCTGAAGTGGCAGCTGCGCCGCAAGCTCAAGCAGATCCACCGCGAGCTCAAGCTCACGCTGATCTACGTGACGCACGACCAGGTCGAGGCGCTCACCTTCGCCGAAGAGGTGGTGGTCATGACGCGCGGCAAGGCCGTGCAGGTGGGCAGTGCCGAAGCGCTGTTCGAGCGGCCGGCCCACACCTTCGTCGGCCATTTCATCGGCTCGCCGGGCATGAACTTCCTGTCGGCCCACAGCGCCAACGGTGCGCTCGAAGTGGCGGGCACGCCGCTGGTGCCCACGCGCGAGCTGCCGCCCGGCGCGCTCAAGATCGGCATCCGGCCCGAGTACCTGCGCCTGTCGAACGCCGGTGCCGCCGGCGCCGTGCCGGCAGTGGTGAAGCAGGTGCAGGACGTCGGCACGCACGCGATGCTCAGCGCCGAAGTCGACGGCGGCGTGGTCAAGGTGCGCATGCATTCGGACGAACAGCCGCCCTCGGTGGGCGACACGGTGTGGCTGCGGGTGCTCGACACCCACACCTGCTACTACAAGGACGAGGAACTGGTCGCATGAACCCGACGAACAAGCCGATCAACCAGAAGGCATGGTGGCTGGTGCTGCCGGTGCTGATCTGCGTGGCCTTCTCGGCCATCGTGCCGCTGATGACGGTGGTCAACTACTCGGTGCAGGACATCATCTCGCCCGACCGGCGCGTGTTCGTCGGCACCGAATGGTTCGCCGCCGTGATGCGCGACGACGAGCTGCACCAGGCGCTGTGGCGCCAGCTGGGCTTCTCGCTGTCGGTGCTGCTGGTGGAGATTCCGCTGGGCATCGCGCTCGCGCTGTCGATGCCGGCCACGGGCTGGAAGTCGTCGGCGGTGCTGGTGGTGGTGGCGCTGTCGCTGCTCATTCCGTGGAACGTGGTGGGCACCATCTGGCAGATCTACGGCCGCGCCGACATCGGCCTCCTGGGCCACGCGCTGCAGGTCATGGGCATCGAATACAACTACACGGGCAGCGCGACCGACGCGTGGCTCACGGTGTTGGTGATGGACGTGTGGCACTGGACGCCGCTGGTGGCCTTGCTCTGCTATGCCGGCCTGCGCTCCATTCCCGACGCCTACTACCAGGCCGCGCGCATCGACGGCGCCAGCAAGTTCGCGGTGTTCCGCTACATCCAGCTGCCCAAGATGCGCGGCGTGCTGATGATCGCGGTGCTGCTGCGCTTCATGGACAGCTTCATGATCTACACCGAGCCCTTCGTGCTGACGGGCGGTGGGCCGGGCAACGCGACCACCTTCCTGAGCCAGTACCTCACGCAGAAGGCCGTGGGGCAGTTCGACCTCGGGCCGGCGGCGGCGTTCTCGCTGATCTATTTCCTGATCATTTTGTTGTTCTGCTTCGTGCTCTACAACTGGATGCAGCGCGTGGGCACGCAAGAAGTGGAGAAAGAACAATGAACGAAAAGCGATTCCACAAGCGCAGCATCTTTTTGCTGCTGTACATCCTGTTCGCGCTGTTGCCCATCTACTGGATGGTCAACATGAGCTTCAAGACGAACGAGGAGATCCTTTCGAGCTTCTCGTTCTTCCCGCAGCAGCTCACCTGGGCCAACTACGCGCGCATCTTCACCGACGAGTCGTGGTACTCGGGCTACATCAACAGCCTGATCTACGTCGCGATCAACACGGTGATCTCGCTCACCGTGGCGCTGCCGGCGGCGTATGCGTTCTCGCGCTATTCGTTCCTGGGCGACAAGCACGTGTTCTTCTGGCTGCTGACGAACCGCATGACGCCGCCCGCGGTGTTCCTGCTGCCGTTCTTCCAGCTGTACAGCACCGTCGGCCTCATGGACACGCACCTGGGCGTGGCGCTGGCGCACCTGCTGTTCAACGTGCCGCTGGCGGTGTGGATTCTTGAAGGCTTCATGAGCGGCATTCCGCGCGAGATCGACGAGACGGCGTACATCGACGGCTACTCGTTCCCGCGCTTCTTCCTCACCATCTTCCTGCCGCTCATCAAGGCCGGCGTGGGCGTGGCGGCGTTCTTCTGCTTCATGTTCAGCTGGGTCGAACTGCTGCTGGCGCGCACGCTCACGAGCGTGAACGCCAAGCCCATCGTGGCGACGATGACGCGCACGGTGAGCGCCTCGGGCATGGACTGGGCGACGCTGGCCGCGGCCGGCGTGCTCACCATCGTGCCCGGCGCGATCGTGATCTGGTTTGTCCGCCACTACATCGCAAAAGGCTTTGCGATGGGCCGCGTCTAAGGAGGTCGAGAGATGTTCGACTGGATGGTCTGGACCACCCCGGTGGCCGTTTTCTTCAGCTGCATCGCGCTCATGCTGGTCGGCATGACCGTGTGGGAATTCAAGTCGCCCACCACGATGCGCCGTGGCTGGCTGCCCATTGCCACCACGCGCGGCGACCGGCTGTTCATCGGCCTGCTGTCCGCGGCCTACGTCAACCTGATCTTCGTCGGCCTGGCCGGCAAGGTGCAGGAGTGGCTGAGCCTGGAGGCCGAGCCCTCGATCTGGATCGGCTTCGTGCTGTCGATGTTCGTGCTCGCGCTCGTGATGCGCAAAGGCTAGCCCACCGATTTCGTCAACGCGTCCGGCTCTCCGCCTCCCCGGAGCCGCGATGAAAAAACCGGGGAAGCACAACCGAGGAGACACATTCATGAAGATGCGCTACACGGCATTGGCAATGGCGGCGGCGATGGTCGCCGCGCACGGCGCATGGGCCGCAGAGCCCGAAGCCAAGAAATGGATCGACAGCGAGTTCCAGCCGTCGACCCTGAGCAAGGACCAGCAGGCGGCCGAGATGAAGTGGTTCATCGACGCGGCCAAGAAGCTGCAGGCCAAGGGCGTCAAGGAAATCTCGGTGGTGTCGGAGACCATCACCACGCATGAATACGAATCGAAGACGCTGGCCAAGGCCTTCGAGGAAATCACCGGCATCAAGGTCAAGCACGACCTGATCCAGGAAGGCGACGTGGTCGAGAAGCTGCAGACCTCGATGCAGTCGGGCAAGTCGATCTACGACGGCTGGATTTCCGACTCCGACCTCATCGGCACGCACTACCGCTACGGCAAGATGATGAACCTCACCGACTACATGGCCGGTGCGGGCAAGGAGTACACCAACCCCGGGCTCGACCTCAAGGACTTCATCGGCACCAAGTTCACCACCGCGCCCGACGGCAAGCTCTACCAGCTGCCCGACCAGCAGTTCGCCAACCTGTACTGGTTCCGCGCCGACCTGTTCGATCGCAAGGACCTGAAGGACAAGTTCAAGGCCAAGTACGGCTACGACCTGGGCGTGCCGCTGAACTGGAGCGCCTACGAGGACATCGCCGAGTTCTTCAGCGTCGACGTGAAGACCATCGACGGCAAGCCGATCTACGGCCACATGGACTACGGCAAGAAGGACCCGTCGCTGGGCTGGCGCTTCACCGATGCGTGGCTCTCGATGGCCGGCACCGCCGACATCGGCACCCCCAACGGCATGCCGATCGACGAGTGGGGCATCCGCGTGGCCGACGACAAGTGCACGCCCGTGGGCGCGGCCGTGTCGCGCGGCGGTGCGACCAACTCGCCGGCCGCCGTGTACGCGCTCACCAAGTACATCGACTGGATGAAGAAGTACGCGCCCAAGGAAGCCATGGGCATGACCTTCGGCGAAGCCGGTCCGGTGCCCGCGCAGGGCCAGATCGCCCAGCAGATCTTCTGGTACACGGCCTTCACGGCCGACATGACCAAGAAGGGCCTGCCCGTGGTGAACGAGGACGGCACGCCCAAGTGGCGCATGGCGCCCGGCCCGAACGGCCCGTACTGGAAGCAGGGCATGCAGAACGGCTACCAGGACGTGGGTTCGTGGTCCTTCTTCAACGGCCATGACGCCAACAAGACCGCCGCCGCCTGGCTCTACGCCCAGTTCGTGACCTCCAAGAGCGTCTCGCTCAAGAAGACCATCGTGGGCCTGACCCCGATCCGCGAATCGGACATCCAGAGCAAGGCCATGACCGACATGGCGCCCAAGCTGGGCGGCCTGGTCGAGTTCTACCGCAGCCCGGCCCGCGTGGCATGGACGCCCACCGGCACCAACGTGCCCGACTACCCCAAGCTGGCGCAGCTGTGGTGGAAGAACGTGGCCGAGGCCGTCACGGGCGAGAAGACCCCGCAGAAAGCCATGGACAACCTGGCCGACGAGATGGACAACGTGATGGGCCGCCTGCAACGCGCCGGCATGGCCCACTGCGCGCCCAAGCTCAACGCCAAGGGCGACCCGAACAAGTGGCTCAGCGACCAGCACGCCCCGTGGAAGAAGCTGGCCAACGAGAAGCCCAAGGGCGAGACCATCGACTACAACAAGCTGCTGAGCGCCTGGAAGGCCGGCAAGGTGCGCTGACCGGCGCTTCGCCAGCAGCAATTGCAAACAAGGGCCGCGCCGCGAGGTGCGGCCCTTTTTCGCTTTCTGGCGCCCTGGTTCGTCGGATTCACGCGACGCCATGACCTATGGCAGATGCACCTTTGAAAAGGTTCGCTTACATTCGACGGCCCCCGCCACGGCCCGCCAGTGAATCCAAGTTCTTCCAGCCCCACCGCCAGCCCTCCTGCCACCCCGAGCGCGCGTGTCAAACGCGTCCTGCTGATCCAGTACTCGCAGACCGGGCAACTCGACCGCGTGGCCGGGCAGATCGCCGCGCCGCTGCGCGCCGACCCGGGCGTTGAACTGCGCGTGGAGACGTTGCGGCCGCTGCAGCGCTTTCCCTTTCCCTGGCCGTTCCTGACCTTCTTCGACGCGTTCCCCGAGTCGGCCCACCTGAAGCCAGGCCCGCTGGCGCCGCTGACGCTCACGGGCGACGAAGACTTCGACCTCGTCATCCTGCCGTACCAGGTCTGGTTCCTGGCGCCTGCGCAGCCGGTCGTGGCCTTCCTGCAGCACCCCGTGGCGGCACGGCTGCTCAAGGGAAAACCCGTGGTCACGGTCATCGCCTGTCGCAACATGTGGCTGCTGGCCCACGAAAAGCTCAAGGGCCTGCTCGCCGCCACCGGCGCGCGCCTGATCGACAACGTGGTGCTCACCGACCCGGGCCCGACGCTCGCCACCTTCTTCACCACGCCGGCCTGGCTCATCTGGGGTCGCAAGCGCGGCTTCTGGGGCATGCCCGACGCGGGCCTGAGCGAGGAACAGATCCACGGCTGCGGCCGTTTCGGCCGGGCCCTGCGCGACGCGCTGCATGAAGGCCGCGAGCAGGGCGATGCGCCCTTGCTGGCCGGGCTGGGCGCGGTGCGCGCCCAGGCGCGGCTGCTCATCAGCGAGAAGGCCGGCACGCGCAGCTTCTACCTCTGGGGCAAGCTGATCATGGCGGCCGGCGGGCCGGGCGCGGCGGTGCGCAAGCCGCTGCTCTTGCTGTACGTGCTGTTTCTGCTGGCACTGATCGTCACCGTCGTGCCGGTGAGCCTGACGCTGCAGGCCTTGCTGCGGCCGTTGTTCCGAGGGTGGCTGACTAAAATGACGGCTCAATTCGAGCGCCCGTCGGGCTCTGCCACGGACCGGCTCCCTCTCTATGACGACTGATGTTTTCCTGACCCGCACCGCTGCCTTCCTGCCTTTTTCTCCGGTCAGCAACGAAGACATCGAAGAAGTGTTGGGCCGCATCGGCGGCAAGGTGTCGCGTGCGCGACGCCTCATCCTGCGCAGCAACGGCATCCAGTCGCGCCATTACGCCATCGACCGCGCCACCGGCCAGCTGGCCATGACCAACGCACAGCTCACCGCCGCGGCCATCCGCGCGCTGGGCGACGACATCGGCCCGGTCGACTGCCTGGCCACCGGCACCTCGCTGCCCGACCAGCTCATGCCCAATCACGCGGTGATGGTGCATGGCGAACTGGGCTGGCCCCGGCTCGAGGTGGTGGCCTGCGCCGGCATCTGCCTGGCCGGCGCGGCGGCGCTCAAGCATGCGTGGCTGTCGGTGCGCGCGGGCGACGCGCGGCGCGCGGTCGCCACGGGCTCCGAGCTGGCCTCGGCCGTGATGCGCGGCATCAACTTCGAGGCCGAGCTCGAGCACAAGCTCGAAGCGCTCGAAGCACGCCCCGAGATCGCCTTCGAAAAAGACTTCCTGCGCTGGATGCTGTCCGACGGCGCCGGCGCGGTGCTGCTGGAGCGCGAGCCGCGCGGGCCGCTGTCGCTGCGTGTCGAATGGATCGAGCTGTCGTCGGCGGCGCACGAGCTGCCGGTGTGCATGTATGCCGGTGCCGACAAGAACGAGCAGGGCGGCCTCGACGGTTGGGCCCGCACCTCGCCGGCCGACTGGCAGCGCGACTCGACTTTCGCCGTCAAGCAGGACGTGCGCCTGCTCAACGACAACATCGTGCGCGCCACGCTGGCCGAGCCGTTGGCCGCCATCATCGAGCGGCGCGGGCTCAAGACCGACGACATCGACTGGTTCCTGCCGCACCTGTCGTCGCACTATTTCGTCGAGCCCGTGGCCGCGAGCCTGGCGTCGCTGGGCCTGCCGATTCCGCGCGAGCGCTGGTTCAGCAACCTCGCGACCAAGGGCAACACGGGCTCGGCCTCGCCGTACATCATGCTCGACGAGCTGTTCCGCTCGGGCCGCATCAAGCGGGGCCAGAAGTTGCTGATGTTCGTACCGGAAAGCGGTCGCTTCTCCAGCGGCTTCATCTACCTGGAGGCTGTGTAGCCATGGACCTCGATGCCGTGCCACAGGAGGGCAACGCGACCCTCGCGGGCCATTCCAAGCTGATGTACGCCCGCGACGCGCAGGGCCGCGTCGTCACCACCACCTCGAAGGGCTGGGAGGCGGAAGAGATCGTCACCAGCCACGCGGTCGACGTGCTGGTCGAACAGGCGCAGGAGGCCAAGGCGCGCGTGAAGGCCGGGCTGGCCTCGCCGCTCGAGTACTGGATGTACGAGCGTCGCATGGACGTGGCGCTGCTCTCGCAGACCAGCGGCTTCTGGCAGTGGCGCGTGCGCCGCCACCTGCAGCCGCGCCATTTCGCCGCGCTGTCGCCGGCCCAGCTCGCCCGCTACGGCCAGGCGCTGGGGCTGCCCGTTTCCACCCTGCAAGGCCTGCCGTGAACTTCCAACACCAACAGGCGGCGCACTGCGAAAGCGGCGTCATCTCCAGCCTCATGCGCCACCACGGCGCGCCGATGAGCGAGGCGATGGCGCTGGGGTTGTCGTCGGCGCTGTCGTTCGCCTACCTGCCGTTCATCAAGCTGTCGGGCCTGCCGCTCATCTCGTACCGCATGCCGCCCAAGGCCATCATCAAGGGCCTGCTGGCGCCGATGGCCGCGCGCTTTCGCTTCGAGACCTTCCGCAGCCCGCAAGCGGGGCAGCAGCGGCTGGACGCGCTGCTGGCCGACGGCCAGCTCGTGGGCCTGCAGACCTCGGTCTACTGGCTGCCGTACTTTCCGCCGAACATGCGCTTTCACTTCAACGCGCACAACCTGCTGGTCTACGGCAAGGACGGCGACGACTACCTGATCAGCGACCCGGTGTTCGAGGAACCCGTGCGCTGCGCGAGCGAAGACCTGTCGCGCGCCCGCTTCGCCAAGGGCGTGCTGGCGCCCAAGGGCCTCATGTACTACCCGCAGGCCATCGAGCGCAAGGCGGTCGATGCCGCCTCGGTCACCAAGGCCATCCGCAAGACCGTGCGCAACATGCTCGCGCCCGTGCCCATCGTGGGCGTGCGCGGCATGCGCACGCTGGCCAAGCGCATGCAGAAGCTGTCACCGAGCGATCCGCGCAGCGTCGACTTCATCGGCCATCTGGTGCGCATGCAGGAAGAGATCGGCACGGGCGGGGCGGGCTTTCGCTTCATCTACGCGGGCTTCCTGCAGGAGGCGGCGCAGTTGCTCGACAAGCCGCAGCTCACGCAGATGTCCGAACGCCTGATCGCCATCGGCGACGGCTGGCGCGCGTTCGCGCTCAAGGCGGCGCGCATGGTCAAGGGCCGCGAGCCGGTCGATCCGGTGGCGCTCGCCGGCAAGCTGCGCGAGCAGGCGCAGCAAGAGGAAACCTTCTTCCGCGACCTCAAGGCCGCTGTTGCCTGATGTTGGAGCTGCACCAGCTCGGCTACCGCTACCCGCACGCTGACAAGGCCGCGCTGGCCGACGTGTCGCTCGCCGTGCCGCGCGGTTGCGTGCTGGGGCTGCTGGGGCCCAACGGCGCCGGCAAGACCACGCTGATCTCGCACCTGTCGGGCGCGCTCGCGGTGCAGTCGGGCGACATCCGCATCGACGGCCAGCCGCTGCAGCAGGTGCGCGCCCAGGCGCCCACGCGCATCGCCGTGGCGCCGCAGGACCAGGCCTTCTACCCGATGCTCTCCGTGGCCGAGAACCTGGCCTGCTTCGCCGCGGCCGGCAAACTTTCGGGTGCGCGCAAGAAGGCGCGCATCGACACCTGCACGCAGTTCGCGCAGCTCGAGCAGTTCGCGGGCGTGCGTGCCGAGCGGCTCTCGGGCGGCCTCAAGCGCCGGCTCAACCTCGCGATCGCCTTGCTGCCCGAACCCGAACTGATGCTGTTCGACGAGCCGACGGTGGGTGTCGATCCGCAGTCGCGCGCCTTCATCCTCGATGCGATCAAGAGCCTGGCGCAGGCTGGCGCGGCAGTGATCTACGCCTCGCACTACATGGAAGAGATCGAGGCCATCGCCGACCGCGTGGCCATCCTCGACCAGGGCCGCGTGCTGCGCGAAGGCCCGCTCGACGCGCTGCTGTCGCAAAGCGCGATGCTGCTGACCCTGGCCGCCGACGGGCTCGACGCGCAGAGGCTCTCGCGCTTCGGCACGGTGGAGCAGGGCGCGGCGCACTGGCGCATCCACCTGAACGCAGGCACCGGCCCCGGCCCCGTGCTGGCCGCGCTCGAAGCCGAAGGCATCGAGGTGCGCCAGGCCGAGTTCGGCCGGCACGACCTCGAGCAGCTCTTCATGGCGCTCACGCACCGTTCGCTGCGCGACTGATCATCGAACGCCATGCTCCTAGCGCTCATCAAGAAGGAATTGCTGGCCCTCGTGCGCGACATGCACGGGCTGGCCGTGCTGTTCGTGATGCCGATGGTCTTCATCGTGCTGATGTCGCTCACGCTGAAGGACATCTACCGCCCGCCGCTGGCCGAGCTGAGCTACGCGGTCGATGCACGCGACAGCGGCACGCCCGCCAAATGGCTGCTGCAGATCTGGCAGCGCAGCCACGGCGCGCCGCAGCCGCTGGGCGCCGACTGGCAGGCGCGCCTGCGCAGTGGCACGCTCAAGTACGTGATCGTGCTGGAGCCGGGCCTGTCGGACGAACTGGAATCGGCCGCGCTCTCCACGCGCGCCCACATCCGCCTGCTGGCCGAACCCGGCATCGACGCCAACCTGTTCAACGCGCTGCGCGCCGAACTCATCGGTGCCTCGGGCGAACTCAAGGCGCGGCTCGCGCTGGCGGTACCCGGCACGGCCAGCCCCGCGCCCGACGCGTCCATCCAGGCGATGGTGCAGGCCGAGCGCTTCGCCACCGCCGGCCCGCGGCCCACGTCGGTGCAGCAGAACGTGCCGGCCTGGCTGGTGTTCGGCATGTTCTTCGTGGTGGCCTCGCTGTCCAGCCTGTTCGTGCAGGAGCGCGGCTCGGGCGCGCTCGGCCGGCTGCAGAGCCTGGGCGTGTCGCGTTCGATGCTGCTGGCTTCCAAGGCCTTGCCCTACCTCGGTGTGAACGCGCTGCAGGCGCTGCTGATGCTGGCGGCGGGCATCTGGTTCATGCCGCTGATCGGCGGCGATGCGCTCTCGCTCGCGGGCATCCACTGGGGCGGCCTGCTGCTGTCGCTCGCGGCCGTGAGCCTGGCGGCGGTGAGCCTGTCGCTGGCGGTGGCCTGCCTGGTGAAGAGCCATGCGCAGGCCGCCACGCTCGGGCCGATGGTGAATGTGCTGATGGCGGCGGCGGGCGGCATCATGGTGCCCAAGTTCGTCATGCCGGGCTTCATGCAGCGCATGGTCGAAATTTCTCCCATGAACTGGGGGCTCGAAGCGCTGCTCACCGTGCTGCTGCGCGGCGGCGGCGTGGCCGAGGTGCTGCCGCAGGTCGGTCGGCTGGTGGCGTTCGCGGCCCTCATGTTCTTCGTGGCTGTCTTTCTGTTTCGCAGGCGCGCACCGTGACGAGCACCGTTTCTTCTCCTGAATTCATCGCCCGCCTCAAGGCCCTCGTGCTCGAGGCCGTCGAAAAAGACGCGCCGCCCGGCGGCCTCGGCGACGACGAGCCGCTGTTCGGCCCCGAGGCGCGCCTGGACCTCGACTCGCTCGATGCGCTGCAGGTGTCGATGGCGATCCAGCAGCACTTCGGCCTGCGCATGCCCGACAGCAAGGACACGCGCCGCGCCATGACCTCGATCGCGCACCTGGCGGAACACTTGGCGCAAGCGGGCAAGGCATGAGCCTGGTGGCCCCCGTGTACCTGGCCGGCATGGGCCTGGCCTGCGTGCTCGGTGACGATGTGCCGTCGGCGCTGGCGGCGCTGCGGCGCGGCGGCGTGCCGCCCACGCCGGTGACGGTGGCCGAGGGCCTGCAGTGGCCGGTCTACACGCTGGCGGTGCCGCCCGGCGACTGGGCGCAGCGCGTGCAGCACACGGTGCGTCGCGTGGTCGCGCAGACCGGCGACGGGCTGGACCGGCAGGGGCCGCTGTTCGTGGCGTCGTCGTCGCTCGACATCGGGGCCATGGAGCATGCGCAGCACGATGCGCGGCTGAGCGGCGACCTGCAGGATTTCGCCGACATCGCCGCCGCCGCGCTCGACTGGCAAGGCCCGGTCTTCACCGTCTCGACCGCCTGTACCTCCGCGCTCAATGCGATGCTGGCGGCGGCCGACATGGTGCGCGCGGGCGAGGCGCGCGAGGCGCTGGTGATCGGCGCCGAACTCGACAACCGCTTCACCGTGGCCGGCTTCGGCGCGATGCAGCTGCTGGCGCCCGACAGCGCGCGGCCTTTCGGCGCGGGGCGCCAGGGGCTGGTGCTCGGCGAAGCGGTGGCGGCGTTGCGGCTCGGATCGCAACCCGCGCGCTGGGCACTGCTGGGCGGCGCCAACGTGGTCGACGGCCGCAACCCCTCTGGCACCGAGGCGAGCGCGGTGCGCGCGATGTGCCGCGACACGCTGGCGCGCAGCGGCCTGCAGCCCGCGGACATCGACCTCATCAAGGTGCAGGCCGCCGGCAGCCCGGTCAACGACGCGATCGAGGTCGAGGCGCTGCGGCAGGTGTTCGCGTCGCTGCCGCCGCTGGTGTCGCTCAAGTCGGCGATCGGCCACACGCTGGGCGCGGCCGGGGCGGCGGAGCTGGCGTTGTTGATCGGCTGCATCGAAGGCGACGCCTGGCCGTCGGTCGGCTATGCGCTCGACGAGACGCTCGGCATCGCGCTCAGCGACGGGCCGCCGGCGCGGCTGCGTCACATCCTGCTCAACGTGGTGGGCTTCGGCGGCGGGCATGCGTCGCTGGTGCTCAAGGATTGCAACGCCGCATGAGCCACGTCGCAACCCCCTGGCGCACCGTCGCGCATGTCGTGGCGCATCCGCCGCCCGACGACTGGCGCGACGCGCTGGCGACCCGCCTGGGCCGCCGGCCGCGCCGCGTCGGCCTGTGGACCGAGCTGGCGATGTACGGCGCGCTGCGCTGCCTCGACGCGGCCGGCGAAGCCGCGCTGCCGGCGGGCGCGCGCCTGCGCGTGACCAGCCGGCGCGGCGCGTGGGAGGCCACGCGCGCGGGGCTGGCGCAGCTCGACGCGGGCTTGCCGATGCCCTTCACCTTCATGCAGGGCCAGCCCGCGCTGATGCTGGCCGAGGTCGGCCGCTGCCTCGACTGGCAGGGCGATGCGAGCTTCATGCTGTGCCGCGACCTCGCGCGGCCGCTGGCGCTGTCGCAGCTCGGTGCGGGGCGCGACGGGCTGCTGTTCGGTGTGGTGGAGGAGACGTTCGGCGACGTGCCGCCGCGCTCCGAATGGTGGCGGCTGGTGCCGACGGTTCAGCCCGCGATCGAGCGCTGAAGGTTCTCGCGCGCCCGCGCTTCGAGCAGTGCATGCAGGCGCGGCGTGGCGTAGATCGCCGGACGGTCGAGAAAGCGCTGGAGGATCGCGCGCCGGCGCGGCAGGCGAATCTCCTCGGGAACGAAACCGTATTCCGCATGCACCTGGCGCTCGTACTCGTCGAAGCGCGCGCGCTCGGCGCCGAGGATCGACAGGTCGATGTCGATCAACAGTTCGGCGTCGCGGCCCTCGGGCACGGCGTCGTGGCGCGTGGCCATGACGAGCGCGTGGACGCGTTCGGCCGACGCATCGCTCGCGCCGGCCGCCTGCAGCGCCTGCCGCGCCCAGTCGGCGCTGCGGGCCTCGTTGTCGTGCGCATGCACGTCGTAGATCGCGTCGTGGAACCACAGCGCCAGCGCCACCTCGCCGGGGCGTTCGGCGAGCGCCTGTTCCCGGTCGAACCACGCGAGACATTCGCCGAGGTGCTGCATCGTGTGGTAGTGGCGCTGCGGTTCGCCGTAGCGGCGTTGCAGTTCGAGCCGCAGCGCGTCGTCGGGCGCGGCCACGCCCAGCGCCTGCCAGGCGGCGTTCCAGTTCGCGTGCAGCGCCTGCGGTGTCATCGCGGTTACTGCTCCATCGCGGCCTTGACCTCCTGGCCGAGGTCAAGCACCGACATCGCGTAGTAGCTGCTCCAGTTGTAGCGCGTGATCACGTAGAAATTGCGCGTGCCCGCGACATAGGTGGGCGGCGCGTCGAGGCCGTTCTGCAGCTCGATGAGCGCCAGCAGGCCCTTGTGCTTCAGGCCTTCGCCCTCGGGCACGGCGCCCGCGGCCACGAAGCTGTCGGCGCTGAAGGTCGGCAGGATGTCGGGCGCCAGCAGCAGCGCCTTCTTCAAGCGCGCTTCCTCGAAATGCACCGGATAGATCGACGGCATGCCCGGCGTCCAGCCGAAGCCCTTGAAGTAGCTCGCCACCGAGCCGATCACGTCGACCGGGTTGTTCACGAGGTCGATGCGGCCGTCGCCGTCGAAGTCGACCGCGTACTTGGCGATGCTGCTGGGCATGAACTGCGGCATGCCCATGGCGCCGGCGTAGCTGCCCACGGGCGTGAGCGGGTCGTCGGCGGTGCGGCTTTCGGTGCTCAGGAAGCTCTCGAGCTCGCCGCGGAAGAAGGCGATGCGCTCGGCCGCGCGCGGGTGGCCCTGCGGGAAGTCGAAGGACAGCGTGGCCAGTGCATCGATCACGCGGAAGTTGCCCATGTTGCGGCCGTAGATGGTCTCGACGCCGACGATGCCGACGATGATTTCCGGCGGCACGCCGTAGGTGGCCTCGGCGCGCGCGAGTGTCTCGGCATTGGCGCGCCAGAAGCGCACGCCGGCCGCGATGCGCACCGGGTCGATGAAGCGGCTGCGATAGGTCTGCCAGTTCTTCACCGTGCCGACCGGGCCGGGCAGCATCAGGCGCGGCACGTTGGGCAGGAAGCGCGCAGCACCGATGGTGGCGCGCACCCAGTCGCGGTCGAGGTTGCGGCGCTGGGCGACGTCGTCGGCGAACGCCATGGCGTCGTCGCGCGTGGCGTAGGGGGTGCTGCCGCGCACCGGCGTGACGGCGGGGCGGCCATTGGCCTGGGGCTTCTGGGCCAGGGCGCCCGTGGGCCAGGCGACGCAGGCGGCGAGGAGGGCGGTGGCGGCCATTGCGGCGCGCAAGGGCGTGGGGAAGGCGTGTGACATGGGCACGATTGTGCCGCCCGTGCGCATGCGCACTTTCGGGGGACACATGTGGTTGCAGCCGCGCGTCAGGCGCGCGGCGGCGTGGGCGGCCAGGGCAGCCGGCGGAACTCGGCGCGCAGCGCGGCGAGCGAGGCCGATGGGCCGGACGCGGCGGGCGCGTAGCGCTGGGCTTCGAGCTTCAGCAGCCAGTCGCGCACGGCTTGCGCGGCGGGCCCGAAGCGGGCGTCGGCGGCCTGGGCCATCTGGCGCGGCGGCGCCGTCTCGGGCAACGACAGGCCGGCCTTGGCCAGGCGCGCGCGGGCGCGGCCCAGCAGGCGCAGCCACGGGTCGTGCCGGCTGCGCTCCCACAGCGTCCAGCCGGCGCCGGCCAGGCTCGCGGCCACCAGCAGGTACAGCAGCACGTAGCCCAGGTCTTCCAGGCTCGGGGCGTTGAAGCCGAGGGTCTTGAGCAGGTCGAGCTGGCGGCTCTGCGTGTAGTTGAGCACCCACTGGTTCCAGCCGTTGTTCACGGCCTCCCAGGCGGCGCGCAGGTTCTGCACCAGCGTCGGGCTCATGACGCCGATGGCGCCTGCGAACAGGCCGGGCTGCGGCGTGAGGCGCTGGAACTGCCCGATGCGCCCCGGCGCGACCGAGCCGGTCGGGTCGACGCGCACCCAGCCCGCGCCCTCTTGCCACACCTCGGCCCAGGCGTGGGCGTCGCTCTGGCGCACCACCCAGTAGTTGTCGACGTTGTTGAGCTCGCCGCCCTGGTAGCCCGTGACGATGCGTGCCGGAATCTGCAGGTGGCGCATGAGCACCACGAAGGCCGAGGCGATGTGTTCGCAGAAACCTTCCTTGCGGTCGAACCAGAACTCGTCGGCGGTCTCGTTGCCATACACGCCGGGCTCCAACGTGTAGGTGTAGCCGCCGGTGCGCAGGCGTTGCAAGGCGGCCTGCACGAAGGCGTTGGCATCGGCGCCGGCCAGCGCGGGGTCGGCGCGCATCTGGGCGGCGAGCGCGGCGGTGCGTGGGTTGCTGCCGGGCGGCAGCACCAGGTAGGGCTGGAGCCGGCCGCCGGTGCGCGTCAATGGGCCGCTCTGGAACTGCGGGTGGCTCTCGGCGCGGTAGCGCACGAGGTCCATGATCGGCCGGTTCACGAACCACTGCAGGTCGGGTGTGCCGGTGACCTCGTAGCCGGGCACCTCGGGCGCGCGCGGCGCGGCGTCGAGCGTGAGCAGCCACGGGCGCTGGCTGGCCTCGAGCGTGACCTCGTAGCGCACCGGCTCGCCGCGCGTGCGCAGGTTCGGCATCGCCTGCCCGCTGCGCACCCAGGTCGGCAGCGCCGTCCATTCGCGGCCGTCGAACTGCGCCAGCACGGGGCCGCGGAAGTACAGCTGGCTCTGCGGCGGCGCGCGGTTGTCGTCGAACTTGATGCGCGCCGCGATGCTCCCGTCGAGCGCCAGCTCGGCGATGGTGCCGACCCGCATCGTGTTCGACAGGCCGGTGCGCCCGGCCATGGCGTCGCCGGGCGTGCCCCACAGCGGCGCGAAGCGCGGGAACAGCAGGAACAGCGCGAGCATCACCGGCGCGCCCGCCAGTGCCATCCAGCCGGCCATGCGCGCGGCCTGCATCAGCGGCGGCCGGCCCACCGGCATGTGGGCGTTGACCAGCGCCGTCAGCAGGCCCAGCAGCGCCAGCAGCATGGTGAAGGCGGTGAGCAGCGACTGCGAATAGAAGAAGTTCGTGAGCATCGCGAAGAAGCCCAGGAAGAAGACAACGAAGGCGTCGCGCCGCGCGCGCAGCTCCAGCGTCTTGAGCGCCAGCAGGCACACGACCAGCGTGACGCCCGCGTCGCGGCCCAGCAGCGTGCGGTGGGTGGCGTAGGTGCCGGCCAGCGCCAGCGCCAGCAGCGCGAGGCGCCACCACTTGCTGGGCAGCGGGCGCGCCTGCACCGCCAGCGAGGCGCGCCACAGCAGCACCATGGCGGTGATGGCCGAGCACCACCAGGGCAGCTCGTTCACCTGCGGCAGCAGGATGAGGCCGATGACGCACAGCAGGAACAGCGTGTCCCGTGCGTCCCTCGGCAGTGCGGTGAGTTCGCGTACGACCCGGTTCATGCGGCGACCCCGTTCATGCGCACAGCGCCAGCGCCTCGAGGCAGGCGCGCCGGTGCGCTTCGCCCTGCGACGGTTTCACCGTGCGGCCGGCGACGCGCACGCCATAGTCCACGCCCAGCCGGTCGGCCATCAGCACCCAGGCGCACAGGCGCGACAGGCGGGCCTCGATGTCGGGCAGCGCGGCGGCATGCGCGTCGAGCCAGAGCTCTTCGCGCTGCGTGTGCTGCGTGTCGCGGCTCACCAGGTCTTCGGAGCCGTTGGCCTGCGCGCGGGCCGCCTTCTTCCAGACCACGAGCTTGAGCGGATCGCCGCGCCGGTAGGCGCGCACGCCGTCGTATTCGCCGGCGTTCTGCGCCCGCATCGCGGCGGATGCGGCGGCGGGCCCCGAGAGCGGCTCGCCTGGCGGCAGCGGTGGCGGATGGGCTTCGGGCGTCGGGTACACGAGCAGCTGCGCGGCCGGGCGCCAGACCGTCCAGACGCGGAAGGTGCCGAGCGGAAAGCGCGTCTCGGCAGTCAGCGGCGGCACCGGGTGCAGGCCGCGCCGCTCGGGCTGGAAGGCGATCTCCACCGTGGCCGTGCCTTCGGCGGGCACGTCGGTCCAGGCCCACTGGCCGCTGCCGCGCACCGCCATGCCGATGCCGTAGCGCACGCTGCGCCGTTCGTTGTGCAGCACCACGCGCAGCACCGCCGCGGCGCCGGCGAACTGCGCCTCGGGCGGCACCATGCGCAGCGCCAGCCCGCGCAGCGTGGCGTGGCACACATGCATGCCCACGGCGACGCTGCCGGCCAGCAGGAAGGTCAGCAGGTAGCCCAGGTTGAGCTGGTAGTTGATCGACGCCACCAGCAGCACCAGCAGCGTGGCCGCCAGCGTCCAGCCGGCGCGCGTGGGCACGATGTAGACGTTGCGCTGGGTGAGTTCGAGCGTGTCCGACGGGGCCCGGCGCGAGAGGAACCAGCCGTCGATGCGCGAGCGCAGGACGCCGACAGGGTTCACGGCAGCGGCACCTCGGCGATCATGGCGCGCACCTGTTCGACGGCGCCGCGACCAGCATCGCCCACGGGCGTGAGGCGGTGCGCGATGGTCTGCGGCAGCACGGCCTGCACGTCGTCGGGCGCCACGTAGTTCCGGTTGGCCAGCAGCGCCTGCGCCTTGGCGGCGCGCAGCACGGCGATGCCCGCGCGCGGCGACAGGCCCTGCAAAAACCAGCGGCCAGAGCGGGTCGCGGCGATCAGGTCCTGCAGGTAGTTCAGCAGCGGCTCGGCCGCATGCACCTGCTGCACGCGCTGCTGCAGGGCGGTGAGCTCGCCGGCGGTCAGCATCGCGGGCAGGCCGGCGAGCATCTCGCGGCGGTCGGCGCCGGCCAGCAGCTGGCGCTCGGCCGCGCGGTCGGGGTAGCCCAGCGAGATGCGCATCAGGAAGCGGTCGAGCTGCGACTCGGGCAGCGCGAAGGTGCCGAGCTGGTCCTGGGGGTTCTGCGTGGCGATCACGAAGAAGGGCGAGGGCAGGGGGCGGGTCTCGCCCTCGACCGTGACCTGCTTTTCTTCCATCGCCTCGAGCAGTGCGCTCTGGGTCTTGGGGCTGGCGCGGTTGATCTCGTCGGCCAGCAGCACCTGCGCGAAGATCGGCCCGGGGTGGAACACGAAGGCCTGCTGGCCCCGGTCGTAGATCGCCACGCCCGACAGGTCGCCCGGCATCAGGTCGGCCGTGAACTGCACGCGCGAGAACTGCAGGCCGAAAGTGTGCGAGAGCGCATGGGCCAGGGTGGTCTTGCCGACCCCCGGCACGTCCTCGATCAGCAGGTGCCCCCCCGCCAGCAGACAGGCCACGCAGTCGCGCACCTGGGCCTCTTTGCCAACAATCACCGTGTTAAGCTGACTCAGCAAAGTGGCTAGCTTCGCAGCAACGTCCATATTTGTATCCATATGCAAACGATACCGTAAGACCTTGCGGCCCCATGCTGCGTGAGGTCTAGACGCGACGACACGAGACACGGCGAGAGATGGGCAAGACAGGCTACTTCACGCATCGCGACTTCTGGAAGCACGACATGGGCAACGGGCATCCCGAATGCCCCGAGCGGCTGGATGCCATCGAAGACCGGCTGCTGTTGACCGGCGTCGGCGACGCGCTGGCGCGGGGCGAGGTGCCCCTGGCGACGCTGGAACAGATCACCCGGGCCCACAGCCACGCGCATGTCGAACACCTCGAGGAGCTGCAGCAGCGCCTCGTGGCCGACGCGCCCGCCGGCGGCCCCGACCATGCGCAGGTCGACCCCGACACCGTGCTCACCCGCTTCACCCTGCTGGCCGCGCGCCGCGCCGCGGGCGCTGCCGTGGCGGCCACCGACGCCGTGATGGCCGGCGAGATCGAGAACGCTTTCTGCCCCGTGCGCCCGCCGGGCCACCATGCCTGCCGCGAGCAGGCCATGGGCTTCTGCTTCTTCAACAACGTGGCCATTGCCGCGCGGCATGCGCTCGAGGTGCATGGGCTGGACCGCGTGGCCGTCGTCGATTTCGACGTGCACCACGGCAACGGCACCGAGAACATCCTGTCGAACGATCCGCGCGTGCTGATGGTCGGGTTCTTCCAGCACCCGTTCTATCCGTACAGCGGCACCGAGCACCCGGCCTCGAACATGCTCAACCTGCCGATCCCGGCCTACACCAAGGGCATGGACGTGCGCGAGCTGGTCGAGGCAATCTGGATGCCCCGGCTCGAGGCCTTCAAGCCGCAGATGGTCTTCATCAGCGCCGGTTTCGACGCCCACCGCGAGGACGAGCTGGGCCAGCTCGGCCTCAACGAAAACGACTTCGCCTGGATCACCGGCCGCGTGCGCGATGTCGCCAAGCGCCATGCGCGCGGGCGCATCGTCTCGCTGCTCGAGGGCGGCTATCACCTCGACGCCCTGGCGCGCAGCGTGGAAGCGCACATCCGCGTGCTGGCGGACCTGTAACCCGGTTGGCGCCCGCGGGGCGTCCTGTTTCTTTCACCGATGAATTTCAATTTCGACGACTTCCTCCAGCGCCTTCGACAGGTCGACGCGCACGGCCTGGGCATCGAACTCACCGTGCTCGTGACGTGCGTGGCCGTGGCATGGGCGGTGTGCAAATGGTTCGGGCGCGACCAGCCCAAGGATTCGATCTGGTTCGGCGAGCGCACCTTCGACGGCCTGCTGTTCCCGCTGCTCGCGTTGGTGCTCACCGGCATTGCGCGCCGCGTGGCGCTCGATGTGCTGCCCGTGGTGCTGGTGCTGCGCATCGCCGTGCCGGTGTTCCTGTCGCTGGCGGTCATCCGGCTGTTCGCGCGGGTGCTGCGGGCCGTGTTCCCGACCTCCAGCCTGGTGCGGCTGATCGAGCGCACCATCTCCTGGCTGGCCTGGATCGCCGCCGTGCTGTGGATCGTCGGGCTGCTGCCGCCGGTGCTGGCCGAACTGGACGACATCACGCTGGCCTTCGGCAAGACCCGCGTGAGCCTGCAGACCATCATCCAGGGCGCGTTGTCGGCGGGGCTGGTGCTGATGATCGCGCTGTGGATCTCCAGCACCATCGAAAAACGCATCCTGCGCGAGGCCGTGAGCGACCTGTCGATGCGCAAGGTGGCGTCGAACGCGGTGCGCGCCTTCCTGCTGCTGATCGGCCTGCTGTTCGCTCTGTCGGCGGTGGGGGTCGACCTCACGGCGCTGTCGGTGCTGGGCGGCGCGCTCGGCGTGGGCCTGGGCTTCGGCCTGCAGAAGCTGGCGGCCAACTACGTGAGCGGCTTCGTGATCCTGCTGGAGCGCTCGATCCGCATCGGCGACAACGTGAAGGTCGACACCTTCGAAGGCCGCATCACCGACATCAAGACGCGCTACACGCTCATTCGCGCGGGCAACGGGCGCGAGGCCATCGTGCCGAACGAATCGCTGATCACCGGCCGTGTCGAAAACCTGTCGCTGGCCGACCGCAAATTCAACATCACGACCAACATCGTGGTCGGCTACGAGAGCGACGTGGCGCAGGTGCAGGGCATCCTGTGCGACGCCGCCAAGGCCCAGCCGCGCGTCATGACCGACCCGGCGCCCATCGCCTACCTCGTCACCTTCGCGCCCGACGGCCTGGAGTTCAGCCTGAACTTCTGGGTCGCCGACCCTGACAAGGGCAAGGACAACGTGCGCTCGGCCATCAACATCGCCATCCTCGAAGGGCTGCGCGCCGCCCGCATTGACATTCCCTATCCGCAGCGGGTGCTGCGAGTGGAATCTTTGCCGGCGGGAGTGGCCGCAGCGCCTCCCGCTGTTTTATAATCACGGAAAAGCACGATCGTTCTTTTTTATGGCCCTCGAGGCCGACAAGAAGAATGGAGAGGCAGCCAAGGCCGGCGTCCTAAAATGGCCGGCTGCTCTCGAAGCCCCCCTTTTTGCAATCCAATGGAGTCAAGTCAATGAAGGTTCTTGTGCCTGTCAAACGGGTCGTCGATTACAACGTGAAGGTGCGCGTCAAGAGCGACAGCACCGGGGTGGACATTGCCAACGTCAAGATGAGCATGAACCCCTTCGACGAGATCGCTGTCGAAGAAGCGGTTCGGCTGAAGGAAAAGGGCATCGTGACTGAAGTCATCGCTGTCTCCTGCGGTGATGCGAAGTGCCAGGAAACCCTGCGCACCGCGATGGCCATCGGCGCCGACCGCGGCATCCTGGTCGAGACGAGCGAAGAGCTGCAGCCGCTGGCCGTGGCCAAGCTGCTCAAGGCACTGGTCGACAAGGAACAGCCCCAGCTGATCATCCTGGGCAAGCAAGCCATCGATGACGACGCCAACCAGACCGGCCAGATGCTGGCTGCGCTGGCCGACCTGCCCCAAGCCACCTTCGCCTCGAAGGTCGACCTCGCAGCCGACAAGGTCACCGTCGCCCGTGAAGTCGACGGCGGCATGGAAACCCTGACGCTCACGCTGCCCGCGGTCATCACGACCGACCTGCGCCTGAACGAGCCGCGCTACGTGACGCTGCCCAACATCATGAAGGCCAAGAAGAAGCAGCTGGACACCTTCAAGCCGGAAGACCTGGGTGTGGACGTCAAGCCCCGCCTGAAGACCCTCAAGGTCAGCGAGCCGCCGAAGCGTGGCGCCGGCATCAAGGTGCCTGACGTTGCCACCCTGGTGGACAAGCTCAAGAACGAAGCCAAAGTGATCTGAGGAAGAAACGAACATGACCGCACTCGTCATTGCCGAACACGACCACGCCAGCATCAAGCCGGCCACCCTCAACACCGTGACCGCCGCGCTGGCTTGCGGTGGCGACGTCCACATCCTCGTGGCCGGTGCCAACGCCGCTGAAGCCGCCAAGGCCGCCGCGCAGATCGCCGGCGTGTCCAAGGTGATCGCTGCCGACAGCGCTAGCCTGGCTGAGAACCTCGCCGAGAACGTCGCCGCCCAAGTGCTGGCGATCGCCGGCAACTACAGCCACATCCTGTTCCCCTCGACCGCCAACGGCAAGAACGTCGCACCGCGCGTGGCTGCCAAGCTGGACGTGGCGCAGATCAGCGACATCACCAAGGTCGACAGCCCCGACACCTTCGAGCGCCCGATCTACGCCGGCAACGCCATCGCCACCGTGCAGAGCACCGACGCCACCAAGGTGATCACCGTGCGCACGACCGGCTTCGACGCCGCAGCAGCCACCGGTGGCAGCGCAGCCATCGAAACGGCTGAAGGCGTGGCCGACAGCGGCAAGAGCGCCTTCGTGGGCCGCGAAGTCACCAAGAGCGACCGCCCCGAACTGACCGCCGCCAAGATCATCGTCTCCGGTGGCCGCGCGCTGGGCAGCGCCGAGAAGTTCAATGAAGTGATGACGCCGCTGGCCGACAAGCTGAACGCAGGCCTGGGCGCCAGCCGCGCTGCAGTGGACGCAGGCTACGCCCCGAACGACTGGCAAGTGGGCCAGACCGGCAAGATCGTCGCGCCGCAGCTGTACATCGCTGCGGGCATCTCGGGCGCGATCCAGCACTTGGCCGGCATGAAGGACTCGAAGGTCATCGTCGCGATCAACAAGGACGAAGAAGCCCCGATCTTCTCGGTGGCCGACTACGGCCTCGTGGCCGACCTGTTCACGGCCGTGCCGGAACTCGTGAAGGCGCTCTGATCGCTTCAACGCATTGAGCCAGAAGGCATCGTTCGCGATGCCTTTTTTACATCTGCCGCTCCCACCGCGGCCCCTGGAGAGAAGACATGAGCTACACCGCCCCCCTCAAGGACATGCTGTTCGACATCGAACACCTGGCCAACATCGGCGAGATCGCCAAGCTGCCCGGCTTCGAAGACGCCGGCCTCGAAACCGCACAGGCCGTGCTCGAAGAGTGCGCGCGCTTCAACCAGGACGTGGTGGCGCCGCTGAACGTCGAAGGCGACCGCAACCCGTCGTCCTTCAAGGACGGCGAAGTCACCACCAGCAAGGGCTTCAAGGACGCCTTCGCACAGTACGTGTCGGGCGGCTGGCAGGGCCTGCAGCATCCGGCGGACTTCGGCGGCCAGGGCCTGCCCAAGACCATCGGCGCGGCCTGCGGCGAAATGCTCAACTCGGCCAACATGAGCTTCGCGCTGTGCCCGCTGCTGAGCGACGGCGCCATCGAGGCGTTGCTCACCGCCGGCTCCGACGAGCTCAAGGCCGTGTACCTCGAGAAGCTCGTGAGCGGCCAGTGGACCGGCACGATGAACCTCACCGAACCGCAGGCCGGCAGCGACCTGGCCATGGTGCGCAGCCGCGCCGAGCCGCAGCCCGATGGCACCTACAAGGTGTTCGGCACCAAGATCTTCATCACCTACGGTGAGCACGACATGGCCGAGAACATCGTGCACCTCGTGCTGGCCCGCGTGAGCGGTGCGCCCGAAGGCGTGAAGGGCATCAGCCTGTTCGTGGTGCCGAAGTTCATGGTCAACGCAGACGGTTCGCTGGGCGCGCGCAACGACGTGCACTGCGTGAGCATCGAGCACAAGATGGGCATCAAGGCCTCGCCGACCGCCGTGCTGCAGTACGGCGACCACGGCGGCGCCGTCGGTTACCTCGTGGGCCAGGAGAACCGTGGCCTCGAGTACATGTTCATCATGATGAACTCGGCCCGCTACGCCGTGGGCATGCAGGGCATCGCGATCGCCGAGCGTGCCTACCAGCACGCCGTGGCCTACGCCAAGGACCGCGTGCAGAGCCGCCCGGTCGATGGTTCGATCAACGCCAGCGCGCCCATCATTCACCATCCGGACGTCAAGCGCATGCTGATGACGATGCGTGCCTACACCGAAGGCTGCCGCGCGATGGCCTCGGTGGCTGCTGCCGCCTACGACGCCGCGCACCACCATCCCGATGCCGACGCGCGCAAGCAGAACCAGGCCTTCTACGAATTCATGGTGCCGCTGGTGAAGGGCTACAGCACCGAGATGAGCCTCGAGGTGACCTCGCTGGGCGTGCAGGTGCACGGCGGCATGGGCTTCATCGAGGAGACCGGCGCGGCGCAGTACTACCGCGACGCGAAGATCCTCACGATCTACGAAGGCACCACCGCGATCCAGGCGAACGACCTCGTGGGCCGCAAGACCGCACGCGACGGCGGCCAGACGGCCAAGGCGATTGCCGCGCAGATCGAGAAGACCGAGGCCGAGCTCGCCAAGAGCGACAGCGCCGCGGCCGCAGCCGTCCTCAAGCGCCTGACCGCCGCGCGCCTGGCCTTCATCGACGTGGTCGACTTCGTCGCCGGCCAGACCAAGGCCTCGCCCAACGCCGTGTTCTCGGGCAGCGTGCCGTACCTGATGCTCGCGGGCAACCTCGTGGCCGGCTGGCAACTGGCGCGTTCGCTCATCGTGGCGCAGGACCAGGCCTCGCACAACGTCGACGTCGCCTTCATGCAGGCCAAGATTGCCACCGCGCGCTTCTACGCCGAGCACATCCTGAACAAGGTGCCGGGCATCCGCGACAGCATCGTCGAAGGCGCCGAGAGCGTCACGGCGCTGGCGCTCGAAGCGTTCTGACGCACACGCCGCTGTCGCCGATCTGACGGGCGGCAGCGGCCCCTTGCTCTTATAAAACCGAACCCCTTCCCGGAGACGACATGTCCAAGCTGCCTTCTGTTCTCGCGAACCTCCCGCTGCCGATCATCGGCTCGCCACTGTTCATCATCAGCAACCCCAAGCTCGTGATCGCGCAATGCAAGGCCGGCGTGGTCGGCTCGATGCCGGCGCTCAACGCCCGCCCGGCCGCCCAGCTCGAAGAGTGGCTGATCGAGATCACCGAGGAGCTGGCGGCCTACAACAAGGCCAACCCGGACAAGCCGGCCGCGCCCTTCGCCATCAACCAGATCGTGCACAAGAGCAACGACCGCCTGGAGCACGACATGGAGATGGTCGTGAAGTACAAGGTGCCGATCGTGATCACCTCGCTGGGGGCGCGCACCGACGTGAACGACGCGGTGCACAGCTACGGCGGCGTGACCTTGCACGACATCATCAACAACAAGTTCGCGCAGAAGGCGATCGAGAAGGGCGCCGACGGCATCATCGCCGTGGCAGCCGGTGCCGGCGGCCACGCAGGCGTGAAGAGCCCGTTCGCGCTGGTGCAGGAAATCCGCCAGTGGTTCGACGGCCCGATCGCGCTGTCGGGCTCCATCGCCTCCGGCGGCGCGGTGCTCGCGGCGCAGGCCATGGGCGCCGACTTCGCCTACATCGGCACCGCCTTCATCGCGACCGAAGAGGCGCGCGCGAGCGAGGAGTACAAGCAGGCCATCGTGGACGGCAACTCGGACGACATCGTCTACTCGAGCCTGTTCACCGGGGTGCACGGCAACTACCTGGCCCCGAGCATCGTCAAGGCCGGCATGGACCCGGCCAACCTGCCCGAAGGCGACGTGACGACCATGAACTTCGGCGGCGGTGAAGGCAGCAAGGCCAAGGCCTGGAAAGACATCTGGGGCTCGGGCCAAGGCATCGGCGCGATCACCGAAGTGGCGAGCGCGGGCGCCTTCATCGAGAAGCTCAAGCGCGAATACCAGGAAGCACGACAGCGATTGGCACTTTGAACGGTTCGCACGCACCGGCATCGACCTCCGCTGCGAGCGGTGGCGGCGGGGCCGTGCCTGCGCGGCAGGGGCGCATGCCGCTGCTGGACGTGGTCAAGGGCCTGGCCTGTGCGCTGATCGTCGGGCACCACCTCGCGCGCTACGGCCCGATGCCGGCCGGCGCGCAGGTGCTGGCGCCCGATTTCTTCGGCTGGCTGGCGAACGACGGCCGGCTCGCGGTGCAGGTCTTTCTCGTGATCGCCGGCTTTCTCGCCACGGCGAGCCTGGCGCCCGACGGCGTGCTGCGCGTGGACCGGCCGTTCTCGCGGATCTTTCAGCGCTACGGCCGGCTGGTCATGCCGTATCTGGCGGCGCTTACGGTGTGCGTGCTGGTGGCCGAGGTGGCGCGGCCATGGCTGGGTGAAGAGGTGGTGCCGGCAGAGCCGAGCCTCGGTCAGCTGCTGGCGCACGGGCTGCTGCTGCAGGACCTGCTGAACTACGAGTCGCTGTCGACCGGTGTCTGGTATGTGGCCATCGACTTCCAGCTGTTCGCACTGGCGCTCGCACTGGTCGGGCTGCCCGCCGTGCTGCGACAACCCACTTCGGCCGCGCGCTGGGCGCCGGTGGCGCTGGTGTTCATCGTGGCCGTGGCGTCGCTCGCACTGTTCAACCGGCAGGCGCGGCTGGACGAAACGGCGTTCTATTTCTTCGGCGCCTACGGGCTCGGCATGCTGGCTTTCTGGGTCGGCCGCGCCACGCGCACCAGCACCTGGTGCAGCGCCGTCGCGCTGCTGGCGCTGGTGGGGGCGGGCGCGCTTGCCATCGACTGGCGCAGCCGCATCGCCATCGCGCTGGTGACCGCGCTGTTGATCGCGGTGGCGCAGCGCCGGCAGTGGCTGTCGCCCGCCCACTGGCCCGCGGCGGCCGTGCCGCTGCAGCAGCTGGGGCGCATTTCGTATTCGCTGTTCCTGATCCATTTCCCGGTGCTGCTCGCCGTGAACGCGCTGGTGGCGGGCCTGGGGCCGCACGGGCCGTGGGTCGACCTGCTGGGCATGGTCGCGACCTTCGGCCTCTCGGTGGGCGCCGCGGTGCTGCTGTACCGCGGGGTCGAAGCCCGGCCGGCCTCGCTGCGCAGCGTCTGCACACTTTTTGCCGCATTGCTCGTCAGCGGCCTCATCGTGTCGTACTGAAGCGCGCCGCACCCGCTGCGGTGCGGCCCTTTTTCTTCCCATTCCTTTGCAAATCTGTTGCCTTCGGGCTTCAGAGCGGGCAGTCTGCGCGAACTGCCCCTGTTGTGTATGATTGTGAATCTTTCAGTAAATACTGAAAATACACAAACTCAAGGAATGACAGAACCATCGCCGCCACGATCGCCGTTGAAGGCTTTCACGTCGCCCGACATCGGCAGCGTGGTGCAAGGCGTCGCGGCGCTCGCGTGGCTGCCGCAGGCGGCGCTGCTGGCGATGGCGGTGCAGGGCTTGGCCAGCGGTGAAGGCATGGCGGCCGTGCTGTGGCCGGCGGCGGGCATCCTCTTGCTCGGCCTGCTGCGCGCGGGCGGCGAAGCCTGGGGCGTGCGCCGCACCTTCGGGCGCGCGAGGGCGCAGTTGACGGCCTTGCGTGCGCAGACCGCGTCCGCATTGGCGGCCGGTTCGCCGCTCGACCGCGAACGCGCGCCCTCCGGCCTTGCGGCCAGCGTGCTCGCCGAACAGGCCGAGGCGCTGGTGCCGTACCTCGTGCGCTACCAGCCCGCGCGCTGGCGTGCGACGGTGGTGCCGCTCTTCCTGCTCGCGGCCGTGGCCTGGTTCTCGTGGGCCGCGGCGCTGGTGCTGCTGGTGGCGGCGCCGCTGATCCCGATCTTCATGGCCATCGTCGGCTGGCGCGCCAAGGCGGCCAGCGAGGCGCAGATGGTCGAGATGGGCGGCATGAACGCCTTCCTGCTCGACCGCCTGCGCGGCCTGGCCACGCTGCGCGCGCTCGACGCGGTCGATGCCACGGCCGACCGGCTCGGCGCCTCCGCCCAGTCGCTGCGCCAGCGCACGATGGCGGTGCTGCGCATCGCGTTCCTGTCGTCGGCCGTGCTGGAGCTGTTCTCCGCGCTGGGCGTGGCGCTGGTCGCGGTCTACATCGGTTTCCATCTGCTGGGCTCGCTCGGCTTCGGCGCCTGGGGCCAGCAGCTCAGCCTGGGCGAAGGCCTGTTCGTGCTGTTGCTGGCGCCGGCCTTCTTCGAGCCGCTGCGCGAGCTGTCGGCGGTGTGGCACGACCGCGCGGCGGGCGAGGCGGCGCTGAAGGCGCTCGACGACCTGCAAGGCGGCGCGCTGCCGCTGACCGGCGCGGGCGTCGCGGTCACGCGCGCAGCGACCGGCGCCGCCGGGGCAGGGGCTGCGCCTGCGGTGACAGTCCACGGGCTGCATTTCTCCTGGCCCGGCGAGTCGACGCCGCTCTTCGACGGGTACGAGCTGCGCATCGGCGCCGGCGAGCACATCGCGCTGGCCGGCCCCAGCGGATCGGGCAAGACCGCGCTGCTCTCGCTGCTGGCCGGGCTGATGCCGGCCACGCGCGGCGAGATCGCCATCGGCGGCGTGCCGCTCACCGAACACACGGCCGCCGCATTGCGCCAGCGCACGGCGTGGATGGGGCAGAAGCCCCACGTCTTCGCCGGTTCGGTCGAAGCCAACGTGGCACTGGGCCGCGCCGACATCGGCGCGCCCGAGGTCGCCGAGGCGATGCGTTTCGCGGCGCTCGACGACGTGGCGCAGGCCCATCCCGGCACCGCGCTGGGCGAGGGCGGCAGCGGCCTGTCGGGCGGCGAGGCCGTGCGGCTGGCGCTGGCGCGCGTCGCGGTGCATCCGCATGCCGACCTGATCCTGGCCGACGAGCCCACGGCCCATCTGGACACCGCCACCGCCGCGCGCGTGGCCGACGCACTGGTGGCGCTCGCCCGCGGCCGGACGCTGATCGTCTCGACCCACGACCCGGTGCTGGCCGCGCGCATGGACCGCACGGTGAGCCTCGGCCCCGAGCCGCCGGTGGAGAAGGCCGCATGAGCCACCACGCGACCCGGTCCCCTCGCTGGCGCGACCTGCGCCTCGTGCTGCGCCCCTTCCTCGCGACGCAGCCGCGTGCCTTGCTGCTGGGCTGTCTGCTGGCTGCTGTCACCGTGCTCGCGGGCATGGCGCTGCTGGGCCTGTCGGGCTGGTTCATCACCGCGACCGCGCTCGCGGGCCTGCATGCGGCCACGGCCTTCACCTTCGATGTCTTCATGCCCTCGGCCGGCATCCGGCTGCTGGCGCTCGGGCGCACGGGGTCGCGCTACGGCGAGCGGCTGGTCACGCACGACGCCACCTTCGCCGTGCTCGCCGAACTGCGCGTGCGGCTGTTCCGCGGCTGGGCCCGCCCCGAGGCCGCGCGCGACCTGCTGATGCGGCCGGCGCGTTTGCTGTTCCGCCTCACGTCCGACATCGACGCACTCGAGTCGCTCTACCTGCGCCTGTTCGTGCCCGCCGCCGCGGCGTTGGGCGCGGCGCTGCTGGCGGGCATCGTGCTCGGCTTCATGCATGTGGGGATGGGCGTGGCGATCGCGCTCTGGCTCTGTGCCATCGGCTGGGGGCTGGCGTTCCTCATCGCGCGGCGTGCGCGGCAGCCGGCGCGGCAGCGCGCCCATGCCGTGGAGGCGCTGCGCGCACGCGCCGTCGACCTGGTCGCAGGCCAGGCTGACCTCGCGATGGCCGGCCGGCTCGACGCCCAGCGCGCCGCGCTGATGAATGCCGATGCGCACCTCGCGCAGGCCGATCTCGCACTGAACAAGCTCGAAGCCGCGGCTGGTTTCGCCTACGGCAGCGCGGGCACGCTGACGCTGGTCGGCGTGCTGCTGGCCGTGGGCGCGCTGGTGAGCGAAGGCGTCATCGGCGCCCCCGGCGCGGCGCTCGCGTTGCTGATCGCGCTGACCGCCACCGAACCGTTCGCCGCGCTGCGGCGTGGCGCGCTCGACGCGGGACGCACCTGGCTGGCGGTGCGTCGGTTGGCACCGCGACTGGACCCGTCGGTGGAAGAGGGCGCGCGCCCCGCTCGCACCGCGCAGACGGCGGCCGTGCAGGTCGACCAGCTCACCGTCATGCACCCCGGTAGCCTGGCCGAAGTGCTTGGCGGTGTGTCGCTGCATCTGAACGCGGGCGAGCGCGTCGCGCTGGTCGGCGCCAGCGGCGCAGGCAAGTCCACGCTGCTTTCCGTGATCGCCGGCGACCTCACGCCCCGCGCCGGTCACGTGCAGGCACAACCGGCCTGCCTGCTGACCCAGCGCACCGAACTCTTCCAGGACAGCCTGCGCGACAACCTGCGCCTGGCCGATCCGCAAGCGAGCGACGAGCGCCTCTGGTCCGTGCTGCACGCCGCCGGCCTCGATGCCGATGTGCGCGCGCTGGCCACCGGCCTCGACACGCGCCTGGGCGAAGGCGGCCTCGGCCTGTCGGGCGGGCAGTCACGCCGGCTCGCGCTCGCGCGGCTGCTGCTGCGCCCGGTGCCGCTGTGGCTGCTCGACGAACCGACCGAGGCGCTCGACGCCGCCACCGCGCACGACGTGCTGCAGCGCCTGTCGCAGCAGGCCGGCGCGCGCACGCTGCTGATCGCCACGCACCTGCGCCGCGAAGCCGCGCTGGCCGACCGCCTCGTGTGCATGGCGCAGGGCCGCATCGTCGCCGACCTGCGCCGTGGCACGGAGGCCTTCGAGGCCGCGCTGCGCGGCCTGCGCCCCGATTGATGAGTTGACCGACCGAGCAACGAACGAACAGAGAACACATAAAGGAAGCCCCCATGGACCTTGACATCGTCGCGCTCTCGCGCCTGCAGTTCGCCGTGACGGCGCTGTACCACTTCCTGTTCGTGCCGCTCACGCTCGGACTGTCGATCATCCTGGCCATCATGGAGACGGTCTACGTGATGACCGGGCGCGTCATCTGGCGCGACATGACCAAGTTCTGGGGCGTGCTGTTCGGCATCAACTTCGCGATGGGCGTGGCCACCGGCATCGTGATGGAGTTCCAGTTCGGCATGAACTGGAGCTACTACAGCCACTACGTCGGCGACATCTTCGGTGCGCCGCTGGCCATCGAAGGGCTCATGGCCTTCTTCATGGAAGCGACCTTCGTGGGCCTGTTCTTCTTCGGCTGGGACAAGCTCTCGAAGGTGGGCCACCTCACGGCCACCTGGGCCGTGGCCATCGGCTCCAACTTCTCGGCGCTGTGGATCCTCATCGCCAACGGCTGGATGCAAAACCCCGTGGGCGCGGCCTTCAACCCCGCGACCATGCGCATGGAAGTGACCGACTTCGCCGCCGTGCTGACCAACCCGGTGGCGCAGGCCAAGTTCGTGCACACCGTGTCGGCCGGCTATGTGTGCGCCGCGGTGTTCGTGCTCGGCGTGTCGGCGTGGTACCTGCTCAAGGGCCGCCACATCGAACTGGCCAAGCGCTCGATGACCGTGGCCGCGTCCTTCGGCCTGGCCGCCGCGCTGTCGGTGGCGGTGCTCGGCGACGAGAGCGGCTACCTCTCGGGCGAACACCAGAAGATGAAGCTGGCCGCCATCGAAGGCATGTGGGAGACGCAGCCCGCGCCCGCCGCCTTCACCGTGATCGGCTTCCCCGACCAGAAGGCGCGCGAGACGCACTACGCGATCCACATCCCGGCGGTGATGGGCCTGATCGGCACGCGCTCGCTCAACACCGTGATGCCCGGCATCGACGAACTCGTGAAGCGCGCCGAGGCCCGCATCCGCGAAGGCCTGAAGGCCTACGACGCGCTGCAGAAGATCCGCGAGGCCGGCGGTGCCGACAAGGTGACGCAGGGCGTGCGCGGCGACTTCGAGGACAACGGCATCAACATGGGCTACGCGCTGCTGCTCAAGCGCTACGTGGACGACCCGCGCCAGGCCACCGACGAGCAGATCGCCAAGGCCGCGTGGGACACCGTGCCGCAGGTGGCGCCGCTGTTCTGGCTGTTCCGCGTGATGGTGGGCATCGGCATGCTGCTGATCCTGCTGACGGGCACCTTCTTCGTGCTGTCGGCGCGCCGCGCGCTCGACCGCCACCGCTGGCTGCTGAAGGTCGCGGTGTGGGCGATTCCGCTGCCGTGGATCGCCATTGAATCCGGCTGGCTGGTGGCGGAGTTCGGCCGCCAGCCCTGGGTGATCGAAGGCGTGCTGCCGACCGCGGTGGCCGTGTCGAACCTGGGCGTGACGACCTTGCTGATCACGCTCGCGGGCTTCATCGCGATCTACACCACGCTGCTCATCATCGAGATGAAGCTGATGCTCAAGGCCATCCGCAAGGGGCCCGAGGTCGAGCATGCGCCCACCGAAGGCGATGCACGCTCGCACATTCCACCGGCGCGTGCCGCCACGTCTTCCTCTTCTGCCTCGACCGGGAGCGCCGCATGATCCTCCACACACTCCTCGACTACGACACCCTGCGCTTCATCTGGTGGCTGCTGATCGGCGTGCTGCTGGTCGGCTTCGCGGTGACCGACGGCTTCGACCTGGGGGCCGGCATGCTGCTGCCCTTTGCCGCGCGCAACGACATCGAGCGGCGCGTGGTCATCAACAGCGTGGGCCCGGTGTGGGAGGGCAACCAGGTGTGGCTCATCCTGGGCGGCGGCGCCGTCTTTGCGGCCTGGCCGCAGCTGTACGCCGTGTCGTTCTCGGGCTTCTACCTGGCGATGTTCGTGATCCTGTCGGCGCTGATCTTGCGGCCGGTGGCCTTCAAGTTCCGCAGCAAGCGCGAGTCGCCGCAGTGGCGCGCGCGCTGGGACGGCGTGCTGTTCTTCAGCGGCTTCGTGCCCGCGCTGATCTGCGGCGTGGCCGTGGGCAACGTGCTGCAGGGCGTGCCGTTCCGCTTCGGCGCCGACATGCACATCTTCTACGACGGCAGCTTCTTCGGCCTGCTGAACCCCTTCGCCATCCTCTGCGGGCTGGTGTCGGTGGCGATGCTGGTGATGCACGGCGCGGCCTGGCTGCTGCTCAAGACCGCCGGCCCGGTGGCCGAGCGTGCGCGCAGCTACGGCATGGTCGCGGCCGTGCTCACGCTCGTGTTCTACGCGCTGGCCGGCGTGTGGCTGGCCATGGGCATCGGCGGCTTTCGCATCAGCAGCGTGGTCGACGCGGTGGGCCCGTCGAACCCGATGCTCAAGACCGTCGAGCTGCATGCCGGTGCCTGGATGGGCAACTACGCCGCGCACCCCTGGACCATCGCCGCGCCGGCAGCAGGCTTCGTCGGCACGCTGGGTGCATTGCTCGGGCTGGTGCTGCGCCGGCCGGGGTTCGCGCTGCTGGCCGCGGCGCTGGGCATCGCCGGCATCATCCTGAGCGTGGGCGCGTCGATGTTCCCGTTCATCCTGCCCTCGTCGATCGACCCGCGCGCCAGCCTCACGGTGTGGGATTCGTCGTCGAGCCACCTGACGCTGTTCATCATGCTGGTGGTCACCGCGATCTTCATCCCGATCATCGTGGCCTACACCACCTGGGTCTACCACGTGCTGTGGGGCAAGGTCGACGAACAAGCCATCCGCGACGAGAGCGGACACGCCTACTGAAACGGGAAGGAAAAAGACATGTGGTACTTCGCCTGGATCCTCGGCCTGCCGCTGGCCGCCGCCTTCGCCGTGCTCAACGCCATGTGGTACGAGCTGATGGACGACGAGGCCATCCGCAAGGAAAAGCTCGGCACGCCGGAAACCCCGCAGGGGCAGGAACGGCTGTGAGGGCGTAGCGCCCCGTCCGTTCCCTCTGCCTCGCGGCGCGACTCAGGTTTCGCCCGCGGGGCCCTTGCTCTTCTTCGACGCACCGCCCGTGAGGCGGTCCTTGAGCGTCAGCACCTTCGTCACCGTCGCGCCCATGCCCATGAGCTGCATGGCGGTCTCGGGCGCCAGGCGCTGCACGTCGTCGAACCACTTCATCAGCCGGTCGATCAGGTCGTGCATCTCGCGCATGCGGGCCTGCGCGTGGCGCTCGGCGTCGCTGGTGGGCGATTCGAGCAGCGCGTTGCGCAGCATCGAGAGCGTGGGCTCGATCTCGCGGCGCCGGCGTTCCTCGGCCAGCACGCGGAAGATTTCCCACACGTCCTTCGGCGCCTCGAAATACTCGCGTCGGTCGCCCGCGTGGTGGCGCAGGTGCACGAGGCGCCAGGCCTGCAGCTCCTTCAAACCCATGCTCACGTTGGAGCGCGAGAACTCCAGCATCTCGGCGATCTCGTCGGCATTGAGCGCGCGCTCCGACAGGAAGATCAGCGCGTAGATCTGGCCGACGGTGCGGTTGATGCCCCACTTGCTGCCCATCTCGCCGAAGTGGGCGACGAACTGGCGGTTGAGGGGAGGGAGGTCGGGTGCGGAAGCCATGCGGCGGATTGTCGCGCCGGATTGCTGGACGTACGGAAGTTTCCGAAAACCCAGCAAGGATGGCGGCGCGCATGAATAACTAGTTCTGGTGATAGGTTGGAAACAATTTATTTACAAAAATAAACGTTTCCTGACGGTTTGCCCATTTCTGGTGCATCCGGCCTCTCATTTCAAGGTTTTTCTCCCCATGAACAAAGCACATCGCAGCCTCTGGAACTCGTCGCTGGGGGCCTGGGTGGCCGCACCTGAAACCGCGCGTGCCTCGGGCAAGTCGGGCGCGGGCTCGAAGGTGCGTGCGGCTGTCCTGGCCGCGGGTCTGACCGTGGCCGGCGCTGCCGCACTGGCTGCCGGGGGCGCTGGTGGGGCGGGCGACTTTGACAGCGGTGGCGCGGGCGGCGATGTGGGACAGGCCGGTGTTTCTACGGACCATGTCGCAGGCGGGGCGGCCGGTGCGTCGCCGGGCGCCAACGGAGCCGACGGTGTGCCCAACTCTCAACCAACCGCGGGCAGCGGAGGGGGCGGCGGCGCGTCCGGTACCTTGCAGTCGCCGACCGGCGGCAATGGCGGCAATGCCGGCGAAACAAGAGCCGGCGGGAACGCGAGCTATGGCGGCGGCGGTGGCGGCGCGGGTGGCCATGGGGCCGTGGCATCCACCGATGTTGTCAACGCAGTGGCCGTTCGAGGCGGGAATGGCGGCAATGGCAGCGCCGGGTTCCGTGGCTATAACGTTGGCGGGGCGGGAGGGGGCGGCAGTGGCGGCGACGGGGGGCTCGGGCTTGTTGTCGACACGGCCGTGGCGACGATCACGAATGCCCAGGGCGGCAGCGTGTCTGGCGGCAATGGCGGCAATGGAGGAGCGGGCGACGGTGTTGCCCTCGCCGGGGGGGCTGTCGGTAATGGCGGCAGTGGTGGCCGAGGTGGGGTGGGCCTCTCGCTCTCAGGAGCCGGGCTTTCACTTGTCAACGCCGGCAGCATCACCGGTGGCAACGGCGGCACAGGGGGCAGCAGCACGGACGCTGCAGCAGGCGCTGCGGGCACGGGTGGAGAAGGCATCGTCGCCAGCGGTGCCTCGCGCATCGTCAGCAGCGGCACCATCTCGGGCGGGCTCTCTGGCGATGGCGTCACCCGCGCGAACGCCATCAGCTTCAGCGGCGGCAACGCTTCACTCACGCTGCAGACGGGGTCGGTGCTGAACGGCCAAGTGGTTGCCCTCGGTAGCGGCAACACCCTGAATCTCCAGGGCAGCGGCAGCGAAGACGATGCGATGTCGGGCTTCTCGAGCGTCCATGCCCACAGCGGCAGCCAGTGGACGCTGACAGGCGCGTTCCTGCCCACGGGCAACCTCGCGATCACCGTCGACGGCAGTGGCGCGACGCCCGCGCAGTTGGCGATGAACGGCGTCATCTCCGGCCCCGGCAGCCTCACGGTCGACGGCGGCGGCACGCTGGCGCTGGGCGGTCCCAACGCGTACCTCGGCGGAACCACGATCAAGACAGGCACCACGCTGCAGATCGGCACGGCCGGCGCGCTCGGCGCCGGTACGGTCACGCTCGACGGCGGCAAGCTGACCGCCACCTCGAGCCTCCACCTGACCAACCGCCTGGACTTCGCCGGCGGTCAGCGAAGCACAGTGGCTGCCGCCAGTGGCCAGGCGTTCGGTATCGGCGGTGCCCTGAACCTGGGCGCCGGGGCGACTGTCGTCTTTGGCAGCGCCGCCGAAAACGGCACCATCCGTCTGAGCGGCGGCGGCGGAGGCAGCCTCTTTTCGGATGCCGCGATCGTCGTGGCCGGCGGCACGCTGCAGGCGGTAGACGCCGGTTTCCTCAATTTCCTCTTGTCCAACGTGGCTTCCACCACGGTGGACACAGGCGCCACGCTCGACCTGAACGGCGCCAGCGCCACCCTGCGCAACCTGCAGGGCGCCGGAACGCTGAACACCCGAACCGGAAACGGCCCGACCCAGACCACGACGGTAGAGTCCGGCACGTTCTCGGGTGCAATCATTGGCGAGGGCCAACTCGCGAAGACGACGGCGGGCACCCTGACCCTGACCGGCGCCAACACCTACAGCGGCGGTACGACCATCCAAGCGGGCACGCTGCGCTTCGGCGCCGCATCGGCCCTGTCGCAGAACACGGCGTACACCCTGCTTGGCGGCGTGCTCGACCTGGGCAGCTTCAACCTGCGTGCCTCGAGCCTGTCGGGCACCGCAGGCACCGTTCAGCTGGGCAGCGCGACCCTGACCGTCGGGTCGGCCAACGCCAGCACCACCTTCGCAGGCAGCATCGACGGCACGGGCTCGCTGGTCAAGGAGGGCTCGGGCACCTTGACGCTCTCGGGCTCGAATGCCTACGCCGGCGGCACGACGGTCAGCGCCGGCACCTTGCAGATCGGCAGCGGCGGCACCGTCGGCAGCATCACCGGCAACGTCAGCAACAACGCGGTACTGGTCTTCAACCGATCGAACGATGCGGCCTTCGCGGGCAACATCACCGGCAGCGGCAACGTGACGAAGACCGGCGCGGGCACGCTGGTCTACACCGGCAATGCCTCGCATACCGGCGGCACGACCATCGACAGCGGCACCCTGGAGATCCGCGACAGCGGCAGCATCCTCGGCAGCATTGCCAACAATGCCGCGCTGGTGTTCAACCGCAGCGCCGACACCACCTTCGCCGGCAACATCAGCGGCTCCGGCAGCCTTCTGCAGAAAGGCGCGCGCAAGCTGACCCTGACCGGCGACAACACCTTCACGGGCACCACCACCGTCGTGGTCGGCAACATCCTGCAGATCGGCGCGGGTGGCACCACCGGCAGCATCACGGGGAACATCAGCAACGACGGCGACCTGGTCTTCGACCGCGCGGGCGAGCTGAGCTACGCAGGCGTCATCAGCGGCTCCGGCACCCTGTCCAAGAACGGCACGGGTGTGCTGGAACTGACGGGCGCCAGCACCTACACCGGCGCAACCGAAGTCAACGCCGGCACGCTGCGCGTGAACAACAGCACCGGCAGCGCCACGGGCACGAGCACGGTGCAGGTCAAGAACGGCGCCACGCTCAGCGGCGGCGGCAGCATCGCGGGCCAGGTCACCATCGCCAACGGCGCGACGCTCGCACCGGGCAGCAACCTCGGCACGCTGACCACCGGCATGCTGCGCTTCGACCCGGGCGCCTTCCTGAGCTACGAGCTGGGCCAGGCGGGCGTGCCGGGTGGCCCGCTCAACGACCTCGTCAAGGTCAACGGCGGCCTGGTGCTCGACGGCACGCTCAACGTGGCGCAATCGGCCGGCGGCACCTTCGGGCCCGGCCTGTACCGCCTGATCAGCTACTCCGGCTCGCTGATCGACAACGGCTTGAACATCGGCACAGCGCCCGCAGGCACGGCGGCCGGCGACCTGCACGTGCAGTCGTCCGTGCTTGGCGAGATCAACCTGATCAACAGCAAGGGCGTGTCGCTCGGCTTCTGGGACGGCGCGGGCGGCGACGCTTCCACCTACAACGACGGCACGATCAGCGGCGGCTCCGGCACTTGGCGCCTCGGCAACTCCACCCTCAACGATCCGTCCGACAGCTGGACCGGCGCCAACGGCAAGACCAACACCGGCTGGAAGCAGAACCAGTTCGCGCTGTTCGGCGGCGCGGCCGGCACGGTCCGGGTGGACAACACCGGCGGCGTGATCAGCATCGACGGCGCGCAGTTCTCCACCAGCGGCTATGTCGTCAACGGCGACGCACTGACGCTGGGCAATGCCAACACCGTCATCAAGGTCGGCGACGGCACGGCCTCGGGGGCGCAGATGCAGGCCACCATCGCGTCGGTGCTGAGCGGCGCGGGCGGCCTCACGAAGGACGACCTGGGCACGCTGGTCCTCCAGGGCGCCAACACCTACACGGGCGGGACGCTCGTGCGCGCGGGCATGCTGCAGGGCGACACCACCAGCCTGCGCGGCGCCATCGTCAACGACGCCCGGGTGGCCTTCGACCAGGTGGCCAGCGGCAGCTTCGCGGGCACGATGAGCGGCGCGGGCAGCGTGCGCAAGATCGGCGGCGGCGAGCTGCTGCTCACGGCGGCCAACAGCTACAAGGGCGGCACGCAGGTCGATGGCGGCACGTTGAACGTGGGCGCGACAGGCGCGGTGGGCACTGGCCCCGTGGGCGTGAGCAGTGGCGCCGGCCTGGTCTTCAGCGGCAGCGCGGACGCGGAAAGCCTGCAGATCACGGCGGGCGCCGCCCAGCCGGGCAACGGCGGCTACGTCCAGTTCCAGGACAACGCCTCGGCCGGCCACGCGACCTTGACTGCGCAGGCCGGTGGCTCGATCGAATTCCGCGGCAACGCGACCGCCGGCAACGCCACCATCGAGAACCGGGGTGGCCAGGTCACGGTCTCGTTCGACGCCACCGCAGGCAAGGCCCACATCACCAACTTCGCCGGCGGCTGGACCAACCTCTGGGACAAGGGCTCGGCCGGGCAGGCGACGATCGTCAACGAGGACCGCGGCACGTTGGACATTCAGCACGACGCGACGGCCGCTCAGGCGCGTGTGGTGAACAAGGCGGGTGGCACGGTTCGCATCGCCCGACTCGCGGCTGCTGGTACGAGCATCGGCGCATTGGAAGGGGCGGGCCGCGTGCTGCTTGGCGCCAAGGCGCTGACAACGGGCGCTCTCAACACCGACACGGAAATCTCGGGCGTGATCTCCGGCGTCGGCGGCTCGCTCGTCAAGGTCGGCACGGGCGCGCTCACGTTGTCGGGCGAGAACACCCACACCGGCGGCACGGCGCTGCGCCAGGGCCGCCTGAACGTGGGCCACAACCAGGCGCTGGGCACCGGCACGCTCTCGATGGACGACGACACCACGCTGGGCTTCAGCGCGAACGGGCTGACGATCGCCAACATCATCAAGCTGACGGGCAACAACGACCCGGTCATCGACACCGGCGCATTCAGCGGCACGCTGAGCGGTGCGATCAGCGGCGGTGGCTTCATCACCAAGCAGGGCACGGGCACGCTGACGCTGTCGGGCGCCAACACCTACACCGGTGCGACGAACGTGGCGCAGGGCACGTTGAAGGCCGGCGCGGTGAACACGCTGAGCGCGGCTTCGGCACACAGCGTGGCCACAGGTGCCACGCTCGACCTGGCGGGCTTCAACCAGACCGTCGCGTCATTGGCCAACAGCGGCACTGTGTCGCTGGCCGGCGTGACCGCAGGCACCACGCTCACGGTCAAAGGCGCCTACGTCGGCACGAACGGCGTGCTGAAGCTGAGCACGACGCTCAACGGCACCGGTCCCTCGGACCGCCTCGTGCTCGATGGCCCCACCGCCATCGCCAGCGGCAAGACCCAGGTGCAGATCGGCAACCTCGGCGGCCTGGGCGCACTCACTAGCGGCAACGGCATCGAGGTCATCACTGCACAGAACGGCGCGACCACCACCGCACAGACCACGAAGGACGCCTTCTCGCTGGCCGGCGGCCATGTCGACGCAGGCGCCTACGAGTACCGCCTGCATGCCGCCGATGCGAAGGGCGCAGGCGAGAGCTGGTACCTGCGCTCCACCACCGACGCGGTGGCGCCGGGCCAACCGGTGGGCGTGCCCGTCGTCACCTACCGTCCGGAAGCCGCGCTGTACGCCGCGCTGCCGGGCCAGCTGCGCCAGGGCAACCTCGCGATGTTGGGCGATGTGCGCAAGCGCGTGGGCGACGACGATGTGAAGGGCGCACCGAGCGGATCGGACCGCCGCGCCTGGGCCCGCGTGCTCTCCGCCGACATCGACATCCAGCAGGGCGGCACCGTCTCGCCCACCAGCAAGGGCCGCCTCACCGGCTTCCAAGCCGGCACCGACCTGCTCGCCACGCCGAACTGGCGCGCCGGCCTGTACGTGGGCCAGCTCGACGGCGATGCCCGCGTGAGCGGCTTTGCCAGCGGCATCCGCCATCTCGCGGTGGGCCGCAACGACCTGCGCAGCCAGTACGTCGGCGTGTACGGCACCTACACCGCCGACAGCGGCTTCTACGCCGATGCCGTGGTGCAGTCGGGCCGTCACCGCTACACGGTCGAGCCGATGCTTGGCGCGGGCGTGGGCGGCAAGGGGAACAGCCTGCTGGGCTCGATCGAAGTGGGTCAGTCCTTTGCGATCGGAGGCAGTGGCTGGCGCGTCGAGCCGCAGCTGCAGCTGATCCACCACCACATGGACCTGGGCAACTCGGCCATCGCCGGTGCCATCGCGCAGCCCCAAGCCGACAGCGGCTGGATCGCCCGCGCAGGCGTGCGGGTCAAGGGCCAGATCGACACCGGCCTGGGCGTGCTGCAGCCGTACGGGCGCTTGAACGTCTACAAGACCTCGAGCGGCACCGACATCGCACGCTTCGTGAACGGCGCGACCACGACCGACATCGCGGCACCAACCGGCGGCACCAGCACCGAACTCGCGGGTGGCTTCACGCTGGCCCTGAGCCAGGCGACCAGCCTGTATGGCGAAGTCGGCAAGCTGTGGTCGTCGGGCGGCGATGCCAAGGTGAAGAGCGCGATCAACGGATCGCTCGGCGTGCGGGTCAAGTGGTAGGCGGGTAGCTTCAGGCTTCAGGGTCTGGCCCGGGCCGCCGCCGGTACGACCCCGGCGCCCCGCCGGTCCAGGTCTTGAAGGCGCGCTGGAACGCCGCGCTGTCCGAAAAGCCCAGCTCCTCGGCCAGCGCCGCCAGCGGCACGGTGCTGGTGTTCAGGCGCACGATGGCCACGTCGCGCCGCAGCTGGTCCTTGAGCGACTGGAACGAGGTGCCCTCGGTGGCCAGGTGGCGCTGCAGCGTGCTCACCGACATGTGCAGGCTGCGCGCGGCCGTGGCCAGGTCGACCCAGGCCGGGCGGTGCTGCTGCAGCACGGTGCGCACGCGCGCGCTCACGGCCAGCTCGCCCAGCGGCGGCAGGATCACGTGGGCCGGCGCGGCGGCCAGGAAGTCGCGCATGGCCCGCGCGTCGCGGTGGATCGGCGTGGCCAGCGCGCTGGCGTCGAACCACACGGCCGACAGCGGCTGGCCGAACTGCAGCGGGGCGGGAAACACCTTGGTGTAGCCGGCTGCGTAGGGCGGCTGTGCAAAGCCGAAGTCGAAGCGGCGCGCCGTCAGCCGCCCGCCGTGCAGCCAGGCGAAGAGCCGCCAGTACACGCGCAGCATCAGCTCGTGCAAAAAGTTCAGCGGCGTGCGCGGCAGCTGCTGCACCCGCAGGCCGAAGCCCGCGAGCGGGCCTTCGCGCAGCAGCACCATCTCGAGGTCGTCCTGCAACAGGCTGAAGGCGCGGGCCACGCGCCGCAGCGCCACCTCGAGCGTGGGCGCGCCCAGCGTGGCGCGCGTCATGAGCGCGAAGCTGCCCCGGCGCAGGCGGCGCGACAGGAAGCACAGGGCCTCGTCGTCCAGCCGCTCCATCAGCAGCGCGAACAGCGCCACGTACTGCTCGGCCGTGACGCGCGCGCCCGGCGCGTCGAGCAGGGCGGGGGCGATGCCGGCGTCCTGCAGCGCGGTGTCGATGCAGATGGGCGCGTTGTCGCCACGCGCGCGCACGCCCGAGAGCATGCCCTGGACGAACACGATCGGGATGGTGACGGGCGGTTGCAGCATGCGTGAGCGGATCAGACCCGACGGCGGCGCGGGTGTCGATTGAGGTTTTCTGCCATGCGGGCGATGCGAAGCGCAATCGCCGCGGCACGGCGCGGTTTCTACCATGCGCCTACACAAGAACGGAACGGAGACAACCGCCATGTACCAGACCCAGTCGCTGCACCGCAGCGTGCAGCAGCACCCCGACCGGATCGCCGTGCGCGCCGCCGGCCGCACCCTGAGCTTTCGCGCCTACGCCGAGCGGGTCGCGCGCCTGGCGGGCGCCCTGCAGGGGCTCGGCATGCAGCCGGGCGACCGCGTCGCCATGCTGGCGCTCAACTCGGCGCGCTACCTCGAATACCAGATGGCCGTGCCCTGGGGCGGCGGCGTGCTCAACCCCTGCAACATCCGCTGGTCGGCGGCCGAAATCCTGTACTCGCTGGACGACTCGGGCTCCACGCTGCTGCTGGTGGACGACACCTTCCGCCCGGTGGTCGAGCAGATGCGCGGGCAGGCGACCAGCCTGCGCGAGGTGATCTATTGCGGCGACGGCCCGACGCCGCCCGGCATGCTCGGCTACGAGGCGCTGCTGGAAGCCGCCGCGCCCGTGCCCGACGCGGGCCGCTGCGACGACGACCTGGCCGGCATCTTCTACACCGGCGGCACCACGGGCTTTCCCAAGGGCGTGATGCTGAGCCACACCAACATGGGCAGCTCGGGGCTGGCTCTGCATGCCGAAGGCCTGGCCGCGCCCGAGGGCTGCTACCTGCACGCCGCGCCGATGTTCCACCTGGCCGACATGGGCCTGGCCGCGCCGCACTGGCTGGAGGGCAACACGCACGCGATCATCCCGGCCTTCAGCCCCGAGGCGGTGCTGAACGCCATCGCGCAAGACCGGGTCACGCACGCGCTGCTGGTGCCCACCATGATCCAGATGCTGGTCGACCATCCGGCGATGCGCGAGCCGCGCGACCTCAGCAGCCTGAAGTGCATCGCCTACGGCGCCTCGCCGATCTCGGAGGCGGTGCTGAACCGCGCGATGGACGCCTTTCCGGGCGTGGACTTCGTGCAGGCCTACGGCATGACCGAGCTGTCGCCGCTGGCCACCATCAACCCCGCGCGCAACCACACGCCCGAGGGCCGGCAGCGGGGCAAGCTGCGCTCGGCCGGCCGCGCCAGCTACTGCACCGAGGTGCGCATCGTCGACGCCGAGGGCCTCGAGGTGCCGCGCGGCACGGTGGGCGAAGTCGCGGTGCGCGGCCCCAACGTGATGCAGGGCTACTGGAACCAGCCCGCGCAGACGGCCGCGGCCGTGCGCGGCGGCTGGATGCACACGGGCGACGGCGCCTACATGGACGACGACGGCTACATCTTCGTGGTCGACCGCCTGAAGGACATGATCATCAGCGGCGGCGAGAACATCTATTCGGCCGAGGTCGAGAACGCCATCAACCAGCACCCGGCCGTCGCGGCCTGCGCCGTCATCGGCATCCCCAGCGAGGCGTGGGGCGAGACCGTGCATGCGGTGCTCGTGCTCAAGCCGGGCCAGCAGCTGGCGGACGAGGCGCTCATTGCGCATTGCAAGGCGCTGATTGCACCCTACAAGTGCCCGCGCAGCGTGGCGGTGGTCGAGGCGCTGCCGCTGTCGGGTGCGGGCAAGGTGCTCAAGACCCGGTTGCGCGAACCGTTTTGGCAAGGGCGCCAACGAAGCGTAGCCTGAGCCCTGTTTCTCTTCCCATTTCACTCATTCATTCACTTCAGGAGCCCCTCATGAGCCAGGATGTCCACGTCGTCGGTGTCGGCATGATCCCCTTCACCAAGCCGGGCGCGAACCAGCCCTACCCGCAGATGGCCGCACACGCCACCAACGCCGCCTTGAAAGACGCCGGCATCGGCTACGAGCTGGTGCAGCAGGCCTACGTCGGCTACGTGTACGGCGATTCGACCGCCGGCCAGCGCGCGCTGTACGAAGTCGGCATGACCGGCATCCCGGTCGTCAACGTCAACAACAACTGCTCCACCGGCTCGACCGCGCTGTTCCTCGCGCGCCAGGCCGTGGCCAGCGGCGCGGCCGACTGCGTGCTGGCGCTGGGCTTCGAGCACATGAGCCCCGGCGCATTGGGTGCGGTGTTCAACGACCGCCCGAGCCCGTTCGACCACTTCGAGTCGATCACCGACGAGCTGGTCGGCAACGAGCAGGTGCCGCTGGCGCTGCGCTATTTCGGCGGTGCCGGCCTGGCGCACATGCAGCAGTACGGCACGCAGATGTCGACCTTCGCGAAGATCCGCGCCAAGGCCAGCCGCCATGCGTCGAACAACCCGGTGGCGCTGTTCCGCACCGTCGTCACCGAAGACGAGGTGATGGCCGCGCCCGTGATGTGGCCCGGCGTGATGACGCGGCTCATGGCCTGCCCGCCGACCTGCGGCGCGGCTGCGGCCATCGTCTGTTCGCCGCGCTTCGCCGAGCGCCATGGCCTGGACCGCAGCGTGCGCATCAAGGCGCAGGTCATGACCACCGACCGCGCCATCACCTTCGAGGCGCGCGACATGCGCGAGGTGGTGGGCTTCAGCATGGCGCAGGAAGCCGCGCAGAAGGTCTACGACGCAGCCGGTGTCGGTCCGCAGGACATCGACGTGGTCGAGCTGCACGACTGTTTTGCGCACAACGAACTCATCAGCTACGAAGCGCTCGGCTTGTGCCCGGTCGGCGGCGCGGAGAAGTTCGTGGTCGATGGCGACAACACCTACGGCGGCAAGGTCGTCACCAACCCCTCGGGCGGCCTGCTGTCGAAAGGCCACCCGCTCGGCGCGACAGGGCTCGCGCAATGCACGGAGCTGGTCCAGCAGCTGCGCGGCACGGCCGAGAAGCGCCAGGTCGAAGGCGCGCGGATGGCGCTGCAGCACAACCTCGGGCTGGGCGGCGCCTGCGTGGTCACGCTGTACGAACGCGTCTGAGGGCAGGGCCACCCATGATCGACAAGAAATGGATCGGCCACGAGCTGCCCGCCTCGGTGCTGCCCATCGAGCGCAGCCGGCTGCAGTTCTTCGCCAAGGCCATCGGCGAGACTGATCCGGTCTACACCGATGCCGCCGCCGCGCGCGATGCGGGCTACTCCGACCTGCCCGCACCGCCGACCTTCCTGTTCGCCGCCGAGCTGGACTCGGGCGCTTCGGACCAGTTGCTGACTGACCTGCAGATTCCGCTGTCCAAGCTGCTGCACGGCGAGCAGAGCTTCAGCTACCACCGCCCCGCCTGCGTGGGCGACACGGTGACGGTGCGCTCGACCATCAGCGACATCTACGACAAGAAGAACGGCGCGCTCGAGTTCGTCGTGAAGACCTCGCGCGCCACCAACCAGCGCGACGAACTCGTGGCCGAACTGCGCACGGTGATCGTCTGCCGCCACTGAAGAAAGAACCTGCGATGACCCTCCGCTACGACACCGTCCAGGTCGGCGACGAACTTCCCGCGCTGCAACTCCCGCCGGTGAACCGCACCACGCTCGCGCTCTTCGCGGGCGCTTCCGGCGACCACAACCCGATCCACATCGACACCGACTTCGCGCGCAAGGCCGGCATGCCCGACGTGTTCGCGCAGGGCATGCTGGGCATGGCCTGGCTCGGCCGGCTGCTCACGCAGTGGGTGCCGCAGGCGCAGCTGCGCCGCTTCGACGTGCGCTTCCAGGGCATCACGCACCTGGGCCATGCCGTGCGCTGCACCGGCCGCGTGGTCGAGAAGCTGGAGCACAACGGCGAGCGCTGCGTGCGCGTGGAAGTGCTGAGCGCCAACCAGCACGGCCAGACGCGCATCGCGGGCGAGGCGCTCGTGGCGCTGCGCTGACCCCTTGAACGAACGAATGAAAGAAGAGAGAAGAGACATGACACCCAAACTCGAAGGCAAGGTCGCCCTCATCACCGGCTCGGGCCGCGGCATCGGCCGCGCGATCGCCCTGAAGCTCGCCAGCGAAGGCGCGCGCGTCGTCGTCAATGACCTCGACGCCGCACCGGCCGAGGAGACCGTGCAGGCCATCCGCGCCGCGGGCGGGCAGGCCGTGGTCTGCGTCGGCAGCGTGTCGGCGCCGGACTTCGCCGAGCGCTTCGTGGGCACGGCGGTGAACGAGTTCAAGGGCCTGGACATCATCGTCAACAACGCTGGCTACACCTGGGACAGCGTGGTGCAGAAGATGACCGACGAGCAGTGGTACGCCATGATCGACGTGCACCTGACGGCGCCGTTTCGCATCCTGCGCGCCGCGCAGCCCGTGATCCGAGCGCTGGCGAAAACCGAGGGCGAAGCGGGCCGGCGCGTGGTGCGCAAGGTGGTCAACATCTCGTCGGTGGCCGGGCTCTTCGGCAATGCGGGACAGGCCAACTATTCGACCGCCAAGGCCGGCATCGTCGGCATGACGCAGACGCTGGCCAAGGAGTGGGGCCGCATGAACGTCACGGTGAACTGCGTGGCCTTCGGCTTCATCCAGACGCGGCTCACGGCCAGCACGGCCGAGGCCACCACAGCGAACATCGAGGGGCGCGAGATCAAGGTCGGCGTCAACCCCGGCCTGCTGGCGATGATGGAACAGTCGATTCCGCTCGGCCGTGGCGGCACGCCCGAAGAGGCGGCCGGCGCGGTGTACCTGCTGTGCGCGCCCGAGTCGGACTACGTGAGCGGCCAGACGCTCATGTGCACCGGCGGGCTCACGGGGATCTGAGATGCAGTTCGAAGAGGGCATTGCCTGGGGCGTGCAGGACGGCATCGGCCGCATCGTGCTGAAGCGACCCGAACGCGCCAACTCGGTGTCGCTCGCAAGCAGCCATGCGCTGGTGCGGGCCATCGACGAGGTGCTCGAAGCGGCGCCGCGCGCCATCCTGCTGACCGGCGAGGGCCGCGTGTTCTGCGCGGGCGGCGACATCGACAGCTTCGTGGCGGCCGGCGACAAGCTGCCCGAGCTGGTCGACGCCATCCTCGACCGGCTGCATCCCGCGCTGCTGCGGCTGGCCCAGAACCCGGCGCCGCTGGTGGTGGCGGTGAACGGCACGGTCGGCGGCGCCGGCGTGGGGCTGGCGCTGTGCGGCGACTTCGTGCTCGCCACCGAGTCGATGAAGTTGCGCACAGGCTACGCGGCCATCGGGCTGTCGCCAGACGCGGGGAGCTCGTATTTCCTGTCGCGGCGCATCGGGCCGGTGCGCGCGCAGCAATGGTTGATGCTGAGCGACGCGATCGACAGCGCGCGCTGCATGGCGGCGGGCGCTGTCGATGCGCTGTACCCGGACGCCGAACTGGCGGCGGCCGCCGAAGCGCTGGTGACGCGACTGGCGAACGGTGCCACCGCATCGTTCGCGGGCATCAAGGCGCTGTGCGGTGGTGCCACCGCGCGCCCGATCGAGGAACACTTCGAGATGGAGCACCGCCTGCTGCGCCAGCGCGCGGGCAGCGCGGACGGGCGCGAAGGCGTGAAGGCCTTCACCGAGAAGCGCGCACCGCGCTTCTCGGGCCGCTGAGCGCGGCGGGCTGTTGCAGGCTCAGCTCTTCTTCTTGAAGAGCTTCGTGAGGCCCCACAGCGCCGCGCCGCCCGCCACCACGGCGACCTTCGCGAACTTGGCCAGGAAGGCGAGGGCGACCGCGAACAGGCCCAGCTTCTTCGCGGCCGCACCGGCCACCAGCGCGGCCAGGCCGTAGGCGGCGACCTTGTCGGTGGACGAATTGAAGTCCGCGTACTTCTTGCCGTCGTCGTACTGCAGCGCGCCGAGCAGCTGGGTGGCGTCGGGCTTGTACTTCTCGAGGTCGTTCGCGTTGGTGATGAGGTTCAGGCTCAGGTAGCCCTCGCGGCCCAGCGCGTAGGTGTTGTAGTTGACGCCGGGGTTGCCGCCGTCGCTGCCCTTCTTCTTCGACAGGGCCGACCACACCAGCCGGTGCGTCGCGGCGTCGTACTGCGGCTTCTGCGCCCAGCCCGTGACCTCGATGCCCGGGATGCCGCGCTTGGCACGTTCCTCGTTCGCGGCCTCGGTGCCTTCCTTCAGGCTGGTGAGCAGCTCGTCGGCGTTCCAGTCCTTGGCGTCGTCGTCCTTGATGTAGCCCTCTTTCACGAACTTCACGACCGCCATCCAGTCGCCGTCGTCGGCGGGAAAGATCGCGCCGATGAAGGTGTCGTCGGTGCGGTTGCCCATGCTGCGCATGAGCTGCGCGGCGGCGGGTGTGGGCACCCAGACGTAGCCGGCGGGCAACTTCAGGTGGGCCTGGTCGCGCAGCGTGATGTCGGCGGGGCCGGCTTTCTGCACGGCCTTGGCGGCCTTGAAGGCGGCTTCCTGCTCGGCTTCGAGCGAGCTCGCCGTCGAGGCGGTGGGGGCCGTGGTGGGGGATGCGGCGTTGCTGATGTGGGTGGCCGTCAGGGCGCACGCGAACAGCAAGCCGGCCGTCAGGCGGGCAGTATGAATACGCAAGTTCTCTCTCCTCGGTTGTTGTCGTTTCTGGTGAGACGCGAGGAGTTTATCGGCGCGCAAAGCCGCGCCGGCCGTGGGTTTCAGGGCCAGGGCGTGGGCGGCGGAATTTCGCACACCGGCTTGACGTCGATGCTCTTGAAGTCGGCCGGCGAGACGATTTCCAGGTACTCCATGTCGGGCGAATAGTCGAAGAGAAAGTGGCGGATGCCGGGGCGCTGGTGCACCACGTCGCCGGCCTCGACGCGCGTCTCCTTGTCCTCGTACATGAAGCGGGCCCAGCCCTTGAGCATGATGACGATCTGGAAGTCCGCCTCGTGGCGGTGCCAGCCGGTGCCCGCTTCCGGTGCCATGTTGGCCTTGACCAGGTGCGCGATCACCTTGCCGTGGGTGGCGGCCGCGATGCCGAGGTCGCGGTACAGGAAGAAGTCTCGCAACCCGCCCGAGACGTACTCGGTGTCACCGGGCTTGACGTGGGAGAACTGGGTGGCGGTTCGGTCCAGCATGGGCGCTCCTTCGCGGGGGATGATGCTGCGGCGCAGCATGCATAAACCGTTCCTGAGCGAGGTCCATGGCTTGACGGCCCGCAGGGCCCTCAAGATACTCAACCGCATGGTTCACTCAGATGCCCTGGACGCCGTGTTTGCGGCCCTGTCCGACCCGACCCGCCGCAGCGTGCTCGAAGCGCTGGGTGAGGGCGGCCTCAGCGTGACCGAGCTCGCCGAACCGCACGGCATGTCGCTGACCGGCTTCATGAAGCACCTGCGCGTGCTCGAAGGCGCCGGCCTCATCTCGCGCACGAAGGCGGGCCGCGTCGTGCGCTGCGAGCTGTCGCCGGGCCCGATGCAGGAGGCCGCCGTGTGGCTCTCGCGCTACGAGAAGTTCTGGACCGGCCGCCTCGATGCCCTGGCGCGCTTTCTCTACCACCAGGAGGACACCGAATGGCGAAACCTTCCCCCGGCACCACCGCCGGCCCCGGCACCGATCGCCCCTCGCTCACGCTCCGCCGGCACTTCCGCGTCAGCCCCGCCAAAGTCTGGCGCGCGTGGACCGACCCGCAAGCGCTGAAGCACTGGTTCGGCCCCGAGGAAATCGTCGACGTGCCGCTGGCCGAGGTCGACCTGCGCGTGGGCGGGCGCTTTCGCGTGACCATGTTGGCGGCCGACGGCGAGACGCACGACGTGAGCGGCACCTACCTCGAGGTCGTGCCCGAGCGCAGGCTGGTCTTCAGCTGGGCCTGGCGCGGCACGCCCGAGCGCGAGTCGCGCGTCACGGTGCAGCTCGAACCCGACGCGGGCGGCTGCGAGCTCGTGCTCATGCACCAGCAGTTCTTCGACGAAGCGGCGCGCGACGGCCACAACCATGGCTGGACCGGCTCGCTCGTCAAGCTCGAGAGTTGGTTGCTCGCCGGCGACACCGGGTGACGGCACAACCGGAGGCCATCGCCGACACGCTGGACGCGATCTACCGCAGCGAGTCGCGCCGCATCTTCGCCACGCTGGTGCGCCTGCTGGGCGATTTCGATTGGGCCGAAGAAGCCCTGCACGACGCCTTTCGCGCCGCGCTCGAACAATGGCCGCGCGAAGGCGTGCCGGCCAACCCGCGCGCCTGGCTGGTGTCGGCGGGGCGCTTCAAATCGATCGACGGCATCCGCCGGCAGGCGCGCTTCACCGCGTGGGACGACGCCGCCGCCCACACCGACACGCTGGCCGATCCCTCGCCCGCCTGGCACGAGGCCGACCCCGATGCCGACGCGCTCGAGGACGACCGCCTGCGCCTGGTCTTCACCTGCTGCCATCCCGCGCTCGCGCCCGACGCCCAGGTGGCGCTCACGCTGCGCGAGGTCTGCGGGCTGGCGACCGAGGAGATTGCGCGCGCCTTCCTCGTGCCCGCGCCCACCATCGCGCAGCGCATCGTGCGGGCCAAGGCGCGCATCCGCGACGCGGGCATTCCGTACCAGGTGCCGGGTCTGGCCGAGCTACCCGAACGGCTCGACGCCGTGTTGCGCGTGGTGTACCTCGTGTTCAACGAAGGCTATGCGGCTTCGTCGGGCCAGAGCGTGACGCGCGCCGACCTCTCGGCCGAGGCGATCCGGCTCGGGCGCTTGGTGGCTGAACTGCTGCCCGACCCCGAGGCGCTGGGCCTGCTCGCGCTGATGCTGCTGCACGACGCGCGCCGCGCTGCGCGCACCTCGGCGCAGGGCGAGCTCGTGCTGCTCGACGCGCAGGACCGCAGCCTGTGGCACCGCGGGCAGATCGGGGAGGGCGCGGCGCTGGTCGAGCGTGCGCTGCTGTCGCGCCGCTTCGGCCCGTACGCCTTGCAGGCCGCCATTGCCGCGGTGCATGCCGAAGCGGCCGAGGCCGCCGACACCGACTGGCCGCAGATCGTCGGCCTGTACGACGTGCTGCTGCGGCTCGACCCCTCGCCCGTGGCCGAGCTCAACCGCGCGGCGGCCGTGGCGATGCGCGACGGGCCAGCGGCCGGGCTGGCGCTGATCGACGCGCTGCTCGCGCGCGGCGAGCTAGCGAAGTACCACCTGGCGCATGGCGCGCGTGCCGAACTGTGCCGGCGCCTGGGCCGTACCGATGACGCGCGTGAGGCTTATCTGCAGGCACTGTCGCTGGTCCGCCAGCAGCCCGAGCGGCAGTTCCTGGAGCGGCAGCTGGCCTCGCTGCCGGACACGAAAAATTTTTGACAGCCCTTGTCGATTCCGGCCGTCGCCGTTCGACCAGTGATGTCCTCACTCAAATCTGCAAGAAGATTCCGCATGAAATACCTCTGCCTCGTTCACTGCGACGAAGCGGTGCTTCGCGCGCTGCCGCCCGACGAGCGCCGCGCGCTCAATGCCGACTCGATGGCCTACGACCGCGTGCTCGAAGCCGCCGGCCACTTCATCGCCGCCGAGGCGCTGAGCCCGGTGCGCGCCGCCAAGGTCGTGCAGGTGCGCCAGGGCCAGCGCTCGCACGTCGACGGCCCGTACGCCGAAGCGCGCGAGCAGCTGTGCGGCTTCATCCTGGTCGAGGCGCGCGACCTGAACGCCGCGATCCAGCTGGCGGGCCGCATTCCGATGGCGCGCTACGGTGCCATCGAAGTGCGTCCCATCGAGGTCATGGAAATGATCGAAAACCCCGAGGGGAATGCCGCATGAGATACCTTTGCCTGATCTACGGAACCGACGCGCAGACGAGCCACTTCTCGGCGCAGGACATGGACCACTACATCAACGAACACATCGACTACGACGCCCACCTGCAGGCGCTCGGCAAGCTCGTCGTGGCCGAGGCGCTGCAGCCGGCCGGCACGGCGGTCACGGTGCGCATGCGCAACGACAAGCTCTCGGTCACCGACGGGCCGTTCGCCGAAACCAGCGAGCAGCTGGGCGGCTTCTACCTGGTCGAGGCCGACAGCGAAGAAGAAGCGCTGCAGCTCGCGGCCGGCATTCCCTCGGCGCGCTTGAGCAGCATCGAGGTGCGCAAGGCCTGGTCGGCAAGCGACAGCGGAGCCGGCCCATGAGCGGCGCACTCGACCGGGCGGCACCCGCCCGCGCCACGGCGCGCGAATGGACCGGGCTGGCGGTCATCGCACTGCCGTGCATGCTCTATTCGATGGACCTCACGGTGCTGAACCTGGCGATCCCGTCGATCAGCGAAGACCTCAAGCCCACCGCCTCGCAGCTGCTGTGGATCGTCGACATCTACGGCTTCTTCGTGGCCGGCCTGCTGGTCACCATGGGCACGCTGGGCGACCGCATCGGGCGGCGCCGGCTGCTGCTGATCGGCGCGGTGGCGTTCGGCGTGGCCTCGGTGCTCGCGGCCTTCTCGACCAGCGCCAACATGCTGATCGCCACGCGCGCGCTGCTGGGCGTGGCGGGGGCGACGCTGGCGCCGTCCACGCTCTCGCTCATCCGCAACATGTTCCTCGACCCGGCGCAGCGCACCGTGGCCATCGGCGTGTGGATCTCGAGCTACTCGGCCGGCGCCGTCATCGGCCCGGTGCTGGGCGGCGTGCTGCTGCAGTTCTTTCCGTGGGGCTCGGTGTTCCTCATCGGCGTGCCGGTGATGGTGCTGCTGCTGGCGCTCGGGCCGTGGCTGCTGCCCGAGTACCGCGACCCCGACGCGGGCGCGCTCGACCTGGCCAGCGTGGCGCTCTCGCTGGGCGCGGTGCTGGCGGCCATCTACGGCATCAAGCAGGTGGCCGAGCACGGGCCCGACGCGGTGTCGCTGCTGGCCATCACGGCCGGTGCGCTGCTGGGCTGGCTGTTCGCGCGCCGGCAGGGGCGGCTGGCCAACCCGATGATCGACCTGCGCCTGTTCCGGCTGCCGGCCTTCAGCGTCTCGCTGGGGGCCTACATGCTGGCCTGCTTCGTGATGTTCGGGCTCTTTCTGTACAACGCCCAGTACCTGCAGCTGGTGCTCGGCCTGCCGCCGCTGGCGGCGGGCCTGTGGAGCATGCCGGGCGCCGGTGCCTTCATCGTCGGCTCGATGATCGTGCCCGCGCTCACGCGGCGCCTGTGCCCGGCCTACGTGATGGGCGGCGGGCTGGGCGTGGCGGCGCTGGGCTTCGGCATGCTGGTGCTGCTGCCGGCGCAGGGTGGTCTGGCCTGGATGGTGACGAGCGCGGTCATCTCTTCGCTCGGCCTGGCGCCGGTGTTCACCCTGGCCACCGACCTGGTCGTGGGCAGCGCGCCGCCGGAGCGCGCGGGCGTGGCCTCGGCCATCTCGGAGACCAGCTCCGAGTTCGGCGGGGCGCTGGGCATCGCCATCCTCGGCAGCGTCGGTGCGGCGATCTACCGCGCGACCATGGCCGACGCCGTCCCCGCCGGCCTGGCCGGTGGCGCGGCGGTCGAAGCCGCCCGCAGCACGCTGGGCGGAGCGGTCGCGCTGGCCGGGGAACTGCCCGGTACCACGGGCGCCGCACTGCTCGACGCAGGGCGCGACGCGCTGCTGCGCGCCCTGCGGCTGGTGGCCGGCCTGTGCGCCGTGGTGCTGCTGTTCGTCGGCGTGCTGGTGGCGGTGCGGCTGCGCGGCGTGGGCGCGTCGCATGCGGAAGAGGTCGCCGTACCCCCGGGCGGCGCCGCATTGCCGGAGCGTTGACGAGCCTCCATACTGGGGCTTCCACGACGCACCCCACGACCGAACGGAGGCCCCATGAGCAACGAACTGCGCAAGAAGCTGCATGACCTGGCGGAACTGTCCGACAGCACCTCCGACCCGCAGACCAAGGCCATCGTCGAGGCGATCCGGCTGCAGACGGCGGTGCTGAACGAGCGGCTGTTCAGCATCGAGCTGCAGCTCGGCGCGCTCGCCAAGCGCATGGAAAACACCACCGACTGAGTCGGCTGCTGCTTTGTGGGGATAATCCCCGGCATGAGCGGCAACACCTTCGGAACTCTCTTCGCGGTCACCAATTTCGGCGAGTCGCACGGCCCGGCCATCGGCTGCGTGATCGACGGCTGCCCCCCAGGCATGGCCCTGAGCGAGGCCGACATCCAGGGCGACCTCGACCGCCGGCGCCCCGGCACCAGCCGCCACGTCACCCAGCGCAACGAGCCCGACGCGGTGCAGATCCTGTCCGGCGTGTACGAGGGCAAGACCACCGGCACGCCCATCGCGCTGCTGATCCAGAACACCGACCAGCGCAGCAAGGACTATGGGCAGATCGCCCAGCAGTTCCGCCCCGGCCACGCCGACTTCACCTACTGGAAGAAATACGGCATCCGCGATCCGCGCGGCGGCGGGCGCTCCTCGGCACGGCTCACGGCGCCCATGGTCGCGGCCGGCGCCGTCGCCAAGAAGTGGCTGGCCGAAAAATACGGGATGGTGTTCCGCGGCTGCATGACGCAGATCGGCGAAATCGCCATTCCCTTCGAGAGCTGGGACCACGTCCCCAACAACCCGTTCTTCGCCCCCATCGCCGACGTGAGCGCGCTGGAGGACTACATGGACCGCCTGCGCAAGGCCGGCGACTCGTGCGGCGCGCGCATCCGCGTCACCGCCACCAACGTGCCCGTGGGCCTGGGCGAGCCGCTCTTTGACAAGCTCGACGCCGAGATCGCCTACGCCATGATGGGCATCAACGCGGTGAAGGCCGTGGAAATTGGCGCCGGCTTCGACAGCATCACGCAGCGCGGCACCACGCACGGCGACTCGATCACGCCGACCGGTTTTCTCAGCAACAACGCCGGCGGTATTTTGGGCGGCATCAGCTCGGGGCAAGACCTCGAGGTGAGCATCGCGATCAAGCCCACCAGCTCGATCATCAGCCCGCGCCAGTCCATCGACGTGAACAACAACCCCGTCGAAGTCATCACCAAGGGCCGCCACGACCCCTGCGTGGGCATCCGCGCCACGCCCATTGCCGAAGCCATGCTCGCGCTGGTGGTGATGGAGCATGTGCTGCGCAACCGCGCGCAGTGCGGCGACGTGAACCCGCCCGCCGACAAGAGCGAAGCTGCGTCGCCGCAGTCGTCCTTCCTGTAGTGTCGACGCCGCCACCTGTGGCCGCTGGACGCGGCCACCTGTTGGCATTCGCTGGCCTGTCGGCCAGCTACTTCGCGCACATCGGTTTCTTCAACCCTTACCTGCCGCTGTGGCTCAAGGACCTGGGCCTGCCGATCTTCACGATCAGCCTGCTGGCTTCGGTGCAATCGATCACGCGCGTCTTCGCGCCCTATGCCTGGGGCGCGCTCAGCGACCACACCGGCCAGCGCGTGAAGCTGCTGCGCTTCAGCGCCGCGGTGGCGCTGGCCAGCTCCTTCGGCCTGTGGTGGCATGGCGGCGCCTGGTGGCTCGCGCTGGTGCTGCTCGTGATGTTCACGCACACCAGCTCGATGATGTCGCTCACCGAAGCGGCCATGGCGCAGATCGTCGCGGGCGATTGGGGGCGCTACGGGCGCATCCGCCTGTGCGGCTCGGCCGGCTTCCTGGTCACCGTGTTCGTCGCGGGCGAGTGGTTCGAGCGCTTCGGCATGAAGCACTTCCCGTACTGGGCCGCCGGCACGCTGGCCGTGGTGCTACTCGCGACCATGAAGCTGCCCGACCTGCGCGAGCCGCCGGCCGCGCACGACGCCGTGAAGGAACCCATCGGCCCCGTGCTGCGCATCCCCGCCGTGCGCTGGTTCTTTGCCTCGCTGTTCTTCCAGGTGATGTCGCACTTCTCGGTGTACGCGTTCTTCTCGCTGTACCTCGATTCGATCGGCTACGGCAAAAGCACCATCGGCCTCTTGTGGGCGCTGTCGGTGGTGGCCGAGATCGTCTGGTTCTTCCTGCAGGGCCGGCTCATCGGCCTGTTGCCGATGCCGCGCTGGATGCTGGTGTGCGGCATCGCCGGCGTGGCGCGGCTCGGCCTCACGGCCGGGCTCGGCGGCTTCATCGCGGCACTGGTCATCGCGCAGTGGCTGCATGCGCTGAGCTTCGCGGCGCACCACACGGCCTGCATCGCCGTGGTGTCGCGCCGCTTCCCCGGCCACCTGCGCGGACGCGGGCAGGCGCTGTTCACGGTGATCGGCTACGGCTTCGGCGGCGTGCTGGGCGTGCTGCTCGGCGGGGCGGTGGCGCAGGAGCTGGGGTATCGCACGATGTTCGCGCTGGCGGCGGTGCTGGCGGTGGCGGGGACGCTGTGTGCGTGGCGGATGGTGGTGCTCGAGCCGTCGGGGCGCGCGGCCCAGGCCTGAGCCGGGTTCAGGGGAGGGCGCTTCGGGGGCGAAGTGTCATGGGCCGTACATGACCGAGTCATGGCCGCGACCTACGCTGGGTGCTTCCCAACGTTTTCTCTTGTCATGTCCGATTCCGTCGATCCGCGCGGCGCACGCGCGCTTCCGCTTTCCCCGCCTTCTTCTTCCCCCTCCGCTTCCGACACCGAACGCGTCCCGCAACGCCGGCAGATGCTCAAGCTCGGCGCCTCCCTGCTCACCGTCGGCGGCAGCAGCGCCCTCATCGCCGCCTGCGGCGGTGGTGGTGGCGGCAGCGCCGGCTTCGGCCCGCTGCCCGCCCCCGCACCGGCGCCCAACCCGCCCGCGCCAGAACCCGTCGTGAGCAAGCGTTCGAGCTTCGCGCTGGCCGTGATGCCCGACACCCAGTTCTACGCGCGCTACGCCACCGCCGCCGAGAGCGACCAGTACGACAAGCGCTTCGGCAGCGCGCCCTTCGCGGCGCAGACGAAGTGGATCGCCGCCAACGCCAAGGCGTTGCACATTCCCTTCACCATCCACCTCGGCGACGTGGTCGACCAGGTCGGCAAGCCCGACCAGTGGAAGGTGGCCGATGCCGCCATGAAGGTGCTCGAGGACGCGAAGCTGCCCTACAGCGTGCTGGCCGGCAACCACGACGTGCTGAACGACGTCGACTACGGCGTCGACCCCGTCAACGGCACCGACGCCGCACGCAACCTGGCCGCCGAGCCCTACCTGCAGTGGTTCGGCACCGAGCGCGCGAAGAAGCAGGCCACCTTCGGCGCGCGCGACACCAGTGGCTTTCATGAGTACCACGTGTTCGAGGCACAGGGCCAGAAGTTCATGGTGCTGTCGCTGTCGTGGCGCGTGTCCGATGCGGGCATTGCGTGGGCGCGGCAGGTGATCGCGAAGAACCCGACGCTGCCCGTGATTTTGGTCAACCACCAGCTGCTCAACATCGCGCCCGACGGCACCAGCCCGCTGGAAACCGACTACGGCAAGATGCTGTGGGAGAAGCTGATCCGCGACAACGACCAGATCTTCATGACGCTCAACGGCCACCACCACGGCGCCGCGCACCTCACGAAGACCAACGACTTCGGCCACAAGGTCGAGGAGATGGTGGTCGACTACCAGATGGCCTACCAGGGCGGCAACGGCCTGATGCGCCTGTACGAGTTCGACCTGACGAACAAGCAGATCAAGGTGCTGTCGTTCTCGCCCTGGGTGCCGCAAAAGCCCGCCGCCACGCTGAACGCCTTCGACCAGGCCGTGCTCACCACACCCAACGAGGCCTTCACCATCGAGATGGATTTCGCGCAGCGCTTCGCCGGCTTCAACAAGGGCTTTGCCGCCGGCGAGGCCACGGTCGAGCAGTCGCTGGTCGAGCAGGCGAAGGCGCTGATCCTGGCCAACTACAAGGACCCCGAGGCCACCGTGCAGCGGCCCGCCGCCGATGCGGAGGATTACCCCAAGGTCGCGAACACGTTGGCCCACTGGCGCTTCATCGGCGGCACGGTGAACCAGCCGGTGCTGCCGGGCACCGTAATCGCGGACGTGACGGGCGTGAACCCGCTGCGCCGCGATGCCCTGAACCAGAACGGCGTGGTGGGCGCGGCCGACGGCGACGTCGTGTGGACCGACGACCGCCACCGCCTCTCGGCCGCGCCCGGCTCGGTGCGCTTCCTGAACACCAACAAGGCGCGGATGAGCTACTTCCTCACCGAGGCCTCGGCGCCGATCAATGCGCAGACGCTGGACAACGGCTACACGGTCGAAGCCTTCGTCAAGATCGACAAGAGCTGGACCAGCAAGCTGCACGCGTGGATGAACATCATGACGCGCGACGGACGCCGCGGCGACCTCGCGGGCTACACCGGTGATGACGGCGAATCGCCGCCGATGCTCTTTGCCATCTCGAGCCTGCGCGAGGTGCAGTGGGAGGTGGTGCCGAACACCACGGGCACGCGCTCGGCCAAGGCCAACTGGTCGGGCGAGGTGCTCGCCGACCGCTGGGTGCACATCGCCATCGTCAACGACCCGGTGTCGCACGACACCACGATGTACGTCGAGGGCGCCCCGGTGCTGCGCAACTCGGCGGCCGTGCCGGGCCTGGCCACGCTGAAGGCCGCCGCCCCCTGGGTGGTGGGCGGCGGCTCGTGGGATGGTGCGCGCTCCGACGGTTTCTTCGGCCACATCGGCGAAGTGCGCGTGGTGGCGGCGGCCCTGGCGCCGTCGCAGTGGCTGACGGCGCGCAGGGCGGGCTGAGCGCCCTGCAGGGCCGGGGAGGCGGTTACTTCTTCTTCCCGGCCTTGCCCGTCTTCACGGGCTTGACCACGGCGGTCTTCGCCGTGCCCACCTTGCCGCCCCCCACCTCTTTCTCGAACATCGCAAAGTACTCCGAAGCCATCGTGCGCAGCGAGCGCCCGATGTTCGCGTAGTCGTACTCGTTGAGGTTGGCCAGCGACACGCGCCCCGAGGGGTGCTTGCCGCCGAAGCCGCGACCGGGCAGCAGCACGATGCTGGTTTCGGCGGCGATGCGGAACAGCGCTTCGTTCGGCTGCAGCTTGGTGAGAATCCACTTGCCGAAGCGCTCGCCGTGCATCTGCGTGGCGATGTCCTGCAGGTCGAGCAGGTGGTAGTAGCTCACCGAGTTCGGGTCGGGCTGCAGCGGCAGGCCGAGCTCGCGGTACAGCGCCTCCTTGCGGCGCGAGACGATGTGCTTCATCGACTTCTTGTAGGTCTCGCCCTCGTCCATGAGGCAGAACAGCGAGAACATCACCATCTGCGCCTGCACCGGGGTCGACAGGCCGGCCGTGTGGTTCAGTGCCACGGTGCGGCTGTCGGCCACGAGGCGGTCGATGAACTTCAGCTTGCGCGGCTCGGTGGTGATGGAGCTGTAGCGTGCGTCGAGTTCCTTGCGCTTGGCCTCGGGCAGGGCGGCGATCTTGCGGTCGAGGATGTTGTCCTCGTGCGTGGCGACCACGCCCATGCGCCAGCCGGTGGCGCCGAAGTACTTCGAGAACGAATACACCAGGATGGTGTTCTGCGGGCAGATCGCGAACAGCGACAGGAAGTTGTCGGCGAAGGTGCCGTACACGTCGTCCGTGAGGATGATGAGATCGGGCCGCTGCTTCACGATGTCGGCGATGTAGCCCAGCACCTCGTCGCTGATCTTCACCGACGGCGGGTTGCTCGGGTTGCACAGGAAGAAGGCCTTGACCTTCGGGTCGAGCAGCTTCTGCAGCTCCTTCTTGGTGAACTGCCAGTTGTTCTCGGGCGGCGCGTCGATCAGCGCCTCGATGAGCTGGTAGTCGTTCAGGTGCGGGATCTCGATGTAGGGCGTGAAGATCGGCATGCCCAGCGCGATGGTGTCGCCGGGCGACAGCAGGTGGTTCTCGCGCAGGCTGTTGAACAGGTAGGTCATGGCGGCGGTGCCGCCTTCCACCGCGTACATGTCGAACTTGCCCACGAAGGGGTGGGTGCCGATCATTTCCTTGTGGATGTACTGGCCCACGACGATCTCGGTCAGGCGCAGCATGCGGTCGGGCACCGGGTAGTTGCAGCCCAGGATGGCCTCGCACATCTCGTAGATGAAGTCGCCGGCCGACAGGCCCAGCTGGTCGCGCACGTAGGACACGGCGGCCTCGATGAAGCGCACGCCGGGCTCGCCCTCGTGCGACTTGGCGAAGAGCTCGAAGCGCGCCTCGATGCCCTCGCGCTGCGGAAAGCCGCCCACGTCCGCCATGTAGATGTACGAGCGCTCGGCCTCGGTCATGGCGAACAGGCCGAACTGGAAGAAGCCGTGGCGCGGGGTGGTGGCCAGGAAGTTCGGGTTGCCGCGGCCGGCGTTGAGCATGAGCCGGTCACTCTGTCGTGCGACCTGGATCAGCGCATCCTTCAGTTCGAACGGGCTCAGGCCGCCCAGCTTTTTCACGTCGCCGAAATCCATGGAGTACTCCTTGGTTGATAAAAAGAAAGAAGAAAGAAGAGGACAAGCGCGGTGCTCAGACCAGCGCCACGATCAGCGGCCCCAGCAGCGTGAGGAACACGTTGGCCAGCGCGTAGGTGATGGCGAAGGGCACGGTGGGAATGGCGTTCTCGGCCTTGCCAAGCACTTCGCCGAAGGCCGGGTTGGCGCTGCGCGAGCCGCTCAGCGCGCCCGCGAAGACGGCCGTGTTGTCGTAGCGCAGCACGTAGCGCCCGAACAGCATGGTGAGAATCATCGGCACGAGCGTGACGACCACGCCGACGCCGAAGATGGTCAGGCCCAGCTCCTTGATGGTCTGCACGGCCTGCAGGCCCGACGTCAGGCCGACCACGACCACGAAGCCCGCCAGGCCCAGGTCTTTCAGCAGCTGCACCGCACTGGGCGGCAGCGCGCCGAAGGTCTGCTTCTTCGCGCGGTACCAGCCGAACAGCAGGCCCGACAGCAGGGCGCCGCCGCCGGCGCCGAGCGTCAGCGGAATGGCGCCGATCTTCACGCTCAGCAGGCCGACCAGCAGGCCCACCACCAGGCCCGCGCCCAGGTACACGAAGTCGGTCTTGGCACTGGGCACGATCACGTCGCCGACGAGGGACGCGACGCGCTTCACATCCTGCTCGGCGCCGAAGATCGACACCAGGTCGCCCACCTGCACGACGGTGTCGGGCTTCATCGGCAGCACCTGGCCCATGCGGCTGAGCTGCACGACGAAGATGCCGTGGCGCACGCCGCCGGCGGTGGCCTGGCGGATCTGGTCGACGGTCTTGCCGCCGAAGTCCTTGTTGGTGAGCACGATCTCGCGCTTGTTCAGCGTCAGCTCCATGCCGTCGACCGCGTCGACCTCCTTGCCCAGCAGCGGCGCGCTCGCCACCACGGCATCGCGCCGGCCCACGGTGAGCACGTAGTCGCCCTGGCGCAGCACGAGCGTGGGGCTGACCTCGATGAACTTGCCGTCGCGTTTCACGCGCTCGATGGTGATGGTGGTGGCCGGGTTGGCGTTCTCGATGTCGGCCACCGTGCGCTGCGGATCGCTCGTGAGCTGGTAGATGCGTCCGACCAGCGAGGGCGCGGCTTCTTCCTGGTCGGGGCCGAGCACCTTCACGCCGGCCTGCATCGCGGTCTCGGCCGCGATCGCGTCGTCGCGGATGCTGCGGCCCATGAGCTTGGGCAGGATGTTGACGCACACGATGATCGCGCCGAACGAGCCGAACACGTAGGTCACGGCGTAGCCGATGGCCACGTTGCCCTGCAGTCGCGCCGTTTCAGCAGCAGCGAGGCCGAGCTTGCCGATGGCGTCGCCCGCGGTGCCGATGATGGCGCTCTGCGTGAGGCCGCCGGCCGCCACGCCCGCCGCCAGGCCCTTGTCGAGCCCGAACAGCTTGGCCATGACCACCACGGTCGCCAGGCCCGTGGCCGCCATCACGGCGGCCAGGATGATCTCCTTGATCGATTGCTTGCCCAGCGAGCTGAAGAACTGCGGCCCGCTCTCGAAGCCGACGGCGTAGATGAACAGCGCGAACAGCACGGCCTTCACGCCGCCGTCGATCTGTACGCCGACCTGGCTCACGATCACCGCCACCAGCAGCGAGCCGGCGACGCCGCCGAGCTGGAACTTGCCGAACTTGATCTTGCCGATCCAGTAGCCGACGGCCAGCGAGAGGAAGAGCGCCATTTCGGGCGACTTCTTGAAGAGTTCATGCAGCCATTCCATAGAGGAAGTCCTTTCAAGGCATCAATGAGAAGAAGAGAGAAGAGAAGGGCGTGGAGCGTCTCGGGTCGTTGTCTTATTTCGCGTGCTGCACCAGGCCGGCCAGGGCCACGATCAGCGGGCCCATCAGCGGCAGCACGACGTTCGAGATGGCGTAGGTGATCGTGTAGCCCAGCAGCGGCGTGGCGTTGCCCGCGGCGTTCTGCACGGCGCTGAGCGCGGGCGTGCTGCACTGCTGGCCGGCGATGGCCCCGAGCAACACGGGCGCCTCGAGCTTGAGCAGGCGGTGGCCGACGAACAGCGAGATGCTGGCCGGCACCACCGCGACGGCGATGCCCACCAGCGGCAGCGCAACGCCGAACTTCTGGACCAGCGCCAGCGCCTGCGGCCCCGAGGCCAGGCCCACGCAGGCGATGAAAGTGGCCAGGCCCAGGTCCTTCATGAGCGCCAGCGCGTCGGCCGGCACGCTCAGGCGGTGCGGGTGCTTGGACTGGTACCAGCCGAAGGCCAGCCCCGTGAGCAGCGCGCCGCCGCCGGTGCCGAGCGAAAACGGAATGCCGCCGAGCTTCGCGCTGAAGCTGCCGATGAACACGCCCAGCAAGATGCCCGCGGCGGCGAAGCTGATGTTGCTGCGCGTGGAGGCGATCACGCGGTCGCCGACCTGCGCGATGGCGCTCGCCACCTCGGGCGCGGGGCCGTAGAGCTGGAGCACGTCGCCGCGCTGCAGCGTGAGGTCGTTCACGAGCGGCATGGCGTGGCCGTCGCGCGCCACGCCGATCACCTGCACGGCGGACGGCAACTCGTTTTCCAGCATGCGCAGCCCGCGGCCGAACCATTCGCGACGGTTGGCGACGACCTCGGTGGTCTCGACCACGGTGTCGAAGGCGGTGGTGTCGGCGAACTCGCGACCCAGCAGCTCGCCCACGTTGACGAGCGCGCTGCGCCGGCCGATGGCCAGCACCTGGTCGCCCACGCGCAGGTGCAAGTCGGGCTCGACCGCGAGGCTCTGGCCGTCGCGCACCACGCGCTCGATGCTGGCCTGCCGCCCGAGGATCGACGTCAGCTCGCCGACCGAGCGGCCGCGGCCCACGGTGACGCGGAACACGCGCCCGACCATCTCGGGCGTGGCGCTGGCGGCGTCCGGGTCGTCGGCGCCGCCGCCCATGGTCTTCCAGAGCTTGTCGGCTTCGGCGCGAAGGTTCACGCGCAGCAACAGCGGAAACACCTGGCTCGTGACCACCACGATGGCGATCAGCCCGAACACGTAGGTGATGGAGTAGGCCGTGACCACGTTGGCCTGCAGCTGCGCGATCTCGGCGGTGGGGAGCGACAGCTTCGAGATCGCGTCGGTCGCCGTGCCCACCACCGCCGATTCGGTGGCCGCGCCCGCCATCAGCCCGGCGGCCGTGCCGCGGTCGAGCGACAGCAGCACGGTGGCGCCGAGCACCAGCGCGAGCACCACCACCACCTCGACCAGGCACAGCAGGCCCAGCCGCAGGCCCTTGGCGTCGAGGTTGGCGAAGAACTGCGGACCGCCCGCGTAGCCGAGCGCAAAGATGAAGAGCATGAAGAACACGTTCTTCACGCTGTCGTCGAGCCGGATGCCCAGTTGGCCGACCACCAGCGCGGCAATCAGCGTGCCGCAGATGCCGCCCAGCTGGATCGGCCCGAAACGGATCTGGCCCACCGCGTAGCCAATGCACAGCACCAGAAACAATGCGATCTCCGGACTGTTTCTGAGTATTTCCACAAGGTGGCCGAACATGTGCCGCGATCCCTCCGGGTTATTTGTTCATTCGAGCGGGTCGGCGGATCGCAACGAAAAAAGGAGCACTGCATCCATTGGCATCAACGGCTGGCGAGTGGTGGGGCTCCAGCGAAAACTTTATTTTTCGTTTTGCGAATTGCCGATTCTTTGCATCTTCGATGACGATAAATCAACATCCATGACAATTGTCAAAATCAGAAAAGAATTGAGCGAGCGGCAATAAAAACGAGGCCGTTTGAATTACAAATTACGCGCTGCACGGAATCCTCCGTCGCAGTCAGCTCTGACCGCACGAACCTGTCCGGCCTCGGGTTTCCGATAACTCAAGTTGCTTGATTTAGTCGGTCGACTGCTCGATAGTCCCCCTCGTCCGAATGCCTTTCCGCTCGTTGGCGGATCGTCATCCGGTTCCATAGCAAGCACGGCAGGCGCTGTGCGCCCGCCCCCTGAAGGAGACAACCTCATGTTCATCAGCCCGCGCTTCGTTCCCGCCCTGGCCGTCCTGGCCCTGGCCGCATCGGCCACGTCCACGGCCCTGGCCGCCGACCCGCCCGTCATCGGCCTGGTCACCAAGACCGAGACCAACCCCTTCTTCGTGAAGATGAAAGAGGGCGCGCAGGAGGAGGCCAAGAAGCTCGGCGCCAAGCTGCTGTCGGGGGCTGGAAAGGCCGACGGCGACAACGCGGGCCAGATCACGGCGATGGAAAACATGATCGCCGCCGGCGCCAAGACCATCCTCATCACGCCCAGCGACGCCAAGGCCATCGTGCCGGCGATCAAGAAGGCGCGCGACAAGGGCATCATGGTGATCGCACTCGACAGCCCGGCCGATCCGCCGGACGCCACCGACGCGCTCTTCGCCACCAACAACTACACGGCTGGCGTGCTCATCGGCGAATACGCCAAGGCCGCGATGGCCGGCAAGACGCCCAAGATCGTCGCGCTCGACCTGCTGCCGGGCCACCCCGTGGGCGCGCAGCGCCACAACGGCTTCATGAAGGGCTTCGGCCTGCCGGCCAACGACGCCAAGTCGAACGAGCTGTCCAAGTCGCCCGAGATCGTCTGCATGGCCGACAGCTTCGGCGACCAGGCCAAGGCGCAGACCGTGATGGAGAACTGCCTGCAGAAGGCGCCCGACGTGAACCTGGTCTACACCATCAACGAGCCCGCCGCGGCCGGTGCCTACAACGCGCTCAAGCGCGCGGGCAAGGAGAAGGGCGTGATGATCGTCTCGGTCGACGGCGGCTGCCAGGGCATCAAGGACACGGCCGCCGGCATCATCGCCGCGACCTCGCAGCAGTACCCGCTGAAGATGGCCGCCATGGGCGTGGCCGCAGGCGTCGAATTCGCCAAGACCGGCAAGAAGGCCTCGGGCTACGTCGACACCGGCGTGACGCTCATCGCCGGCAAGAGCGTGGCCGGCGTCGACAGCAAGGACACCAAGACCGGCACCGAGCTGTGCTGGGGCAAGAAGTAAACGGCCCCGGTCTATAGGGAGGCACACCGATGGCGAAATCTCCGACGCACCACATCCCGTGGGGCGCCCTCGGGCCGTGGCTGGCCCTGCTCGGCGCCTGCATCTTCTTCGCGACGCAGTCCGAGCGTTTTCTCACGGGCGGCAACCTGTCGCTGATCCTGCAGCAGGTGATGGTGGTGGGCGTGATCGCCATCGGCCAGACGCTGATCATCCTCACGGCTGGCATCGACCTGTCGTGCGGCATGGTGATGGCGCTGGGCGGGATCATCATGACGAAGTTCGCCACCGAGCTCGGCATGCCGGTGCCGGTGGCCATCCTGTGCGGCATCGGCGTGACGACGCTGTTCGGCCTGCTCAACGGCCTCTTGGTCACGCGCATCAAGCTGCCGCCCTTCATCGTGACGCTGGGCACGCTGAACATCGCGTTCGCGATCACGCAGCTGTATTCGTCCTCGCAGACCATCACCGACCTGCCCGCCGGCCTCACGGGCCTGGGCACCACCTTCACCATCGGCAGCGCCGAGGTGGCGTGGGGTTCGGTGCTCATGCTGGCGCTCTATGCGCTCGCGTGGTTCGTGCTGCGCGAGACGGCGGCCGGCCGGCATGTCTACGCGATCGGCAACAACGCCGAGGCCACGCGGCTGGTGGGCATTCCCACGCAGCGCGTGCTGCTCGCGGTGTACGTGGCGGCGGGCGTGTTCTACGGCATCGCCTCGCTGCTGTCGGTGGCGCGCACCGGCGTGGGCGACCCGAACGCGGGCCAGACCGAGAACCTGGACGCCATCACGGCCGTGGTGCTCGGCGGCACCAGCCTCTTCGGCGGGCGCGGCATCGTGCTGGGCTCGCTCATCGGTGTGCTCATCGTGGGCGTGTTCCGCAACGGGCTCACGCTGATGGGCGTGTCGTCGATCTACCAGGTGCTGGTGACGGGCGTGCTCGTGATCCTGGCGGTGGCGGCCGATCAACTCTCGCGCAAGGGAGCCCGCTGATGAACACCGTGGCCAATCCCAAGATCGTGATGCAGGCCAAGGGCCTGGTGAAGCGCTACGGCCAGGTCACGGCGCTCGACGGCGTCGACTTCGAGCTGCGCGAAGGCGAGATCCTCGCGGTGATCGGAGACAACGGCGCGGGCAAGTCGTCGCTCATCAAGGCGCTGTCGGGCGCGATCGTGCCCGACGAAGGCCAGATCCTGCTCGACGGCGCGCCGGTGCATTTCCGCAACCCGCTGGACGCGCGCCGCGCCGGCATCGAGACGGTCTACCAGGACCTCGCCGTCGCGCCCGCGATGACCATCTACGAGAACCTCTTTCTCGGCCGCGAACTGCGCCGCCCCGGCTTCCTGGGCAATGTGCTGCGCATGCTCGACAAGAAGAAGATGCTGCTCGAAAGCACGGCGCGCATGGCCGACCTGAAGGTCGGCATCCAGTCGATGACGCAGGCCGTCGAAACGCTCTCGGGCGGCCAGCGCCAGTGCGTGGCCGTGGCGCGCAGCGCGGCCTTCGCGCGGCACGTGGTCATCATGGACGAGCCCACCGCCGCGCTCGGCGTGAAGGAAGGCAACATGGTGCTCGAACTGATCCGCCGCGTGCGCGAGCGCGGCCTGCCCGTGGTGCTCATCAGCCACAACATGCCGCACGTGTTCGAGGTGGCCGACCGCATCCACGTGGCGCGCCTGGGCAGGCGCGCGGCCGTGCTCAATCCGAAGAAGATCAGCATGAGCGACACCGTGGCCGTGATGACCGGCGCCATGACCGCCGACCAGTTGCCCGCGGAGGCGCATGCTTGATATCGATGCCCTCGAGCGCCCGTCGGCCCTGCTGCGTCCGCGCGGCTCCAACCAGGTGGGCATGCGCCAGTTCAACGAGCGCGTGGTGTTGCAGGCATTGCGCGTGCATACCAGCCTGCCCAAGGCCGACCTGGCGCGGCTCACGGGCCTGAGCGCGCAGACCATCGGCCTCATCACCGCGCGGCTCGAGGACGACGGCCTCATCGTCAAGCAAAGCCGCGTGCGCGGGCGCATCGGCCAGCCCTCGGTGCCGCTGGCGCTCAACCCCGACGGCGCCTTTGCCATCGGCGTCAAGCTCGGGCGGCGCGGTGCCGAGTGGCTGCTGATCGACTTTGCGGCACGCGTGCGCGAGCACCACGCGATCCGCTACGAATTTCCGGACGCCGGGGCGCTGCTGCCCGTGATCGCCGAGCACATCCACCGCCTGCGCGACGGGCTCGGGCCGCTGGCCGCGCGCAACGTGGGCGCGGGGCTGGCGGCGCCGTTCCAGCTCGGCGGCTGGCACCGCACGCTGGGGCTGTCGAAGGCGCAGTCGGACGAATGGAACCAGATGGACCTGCTGGCCGAGGTGCGCGCGCGCACCGACGTGCCCGTGGGCTTCGCGCGCGACACCGTGGCGGCCTGCGTGGCCGAGCTGGTGACGGGGCGCGGGCACGACCTCAAGAGCTTTCTCTACATCTTCGTCGACACCTTCGTGGGCGGCGGGCTGGTCATCAACTCGCACCTGCACACCGGCGCGCACGGCAACGCGGGCGCGCTCGCGTCGATCCCGATGCGCACCGAGAAGCCCTCCGAAGGCCTGTCGACCCAGGTGGTGGCCGAGGCGTCGCTGTGGGAGCTCGAGCAGCGCCTGCGCGCCGAAGGCCTCGACGCCACGGCCGCCTACGACGACCGCGCGCTCGAAGCGCCGTTCGCCGCGGCCACGCAGGCCTGGCTCGGCAGCGCGTCGCGGGCGCTGGCGCATGCCATCGTCAGCAGCACGGCGGTGCTCGACCTGGCCGACGTGGTGATGGACGGCTCGATGTCGCGCGCGCTGCTCGACGCGTTGCTGGTGCAGACCCGCACGGCGCTCGCGCAGTGCAACTGGGAAGGCCTGTGGGCGCCGCAGCTGCATGGGGGCAGGGCGGGGGCGCAGGCCTGCGCGCTCGGCGGCGCGATGTTGCCGCTGCACGCCAACTTTGCGCCGGACCACGATGTGTTTCTGAAGGCGGGGTGAGCCGCTCAAAAGCTCAGAGGTTTGCTGAGGCGTGCAGGTCGCGCGGCAGTCGCAGCGTGGTCGCGCGAGCGCCTGCGGGGCACGGCCCGTCGGAGTAGGCCGCATCGCCCTCGGGCATGACGCACTTGTTCACCTCGACGACGGCAGGCACGGACTTGGCGGCCGGCGTTTCGGGGCCGATCACCGGGGGCTCAAAGTTCGCGTTTGTCGGGCTGACGGGTGCTGAGGATGCGCTGGGCGCCGCATCCGGCAACGTTTCGCGGGCGGTCGACCTGTCGGGCTCGGCGGGCGCGACTGCCGTGGTCAAGAGCGCAGCACGCGCCGCGCTCTCGTGCACCAGGTCTTTCAAGGTCACGTAGAAGAGCGACATCGCCACCAGCGCCACGCCCAGGCACGGGGCCCAGTACCGCCGGGGGTCGCCTGCGGGCGGTCGGGCCCGCGAGGTCAACGCCGCGGCCATGCCAGGCCTCCGTTCTGCAACACGCCGGCCAGCTTCGCGATGCCGCCGGTGCCGCTCGCCGCCCGGCCGATCAGCGCGCCGCCGGCGGCGCCCGCGACGATCCGCATCAGGAACGATCGGCTGCGGCCCGCGGCCAGCAACAGCAGCACGCCGGCGCCGAGCACGACGAGGTGCTCGCCAGGGTAGTCGGCGCGCGCCGCATCCACCTGCTTGATCTTGTCGATCGTCTGTTTCAGGTCCATGGCTGAAGCTCCTTGTCGTGTTCAGCCGTTCTTACCGGTGGGCGCCGGGCTCCGCTGTAGGCCGGCGCCATGCGCGGTGACGGAATCCGCCGCGAAAACGCCGTGGAGAAAGGCGCATCGCACGGGAAGCGGGGCGCTCTCGATAATGCAACCCGCTTGTAGAGACCCCCACAGACGTAGAGAAGTTGAGAACCGCGAAATGAGTGCAGCAGATTTTCTTTTCGCCCCCGAGGTGCAAAAGCTCTTGATGGTCGCCTACGCCGCGCCCCACCAACCCTTGTCTTCCAGCGAGCTGGCCCATCGCTCGAAGCTCGACACGGCCGATGTGGAACGCACCTTGGCGCATCTCGTCAGCAGCGGCATCCTGAAGAAGCAAAAGCCGAAGGCCGAGGAGGCCGAGACCTTCTCGATCGACCGCGCGTTCATCTTCCACGACGAACTGCGCAACATCGCGCTCAAGTCGTTCGCCGCGGCGGAGCCGGTTCGCGCGATGTTGCGCGGCAAGTTCAAGGCCTCGGTCGTGCGCGCCTTCGTGCTCGCGGAGGACGAAGACGGCACCCTGGAGCTGCTCGTCGTGCACGGCCAGTCGATGCCCGACGAAGCCACCCTGGCGGCCGCCTGCCGGAAGCTCTCGAGGAACATCCACCGTCACCTGAAGGTGCACGTCATCTCGAACGCGAAGTTCAACGGCCTCACGCCGCGCGATGCGCTCATGCCGAAACCCGCGGCGCTCGAGATCATCAAGCTCGGAGATACGAAGGCGCCGCTGCCCGTCGAGAAGGTCGGCCTCCTGCAGAGTGCGAGGAAGAAGTTGGCGACGCTGTCGCGTTCGTCGGCGTGATTGCCTGGCTTGGGTCCCGTGAGGCCAGCTGCGGATGCAGGCCGCGTCGGACCCCGATGAGTTTCTGAAGGCGGCCTGAGCCGGGGGAGGAGGGCGCGCTGGGGGACAATCGAAGCAACCCCCTCGACATCACAGCATCCCACCACCATGTCCCGCCTCGACGACCCCCGCCACGACGCCGAAGTCGGCTCCCGCGACAGCACCCTCGACACCACCCGCATCGACGACGTGCGCATCGGTGCCGTGCGTCCCCTCATGACCCCCGCGCTGCTGCAGGAGCGCGTGCCCGTGCGCGACAACACGCTCGCGCTGGTCGAAGGCAGCCGCGCGGCCATCGCCGACGTGCTGCACGGCCGCGACGACCGGCTGGTCGTCGTGGTCGGCCCGTGCTCCATCCACGACCACGACCAGGCCATCGAATACGCGCAGCGCCTGAAGAAGGTGGCCGATTCGCTGCAGGACGACCTGCTCATCGTGATGCGCGCCTACTTCGAGAAGCCGCGCACCACCGTCGGCTGGAAGGGCTACATCAACGACCCGCACCTGGACGGCAGCTTCGCCATCAACGAAGGCCTGGAGCGCGCGCGGCGCCTGCTGCTGGAGCTGACCACGCTGGGCCTGCCGACCGGCACCGAGTTCCTCGACCTCTTGAGCCCGCAGTTCATCGCCGACCTGATCGCCTGGGGCGCCATCGGCGCGCGCACCACCGAGAGCCAGAGCCACCGCCAGCTGGCCTCGGGCCTGAGCTGCCCGGTCGGTTTCAAGAACGGCACCGACGGCAGCGTGAAGGTGGCGGCCGACGCCATCCTCGCGGCGCGTGCGCCGCATGCCTTCATGGGCATGACCAAGATGGGCATGGCGGCGATCTTCGAGACGCGCGGCAACGACGACTGCCACGTGATCCTGCGCGGCGGCAAGGCGCCCAACTATTCGGCGGCGGATGTCGCTTCGAGCTGCGAGGCGCTGCTGGCCAACGGCCTGCGCCCCCAGGTGATGATCGACGTCTCGCACGGCAACAGCAGCAAGCAGCACCAGCGCCAGATCGTGGTGGCCGAGGACGTGGCCACGCAGATCGCGGCCGGCGAGCGGCGCATCACCGGGATCATGATCGAGAGCCACCTCGAGGAAGGCCGGCAGGACCTGAAGCCCGGTGTGCCGCTGAAGCACGGCGTGTCGATCACCGATGCCTGCATCGGCTTTGCGCAGACGGTGCCGGTGCTCGAGGGGCTGGCGTCGGCGGTGAAGGCGCGGCGCCGGTTGGCCAGGGCCTGAGGCTGACGAGGGGGCAGGGCGACTCCCTGCCGCCTGCGCCCGGGCGGGTCCGGGCAACGCTTTGAGCCGGCCCGCATCGACTTCCTGAGGCTGCCCAGCCTCGGGCGCCACCAAGCCCTGCGCTTGTTGCGACCACTTCCCCACCCGCTATCGACCGCACCAAGGCCTCCATTTCGCCGAGCCACGGGGCGTCTTGACTGTGGTGGAAATGTAAACAATGCAAACAGTTTTCCAATTGTTACGAGAACTAGATCACGAAATTTGAGCCGAGGCGCCGTGAATCCGAGGGCAAACGGGCCGGTTGTGGGGCATCCTTGCGCCACTTTGTAGTCAAAACGTATGCAAAATGATTACAAAATACCGACCTGTCAGGTCTTATTGATTACATTTGGAGTGCTTTCATGCTCAAGCTCGCAGTCGCCGCGGCGGCCACCGCCACCCTCGTTTTCGCATCCGGTTCGGCCCTGGCTGACACCGCCGGTGCCAGCTTCCAGGTCAAGATGACCATCGTCCGCAGCTGCTCGGTGACTGCCGGCGGCGCCTCCGACATCAGCCTGGGCACCACCGTGCAGCCCACCGCCACCAACCAGACGGGCAACAACACCATCTCGGTCACCTGCTCCAAGACCACGCCCTACACCGTCGGCCTGCTGCCTTCGTCCACCAACGGCGGCACCACCGACGGCACGGGTGCCATGTCGTCCGTCGCCAACTCGGCCACCAACACCGACAAGGTGCCCTACGCGCTGTACTCCAACGCGGGCAACAGCACCGTGTGGGGCAACACCACCGGCACCGGCGCCAATGTGGTCGGCGGCACGGGCACCGGTGCGGCGATCACGCACACGGTCTACGCCAAGAACACCAACGCCAACTTCACGCCGGACAGCTACGCCGACACCGTCACGGTGACGGTCACGTACTGAGCCAGAGCTGAATCCCCGAGCCAGAGCTGAATCGTGAGACGTGCACTTGCCATCCTCGGACTGTGGGGCGCATGCCTGCTTGGCGGCGGTGCGGTCCAGGCGGCCGGCCTGCAGGTCTCGCCCGTCACCCTGACGCTGGCGCCGACACGGCAGGGCGACGGGCTCTGGCTGAGCAACACGGGAACGGCGCCGCTGGACGCGCAGATCCGCGTCTTCCGCTGGACGCAGGTGGACGGACAGGACCGCATGGAGCCGGCGGACGGGCTGGTCATCAGCCCGCCCATGCTGCAGCTGCCCACCGACGGGCGGCAACTGGTGCGCGTGATCCGCAACGGCCCGCCGCCCGCGGGCCCGGCGGAAGAGGCCTACCGCGTGCTGGTGGATGAGCTGCCCGTGCCCCAGGCGGCGGGCGCGGCGGCGGATGGCAAGAAGAGCAACCTGAACTTCGTGATGCGGCACTCGCTGCCCATCTTCGTGTCCCCGGCGGGCGCGGAGCCGGCCCCCGCGCAGTTGCGCTGGAGCCTGCGGCGCGAAGACGGCAAGGCCGTGCTGGAAGTCAGCAACAGCGGCGGGGTGCATGCCCAGCTGGCAGACCTCGTGTTCACCGGCGCGGACGGCCGCGCCGTCGCCGCCTACACCGGCTTGCTGGGCTACGTGCTGCCCGGCGCCACCATGCGCTGGCCGCTGAAGACGTCGCCCGCCGCCCTGGCCGGCGCAGGTCGCTGGCAGGTCATGATCGATGGCAGAACGACGGACGCCAACCTCGCGCCGCTGGCGCGCTGAGCGGGCCGGGTTCGCTGCGAGGGCCTTGCTGGCTCCGTTTGCGCTGGCCCTGACCACGCTCCCCGCCCACGCAGCGCCCGCCGCGCAGTCCGTGCCGGGGGCCATGACGCTGTACCTGGAGGTCAGCCTCAACGGCATGGCGCGCGGGCTGCACCCGTTTCGCCTGCAGGCCGGGGCCTTGTCGGCCTCCCGCGCGGTGCTGCGTGAGCTGAGTTTTTCCCTGCCTGACCACGGCGGCGAATGGCTGCCCCTGCGCGACCTGCCCGGGCTCGTGGCCGACTACGACGCCGCGCGCCAGCAACTGAGCCTGACCGCGCCGCTGGCGATGCTGCAGCTGCCCACGGCCACCGTGGGGCAGGCGGCAGTCACCGCGCAGCCCCTGAGCACGTCCACCGGCCTGCTGCTGAACTACGACCTCTACGGCACCCAGGGCAGGGGTGGCAGTGCCAGCCTGAGCGCCTTCGGCGAGCTGCGCGCCTTCCACGGCGCCAGCGTGCTCAGCACCACCTGGCTGATGCAGCGCACGCACGACACCCAGGGCTGGAAGGACCAGTCCGTGCGCATGGACAGCACCTGGAGCATGGCCTTCCCCGACAGGATGCTCACCCTGCGCGTGGGCGACACGCTCACCGGCGCCGTGCCCTGGTCGCGCGCCACGCGCATCGGCGGCATCCAGCTGTCGCGCGACTTCGGCCTGCAGCCTTACCGGCAGACCGCGCCGCTGCCCAGCTTCATCGGTTCGGCCACGATGCCTTCGGACGTGGAACTGTTCATCGACGGCATCCGCCAGTACAGCGGCCAGGTGCCGGCGGGGCCCTTCCAGCTCAACGCGCTGCCGCGCATCAACAGCACGGGCACGGCGCAGGTGGTGGTGACCGACGCGCTGGGGCGCGCCGCCACGCTGAGCTTTTCGCTCTTCGACAGCAGCCGCCTGCTGGCGCCCGGCCTGAGCGACTGGACGGTGGACCTGGGCGTGGTGCGCCGCAACTACGGCCTGCGCTCCTTCGACTACGGCAAGCAGCCGGTGCTGACCGGCACCTGGCGCCGGGGCCTCAGCGACAGCTTCACGGTGGAAGCGCATGGCGAAGTGACGCGCGGCCTGGCGCTGGCCGGCGCCGGGGGTGTGTGGCAACTGGGCGCGGCGGGCACGCTGTCGGCGGCGCTGGCGGGCAGCCGGCACGACGCCGACGCCCCGGGCGGCAGCCGCAGCGGCACGCAGACCAGCCTGGGCTACCTGTGGCGGCAGGAGCGCCTGTCGGTGGGCCTGAACGGCACGCGCACCCAGGGCGACTACCGCGACGTGGCCACGGCCTACGGCGCGGCCCCGGCCAAGGGCAGCGCCAGCGCGAGCGTGGGCTACGACATGGGCGGCCTGGGCAACGTCAGCGTCAGCTACCTCTACCTGCGCCCGGTGGGGCAGAACGCGTCGCGCTACGCCAGCGTGAACTGGTTCCGTTCGATCGGGCGCACGACCTCGGTCTCGGTGGGCATGAACCAAAACCTGGACAAGCGCAGCGACCGCGGCATCTTCGTCGGCCTGAGCTGGTCGTGGGACGCGCAGACCAGCGTGAGCGCCGGCGTGCAGCGCAGCGGCGACCAGGGCACGGTGGGCACCGTCAGCGCGCAGCACTCCCCCCTCGGCGACGGCGGCTGGGGCTGGCGCGCCACCGCGCGCACGGGCGGCGGTACGACCGGCGGGCAGGCCGAAATCAACTACCTGGGTCCCTACGGCCGCGTGCAGGCCGGCGTGAGCGAGATGGGCGGTGGCCGTGCCAGCCGCTACGCCTATGCGGGCGCCAGCGGTGCGCTGGTGTTGATGGGCGGCGGGGTGCTGGCCGCGCGGCGCATCGACGACGCCTTTGCGGTGGTGGACACCGACGGCGTGGCCGGCGTGCCCGTGAAGCTCGAGAATCGACCGGTGGGGCAGACCAACTCGCGCGGGCTGCTGCTGGTCGTGCCGGTGAACGCCTACCAGAACAACAAGCTGGCGATCGACCCGATGGACCTGCCCGCCGACGTGCGCATCGAGCGCGCCGAGAGTCTCATCACCCCGGCCGGCCGGTCGGGCGCACGGGCGCATTTCGGCATCACGCCCGTGCGGGCCGCCCACGTGGCATTGATGGACGCACAGGGCCAGCCCTTGCCGCTGGGAAGCCGTGTGCAGGTGAACGGCCACGGCGGTAGCGGTGCAGTGGTGGGCTACGACGGCTGGGTGTACCTGGACACGCTCGACGTGCGCAACACGCTGGCCGTGCGCACGCCCGACGGCGCGGTGTGCCGGGCGCAGTTCGACTGGCGGCGTCCCGAGGGCGGTGGTTTGCAGAAAGAGCGGTTGACATGTGGACGTTGAGATTCGTGAAACTGGCGCTGGCACTCTCGTGCCTGCTGGGCATGGGCGCGGCGCATGCCGACCCGAGCTGCTGGGTCGCCAGCCAGCCCAGCTTCGCCTTCGGCACCGTCACGGCGTCGGCGGCGACGGACACCACCGCCACGGTCGGCTTCGCCTGCCAGAACGACACCGGCCAGACGATGTACATGAACTACTGCATGTACGTCTACCAGGGCAACGAGATCGCCGGCTACGCGCCGCGCTACATGACCAACTGGAACGGCTCGCAGATGGCCTACAACATCTATTCCGATGCGGGCCGCAGCAGCATCGTCGGCCCACCGCCGGGCGGCGGCACCTACAGCAGTGCGGCGGGCGTGTTCGTGCTGCCGGCGAGCGGCGGCAACGTCGCGCTGAACATCCCGCTGTACGGCCGCGTGCCGTCGGGGCAGTCGCTGGCTGCGGGCAGCTACCAGGCCAACATCTACAACTCCCAGGTCGTCTGGGGCATGAAGAGCGGCAACGCCCCCGGCAGTTGCAACGCGAGCTCGGCCAAGTACACCGGGGTGACGAATTTCTACACGCAGGTCACGGCCACCTACTCAAGCGCCTGTGCCGTCAGCGTGACGGCCACCGACCTGGACTTCGGCAGTGCCAGCTCGCTGGCGTCCGCGGTCGACGGCGCGGCCGCCATCACCATGGCCTGCCCGCCCAGCACCGCCTGGAAGGTGGGGCTGAGCAATGGCGTGAACGTGACGGGGACGCAGCGGCGCATGGCGGGCGGCACCGGCGACTACATCCGCTATGAGTTGTACCGCGATGCCGCGCGCTCGCTGCGCTGGGGCAATGCCGCAGGCACGGACACGGTCGACGGCAGCGGCAACCCCGGCAGCGCCATCCCGGTCTACGGGCGGGTGCCGGCGCAGACCAATGTGGCGCCGGGCAGCTACAGCGACACGATCACGGTCACCGTGACTTACTGAGTCGTCATCACCCCAGGGCCGGGGCTGCGCATCAGATCGGCGCGTACGCGCCCGTGCCGCCCGGCCAGGCCGTCAGCACCTCGTACCCGTCTGCCGTGACCGCCACCATGTGCTCCCACTGCGCGGACAGCGAGCGGTCCTTGGTCACGACGGTCCAGCCGTCGGCCAGTTGCTTCGTTTCGGCGCGGCCCGCGTTGAGCATCGGCTCGATGGTGAAGACCATACCCGGCTCGAGCACGAGGCCCGCCCCGCGCCGCCCGAAGTGCAGCACCTGCGGTTCGTCGTGGTAGATGCGGCCGATGCCGTGTCCGCAGTATTCGCGCACCACGCTGAAGTGCTCGCGCTGCGCGACCGACTGGATCGCGTGGCCCACGTCGCCCAGCGTCGCGCCGGGCTTCACCTGGCGGATGCCGGCGCACAGGGCTTCGTAGGTCGTCTCCACCAGCCGGCGCGCCAGCACGCTGGGCGCACCGACGAAGAACATGCGGCTGGTGTCGCCGAACCAGCCGTCCTTGTTGACGGCGACGTCGATGTTGACGATGTCGCCCGCCTTCAAGATCTTGTCGGCCGAGGGGATGCCGTGGCACACCACCTGGTTCACCGAGGTGAGGATGGTCTTCGGATAGCCCAGGTAGCCCACGTTGGCGGGAATGGCGCCTTGCACCTTCACGATGTGTGCGTGGCAGAGGCGGTCGAGCGCTTCGGTGCTCACGCCGGGCACGACGTGGGGCTCGATCATGGCCAGGACCTCGGCGGCCAGCTGTGCGGCGCGCCGCGCCATCACCAGCTCTTCGGCGGACTTGAGTGGAACGTCGTGTGCCATCGTCAGTGCTTGCCGTTCGCGGGGGCGCGGGGCTTGCCCGGTGGCGCCGCAGTGACTGTCGCGGCAATGTCCAGCCCGCCCGAAAGCTCGGCCTGGATCAGCAGCTGGCAGACCTCCCGGTAGTCGAGGTCGGGATGCATCTCGGTCAGCATGCCGACCCGCATCCAGTGCTCTGCCTGCGCATTGATCGACCGGCTGAGGGCGTTGCCCGCCACGCGCAGGTTCTCGTGCATCAGGTCTGAAATCTTGACGATGCCCATGGACCACCTCTGTATGAAACGTATATGGATTGTATGCGTTTCATATGGCCCGGTGTTTTGGGTGGACTACGCGCTCTTGTCCCGCGCGATCAGCAGGTTGCGCGCTTCCGTCAAGAGCGGCTTCACGGTCTCGAAGGTCGCGGCGCTCGGGTTGATCACGCTCACCCAGTACATCTTTGCGTACACCGGGTGCGGCATGAGCCGGTCGAGCGCGGTGTAGTCGATGTCGACTGGTGGCTGCTCGCCGAACAGCGCGCGAAAGCTTTCTTTGCCCACGCCGACGTTCAGGCGGAACACGCCGGGCCGGTTCAGCTTCGAGGCGCTGTCGAACTCGTTGTCCTTCGTCACGATCGTGGCAAAGGGGAACTTGTTGTCCGCGCCGTGGAAGAAGAAGGTGTTGTCGTCGGCCACTTCGAAATGGCCGCCGCCGAGCATGTCGATGAGGTGTTGGGTGATGTCGTCTTCGGTCATGGATTTGCGGGTGTGGTCAGGGCTTCCAGCGTCGCAGGCCGAGCTCGTCGGCCAGTGCCTGGTAGGCCTTGATGCGCGCCTGCACGTAGTCGTCGAGCGCGGCGCCGGTGAGCGCGAAAGGATAAAGGCCGTGCCGTTCGCGCAGCGCCGCATAGCCCGGCGCGGCCGTGGCCTCGGCGAAGGCGGCGGTCCAGGCGCGCACGGCGGCGTCGGGCACGTTGGCGCTCAGGTAGACGCCGCGCACGGTCGGCCAGACGATGTCCGCGCCTTGCTCGCGCGCGGTGGGCACGCCCGTGAGCGCACCGCCCAGCCGCGCTTCGGACAGCACCGCGAGCAGGCGCAGCGGCGCGCCGCCGGCGATGGCCTGCAGCGCCTCGGCGGCGTCGCCCGGGAACGCGTCGACGTGCTTGCCCTGCAGCGCGCCCAGCGCATCGCCGCCGCCTTCGAAGGAGACGAAGCGCATCGCCTTCGGTGCGCCGCCGGCTGCGCGCACCAGCAGCGCGGCCTTCACCCAGTCCTGGCTGCCGACCGTGCCGCCCGCGCCGAAGACCACGCGCGACGGGTCCTGGCGCAGCGCGGCGATCAGGTCCTGCAAACGGCGGTAGGGCGAATCGCGGTGCACGGCGACCACGCCGTAGTCGGTGCCCAGCGTGGCGATCCAGCGCACGGCCGACGGCGGGTGCGGTCCGAAGCGGCCCTGCGCGAGGTTGAGCAGCGAGCCGCTGGAGAACGCGACCAGCGTGCCCGGCCCGCCGAGCTGTCCGCTCGCGATGCGGTCGAAGGCCACCGCGCCGATGCCGCCCGGCAGGTAGCGCTGCGCGAGCGGCGTGCGCGCGGGGCGCACGGCCTGCAGCGCATCGCGCGCCAACGCGCAGGTCAGCGCGAAGCCGCCGCCGGCCTTGGCGGGAATCACGCATTCCGCCGGGCCCTCGGACACATCGCCCGCGGCCGCCGTCGCCTGCAGCGCGACAGGCGCGAGCCACGCGGACAGCGCGCGCAGCGCATGGCGACGGGTGAGAGCGAAGGGGCGTGGCATTGAAGGGAAGGAGGGCGGCGGTTCACCCCGCAGGCCGGGGCCACCAGATGATGGCATGCAGGCCCGGCCCCGCGCCGCGTGCCTCCAGCCGCAAGTCGCCACGGTGCCGCTGCGCGATGGAACGCACGATCGCCAGGCCGAGCCCGAAGCCGCCCTGGTCCGCGCGCGCGCCGCGACGGAAGCGCTGGCCCAGCGTGGCGCGCTCGTCCTCGCTCAGGCCGGGGCCGTCGTCCTCCACGTTGAGGCTCCAGCCCGCGGCGTCGCCGGCAGCAAACAGCGTGATGGTGCCGGCCGCCGGCGTGTAGGCGATGGCGTTGGCCACGAGGTTGCTCAGCGCCTCGCGCAGCAGGCCGCGGTCGCCCACCGCGTGCAGCTCGGGCGAGGGCGCATGGATGCCCAGGTCGATGCGCTTGGCGCGTGCCAGCGGCAGCAGGTCGACCGCCACTTCGCGCAGCAGCTCGGCGGTGTCGAAGTCGGCCGGTGCCACGGCCACGGTGTCACTGCGGCCTAGCGCCAGCAGCTGCTGCGCACTGCGCGTGGCGCGGCCGATCTCGGCGCCCAGCGCGTCGAGCGCGGCGCGCACCTGCGCCGGGTCGTCCTCGCGGCGCGCGTAGTCGGCCTGCATCTGCAGCGTGGTCAGGTGCGTGCGCAGCTGGTGCGAGGCGTCGTCCAGAAACTGCCGTTGTTGTGCGACCAGTTCCTGCGTGCGCGCCATCTGCTGGTTCACGGCGGCCACCAGCGGGCGCACCTCGGCGGGCAGGTCGGTCTCAGCGATGCGCGTGAGGTCGTCGGGCGTGCGTGCCTGCACCTCGCGCGCCAGCCGCGACAGCGGGCGCAGCGCCGCCGCCAGTGCCAGCGCGGTGCCGCACAACAGCATCGCGAGGATCAGCCCGTCGCGCAGCGCGGCGCTGCGCACGAAGCGGCTTGTGAAATCCTGGCGCGAGCGCGTGCTCTCGCCGACCTGGATCAGCACGCTGCGCCCGGTGCTGCCGGCCGGTGCGCGGTCCAGGTCGCGCCGGTAGGCCGCGAGCCGCACGGCCTCGCCGAAGTAGGTGGCGTCGTAGAAGGCCGGCACGCCCATCGCCGGCTCGACGGGCGGCGCGGGCAGGTCGGCGCTGCCCAGCTCCACCAGCCCGTCGGAGGTCGCGACGCGAAAGAACACCTGCCCGCTGGCCGTGAGCTCGAAGAACTCGAACATCGTGTACGGCAGCTCGACCGACAGCCCGCCCGAGGCCGTGGAGATGTTCGCGTCGATCGACTTGAGCGCGCCGAGCAGCGAACGGTCGTAGGCCGCATTGGCGGCGGCCAGTGCGTCGTGCCGCGTCATCCACAGCTCGATGCCCGTCACCAGCAGCAAGGCGGGGAACAGCAGCAGCGCGAGCCGCTGCCACAGGCTGGTGCGGCGCAGGCGGTCGGTGAAGCGGCGCAGCGCGCTCACTCAGTCCGCTTCCAGCACGTAGCCCAGGCCGCGCAGCGTGACGATGCGCACGCCGCTGCCGTCGAGCCGCTTGCGCAGCCGGTACACCAGCACCTCGATGGCTTCGAGGTGCACCTCGTCGTCGTCGGAGAACACGCGGTCGAGGATCTGCTGCTTCGACAGCGGCTCGCCGCTGCGCTGCACCAGCGCGCGCAGCACCGCCTGTTCGCGCGGCGACAGGGCGAGCGCTTCGCCGCCCAGCGTGAACTGCCGGCGCGCGCCGTCGTACACCAGCGGCCCGCAGGCCAGGCGCGGATGCTCCACGCCGCGCGCACGGCGCACCAGCGCGTGCAGCCGCGCTTCCAGCTCGGCCAGCGCGAAGGGCTTGGCGAGGAAGTCGTCGGCGCCCGCGTTGAGGGAGGCGACGCGCTCGTCCAGCGAATCGCGCGCCGTGAGGATCAGCGCCGGCAGCCGCTGGTCGCGTTCGCGCAGCCGCTGCAGCACCGTGTGGCCGTCCATGCCGGGCAGGCCCAGGTCGAGCACCAGCGCGTCGTGGTCGCGCTGCTGCAGCGCCCGGTCGGCCAGCCGGCCGTCGTCCACCCATTCGACCTGGATGCCCGCATGCTCCAGCGCCTTGCAGAGCCAGGTGCCCAGGGTGTGTTCGTCTTCGGCCAGCAGGATGCGCATGGCGCCGATGCTAGGGCCTGTACCGGTCAATCAGGCTTGATGTTTGCCCGGGCGATGACCTTTTGCCAGCGGTTCTGTTCTGCGGTGATGAACTGCGCGAACTGCTCCGGCGTGCCGCCCACGGCCTCGGCCGCATCGGCCGTGAGGCGCTGCATCGAGTCGGGCGACTTCACGGCCTTCATGGTCTCGGCCGAGAGCTTGGCCATCTGCGCGGGCGTGATGCTGGCCGGCGCGAGCATGCCGTACCACTGCGTCATCTCGAAGCCGGGGAAACCTTGCTCGGCCACGGTCGGCACGTCGGGCAGTTGCGCCAGGCGCTTGGCCGAGCCGGTCGCGATGCAGCGCACCTTGCCGGCCTTGATGAACGGAATGATCGCCGCCGCACCGATGGCCGAGGCGTCGAGCCGGCCCGAGAGCAGGTCGGTCACCATCGGGCCGGTGCCGCGGTAGGGCACGTGCAGCATGAAGACCTCGGCCGTCATCTTCAGGTACTCGAAGGCCAGGTGGCCGGCGCTGCCGTTGCCGGCCGAGCCGTAGCTCAGCTTGCCGGGCTTGCTCTTGGCGTAGGCGATGAACTCCTTGAGGTTCTTCGCCGGCACGTCGGGGTGCACCACGTACAGGCTGGGCACCTTGGCCAGCAGGCTCACGGGCTTGAAGTCCTTGTTCGCGTCGTAGGGCAGCTTGGCGAAGATGTAGGGGTTCACGGCCAGCGTGCCGATGTGGCCGAGGATCAGCGTGTGCTGGTCGGTGGCGCGCGCGACTTCGCTCATGGCGATGTTGCCGGCCGCGCCGGGCTTGTTGTCGACGAACACGCTCTGCCCCAGCGTGCGCGACAGTTCGGCGGCGGTGGAACGCGCCACGATCTCCGAGCTGCCGCCCGGCGCGAAGGGCACGACGAAGCGGATCGACTTGCTGGGCCAAGCGTCCTGCGCGCAGGCCATCGAAGGCAGCAGGCCGCCGAGGGTGAGGGCGCCGCCGGCTTGCAGCCAGTGGCGGCGGCTCAGGGGAACGTCGGTGGGGAAGCGGTCGGACATGGCTTGTCTCCAGTGTTTTTTGGATGGAAGCCCGCATCCTGCCGGGCGGATGCTGTCGGAATGCTGTCAGTGCCTCAGATCAGGTTGCGCATCGCCTGCGCCGTCTCGCGCAGCACCGGCAGCACGCGGGCTACCGCGTCTTCCGAACTCTCGTGCCCCATCGGCATCGTGATGTTGAGCGCGCCCACCAGCGTGCCGTGGCGGTCGCGCAGCGGCACGGCGATGCCGCGCGAGTTCAGGTCGAGCTGCTGTTCCGACAGCGCCCAGCCCTGGGCGCGGATGCGCGCCAGCTCGAGCTTCATGCGCTCCATGCTCGCGATGGTGTGCGAGGTGAACACCGTGAGCTGGCGCGTGGCCAGCCAGTCGTTCAGCTCGGCGTCGCTGCGCAGCGCCAGCATCAGCATGCCCGAAGCCGTCACCTGCGCCGGCACGCGCGCACCGAGCACGTAGCCGGTGCTCATGCTGCGGTTGGGGCCGTTGCGCGCGATGTAGACCACCTCGTCGCCGTCCATCACGCTGAGGTAGGCGATCTCGTTGGTGCCGGCCGCCACGCGTTGCAGAAAAGGCTGCACCACGCGCGGCAGCCGGGCCGATTCGAGGTACGACTGCCCCAGCCGCAGCACGCGCGGCGTGAGCCAGAAGAGCTTGCCGTCGCTGGCCACGTAGCCCATGTGCTGCAGGGTGAGCAGGTAGCGCCGCGCGGCGGTGCGCGTCATGTTCGTGCGCTGGCCGGCCTGGCTGGCCGTGAGGCGCGGGTTGGCGTCGTCGAAGGCCTCGATGATGCTCACGCCGCGCTCCAGCCCGGCGATCCAGTCGCGCTTGTCCAGGCCGGCGGGCGGCGTCGAGTCGTCGGGGCTGGTGCTGTTCATGGGCGGAAGTGTGCCCGCGTCCGGCGCGGTGGCGAGGCCCGAATGGCTAAGTAAAAACCCTCAATTTGATCGATTGACGAACTTGAAAGATCGATCATCGAACGTTTGATGCCTGGTATGCCAGCAGACCGCGCGCGAAGGGACTATAAAGCCCGCTGTTCCGCCCCGAAACGAGCGATTGACGAACGGAAGCACGCCCATGAGCCCCTTCATCACCGGCAGCACCCAGGCCTACCTCATCCCCGGCGACCCGGTCCGCAACGTGCGGCTGCCGCGCATGTTCAACGCGGCCTTCGCGCGCTACGGCATCGACGCGGTGCTGGTGCCCATGCAGGTGCCGGTGCGCGACTTCGCGGTGTTCATGAAGTCGGCCTTCCTGGCGCGCAACGTGCGCGGCATGGTGATCGCGCCGCCGCACAAGCCGCGCGTGGTCGACCTGCTCGACGGCTGCGGCCTGTTCGGCCGCGTGGCCGGTTCGGTCAACGTGGTGCGCCGCACCGAGGGCGACCAGCTCGAGGGCGACCTGTTCGACGGCGAAGGCCTGATCGGCGCGCTCGATCGCTGCAACGTGCCGTTCCGCGGCAAGCGCGTGCTGATCCTCGGCGCGGGCGTGAGCGCCGCGGCCATCGGCGTGGCGCTGGCCGAGGGCGGCACGGTGAATGGCGCCGAGCACATCGCTTTCTTCGACACCGCCTCCGGCAAGGCCGCGGGCGTGGCCGCCAAGCTCGACGCTTTCTTCGATGCGACCGTGGTCGCGGTCGACAGCAACGCGCCCGAGGGCTACGACCTCGTGATCAACGCCACGCCGCTGGGCCTGGCCGAGGACGACGCGCTGCCGCTGGACGTGGCGCGCATGGAACCGCATGCGGCGCTGTTCGACATCCTGCTGCGCAACCAGCCCACGCCGCTGGTGCGTGCGGCGCGGGCGCGCGGCCTGAATGCGCAGGCCGGCTTCGAGATGCTCGTGCAGCAGATGCCGCACTACTTCCGCTACTTCGGCCACATCGACGCGGCCGATGCGATGCAGGCCGACGCCGACTTTTTGCGCGAGCTCATCTATCCGCCGGCGATGCACGCCGAGATCGCGAACCCGCTGCGCTACCAGTCTCCGAGCGTGGCCTGAGCCCGCACCTTCTTCCTGAACGAAACGACGCCCATGATCTCCGGCAAGACCACGCTCATCGCCCACATCGGCTACCCCACCGAGGCCTTCAAGGCGCCGATGATCTACAACCCCTGGTTCGACAAGCAAGGCATCGACGCGGTCGTCGTGCCCATGGGCGTGAAGCCCGAGGACTATGCGGTGTCGCTCGCGCAGATCTTCAAGTTCTCGAACCTGCGCGGCGCGTTGGTCACGATGCCGCACAAGGTCACGACGATGTCGCTGGTCGACGAGGTCACGCCCACCGCGCGCGTCGCGGGCGCCTGCAACGCCGTGCTCAAGCGGCCCGACGGCAGCCTGCTGGGCGACCAGTTCGACGGCGCGGGCTTCGTGCGCGGCGTGGAGCGCAAGGGGCGGCTGTTCAAGGGCACGCGGGTGCTGGTGTCGGGCACGGGCGGCGTCGGGTCGGCCATCGCAGCGTCGATCGCCGCGGCCGGCGCGGCCGAGCTGATGCTGTTCGACATGAGCGATGTCTCCGCGCAGGCGCTGGCCGCGCGGCTGCGCGAACACTATCCGCAGATGAAGGTCACCACCGGCTCGAAGGACCCGGCGGGCTTCGACATCGTCGTCAACGCCACGCCGCTGGGCATGAAGGACAGCGACCCGCTGCCCTTCGACGTGGACCGCATCGCCCCCGAGACCTTCGTCGGCGAGGTCGTCATGAAGACCGAATACACGCCGCTGCTGCAGGCCGCCAAGGCCAAGGGCTGCCAGGTGCAGGTGGGCACCGACATGCTGTTCGAGATGATCCCGGCCTACCTCGAGTTCTTCGGCTTCGGCACCGCCTCGCCCGAAGAGCTGCGCGCCGTCGCGCAATTGAAATACTGAAAACACCGGAACACGCATGAGCATTTTTGAAGGCTTCCTTTCCACCTCCGAAACGCTGGGCGCCTTCAGCGACCGCGCCTTCGTCGACGCCATGCTGCGCTTCGAGGCCGCGCTCGCGCGCGCACAGGCGGCCGAGGGGCTGATTCCCGAGAGCGCCGCGCATTCGATCGTCGGCAGCTGCAAGGTCGAGCTGTTCGACGTGGCCAAGATCGTGCGCGAGAGCGGGCGCGCCGGCAGCGTCGCCATCCCGCTGGTGAAGGCACTGCGCGAGGCCGTGGGCCTGTTCAATGCCGAGGCCGTGCCCTTCGTGCACTTCGGCAGCACCAGCCAGGACGTGATCGACAGCGCGATGGCGCTGGTCACGCGCGAAGCCGTCGCGCTGGTCGAGGCCGACCTGGCCAAGGCGGCCGACGCACTCCTGCGCCTGGCGGTGCAGCACGCCGACACGCCGATGCTCGCGCGCACGCTGATGCAGCCGGCCTCGGTCACCAGCTTCGGTTTCAAGTGTGCCGGCTGGGCCGCGCCGCTGGTGCGCAGCCGCACCCGCCTGCGCGCCGCCGCGAAGCACGCGCTGCAGCTGCAGCTCGGCGGCGCCGTCGGCACGCTGGCGCAGATGAAGGGGCAGGGCGCCGCGGTGCGCCAGCGCATGGCCAAGGAACTCGGCCTGGGCGACCCCGGCGCCACATGGCACACGCAGCGCGACGAATGGGTCGCGCTCGGCTGCGAACTCGGCCTGCTCACGGGCAGCCTGGGCAAGGTCGCGGTCGACATCTCGCTGCTCGGCCAGTACGAAGTGGCCGAGGTCGCCGAGCCCAGCGAACCCGGGCGCGGCGGCTCGTCGGCGATGCCGCACAAGCGCAACCCCGTGGCCTCGATGGTCGCCATCGCCGCCGCGCACCGCGCGCCGCAGCGCGTGGCCGCCTTGCTCGGCGCCATGCCGCAGCAGCACGAACGCGCGCTCGGCGCCTGGCAGGCCGAGCTGGCCGAATGGCCGCAGCTGTTGATGTCGGCGCACGGCAGCGTGCGCGCCATGGCCGGCGCCTTGCCCGGCCTGCAGGTCGATGCCGCGCGCATGCGCGCCAACATCGACCGGCTGCGTGCCGAACTGCCGCGCGACGCAGCGGACGAATGGTTCGACCCTGCGCTGGCCGTGAACGCCGGCCAGACCGCACTGGCGCAGGTGAAAGCCCTGCAAGCCCAACTCTCATCCGACAAGGAGCTCTCGCCATGACCGCCCCCGACACCCCGAGCAATCCGTACGAAGACGGCCTCGTCAACCGCCGCCGAGTGCTCGGCGACGCCTGGGTCGACAAGTCGCTCGCCAACCGCAACGGCTTCAACGCCGAGTTCCAGGAGCTCATCACGCGCCACGCGTGGAACGACATCTGGGGTCGCCCCGCGCTGGGCGACAAGACGCGCCGCTTCATGGTGCTGTCGATGATGCTGGGCATCCATGCCTACGAAGAGTTCGCCATGCACGTGCGTGCCGCGCTCGACGGTCCGCCCGAGTCGCGCCTCACGCCCGACGAGATCAAGGAAGTGATCATGATGGCCGCGATCTACTGCGGCGTGCCGGTGGCCAACCACGCCTTCGGCATCGCGACGAACATCCTGCGCGAGAAGGGCCTGCTGCCCGCAGCACCCGCTGCTCCGTCCGCGGCGCAGTGAACGCGCCGGTCGCCCCGAAGAAGGGCCGGTTCGACGTCAGTTTCACCTTGCTGCTGCCGCTGCTGCTGGCCGCGCAACCGGTGGCCACCGACAGCTATCTGCCGGCGCTCCCCGCCATCGCGAAGGAGCTGGGCTCGGCCAGCACCAGCCTCACGCTGTTCGTGCTGGCCTTCGGCTTTGCGCAGCTGCTGTGCGGCCCGCTGGCCGACCGCTTCGGCCGACGGCCGGTGCTGCTGGCGGGGCTGGCCTGTTATGTGGTCGCGGCTTTTGGCGGTGCCTTTGCGGGCAGCGTGGCGGTGCTCGCGGGCTGGCGCACGCTGCAGGGTTTTTCGATGGCGGCGATTCTCGTGTGCTCACGCGCCGCGGTGCGCGACCTGTATCCGGCGCACGAGGGCCCGCACGTCATGGCGCGGGGCCTCACGGGCCTGGGCATGGTCGGGTTGGTGGCGCCGCTGTTGGGTGCCTGGCTGGTGCAGGGCGCAGGTTGGCGCTGGGTGATGGTCGCGATGGCGGTCTATTCGCTGGCGCTGTTCGCGCTGTGCTGGCGCTCGTTCGGCGAAACGCGCAAGCCGCTGGCCGGAGGCGAATCGTCCGCGCCGCGCGGCAGCACGCGCGCCGTGTTCGCCAGCCGCGCCTTCCGCGCCTGGGCCTCGGTGGCCGCGGCCACTTATGGCGGGCTGTTCTGCTTCCTGCTGCTCTCGCCGATGGTCTACATCGGCTACCTCGGCTGGTCGCCCGCGTGGTACGGCTGGATTCCGGCCGGCGGCTCGCTGGTCTACATCTTCAGCACCACGATGTGCCGCAGCCTGCTGCGCCGCTTCGGGCCGATGCGCACGGTGCGCCTGGGCGCGGTGCTGAGCATCACCGGCGCCGTGATCCAGGCGCTGGGCTGCTGGTTGATGCCGCACAGTGCCGTGCCGCTGCTGGTGGGCCACGCCGTGTACTGCCTCGGCCACGGCATCCACCAGCCCTGCGGGCAGGCCGGTGCCGTGGGCGACCTGCCGCACCTGGCGGGGCGGGCCGTGTCGTGGTCCGGTTTCGGCATGATGATGGTCGCGTTCTGCGTGGGGCAGGTCGCCGCGCTGTTCGTCGACACGAGTTTTTCGTACGGCGCCTGGCCGATGGTCGTGCCGATGCTGATGGCCGGCACCGTGCTGCTGGCCATCGCGTTCCTGTGGCTGCCGCGCCTTGCGCAACCTGCTTCGTCATCCGCTTCCCAGAAGGACTCCACACCATGACCACTTCCACCCCCCGCCTGAACGTCGTGCGCGAAGGCGACGGCCCCTTCGTCGTGCTCAGCCATGCGCTCGGCTGCGACCTGCACATGTGGGACGGCGTGGCCGCGCAGCTCGCGCGCGCCCACACGGTGATCCGCTACGACCACCGCAACCACGGCGGTTCCGAGGTGGTGCCCGGCGTGCTGCGCGTGGAAACGCTGGCGCAGGACGCGTCCGAGCTGATCGCGCGCGAGACGGGCGGCGAGCCCGTGCACTTCGTGGGCCTGTCGATGGGCGGCATGACCGCGCAGGCGCTGGCGGTGCGGCACGCCGCGCAGCTCAAGACCGTGGTGATCGCCAATTCGGCCGCGCACTACCCCGACCAGGCCCCGTGGCGCCTGCGCGCGGAAACCGTGGCCGCCAAGGGCGTGGCCACCATCGCGCCGGGCGCCGTCGCGCGCTGGCTCACGCCGGCCTACGCCGCCACGCCCGAGGGCGCGGTGGCCGCGCGCACCTTGCACGACACGCTGGTGCGCACCGACGCGCAGGGCTACATCGAGAGCTGCAACGCCGTGGCCGCCATCGACTTTCGCGACAGCAACCGCCGCATCGCCACGCCCACGTTGGTGATCGGCGGGCTGCAGGACGAGGCCACGCCGATGGCCATGTCCGAGGCCATGGTGGCGCAGATCCCGGGCGCGCGGCTGGCGACCATCGATGCCGCGCACCTGAGCGCGGTGGAGCGCCCGGTCGAGTTCGCGCAGATGCTGATCGATTACTGGCGCAGCCTCTGAAAAAACGCCCCGGCCTGCGCCCCCGCGCGGGCTAGGTGTAACCCCTATTTCGTGCGAATGATGATCGGTAGCGTGCGATCATCGATCAGAGGGGGCTGATTTGCGTTGTGGCGCGCCCGGGCTCTTTCTACAGTCCATCCCCATGCACCGCGCCATTGCCACCGTCTCGCTCAGCGGCACCCTCCGCCAGAAGCTCGAAGCCATTGCGGCCGCGGGCTTCGACGGCATCGAGCTGTTCGAAGCCGATTTCGTCAACTTCCGCGGCACCGCCGCTGAGCTGCGCCGCATCGCGTCCGACCTGGGCCTGGCTATCGACCTGTACCAGCCCTTCCGCGACTTCGAAGGCATGCCCGAAGCGCAGTTCCACCGCAGCCTGGAGCGCGCCGAACGCAAGTTCGACCTCATGGAAGCCATGGGCGCGCCGCTGGTGCTGTGCTGCTCCAACACCTCGCCGCTGTCGGTGAACGACCCGGCGTGCGCCGCCGCCCAGCTGCACGAGTTGGCCGAACGCGCCGCGCGCCGCAACCTGCGCGTGGGCTTCGAGGCGCTGGCCTGGGGCCGCAACACCTCGCGCTACGCCCAGGCTTGGGACATCGTGCAGCGCGCCGACCACCCGCACCTCGGGCTGATCCTCGACAGCTTCCACACGCTGTCGCTGAAGGACGATCCGGCGGGCATCGCCGCGATTCCGGGCGAGAAGATCTTCTTCGTGCAGATGGCCGATGCGCCGCTGTTGTCGATGGACGTGCTGCAGTGGGCGCGCCACCACCGTTCGTTCCCGGGGCAGGGCGATTTCGACGTGGTCGGCTTCTTCGAACAGGTGCTGCGCGCGGGCTATACCGGGCCGCTGTCGCTGGAAATCTTCAACGACATCTTCCGCGAGACGCCGAACCGCCGCACCGCCGTCGATGCGATGCGCTCGCTGCTGTACCTCGAAAGCGAAACGCGCGAGCGGCTCGCCAACGGGAATGCACCCGTGCAGCCGCAGCGCGTGGAGCTGTTCAACCCGCCGCCCGCGCCGGCGCTCTCGGGCCTGTCCTTCATCGAGTTCGCGGCCGACGAGGCCTCGGCCGTCACGCTCGGCGCGCTGCTGGGGCAGCTGGGCTTTCGCCGCGTGGGGCGCCATCGCTCCAAGGCCGTCACGCTGTACCGCCAGGGCGGCATCCACTTCATCGTCAACGCGCAGCCGGACTCGTTTGCGCGCCGCCGTTTCGAGGCGCACGGCACCTCGGTCTGCGCGCTGGGCGTGCGCTGCGCCGACCCGCTCGCGGCCGTGGGCCGCGCCAGCGCCATGCGTTCGCAGCGCCACGACAGCCCGGTGGGGCCGAACGAGCTGCGCGTGCCGGCCATCGTGGCGCCGGGCGGCAACCTGATCCATTTCGTGCCCGAGGCGCTGGGCGCCAACGGGCTGTACGAGACCGACTTCATCCTCGAAGACGCGGGGCCCGACGCGCACGATGCCGGCCTCACGCGCATCGACCACGTCGCGCTGGGCCTGGCGCTCGACCAGCTCGACACCTGGGTGCTGTTCACGCGCGCCGTGCTCGGCCTGGAGCCCGGCGAGAGCCTGGAGCTGGCCGACCCCTTCGGGCTGATCCGCAGCCGCGGCGTGGCCAATGCCGACCGCAGCCTGCGCCTGGTGCTGAACGTGTCGCTGAGCCAGCGCACGCGCACCGCGCGCACCCTGAGCGTGACCGGCGGCGGCGCGGTGCACCACATCGCGCTCGATTGCGACGACATCTTCGACACCGTGGCCCGGCTGCGCGCCAACGGCACGCGCTTCGTGCCGATCTCGGACAACTACTACGACGACCTGGCCACGCGCATCGACGTGGCGCCCGAACTGCTGGCGCGCATGCGCGAAGCCGGCGTGCTGTTCGACCGCTCGGCGGCCGGCGACTACCTGCACATCTACACCGAGAGTTTCGACGGCGGCCTCTTCTTCGAGGTCGCGCAGCGCGTGGGCGGCTACGACGCCTACGGCGCGCTCAACGCACCCGCGCGCATGGCGTCGCAGGCGCAGCAGCCCCAACAACAAGACTGATTTTTTCCCCTCGCATCCGACACCTTCGTCACACCACTGGAGACAACCCATGGCCCACCCATCCGCCAAAGAGCCGCAAGGCAAGCACCAGTCGAGGAAAGCCGCCGCCAGCGGCTGGATCGGCTCGGCGCTGGAGTACTACGACTTCTTCATCTACGCCACCGCCGCGGCGCTGATCTTTCCGCAGATCTTCTTTCCCAAGGGCGACCCGACCACGGCCATCATCGCGTCGCTCGCGACCTACGGCGTGGGCTATGTCGCGCGCCCCATCGGCGCCTTCGTGCTCGGCCACTGGGGCGACACGCACGGGCGCAAGCAGGTGCTGGTGCTGTGCATGTTCCTGATGGGCTTCTCGACCGTGGCCGTGGGCCTGCTGCCGACCTACGATCAGGTCGGCCTGCTGGCCCCGGCGCTGCTGGTGTTCCTGCGCCTGGTGCAGGGCTTCGCGGTGGCTGGTGAAATTTCGGGCGCGAGCTCGATGATTTTGGAGCACGCGCCGTTCGGGCGCCGCGGCTTCTTCGCGAGCTTCACCTTGCAGGGCGTGCAGGCAGGCCAGATCCTGGCGGCCGCCGTGTTCCTGCCGCTGGCGCACTACATGCCTGAAGAGTCCTTCAACTCGTGGGGCTGGCGCATTCCGTTCCTGCTGAGCTTCATCGTGATCGTGGCCGGCTACATCATCCGCCGCGAGGTCGACGAGACGCCGGCCTTCGCCGAAGTCGACCAGAAGGGCGAAGTGGCCAAGGCGCCGATCGTCCAGGCGCTGACCGACAGCTGGGGCGACATGCTGCGCGTGATCTGCATGGCGCTGATGAACGTGATTCCCGTGGTCGCCACCGTGTTCGGCGCGGCCTACGCAGTGCAGGCCGCCTACGGCATCGGCTTCCAGAAAGACGTGTACCTGTGGATTCCCGTGCTGGGCAACATCCTGGCCGTGCTGGTGATCCCGTTCGTGGGCAACCTGTCGGACCGCATCGGCCGCAAGCCGCCGATCATCGTGGGCGCACTCGCCTCGGGCCTGCTGTCGTTCGTGTACCTGTACGCCATCAGCATCAAGAACGTGCCGCTGGCCATCTGCATGTCGCTCTTGATGTGGGGCATCGTGTACCAGGGCTACAACGCGACCTTCCCGAGCTTCTACCCGGAGCTGTTCCGCACCCGCAACCGCGTGTCGGCCATGGCCATCTCGCAGAACATCGGCACCACCTTCACCGCGCTGCTGCCCGCGCTGTTCGCCGCCGTGGCGCCTCCGGGCTCGACGAACATCTGGTTCACCGTGGGTGCCATCACCTTCGCCGTGACCGTGCTGGCCGCGCTGGCCGCCATGAGCGCCCGCGAGACCTATCGCGTCCACATGCACGACCTGGGCAACCCGAACGCGGTGCCGGTCGACAAGGCCGAGTACGACCGGCTGCGCGAAGAAACGCTGGCCAGCGCCCGCACGGAGCGCGAGCGCCGCAAGGCCATGGCCTGAAGACCCCGCGCGCACAAAGGGGTTGTGGCGCCATGAAGAATGGCGCCATGACCGCCCATCTCAAGATCGATTTCGTTTCCGATGTGTCCTGCCCCTGGTGCGCCGTGGGCCTCGGCTCGCTCGAGGCCGCCCTGAAACGGGTGGCGCCGGAGGTCACGGCCGAGCTGCATTTCCAGCCCTTCGAGCTGAACCCGCAGATGCCGCCCGAAGGCCAGGACACCTTCGAGCACCTGAACCAGAAGTACGGCTCCTCGCGCGAGCAGCAGGCCCAGGCCCGCGAGGCGATCCGCCAGCGCGGCGCGGCCGTCGGCTTCGAGTTCAGCGCCGGGGGCCGGCCCCGCGTGTACAACACCTTCAATGCCCACCGCCTGCTGCACTGGGCCGAACTGGAAGACCCGTCCAAGCAGGTGGCGCTGAAGAAGCTGCTGCTGAAGGCCTACTTCACCGACAGCCAGAACCCTTCGGACATCGAGGTGCTGGTGCGCGCGGCGACCGAGGCGGGGCTCGACGCGGCGCGGGCCCGCGAGATCCTGGCCGGCGACGAGTTCGCGCAGGAAACCCGCGAGCGCGAGCGCCTGTACACCGACGCCGGCATCCATTCGGTGCCCGCGATCATCATCAACGACCAGCACCTGATCTCCGGCGGCCAGCCGGTCGAGGTGTTCGAGCGTGCGCTGCGGCAAATTGCGGGTGCGGAGCCCAGCCGTACCGCCACGGCCTGAAGGCACGAGGCAGCAGCCCTGCCGTTTCGTCCTGAAACGAAGCTGACCTTCAGCTTTACCTGAGCGCGGGCCGAGGTCGGTCAACCGCCTACATCGCGAAGCGGTTGAAGGGCGCATGATCGACCGCATGCCGTTTCCGAAGCTGCACCGTTCGCGCGCGATCGCCGTGACGCTGGTCGCCGTGCTGGCGCTCACCGCCTGCTCCACCGGCCTGCTGCGTCCCGAGGGCCCGCCGCTCACGGCGCTGGGCCATGCCGCCGACACGCCCGCTGCGCAATTGCGCTGGCTGGACCGCGTGAGCTGGGGCGCCAACGCCGGCAGCCAGGCCGAGCTGGCGCGCGACGGCCTGCCGCGCTGGATGGGCCGCCAGCTGCGTCCCGCGCCGCGTCCGCTGCCCGCGGCGGCGCAGGCACAGATCGACGCCATGGCCATCTCGCGCACGCCGCTCGACCAGCTCGTCTTCGCGCTCGATGCCCGGCGCAAGGCCGCCGACGCCTTGCCCGACGAAGAAGCGAAGAAGGCCGCACGCACGGCCTACCAGCAGGAACTCAACACCCTCGCGCGCGAGGCGCAGCAGCGCTTCCTGCTGCGCGCGCTGTACGCGCCCAACCAGCTGCAGGAGCAGATGACCTGGTTCTGGATGAACCACTTCAGCGTCAGCATCCGCAAGGACCTGGTGCGTGCGATGGTCGGCGACTACGAAGAGAACGCCATCCGCCCGCACGCGCTCGGCAAGTTCCGCGACCTGCTGGGCGCCACCGCGCGGCACCCGGCCATGCTGCGCTACCTCGACAACGCACAGAACGCCGCCAACCGCATCAACGAGAACTACGCGCGCGAGCTCATGGAGCTGCACACGCTGGGCGTGGGCGGCGGCTACACGCAGGCCGACGTGCAGGAGCTGGCGCGCGTGCTGACCGGCGTGGGCGTCAGCGTGCAGCCGCCCGACGCGGCGCCGCCCGCGGTGCGCCCGGCCGTGCGCGCCGACTACGTGCGCCAGGGCCTGTTCGAGTTCCACCCGAACCGGCACGACTACGGCCCGAAGACCTTCCTGGGCCAGCCCATCCAGGCGCGCGGCCTGGCCGAGACCGACGAGGCGCTCGACCGCCTGGCGCGCGCGCCGGCCACCGCGCGCTTCATCTCGCGCAAGCTCGCCGTGTACTTCGTGGCCGACGAGCCGCCGCCCGCGCTGGTCGAGCGCATGGCCGCCACCTTCACGCGCAGCGACGGCGACATCGCCGCCACCTTGCAGACGCTGTTCGAATCGCGCGAGTTCGCGGCCTCGCTGGGCCGCAAGTTCCGTGACCCCGTGCACTACGTGCTGGCGGGCGTGCGGCTGGCCTACGACGAGCGCGTGGTGCTCAACACCACGCCGATGATCGGCTGGATCAACCGCATGGGCGAGACCCTGTACGCCCACGAGACGCCCGACGGCTACCCGCTCAACGAAGCCGCCTGGGCCAGTGCGGGGCAGATGAACACCCGCTTCGAAATCGCGCGCGCCATCGGCACGGGCGGCGCCGTGCTGTTCCGCACCGACGACAAGGCGCCGCTCGAGAAGCCGCCGTTTCCGCCGCTGGCCGAGTCACGCGCCGTGCATGCGCTGCAACCCGGCCTGAGCGCCGACACGCAGCAGGCGCTCGCACAGGCGAAGAACCCGCCGGAGTGGAACACCTTCCTGCTCGCATCGCCCGAGCTGATGCGGCGTTGAAAAGAGGGATCGCCATGCAACGCCGACACCTGCTGCAACTCATCGCCGCCACGCCGCTGGCCGGCGCCGCCGCGCGCGTGGTCGCCGCGCCCGCTGCCGAGGGCACCAAGCTGCTCGTCGTGTTCCTGCGCGGCGCCTACGACAGCACCAGCCTGCTGGTGCCCACCGCGAACAGCGACTTCTATTACGCCTCGCGGCCCAACATCGCCATCCCCCGGCCCGGCACGCCCGACGGCGCGTTGCCGCTCGAGGGCGGCGACTGGGGCCTGCACCCCGCGCTCGCGCAGAGCGTGCTGCCGCTGTACCAGCGCAAGCAGGCGGCCTTCATCGCCTTCGCCGGCACCGACGACCTCACGCGCAGCCACTTCGAGACGCAGGACGCCATCGAGCTCGGCGTGGCGCCCGACAACGCACGGCGCGACTACCGCTCGGGCTTTCTCAACCGGCTGGCCGGCGTGCTCGGCGCCGGGCCGCTGGCCGACGTGTCGCCCATCGCCTTCACCGACCAGCTGCCCATCGTGCTGCGCGGCGACGACGCCAAGGCCGCCAACATGGCGCTCGCGGGCGTGGCGCGGCAGGCCCTCGATGCGCGGCAGAGCCAGATCATTGCGTCCATGTACCGCAACACCGCGCTCGCGCAGCCCGTGGCCGAGGGCTTCCAGGTGCGCGACGAGGTGGTGCGCGCCATGCAGGCCGAGATGGACGCCGCGAGCCGCAACGCCATGAGCCCCAAGGGCTTCGAGCAGGTCGCGCGGCGCATGGCGCTGTTGATGCGCGAGCGCTACGACATCGGCTTTGTCGACGTCGGCGGCTGGGACACCCACGTGGGGCAGGGCGCGGCCAAGGGCTACCTGGCCAACCGTTTCGAAGAACTGGGCCGCGGCGTGGCGGGCTTCGCGCAGGAGATGGGCGAGCCTGCCTGGCGCCAGACCGTGGTGGTCGTCGTCAGCGAGTTCGGCCGCACCTTCCGCGAGAACGGCAACCGTGGCACCGACCACGGGCACGGCACCGTGTACTGGGTGCTCGGCGGCGGCCTGGCCGCGCAGGCGGGCGGGCGCGTCGTGGGCGAGCAGCAGCCGCTGACGCAGGCCACGCTGTTCCAGAACCGCGACCACGCGGTGCTCAACGAATACCGGGCGGTGCTGGGCGGGTTGTTCCAGCGGATGTACGGGCTGTCGCCGGCGCAGGTGGCGCGGGTGTTCGGCGGTGCGGCGGTGAAGGACCTGCGGCTGGTCTGATGGCCCCACGGGGGCGGGCCGCACCGTCTCTTTCACGATCTCCTTTTGGACCTTGTGTCCGCCCCTTCGCCTTGAGGCCGCACAGGCATGCGCCGCTGCGTTTACCCAATTTCGGGGATGGCTTTGGCGCAGGTTAATTACAAAAATAGACATTCAGAAACAATTGGGCGCTCCAGCCGGAGAGCGGGTTTCTCCAAAAAGGCGTCGGATGCTTTCCAAGCGAGTGAGTTCTTACGGGCGCTGCAGCGCCATGGCCGGTGTGATCGTCCTGCTGGCGGCCTGCGGCGGTGGTGGGGGAAGCGGCGGTGGCGCGGGTTTCCTGCCGATCGTCGCGCCGGCACAGCCGCAGCCCGAGCCGGCGCCTCCCGTGGTCGTGACCCACACGGTCGGCGGCACCGTCACTGGCCTCACCGGCAGCCTGGTGCTCCAGAACAATGCGGGCGACGACCTGAAGCTCACGGCCGATGGCAAGTTCACCTTTACCACCGCGCTCGTCGAAGGTGCGGCCTACGAGGTCAGCGTACGCACCCAGCCGCTGTGGCAGTTCTGCACCGTCAGCAAGGGCAGCGGCAAGGCGGCGGCCGACGTCGGCGACGTGGCGGTCGCGTGCTCGGCGGTGCAGGCGCAAGTGTCCACGTTCGCCGGATCGGGTACCACCGGCTCGGTCGATGGCAACGGGACCGCCGCATCGTTCTACCTCCCGTACAGCGTGGTCGTCGGCAAGAGCGGCGGCCTGCTCGTGTCCGACGTAGGAACCAATCTCGTGCGAAAGATCTCGCCTGCCGGCGATGTCTCGATCTTTGCGGGCGGCGGTGCCGGTGGTGGCTCGGGGGATGGCAACGGCACGGCCGCATCGTTCGCGGGGCTGGCCGGTCTTGTGCTGGATGCTGCGGGCAATGCCTATGCAACGGAATTCAACGGCAACCGCATCCGCAAGATCACGCCGGCAGCTGACGTGACCACGTTCGCCGGGAACGGCAACAGCAGTTCGCTCGATGGTCATGGCACTTCCGCCACGTTCAATGCACCTGCGTCGGTCGCTACAGATGCCGCCGGCAACCTCTACGTGACCGAACTCTTCGGCGCCGTCATTCGCAAGATCACGCCTGCTGGCGACGTCACCACGCTGGCCGGTTCGGGTGCGCTGGGTTTCGCCGACGGCACCGGGAGCGCGGCGTCTTTCAATATGGCCTACGGCATCGCGGTCGACGCGGGCGGGACCGTCTACGTTGCCGATGGCGGCAACAACCGCATCCGCAAGATCACGCCCGGTGGCGCGGTCACGACGCTGGCGGGTTCGGGCCAGGCCGGGGCGGCCGACGGGGCCGGCAACTCGGCATCTTTCCACCAGCCGAGCGGCCTGACGGTGGACAGCGACGGCATCATCTACGTGGCCGACACGGGCAACAGCCTGCTGCGCAAGATCACGCCGGCGGGCGTGGTCTCCACGATCGCCGGCCAGCCTGGTGTGCTGGGCGCGCAGAACGGCATCGGCACGGCAGCCACGTTCAAGCAGCCTTATGGGGTGACGGTGGATGCTGCTGGCAATCTGTACGTGGCCGACACCTTCAACAACCTGATCCGCAAGGTCACGCCGGTTCGCACGCCCTGATCCCGAGGCATCGCGTCAGTGTCGGTGAGGGCAGGGGCCGCCACGCGACGGCCACGCCACCGAGAATCGGGGCATGCCTCACGCCGTCTCCCTCCTTCGCGCCGCGCGCCTGGCGCGCAGCGCCAAGCCCTTTCTTGCCCGTGGCGGTTTCAAGCGCGAGCGCTGTGCGGGCTGCCGCCTGGTGCCCAGCCACTGCATGTGCGCCGTGCGCCCTCCGGTGGCCACGCGCGCGGGGGTGTGCCTGCTCATGGCCGACATCGAGCCGCTCAAGCCCACCAACACGGGGTGGCTGGTGGCCGATGTGGTGGCCGACACCTTCGCCTTCGGCTGGGCCCGCACCGAGACCGATCCCGCGCTGCTGGCGCTGCTGGACGACCCGCAATGGCAGCCCTACGTGGTGTTCCCGGGGCAGTACGCGGCGCCCGAGCGCGTGGTGCTGGGCGTTCCTTCGTCGCCTGATGCGGCCGGTGGCGGTGTCGCGAAGCGTCCGCTCTTCATCCTGTTCGATGCGACCTGGGCCGAGGCGCGCAAGATGTTTCGCCGCAGCCCTTACCTCGACCGGCTGCCGGTGCTGAGCCTGCAGCCCGAGCAGATCACGCAGTACAAGCTGCGCAACTCTGGCCGCGGCGACCACTTCTGCACCAGCGAGGTGGCGGCGATGTGCATGGACCTGGCCGGCGAGCAGGCCGCGCAGCAGACGCTGGACGCCTACCTGGGCGTGTTCACGCACCACTACCTGTGCGCGAAAAACCAGCAGCCGGTCGCGTGGGACGGCGCCGCGCACCAGCGGCTGCGCGAGGTGGCCGCGCGGCGCGATCAGGCCGCCTGAGATGGTCCGTCTCAGCGCAGGTCGAACAGCGCCGCCGCGTTGCCCCAGGCGATGCGCTGCGCCACGGCGGGCGGCAGGTCGCCCAGCCAGGTGCGGTAGCCGCGCATGATCTCGTCGTAGGCGCTCCAGCGCTGGTTGACCCAGGTGTCGGAGCCGACCATGAAGCGATCGGGGTGCTTGAGGATCAGCGCGCGCCATTCGGGGCACAGGCGACCGCCTTCGCAGGTCAGGCCCGGGCGGTACGAGAGTTCGCCCATCAGCAGCGGGTAGCGCTCCAGCATCGCCTGCACGCGCTCGACCGGCGTGCCGCCGATGCCGGTGTGGGCCCAGATGAGGCGCAGCGCGCGGCCCTTCGACGGTGCGTTGGCCATCAGCAGGTCGACGGCCACGTCGTCCACGTGCGCGAGTACGGCGAGTTTTTTCTCCTCGGCCAGCGCGATCAATTTCTTCGCCACGGGGCCGTTGGCGTTGGCGCTTTCGTACAGGTGGAATTCGCCGAGCCCGCGGTAGGGGCCGCTGGCGGTGCCGCGCGCCAGTTCGGCCAGCACCATCTCGTGGATGCTTTCGTCGCGGAACCAGTTGTTGTAGTCGTCGCGGTTGCGGTACAGGCGCACGAAGGGCACCACGGTGACGCCGGCGGCGCGGGTCTCGCGTGCGGCGGCCAGGGTCTGCGTGCCGGCATTGGGCCGCGAGTTCGCGATGATGGCCTTCACCTGGTTGCGCTGCATGCGCGCGAGCGCCTCGGTGGGCGGGAAGGGGCCGGCGGTGCCGTCCCAGGCTTCCTGGTTGTAGTGCAGGTGGGTGTCGAACAGCGGGCCGTCGTAAGGCGCGGCGGTTTGCCCGTGGGCTTGGGACAGGGCCAGGGCCGCGCAGGCGGCGAAGCGGGCAATGAAGCGCATGGGGTTCTCGCGGTGGGGGCCGGGGAGCCGGATTACATCACCCCGGATCACCGCATCGGCACAGCCGCGCCCTTGTCGCCGGGCGCGACCTCGAGGCGATCGCGCGGGCCGGCGTCAGCTGCCGGCCGGGTGCGTCGTCGCCTTGCGGCTGCCATCCAGCGAGTACAGCTGCGGGCGGTCTTCCACCGCGACCGCCACTGCCTCGGTGCCGTGCTCCGCGGCGCGCGGTTGCCGGTACAGCTCGTTCTCGAGCCGCCGGGCACGTTCCGCGTACATGCGGGCGAGGGCGCTGTGATGCTCTGCGGCAGCCTGGTGTTCGATGCGTGCCATCTGCGCCTCTTCGAGCAGTGCCGAGGCACGTTTCAAATAGGCCGTGTGGGTGGGCCGAAACAAGAAGTCGAACATGGTTTCACACTCCTTTCCGCTGCAACAACGGTGCAATCATTGTGAACGAATGGCCTCAAAACGCCATCGCTTCCTGTGGCTGCGACGCATCGAAGAAGCGTTCTGTTTCACTTGAGTCAGACAGAATCGGTGGCAGAGAGAGGGTTCGATCACCGATGAGCAATGAGGTTCGTTTTTGTCTGGAGTACCGGCTCGCCGAAGGCGGGCCCGCGCATGCCGTGCAGACCGCGTGGATGGTCGATTCACCGGCCACGCGTGCGCAGATCGAGGAAATGATTGTCAACGCGCGCGCGATGAATGCCGCGCAGGCGAAGTGGTGGGTGGAGGAGCGGCAGGGCGGCGACGCCCCGCGCTGAAACGGCCGGCAGGCCTCAGTCGCGCATGTTCGCGAACTTCACCAGCGTCGCGTACTTGGCCGTGTCCTCGCGCATGATCTGCCCGAGGTCTTCCTTGCCCGTGGCGGGAATGGAGCCGCCTTCTTCCAGCCGTCGGCGGATCGCCGGGTCGGCCAGGCCGGCCTGCAGCGCCGCGCGCAGGCTCTGCACGATGGGCGCGGGCAGGTCCTTCGGGCCCGCGAGCGCGAACCAGCCGCTCAGCTCATAGCCTTTGAGCTGCGGATGCTCGCCGAGCGCCGGCACCTGCGGCAGGCCGGGAAAGCGCTTGGCCGACGAGACACCCAGCGGCACGATCCGCCCGCCCTGCAGGAACGGCGCCGCGGCGGTGGGCGACACGATCGCGAAGTCGAGCGTGCCGCCGACCAGGTCGCTCGTGAGCGGCGCGGTGCCGCGGTAGGGAATGTGCGTGAGGAACAGGCCCGCGCGCTGCTTGATCTGCTCGCCCACGAAGTGCAGCGTCGAGCCCACGCCCGAGCTGCCGTAGCTGTACTTGCCGGGGTTGCGCTTGGCCAGCGCGATGAATTCGTCGAGGTTCTTCACGCCCACCTTCGGACTCGCCACCAGCAGCACGGGCGCGAAGGCGAGCAAGCTGACCGGGGCCAGGTCTTTCACCGGGTCGTAGCGCTGTGCGGGGTTCACCAGCACCGTGGCCGCCATCTCGTTGCTGGAGCCGGCCAGCAGCGTGTAGCCGTCGGCCGGGCTGCTCACCGCGCGCTGCGCCGCGACCACGCCCGCGGCGCCGGTCACGTTCTCGACCACCACCGTCGCGCCGAGCTTGGCCGACAGGATGTCCGCCGCCACGCGCGCGGCCATGTCGACCGAGCCGCCCGGCGCGTAGCCGACCAGCAGCTTGATGGGCTTGGCGGGGTAGGTACCCTGCGCGAACGTGGGGGCTGCGGCACAGAAGGCGGCGGCGCTGAGCGCGCTCAAGACCACGCGGCGCGAAACGGAAGAAGAAGCAAGACGGGTCATCGCGGTTCCAGTACGAAAGAGTGGGAAAGGAGAAGGCCCGCTCAGGCCTGCGCGGCGAGGAAGCGGCGTACCAGCTGCACCCAGTAGCTGGCCGCGATCGGCAGGATCGCGTCGTTGAAGTCGTAGCCGGGGTTGTGGACCATGCAGCCGCCGGTGCGGTGGTGCTCGCCTTCGCCGTTGCCCACGATCAGGTAGCTGCCGGGGCAGCGCTCCAGCATGAAGGAGAAGTCCTCGCTGCCCGTGAGCGGCGCCAGCGGCGGCAGCAGGCCGTCGTCGCCCAGCCAGTCGCGCGCGACCTGCCGTGCGAAGCGCGTGGACTCCTCGTCGTTCACCAGCGCGGGGTAGCGCCAGTGGTAGTCCACCTCGGCCTTCACGCCGAGCGTGGCCGCCTGTGCCTGCGCCAGCTCGGTGATGCGCTCGCGCAGCATGGCGCGGATCTCGGGGCGGTAGGCGCGCACCGTGAGGCGCATCTGCACGCTGTCGGCAATCACGTTGGGCGCGTCGCCGCCGTGGATCGCGCCCACCGACACCACCGCCATCTCGCGCGGGTCGACGTTGCGCGACACGATGGTCTGCAGCGCCACGACGATGTGCGCCGCCGCCACCACCGGGTCGGCCGACAGGTGTGGCGCCGAGCCGTGTCCGCCGCGCCCCGTCACCGTGATCGTGACCGAATCGGACGAGGCCATGAACGAGCCTTCCTTGAAGCCGAACTTGCCCGCCGGAAAGCCGGGCATGTTGTGCAGCGCGAAGATGGCGTCGCAGGGAAAGCGCTCGAACAGGCCTTCTTCCACCATGCGGCGCCCGCCGCCCAGGCCTTCCTCGGCCGGCTGGAAGATCAGGTGCAGCGTGCCGTCGAAGTTGCGCTCCTGCGCGATGACGCGCGCGGCGGCCAGCAGGATGCTGGTGTGGCCGTCGTGACCGCAGGCGTGCATCTTGCCGGGCACCTGACTGGCATAGGGCAGGCCGGTGGCTTCCTGGATCGGCAGTGCGTCCATGTCGGCGCGCAGGCCCAGGCGCCGCGTGCCCGTGCCGCATTGCAGCGTGGCGACCACGCCGGTGCCGGCCAGGCCGCGGTGCACCTCGTAGCCCCAGTCGGCCAGGCGGGTGGCCACCAGTTCGCTGGTGACGTGCTCTTCGTAGGCCAGCTCGGGGTGGGCGTGGATGCGGTGGCGCAGGCCGACCATCTCGGGCGCGACCTCGCGCACGGCGGGCAGCACGCTCTCGAGGGCGGCGGCGTTGTCGACGGTGTAGGTCGTCATGGGGGAATCTGTCTCCTTGCTGTCTTGCGGCGAGTCTAGGAATTCGCTGCCCGCCGGGGCAGACAGGCGCCGCCATGCGGAGGTGGGCGGCGCCTGTCGCCACCGATGGCTGCGGATAATCGGCCGCCATGAAGCTGCACCAGCTCCGCTATCTCGCCGCCGTCGCCTCCGAAGGCAGCATCCGCGCCGCCGCGCGGGCGCTGGGCGTCACCCAGGCCACGGTCACGCAGGGCCTGCGCGAACTCGAGGCGCATGCGCAGGTGGCGCTGTTCACGCGCCACGGCGGCGGCATCGCCTTCACGCCGGCCGGCCTGGAACTGCTGGAGCATGCGCAGCGCGTGCTGGCCCAGCTGCGCCAGGCCGAAGACACGCTCTCACGCCACCGCGACACCGGCGCGCAGCAGCGCCTGACCGTGGCCATCACGCCCTGGATCACGCAGACCCTGCTGCCGCGCGTGGTGTCGCTGTTCCGCGAAGAGCTGCCGCACGTGCAGCTCGAGATGTTCGACGGCCTGTCGGCGCTCAGCTACCCGCGGCTGCGCGAAGGCAGCCTCGACCTGCTGATCGGCCGCATCGGCCCCGACGAGGCGATGCAGGGGCTGCAGTCGCAGCCGCTGTTCCGCTACGACATGACGGTGGTGGCGCGCCGCGGCCATCCGCGGGCTGGCGCGCAGTCGATGGCCGAGCTGCTGCAGGACGACTGGGTGCTCAACTTCACGCCGGGCGAGGGCGCGAGCTTTCTCGACAACCTGTTCCGCCAGCACGGCCTGGCCGCGCCCGTGCAGCGCATCCAGCTGGCCCATTCGCCGTCGATGATGCTGGGCCTCGTGCGCAAGACCGACATGCTCACCTTCTGTCCCTGGCCGCTGGTGGAAACCGAGAGCCTGCGCCATGCGCTGGTGACCTTGCAGCTGCGCGAGCGCTTCCACAGCAACGTCGTGGGCATCGTGCGCCGCGCGCAGGAGGCGCCGTCGCATGCGGCGGCGCGCTTCATCGCGCACTTCCTGGCGCAGCTGCCGGCGTGGCAGGCCTCGGACGATCCGGAGCTGCGGCGGGTGCTGCACTCGGTGGATTTCATCGAGGCGGCACCGGACGGCCCGTTGCCTCACCCGTGATAGTCGCTCCACGACATGCGCACCATGCCCGGTGGCGTGGGCGTGCCGGCTGAGGCCAGCGTCACCGGCGGATCGTCGTCCACGCGGCTTTTGGCGCGCGAATCCCAGTCGTCGAGAAAGACCTGCTGGTAGTACTGCGCCACTTCGTCGTTGTGGATGATCAGCCCGGCGTCGCGGTTGCGCAGCACGCCGTCGCCCGACCAGTTGGTGCTGCTCACCAGCACCGCCTGGCCGTCCACGATGATGCCCTTGTTGTGGATGCTGCCCTGGACGCGGAACACGTCCTGGTTGCAGCCCGCCTCGACCAGCTTGCGGATGTTGTCGGCCGCGCTGGTGCTGCCCAGGATGATGCGCAGGTCGAGGTCCGGCTCGGTGCTGCGCTCTGCAAGCTTGCGCAGCAGCGCGCGAAAGTCGGCGTCCTTGTCGGCATCGCTCCAGGTGATGTAGGCGAACTGCAGGTACAGCGAGGTCTGTGCGCTGTCGATGAGCGCGTTGATGTGCGGCAGGTAGTTGTCCGGCGTGAGCACGGGCTGGACTTTCACCGTGGTCTTCACCGCCGGCAGTCGCGCGGGTTCGACCGGCACGACCGGCCCCGCGAAGGCCACGGCCTGCTCCAGCAGGTGGTCCAGCGGCACGAACACGTCGGGCAACGTGAGCTTGGGCGCCACGTCCAGCGCCGCGTCGGCCGCGCCGTCGGCTTCTTCCTTCTCGGAGGCCTTGAGGTCGTGCAGGATGTACTTCTCGAACACCTTCGAGAGCGCGGCGTCGCTGCAGATCACGTGCCATTCGCGGTTGCCCTTGCTGAACATGCCCTTGGCCTGCGCGGGCGTGGCCACGGGGTCGATGTCGGGCTGGCTGCGCTTGCTCCAGTTGCCGCTCGAGAGCCAGAAGGCCTTGTGGTCGCGCACCGCCACTTTCTCGTGGTACGCGCTGGCGAAGCGGCGGCCCTTGCCGCACTGCACGAGCCAGCCGGTGAAGTCGGCCTCCTGCTGCAGCTTGCGCAGCTTCTTGCGGATGACCTGCTCTTCTTGCGTCATGCCGTCGTCCCAGCTCAGCGCCGCCGCGATGCCGCCGTCGCGCACGAGGTCGATGAAGACCTGGGCGACGTGGTCGGCGTTGAAGTCGTACATCGCCACCGACAGCGAGCGCGTGGTGCCCTCGAGAAAGGGCCGCAGCACCGGCCACCCCGCATCGGGGCCGACGTGGCACAGGAAGGGCTGCTTCACGTTGTAGACCTTGTCGATGGGCTGGCCTGCCGGCGGCTTGTAGACGAGGTTGACGGCGGCTTCGGCGAGCGCGTTCACCGTGTCCTCGAAGTCCGTGCTGGCGGCCAGCTGCCGCGCGGGGTCGGCCTGCATCACGCAGACGCGGTACGGCCCGAGCTGCCGGGGCGCGCGCTCGGCCACGGGCACCTCCGACAAGGGCCGCTTGCGGTCGACCAGCACGATCACGGCGGGCTCGCGCAGGAAGCGGCCGTCGACCAGCGGAAAGCCCGGCTCCGCCGCCACGTAGCCGGGCAGGGCGGCCAGCTGCACCTGGTGGGTGGCGATCACCGACCGGACCGCCGCGCGCGCGGCATCGTCGAGCACTTTCATGGAAGCTCCTTGGGCTGGGTGGTGGGGCACGCGTGTGCGGGCGCCTGCCGGCATGGCATGCGCGAAGGCAGCGACCCGGGTGGGTCGCGTGTCAGGAGATGTTGGGCAGCCGGCGCGACAGCTCGACCGACTCGACGGCCGGGTCGGCTTCGAGCTGCTGGAGCTTGTCGATCGGAATCTCGGCCGAGAACAGGCCCGGCGAAATGTCGGCGCGCGCGGCGATGTAGTCCGGGCGCTCGGCGCCCTCGCACAGCTTGACCAGCACGACGACGCGCTCGCCCGACACCGGCGCGGGGGCGGCCGAAAAGTCGAGCTTCTTGAGCGAGCGCAAATCGATGGGCATGAGAGGGCAGATGGGGGCCAGAACACAGATTACACCCCCCGCTCGGGTTCGGCACAACCGCACCGGGCGTGGGGGTCATGGCTGGATCGTCAGATCGCGCCGCTGCTGGCGCGGCCGTCGCCGCGCTGCGGGTCCCAGCCGGCCGGCCCGCCGCCGGGCTTGACGCCCGCCTTCAGCCTGGCGCGGATGTCGGCGATGGTCAGCTTCTTGCCCGTTTTGTGGGCCTTGGCCAGCATCAGCGCGACCAGCCCCGTCACCGCCGGTGCCGCCATGCTGGTGCCCGACTTCTTCACCATGCCGTCCTTCGTGCGCGACTGCGCGGCCTTCACCTGCACGCCGGGGGCGCTGACCTCGGGCTTGGGCCGGCCGTCGCGCGTCGGGCCCGCGCTCGAGAAGCTGGCAGCGGGCTCGCCCGTCTTGCGCGCGTCGTAGGCGCCGACCACGATCGACAGTTTTCCTGTCGACAGCGAGCCCAGCAGGTGCGACTTCACCGGCTGGCCGAAGTACGACTGGCCGCTGTCCAGGCGCTCGAGCCAGGCGTGGAACGGCACGTCGTCGGCGGCCAGGGCGTGCAGCCGCACCTTGAATTCGCCGTCGGGCCAGTTGGGCGCCAGCCAGATGCCGATCACGTTGTCCTTGTTGTTCGGGTCGGTGATGCGGCTGCTGAGGAATGCGGCGATCTCGCCGTTGCCTGCACCGAGCGGAAAGTTTTCGCCCGGCGCCACGCTCGCGAGCACCTCGCCGTCGGGGCCCAGCAGCTCGGCGCGCAGGCGCTGGCTGCCGCCGTACCAGAGCTCGAACTCGCCGCCCTTGCCGTTGACCAGGGTCCACGACACATCGAGGTGCCCGTTGCCGGGTACGGTGCCCGCCGTGTGCGTGTTGTCTTCCTGCGAATTGCCGGCCGCCAGCACGATCGCGCGGTTGGGCTTTTGCGACACGAGCGCGTCGAAGCCCTGCTCGACCAGCGAGGTGCCGTCGTGCGGGCCGCCGTTGGTGCCCAGGCTCAGGTTGACGACGCAGGGCCTGTCGCCGGCGCGGTCGAAGATGAACTTCACTGCTTCGAGCATCTGCACCGAATCGCCGAAGGAGCTGAACACGGCGTTGTGGCCGGTCCATGCGATGTCGCGGGCCGACATCTCGACGAAGATCAGGTCGGCCTTGGGCGCCACGCCGGGTTGCAGCGAGCCCCGGCCGTTGCCGCCGGCGATGTCCATCACGTGCGTGCCGTGCGAGCCCGGGCTGCCCGGCATGCCCGCGCCGGGGTCGTAGCCCAGCGCCTTGTACGGGTCGGACTTCTTCAGCGCCTTGTCGATGTCCGCCGCCTCGAAGAGCCGGCCGTAGCCGTAGGGGCTGTTGGCCTTGGCCGGCGCGCCTTGCTGCCACAGGGCCAGCAGGCGCGTCTTGCCGTTGGCTTTCAGGAAGTTCTGGTGCGCGAAGTCGCCGCCCGAATCGACCACGCCGATCACCACGCCGGCGCCACCGGCCGTGCCGGCGAGCGCGGGGTTGTCGGCCTGCACGCCCATCGACGCGATGGTGTTGTTCAGCGCCGGCAGCACGGGCTGCGAGGCCTTCATGCTGAGCACGGCCGGATGCTGGCGGATGGCCTCGGCCTTGCCCAGCGGAATGCGGCCCGTGACGAGCACCGTGCCGTCGTCGGCGGTGCCGATGTCGGAGCCCGCATCGACGTCGGGAATGTCCGCCCACTCGGCATGGCTGGTGACGCGTGCCACCACCGGCACCGAGTCGCCGTCGGCGGACGAGATGGGCATGCTCTGCTTGCCCGCGCGGCGGTTCATCACCGCCAGCTGCAGGCGCGGGTCCATCGAGGTCTCGACGTCCATCGGCAGGCGCTGGAGTTGCGCGAGCCCGAAGGTCGACACCGGCGAGAGCCGCGTGCACAGCGCGTCGGCCGTGCCGGCGAGCGCGGCGGTGAGGGCGGGGGAGGCCTCGCCCGGCAGGTGGCCCGCGGCGGGCGCATCGGCCTGTTGTGCCGACTGCGCCACCATCGCGGCGGCCATCTCCGGCGGAAGGTCGACCCAGCTGTTGAGGAGCTTGATCTGGCCGGTTACGTGGAGCCGCACGCTGCCGGACGACAGCGCCGGCGTCAGCACCCCGTGCGGCATCCTGGGGACTTTCGTATCAGCGGGCGAGAGCTTCTTCGCGGCGACGCGCTTCTTGGCTGGGGCCATCGGTCGGATCTCCTTGCGCAGGGGGACGGGTGGGTACCGCGAGGTGTAGCAGATTGCCGTGTCATCTGTCACCCCGGCTTGGGCAAGGAGGCGGTCAGAATCGCCGCATGAAAGTGATGTTCAAGCTTCTGTTCGCGTACCTGGTGGCGAGCCTGCTGTCGACCGGCCTTGCGCTGGTTCTGTTTCCGCTGCACGCGCATGTGCCTGCGGTGGTGGTGCTGCTTGCGTTTCCGCTGGTGCCGTGGACCCTGCTTGGCAACCTCGCGAGCCAGGGCTTCAGGGCCAGGGAGGTGTTGCCGCTGTTGGTGTTCGTGCTGGCGTTCGGCAGCGTGGCCTGGCTGATGTTGCGCACGTCATCGAAGGCCGCGCAGCGATAGCAACGCCGGGCTCACTTCGTCCCGATCTCGAAGACATCGCCGTTCGTCGGCGTCGCGTTCTCGTGGTAGATGTCGTAGAGGTACTGCGCCAGGTCGGCCGGCGCCACGTCCGGCGGAATCGCGAGCTGGGCGAGGCCCAGTTTTCCGTCGGCGCCGACCCAGTGGCTGCGCCAGCGGGCATCGGTCATTTCGACGCGCAGGGTGCGGCCGAACACGTTGAAGAGGTGGCGCATCGTTTGGGCTCCGGGCATGCACGAAAAGAGATGAGGGGACAGCCACTGTAGCGCCCTCGTCGTATGCACAATGGGCTGAATCGCCCGTCACATCCACTCCAGAGTCCGCATGGCAGACCTCAACGTACGCAAGACCTACGAAGCGGCCGTGGCCGAGCTGGGGCCTGCCGCTGCTCGGATGCTGGCCGACGGTGTGAGTGAAGAACAGGTGGCGCACTGGATCTTCGCGCAGCGGGACGATCTGAAGCTGCACTACCGCGCGCTGACGCCCTCGCACGAGCTGCAGGCCCTCGAAGCCAGGTCGCACAGCCGCTACGGCAACACGCTGGGCCCGTCGATCGAGCAACTGCGAAGCGCGGGCAAGTCGTGGCGGGACATCATCGATTCGGCGGCGCGGCCGGGGACTCACTACCGCCAGGGCGATTGATCGTTCGTTCGCTACGTGCCGCTGCGCCAGCGCCCGGAGTTCGCGCAGACCTCGGCCTGTTCGCCGTTCACCCGCACCTGTTCTTCATCGAGCTGCGACCCGGTGAGCGGATCGACATCGAAGTCGACGCCCAGCAGGCGCGCCACCTGCGCGTCTTCGATCGACAGCTCCCAGGTCAGGAACAGCTGCGTGCGATCGAGCGAAGACGGGAAGTCGGCCGCATCGAAGCCGTGGTCGCTGCCGCGCGGCACCACGGCGTGGGGCTGGCCCGTGTCGAACAGCAGGGCCGTGCCCCGCGTGAGCGCGATGCGGTGGCCGGTGACGGGGAAATGCACGTCCAGGCCCTTGTCTTCGCTGAGGAACAGGTTGCAGAAGGCCGCGCCGCCGTACTGCGCACCGTCGTGGTGGTAGCGGGCGCCGCGGCAGGCCATCAGGGCGACGTCGCTGGCGGGCAGCAGCGACGCGGGCAGGCCTAGCGTGCCGAGCCAGCCGGACATCGCCTGCACGCACTGCGCATAGTCGGGCCAGCGCGTGCGCGCACGCGCCAGCGGCATCGGTTCGACATCGCCGGGTTCGAGCGGCACGTGGGTGGCGATCTCCCGTTGCCAGTCGGCCACGAGGCGGGCCGGGGGCTCGGGCACGTCGAGCAGGGCAGCGTGCACGATGCCGCTCACGCTGCGGCTGCGCAGCGTGTCGCCGTGCCAGAAATAGGAGGTCAGCAGGTCGTGCATGCGGGGGCTTTCAAGGCACGGAGGGTACACGCGGCGCGGCGCCGGGCACCGGGGAGCGACGGCCGATGCGGCATACTCCCACCCCCTCCCAACTCGCCAGAATTCCGCTGAATGGACAAGGAAGTCGACCCCTCCGTGCTCGCCGCCATCGATGAGATGCGGCTCTCCGGACCGCGCCTCACGCCGGTCGAAATCGTCGCCAAGATGGGGGTGTTCGACGCACGCGACAAGCCGTTCGAGCACGCCTGGCTCGCCACCGGCGACAACGTCATCGCCACCATCTGGGGCGAGTACGTGAGCGTGGCGGCCGGTGGCCGCTGGTTCTACCTGGAATCGCTCGACGCCCAGCGCCGCCCCGGTGGCGGCGTGCGCAGCGCCCAGCAGGCGCAGCGTGCCAAGGACCGCCTGGCCCTGCTCAAGCGCACCTTCGACGCCGGCCAGGGCTTCCGCGCCGTGCTGCAGACCAACCGCGTGGCCATTGCCGAGCTCGAAAGCAACAAGAGCGCCAAGGTATCGACCCGCGTGCGCGACGACGCCGAATGGCACGTTGCGAGCTGGGAACCCGAGCAGCAGCTCGCGGTGCTGGTGCGCGGTGCGCGCGGCTGGGTGCCGACCGAGGCCGACATCACGGCCGCGAAGGCCCGTGGCGGCGTCGCGGCGGATGACGACGCCGACGCGGCCCCGGCCGGTCCGACCACGACCGACGCCGTGCAGGCCGCCGCCATGGCCTATGTCATGGGCCACTTCAAGGGCTACGGCTACAACGCGGAAGACGTGACCAGCAAGGCGCTGGGCTACGACATCGAGGTGTCGAACGCCAAGGGCGCGATGCTGCTCAAGGTGGTCGTGAAGGGCACCGCCCCGGCGCTGCCGACCTTCGCGCTCACGCCCGAGGAAAGCCTGTGCGCCGTGCGCGAGCCGCTGTGGCGCCTGCTGGTGGTGGCCGACGCGGGCAGCGCGACGGCGGCGCACAAGATCTACAAGCCGACCGAAGTGGACCAGGCACCGGGCTTCCAGCGCAAGGCCTGACGGGCCTCCCGGGCAACGCCGCGGCCGCACCGGCGCGCCGCGGGCGTTTCCAAATTCTTACAACTGAGCCCCCGGAAACCCGTCGTTTCCAACGGTAAAGTTCCGCCGTCCGGCGCGAACAGTTCGTGCCTTCGCCCCCTCTGTTCGCCCCCTTCATGTCCAACCTCATCGTGCACGGCGGTACGCCCCTTCGCGGCCGCATCATTCCCTCCGCCAACAAGAACGCGGTGCTGCCGGTGCTGTGCGCCACCTTGCTCACCGGCGAGCCGCTGCGGCTGCACGGGGTGCCCGACATCACCGACGTGCGCAAGATCCTCGACATCTTCCGCACGCTGGGCAGCGAGGTCCGCATGGACCACGAGAGCGGCACGCTCGAGCTGCACCACCGCGCCACCACCTTCGATGCGGCGCTCCACCGCCTGCCCGAGGAAATGCGCTCGTCGATCATGCTGGTGCCGCCGCTGCTGGCGCGCTTCGGCGTGGCGCGGCTGGAAGACAACGTCAAGGGCTGCACGCTGGGCGTGCGCGAGATCGATCCGCACGTCGAGGTGTTCCAGCGCTTCGGCGGCCAGGTGGAGCGCACCGAGGGCTCGCTGCTGGTGTATGCGCCCGGCCGGCTCACGCCCACCGACCACTGGCTCGACTACGCCTCGGTGACGACCACCGAGAACTTCGTGCTGTGCGCGGCCGCCGCGGACGGCACCTCGACGCTCACCAACGCGGCCTCGGAGCCGCACGTGCAGGAGTTCTGCCGCTTCATGGCCATGATCGGCGTGCGCATCGAGGGCATGGGCACCTCGCGGCTCACGGTGCATGGCGGCGGCACGCTGGGCGGCGGCGAGTTCCGCTTCGACGAAGACTTCCACGAGATCACCACCTTCCTGGCGCTGGGCGCGATCACCGGCGGCGACGTCGTGGTGCGCAACAGCGCGCCGGGCAACTTTCCGCTCATCGACCGCACCTTTGCCAAGTTCGGCGTGCAGATCGAGCATGCCGACGGCTGGTCGCGCGCCATCCGCAGCGGCCCGCTGAAGGTGCAGACGCCGTTCACCAGCAACGTGCTCACCAAGGTGGAGGCCGCGCCATGGCCGTACTTCCCGGTCGACCTGCTGCCGATCTTCATTGCGCTGGGCGTGCGCGCGCAGGGCAACGCGATGTTCTGGAACAAGGTGTACGACGGCGCGCTGGGCTGGACCGGCGAGCTGTCGAAGTTCGGCGCGCACGTGTTCTCGTCCGACCCGCACCGGCTCATCACCTTCGGCGGCCACGCACTCACGCCGGCGGTGGTCGAGAGCCCCTACATCATCCGCGTGGCGATCGCGCTGTTCATGGTGGCCGCGAGCATCGAAGGCAAGTCCGAGATCCGCAACGCCACGCCGATCCGGCGCGCGCATCCGCGCTTCGTGGAAAACCTGCGCAGCCTGGGCGTGCAGGTGGAGTGGACCAGCGAGGAGTGAGCCTGCGGCAGGCAGCGCGCTGCTGCTGCTGACCTGTCCCGATGACCCCGCGGGCGCCGCGCTCAACGGCTTGGCCGGACAATGCCGTGCATTCGACACACGGACACAGGAGCGCACCCCGAATGACGACGTTGCAACAGATCCTCGGCACCGAACTTCCCTTGATCCAGGCGCCGATGGCCGGCGCGCAGGCCAGCGCGATGGCGATCGCGGTGTGCAACGAAGGCGGCCTGGGGTCGCTGCCCTGCGCGATGCTCGGCCCCGACGCGATGCGCAGCGAACTCGCGGCGATCCGCGCGGGCACCGACAAGCCCTTCAACGTCAATTTCTTCGCCCACACCCCGCCCACGCCGGACGAGGCACGCGAGGCCGCCTGGCGCGCCGCGCTGGGGCCGTACTACGCCGAGTTCGGCATCGATCCCGCGGGCATCCCGACCGGCCCCGGGCGCAACCCCTTCAGCGCCGAGGTGGCCGACCTGCTGGCCGAGTTCAAGCCGCCGGTGGTGAGCTTCCATTTCGGGCTGCCGCCCGAGCCGCTGCTGGCCAAGGTGCGCGGCTGGGGCGCGAAGGTGCTGGTTTCGGCCACCACCGTCGACGAGGCGCTGTGGCTCGAGGCGAAGGGCGTCGACGCGGTCATCGCGCAGGGGCTGGAGGCCGGCGGGCACCGCGGCCATTTCCTGTCGCACGACCTCACGAAACAGCTTGGCACCTTCGCGTTGCTGCCGCAGCTGGTGCGCGCATTGAAAGTGCCGGTGATCGCAGCCGGCGGCATCGCAGATGCCGACGGCGTGGCCGCGGCCATGGCGCTGGGCGCGGCCGGCGTGCAGGTCGGCACGGCCTACCTGCTGACGCCCGAGGCCATGACCAGCGCGCTGCACCGCGCGGCGCTGAAGAGCGAGGCCGCGCGCCACACGGCGCTCACCAACCTGTTCACCGGCCGACCGGCGCGCGGCATCGTCAACCGCGTGATGCGCGAGCTGGGCCCCATCGGCCCGGCGCCGGAATTTCCGCTCGCCACCTCGGGCATCGCGCCGCTGCGCGCCAAGGCCGAAGCGCAGGGCAGCGGCGATTTTTCTCCGCTGTGGTCGGGGCAGAACGCCACCGGCTGCCGCGAGGTGTCCTCGGCCGAGGTCACGCGGGCGCTGGCCAAGGGCTTTCGCTGAGCCGCGCCGTCCGTCATTTTTTTCGAGCCCTTCCGACCCATGACATCGCTCCATCTGCCCCTGCAGTTCCTGCACCATCCCGCACCCTCGGGCGGCCCTGAACCCTGGCTGCTCGTGCTCATGCACGGCGTGGGCAGCAACGAGCAGGACCTGTTCGGCCTGGCGCGCATGATGCCGCCGCAGTTCCACGTGCTGAGCCTGCGCGCGCCGTACGTGCTGTCGCCCGGTTCCTACGCGTGGTTCGAGTTCCAGGTGCTGGCCGACGGCGGGCGCCGCATCGACGAAGAACAGGAGCGCGAAAGCCGCTTCCTCATCGGCGAGATGGTCACGTCGGCGTCGCAGCAGCTGGGCATTCCGCCCGAGCGCGTGGTGGTCGGCGGCTTCAGCCAGGGCGGGATCATGTCGCTGTCGCTGCTGCTCACGCAGCCCGAGAAGCTGCGCGCTGCGCTGGTGTGGCACAGCCGGCTGCTGCCCGAGGTGGTGCCGCACATCGCGCCCCCCGAAGCCTTCGCGGGCAAGGCGCTGTGGGTGAGCCACGGCAGCGCCGACAACGTGATTCCGCCGAGCGCCGCACAGGCCACGCGCGAGCTGGCGCGCGGGCTGCCGCTGGCGCTGTCGGGCTCGGACTTTCCGGGCGCGCACGAGATCCGCCCGGCCGAGCTGCAGGGCACGCTGGCGTGGCTGCAGGCGCTCAGCGCGCCAACAGCCGCGCCCTGACCATCGCTTCCATCTCGTCGATCCAGGCATCCCCCGCCGCGTTGTCGGGCTGCACCAGCAGCCGGTAGCGGCGCCCGCCCCAGGCCGCGGTCAGCAGCGCCTGCACGGTGGCGGGCGAGGGTGGCGGCTGCAGGTCGTGGCAGGCGGCGAAGGCCTGCGTCCAGCGCGCGAGCAGCTCGTCGTACACGCGCCGGTGGTGCTTGGGCTCCGCCACGCGGTGTTCGAGCATCAGCATCTCGTGGTCGAAGGCGGGCAAGCCGTCGATGCGCGTGTCGCAGGTGAGGCGCACGAGGCGCTGCGTGCGTTCGCGCCAGTCGATGTCTGAAGGCGCGATCACGTCTTCGTCGAGCCGCGCCAGCAGCGCCTCGACGCAGTGGCGCACATAGCCCGAGAGCAGGGCGTCCTTGTCGGGAAAGTAGTCGTAGAAGGTGCCGACGGCGATGCCGGTTTCGAGCGCCACGGCGCGCGTGGTCACGCCCTCCCAGCCCTGCGCGCGCCAAATCCGAACAAAGGCGTCGTAGATGGCCTGCACGGTGAACTTGCTGCGCGCCTGCGTGGGGCGTTTCAGGGGCTTGGAGCGGGGTGCGGCGGGCATGGACCGGGTTTCCGAACCCGCGGCGAAGCGGGCCGTCCTACAGTTTGCGAATGAACAACGCATTCACTTTAACCCGCCTCGAAACGCGCAAGAACGCACTCGGAACCACCCGCATCGTCACCTCGGAAGACGCCGGCACTCTGCAGCCGGGCGAGGTGCTGATGCAGATCGAGCGCTTCTCGCTCACCACCAACAACATCACCTACGCGGCCTTCGGCGATGCGGTGATGAAGTACTGGCAGTTCTTTCCCACCGGCGACGCCGACTGGGGCCACATGCCGGCCTGGGGCTTTGCCGACGTGGTGGCGTCGAATGTCGAAGGCGTGGCGGTGGGCGAGCGCTTCTACGGCTACTTTCCCATTGCGAGCCACCTGCGCATGCAGCCGGTGCGCGTGACGCCGCGCGGCTTCTACGACGGCGCGGCGCACCGCAGCGAACTGGTGTCGGCCTACAACCAGTACATGCGCTGCAGCCACGACGCGGGCTACGTCGCCGCGCTGGAGGACTACCAGATGCTGGTGCGTCCGCTGTTCATCACCTCGTTCATGCTGGCCGACTTCCTCGAAGACAACGCCTTCTTCGGCGCGAGACAGGTGGTGGTGTCGAGCGCGTCGAGCAAGACCGCGTTCGGCACGGCCTTCTGCCTCGGCCGCCGCGAGGGCCTGCAGCTGATCGCGGCCACGTCGGAAGGCAACCGCGCCTTCGTCGAGGCGCTGGGCTGTTACGACCGCACGGTGGCCTACGGCGAGATCGCGTCGCTGGCGGCCGACGTGCCCACGCTGTACGTCGACTTCGCGGGCCACGACGACCTGCGCGCCACGGTGCACCACCATTTCGGCGAGTCGCTGGTTTACGACTGCTATGCGGGCTCGGCGCAGAAGACCGAATTCCTGGGCGACACCAGCGCGCTGCCCGGCCCCACGCCCAAGCTCTACTTCGCGCCCGTGCAGATCCGCAAGCGCAATGCCGACTGGGGGCCGCAGGAGGTCAATCGCCGCTTCAACGACGCGCAGGGCCGCTTCATCGCCGAGCTGAGCCGCCCGGGCAACCGCTGGATGACGCTGGCGCAGGGCCGTGGCTTCGCGCATGCGCAGGCCGTGATCGCCGACCTGCACGCGGGCCGCGTCGATCCGCGCGAGGCGCATGTGGTGCGCATCGGCGGCGCGTGACGGGCTGAGCGACTGAACTTCGGCGCGGGTGGGGCGTCACAGGGGGTTACGAGAACGTGGCGATCGTGCGGGCCGTGCAGGCCATCCTGGTGCACCATTGCCTTTCGTCTCCCCACTGCCATCCCGCAAAAGGAAACCGCCCATGTCCGATGCCGACTCCCCCCGCGACACCCCTGAATTCCGACCCCGCAAGGAAGCGCCGATGGGCACCATCGTCGGCCTGGCGCTGGTCGTGCTGGTGGCGGCTTATTTCGGCTGGCGCTGGTACCAGCAGCAGCAACTGGCGCCGCTGCCGACCGCGCCCGTGGCCGTCGCCCCGACCGACGCGCCCCCCGAGCCGCCCAAGGCCGAAGAGCCGAAGGGCCCGCAGAACCCGGTCGAGGCGCTGGCCCCGCCCGATGCCGCGTTGCCCGCGCTGGCCAGTTCCGATGCGCGCGTGATGAAGGCGCTCACCGAGCTGCTGGGCGGCAAGGCCGTCGCGGCCTACCTGCAGTCCGACGGCGTGGTGCGGCGCTTCGTCGCCACGGTCGACAACCTGCCGCGCGAGCAGGCGCCCGCCAGCAAGTGGCCCGTGCAGCCCGCGCCGCAGCGCTTCATCACCGAGGGGCCGCAGCAGGGCGGCGTGCAGACCGTCGCGGCGAACAACGCCGCGCGCTACAACGGCATCGTGATGCTGGCCGGGTCGGTCGATCCGGCCAAGGCAGCGGCGGTGTATGCGCGGCTGTACCCGCTGTTCCAGCAGGCGTACGAAGAGCTGGGCTATCCGGGCCGCTATTTCAATGACCGCTTCATCGCCGTGATCGACCACCTGCTGCAGGCGCCCGAGCCCATCGGCCCGGTGCAGGTGAAGCTGGTCGAGGTGAAGGGCGACATCCCCTCGCAGCGGCCCTGGGTGCGCTACGAATACGCCGACCCGAAGCTCGAATCGCTCTCGGCCGGCCAGAAGATCCTGGTGCGCATGGGGCCCGAGAACGAGCGCAAGATGAAGGCCAGCCTGCGCGGGCTGCGCGCGCAGATCGCCACCGGCGAGATCGCGAAGAAGAAGCAGCCCTGAGGCGCGATGCACTGACAGCGCCCCGCCTGCACGCCCTGTAGGCGCGGGCCGATTGCATGCGGCGCGAAGGGTCGAGATGATTTGCGCTTACGACTTCGAGGGCAAGCCATGAACCTGATGAGCGTCGATCTTTACCAGAGCACCACCGACCCCGGGAAATTCCTGGCGCTTCCCGCCGGCACCGACCCGACCGAACTCATGGGCCCGATGACCTTCGATCGGGACTACGCGCACATCAAGCGCTACCAGGCGGCCTTCGCGTTCGATCCGTCCGAAACCTACGCGGGCGTGAACGCAGCGAAGATCGCCGCGGACCTGCTCACCGTGAAGTGGGCGATGTACCGCCGCGAAGGCTGAACGGCGGGCGGCCTGCGCCGCCGCGCCTTCGTCAGGCCTCTTCGGTTTCTTGGTACTCGCTCACCGGCACGCAGCTGCAGAACAGGTTGCGGTCGCCGTAGACGTTGTCGACGCGCCCGATCGGCGGCCAGTACTTGGCCTGCTTGAGTTCGGCCAGCGGGAACGCGCCGAGTTCGCGCGAGTAGGGGTGGCTCCACTCCGTGCCGAGCAGGCTGGCTGCGGTGTGCGGCGCGTGCTTGAGCGGGTTGTCGTCCTTCGACCAGACGCCTTCTTCCACGCGGCGGATCTCGCCGCGGATGGCGATCATCGCGTCGACGAAACGGTCGAGCTCGGCCAGCGGTTCGCTTTCGGTGGGCTCCACCATCAGCGTGCCGGGCACGGGGAAGCTCAGCGTGGGCGCGTGGAAACCGTAGTCGATGAGGCGCTTGGCCACGTCTTCCGCGGTGACGCCGCTGGTGTCCTTGAGCGGGCGCAGGTCCAGGATGCACTCGTGCGCGACGTGGCCGTTGGGGCTCGCGTACAGCGTGGGGTAGTGGTCCTTCAGGCGGGCGCTGATGTAGTTGGCGCTGAGGATGGCCGTTTCGGTCGCGGCCTGCAGGCCCTTGGCGCCCATCATGCGGCAGTACATCCAGCTGATCGGCAGCACGGCCGCATTGCCGAGCGGCGCGGCCGAGACGGCGCCCACGCCGTTCGAGGGCACGCCGGCCGTGGCATGGCCCGGCAGGTAGGGCACGAGGTCTTCGACCACGCAGACCGGGCCGACGCCCGGGCCGCCGCCGCCGTGCGGGATGCAGAAGGTCTTGTGCAGGTTCAGGTGGCTCACGTCGCCGCCGAACTCGCCCGGCGCGGCCACGCCGACCAGCGCGTTCATGTTGGCGCCGTCGACGTACACGCGGCCGCCGTGCTCATGCACGAGCTCGCACAGTTCCTTCACGCGGGTTTCGAACACGCCGTGCGTGCTGGGGTAGGTGATCATCACGGCGGCCAGGTGGGCGCTGTGTTTTTCGCAGGCGCGCTTCAGGTCGTCCATGTCGACGTTGCCCTGCGCGTCGCAGGCCGTCACCACCACCTGCAGGCCCACCATCTGGGCGCTGGCCGGGTTGGTGCCGTGCGCGGACGAGGGAATCAGGCAGATGTTGCGGTGGCCCTGGCCCTTGGCTTCATGGAAGGACTTGATGGCCAGCAGGCCCGCGTACTCGCCTTGCGAGCCCGCGTTGGGCTGCAGGCTGATGCCCGCGTAGCCGGTCGCTTCGCACAGCCAGGCGCGCAGCTGCGCGTCGAGCTGGGCGTAGCCCTGCAGCTGGTCGGCGGGCGCGAAGGGGTGGATGTTGGCGAACTCGGGCCAGGTGATGGGGATCATCTCGCTGGTCGCGTTGAGCTTCATGGTGCAGCTGCCCAGCGGGATCATGCTGCGGTCGAGCGCGAGGTCCTTGTCCGAGAGGCTGCGGATGTAGCGCAGCATCGCCGTTTCGCTCTTGTGGGTGTTGAACACCGGGTGCGTGAGGAAGGCGCTGGTGCGGCGCAGGTCCTCGGGAATCAGCGGCGTGGTGCTGGCGGCCAGCTCGTCGAAGCGCGGCATCGCGGTGCCGGCGGGCACGAACAGGGCCCACAGGGTTTCGATGTCGGCGCGCGTGGTGGTTTCGTCCAGCGAGATGCCCAGGTGCTGCTGCAGGCGCTGGCGCAGGTTGACGCCGCCGGCCTGCGCGCGTTCGATGATCGCGGCCGTGTCGTCGCCGGTGCGGATCGTCAGCGAATCGAAGGCGGTGGTGTTCACCGGCTCGCGGCCCATCTGCGACAGGCCCTTGGCGAGGATGGCGGTCAGCACGGCCACGCGCTGTGCGATGCGCGTGAGGCCGTCGGGGCCGTGGTACACGGCGTACATGCTGGCGACCACGGCCGGCAGCACCTGCGCGGTGCAGATGTTCGAGGTGGCCTTCTCGCGGCGGATGTGTTGCTCGCGCGTCTGCAGCGCGAGGCGGTAGGCGGGCTGGCCGTGCGTGTCGACGCTCACGCCGACGAGGCGGCCGGGCAGCGAGCGCTTGAACGAATCGCGGCAGGCCAGGTAGGCGGCGTGCGGGCCGCCGTTGCACAGCGGCATGCCGAAGCGCTGCGTGGTGCCGCAGACGATGTCGGCATCGAACTCGCCGGGGGCGACCAGCAGTGTCAGCGCCAGCAGGTCGGCCGCGACGATGAAGGCGGCGTCGCACTGGTGCGCGTGGCCCGCGAGCGGGCGCAGGTCGTGCACGTGGCCGGTGGTGGCCGGGTACTGCGCGAGCACGCCGAAGAACTCGCCGCTCACCATCAGGTGCGGCAGCGTTTCCGACACGGTGCTCACCTTGACCTCGATGCCCAGCGGCGCGGCGCGCGTCTTGATGACTTCGATGGTCTGCGGGTGGCAGTCGCCAGAGACCAGGAACACGTTGCTCTTGCTCTTCACGCTGCGCTTGGCGAGCGTCATGGCCTCGGCGGCGGCCGTGGCCTCGTCGAGCATCGAGGCATTGGCGATGGCCATGCCCGTGAGGTCGCACACCATCGTCTGGAAGTTGAGCAGGGCTTCCATGCGGCCCTGCGAGATCTCGGCCTGGTAGGGCGTGTAGGCGGTGTACCAGGCGGGGTTCTCCAGGATGTTGCGCAGGATCACGCCCGGCGTGTGCGTGCCGTAGTAGCCCTGGCCGATGAAGCTCTTGAACACCTTGTTCTTCGACGCCAGCGCCTTCAGCTCGGCCAGCGCGTCGGCCTCGGTGACGGGCGCGGGCAGGCGCATCGGCCGGGCGCGGCGGATGGCCGCCGGCACGATGCCGTCGATGAGCTCCGCGCGCGTTTCCGAGCCGATCACCGGCAGCATGCGCGCCTCGTCCGCTGCATCGATGCCGATGTGGCGGGCGAGGAATTCTTCGGCGTTCTCTAGGGCTTGCAAAGAGGGAAGGGCGGGAATCGGCATGGCGGTGAAGGCTCGGGGAGAATGAACGAAGGTGCGAGGAAACGGCTGCGGTTCAGCGGATCAGGATTCGGCGGCGAACTTGTCGTAGCTGGCGGCGTCGAGCAGGGCGTCGAGCTGCGCGGGCTCGCTCAGCTTGACCTTGAAGAACCAGCCGGCGGCCAGCGGGTCGCTGTTGGCCAGCGACGGGTCGGCGCGCAGCGCTTCGTTCACTTCGGTGATCTCGCCCGACACGGGCATGAACACATCGGCGGCGGCCTTCACCGACTCGACCACACCGGCGACCTCGCCCTGCGCGAAGGTCTTGCCCACTTCAGGCAGGTCGACGAACACCACGTCGCCCAGCGCGTCCTGCGCATGCACGGTGATGCCGACGGTGGCGGCGCCGCCTTCGGCCGCCACCCATTCGTGGTCCTTGGTGTATTTGATGCTCATGAAAAAACTCCTCGTGGAAAAAATGGAATCGGGATGCAGAGCCTAGCCGGGTCTGCGGGGTTCAGTGTCGGTCAGCCGCGGTAGTAGCGCGTCGGCACGAAGGGCATGGTCGAGACTTCCATCGGCACCGGCTTGCCGCGCACGATGGCCTGCACGCGCGTGCCGGGCTCGGCGAAGGCGGCGGCCACGTAGCCCATGGCCACGCAGCGGTCGGCGGTGGGGCCGAGCAGGCCGCTGGTGACGGCGCCGATGTCGTGCCCTTCGAGCGACTGCAGCAGCGTGCCGTCGCGCACCGGAATGCGTTCGAGTGCCACGAGGCCGACGCGCTTGCGCGTGAGCGTCTTGTGGTCGGTGTGGCCGGCCGCGCCCGAGGCGACGGCGGCCAGCTGGGCCAGCACCTTGGCCGCGCCCGGAAAACCGCCTTCGCGCGCACCGCCGGCGCGGCGCACCTTCTGGATCGCCCAGTTGAGCGAGGCTTCGACCGGGGTGGTGGTGGTGTCGATGTCGTTGCCGTACAGGCACAGGCCGGCTTCGAGCCGCAGCGAGTTGCGCGCGCCCAGGCCGACGGGCTTCACCTCGGGCTGCGCGAGCAGCAGGCGGGCGAGGGCGTCGGCATCCTTGGCGGCCACCGAGATCTCGAAGCCGTCTTCGCCGGTGTAGCCGCTGCGGGTGACGAAGGCCGCGATGCCGCCGATCTGCACCGCGCCGCCGGTCATGAACACGAAGCGCTCGATGCCGGGCGACAGGCGCGCCAGCGTGGCCGCGGCCTGCGGGCCTTGCAGTGCGAGCAGGGCGTGGTCGGGCAGGGGCTGCACCTGGCAGCGCGCGCCGATCCTGGCCTGGATGTGGGCGATGTCGGCCACCTTGCAGGCGCCGTTCACGATCACGAAGAGCGAGCCATTGCCTTCGTTGAAGAACATCAGGTCGTCGAGGATGCCGCCCTCGTCGTTCAGCAGCAGGCCGTAGCGCTGCTTGCCGGCGGGCAGATCGACCACGTCGACGGGCATCAGGGTTTCGAACGCGGCGGCGGCATCGGGGCCGACCAGGCGCAGCTGGCCCATGTGCGAGATGTCGAACAGGCCGGCCGCATCGCGCGTGTGCTTGTGCTCGGCCATGAGGCCGGCGGGGTACTGCACGGGCATGGAATAGCCGGCGAAGGGCACCATGCGGGCGCCGAGCTCCACGTGCAGGTCGTACAGCGGGGTCTTGAGAAGTTGGGCGTCAGAAGCGGAGGAAGCGGCCACGGGGCACTCCAAAGGGGCAGTCGAAATCCATGGCTGCAACGCCACGGGCCACCCCTGCTGTCCGCTTTACCTGAGAGATTCGCCCCACGATCGGGGTTTGCTCCTTCGGTGGGCCGTGTGCAATGCCACGGCCTCTCTCCAGCAAGGAAACGCCGGTGGTTGCCGGCGTCTTGTCAGTCCTTTTGCCTGAGCGTTCGGGGAACCCCTGCGCCTTCGGCGGCCCCGTCGCGCGGGGCTCTCTCCTGACCCGGCGAGTGTAGTGGATCGCGGGGCCGGGGCTGGCGGCTCAGTGCACGGTTTCCGCCGGCGGCAGCAGCTTGTCGATGCGCTCGCGCAGCGAGTCGGCGCGCTCGGGGCCGGCGGCTTTCTCGATCTCGGAGAGCATCAGCGCGGCGATGGTCAGCATGGCCTCGCGGTCGCGCGCCTCGCGCAGGGCGTCGCGCATCTGGTTGGCGAAGCGCGGGTCGCGGCGCACGAACATGCGTTCGCAGATGTCGAACAGGAACATGCGCGTGGTGGCCAGCGAGCGCTTGCCGTCGAAGCTGTCGGCCGAGGTGGCGACCTGGATCGGCTCGGCGGCGGGGACGGGCGTGGGGGCCGGTGCGGGAGGCGGCGCGACCGGGCGCGCGACCTGCAGGTAGCCGCGCTGCATCAGCCCCTGGATCGCCTGCTCGGCCTCGACGCGGCTGGGGAACAGCGGGCTGAAGTCGGTCAGCGAGCGCCGGCCGTCGGCCATGAGCAGCAGGGCGCGCTCACGCTGGCTGAGCGTGCGCTGCCCGGTCTGGAGTTCGTCGCGTGCCTTCTCGGTCTTGGTGGGGAACATGGCGGCCACTGCTTTCGGAGGTCGAAGGCTGCAGCATCGTTGCAAGTGGTGACATCTTCGTGAACCATTTGCCTTACAGGGACAAGGCGGCGCGCGTCAGTTGCCCGCGCTCTCCTTGCGGATCAGCCAGCGCGGGCCCACGCGCTGCAGCTCGAGCGTCTTGCGGTCGGTCTCGGTGAGCGCGTCGGCGCTGTAGACCTGCCGGAACTGCGCGCTGGCTGACGTGCCCTGGACGCTGATCACCAGCCCCTCGATGCCCACGCTGATGCGCGACTTGCCCGTGATGCGGGCGCGCCGGTCGGCCTCCCAGCGCTCGCGGGTCTGGCCGCGCGCGGGGGTGAAGTCGCTCGCGTAGGCGGCGAGGTAGCGCTCCACGTCGCGCGCGGACCAGGCGGCGGCCCAGGCGCGCACGGCGCTTTCCACTTCGGCCAGGTGGGTGACGGGATTGGTGGGGTTGGCGGGGGCGGCTGCTGGCGCAACGGCTGCAACGGGCGGGGCGGCCGGCGTGGCCGCGATACCGGCGGTGGCCAGCAAGCCGGCAGCGACAAGGCTGCTGCCCTGGGCGACGATTCGGTGCATGGCGTCCTTCTCTTTCCTTCTTCTTGTCTGTCAGGCTCGACGTCGAAGCTTGCGTCGATTCTGGCAGTGAAAGAGAGCGCGTGCGGCGTTGAATCGCCCACGGATTTCGGTGGTCCGTGGTTCAGGGCGCGTGCACAGGACACCGGGTACTTCCCTCCGCGAATGTCCCCCGCCTTCGGCTCCTCCTTGATTTCGCTGCGGGAAGCACCCAGTGCCCTGTGCACGGTGGGCGCTGCCGTTGCGCGGGAACGGAACTCAACTCAGGCCGCGGCGGCCTCGCCCGCCATCACCTGCACCGTCCGGTTGCGCAGCCGCAAGGCCAGCACGGTCGCGACGCACAGCACGCACAACACCACCGTGAGCGTCACGCCGAGCCCGCGCGCATCCGACAGCAGGCCGAACAGCGGCGACACCAGCCCGCCGACCGAGAGCGCGAGGCCGAGCGTGATGCCGCTGGCGGTGGCCGGGTTGCGCGGCAGGTAGTCCTGCGCGAGCGTCACCTGCGCGGCGAAGGGCAGGAACATGCTCATGCCGAGCCACGCGGTGCAGGCCAGCGCCGCGCCGGGCGTGGAGGCGAGCACGAGGCCCGCCATGGCCGGCAGCGCGAGCAGGTAGCCGCAGCGGATCGTGCCCATGCGCCCGATGCGGTCGCCGAGCCAGCCGCCGGCCAGCGTGCCCACGGCCCCTGCGGCGGTGAAGGCGGTGAGTGCCGCGGCGCCCTGGAAGGTGGTGCCGTGCAGGTCGCGCGTGATGCGCAGCGAGAGCATCGACAGCACCGTGACGTAGGGGATCGACCAGCCCACGATGGTCGCGACCAGCAGGCTGAAGGCGCGCCAGTCGTTGTGCGGTTTCAGCACCTGGGCGCGGGCCTGCGCGGCGCGCGCCGCCGTGGCCGCTTGGTGGGCGGCCGCGCCGCGCCGTGCATTCGCCGCGACCCACACCACGCCCATCGCCACCGCGGGAATGCCCAGCAGATAGCTGCGCGACAGGCTGCCGCCGCCGACCACCGTGGCCGCCAGCACAGGCGCGAACGAGGCGCCGATGGTGCCGCCCACCGAGAACACGCTCATCGCCTTCTGCGAGGCGCCGCCGGCCGCGCGCGCGGCCACGGTGGCGGGCGGGTGGTAGGCCGCGATGCCCAGCCCGCACAGCGCGACCGCGATCCAGGTCAGCAGGTAGCTCTGGCTCAGGCCCGCCAGCACCACGCCCAGCGCCGCCACCAGGAAGCCCACGGGCACCAGCCAGGCGCGCGGGTGGCGGTCGGCGTACAGGCCGAACAGCGGCTGCACCACGCTCGACAGCCCGGTGGCCGCCAGCATCAGGCCGCTCACGGCCGTGTAGCTGTAGCCGCGCTCCAGCACCATGAAGGGCAGCAGCGCGGGCACGAGGCCCTGGTAGAGGTCGTTGACGGCATGGGTGCCGGTGAGCAGCCCGAGTCGGCGCGTGTTCATGCGATGGCTTCTTTCTTCGATGTCCGGTTTGAGAAAAAGGGAGGAAAAGCGATCGTAGGAAGACACGGAAAGATGTTCTTGCTACGAATGTGCAAACATCGTCGTGAAATGGACAAACTGAATCTGCGCCCCGACGAGGGCGAATCGACCCCGCGCGCGGTGGCCGTGCTGGCCACCGATCCGGCGGGCGACGCCTTCATTCCACCGCATGCGCACCGGCGCGGCCAGCTCATCCACGCGATCTCGGGCGTGATGATGGTCGGCGCGGCGGCCGGCAGCTGGGTGGTGCCGCCGGGGCGCGGCGTCTGGGTGCCGCCGGGCATGACGCACCAGATCCGCATGGCGGGCGAGGTGAAGATGCGCACCGTCTTCGTCGAGCCCGGCACGCGCGCCGACCTGGGCGCCGAGTGCCGCGTGATCCATGTGGGTGCGTTGCTGCGCGAGCTGATCGTGGCGGCCGTGTCGCTGCCGCTGGCCTACCCGCCGGGCGGGCGCGACGAGCGCGTGATGGAGCTGATCCTCGACGAGATCGAGGCCGCGCCCGCGCTGTCGCTGCATGTGCCGATGCCGCGCCACGCACGCTTGGCCTCGCTGTGCGAGGCGCTGATCCGCGACCCCGCGCAGCCCGCCACGCTCGACGGCTGGGCCGCGCGGCTGCACATGAACGCGCGCACGCTGGCGCGGTTGTTCGAACGCGAGACCGGCATGACCTTCGGTGCATGGTGCCGCCAGGCGCGGCTGCTGCTGAGCCTGCCGCGGCTGGCCGCGGGCGCGTCGATCCTGGAGGTGGCGCTGGCGCATGGCTACGAGAGCCCGAGCGCCTTCACCGCGATGTTCCGCCGCACGCTCGGCGTGCCGCCGAGCCAGTACCTGCACCCGCCGGCCTGAGGCGGGTGAAGGCGTGGGCGGGAGCGGCCTGCGCCGCTACTTGAATCCGAGCGCGCGCGGCAGCCAGGTGCTGAGCATCGGCACGAAGGTCAGCAGCATCAGCACCGCGCCGTGCGCCCACAGGAAGGGCACCAGTTCCTTCACCAGCGCCGACATCGGCACCTTCGACACGTTGCAGGTCACGAACAGCAGCCCGCCCACCGGCGGCGTGATCATGCCCAGCGTGAGGTTGAAGATCACGATCATCGCGAAGTGCACCGGGTCGACGCCCAGCTTGATCGCCACCGGCGCAAGGATCGGCGCCAGCACCATCACGCCCGGCAGCGGCTCGATGAAGATGCCGAACAGGAGCAGGAACACGTTGACGATGATCAGGAACATCCACGGCGAGAGGTTCATGCTGATGAGCCATTCGGCCATCTGCTGCGGAATGCCCTCGATGGTCAGCACCCAGGCGAACGAGGCCGACAGCCCGATGATGATCAGCACCGACGCCGACAGCAGGGCCGAGCGCGACAGGATGTCGGGCAGCATCTTCCACTCGAGCGTGCGGTAGATGAACTTGCCGCACACCAGCGCGTAGAACACCGCCACCACCGAGGCTTCGGTGGGCGTGAACCAGCCGGCGCGCATGCCGCCCAGGATCACCACCGGCAGCAGGATGGCGGGAATCGCCTTCCAGGTCGTGATGAGGATCTCGCGCAGCGGCGGCGTCTGGCCGTCGCCCTTGTAGTTGCGCTTCTTCGACACGTAGAAGTTCACGACGCACATCGCCACCGCGATCAGGATGCCCGGCACGATGCCGGCCACGAACAGCTGGCCGACCGACACGGTCTCGTCCTGCAGCGCGTAGATGATCATGATGATCGAGGGCGGAATGATCGGCCCCACGATGGCCGTGGAGGCCGTCAGCGCCGCCGCGTACGAGCGGTCGTAGCCGGCCTTGTCCATCATCTTGATGAGCATCGAGCCGGGGCCGGCCGCGTCGGCCAGCGCCGAGCCCGAGATGCCCGAGAAGAAGGTCAGCGACACCACGTTGGTGTAGCCCAGCCCGCCGCGCCGGTGGCCGACGAACTGGCCCGCGAAGCGCAGCAGCACCTCGGTGAGCGAGCCGCCGCTCATGAGCTCGGCGGCCAGGATGAAGAAGGGCACGGCCATCAGCGGAAAGCTGTCGATGCCGGTGAAGGTTTCCTTCAACAGCACCATCAGCGGGTAGCTTTCCGCGAGGATCAGGGTGGCGGCCGTGGCCAGGCCGAGCGCGAAGGCCACGGGCACGCCGATGGCCAGGAACACGCAGGCGGAGACGATCAGGACAATGCTGGCATCCATGGTCTTCTCCTTACAGCGAGGCCGACGCGTTGGCGTCGAAATGCGCGTCGGACGCGAACTCGCGGTTCAGCACGTAGCCGCGCACCACCAGCAGCCAGTGCACGATCAGCAGCACGCCGCCGATCAGCATCGCGCTGTAGATGTAGGCGAACGGAATCTGCGTCACGGCGGTGAGCTGGAACATCGTGCGTTCCATGTAGAGCCAGCCGTACCAGACCATGAAGCCGAAGAAGGCGAACAGCAGCCCGGCCACCACGATGCGCACCGCCACGGCCGCCGGCCGGGGCAGGGCGTCCTGCAGGTTCTCGACGGCGATGTGGCCGCCGTAGCGCAGCACGGGCCCGGCGCCCAGGAAGGTGAGCCAGATCATCATGTGGCGCGACACCTCTTCGGCCCATTCGATCGACTGGTTCGTGGTGTAGCGCAGCACGACGTTGGTGAAGATGATGACGGACATGGCCGCCAGCAGGAGGATCAGCGCCCACCGGTTGGCGGCGAGAAAGTAGCGCTCGAAGGCTTGCACGTTGTGGTTCTCTGTGGTGTCGGAAATGCGAAGCGCCCGGCACACTGAGGCGGGCCGGGCGCGGTCGGGGCGGAGCGGTCTTACTTGACGTCCGTGATCTTCTTGATGTTGTCGGCGCCGAATTCCTTGGCGTAGCCCACGTAGGCCGGCTTCAGGGCTTCACGGAAGGCCGCGCCGTCGACGGTGCGCGTGACCTTCATGCCGTCTTTCTCAAGCTGGGCGATGCCGTTGTTCTCGTCGTCGTTGACCTTCTTGCGCTGTGCGATCGAGGCCTTCTTCGCCGCTTCGGTGAACACCTTCTTGTCGGCGTCCGAGAGCTTGTTCCACACCTTGGGCGACAGCAGCAGCAGCGCCGGCGAGTAGACGTGGCCGGTGAGCGACAGGTGCTTTTGCACCTGCGAGAACTTCGAGGACAGGATCACGGGAATCGGGTTTTCCTGGCCGTCGACCGTGCCTTGCTGCAGCGCGCCGAACAGTTCCGGGAAGGCCATCGGCGTGGGCAGGATGCCGAAGGTGCGGTAGCCGTCCATGTGCACCTTGTTTTCCATGGTGCGCATCTTCAGGCCGGCCGCGTCGGTGGGCTTGACGATGTCGCGCTTGCTGTTCGTCATGTGGCGAAAGCCGTTTTCCGTCCAGGCCAGCGCGATGATGCCCTTGCTCGGGAATTTGGTCAGGATGTCCTGGCCGATGGGGCCGTCCATGACCTTGCGGGCGTGGTCGTAGTCGCGGAACAGGAAGGGGATGTCGACGATCTTGACCTCGGGCACGAAGTTGCCCACGGGGCCGGTCGAGGTGTTCAGCAGGTCTTGCGTACCGAGCTGGATCGCTTCGATCTGCTCGCGCTCGCCGCCCAGCGCCGAGTTGGCGAAGTGCTGGCACTTGAAGCGGTTCTGGGTGTTCTTCTCGACCTCTTCGCAGAACACGGTGGAGCCCACGCCGTAATGCGATTCCTTGGACGTCGCATAGCCGATCTTGAGAACGGTGGGTTGCTGCGCGAGGGCGGCGGTGCCCAGGGCGAGCGAAAGGCAGGCGGCGGCGATGTGGCCGAATTTCATGGTGTCTCCGGGGAGTTGGGGGTCGAAAGCGCGTCAGGCGCAGGTCAGGAAATGACTATGCACCAATAACCAGTTTGACCGCGTCGGGACTTTCACGGACGTAGGCGCGGATCACCGCGTCGAAGCTCTCGTCGGCCGTGAGCCCGAGGGCCCGCGCGCGCGGCGTGTCGAAGCGTCCGGGCCAGGTTTTCACGATGCGGCGGATGGCGGCGTCGGGCGTGCGGTCGAGCAGGTCGGTGGCGGCGCGGCCGGCCACGCGTTCGAGCGCGGCGGCCATTTCGCCCACCGTGGTGGCCAGCGAAGGCAGGTTGAGCGCGGTGCGCGGGCCCCAGTCGGCGTCGCTGGCTTCGGCGGCGCGCACGATGCCTTCGATGGTCCGGGCCGGCGAGGCGATGGCCACGGGCGTCTCGTCGGGCACCGGGCAGGCCGCGCGCAGGCCGGCGAGCGGCTCGCGGATCATGCCGCTGAAGAAGCCCGAGGCCGCGCCGTTGGGCAGGCCGGGGCGCACGCTCACCGTCATGAGGCGCACGCTGCGCCCCTGCACGAAGCCCTTGCGCGTGTAGTCGGCCACCAATTGCTCGCCGATGAATTTCTGGATGCCGTAGCTGGTCTGCGGCGTGGGCAGCGTGTGGTCGTCGATGAGCGCGGGCAGCGGCTGTTCGGGCGAATCGCCGAACACGGCGAGCGAGCTGGAGAACACCAGCACCGGCCGCGTGCCGAGCGCGCGCAGCTTCTCGAGCAGGCCGTGCGTGGCGGCGAAGTTGCTGCGCATGCCCAGGTCGAAGTCGGCCTCGCATTCGCCGCTGACGGCGGCCGCCAGGTGGAACACCGCGTCGGCCTCGCGCCAGAAGGTGGCGCCGTCGTCGGCCAGCTGGGCGTTCAGGTCGCCGGTGGCGGCCGCGATGCGCGGGTTGGCCGCGAGGTCGGGCGGCGGCGGCGCGCGGTCGACCAGCGTGATGCGTGCGATGTCGCGGGCGGGGGCGCCGGCGAGCGACAGCTGGCCCAGGGCCAGGAGGGTGCGCGCCAGGCGCGCGCCGAGAAAGCCGGCGCCGCCGGTGATGACGATGTGCATGAGGTCCTGTCTCCTTGTGTCCTTGTGTCGCGAGGATAGCGTCGGTGGTATCGCACAATTTGCGCATGCCCATGTTGCCTCCCGATCTCCTCGCCACCCTGCGACTGCCTGTGCTGCAGGACGCCGACCTCGACACCCAGGCTTCCTTCTTCAAGCGGCCGGAGGTCCGTGCGCTCTACTTCGAGGTGGTGGAAGGCTCGGCGAAGGACGAGGTGCTGCGGGCCGCCGTCGCGCGGCTCGGCGAGCTGCATCCGCACCGGGCCGCGTTGCTGGCGGTGTTCTGCGGCGCGCTGGTCGAGAACGGCGCCGATCCGCAGCTCATGTTCGACGCCGTGCGGCAGCTGGCGGGGCGCCTGCTGGCGTCGCTGGCGCCTTTCTGCGCGGCGCAGCCGTACGAACCCGATGAGGACGACGAAGAACCGCAGGACGAGGCAGAACTCGCCGCCTGGCAGGCCGCCGAAGCGGCGCTCGCGGCGCTGTCGCCGCAGGCGCGTTTCGAGATCGATGCGCTGCAGCGCGCGGTCGACCTGCTGGTGCTGCCGCTCATGACCATGGTGGTGCGCGATGTGCGCAATCACCAGTCGCTGATGGCGGACGCAGGCCTGCTCGCGCACATCGAGGCGATGTACGCCAACGACTCGCTGCCCTTCGAGGCCTTGCACTTCCTGCGCGCCGCGGCCCAGCTGTCGTACGAGGACGAGCTAGTGGTCCTGCTGCCGGCGTCGCGCGCGGGCATGGTCGTTCGCGCCCAGGGCATCAACAACAACTTCCACGCCTTCTCGCTGCTGCAGGACCTGATGGAAACGCACGCCCAGACGCTGGGCATCCGGCAGCCGCCGCGCACACGCCGCGACGCGGACAGCGATGCTGCCGCCTTCCTCTGGCTGCAGGCGACGGCCTTCGCCAAGGGCGAGCTGGTGGACCGCATGGCGTGGTCCTGGGGGGAGGGCACGCTGCGCGAGAACGCGCGCCGGCAGGGGCGGCTGGTGCTCGTCGCGCTGGAGACGGACGACAAGCCCGGGCGCAGCTGGAACGGGTTCACCCACGTGCTGCACGCCGAGCAGCACCCGCAGGTGTCGCTGGTGCACTTCCTCACGCCCGACGAGGTCGACGCGTACCTCGCCTGAAGCACCATGAAGAAAGCCCTCCGAAGAGGGCTTTCATGCATCGACGCGGCGGGGCTTACATGCCCACGTAGTTCGGGCCGCCACCGCCTTCGGGCGTGACCCAGACGATGTTCTGCGTCGGGTCCTTGATGTCGCAGGTCTTGCAGTGCACGCAGTTCTGCGCGTTGATCTGCAGGCGTTCCTTGCCGGCGCTGGCTTCGTCGGGCACGAACTCGTACACGCCGGCCGGGCAGTAGCGGCTTTCGGGGCCGGCGAACTTGGCGAGGTTGACGTTGACCGGCACCGACGCATCCTTCAGCGTCAGGTGGGCGGGTTGCTGCTCTTCATGGTTCGTGTTGCTGATGAACACGCTGGAGAGGCGGTCGAAGGTGAGCTTGCCGTCCGGCTTCGGATAGACGATGGGCTTGCACTCGGCGGCCGGCTTCAGGTACTGGTGGTCGGGCTTGTTGCGGCGCAGGGTCCATGGGATGTGGCCCTTGAGCAGCCATTGCTCGACGCCGTTCATGACCGTGGCGATGCCCAGGCCTTTCTTGAACCAGGCCTTGAAGTTGCGCGCCTTGTTCAGCTCGGTGTAGAGCCAGCTCTTCTCGAACGCGGCGGGGTAGGCCGTGAGCTCGTCGTGCTGGCGGCCGGCCATGACCGCGTCGAACGCGGCCTCGGCGCACAGCATGCCGGTCTTGATGGCGGCGTGGCTGCCCTTGATGCGGCTCACGTTCAGGTAGCCGGCCTCGCAGCCGACCAGCGCGCCGCCTGGGAACACCGTCTTGGGCAGCGACATCAGGCCGCCGGCCGTGATGGCGCGCGCGCCGTAGCCGATGCGCTTGGCGGGCTTGATGCCCTTGGCTTCGTCGCCCTCGAGGTACCAGCGGATGTTGGGGTGCAGCTTCCAGCGCTGCATTTCCTCGAACGGGCTCAGGTACGGGTTGCTGTAGTCCAGGCCCGTGATGAAGCCCATCGTGACCTTGTTGTCCTCCATGTGATAGAGGAAGGCGCCGCCGTAGGTGTTGTTATCCATCGGCCAGCCGGCCGTGTGCAGCACGAAGCCGGGCTGGTGGCGCTTGGGATCGATTTCCCAGACTTCCTTGACGCCCAGGCCGTAGGTCTGCGGGTCGCGGCCTTCGTCGAGCTTGAACTTGGCGATGAGCTGGCGGCCCAGGTGGCCGCGCGCGCCTTCGGCGAACACCGTGTACTTGCCCAGAAGTTCCATGCCGAGCTGGAAGTTCTCGGTGGGTTCGCCGTCCTTGCCGACGCCCATGTTGCCGGTGGCCACGCCGCGCACCGAGCCGTTCTCGTTGTAGAGCACTTCGGCGGCCGGGAAGCCCGGGAAGATTTCCACGCCCAGGTTCTCGGCCTGCTGCGCCAGCCACTTGGTGAAGGCGCCCAGGCTGATGATGTAGTTGCCGTGGTTCTGGAAGCAGGCCGGCAGGAAGGCGTTGGGCGTGCGCAGGCCCGACTTTTCGCTCAGGAACACCATGGCGTCGTCGGTCACGGGCTGGTTCAGCGGGGCGCCGAGTTCCTCCCAGTCGGGCAGCAGCTCGTTGAGCGCGCGCGGGTCCATGATGGCGCCCGACAGGATGTGCGCGCCGGGCTCGGAACCCTTCTCGAGCACCACGACGGAGATTTCCTTCTCCTGCTGGGCGGCGAGCTGCTTGAGGCGGATCGCGGTCGAGAGGCCGGCGGGGCCGCCGCCGACCACGACCACGTCGTATTCCATGGCTTCGCGAGGGCCGAACTGGGCGAGGATTTCGTCGTGCGTCATGTGGGTTGGGTCGATAATGATTTTTAGAGGCGCGGGGGCGTCCCGGTTCGCCGGGCATTTTATGCGGCGTCCGGCGGGGGCCTTGTCGCCCGCAGGCGAGGCGCCTTGCGTCACCTGCGCGACTCCACAGGATTCAGCTCATGGCTTACAGCATCGATCTCTCCGGCCGCGTGGCTTTCGTCACCGGCGCCTCCAGCGGACTGGGCGCCCAGTTCGCGAAAACATTGGCCCGTGCCGGCGCCGCCGTGGTGCTGGCCAGCCGCCGCGTCGAGAAGCTCAAGGAGCTGCGCGCGCGCATCGAAGGCGAGGGCCATGACGCCCACGTGGTCGAGCTCGACGTGACCGACATCGGCAGCATCAAGGCCGCCGTGGCGCGCGCCGAGACCGAGGTGGGGCCCATCGACATCCTGGTCAACAACTCGGGCGTGAGCGCGACGCAGCGCCTGCAGGACGTCACGCCCGAGGACTACGACTACATCTTCGACACCAACGTGAAGGGCTCCTTCTTCGTCGCGCAGGAGGTCGGCAAGCGCATGCTGGCGCGCGCCCAGGGCAAGGCGCCGGGCACCTACATCGGCGGACGCATCATCAACATCGCGTCGTCAGCGGCGCTGAAGGTCATGCCGCAGATCGGCACCTACTGCATGAGCAAGGCCACCGTGGTGCAGATGACCAAGGCCATGGCGCTCGAATGGGGCCGCTTCGGCATCAACGTGAACGCGCTGTGCCCGGGCTACATCACGACCGAGCTCAACGAGGAGCACTGGAGCACCGAAGGTGGTGCCAAGCTGGTCAGCATGCTGCCGCGCAAGCGCGTGGGCAAGCCCGAAGACCTCGACGGCCTGATCGTGCTGCTGGCCAGTGGCGAGAGCCATTTCGTGAACGGCGCCGTCATCGCGGCTGACGACGGGTTCGTCCTCTGAATTCCCGAGCCTGGATCGGCATTGCCGCCGGCCTGGGCGCGGGCGCGCTCTGGGGCCTGGTGTTCGTGGCGCCGCGCATGGTCGGCCACTTCGGCATGGTCGACATCACGGCGGCGCGCTTCGCGGTGTTCGGCGCGGTGTCGGCGCTGGCGGTGTTCGCACGGCCCGCGGCCGTGCGCTGGCCCACGGGCCGGCAGGCGCTGGCGGCGCTCGGCCTCAGCGTGCTGGGCTTCAGCGGCTACTACCTGCTGCTGGCCTTCGGCATCGCGGCGGCGGGCACCGAGGTGCCCAGCCTCATCATCGGCACCATTCCCGTCTGGATGATGCTGCTGGGCCGGCCCGCGGGCCTGCACATGCGGGCCTTGCTGCCCGGCCTGCTGCTCACGGGCGCGGGCATCGCGCTGATGATCTGGGGCGCGTGGTCGGCGCAGCACGGCGCGGGTGGTGGTGGCGGCGCGCGCTTCGGCTGGGGCATCGCGCTGGCGCTGTGTTCGATGGTGAGCTGGACGGTCTACGGCCTGCTCAACGCCGCCTGGCTGCAACGGCACCGCGAGGTGCACGCGGCCGATTGGGCCAACTGGCTGGGCATCGCCACCGGCCTCGGGGCCTTGCTGCTGTGGGCGGTGGCGGGCAGCGATGTCGCCACGCTGCAGTCGCAGCCCGACGGCATGCTGTTCATCTGGATCGCGCTGGCGAGCGGTTTCGGCTCGTCGTGGCTCGCGACCATTCTCTGGAACGTCGCAAGCCAGCGCCTCTCGGCCAGCCTGTGCGGCCAGCTCATCGTGAGCGAGACGCTGTTCGCCTTGCTCTATTCCTTCCTCTGGGACGGCCGCTGGCCGCAGGCCACCGAATGGGTGGCGGCGGCGCTGTTCGTCCTGGGCATCCTCGCATCCATCAAGGCCCACCGATGAGAATCGAAATCCCCGAAAAGAAGAAGCTCGTGTACGAGATGTCGATCCCCATCCGCTGGGGCGACATGGACGCCATGGGTCACCTGAACAACGGCACCTACTTTCGCTACCTCGAGACGGCGCGCATCGACTGGATCCGCTCGCTCGGCGTGGAGCCCACGCCGGGCGGCGAAGGCATGGTGATCGTCAACGCCTTCTGCAACTTCTACCGCCAGATCGAGTACCCGGGCAACGTGCGGATCAAGATGTACGTGAGCGACCCGGGGCGCACCACCTTCGAGAGCTGGGCCACCATGGTCCGCGAGGACGCGCCCGACGTGCTCTGCGCGGCCGGCGGCGCCACCACCATCTGGGTCGATTTTCCGAAGCAGAAGGCGCTGGCGCTGCCCGACTGGCTGCGCGAGATCGTCAGCGACTGAAGGCGCGCTGACGCGTCTACGAAAAAAGGCTCAGGCCGGCCGCAGCACGATGCGCGCCTCGAAGCCGCGCGCCATGCCGGACGGCGGCGAGGCCAGCTCCAGCGTCGCGTTGTGCTTCTCGACGATGGTGCCCACGATCGACATGCCCAGGCCGTAGCCGGCGCGGTCCGAGCCGTGGCGCACATGGCGCTGGTGCAGCGACTGCAGCTGTTCGGGGCTGACACCCGGGCCGGCATCGCGCACCACCAGCACGCAGGGCGCCGCGACCTCGATCGTCACGCGGCCGTCGCCGCTGTAGCGCAGCGCGTTCTCCACCAGGTTGCGCAGCGCGATCGCCAGCGCGTCGACGTCGCCGAAGGCCACGGGCGCCGCGCTGTCGGGCACCTTGAGCTTCAGGCGCTCGTTGATCTGCGGGTCTTGCCAGAACTCCTGCGCCACCGTGCCCGCCAGCTGCACCAGGTCGACCCGCGCCCGCGCGAGCGAGGCGCCCGATTCGGCGCGCGACAGCTGCAGCAGTTTTTCGGCGCGGTGGCTCAGCATCTGCAGCGCCTGCAGCGCGCCTTCGACGTCGGTGCGCTTCAGGTCGTGGTCGAGCGCGGTCTGCAACCGCAGGCGTGCGGCGGCCAGCGGCGTGCGCAGCTCGTGCGCGGCATTGGCGGCCAGCGCGCGCTCCACGTCGAGTGACTGCGACAGCCGCTGCAGCAGCCGGTTGACATGGTCGCCCACCGCGCGCAGCTCCTGCGGCAGGCCGGGCAGGGTGATCGGGCGCAGATCCGCGCCGTTGCGCTTCTCGATCTCGGCGGCCAGCTGCTGCAGCACGCGCAGCTCGGTGCGCGCCACGCGGCGCAGCACCAGCGCCAGCAGCGGCAGCACCGCGCCGAGCGGAATGATCAGGCCGAACAGCGTGCGGTTCAGCGCGCGGCGGCGTTCGTCCAGCGGGTCGGCCACCTGGAAGTACAGGCCCAGCGTGGGGTGGCGCACGGTGTAGATGCGCCAGGTCTGGTTGTTGGCGAAGCCGGCGGCCAGCGGCACGTCGAAGGCATCGTCGGGGGCTTCGGCCGAGCGCAGCAGCACATGCTCGTGCACATCGACCACCTGGTACATCACGGCGTCTTCGGAGAACAGCTGCTTGGGCGCGATCAGCGGCGTGTCCTGCTTGCCGCTTTCATGGCGCAGGCGCAGCTTCTCGAGTTCCTGCACCGCCATGTCGAACATGCGGTGCGACACCTCCACCAGCTCGTTGTCGAAGTTGTGGTTGATCTCGCGGTCCACGTACCAGACCACGGCGAGCACGCACAGCAGCCACACGCCGCCGACCCACAGGATCAGCGTGCGCGTGAGGCGCCCGGCCAGCGAATCGCGGCGGTCGCGCAGCAGGGCGCTGGTCATTCCTCGTCGTCCGCCGAGAACGACAGCCGGTAGCCCAGGCCGCGCAGCGTCTGGATGTGGCTGCGCCCGAGCTTGCGCCGCAGCCGGCTGATGAACACCTCGAGCGTGTTGCTGTCGGCCTCGTCGCCGAAGCCGTACAGCGCGTCGGCCAGGTTGTCGCGCGTGTGGATGCGCTCGGGCCGCGTGGCCATCACGCGCAGCAGGGCCCATTCCTTCTGCGTGAGCACGACGGGCACGCCGTCCTTGCGCACGCGGTCGTGGGCCAGGTCGATCTCCAGCGTGCCCAGCTGCAGCACCGGCGAGGTGTTGGCGCTGCGCCGGCGTTCCACGGCGCGCAGCCGCGCGAGCAGCTCGGCCGGGTCGTAGGGCTTGATGAGGTAGTCGTCGGCGCCCGCGTCGAGCCCGCGGATGCGGTCGGTGACCTGGTCGCGCGCCGTGAGCACGATGACGATGGGCGGCTCGCGCAGCGCGCGCACCTGCGGCAGCAAAGAGAGGCCGTCGCCGTCGCCCAGGTGCAGGTCGAGCAGCACCGCCGCGTACTGCACCGAGAGCAGGGCGCCGCGCGCCTCGGCCAGGCTGGGGGCCACGTCGACGACGAACGCCTTGGCGACGAGGTAGCTGCAGACCGCGTCTGCCAACGAACTGTCATCTTCGACCAGCAAGATTCGCACGCGGTGGCCCTTACAAAAACTCGAAGTCTAGCGCCGCCCCTCTGGCGATCGCGTCAGGAATCGTTCAGGTCGCTTCAGACTGGGTTCATCCCGCGTGCGTAGGCTCGCGCCAGTCTGTTCCGAGGCCTGTTTTTCTTCATGACCCGTCGTACCCCGCATCTCCGTCTCGGAGCCCTGACCTTGCTTGCCCTGGCCCTGCTGATGATCTGGGACGCCCTTGGCGGCGACCTGCCGCTGGCCCGCCTGGCCGGCACGCCGATGGGTTTTCCCTGGCGCGAGAACCCCTTCCTGGTCCACGTGATGCACGAGGGCGCGAGAAACCTCAGCTGGCTGCTGGTGATCGGCCTGTTCGCCGCCATTCGCTGGCCCGTGGGCGTGCTGCGGCGCCTGGACACGGGCGCCCGCGTGCAGCTGGCGCTGACGGTGCTGGCCTCGGTGCTGGCCGTGAGCCTGATCAAACACCTGAGCGACACCAGCTGCCCCTGGGACCTGAAGGAGTTCGGCGGCGTGGCGCGCTACGTGTCGCACTGGGCCTGGGGCCAGGACGACGGCGGGCCGGGCGGCTGCTTCCCGGCCGGCCATGCGTCGGCCGCCTTTGCCTACCTCGGCGGGTATTTCGTGCTGCGGCGCGTGGCACCGCGCGGGGCCGTCGTGTGGCTGTGCGTGGCGCTGGTCGCCGGCCTCGTGCTCGGCGTGGCGCAGCAGATGCGCGGCGCGCACTACATGAGCCACACGCTGTGGACCGCCTGGGTCTGCTGGACGGTCGGCTTCCTCATCGAGCTGGTGGCGACGCGCCGCCGCACGTCTCCTCCCATCGAGCGCACCGCGCCCCTGCATGCAAGCCCTTGATTTCGCCCTGTTCAGCTGGATCAACGCCTCGGCCTCCGCGCCGGCGTGGAGCCTGCGCTTCGCGATGTTCGCGTCCGACGTGCTGCCGACCCTGCTGGCGCTGTCCATCGCGGCCGCCGCGGCCTTCGACCGCCGCTGGCGCCACGCCTTCTTCACCGCACTGGTCAGCGTGCTCGTCGTGTGGCTGGTGGTGAACGTGTTCCGCTCGGTGCTGCCGTTCCCGCGGCCCGCGTTCTACGGCCTGGGCATCCAGTGGGTGCCGCAGGGTGCGCGCCCGGGCTTCCCCAGCCTGCATGCGGCCGGCACCTTCGCCGCCGCCTTCTCGCTGTGGTGCCTGCCATGGCGCACGCCCATGCGGCTGGCGCTGGTGGCGGCGGTGGTGGTGGCCTGGAGCCGGCTGTACCTGGGCCTGCATTTTCCGACCGACGTGACGGCCGCCGCGATCCTGGCGGCGCTGGTCTCGATCGTGGTGGAGCGCGGCATCAGCCGCCCCGCCGGCCGCGCGGTGTCGCGCAGCCCGCGCCTGCGGCTGCTGCGCCGTGCGCGCATCGGCCGAGCCTGAATGCGCTCTGAATGAACTGTTCAGGCTCTCTTCAGGCACGCTGCCTACATTGGCGGCATGTCTGTTTCGCGTTTCGACTCCGCGCTGCTGGCGCGTGCTCCCAGCCGATCTGAATCCCGCCCCGCGCCGCTGTCGGATGCGGGCGCCGCCGGCCCTTTCTGGCAACGCATCGACCGCTGGATCTCGCAGCCCCGCTCGACGCGGCAGGTGATCGTCTGGCTCAGCCTGTACCTCGGCCTCACCGCCAACTGGCCGCTGCTGAACGACCTGGCCCGCCTGGGCGGCGCGCCCAGCACCTACATGCCGACCATCGCCGCGCTGGGCATGCTCACCTTCTGCGGCACCGTGGCGATGCTGTCGCTCACGGCCTGGTCGCGCTGGATGAAGCCGTTGTGGCTGCTCGTGGTCGTGATCGCCGCGGTGGCGCAGCACTACATGCTCCAGTACCGCGTGGTGATGGACCCGAGCATGATCGCGAACGCGTTCCAGACCGACCCCAACGAAGCGCGCGACCTGCTGAGCGGGCGCATGGCCTTCAACGTGCTCGTGGTCGTGCTGCCCGCGGCCTGGGCGATCTGGCGCGTGCGCATCGTGCCGATGGGGCTGCTGTCGCACGTCTGGCGCAACGCGCTGCTGCTGGTGCTGGCCGCCGTCGTGGCGGTGGTCACCGCCGTGGCCATGAACCGGCAGCTCGCGCCGCTGATGCGCAACAACGTGCACCTGCGCTACATGATGAACCCGATCGCCAGCCTGTACTCGGCCGGCGCCGTGGTGCTCAAGCCGATGTTCAAGCGCAGCAGCAAGCTGATCCCGATCACTGCAGGCACGGCGCTGGGCGCGAGCTATGCGGCGCAGAAACGGCCGCCGCTGTTCGTGGTGGTGGTGGGCGAGACCGCGCGGTCCGACCACTTCGGCTTGAACGGCTACGCCCGCGACACCACGCCCGAGCTCGCCAAGCGCAACGTGCTGAGCTACCGCGAGGTGCGCTCGTGCGGCACCAACACGCTGGCCTCGGTGCCTTGCATGTTTTCGCCCCTGGGCAAGAGCGGCTACGAGTCGCGCAAGGACGAGTACGAGAACCTCATGGACGTGCTGCAGGCCTCGGGCCTGGCCGTGTTCTGGCTCGACAACCAGGCCGGCTGCAAGGGCGTGTGCGCGCGCATCCCGAACGCCTCGGCCTTCGACGGGCTCGACGCCGCCACCAAGAAGGCCCTGTGCGACGGCGAGGAGTGCCTCGACAACGTGATGCTCAAGGGGCTCGATGAACGCATCGCCGCGCTGCCCGCCGAGCGGCGTGCCAAGGGTGTCGTGCTCGTGATGCACCAGATGGGAAGTCACGGCCCGGCCTACTACAAGCGCTCGGCGCCCGAACTGAAGCGCTTCACGCCAGAGTGCAAGACCAACGCGCTGGCCGAATGCGCGCATGCCGAACTGATGAACGTCTACGACAACTCGATCGCCCAGACCGACCACTTCCTCGGCCAGACCATCGACTGGCTCCAGACCCAATCCAAGCAGTACGACACGGCGCTGCTGTACATGAGCGACCACGGCGAGTCGCTGGGCGAGTACGGCCTGTTCCTGCACGGCGTGCCCTACAGCTTCGCGCCCGATGCGCAAAAGCACGTGCCCATGGTCACCTGGTTCGGCGACGGCATGAGCGAGCGCCGCAAGCTCTCGCGTTCGTGCATGGAGGCGGGCCTGGACGCGCCGCTCACGCACGACAACCTCTATCACACGGTGCTGGGCCTCATGGACGTGACCACGCCCACCTACAAGCCCGCGCTCGATGCGCTGGCCTCCTGCCGCGGCAAGAGCTGAGCCCGCCCGCAGCTTCGGCTTCTTACTTCTTTTCGCGCGGCAGCCGGCCCATCAGGAAGAACTCCGGGTTCGGCTGCATGCCGCTGAAGCTGGCCAGGCGGTTGCTCAGGCCGAAGAAGGCGGTGATGGCCGCGATGTCCCAGATGTCCTCGTCGTCGAAGCCGTGCGCGTGCAGCGGCCCGAAGTCGCGGTCGTCGATCTCGTGCGAGCGTTCGCAGACCTTCATCGCAAAGTCGAGCATCGCGCGCTGGCGCTGCGTGATGTCGGCCTTGCGGTAGTTCACCGCCACCTGGTCGGCCACCAGCGGCTTCTTCTCGTAGATGCGCAGCAGTGCGCCGTGCGCCACCACGCAGTACAGGCATTGGTTGACCGCGCTGGTGGCGGTGACGATCATCTCGCGGTCGCCCTTGGTGAGCGAGCCTTCCTCCTTGAGCATCAGCGCGTCGTGGTACGCGAAGAAGGCCCGCCACTCGGCGGGGCGGCGCGCAAGGCCGAGGAACACGTTGGGCACGAAGCCGGCCTTTTCCTGCACGGCAAGAATCGCGGTGCGGATGTCGTCGGGCAGGTCTTTCAGTTCGGCGAGGGGGTAGCGGGGGGCGTTCATCTGCTTGTCTCCTGGGGATCGGTCCCGGGATCATAGGCAACGGCGTCCGGGCCTGCAGCCAGCACCGCCAGGTCGCTCTCATCCTTGAGCCCCACACCGCTCAACCCCCGGCGCAGCGACTCGCGCACCAGCCACGCGAGCTTGAAGGCGGCCTGCGCGTACGACAGCCCCTCGGGTCGCACGTTCGAGATGCAGTTGCGTTCGGCATCGTGCCGGCCGCGGCGTGGCGAATGGGTCAGGTAGATGCCGAGGCTGTCGGGGGAGCTCAGGCCCGGGCGTTCGCCGATGAGCATGACCGACAGCGCCGCGCCCACCGCTTCGCCCAGTTCGTCGGCCAGCGCCACGCGTGCTTGCGTGGCGATGAAGACGGGCGACAGGCGCGTGCCGGGCGGCAGCTGCGGGCGCAGCGCCGCAAGCAGCGACACGGCGTGGCGGGCGACGGCGAGGGAGGAGAGGCCGTCGCCGATCACGAGGCAGATGTCGCAGCCGCCTGCAGGCCGATCGTCGCGCAGGTGCGCGGCATCTTCCGCGTCGAGCTGGCGGCCGAGGTCGGGGCGGCGCAGGTAGGTGGTGCGGTCGGGGGCGCGGCTGCGCACGCGGCTCACTGGCCACCGGTCGGCGCGCAATGCGGCATCGAGCGCGTCGACATCGAGCGCCGCATGGATCGCGTCGCGTGCCATCGCGTGGGCCCAGCCGAAGCGCAGTGTTTCGTCGGTGGGCATGCCCGCACCGGCGCGGCCCAGCGCGAGCCGCGCGGGCGTGGCGGCGCGCCATTGCGCCCAGGGGTTCGGGGTGACGGGCGAATCGCTCATGGCGCCAGCGCGGACAGCCCGCCCATGTCGCTCAGCAGCCGGTTGGCGGAGGGCGGTGCGAGCCGCCCGGTGGTGTCGGTGATCTGCATGCGCTGCAGCCAGGCCTCGAACTCGGGCGCGCGCTTCAGGCCCAGCGTTTCGCGCAGGAACAGCGCGTCGTGGAACGAGGTGCTCTGGTAGTTGAGCATCACGTCGTCGGCGCCCGGGATGCCCATGATGAAGTTGATGCCCGCCGTGCCCAGCAGCACGAGCAGCGTGTCCATGTCGTCCTGGTCGGCTTCGGCGTGGTTGGTGTAGCAGATGTCGCAGCCGATCGGCAGGCCCATCAGCTTGCCGCTGAAGTGGTCTTCGAGGCCGGCGCGGATGATCTGCTTGCCGTCGTACAGGTACTCGGGGCCGATGAAGCCGACCACGGTGTTGATGAGCAGCGGCTGGTAGCGCCGCGCCAGCGCATAGGCGCGCACCTCGCAGGTCTGCTGGTCGACGCCGAAATGGGCGTTGGCCGAGAGCGCGCTGCCCTGGCCGGTCTCGAAGTACATGAGGTTGTTGCCGACGGTACCCCGCGCAAGCGACTGAGCCGCAGCTTGGGCTTCGTCGAGCAGCGCGGGCGTCACGCCGAACGAGAGGTTCGCTTTTTCGGTGCCCGCGATCGACTGGAACACGAGGTCGACCGGCGCGCCGGCCTCGGCGAGCTTCAGCGTGTTGGTCACGTGCGTGAGCACGCAGCTTTGCGTGGGGATCTCGAAGCGCTGGATCACCTCGTCGAGCATGTGCAGCAGGCGCCCGAGCACCGGCAGGCTGTCGGACACGGGGTTGATGCCGATCACTGCGTCGCCCGCGCCGTAGAGCAGGCCGTCGAGCGTGGAGGCGGCCACCCCGCGCAGGTCGTCGGTGGGGTGGTTGGGTTGCAGGCGCACGGATAGGTGGCCGGGCAGGCCGATGGTGTCGCGAAAGCGCGTGACCACGTGGCACTTCTTCGCGACCGCGACCAGGTCCTGGTTGCGCATGAGCTTGGACACGGCCGCCACCATCTCGGGCGTGAGCCCCGGTGCCAGCGCGGCGAGTGCCTCTGTGGTGGCTTGCTCCGACAGCAGCCAGTTGCGGAAGTCGCCGACCGTGAGGTGCGCGACCGGCGCGAAGGCCTGCGCGTCGTGCGTGTCGATGATGAGCCGTGTGATGTTGTCCTGCTCGTAGGGAATCAGCGCCTCGGTGAGGAACTGTTTGAGCGGCGTGTCGGCCAGCACGTGGCGCGCCGCCATGCGCTGCTGCGCGGTGGCTGCACCGAGGCCCGCCAGGTAGTCGCCCGAGCGCGCGGGGCTGGCGCAGGCGAGCACCTGTCGCAGATCGTCGAAGGCGAAGCCCTGGCCGGCAATGGTGGTGCGGTAGCGCATGTCTGTTTGTCAGGGCGTGGAAGACAGCATCGCGTCCGGCGCGGCGGCGTCGCGCTGCGCCGAGGTGAGCAGGAAGTAGCCGTAGGCGGCCGCCATCAGAACGAGGAACAGCACCGTGAGCATCGGGTTGAACCAGACCATCGCGCCCAGGCACACCAGCCCGAGCCCGAGCGCGACGGCGGGGAACACGGGGTAGAAGGGCGCGCGGTAGGTGCGCAGCAGGTCGGGCTCGGTGCGCCGCAACTTGAACAGGGCGGCCATCGAGATCAGGTACATCACGATCGCGCCGAGCACGGCCATGGTGACGATGTTGGCCGTGAGCGTCTGCCCGCCGAACTGCACCCATTCGTCGCTGAAGATGGCGGCGATGCCGACCACGCCGCCGGCCAGCAGCGCGCGGTGCGGCGTGTCGAAGCGCGGGCTCAGGCCGGCGAAGTAGGCGGGCAGGTAGCCGGCGCGCGCGAGCGCGAAGATCTGGCGCGAATAGCCCATGAGGATGCCGTGGAACGAGGCGACCAGGCCGAACAGGCCGATCCACACCAGCATGTGCAGCCAGCCGCTGTTGGCGCCCACCACCGCTTTCATGGCCTGCGGCAGCGGGTCGTTGATGTTCGCGAGCTGGCGCCAGTCGCCCACGCCGCCCGCGAAGATCATCACGCCGAAGGCCAGCAGCACCAGCGTGACGATGCCGGTGGTGTAGGCCAGCGGAATCGTGCGGTGCGGATCGCGCGCCTCTTCGGCCGCCATGGCCGCGCCCTCGATGGCCAGGAAGAACCAGATCGCGAACGGAATCGACGCGAAGATGCCCGACACCGCCGCGCCGTTCAGCACGTTGCCGCCGGCCCATCCGTGGGCCACGAAGTTCGCCATCGACCAGCCTGGTGCGACCACGCCCATGAACACCAGCAACTCGAAGATCGCGAGCACCGTGACGAACAACTCGAACGCCGCCGCGATGCCGATGCCGATCCAGTTGAGTCCGATGAAGACCACGTAGGCCCCGACCGCGAACCACTTCGGGTTGATGCCCGGGAACTGCACGTTGAGGTACGCGCCGATCGCCAGCGCGATGGCCGGCGGCGCGAAGACGAACTCGATCAGCGTCGCGAAGCCCGCCACGAAACCGCCGCGCGGCCCGAAGGCCCGCCGCGCATAGGCGAAGGGGCCGCCCGCGTGCGGGATGGCGGTCGAGAGCTCGGTGAAGCTGAAGATGAAGGTCGTGTACATCGTCGCCACCAGCACCGTGGCGACCAGGAAGCCGAGGGTGCCCGCCGTGTTCCAGCCGTAGCTCCAACCAAAGTACTCACCCGAGATGACGAGGCCGACCGCGATGCCCCACAACTGGACGGGACCGAGGACTTTCTTGAGATGACCGGTGCCGGCGACGGGGGCCGGCGGAGCGTCGTTGGAGCGCATGGGGGCTTCCTCTCTGGGCGGATGGTGACAGTGCACCCCTCCCAAAGCAAGGGCCGTTCCATCGGATACATCGGCGTACAGGCGGCTTCACGGGGGCTGTCCATAATCGGCAGCTTTTCAACCACCGAGGTGTTTCGTGAAGTCATTTGTCTGTGCCGCGCTCGTGTCCGTCTTTGCTATCCCCGCAGCCTTTGCGCAATCCGCCGCCGTGACCACGCCCAGCGGCCTGATCTACCAGTCGCTCAAGGAAGGCACCGGCGCATCGCCCGCCGCCACCGACGTGGTCAAGGTGCACTACCGCGGCACCTTCCCTGACAGCGGCAAGGAGTTCGACAGCTCGTACAAGCGCGGCGAACCCACCGAGTTCCCGCTCAACGGCGTGATCCCGTGCTGGACCGAAGGCGTGCAGAAGATGAAGCCGGGCGGCAAGGCGAAGCTGACCTGCCCGGCGTCGATTGCTTACGGTGCGCGCGGTGCGGGCAACGGCCTGATTCCGCCGAATGCGACGCTGAATTTCGAAGTCGAGCTGGTGTCGGTCACGAAGCGATAACGGCCGAGGCCGGTCAGGACCGGCTTGGGCAATGGGCGGTGCGTGCAGTCCATCACGCTGCTCGCCACGCAATAGTTGCCCGATTCTTTCCCCCTGTTTTTGCGCACATGGGCCTCCCACAATCCGCCGCCTGACTCCTGATCCACAGGAGCGGCTTCTGGGAGGAACACATGTCCGCATTCCGTGCTGCGCCAACGCGCACGCTTCATAGCAATGGCACCGCCACTCTGATGTTTCTGGGCCGCGTGGTGCCCTCATGTGCAGTCGGATTTTTCGAGGTGCACCATGAGCGCTAAACAAATCATCGAGGACCACGACAAATGGCGAAAGGGCGCAGGCGGTGCGCCGGCGGGTCTTTCCGGTCAGAGCGACGGCAATGCCTACGCTGGCCTCGACCTGAATCTGGTCACTTTCTCGTCGAGCGCTTTCAGCGGCAGCAGCTTCACATCGACCACTTTTCAAGACGCTGTCTGGAGCATGTGCCAGTTCAGCGGCTGTTCCTTCGGTCAGTGCGACATGCAGCGGATCGCGATCAGTGGATGCACCTTCGTCGATTGCACTTTCAGCGCGTCGCAGCTCAAGGCCAGCACGCTCCGCGATTGCACCTTCACCCGTTGCAACTGGACCGCACTCAATTTCGATGCGAGCCAGTGGTCGCGCTTGAAGTTGCTCGAATGCCGAGGCACGCAGGTGAGTGCGACCAACCTGCAGGGCGAGCAGGTCGACTTCACGGGCAGTCAGTTCGAAGACATGCAACTGACCAACGCGCGAATCAACTGAGGCTGCAATATGTTGTGGCTTCCTTTTTCGATCATCGGCGCGTTCATTGGCGGATGTGTTGGTCTCACCATATGCGGAGATTGTGCGCACAGCGCGGGCGACGCGATTGGTGCCGTTCTCGGTATTTTCTATATGGCTGTCGGCGCGCTCGTCGGCCTGATTGTTGGATGCATCGGTGGCCTCATTTTTTTCGGCACGGCCCAAGAAGGCCCATCTGTCTTCCGTCGAGAGCCAATCAGCTATCGATAGCGCCGACAAGTGGTTTGACGGAGGCTCACCGTGTCCGTATTCGGGTCTTTGGGTTGCGCGGGTGGACGACAGCCATGCGCTGGCCGACGCATTCAACACTTGGAATCGAACCGCCAGGGTGCTCAAGGGAGACCGATTTCCTCATCCGTCGACCATGTTGGCTGGCGTAGTCGTTGCAGACATCCGGTGGAAGTGTCTGGACGGGGCATCGGATCGCCCGAGGATGTAAGCGTGTCTGATCTCGCCATTGGGCATCCGTAGCACTGCGAATCAACGAACTCTGGCTTCGCTTCCGAGGCTGAGGCAGGTCACTGCCCACAGCATCGACCCTTGTCAGATCTCGAAATTTGACGGCTGCGGATGCCCCGCAGCCTGCCTTGCCGTCTGGGGCTCCCACTCACCCCGGCTGGTACTGATACAGCCAGGTCTCCGTCAACGTCTGATCCCCGTTCTTCAGATACAGCCGCATGTCGACAGGCTCCGTGCCCTCGGGCGTGAAGTCGAACTGCGCGCGCCAGTGGCCCGGCACGCCGTTGGGCACGGCTTCGGCGAAGACATACGAGAACTTGCCGCGCGGCGCGGTGAGCACCAGTTCGGGCTTCACGCCGAAGGGCACCGTGGTGAGCGGCTGTCCGATGAACTCCACCATGAACTTGCGCACACCCTGCGGGCGCGGCTGGCCCGGTTGGCCGCCGCGGCCGATGCGGGTGGCGACGCAGCGTGCGAGCGGTGACGGAAAGGGCTCCTGGTCGGTCCAGTGCAGCCGGTATTGCAGGCTGTAGCTTGCCCCGGCTTTTGCATCGGCCTTCGGCACCCAGAAGGCGACGGTGTTGTCGTGAATCTCGTCGTCGGTCGGGATCTCGATGAGCTGCACCGAGCCTTCGCCCCAGTCGCCCAGCGGTTCGATCCACAGGCTGGGGCGTTTCTCGTAGTTGACGCCGTCCTGGTAGTGGTCGAAGTTGCGGTCGCGCTGCAGCAGGCCGAAGCCGCGCGGCTTGGTGTCGGCGAACGCGGAGGCGCGGGTCTGCGTGGGGTTGTTGAGCGGGCGCCAGATGCGCTCGCCCGCGCCGTTCCAGATCGCGAGGCCGTCGGAGTCGTGCACCTCGGGGCGCCAGTCGATGGCGGTGGGCTTGATGGTTTCCGAGTACCAGTACATCGACGTGAGCGGCACCAGGCCCAGGCGCGACACGTCGCGGCGCAGAAACACGCGCGCGTCGATGTCCATGATGACGGCCTTGCCGCGCTGCATGACGAACTTGAACACGCCGGTGACGCTCGGCCCCTCGAGCAGCGCGTAGACGGTCATCGAGGTGGTGTTGCCCGCGGCGGGCGTCTCGAAATAGAAGCGCGTGAAGTTCGGGAACTCCTCGGGCTTGTCGGGCACCGCGACGTCGAGCGCGATGCCGCGCGCTGACAAGCCGTACTGGTAGAGCTCGCCGATGGCGCGGAAGTACGAGGCGCCGAGAAAGGCGACCCAGTCGTTCTTCTGCCAGTCGAGCTTGCCCTGGTCGCCCAGACGGCTTTCCTGCAGGCGAAAGCCCGCGAAGCCGGCGCCTTCGGGCAGTGCGCGCGCGGGGCTGTCAGGGGGCATCGAGAAGTACGACGGGCTGTAGAGCACCTCGCGCGCAAAGCTGTCGCCGCCGGCGGTCTCCAGCACGTGCATGCGCACCGGTGTCTGGAAGAAGCGGCCGAGATGGAAGAACGTGACGGGAAACGCGCCGGGCCCGTCGCGGAAGAGGGCATTGGCGGGGTCGAAGCGGATCTTGCCGTGCGCGTCGTAGTCGATGCGCTCCAGCACCTGCGGCGCCAGCGGCGCGGCGGCGGTGTAGGGGCGGGCTGCGAGGCGCTTGGCCTGCGCGACGAGCGCATCGAAGGAGAAGGGCGCCGGCTGGCTCAGTTGCAGGCCGTTGGCGGCCAGCGCCTCTTCGGGCAGTCCCAGGGCGGCGAGTGCGGCGGCGGCACTGCCGGCGGCGAGGAAGGATCGGCGATCAAGCATGGGTTCTTGAGGGGCGGCGAAAGCCTTTGGAGGAGAAGGGAAAAGAGAAGCGTCGGGGAGACGGGGGAAAAACAACGGCAAGCATGCCCCGGACCACAGGGTACGGCGCGTCAGCCATTCCGCGCAAACGGGGCCGGACAAGGCCCCGCGCTGTCTTGCGGCAGCGGGTGCCGATCGGGCCCTTTTCGGGGCGTCGCCGGGTATTCTCGCGCCATCGAAAGTGTCAGGAGACAACGGACATGTACACGGAACAAGGCGGCGAAGGCGCGGACCTGCTGGTGCTGCTGCATGGCATGGGCGCGACAGGCGCGGTGTGGGCGCCGCTGTGCGCGCAGGCCGGTGCGCGATGGCGCGGCCGCTGGCTTGCGCTCGACCTGCCCGGGCACGGCGCATCGGACCGGCAGGCTTCCTACGCCATCGGCCAGCACGCCGCCACCGTGGCGCGTGCGGTGCTGCCGCATCTGCAGCCCGAAGGCCGCCTCGTGGTGCTCGGCCATTCGCTGGGCGGCGTGATCGGCCTGGCTCTCGCGACGGGATGGTTTGGCGTCGTGCCGCACGCGGTCTTCGCGGCGGGCATCAAGGTCGCATGGAGCGATGAAGAGGTCCGCCGCATGGAGACGCTGGCGACGCAGCCGGCCAAGCGTTTTGCAACGGAAGAAGAGGCACGGGACCGCTACCTGAAGGTCTCCGGCCTGGCCGCGATCGCCGACGCGGCGGCGCCCGTCGTGGCGCGCGGCGTGACGCAAGAGGACGAGGGATGGCGCCTCGCCATGGACCCGCGCGCCAATGCCGTGGGCAAGCCGCCGCTGTCCGAACTGGTCGGGCTGGCGCGCTGTCCGATTCACCTGGGCCAGGGCCGCCACGACGCGCTGGTGACGATCGAACAGACCCGTTCCCTCGACCCTGACGCCCGTGACCTGGGCCCGCACGGCCACAACGTGATGGCCGAGGCGCCCGGCGCGGTGTGGGACTGGATGGCCTCGCTCAGCTGAGCCGGTCGTCGGCGCGGCGGATCGGCACCGTCACCCGCACTTCGGCCGCGCGTGCCCGCAGCTGGCCGCAGCCGCCGTCGACGTCCTGGCCGGCCGAATAGCGCAGCTTCGTGAGGATGCCGCGTTCGTGCAGCGTGCGGGCCATCTGCTCGCAGCGCGCGCGCGACGGGCGGCCGAAAGCCACGCCGTCCACCGTGTTGAACGGGATCATGTTCAGCACGCCGTACTTGCCCGACAGCAGACGCACGATGCCCTCGACTTCCTCGGGCCCGTCGTTCACGCCTTCGAGCAGCGTCCACTGGTACTGGATGGGGTAGCCGGTCGCGCGGGCATAGCGCTCGCCTGCGTCGATGAGGGCTTCGGGCGTCAGGTTCGGCGCGCGCGGCAGGAGCTTGCGGCGCAGCTCCGCATTGGTCGTGTGCAGCGAGAGCGCCAGCGCGGGCCGCACGCGCGCCTGCAGCAGCCGCTCGAACACGCGGGGATCGCCGACGGTGGAGAACACCAGGTTCTTGTGGCCGATGTTGCCGACCGTGCCGAGCAACTCGATGGCCTCGATCACGTTGTCCAGGTTGTGCGCCGGTTCGCCCATGCCCATGAACACCACCTTGCGCACCGGCCGGCGCAGGCGCGCGAGGGCGACCTGCGCAATGATCTCGGCGCTCTCGACCTGGCGCAGCAGGCCGTCGCGGCCCGTCATGCAGAACTGGCACCCGACGGCGCAGCCGACCTGCGACGAGACGCACAGCCCATCGCGTGGCAGCAGCACGCTTTCGACCGTCTGGCCGTCGGCCAGCGCAACGAGCAGCCGCTCGGAGCCGTCCGCGCCGGGGTGAACCGCATGGATCCGCGCCAGGCCCGCCAGTTCGGCCTCGATGGCCGGCAGGGCCTCCATCAGCGACGACGGGAAGAAGGTGGCCGGCAGGCGTCTGCCGCTGTTGCGTGGCAGCGCGTGCGACCACAGCCGCAGGATGCGCTGCTCGTGGCTGGGACCGGCCCCGGCCTCGCGGAGTCGTCGTTTCAGTTCGTGGATTCGCATGCGCGGCGTGGGGCAAGGGGGGCTCTGGTCTCGGGAGCGCCGATTGTGCACGGCAGGCGTGCGAAGGCGCAGCGCGCCAGAAACGGTGCGCTGCGCCTTCGTGTGCGCGAATTGGAACAAAGGGGAGGGCCGTTGCCGGCCTCTCCCTCCCTTCGGTCAGCCCAGCAGGCCGTGCAGGATGTTCGTCACGGGCGCCAGCGCGGAGCCCGTGCCGCTGTGGTCGAGCAGGCTGGTGATCGGGGCCACGACCTCACACACCAGCGGCGTGACCGCGTGCTCGACGGTGTTCACCACCTCGGCGACCACCGGGGCAACTGCCGAGCTGGCGCCGGCCAGGATGTCGGCCGCGGGCACCGCGGTGCCGGATGCGGCTTGCGTGGCCTCGGCCACGACCGGTGCCACGGCATCGCTTGCATGGCCGAGCACCGACGACACCGGCTCCAGGATGTCTGCGACGGGGCTCTTGCCTCCCAGCAGGCCGCCGAGCAGGCTGCCCACGAGGCCGTCTTCGCCGACGATGCCGCCGAGCAAGCCGCCTTCGCCGCCTTCGCCGCCACCGAGGACGCCGCCCAGCAGGCCGTCGTCACCGAGCACGCCGCCGAGCAGGCCGTCGTCACCGAGCACGCCGCCGAGCAGACCACCTTCATCGCCGCCGAGGACGCCACCCAGCAGGCCGTCGTCGCCCAACACGCCACCGAGCAGACCGCCGTCGCCGCCGAGGACACCGCCCAGCAGACCATCGTCACCGAGCACGCCGCCAAGCAGACCACCGTCGCCGCCGAGAACGCCACCCAGGAGGCCGTCGTCACCCAACACGCCGCCGAGCAAACCGCCGTCACCGCCGAGGACGCCGCCCAGGAGACCGTCGTCGCCGAGCACGCCGCCGAGCAAACCGCCGTCACCGCCAAGGACACCGCCCAGCAAGCCGTCGTCACCCAGCACGCCGCCAAGCAATCCGCCGTCGCCGCCGCCGAGCAGGCTGCCCAGCAGGCCTTCGTCACCCAGCAAGCCGCCGAGCAGGCCTCCCTCACCACCGAGGACACCACCCAGCAGGCCGTCGTCACCGAGCACGCCGCCGAGCAGGCCACCGTCGCCACCGAGGACGCCGCCCAGCAGGCCGTCGTCACCCAGCACACCACCGAGCAGGCCGCCGTCACCACCGAGCAAACCGCCCAGCAAACCATCGTCACCCAGCACACCGCCGAGCAGGCCGCCGCCGTCGCCACCAAGGACGCCATTCAACAGGCCGCCGACCGGGCCTTCGGCACCGAGGATGCCGTCGTCGCCCAGCACGCCGCCCAGCAGGCCGTCGTCACCGAGGACGCCACCCAGGAGTCCGTCATCGCCCAGCAGGCCGCTGAGCAAGCCGTCTTCGCCGCCGAGCAGGCCGGCCAGCGGGGTCGCGTTCAGCAGGGAGCCGACCGCGCCGTCGGGACCGAGCAGGCTGTCCACGAGTCCGTCGCCACCAAGCAGTCCGCCGGTGAGGCCTTCGCTGCCGAGCAGGCCGGACAGGGCGCCGTCGCCGCCGAGCACGCCGCCAAGGATGCCTTCGTCACCGAGGAGGCCGTTGACCAGGCCGTCGTCGCCCAGCACGCCGCCAAGCAGGCCGCCCTCGCCGCCGAGGAGGCCACCCAGCAGGCCATCGTCACCCAGGACGCCCCCGAGCAAGCCGCCTTCGCCACCGAGGACACCGCCCAGCAAGCCGTCGTCGCCCAGCACGCCGCCGAGCAGACCCCCATCGCCACCGAGCAAGCCGCCCAACAGGCCGTTGTCACCCAGCACGCCGCCAAGCAAGCCGCCTTCGCCGCCGAGGACACCACCCAGCAGGCCGTCATCGCCCAGCACACCGCCGAGCAGGCCCCCGTCGCCACCGAGCAAACCGCCCAACAGGCCGTCGTCACCCAGCACACCGCCCAACAAGCCGCCTTCGCCGCCGAGGACGCCACCCAGCAAACCGCCATCGCCCAGCACGCCACCGAGCAGCCCGTCATCCCCCAGCAACTGCCCGATCAACCCGTCTTCGCCGAGCACGCTGCCCAGCAGGCTGCCGTCACCCAGCAGCCCCTCGAGCACTTGGCCGACGACGCCGTCCGTGCCGAGCAGGTCGTCCACGAGGCCGTCCAGGCCCAGCGGGGTGGTGATGCCGCCGAGCAGGCCTTCGCTGCCCAGCACGTTCTCCAGCGCATTGCCCAGTGCGTCGGTCAGGTAGTCGACCTGGCCGATCAGCGAGCCGACGAGGGCATCGGTCAGGCCTTCGCCGAGCAGGCCGTCGACCACGGGGGTCAGCACGCCGCCCACGTGAACGGCAATGTTTTCGACCGCGTTGTCCACCGGTTCGAACTCGTTGGGATCGTTGGCCTTGAACTCCTCGCCGGTGACCGGCGAGAGCAGGTCGTCGACCAGGTCGGTGAGGCCGTCGGCCACGGGCATCAGCGAGGCCAGCGTGCCCGACGAGCCGGAGGCGCTGCGCACGTTGGTCGCACCGCCGCCCAGGCCGAGCGCGTTGTCGAGGGCGCCCAGCAGGTGCCCGGCGAGGCCGTCGCCCGGATCGAGCAGGTGGTCTGCGTCGGCATCGGCATCCGCATCCGAATCGGCGTCCGCATCAGCGTCGGCGTCTGCATCCGAATCCGCGTCGGCGTCCGAATCGGCATCGGCATCGGCGTCTGCATCCGAGTCGGCGTCGGCGTCAGCATCGGCATCCGAATCGGCATCCGCGTCGCTGTCGCCGATGCCCGAGACGAACAGGGGAAAGCCGCCGCCGTCGCCGCCGCCACCGCCGCTCAGCGCGGCGCCCAGGCCGATGGCGCCCAGTGCGCCGAGTGCGAATTCGCCCAGGCCGATGCCGCTGCCGGCCGCGGTCTTCTTGCTCACGGCGAGTGCCGCGGCTTCCGCGTCGCTGTCGGGCGAGGTGACATCGAGGTTGCCGGCGGCCACGTCGACGTTCACCTGCTCCAGGCCGCTGGACAGCTTGGTCGAGGTGATGGTGGCGTCGGTGCCACCCGCGAACACACCGGCCAGCGGCGCCTTGTTGGTGGCCGAGCCGGGGAAGAGCACGTTGGCCTGGCCGCCGTCGGGCACGATCACGCGGTCGCCTGCAATGAGGGTCTGGTTGCCGTCCACCGGCATGCGAAATCCGTCGCGCATGACGACCGTGCCGGGCGTGGCGTTGGACAGGGTGCCCAGGCTGGTCGGCCCGGCGGGCGCGGCCATGGGGGCGCTCGAGGCGACAGGGCCCAGGGGGGTGACGCTGGCCTGTGCAAGCACCACGGGGGCGCCGCTTTCGGCGGCGGCGGGGATCGAAGCGATCGGCGATACGGTGGTGGTCATGCGGCCTCCTCGTCAAATAAATGACTACAGAGGGCAACATGCGTGCCGCCTTCGACTTCATCCGTCAGTGATGGGCCGAAAACGCCGTATCTCGTTGATTCGAAAAGAATTTTGTGCGAATGGCCCTGTCAGGCCCGTGGTGCAAAACGGGCAGCTGTCGCCACTCGTTACGTAACACGGCGCACGCTTTGGCCGGAACGCCGGGCGCGTTCAGCGCGGTTCAACCGCGCAGCCGGACCTGCAGGCTCTTCAGGTTGGCGAGCCACGCAAGGTAGTCCTCGTCGTCCTCGCCCAGCTCGGCCCAGGTGTCGTGCCCGTCCGCATCGGGGTCGTCGAGGATGGCCTGCAGCGCGTCGGCGGCGGCATGGCGCAGGTCGGCCGGCGGCGCGGCCTTGCCGGCGCACCAGTCGACGGCGTCCGGGTGCACGTCGGCGCTGCCCTGGCCGGCGAGCAGCGCCAGCACTTCGGCCGCGGCGACGGTGCCTTCGGTGGAGCCTGAATCCAGCGTCTCGCGGATGAAGGCGAGCGCGTCATCGGCTTCCTGTAGTTCAGCCAGCCAATCGAGTGCCTCGTCGTTGCCGAAGCCTGCTGTCGACCATGTACCCATTCGTTTGACTCCCGTGTGTGGCGCATCACAGAGTGGCCACGGTTTGAAGATGCGCTGATGCTAGCGGCGCGAATTTCGTGATCGCGCGCCCTCGCAGAATTCGTCAGAATGCCAGACGACGCTTCCCAGTAGCATGGCCGCGCTCCTGACATGGGGGCGCGTGATCATCCAGTCCGTGAGCCGCCGGGGAACACTTCCCTTGGGCCGGCGTTGCGGCGGTGTCCTTCCAGGACACGCCGCGGTCACGGCCGATCTGCCGTGCATGGCCCACGGAAGCAGATGCCGGGCCGCTTACCCATTCACAACCACGGTTTCAGGGAGAGATTCAGCATGTCATTCGTTTTTTCGTCGTTCACCGATCACCTGGGCGCGTTGCCGCCCGAACGCGCGCGCCACGGCGATGCCTTGCGTGCGCGCGTGCAGCAACAGGTGCAGGCACCGTTGCATGCCGACCTGTCGGCCTTTGCCTTCCTGCCCGACCAGGCGGACCACCCCGACCACGAAGATGCGCCGCAGGTGTTCGCGCAGGCGGTCGAGCAGATGTACCTGCCCAGGCCGTGGCTGGGCGACGAGATCCCGCTGTTCTTCCTCGGCTACCACGCGATGAACCGGCTCAGCGGCAAGCGCACCTCGCAAGGGCTGCTGCTGACCGACCAGGCGGTGTACGTGCAGGACGACTTCACCGTGCTGTCGGCCGCACCGCCGCCGGCGCAAGGCCATGCCTTGCCCGCGCGTGCGGACGATGCACCTTCGTTCGTCTCGACGCTGCTCGCGCGCTTCAAGGCGTGGAAAGACTGGTCCGGCGTGGCCGACGCGCCCGAGCCGGTGCTGCTCAAACGCTGCGGCGAGTTGCTGGCGCCGACGGTCGCGGCGGTGCTCGCGTACCACGCGGAAAACGGCAGCCAGCGACAGGCGCAGCAGCGCGTCTGGACGCTGGCCGAACTGGTGGCCGACCACGGCGCAATCGACACCTTGCTTGATCCCACCAACCCGAAGCTCGCCAAGAAGCTGGGCAAGGTGACGGACAAGTTCCAGATTCCCGCGGGCGAGACGCTGCAGTTCGCGCTGGCCGACTTTCCGCTCTTCGGCGGCCCCTACGGCGTGGCGCTCACCGCGCAGGCGCTGTACGGCAAGGACCTGATGGAGTCGCCGCTGCGCATCGCGCTGGAGCGGGTGGAGGTGCGTGCGCTGCAGATCGGAGAGAAGGGCGACCAGCTGCTGACGGGCTCGACCCCGCCGATGGCGCTGCCGGCGCACATGAAGGAATCGCTGCGCGCACCCTTCCTCGCGTTTCTGCAGCAGGAGGTTGTGCGCCTGCAATCGAAGGCCTGATCCGCCCGCGCGCCATTCAACAAGATTCGGAGGAGTTTTCATGGGGTTCAAGGACACGCTCGCGCACGCGATGCTCGACAACGACAAGCTCAAGTTCGACGCCGCCGCGCCCGCGCTTTCCGCGCAGGAGCAATGGCTGGTCACGCTGAGCACGCCGCTGTCGGCCTTCAACGGCGACTGCGTGAACGCGGTGCTCACCGGCAAGGACAACGACACCCTGCGCGAAGGCATCGCGCAGGTGTGGAACGTGAGTGATCGCGCGAGCTTCGAGCAGACCGCGCGCTGGCTGACCGAGGAAGGGCAGCGCGCGAAGTACCTGCCGGCCTGGAAGGCCATCGGCGCGATCGATGCGGCGGTGCAGTCCACGCCGGGCGTGCTGCGCCTGGTCATGGACGCGTGGTTTCCCGCGTTCTTCCAGATCAAGGCGCGCGAGCACCTGGACATGCGGGCGCTGTCCGCGCAGACCGGGCACTCGAGCGCCGAGCTGAGCCAGCTGATGACCGGCAGCCAGAGCTGGGTCCAGGCCCTGCGCAAGCACTTCGGCGTGGCGCCGGACCAGCTGACGAACCTGGTGGCCTGGGACGCGGTGCGCCTGGCCAACCTGTCGCGCTGGGCCGTGCAGCTGGGTTTCATCGACCGCGCGGAGTTCGCGGACTTTGCGGGCGGTCTGGCATCGCAGGTGCGCGCGGCCTATGCCAACTGGTCGCAGGTGAGCGCCGCGTACATCGCGGCGGGCCTGATCTGGCAGTACTCCGATGCGCGTGAAGAGCATCTGCTGCGCACCAACCGCCTGCTGCTGAGCGACACGCGCAGCCCGTGGCGCAGCGTGCCGTTCGCCTGAAGAGGTTCTAGTCCTTCGCCCTCAGCGCGTACACCGCATAGATCGGCACGCCGAGAAAGAACAGCACCATCGGCGCGAACAGCGTGTAGGGCCAGCCGATGCCTTCCATCACGCGGTAGGTGCCGTCCAGGTGCAGGCGCGGATGGGGCTGCGTGAGGTCTTCGTACCGGCGCAGGCCCCACTGGAACTCCGCGCCGGTCGCGCGCACCGAAGGATGCTGGCGCGCGCGGCCCACGGCCAGCCAGCACATCGCGTCGAAGGCCAGCACCGAACCCGCAGGCGCGCGTTCGCCGAAGGTGGTGAATACGGCGTTCACCTGCTCGGGCGTGAGGTACATCAGCACGCCCTCGGTGAACAGGAAGACCGGCTGCGCCTGGCGCTTGCGCGGCAGGCCGAGCTGCTCCCACCAGCCGGGCGCCGAGAGGTCGAGTTCGCGCAGGTCGTGGCGCGGATGCGTTTCAGGCAGCAGTTCGCGGCGCAGGGCCAGCACCTCGGGCAGGTCGGCATCGGTCATGCGCGACTTGCCGTCGTCCAGCCATTGGAAGTAGTGGCTCAGGCCGCAGCCCAGGTTCACGACGCGCGCGCCTGGGTGCAGCTTGAGGAAGTCCTGCGCCAGGCTGCGAAAGCGCCGCGTGCGCGCGAGGATGCCGTAGATGGTCGTGCGGTCGTCCGGCAGGGCGTGGTCGTCGTCGCGGATCTGCTCGAGGATGCCGGCGGCGTAGGCGTCGCGCACGGCCATCTGCGGAAACAGCGCATCGCCCGAAGCCCGCGCGGCCAGCGGAATCCGCAAGGTGGACGGCACGGCCGAGAGCTTGCGCGCGGATTTGCCGGTGGTCATGAATGCGGGGGCAGGGCCATGCGCAAAGTCTGGCCGCTCCCGCGCGTGCGGGCAAGTCAGTCTTTGGTGTTGCCCGCGGGCGGGCGCTGACGCGCGAGGTGGCGGTACACGGTGCTGCGGTGAACGCCGAGCCGGCGGGCCGCGCGTGCCACGTCGTGGTCGCAGGCGCGCAGGGCTTCGTCGATGGCGTGGCGCGTGATGGTCTGCAGGGGCGCGTTGGGTTGCGACAGGGTGGCTTCGCTGAAGTCGGCAAGGGGCGCGGCGTCGTGCAGGTGCGCGGGCAGCGCATCGGCCGTCACCGCATCGCCCGGGTCGGCCAGCGCGACGAGCGCACGCAGCACGCTGCGCAACTCGCGCACGTTGCCGGGCCAGCGGTAGGCGGCCAGGCGCTCGAGCGCGTCGTTCTCCAGGCACAGGTGCTTGGCGGCGCCGCCCGATTCGAGAAACAGCCGCGCGATCAGCGCGCGCCGGTCGGCACGCTCGTGCAGCGCGGGCAGAGCGACGGTGAAGCCGGCCACGCGGTACATCAGGTCGGCGCGAAAGCGCCCGGCCTCGACCAGCGCGGGCAGGCCGGCGTGCGTGGCGCAAATCAAATCGAAATCGACCGCCACGCCCTGGCCACCGCCCAGCGGCGTGACCACGCGGCCTTCGAGCACGCGCAGCAGGCGCGTCTGCAGCGCGAGCGGGATCTCGGCGATCTCGTCGAGAAAGAGCACGCCGCCGTGCGCCTCGCGGATGCGCCCCGGCATGCCCTTGCGGCGCGCGCCGGTGAAGGCGCCTTCTTCGTAGCCGAACAGCTCGGCCTCGATGAGCGTCTCGGGCAGCGAGGCGCAATCGACGGCCACGAACGGGCCCGCGCTGCGGCGGCTGGCGGCGTGCAGGCGGCGAGAGAACACCTCCTTGCCGCTGCCGGTTTCGCCGTTCACGAGCACCGGCACGCCTTCGTTGAGCACGCGCACGGCGCGCGCCAGCAATGGGCGCACCACGTCGTCGTTGTCGACGGGCGCTGTGTTCGCGGCCATTACCTGCCGCGCACCACCGGAGCGGCCCGTGCCGCTGTTCGCCGTGCCCGTGCGCTCCATGACGGTCGCGATCTGCCGTCCGCCCGGCAGCGTGAGCAGGCTGCGCCGGTGCTCCATGCGCGGCCACTGCGCGCCCAGGAATTCTTCGGCGTCGAGGTCGAGCAGGCCTTCCCACGTGCGCCCGAAGAGGTCGAGCGCCACGCGGTTGGCGGCCACGATGCGCCCGCCCTCGATCACCATCAGCCCTTCGCGTGCGGTGCCGATCAGCGCCGGCCGCGCATGGAAGCGCAGCACATGGCCCGAGGCCTCGGCCAGCAGCATGCGGTGTTCGACCTGCTGCGCCGCCATGCGCACCAGGCCGAGGGCATGGTGGTTCACGCGCGCGGTCTCGCCCGAGATGTCGAGCGCGCCGGCCAACTCGCCGCGCCCGCTGAAGATGGGCGCCGCCGCGCAGCCCAGCCGGCCGTTCTGTGCCAGGTAATGCTCGCCGCCCAGCACCATCAGCGCCACGCGCTCGGCCAGCGCGGTGCCGATGGCGTTGGTGCCGCGATGGCTCTCCGACCATTCCACGCCGGGCTGCAGCGCCACGCGCTGGGCCTTGGGCAGAAAGTCGGGGCTGCCGATTTCTTCGAGGATGAGGCCGCTCGCGTCCGACAGCGCGACGATGCAGCCGTTGCCCACCGCGTGCTCGGCGAGCCCGTCGAGCTCGGGTTGCGCGCAGCTGAGCAGGCGCATCGCCTGCTCGCGCCGCTCGTTGAGCAGCGAAGGCGCCATGGGCGTCGGGTCGATGCAGTGCGGATCGACCGGCCGGCTGCGCTGCCACGAGCGCGAGATGTGCGGCGCGATCCATGGCGCCGGGTCGCGGCCCTGGGCGAAGAACAGCTCGCGGGCCTGCGCGACGCTGACCGAGGGTGCGGAAGCTTCACTCATCTTGCGGAACTCCGTGGGCGGGATTGCCGGCGATTCGCCTTGTGCGACATCGTAGTCGCCGCCGTCGCGCCCATCTGTCGCAGATTGCGAATGGAAACCCTCTGCGCGGGCCGCGCCCCTGTGGCGCGAGGCTTGGGGATTGTCCCGATCCGCGCGGGTATGCCGCTTGCGGTGCCTGTGCGGGCCGCCGCATGTCGCGGCGCCCGTTCACACCTTACCCAACGGAGACAACCCATGGACATGCTCGAACCGGGCAAATTCGGTACCGCGGTGCCTTTCAAGAAGCGCTACGGCAACTACATCGGCGGCGAATGGGTCGCGCCGGTGGAGAACCAGTATTTCGGCAACATCACGCCCGTCACCGGCAAGGTCTTCTGCGAAGTGCCGCGCTCCAGCGCCGCCGACATCGAGCGCGCACTCGACGCCGCCCACAAGGCCAAGGGCGCCTGGGGTCGCACATCGACCACTGAGCGCGCCAACATCCTGAACCGCATCGCCGACCGCATGCAGGAAAACCTGGCCATGCTGGCCGCCGCCGAGACCTGGGACAACGGCAAGCCGATCCGAGAGACCATGGCTGCCGACCTGCCGCTGGCCATCGACCACTTCCGCTACTTCGCCTCGTGCATCCGCTCGCAGGAAGGCGGCATCAGCGAGATCGACCACGAAACTTTCGCGTACCACTTTCATGAACCCATCGGCGTGGTCGGCCAGATCATTCCGTGGAACTTCCCGATCCTCATGGCCGTGTGGAAGCTCGCGCCCGCGCTGGCGGCCGGCAACTGCGTGGTGCTCAAGCCCGCCGAGCAGACGCCGGTGTCGATCCTGGTGCTGATGGAGGTCATCGGCGACCTGCTGCCGCCGGGCGTGCTGAACATCGTCAACGGCTTCGGCGTGGAGGCGGGCAAGCCACTGGCGTCGAGCAACCGCATCGGCAAGATCGCTTTCACCGGCGAGACCACCACGGGCCGGCTGATCTCGCAGTACGCGAGCCAGAACCTCATTCCTGTGACGCTGGAGCTGGGCGGCAAGTCGCCCAACATCTTCTTTGCCGACGTGATGGAGCGCGACGACGCCTTCTTCGACAAGGCGCTCGAAGGCTTCACGATGTTCGCGCTGAACCAGGGCGAGGTCTGCACCTGCCCGAGCCGCGCGCTCATTCAAGAGTCGATCTACGACCGCTTCATGGAGCGCGCACTGAAGCGCGTGGCCGCCATCAAGCAGGGCAGCCCGCTCGACGCGGCCACCATGATCGGCGCGCAGGCCTCGAGCGAGCAGCTGGAAAAAATCCTGTCTTACCTGGACATCGGCCGGCAGGAGGGCGCGCAGGTGCTCATCGGCGGCGAGCGCCAGCAGCTCGAAGGCGATCTGGCCGACGGCTACTACGTGAAGCCGACCGTCTTCCGCGGCCACAACAAGATGCGCATCTTCCAGGAGGAAATCTTCGGCCCGGTCGTGTCGGTCACCACCTTCAAGGACGAGGAAGAAGCGCTGGCGATTGCCAACGACACGCTCTACGGCCTGGGCGCCGGCGTGTGGAGCCGCGACATGAACCGTGCCTTCCGCATGGGCCGCGGCATCCAGGCGGGGCGCGTGTGGACCAACTGCTACCACCAGTACCCGGCGCATGCGGCCTTCGGCGGCTACAAGCAGTCGGGCATCGGGCGCGAGAACCACAAGATGATGCTCGACCACTACCAGCAGACCAAGAACCTGCTCGTGAGCTACAGCGAGAACAAGCTGGGCTTCTTCTGATGACCGGCGAGGTCCTGCGCGTCACCGCGACCGACGCGGCGCTCGCGCTCATCGACGACCTCGCCGCCAGGCACGGCCCGCTGATGTTCCATCAGTCGGGCGGCTGCTGCGACGGCAGCGCGCCCATGTGCTACGCCCAGGGCGAGTTCATCGTGGGTGACTACGACCGGCTGCTGGGGCGCATCGGCGGCATGCCGTTCTACATCAGCGGGCCGCAGTTCGAATACTGGCAGCACACGCAGCTGATCATCGACGTGGTGCCGGGGCGCGGCGGGATGTTCTCGCTCGAAGGGCCGCTGGGCGTGCGCTTTCTGACGCGCTCGCGGCTGTTCACGGAGGCGGAGTGGGCGGTGCTCGAGGCCGAGGGGGCGGAGTAGGGCCCGGGCCGGTCGTCAGTTCGACGAAGCGAGCAGCTGCCGCACTAGCAACTGCGTCGCCGGCGTCAGCGCCGCGCCCGTCTTCGTCGCCATCAGCAGGCGCCGCGTGGCCCACGTGTCCTTCAGGTGCACCACCTTCAGGTCGAGCGCGGCCACCTGCGCCTTGCAGGCGGCCAGCGGCACCACGCCGATGCCGAGGTTGGCCGCGATCATGTGGCACATCGCATCGAAGCTGCGCACCTGCACGCGCAGGCGCATCGGAATGCCGGCCTGCTCGGCGGCGCGCGAGGTCAGCTCGAGCAGCGAGCTGCTGCGGTTCAGCCCCACGAACTCGTGCGCGAGGCAGGTCTTGAAGTCGACCTGTTTCGCACGCAGGCGTGCCAGCGGGTGCGGCCTGGCGCAGAGCACCACGAGCTCGTCGGTCTGGAAGGGCGCGACGTCGAGGCCGTAGGCGGGCGTGTTCTCGGCGAACACGCCGACGTCGGCGAGGCCGTCGACCAGTGCGCGCACGATGTCGCCGCTGAGCTGTTCCTCGACCTCGACGCGGATATCGGGATGCTGCCCGAGGAACGCCGCCAGCGTGGTCGGCAGGAACTCCGTCAGCGCCGACATGTTGGCCCACAGCCGCACATGGCCGCGCACGCCGCTGGCGTAGTCGCCCAGCTCGTTGCTGAACTGCTCGAAGCCCTGGAAGAGGCGCATCGCATGCTGCATCGCCACGTGCCCGGCGGGTGTGAGCGCGATGCCCTGGGCGCTGCGTTCGAGCAGCTTGGAACCTGTGGCCGCTTCGAAGTCGGACAGGCGCCGGCTCGCCGCCGAGAGCGCGAGGTGACACGCCTCCGCGCCCTTGGTGATGCTGCCCGACTGGGCCACGGCGCAGAACAGGCGCAGCGTCACGAAATCGACACGCGCGGGGTTGATGGTGCTGGCCATTGGCGGATTCTAGAGAGCGCGCCAGTGCCGAAAGTCATGCGCGTGGGTTAAAAGAATTTTTGACATGTTATGTCGCTACACCTATAGTGAATCCATCGAAGCATCGCGCGCTTCCCACGGTAGACAACCCAAAGGAGAGGTATGCAATCACTGCTGGATCAACTCGAAGGCCTCGACGTGCTGGCCGGTGCCGCGATGGGTGGGCTGTCTGTTCAGCTGCAGCCGATTCCGGGCAGCACGCCGGTGGTCCAGGTGAGCATCGAGGGGCGCGATGAGCTGCCGATCTTCGTCACCAGTTCCGACATGCAGATCATCTGCATCTGCTACCTCTGGACCGAGGAAGACGTGAAGCCCGCGCGGCGCACCGAGCTGCTCGAATCGCTGCTCGACCTCAATCCGTCCGTGCCGCTGTCGTCCTTCGGGCGTGTGGGCGGGCGCTACGTGCTCACGGGGGCGCTGGGGCGCAACGCGAGCGTGGAAGACATCGCACGCGAAGTGGCCGTGCTCAGCGACAACGCGCTCGATGCGCTCGACGCCTTGTCCGAATTCCTGAATTAAGCGGAGATCATCATGACAGTCATCAAGAAGCTGGTCACCTTGCTGCGCGGCAGCGCCCGCGAAATCGGCGAGAGCGTGATCGACAGCAACGCCACGCGCATCTACGAGCAGGAAATCATCGACGCCAAGCACAGCATCGAAAAGGCCAAGGGCGACCTCACGGGCGTCATGGCCAAGGAGATGCAGTCGGCCCGCGAAATCGAACGCCTGAAGGGCGAGGTCGCGCGCTACGAAGGCCTGGCGCTCGAAGCCCTCAACAAGACCCAGGAAGGCCTGGCGCTCGACGTGGCGGCCAAGGTCGGCACGCTTGAACAGGAGCTCGAGGAGCAGGCCAAGGCCCACGCCTCGTATGCGTTGCAGGTGTCGCGGCTCAAGGACCTGATCAAGTCGGCCGAGGCGCGCATCCGCGAGCACGAGCGCGAGATCGGCATCGCCAAGACCACCGAGAGCGTCTACCGCGCCACGCAGTCGATCTCCGAGAACATCGGCAGCGGCGGCTCGCGTTTGGCCAGTGCGCGCGAGTCGCTGGAACGCATCCGCTCGCGCCACGAGGATCTGTCTGATCGCATGGCGGCAGGCCAGCAGCTCGAAGACGAGCTCGGCCACAGCGCGCTCGAGAAGAAGCTGGCCGCGGCGGGCATCGGCAACGATGCCGACCGCACTGGCAAGGTGATGGAGCGCATCCGCGCCCGGCAGGCCAAGCCGTCCGAACCGGCTCCGGAGTGACGATGGTGCGGGTCAAGCCGGTACGCTGGCAAGGCTCGGACGAGGCGATCCGCGCGGTCCAGGTGGCCTTCGACGTGGAAGAAGCCGTGCTCGAGGCCGTGCGCACCGCGGCGTTCGAGCAGCATGTGTCCACGCCCGACCAGATCCGGCAGGTGCTGGGGCTGGCGACCACCTCGAAGCCGAAGCGGCCGCGTCTCACGGTGTCGTTGAACGCGGCCGACTACGAATTCCTGGCGGCGCGGTATGGTCTGTCACCCGACGACCGCCTGGCCATCAAGGAGAGGGCCACGCGCGAACTGATTGCCTTTGCAGGCAAGGCGAACAAGAAGAACGCCGGCACGAAGAAGCCGGGCGGCAGGTAAGAAGAAAAGAGAACAACAACCAACCCGCACGCGGGAGGATCAATGGGCGATTTCATGGGAGCGGTGACGGGGTACCCCACCGCGATCTACACGGTGCTGCTCGGTGTCGTGGTGATCTATTGGGTGCTCGCGGTGGTCGGCATGGTCGACTTCGAGAGCAGCGGGATCGACGTCGACCTGCAGACGCATGCCGACGGCGACACCAGCGACATGGGCCAGATCGCGAGCTACGTGGTCGCCTTCGGCCTGAACGGCGTGCCGTTCTCGGTGGCCGTGAGCCTGCTGGTGCTCGTGGCCTGGACGCTCTCGTGCCTGGGCGGCGAGTGGCTGCTGCCGCTGGTGCCGACGATGGTGCTCAAGCTGGTGGCCGGCACGGTGCTGCTGGTGGCCAGTGCAGCCCTTGCCATCCCGGTGACGGCGGTGGCCATCCGCCCGCTCAAGGGCCTCTTCGTGAGCCACACGGCCGTGAGCAACGCGGCGCTGGTGGGCCAGGTCTGCCGCGTCGTCACCGGCGTGGTGAACGAGAAGGACGGCCGCGCCGAAGTGGCGCGCCGCGGCGCCAGCCTCAACATCCGCGTCTGGGCGCCCACGCCCAACGCCCTCAAGCGCGGCTCGCACGCGCTCATCCTCGAATACGACGAGGTGGCCGCGCGCTACCTCATCGCGGCGCACGAAGACATCGTCTGAGAAGGCGTGAACGACCCCGCCATGTCCGCTCATCGGCCACGCCGGATTCGTTCACACCGTCTGACTGCGCGCATCCCTCACCCAAGTTCGTTCGCTCGCTCTTAAAGCATCTGGAGAAAAAATGGAGCCCATCATCTTCGCCGTGGTCATACTGGCCGTCGTCATCCTCGGCCTGTTCGCGATGTTCGCCAAGTTCTATCGCAAGATCGAACAGGGCCACGCACTCATCGTGAACACGCTGCGCGCCGAGCCCGAGGTGACCTTCACCGGCCGCATGGTCTACCCGATCATCCACAAGGCCGAGCTGATGGACATCTCGGTCAAGACCATCGAGATCGACCGCTCGGGCAACGAAGGCCTCATCTGCCGCGACAACATCCGCGCGGACATCAAGGTGAAGTTCTTCGTGCGCGTCAACAAGACCGCCGACGACGTTCTGAAGGTGGCGCAGGGTATCGGCTGTGCGCGGGCATCGAACCACGAGACGCTCGAAGAGCTGTTCTCGGCCAAGTTCTCCGAAGCGCTCAAGACGGTGGGCAAGTCGATGGACTTCGTCGACCTGTACCAGGCGCGTGACGGCTTCCGCGACGAGATCATCAGCCAGATCGGCAACGACCTCTCGGGCTACGTGCTCGAAGACGCCGCCATCGACTACCTCGAGCAGACGCCGCTGTCGGAGCTCGATGCCAACAACATCCTCGATGCGCAGGGCATCAAGAAGATCACCGAGCTGACGGCGGTCGAGCATGTGCGCACCAACGAACTGCGCCGCAACGAGGAAATGCAGATCAAGAAGAAGAACGTCGAGACGCAAGAAGCGTTGCTCGAACTCGAGCGCCAGCAGGCCGACGCCACCGCGCGCCAGCAGCGCGAAATTGCCAGCGTGCGCGCTCGCGAAGAAGCCGAAACCTCCAAGATCCAGTCCGAAGAGCGCACCAAGTCCGAAACCGCGCGCCTCATGGCCGAGCAATCCGTCTCGGTGCAGCAGGAGAACGTGCAGCGCGAGAAGGAAGTGGCCGAGAACAACCGCAAGCGCGCGGTGGCCATCGAGGAAGAAAAGGTCACGCGTGCCCGCGACCTCGAAATCGTCGATCGCGAGAAGGAAGTGACCCTGCAGCGCATTGAAAAAGACAAGGCCGTCGAAGTGCAGAAGAAGGCCATCGCCGATGTGATTCGCGAGCGCATCGTGGTCGAGCGCACCGTGGCCGAGCAGGAAGAAGCCATCAAGGAACTGCGCGTGGTCGCCGAGGCCGAGCGCACCAAGAAGTCGGTCGTGATCATGGCCGAGGGCCAGGCCGAAGAGAAGATGGTGCTCGACGTGAAGGCCGCCGAAACGCAAGAAAAGCGCGCCCGCCACAAGGCCGCCGAAGAACTCACGCTGGCCGATGCCAAGCTCAAGGTGGCCGAGCGCGACGCCGAATCGAAGAAGCGCGAAGCCGAAGGCGTGGAAGCCATTTCCGCCGCACCGGGCCTGGCCGCCGCCAAGGTCGAAATCGCCACGGCCCAGGCCAAGCTGGCAAGCTTCGAAGCCGAGGCTTCGGGCAAGGAAAAGCTGGGCCTGGCCGATGTGCATGTGCGCCAGGCCGATGCCGACGCGATCCTCAAGGCCGGCCAGGCCGATGCGCAGGTCATCGAGGCCCGCTCGCAAGCCGAAGCCGCCGGCATGCGGGCCAAGTTCGAGGCCGAGGCCTCGGGCAAGGAAAAGCTGGGCCTCGCCGAAGTCAACGTGCGCACGGCCGACGCCGAGGCCACGCTCAAGTCGGGCCAGGCCGATGCGCAGGTCATCGAAGCGCGCTTCAACGCCGAGGCCAAGGGCCTGCACGAGAAGTTCGAGGCCATGAAGTCCATGAGCCCCGAGACCCGCGACCACGAAGAGTTCCGCATGCGCCTGGAAAAGTCGCACATCGAAACCATGAAGGGCATCGATGCGCAGACCTCCATCGCCAAGGAACAGGCCGACGTGCTGGGCACCGCGCTCGCCAATGCCAAGATCGACATCGTGGGCGGCTCGGGCGACTACTTCGACAGCTTCGTGCGCTCGCTCTCCGTGGGCAAGGGCATCGACGGTGTCATCTCCAAGAGCCAGGCGGTGCAGGTCGCTTTCAAGGAGCAGCTCTCGGGCGAACGCGACGTGGTGAAGGACCTGCGCGACATCGTCGGCGCGCTGGGCAATTCGTCGGGCGAAATCCAAAATCTCAGCGTCGCCTCGCTGATGAGCAAGATCGCCAACGACGGCACCGAAAGCCAGAAGTCGGCGCTGCAGAACCTGATCTCCTCCTTCCGCAACTGAGCCGGGGGCGCGCGATGAACCCGAACCTGAAGTGCAGTTGCGCCGCCCATGCCGCGATGCAGCCCGTCGCACTCGCCGAAGCCCTGCTCGGCGTGCAGTGCGGCGACTGCCACGGCATGGTGATGGACATGGACGACTGGCGCAGCTGGAAGGCCGCCGACCCGAAGCGCGTGCCGCATGAGGTCGACGACGAGGTGATCGAGGTGTTCGACGTCGCCGCCGTGCGCCACTGCCCCGAGTGCGAGCGGCTGATGCAGCGCCTGCGCGTGAGCGCCGGGCCCGACTTCCGCATCGACCGCTGCGTGGCCTGCCAGAACCTCTGGTTCGACCAGGGCGAATGGCGCGCCCTCGTGAGCCGCGGCCTGGCCGGCCGGCTCGACGAGCTGCTGTCCGACGGCTGGCAGCGCCGGCTGCAGACCGAGGAGGTGCGCGAGGCGCGCCTGGCCGCGCTGCGCCGCCGCTACGGCGACGACTGCATCGACGAGCTGGACCGCATCCGCGCCTGGCTCGACACCCAGCCTCACCGCGACGAATTGCTCGCACTGCTGCGCGCGGACTGACCGCGCCGATCCATGCAACCCACCGACGACACCGCAGCGCCGCCCGGCGCCCAGGCCCCCATCGACCCCACCGAAGCGCTGGTCTCCGGCAGCGGCAGCTACGACCTGCTGAAGAAGCGGCTCGAAACCCAGGGCGAGGGCCTGCTGAAGAAGACGCAGGCGCTCAACGAGCAGCGCCTGGCCGAGTTCGGCCGCTCCGACCAGACCTTGATCCTGCGCACCCGCGCGCGCACCGAGAACAACGCCGTGGCGCGCGACATCGTGCGCATCGGCGACCTGCTCCTGTTTGGCTACAACGTCTTCATCGGCCTGCGCAAGGAGACGGCCGTGGGCGATGTGTTCGGCCTCTACCGGCTCGCGACGCCGGGCGAAGCCGCCACAGAGAACGACGAGCTGCAGCCCGTGCCGCTGGCGGGCAGCTTCCTCGAAGACGCGCGCTTCACCTCTGACTTCCGCGAGCTCTACGCCTACTACAAGCAGGCCACGCTGCTGCAGTTGCGCGTGACGCAGGACAAGCTGCTCGCCTCGTTCCAGATCGGCCAGCAGCTGCACGACGTGCGCGTGTTCCGCTGGGCCATCGAGCGCGATGGCGGCATCCACTACATCGACAACCGCGGCGAGCGCGACATCGCCTTGCCCGCGAGCCACGATTTCGAGTGGACCGTCGCCACGCGCGAAGACCATGTGGGCGGCAAGCATCCGCACGTGAACGTGCTCGACACCGTGTTCGTCGAGACGCTGGGCGGCGACCTCACGGTCAAGATCGAGAACAACACCGAGACCGGGCTGGGCATCTACAGCGAGCCGGTGGAGGACAAGAGCCAGTCGCTCACCGACGCCGAGATCGCCTGGGCCAAGCTGGGCATGCTGATATTGCTGCGCGTGAAGCCCTACCGCGAGCAGGTCACGCGCTACCTGGTGTTCAACATCCGCACGCAGCAGGTCGAGCGCATCGACGCCATCGGCGGCTCCTGCGTGCAGCTGCCCGAAGACCACGGCATCATCTTTCCGGGCGGCTACTACCTGCAGTCGGGCGAGTACAAGCGCTTCGACCTGCCGGCCGAGGTGGTGGAAAACCTGCGCTTCAAGCGCATGCTGCGCTCGCCCAACGGCGAAGACGTGGCCTATGTGTTCTACGACCCGAAGCCCGGGCGCTATGCGCTCTTCAACTACAACCTGATCGACAAGAAGCTCGCCACGCCGATCATCGCCAACGGCTACGCGCGCTTTGCCGACGGCCGCATGCTGGTGTTCAACGGCGACGACGTTGAGCCCACGCGCGTGCACCCGATGCAGCTGTGGCAGACGCCTTTCGCCAGCGAAGAGCACGTGAGCGCGCAGCCGCCCGCCACCGGCTTCTTCGGCAAGATCGGCAATGCCGAGCTGGTGCGTGGCGTGAGCGACCTCATGGGCATCGCCCGCGCGGTGCGCGAGCAGGCGCCCACGCGCGCTGCCTACGAAGACCTGATCCGCCAGTGCACCCGCGTGAGCGACGCCTACTTCTGGCTCGACGCGCCCGAGGCCACCGGCCTCATGGGCGAGCTGCGCAGCATCGCCGAGGTGGCGCGCAGCACGCTGGCCGAGTTCGAAAAGGTCGACACCATCCGCCGGGAAACCGCGCGCGCGCTGGCCCGCGCGGAAGACGAGCAGCACGCGCTGCTGGTCGACATTGCCAGCACCCTCTGGCGTGCGCCCGACGATTTCGTGAAGGCGCTGGGCCGGCTGCGCGAGCGGCGCGGCGCGCTGCAGATGCTCAAGGAGCTGCGCTATGCCGACCTGCCGCGCATCGCCGCGATGGACGCCGCGCTCGAGGTCGAGCAGCAGCGCATCGGCGAGCGCGCCATGCAGTTCCTGGCGGCCGACACGGCCTTCCACGGCCAGCGCCAGGCGCTGGACAAGCTCGCGCTCGAACTGCCCAACCTGGCCACGTCGCCTGCGCTCGGGCAGATGCTCGCCACACTCGACGAGCAGGCGGCCGGCCTCGACCTGCTGACCGAGCAGCTGGGCAGCCTGCCGGGCGGCGATGCGGTGATCCGCACGTCGATCCTCGACCGCATCTCGCTGATCTACGCTGATATCAATCGCATGCGCGCCGATGCGCGCGCGCGGCGCAAGTCGCTGGGCGCGACCGAGGCGCGTGCCGAGTTCGGCGCGCAGTTCAAGCTCTTCAGCCAGGCGGTCGAGAACGCGCTGGAGTTCGCCGACACGCCCGAGAAGTGCGACGACGCGCTCACGCGCCTCTTGGCCCAGCTCGAAGAGATCGAAGGCCGCTTCGCCGAACAGGAAGACTTCCTGGCCGACATCGCCGAAAAGCGCGAGACCGTGTACGAGGCGCTGTCCGCGCGGCGCCAGAGCCTGGTCGACGCCCGCCAGCGCCGCGCGCAGGGCGTGGTCGACGCCGCAGGGCGCATCCTCGACGGCATTCCGCGCCGCATCGCGCAGTTCGGCGATCTGACGCAGGTGCACAGCTACTTCGCGGCCGACCCGATGATCGGCAAGCTGCACACGCTGATCGCCGACCTGCGCACGCTGGGCGCCGCGGTGCCGGCCGACGAGCTCGACACGCGCCTGAAGACCGCGCGCGACCAGGCGCTGCGTTCCATCCGCGACAAGCGCGAGCTGGTGAGCGAGGGCGGCGACACGCTGCGCCTGGGCCGCCACGCCTTCACCGTGCACCGCCAGCCGGTCGACCTGACGCTCGTGGCCCGCGACGAAGGCATGGCCTACCAGGTGACGGGCACCGACTACCAGAGCCCGGTCGACGAACCCCGGCTGCTGCCGCTGCAGCGCTACTGGAACCAGTCGCTGGTGTCCGAGACCCCCGAGCTGTCGCGTGCCGAATACCTCGCGGGCCGGCTGCTGGAGGCGCTGCTCGACGGCAAGGCCGAGCGCACGTGGGCCGAAGTGCTCACGCTGCTGGCCGAAGACCCGCTGCATCCGCAGCTGCTCGATATGGTTCGCCGCTTCGCTGCGGCGCGCTACCAGGAGGGCCACCAGAAGGGTATCCATGACGACGACGCGATGCGCCTGCTGGGCGCGCTCGTCGGCATGCAGGACCAGGCAGGCCTGCTCGCCTGGGGTCCGACCGAACGCGCGCTGGCCTTGCTCTACTGGCAGCACGGCCACCTGATCGCACACCGCGAGTCGATGCTGCGCCGCGCACGGGCCGCGATGCAGATGCTGGCGCTGTTCGGCCGGCGCGATGCGTTGGAGCAGCTCGAAGCCGACATCGCGCGTGCACTGAACCACTTCGCCCGCGACGTGGTGCCCGACCTGCTGCCTGTGGCCGACACCGCAAACGACGAAACACGTGACGCGCACGACGGCCGTGTGACCACCCTGTGCGACCAGGCCGCAGCGTACCTCGTGCGCGAGCTCGCCAGCCCGCATGGCGGCGAGACCTGGGCCGTGTCCGGCGCGGGCGAGGACCTCGCGGCGGCGTTGCTGCGCGAGCTGGAGCGCGGCGGCCGGCGCGATGCATGGCAGCACGACCTCGACGCTGCACCGCCGGCCGAGCGCTGGCGCCTGGCGCGCGACTGGGTGCGCGCCTACGCGACGCACCAGGCGCCGCAATCGGTCGACTGGACCGACGACGCGGCCAGCGTGCTGGCCATGCCGCTGCAGCGCACCCGCGTCAACGCGGCGCTCGACCGCACCGTCGAGGGTCTGCGTGGCGAGCACCCGCGCGTCGCCGAAGGGCGCCTCACGCTGAACCTCAACGACTTCTGGCGCCGCTTCCTGTTCCACACGATGCACGCGGTGCCGGGCTACGAGGCGCTGCACAGCCTGCGCCACGAGCTGCTCGAGCGCGAGAAGGCGCGGCTCAAACTGAGCCAGTTCCAGGCCAAGCCGCTGTCGACCTTCGTGCGCAACCAGCTGATCGACGAGCTGTACCTGCCCATCATCGGCGACAACCTGGCCAAGCAGATCGGCTCGGCGGGCGAGGGCAGCCGCACCGACCGCATGGGCCTGCTGCTGCTGATCTCGCCGCCCGGCTACGGCAAGACCACGCTCATGGAGTACGTGGCCGACCGCCTCGGCCTGATCTTCGTGCGCATCAACTGCCCGGCGCTGGGCCATGGCGTGACGGCCATCGACCCGGCGAACGCGCCCAACAGCGCCGCACGGCAGGAGCTGGAAAAGCTCAACCTGGGCCTGGCCATGGGCAGCAACGTGATGCTGTACCTGGACGACATCCAGCACACCAGCCCCGAGTTCCTGCAGAAGTTCATCGCGCTGGCCGACGGCACGCGCCGCATCGAGGGTGTGTGGAACGGCGAGCCGCGCAGCTACGACATGCGCGGCAAGCGCTTCGCGATCGTGATGGCGGGCAACCCCTACACCGAGTCGGGCGACGTGTTCAAGATCCCGGACATGCTGGCCAACCGCGCCGACATCTACAACCTGGGCGATGTGCTGTCGGGCCGCGAGGCGGCGTTCGCGCTCTCGTACATCGAGAACAGCCTGACCTCCAACCCCACGCTGATGCCGCTGGCCTCGCGCGATCCGAAGGACGTGCAGCTGCTGGTGAAGATGGCGCAGGGCCACGACGTGCCGAGCAGCGCGCTCTCGCACGCCTACAGTTCGGTCGAGCTGGAAGAGATCAAGGCGCTGCTGCAGCGCCTGTTCCGCGCGCGAGACCTGCTGCTGAAGGTCAACCTGGCCTACATCGCCTCGGCTGCGCAGCAGGAGAGCTACCGCACCGCGCCGCCGTTCAAGCTGCAGGGCAGCTACCGCAACATGACCAAGCTCGCTGGCAAGATCACGCCGCTGATGCGCGATGAGGAGCTCGATGCGCTGCTGCGCGACCACTACCGCGGCGAGGCCCAGACGCTGACCACCGGCGCCGAGGAAAACCTGCTGCGCCTCGCGCAACTGCTCGGCAGTCCGACGCCGGAGGAAAGCACCCGCTGGACCGCCATCTGCGACGAGTTCGTGCGCCAGCGAAAGCTCGGAGGCGCCGACGTGGACGGCAGCCAGCGCATCGCGAGCAGCATGCTCGACGTGGCGCGCGCGGTCGATGCGCTCAAGCCCGAGCCCAAGCCTGCCGCAGAGGGGCCGAACGAGAGCCAGCGCCTGGCCGACGCCATGCTGCAGATCGCCGTGACCTACCGCGAGCTGATCCTGCCGCTGGTGACCGCCACCGAGCGCCGGCTCGAACTCGACCGTTCGATCAAGCAGGACATGGAGCGCCTCGCCGCCGAGGTGCAGGCCACGCGGGCCGCACCCAAGCGCGTGCCACAGCCACCATCTCCGCCCAAAGCTGACAAGGATCACTGATGTCCGCATTGCCCGAACTGCTGGCCCAACTCGACGCCACCCTGGCCGACGCGCGCCTGAGCGACGACGAGCGCCGCGTGCTGGTCCACACCCTGCGCGAGGCCTCGCCGCCCGAAGACGGCCTGCGCCAGCTGCGCAACCGCGCCTTCGACCTCGTGCGCTCGCGCACCGCCGACCCCGAGCAGCTGTCGCTGCTCAAGTGGCTCGAAGGCGTGGTGCGCGCGATCGACACCGGTCGCTCGCCCGACAGCGTCACGGTGCGCTCGCAGGCCTACTTCAGCCCCGGCACGGCCTGCCTGCAGGCGATCAACCAGCAACTGCGAACGGCGAAGCGCGCGGTCGACCTGTGCGTGTTCACGCTGTCGGACGACCGCATCACCGCCGAGGTGCTGGCGGCGCACCGGCGCGGCGTGACGGTGCGCTTCATCACCGACAACGACAAGGAATACGACCGCGGCAGCGACGTCGGCCAGCTGCGCGCGGCCGGCATTCCGGTGGCGGTGGACCGCACCGAGGCCCACATGCACCACAAGTTCGCGATCTTCGACGGCGCGCGGCTGCTCAACGGCAGCTACAACTGGACCCGCAGCGCCTGCGAGTACAACGAGGAGAACCTGGTGCTGAGCAACGACCCGCCGCTGGTGCGCCGCTTCGCGGACGAATTCGACACCTTGTGGAAAGAACTGCAGGCCCCCTGATGCCAAGACGAATCGACTACGACTGGGAACTGCCCGCCGCCATGCAGCAGCGGTTGGGCGGCAGCACCTACGGCGCGCAGCGCATCATCCATGAGCAGGAGCACCTGATGGTGATCCTGCACGAGCCGCCCTCGGGCACCGGCGCCGAGCGCAAGCCCATCGTGTTCCTGCGCAAGCCCGACGGCGCCTGGCTGCACAAGGGCAACAACCCCGGCGAGCGCGCGCTCGCCAAGCTGCTCGAGAGCTACCGCGCGGCGTTCAGCACCTTCGAGATCCGCCACCAGGCCGCCGAGACCTCGGAAGACCTGTTCCAGATCCTCGGGCCGCTGATCCCGCTCACCCGCGCCGCGCGGAACATGCAGGACACGCTGCAGGCCGCGCGCGATGCGGTGAAGGGCGACCTGATGCTCATCGACCAGCGCGACCTCGCGGTGGAAATCGCTCGCGGCTTCGAGCTGCTGCTGGCCGACACGCGCATGTCGCTCGACTACCGGCTCGCACGCGCCGCCGAAGCACAGGCGCACTCGGCCCTCGAGATGAGCCGTGCGCAGCACAAGCTGAACACCATCGCCGCGCTGACCTTTCCGCTCATGGCCATCGGCGCGGCCTTCGGCATGAACCTGCACAGCGGTGTGGAGAACCTGCCGTCGTGGGTGTACTGGCTGATCTTCGCGGCCGGCATCTGCCTGGGCGTGATGCTGCGCGGCTGGGTCAAGACGCCGGCCGAGCCGCCGGTGGTTGCCAAGCCTGCGTCCACGCTGAAGAAAAAGTAGGGCGCACCGCAGGGTCTTCGCGTTTCGCGAAGGCCTGCTGCCATCCGAGCAATTCCGTTCGTCGCCATCTGTTCCTAGAGTCGGGGCAACCCACCTGGAGACAGAGAAAGATGAACGCACTCGAAGGCCTGAAGGTGCTGGAGCTCGGCCAGCTCATCGCCGGCCCGTTCGCCGGCAAGACGCTCGCCGAGTTCGGCGCCGACGTGATCAAGGTCGAGCCCGCCGGCGTCGGCGATCCGCTGCGCAAGTGGCGGCTGCTGCGCGATGGCACCTCGGTGTGGTGGGAGGTGCAGTCGCGCAACAAGCGCTCGGTGTGCCTCGATCTGCGCAGCACCGAAGGGCAGGAGGCCGTGCGCGCCCTGGCGCTCGAGGCCGACGTGCTGATCGAGAACTTCAAGCCCGGCACGCTCGAAGGCTGGGGCCTGGGCTGGGAGCAGCTGCATGCGCTGAACCCGCGGCTCATCATGCTGCGCATCTCGGGCTACGGGCAGACCGGCCCCTACCGCGACAAGCCGGGCTTCGGCGTGCTCGGCGAATCGATGGGCGGGCTGCGCTACCTGAGCGGCGAACCCGGCCGGGTGCCGGTGCGCGTGGGCGTCTCGCTCGGCGACACGCTGGCTGCGCTGCATGGCGTGATCGGCGTGCTCACGGCGCTGCACCACCGCACGGCCCACGGCGGCGAGGGCCAGTTCATCGACGTGGCGCTGTACGAGTCGGTCTTCAACGTGATGGAAAGCCTGCTGCCCGAGTACGACGCCTTCGGTGCCGTGCGCGAGCGGGCCGGCAGCGCCTTGCCGGGCATCGCGCCGACCAACGCCTACCGCTGCAGCGACGGCCACTACGTGCTGGTGGCGGGCAACGGCGACAGCATCTTCCGCCGGCTGATGCGCGCCATCGACCGCACGGACCTGGAGAACGACCCCGGCCTCGTGCACAACGACGGCCGCGTGCTGCGCGTGGAAGAGATCGACGCCGCCATCGAAGCCTGGACCCTGCAGCGCAGCCGCGACGAGGTGCTGGCCGTGCTCGATGCGGCCGGCGTGCCGGTCGGGCGCATCTACACGGTGGCCGACATCGCGACCGATCCGCAGTACCTGGCGCGCGAGATGATCGTGCAGGCGCGCGGCTCCGACGGCGCGCTGCTCAAGGTGCCGGGCGTGGTGCCCAAGCTCAGTGCCACGCCAGGGCGTATCGCGCATGCAGCGCCGCTGCTGGGTGAACACACGGCGGACCTGCAGGGAGCCGGCTGGCCGGTGCGCAGCGTCGAAAGCGAGGCCGTATGAAAACCGGCAACGGCACGCGGCTGTTCATCAACGAGGTCGCCACGCGCGACGGCTTCCAGATGGAAAGCCGCTTCATTCCCAGCGACGACAAGGTCGCGCTGATCGACCGGCTGAGCACGCTCGGCTACGCCAAGATCGAGGTCACTTCGTTCACCTCGGCCCAGGCCATTCCCGCGCTGCGCGACGGCGAAGAGGTGATGCAGCGCATCGCGCGCCGAACGGGCGTGGTCTACACCGCGCTCGTGCCCAACGTGCGCGGCGCCGAGCGCGCACTGGAAAGCCGCATCGACGAGTTCAACATCGTCATGTCCGTCAGCGAGACGCACAACCTCAGCAACCTGCGGATGACGCGCGAGCAGTCCTTCGCCCAGCTGGCTGAGGTGATCGCGCTGGCGAAGCAGGCGAAGGTGCCGGTGAACGTGTCGCTCTCCTGCGTGTTCGGCTGCCCGATGGAAGGCGAGGTGCCGCTCGCAACGGTGCTCGGCTGGGCCGACCGCTTCGCGGCGCTGGGCGTGCAGGGCCTCACGCTGTGCGACACCACCGGCATGGCCTATCCCACGCAGGTGCAGGCTGTGTGCGAGGCCGTGCGTGCGCGGCATCCCGCATTGGAATGGACAGCGCATTTCCACAACACGCGCGGCATGGGCCTGGCGAACACCATCGCCGCGGTCGAGGTGGGCATCCACCGGCTCGACATGTCGCTTGGCGGCATCGGCGGCTGTCCCTATGCGCCGGGCGCGACGGGCAATGTTGCGACCGAGGACGTGGTCCACATGCTGCAGTGCATGGGCTACGACACCGGCATGGACCTCGATGGCTTGGTCGGCGCAGCGGCTGAACTCGAATCGCTCGTGCAGCACGTACTGCCCGGTCAGGTCTCGCGTGCCCGACACCGGCTGACGCGCCATGCGCCGCCGGCCGATTTCAACGCCATCGTTGAGCGCGCAAAGGCGCGTCCCATCAAGAAGGAGAACGCATGATCGACCACCTGGATCACCTGGTGCTCACGACCGCCAACGAAGAAGCCTGTGTGCGCTTCTACGTCGAGGCGCTGGGCATGACGCTGGAAACCTTCGGCGCCGGCCGCAAGGCCTTCCGCTTCGGCAACCAGAAGATCAACCTGCACGTGAAGGGCCACGAGTTCGAGCCCAAGGCCAACGTGCCCACGCCCGGTTCGCTCGACCTGTGCTTCATCGCCAGCGTGCCGCTCGAAGAAGTCGTCGCGCGGCTGCAAGCGCAGGGCGTGCCGATCCTCGAGGGCCCCGTGATGCGCACAGGCGCCACGTCGCGCATTCGCTCGGTCTACGTGCGCGACCCCGACCTGAATCTCATCGAGATTTCGGAGCTGGCGCACTGACGCGCAGCCCGAAGACAGTCCACAAAAAACCACCGGAGACAAACCCATGAACCTCGCTCACCGCCTGCTCGCGGTCGGCCTCGCGCTGGCCGCTGCTGCCTCGCACGCCGACACCTGGCCCTCGAAACCCCTGACCTTCGTGGTGCCCACGGCACCCGCGGGCTCCACCGACATCATGGCGCGGCTGGTCGCCGACCCGCTGCAGCGCGCGCTGGGCCAGCCGGTCGTGGTCGACAACAAGCCCGGCGCCAGCGGCAACATCGGCACCGAGTTCGTGGCTCGCGCCGCGCCCGACGGCTACACGCTGCTGCTGCAGTACTCGGGCTACCACGTCGGCAACCCGTCGCTGTACCCGAACCTGCGCTGGAGCCCGACCAAAGACTTCGTGCCGGTGGCGATGGTGATGCGCGCGCCGCACGTGGTCGCGGTGAGCGGCAAGCTGCCGGTGACCTCGATGAAGGAACTCATCGAGTACGGCAGGAAAAAGGAGGGCGGCCTGTTCTACGCCTCATCGGGCAACGGCTCGATCCAGCACATCGCCGGCGAGCTGCTGTCGCGCCAGACCAAGCAGCCGGCCACGCACGTGCCCTACAAGGGCTCGGGGCCGGCCATCAACGACCTGGTGGCGGGCAATGTCGACATCTTCATCACCACGCCGCCTTCGGTCATCGGCCACTTCGCGGGCGGGCGCATCAAGCCGCTGGCGTACACGGGCAGCAAGCGGCACGCGTCGATGCCGAACGTGCCGACCTCGGCCGAGGCCGGGTTGCCGGGCTACGAGGTCGAGTCGTGGTTCGCGGTGTTCGCGCCGGCGAAGACGCCGCCCGAGGTGGTGAACAAGCTCAGCGCCGAGATCAAAAAGATCGTCGAGAGCGAGGCCTTCCGCAAGAAGGTGGACGAGCAGGGCGCCTTCGCGACCTACATGGACCCGGCCACGCTGGGCAGGTTCGTCGACCAGGAACTCGCAGCCTGGTCGAAGGTGATCAAGGGCGCCGACATCAAGCCGGAGTGAAGGCCCCCGGCCAGGTTCAGGGCTTGACGCCCAGCACCGACAGGATCACCGCCGCGAGGCCGAGCGCCACGGGCACCTGGTGCCCGGCCAGCGCGCGGGCCTGGGCCACGGACAGCCTGGTTTGCTGAAGGAGGTTCTTTTCCGAATGAAGGGGTGTGGACATGGTGTCTGCTCCTGTGTGGGGCGAACGGTGTGCTCGCGTGGGTTCCACGATAGGCCTCTCAACGTGCGATGACGCATGGGTTTTGTCGACACGGCGTTTCCGTTTTCGCAACGATCCCGGGGTTCTGGCAGGGAACTTTTGCCCAGAACTCAGAATGGAGTCATGCAACGGAAAGAACGAAACACACACGGAACGGGTTTGACGATGCGCAGGGCCACCCCGGCGGATGCGGTGCCCTGGCCGCTCCTGTTCGACGCGGACGGCCCGTGCCCCGAGATCGAAAAGTACCTGCTGCGCGGCGAGCAATGGCTGGCCGAACAGGCGGGCGAGGTCGTCGGCCAGATGGTGCTCATGGCCACGCGCGTCGACACCTGGGAGATCATGAACATCGCCGTGGCCGAAGCCCACAAGGGCCAGGGCATCGGCACCGCGATGCTGAAGAAGGCGAAAGCCCTTGCCAAGCAGCGCGGCGCGCATCGGCTCGAAGTCGGCACGGGCAACAGCAGCCTGCGCGGGCTGGCCTTCTACCAACGCTTCGGCTTTCGGATCGTCGGGGTCGACGTCGACTACTTCGTGCGCCGCTGGGGCAAGGCGACGAAGCAGAACGGCATTCCGCTGCGAGACCTGGTGCGCATGGAGATGGTGCTCTAGCGCGCCCCGCACCACGACCGCACTCAGTGTGCGCAGGACACTGGGTGCTTCCCGCAGCGAAATCAAGGAGGAGGGCGAAGCCCGGGGGACATTCGCGGAGGGAAGTACCCGGTGGCCTGTGCACGCGCCCTGAAAAGAATCACCCCGCAATCAACTTCTGCACCAGCTCCGCAGTCGTCGCAGCCGCGTACTTGCGCATCAACCGCGCCCGATGCAGCTCCACCGTGCGATGGCTGATGCCCAGCGCCTTCCCGATCTCCTTCGAAGTCAGCCCGCGCATCACCTGAGCCGCCACCTCCCGCTCGCGCGGCGTGAGCTCCGCCTTCACCGCGCGGCGCGAGCCCAGGTCCTCGAAGGTCCAGATGCCGGCTTCGTGCGGCGCCGCGCGGTTCATCGCATGGCCGGTGACGTGGCACCAGAAGGTCTCGCCGGCCAGCGCGCCGTGCAGCCCGCCCAGTCGCTTCATCATGCGGTTGTCTGCATAGTGGCCGCTGGCGTTCAGAAAGGGCTCCATGCGCTTGCCGATGCGCTCGAATTCGGCCACGCTGGGGTACAGGATGCTGAACGAATGCCCGACCAATGCAGAGGGCTCCGCGCCGAAAATTTCGCACACACGCTGGTTGCAGGCGACGATGGTGCGGTTGCTCGAGACCACCATGCCGACGGGTGCATGTTCAAAAGCCAGCCGGTAATCGATCTCGGGCATCGGGGGTCACCATTACGAAATACTACGTATGCGAGTAGGTAGTATCGTTGAAGCCTTTCCCACCCACTCTCCACCACCCATCAAGGAGCCCGAGTGAACAAGATTTATCCCTCCGCAGACGCGGCACTCAAGGGGGTCGTGGCCGACGGGCAGACGCTCGCGGTCGGCGGCTTCGGCCTGTGCGGCATTCCCGAAGCGCTGATCGACGCGCTCAAGGATTCCGGCGTGCAGAACCTCACCGTCATCTCGAACAACGCGGGCGTCGACGGTTTCGGCCTTGGCAAGCTGCTCGAGACGCGCCAGATCAAGAAGATGATCGCGTCGTACGTGGGCGAGAACAAGGAGTTCGAGCGCCAGTACCTGGCCGGTGAACTGGCCCTCGAATTCACGCCTCAAGGCACGCTGGCCGAGAAGCTGCGCGCCGGCGGCGCGGGCATTCCGGCCTTCTTCACGAAGACCGGCGTGGGCACGCAAGTGGCCGAAGGCAAGGAACTGCGCGAGTTCGGCGGCGAGACCTACGTCATGGAGCACTCGCTGGTGCCCGACGTGGCGCTGGTCAAGGCCGACGTGGCCGACAAGGCCGGCAACCTGCGCTTCCGTCTCACGGCACGCAACTTCAACCCCGCCGCCGCCATGGCCGGCAAGGTCTGCATCGTCGAGGTCGAGAAGATCGTCGAAGTGGGCGAACTGGCCCCCGATGACATCCACCTGCCGGGCATCTACGTGCACCGCCTGGTGCTCAACGCCACGCCCGAAAAACGCATCGAGAAGCGCACCGTGAGCGCCTCGGTCGATGCCGCCGCCGCCAAGGTCGAGGCCCAGACCGCCATCGCCCAGGCCGCCGCCGCCGGCAGCGAATCGGCCGTGAAGGCCGTCAACAAGAAAGAAGGAGCCTGAGATGCCCTGGACCCAAGACCAGATGGCGGCCCGCGCCGCCCAAGAACTCGAAGACGGCTTCTACGTCAACCTCGGCATCGGCATTCCGACCCTGGTGGCCAACCACACCGGCACCAAGGAAGTGTGGCTGCAGAGTGAAAATGGCATGCTCGGCATCGGCCCGTTCCCGACCGAAGACAACGTCGACGCCGACCTCATCAATGCCGGCAAGCAGACCGTCACCACGCTGCCCGGCTCGGCTATCTTCGGCAGCCATGACAGCTTCGCGATGATCCGCGGCGGCAAGATCAACCTGTCGATCCTCGGTGCGATGCAGGTCAGCGCCAAGGGCGACCTCGCCAACTGGATGATCCCCGGCAAGATGGTCAAGGGCATGGGCGGCGCCATGGACCTCGTGGCTGGCGTGAAGCGCGTGATCGTGCTGATGGAACACGTGGCCAAGAAGAAGGACGGCACCGAAGACCTGAAGATCCTCGAGCAATGCTCGCTGCCGCTGACCGGCGTGGGCGTGGTCGACCGCATCATCACCGACCTGGCCGTGATGGACGTCGTGCCCGAAGGCCTCAAGGTGATCGAGCTGGCGCCGGGCGTGAGCTTCGATGCGCTGCAGGCCAAGACCGGTGCGAAGCTGATCCAGTAAGCCATCGGCACAAGGTCGCGAACGCAACGACACACAACACAGGCAGGGCCGCGCAAGCGGACCCTGCCTTTTTCATTTCCTCTTTCCCCTGAAGGGTTGACGCATGGCAACGAGTGAAGAAGTCCTGGCCGGTCTCTGGCAACTGGCGGGGTTGCCCGCCGAGGCGCTGGCTTTCGCGCGGCTCACGGGCACCGACCCGGTGCTGCCGTCGTCCTTCGCGGTCGGCCTCGCGGCGCAGGCCAGCATCGCCGCCGCCGCGCTCGCGGCCTGCGAGCTGGGACACCGGCGCGGCGTGGCGCGGCAAGAGGTCGCGGTCGACACGCTGCATGCCGCGCTCGACTGCACGGGCTGGTTCAGCCTCGACGGCCGCGTGCCCGATCTGTGGGACACCTTCTCGGGCGTGTACCGCTGCGCCGACGGCTGGGTGCGCATCCACGCCAACTTCAAACACCACCGCGAAGGCGCGCTGCGCCTCATGAAGCTGGACCCGGCCAGCGCCACGCGCGCCGACGCCGAGGCCGCGATGGCCGGCTGGCGCGCGGTCGATTTCGAATCGGCCGCCGCCGCGCAAGGCCTCGTGGTCACCGCGCTGCGCCGCTTCGATGAGTGGGACGTCACGCCGCAGGGGCAGGCGGTCGCGGCCCAGCCGCTCTTCACCATCGAGCGCATCGGCGACGCACCACCGCGCGCGCTGCCGCCGCTGCGCGATGACCAGCGCCCGCTCGAAGGCCTGCGCGTGCTCGACCTCACACGCATCCTCGCGGGGCCGGTCGGCGGCCGGGCGCTGGCGGCCTATGGCGCCGACGTGATGCTGGTCAATTCGCCCAACCTGCCGAACATCGAATCCATCGCCGACACCAGCCGCGGCAAGCTCTCGACGCACGTGGACCTGTGCACGGACGAAGGTCGCGCCGTGCTGCACGGCCTCGTCGCCGACGCGCATATCTTCGTGCAGGGCTACCGCCCCGGCGGCATCGCGGCGCTGGGCTTCGGCCCCGAGGCGCTGGCGCGCGAGCGGCCGGGCATCGTCTGCGTCTCGCTCACGGCCTATGGCACGCAGGGGCCGTGGGCCGATCGGCGCGGCTTCGATTCGCTGGTACAGACCGCCATGGGCTTCAACCATGCCGAGGGCGAAGCGGCGGGCGATGGCAAGCCACGTCCGATGCCCATGCAGATCCTCGACGAGGCCAGCGGCTACCTGATCGCCCTGGGCGCCGCCACGGCGCTGTGGCGGCAGCAGCAGGAGGGCGGCAGCTGGCATGTGCAGGTGTCGCTGGCGCAGACGGGCCAGTGGCTGCGCGGGCTGGGGCGTGTGGACGGCGGGCTGTCGATCGCGCGGGCCGATGTCGCGCCGTACGTCGAGACGTCTGCCTCGGGCTTCGGCGAACTGGCGGCTGTGCGCCACAGCGCGCAGCTGTCGCGCACGCCGGCCACCTGGCCCCGGCCGTCGATGCCGCCGGGCAGCCATCCGCCCGTGTGGCCCGCCGTTGCCGGGGAGTGAGAAACTGGGCGCATGGCCTATCTAGACATCGACAACCTCCAGAGCATTTTTCTTGACGACGAGGCGCTGCGCGCACGGCATCTGCAGCGCCAGCATTGCGGCGCCCTGAACCTCACGAGCGGCCGCATCGTGGCCTGCGACCCGCTGGTGCAGCCTGAGCGCGAGCCTTTCGCTCGCAGCGTGAGCGGGCGGGGCGCGTTTCCCGTCGAGGTGTTGCAAGGCGGCGGCCGCCATGCACTGGCCGTGCTGTGGCTGCGTGAACGCGCCGGCCTGCAGGCGGGCGAGCTGCGCTGGGAAGCAGCGCTGCTCGAAGGGCAATCGCAGGATGAACTCGGCAGCGACGAGTTCTATGGCTACCCGGTCGATGCCGGCGTCGGTTGCTTCATGGACGCCGACGGCGCCAAGGCCATGGCCGAGCGCGAGGCGCGCGAGTCCGCCACCAACCCCGAGTACGTCAGCTACTACGACGACGTGCTCGGCGCCGACCTCGCTTCGGCAGACATCGCCGACCACTACCCGCTGGGCGCGGGCAGTGCGAACAACGTGCTGATCTTCAGCGCCGGCTGGGGCGACGGCAGCTACCCGAGCTTCTGGGCGCTCGACGCCGCGGGCGAGCCCGTGGCGCTCGTGACCGACTTCATGGTCATGCAGGGCGGTGACGCGCGCGACGAGGACGACAAGCGCAGTGACGCCTACCTGGCCAGTCTCTCACCGGAGAAACTGGCAGCGCTCGAAGCGCTGGGCGCGGCGGCGGTCCAGGGCGATGCGGCGGCGATCCAGCCCCTGCTCGACGGTGGGCTCGCACAGCCCAACGAGATCATTCCTTCGCTCGGCGAGACCGCGATCATGAGCGCCATCCGCATGAACCAGCTGGATGCGCTGCGCGTGCTGCTGGCGGCGGTGCCAGGCCAACTGCCGATGCCGCCGCAGTTCTATCGCATGGACGAGGAAGAGAGCTACATCAACTACGCGCGCCGGCTCAAGAAGCCGCGCGTGGATGGGCTCATTGAGCTGCTGGAGAAGGCCGCGGCGCCGGCGGCCAAGCCTGGGTTCCTGAAGCGCCTGTTTTCCTGAGCGCGCGAGCCGGTCACCTGGCGTTCGCCGCGCTGTCGGGCAACAGCACCTGCTGTTGGGCCGTGGCCGTCGCGCGCAGGAACTCCCACACGGTCTGCATGCGCGCCAGGTGCTTCGTTTCCGCCGGCATCGACATCCAGAAGGTCCGCGTGAAGTTCGCCGCGTCCGGCAGCACCGGCTTGAGCGCGCGGTCGTCCTGCGCGATGAACGCCGGCAGCACCGCAATCCCCGCGCCCGCCGCCACCGCCCGGTGCTGCGCCAGCACGCTGGTGCTGCGCAGCGCAAAGCTGTCGGGGCGGTGCAGTTCGTCCAGGTACTGCAGCTCCTTGCTGAACAGCAGGTCGTCCACGTAGCTGATGAAGGTGTGGCCGCGCAGGTCCTCGCGCGTCTTGATGGGCTTGTGCGCGGCCAGGTACTGCTTGGATGCGTACAGGCGCAGCGTGTAATCGGTGAGCTTGGTGACCACCACCGGCCCGCGCGCCGGCCGTTCGAGCGAGATGACGATGTCGGCTTCGCGCCGCGACAGGTGCACCAGCCGCGGCATCGCGAGCAGGTCGATGGTGAGCTTCGGGTGCTGCACCGCGAACAGCGCCAGCTGCGGCGCCAGCACCACGGTGCCGAAGCCCTCGGTGGCGCCGATGCGCACCAGCCCCGACAGCCCTTCCTGCGAGGCTGGCGCGGTGCTTTCCACGGCCTGGAAGGCGCTCTCCATCGCCTCGACCTGCGGCTGCAACCGGCGGCCCGCCTCGGTGAGCCGATGGCCGCCGGCCTCGCGCGAAAAGAGGGGCGCGCCCACCTCCTTTTCGAGTGCCTGGATGCGCCGCGCGACGGTGGTGTGGTCGACCTCCAGCCGGCGCGCCGCGCTCATCAGCGTGCCCGAGCGGGCGAGTTCGAGAAAGTAGCGCAGGTTGTCCCAGTCCATGTGCGTGCGGCCTCGTGCAGGGTGGCGTGCGGTGCTTTGCATTTTTGCAAAGCGATGACGCATATTTGTCTATTGTCATGGCAAATCTGCAAAGCTAGGATGCAGGCTGCACCGGTTCGAACCGGTCCCGTATTCACAGGAGACAAACCCCCATGGACGCCACCACCACCCCCTCGACGCAGGTCGCCACCGTCAAGCTGCTGATCGGCGGCAAGTTCGTCGAATCGAAGACCACCGAATGGCGCGACGTCGTCAACCCGGCCACGCAGCAGGTGCTGGCCCGCGTGCCGTTCGCCACGCAGGCTGAACTCGACGCAGCCGTGGCCTCCGCCAAGGAAGCCTTCAAGACCTGGCGCAAGACGCCCCTGGGCGCGCGCGCCCGCATCTTCCTGAAGCTGCAGCAGCTCATCCGCGAGAACATGGGCGAGCTGGCCGCGATCCTCACGGCCGAACAGGGCAAGACGCTGCCGGACGCCGAAGGCGACGTGTTCCGCGGCCTCGAAGTGGTCGAGCACGCGTCGAACATCGGCAACCTGCAACTGGGCGAGCTGGCCAACAACGTGGCCAACGGCGTCGACACCTACACGCTGCTGCAGCCGCTGGGCGTGTGCGCCGGCATCACGCCGTTCAACTTCCCGGCCATGATCCCGCTGTGGATGTTCCCGATGGCCATCGTCACCGGCAACACCTTCGTGCTCAAGCCCTCCGAACAAGACCCGATGGTCACGATGCGCCTGTGCGAACTGGCGCTCGAAGCCGGCGTGCCGCCCGGCGTGCTGAACGTGGTGCACGGCGGCGAAGCCGTCGTCAACGGCATCTGCGACCACAAGGACATCAAGGCGATCAGCTTCGTCGGCTCGACCAAGGTCGGCACGCACGTCTACAACCGCGCCACGCTGGCCGGCAAGCGCGCCCAATGCATGATGGGCGCGAAGAACCACGCCATCGTGATGCCCGACGCCAACAAGGAGCAGACGCTCAACGCACTGGCCGGCGCGAGCTTCGGTGCCGCCGGTCAGCGCTGCATGGCCGTGTCGGTCGCGGTGCTGGTGGGCGAGGCGCGCAACTGGGTGCCCGAACTCATCGAGAAGGCCAAGACGCTGAAGATCGGCGCCGGCACTGAAAAGGGCGTGGACGTGGGCCCGCTGGTGTCGTGCGCAGCGTATGACCGCGTGAACAGCCTGATCGAACGCGGCGAAGCCGATGGCGCCAAGCTGGTGCTCGACGGCCGCAAGCCCACTGTGCCCGGCTACGAGAAGGGCAACTTCGTCGGCCCGACGATCTTCACCGGCGTGAAGCCCGGCATGACGATCTACGAACAGGAAGTGTTCGGCCCCGTGCTGTGCATCGCCGACGCCGAGACCATCGACGAAGCCATCGACCTCATCAACAGCAACCCGAACGGCAACGGCACGGCGATCTTCACGCAGTCGGGCGCCGCGGCGCGCCGCTTCCAGGAAGACATCGACGTGGGCCAGGTCGGCATCAACGTGCCGATCCCGGTGCCGGTCCCGATGTTCTCGTTCACCGGTTCGCGCGCCTCCAAGCTCGGCGACCTGGGCCCGTACGGCAAGCAGGTCATCATGTTCTACACGCAGACCAAGACCGTGACGGCACGCTGGTTCGACGACAGCACCGTGAGCCAGGGCGTCAACACCACCATCAGCCTCAAGTGAGGCAGGGGCTTCGCGTCGCAGCCTGGGCCGCCGCGGCGGCGCTTGCCCTGCTGGCCGGCGGGGCGCAGGCGGCCGGCTCCGACGAGCCGGTCGACTGCAACCCCAACGGCAACCAGCAGCAGATGAACGACTGCGCGCTGCGCGATTTCCGCGCGGCCGACGCCGAGCTCAACATCCGCTACGGCGAGGTGATGAAGACGCTCTCGCCGCAGATGCGCGTCGCGCTGCGCACCGAACAGCGGACCTGGCTCAAGGGCCGCGACCCCGGGTGCAAGCGGGCCGCGAAGGCGAACGAAGGCGGCTCGATCTGGCCGCTGGTGTTCAACGCGTGCCTGGAAAAATCGACCCGCAAACGCACCGCCGAACTGGACCTCTGGAAGGGTCGTCAACCATGAATTTCGAACTGTCCGAAGAACAGAACGCCTTTGCGCAGACCGCGCGCGATTTCGCGCAGGCCGAGTTCGCGCCGCATGCCGCGCAGTGGGACGCCGAGGCGGTCTTTCCGCGCGAGGCCATCGCCAAGGCTGGCGAGCTGGGCTTTTGCGGCCTGTACGCGCCCGAGCGCATCGGCGGCCTGGGCCTGCCGCGGCTCGACTCGGCGCTGGTGTTCGAGGAAATGGCCGCGGTCGACCCCTCGACCACGGCCTTCATCACGATCCACAACATGGCGACGTGGATGCTCGGCACCTGGGCCACCGACGCGGTGGCGCAGCAGTGGGGCGAAGACCTCACGAGCGGGCGCAAGCTGGCGTCGTACTGCCTGACCGAGCCGGGCGCGGGCTCCGACGCGGGGTCGCTGAAGACGCGCGCCGAACTGCAGGGGGCCGAGTACGTCATCAACGGCGGCAAGGCCTTCATCTCGGGCGCCGGCTCCACTGACGTGCTGGTGCTCATGGCGCGCACGGGCGGCGCGGGCGCCAGCGGCATTTCGGCCTTCGCGGTGCCGGCCGATGCGCCCGGCGTGAGCTACGGCAAGAAGGAGCACAAGATGGGCTGGAACAGCCAGCCCACGCGCACCATCAACTTCGACAACGTGCGGGTGCCCGCGCAGAACCTGCTGGGCAAGGAAGGCGAGGGCTTTCGCATCGCCATGAAGGGCCTGGACGGCGGGCGCATCAACATCGCGACCTGCTCGGTGGGCGCGGCGCAGGGCGCGCTCGACGCGGCGCGCCGCTACCTGCACGAGCGCCAGCAGTTCGGCAAGCCGATCGCGAGCTTCCAGGCGCTGCAGTTCAAGCTGGCCGACATGGCGACCGAGCTGGTCGCCGCGCGGCAGATGGTGCGGCTGGCCGCCAGCAAGCTCGACGCGGGCCACGTGGATGCGAGCACCTATTGCGCGATGGCCAAGCGCTTCGCGACCGATGCGGGCTTCAATGTCTGCAACGACGCGCTGCAACTGCACGGCGGCTACGGCTACCTGAGCGAGTTCCCGCTCGAGCGCCTGGTGCGCGACACGCGCGTGCACCAGATCCTCGAAGGCACCAACGAAATCATGCGCGTCATCGTTGCGCGAAAATTGCTGGAAGGCGACAGCGACATCCGCTGACCCCGCCGCACCCAGGACCTGAAAACAATGACCGACAACGTAGTTCTCTTCAACGAAATCAAGACCGCCGGCGGCCAGCGTTTTGCCGTGGCCACGCTCAATGCGCCGGCTTCGCTCAACGCGCTGTCCGTGGACATGGTGCGTCTGCTCACGCCCAAGCTGCGCGAATGGGCGGCCGACGCCGGCATCGTCGGCGTGCTGCTCGACGCGGCGGGCGAGAAGGCCTTCTGCGCCGGCGGCGACCTGCGCCAGCTGTACCAGACGCTGCTCGACTGCGGCCCCGAACGCAACACCTACGCCGAAGACTTCTTCCGCGAGGAGTACGAACTCGACCACCTGATCCACACCTTCCCCAAGCCCTTCCTGTGCTGGGGCCACGGCATCGTGATGGGTGGCGGCGTGGGCCTGCTGGCGGGCGCCTCGCACCGCGTGATGACGCTGCAAAGCCGCATCGCCATGCCCGAGATCAACATCGGCCTGTACCCCGACGTGGGCGGCAGCTGGTTCCTGCGCCGCACGCCGGGCCGCACGGGCCTGTTCCTGGCGCTCACGGCCGCCAACATCAATGCGCACGACACCATCTTCTGCGGCCTGGCCGACGTACTGGTGCCGCAGGAGCGCAAGGCCGACGTGCTCGCGGCCATCGCGTCCACGCAGTGGGCCGGTGGCGACGCCAAGGCCGACCGCGCCACGCTGTCGCGCATCCTGGCCCAGGCGGGCGAGGGTGCCGAAATGCCCGCGTCGAAGGTGCGTGAGCACTACGACACCATCAACGCGCTGATGGCCGGCGACGACCTGCTCGACATCGCCAGGCGCCTGCGCAACGTGCAAAGCGACGACGCCTGGCTGCAGACCGCTTCGAAGACCTTCACCAAGGGCGCGCCGAGCTCCATCGCGCTGAGCTTCGAGCTCTGGCAGCGCGTGCCGCGCATGTCGCTGGCCGAGGTGTTCCGCCTCGAGTACTGGGCCTCGCTGGGCTTCTGCGCGAACAAGGATTTCGCCGAAGGCATCCGCGCCGTGCTGGTCGACAAGGACCGCAACCCGCGCTGGAACCCTGCCACGCTCGAAGAGATCACGCCGGCCTTCGTCGACGATCACCTGCGTCCGCGCGGCGAGATGCCGGCGGAACTGGCCTCGCTGACCTGACCGGCCCCATTCCCTGCACAGAACAACGGAGACAAGACACATGAAGATCGCATTCATCGGCCTGGGCAACATGGGCGGCCCGATGGCCCTGAACCTGCACAAGGCAGGCCACACGCTCAGCGCCTTCGACCTCTCGGCCGAAGCCTGCAAGAAGTTCGCTGCCGAAGGCCTGCCCATCGCCAAGTCGGCGGCCGAGACCGTGGCCGGCGCCGAGGTGGTGATCAGCATGCTGCCCGCCAGCGCGCACGTCGAGGGCCTGTTCCTCGGCGGCGCCGGCAAGCCCGGCCTGCTCGACAGCATCCAGGCCGGCACGCTCGTGATCGACAGCAGCACCATCGCCGCCGCCACCTCGCGCAAGGTGGCCGAGGCCGCCGCCGCCAAGGGCGTCGCGATGATCGATGCGCCCGTGTCGGGTGGCACCGGCGGCGCCATTGCCGGCACGCTGACCTTCATGGTCGGCGGCGACACCAAAGACCTGGAGCGTGCGCGCCCGGTGCTCGAGAAGATGGGCGCCAACATCTTCCACGCTGGCGCAGCCGGTGCGGGCCAGACCGCCAAGATCTGCAACAACATGCTGCTCGGCATCCTGATGATCGGCACCTCGGAAGCGCTCGCGCTGGGCGTGGCCAACGGGCTCGACCCGAAGGTGCTGTCCGAAATCATGCGCCGCAGCTCGGGCGGCAACTGGGCGCTCGAGAAGTACAACCCCGTGCCCGGCGTGATGGAAGCCGCGCCGGCCTCGAAGAACTACGCCGGTGGCTTCGGCACCGACCTGATGCTCAAGGACCTGGGCCTGGCGCAGGAAAACGCCACCGCCGTGCGCGCGGCCACGCCGCTGGGCGGCCTGGCGCGCAGCCTGTACGCGGCGCACAGCCTCGCGGGCCACGGCGCACTCGATTTCTCGAGCGTGCTGAAGCTGGTTCAGAAGGCCGGCTGAACGGCGCGCCGGCCGCGCCGCGCCATCGCGAGCAGCAGGCCGGCCGCCACAAGGTTGGCGCCGATCGCCACGAGGATCGGCAGCAGGTAGCTGCGCGTGAGGTCGAAGGCGAAGCCCGCGGCGCTCGGCCCGATCAGCGTGCCGATGGCCACGCTGGTGTACAGGATGCCGATGATCGCGCCGATGTGGCGCCCGCCGAACCAGTCCATCACCAGCGCGGGCAGCAGCGCCACGAAGCCGCCGTAGAACACGCCGTAGGCGAAGGCGAACAGGGCCAGCCCCCAGAACCCGCCCGACACGGCCCACACCACCAGCGACAACGCCATGCCCGCCGACATCAGCGGCAGCGCATGGTCGCGGCCCATGCGGTCGGCCAGCCCGCCCAGGAAGAAGCGGCCCGCCGTGCTGCCCACGCCGATCGCGCCGAGCAGCAGCACCGCCGACGACGCGGCCACGCCGTGGTCGAGCGCGTAGGGCACCAGGTGCACGAAGGGCACGAACAAACCGAACGAGCTGATGAGGCAGGCCGCGTACAGCCCCGCGAAACGGCCTGAGCCCACGGCCTCGCGCACCGAGGCGCCGGGCGGCAGCGCGGTGGCGGCCTGCGCCTGCGGTGGCTCGCCATCGGGCCCGAGGCCGCGTGCGCGCGGGTCGTTCTCGACCAGCAACGCCATGCCCACGCCGACCACGGCGGCGAGCACGCCGAGCGCCAGGTAGGCGTCGCGCCAGCCCAGCGTGTCGATGAGCCACGAGGCCAGCGGTGGCATCGCCAGCGTGCCCACGCCGATGCCGCTCACGGCGAGCCCTGAGGCGAAGCCGCGCTGGCGCACGAACCAGCGCTGCACCGCGCCCAGCACAGGCACGTACGAGGCGCCCACGCCGAGGCCGACACCAAGCCCATACGCCCAGAAGATCTGCGTCAGGCTGCGCGCCTGCCCCGCGAGCACCAGCCCGAGGCCGACCAGCACCATGCCCGCGACCGCGAGCCGCCGCGCGCCCCAGCGGTCGGCGAGCGGGCCGCTGAACACGCCGAGCCCGAAGTACAGGAAGCCCGCGAGCGAGAACACCAGCGACACCTCGCCGCGCGAGGCGCCGAAGTCGCGCTGCAGCGCATCGAGGAACGCGCTGAAGGTGTAGGCGCAGCCGAAGCCCACGAACATGACGGCGAAGGCGCCGGCGACCACGAGCCAGCCGTGGAAGAAGCGGGGGCGTGGAATGGCAGGGGCGTCGAGTGTCTTCGGAGGGGTCATGGGGCGGTCCGTGGTGGTGGTCGATCTTCAGGCCGTGCACCACCACGCACTGGCCGGATTCGGACGTGATCCTCCCGCCATCGGGCTCACAGGGTTCACAGCAATTCGATCCCCGGCAGGCTCTTGAAGCAGCTCTCGCGCGTGACGCGCACGAAGTCGTCCAGCCAGGGCCGCGCCGACGTCGCCTGCGTGCAGGCCATGTACAGCCGCCCCGTCAGGCCCCGGGCGCCCACGCGGCGCGCCGTGACGTAGCCGCGGTCGAGGTAATTCTGCACCGCCCACAGCGGCAGCGTGGCCACGCCGCGCCCGCTGGCCACCAGCTGCAGCATCGCCACCGTGAGCTCGGTCGTGCGCCGGTGCGCGGGCTCGACGCCGGCGGGCGCCAGCACCTGGCGCACGATGTCGAGCATCTCGTCGGGCACGGGGTAGGTGATGAGCGTCTGGTCGGCGAAGTGCCGGGCCGTGAGGTGCGCCTTGGCCGTCAGCGCATGGTCGTTGGCCAGCAGCGCGACGATCTCGAAGCGGAACAGTGCGTGGTAGTCGACCGTTTCGTCGGGGTCCTGCTCGGAGACGATCGCCACCTCGGCGCGGTTCTGCATCACGAGCGCGATCGGGTCGGGGTGGAAGCCCGAGACGATGTCGAGTTCGATCTCGGGCCAGCGCTGGCGAAAGGCGTCCATGGCGGGCATCAGCCAGTCGAAGCAGGTGTGGCACTCGACCACGATGCGCAGCTGGCCGCTGCGCCCCAGCGCCAGCCGCGCCACGTCGCGCTCGGCCTCTTCGACGAGCGGCAGCGCGGTGTCGGCCAGCTGCAGCAGCCGCAGCCCCGTGGTGCTGAACTGCGGCGGCACCGACTTGCGCTCGAAGAGCTGGGCGCCGTAGCGCTCTTCGAGCAGCTTGATCTGGTGCGACAGCGCCGACTGCGTGAGGTTGAGCAGCTGCGCCGCGCGCACCAGGCTGCCGGTGTCGCGCAACGCGGCCAGCGTGCGCAGGTGACGGATCTCGAGGATGGACTGCATCATGAAAATGATTCAAGCGAACGGGCAAAAGGTTTCGTTTGAATCATATGCGCCAAACGCCGACCATCACCGGTTTCCAAGACCAGCGACCGGATTACCTGCAATGACCACCCGTACCCACATCCTCGGCTTTCCGCGCATGGGCGCCCACCGGGAACTCAAGTTCGCCCTCGAGAAGCACTGGCGCGGCGAAACCGGCCACGCCGCGCTCGAAGCCGTCGGCGAGGCGCTGCGCGCGCGCCACTGGCAGGCGCAGCGCGACGCGGGGCTCGACTTCGTGACCGTGGGCGACTTCGCCTTCTACGACCACGTGGCCAACCACATCCAGCTGCTGGGCTGCGAGCCGGCGCGCTTCGGCTTCAGCGGCGACGAGCCCGAGCTGTCGCGCTACTTCAAGATGGCGCGCGGCGTGGAAGACGAAGCGGGCCACGTGCACGACGACGGCTGCACCCACGGCGCCGAAGGCACCTTCGCGCTCGAGATGACCAAGTGGTTCGACACCAACTACCACTACCTCGTGCCCGAGTTCGATGCGGCCACGCAGTTCAGGCTGGCATCGACGCGCCTGTTCGACGAGGTCGCGCAGGCGCAGCAGGCCGGCCACGCGGTCAAGGCCGTGCTGCTCGGGCCGCTGAGCTTCCTGTACCTGGGCAAGGAAAAGGCGGCGGGCTTCGACCGCTTCTCGCTGCTCGAATCGCTGCTGCCCGTGTACGAGCAGGTGCTCGGCCGGCTCAAGCAGCAGGGCGTGGAGTGGGTGCAGATCGACGAACCGATCCTCGGCCTCGACCTGCCCGAAGCCTGGCGCAACGCCTTCGAACGCGTGTACTGGCAGATCGCTCGCAATGCGCCGAAGCTGCTGCTGGCGAGCTACTTCTCGCCGCTGTCCGAGAACCTGCGCCTGGCCTGCCAGCTGCCCGTGGCGGGCCTGCACGTCGATGCCGTGCGCGCACCGCAGGAACTGACCGGCGTGGCCGACTGGCTGCCGGCGCACAAGGTACTGTCGGTCGGCGTGGTCGACGGCCGCAACATCTGGCGCACCGATGTCGATGTGGCGCTGGGCAAGCTCAGGCCCGTGGCCGAGAAGCACCAGGGCGAGCTGTGGATCGCGCCGTCGTGCTCGCTGCTGCATGTGCCGTTCAGCCTCGCGGCCGAGACGAAGCTCGACACCGAACTGAAGTCATGGCTCGCCTTCGCCATCGAGAAGCTCCATGAGTTGCGCGTGCTGCGTGCCGCCGTCGAGGGCAACGAAGCCTCGGTGGCCGCCGATCTCACAGCCGCCCGTGCCGCCGTGGCCGCGCGCCGCGCCAGCCCGCGCGTGCACCGCGCCGACGTGGCGCTGCGCCTGGCACGCAGCGTGGCCGGCGACGACCGCCGCGCGTCCGCTTTCCCGCAGCGCCAGCAGCTGCAGCGCACGCGCTTCGCATTGCCCGCGCTGCCGACCACCACCATCGGCTCGTTCCCGCAGACCGCCGAGATCCGCGCGGCCCGCGCCGCCTTCAAGCGCGGCGAGCTCGATGCGGCGGGCTACCGCGAGAAGATGCGCGCCGAGATCGCACTGGCCGTGCGCAAGCAGGAAGCCCTGGGCATCGACGTGCTGGTGCATGGCGAGGCCGAGCGCAACGACATGGTCGAGTACTTCGGCGAGCAGCTCGACGGCTTTGCCTTCACGGCCAACGGCTGGGTGCAGTCGTACGGCTCGCGCTGCGTGAAGCCGCCGGTGATCTTCGGCGACGTGGCGCGTCCGGCGCCGATGACGGTCGAATGGACCGCGTACGCGCAGAGCCTCACCAAGTTGCCGATGAAAGGCATGCTGACCGGCCCCGTGACGATCCTGCAGTGGTCCTTCGTGCGCGACGACCAGCCGCGCGCCACCACTTGTGAGCAGATCGCGTGGGCGATCCGCGACGAGGTGAACGACCTCGAGGGCGCGGGCATCGGCATCATCCAGATCGACGAACCCGCCATCCGCGAAGGCCTGCCGCTGCGCCGCGCGGGCTGGCCGGCCTACCTGAAGGCGGCCACGCGCGCCTTCCGCATCAGCGCCTCGGGCGTGCGCGACCAGACGCAGATCCACACCCACATGTGCTATTCGGAGTTCAACGACATCCTGCCGGAGATCGCCGCGATGGATGCCGACGTGATCACCATCGAGACCAGCCGCTCGGACATGGAGCTGCTGCGCGGCTTCGGCGGGGAGGGCGGCTTTCGCTATCCGAACGAGATCGGCCCCGGCGTGTACGACATCCACTCGCCGCGCGTGCCCTCGGTCGACGAGATCGTGCGCCTCATGCGCAAGGCCGCGCAGGTGGTGCCGGGCGAGAACCTCTGGATCAACCCCGACTGCGGCCTCAAGACCCGCGGCTGGCCCGAGACCGAGGCGGCGCTGTCGAACATGGTGGCGGCCGCGAAGCTGCTGCGCGGGGAGCTGGCGCAGGCCTGATGAAGGGCGCGGGATCGCGGCGTGCCAATAATGCGGGATGTCCTTGCTGTCCCGCCTGTCGCCGTCCCGTTGCCTCTTGTTGCTGTCGTTGCTCCTTGTCCCCTTGACGGGGTGGACGCAGGACCGCGCGCAGGCCTTGCTCCAGTTCGAGGGCGTGCAGGCGCGCTACCAGAACGCCTACGGCCCCGGTGCCGTGTCGCGCGGTGCGCGCGAGCTGCTGGAGCCGCCCGACCTGGCCATGGCCGACAAGGCCCTGCAGTCGCTCGACGTGGCGGCCGGTCGTGCCTTCGACGTGAACGCCTCGGTGGCCGCGATCCGCCAGGACGTGGCGGCGGCCGGGCAGGGCGCCGCTGCGCCGGCGCCCCCCGTGCTGGAAGCCGTGGCGCGCCTGGCGAAGCTGCGCGCCGACTACGCCGCGATGGACGAGCCCGGCAAGGTGACCTTCTTCCATCAACAGCACGCGCGGCCGGCCGACCCGGCGCGCGTCGAACTGCTGTCGCGCATGACGGTGGCCGAGGCGCGCGAGATCGATTTCTCGAGCCAGCTGCTCATGAGCGCGGTGGTCAAGCAGCTGGCGCGCGGCAATGCCGGGCAGTTCAGTTCGCTGCCCGACCGCACGCTCGACACCGCGCTCGACTCGCTCTGGTCGCGCGGCGTCACCTCGCCGCGCCCGCGCAACCTGATGACCGTGGCGCGCGAGTTCGAAAAGCTGGTCACGCAGGCGCTGCTGCTGGCGCTGCCCGACGCCGACGTGGCCGCCTTGCTCGCCTGGCGCAACGAACCGCAGGCCGCCGCCGAGCGCGAGGCGCTGCTGGGCAGCTACCGTGCCGAGGTCAAGGGCAGTGGCGCGGTCGCGATCCGCACGCTGGTGCGCAGCTGGGGGCGGCCCTGAGACTTGACGAAAGCGCGCCAAAGTTTGCAAACTCGGGGGCATTTGTACGAAAAAGTTTCACGCGAACCCCGCATGTCGGAAAGTTCCCCGTGATTGTTTCAATTCCGTGAACACTGCGATTCAGAATGACTGGGGTTTACCCTAGGAATTTGGCGCACACTTCAGGGCATCCAAAGCCCGATCAAGAAGGAATTGAAATGAAGACCTCGAACATCCTCGCCGCCGCCGCTCTCTCCCTGCTCGCCGCCGCTGGCGCCGCCCACGCAGAGACCTACGAAGGCGTTCACGCCGTGACCTCCGGCTACAGCCGTGCCGACGTGGCACCGCAAGCCGTGGCCGCCGCCCGTGCCGGCAACGAATACAGCGACGCCGTGTCGGCCAGCGTGGCCCCCGTGCTGGCCTCGTCGGTGGACCGCGCTTCGGTCCGCGCCGAAGCCGTGGCAGCCGCCCACGCTCCCGGCCAGAACCTGCGCCGCGAATCCTTTGCCGGCAGCGTGATCCCCTCGCAGGCACGCAGCTTCACGCGCCAGGCTGGCCTGTGATCGACGGCGGCGCAAGCCGCCTCGGTTGAGAGAGACCACCACCCGAAAAGACCGGACAGTGCAACAGCACCGTCCGGTTTTTTCGTGCCTGTTCAGGCGAGGCGGTGGTCACGGTGGTCGCGATGGCAGTGGCAGTCGGGCGCGTGGTCGTCGACGATGCCCGTGGCCTGCATCCAGGCATAAACGATCACCGGCCCGACGAACTTGAAGCCGCGTTGCTTCAGTGCCTTCGACATCGTTTCGGACAGCGGCGTCTGCGTGGGCACCGTGCCCGTGGTGTTGACGACCGGCTGGCCGCCCGCCAGGCCCCAGACGAAATCGGAGAAATCTTCGCCCGCCGCCTGCATGGCCAGGTAGGCCTTGGCGTTGCCGATGGCGGCTTCGATCTTGGCGCGCGAGCGCACGATGCCCGCGTCCTGCATGAGGCGCTCGACATCGGCCGGCGTGAAGCGCGCCACCGTCTCGGGCACGAAACCCTCGAAGGCCGCGCGGAAGGCGTCGCGCTTGCGCAGGATGGTGAGCCACGACAGGCCGGCCTGGAAGCCGTCGAGCATCAGCTTTTCCCACAGCGCGCGGCTGTCGCGTTCGGGCACGCCCCATTCGGCGTCGTGGTAGCTGGCCAGCAGCGGATCGGTGCGGGCCCAGGCGCATCGCTGGGGCGAAGATTGGCTGTCGTCGTGAGGCATGGCTCGGCTATCGTCGGGGAATGTTTTCGGAATGAGGGGTGACCCTGATGCAGCAGTCTCGTTTTTCATTGTCGGCGCTTTCGCTGGCTCTCATGGCGCTCGCCGTCGCTGTCCCGGCCGGTGCCGAGACCCTCAAGAAGCCCGCGCTCGACCAGCTCGCCGCCGCCTGGAAGGGCGGCCGCACGGCGCCCGATTTCAAGGCTTTCCTGGCCCAGGCCGCGCAGGCCCAGCCCGCGCTGCAGGCCAGTGTGGCGGCCTACACCGGCGGCAAGGCGCTGGCGGGCGACGACCTCGTCAACATCGCGCGCCTGCTCGGCCTGTACAACCGGCTGCAGAACCAGCAGGCCGTGATCGCCAGCATCGGCACCATGGTCGCCTTGCCCACCGTGCGCAACGTGCAGGTGCCGCCGCACGAGAGCCCGCCGATGGTCGCGTTCGGCCAACTGGTCGAGAAGATGGCGAAAGATTTCGGGCTGGGCTACCGCAATGTCGATGGCCGCATCTTCGAAGTGAGCCTGAAGGGCCGCGGCAGCGAGGAGTTCGGCATCCTCACGCACGCCGACGTGGTGCCGGCTGTGCTGTCCGAATGGGTGCTCGACGACGGCACGCGCCTCGATCCCTTCGCGATGACGCGCGTGGGCGACTTCCTCTACGGGCGCGGCACCATCGACGACAAGGGCTCCATCGCCGCCGTGCTCTACGCCATGAAGGCCGTGAAGGACAGCGGCCTGCCGGTGGAGCGCGGCGTGCGCCTGATGATCGAGACCACCGAGGAAACCGGCGGCGACGCGATGCAGTACTACCGCGACAAGACGCCGCTGCCGGCCTACAACATCGTGCTCGACAGCAAGTACCCCGCGGTCGTGGCCGAGAAGGGCTCGGGCGCGCTCAAGGTGTTCTTCCCCGCGGAAGCGGCCGACCCTGCCGCGACCGCCATCACCGCGATGAGCGGCGCCGCCTCGGCCAACGCTATTCCCCAGACCGCGACCGCCACGCTCAAGGGCGGCGACCTCGCGGCCGTGGCCGCGAAGCTCGAGGCCGCCAAGGCCGCCTTCGTGCGCAAGTACGAAAGCCAGGGCGGCAAGTTCGCCATCGACGTCGCGCGCGGCGCCGAGGCCGTTGAGCTGAAGGTCACGGGCACCTCGGCCCACGGCTCGAGGCCCGAAGAGGGCGTGAACCCCGTGCCGCGCCTGACGCTGTTCCTGAAGGAGTCCGGCGTGCCGCTGGCCGCCAACCCCTATCTGCGCGCCGTGCAGTACATCGACGCGCTCTACGGCACCGGCTACCTCGGCGAGAAGATGGGGCTGGGCTACCAGGACGACTTCATGGGCCCGCTCACGATGTCGCCCACGCTGGTACGCATGGGCGCCGACGGCCGCCTCGAAGTGACGGCCAACGTGCGCATGCCGCGCGGCCGCACGCCCGACGAACTGAAGGCGCAGGTGGCGGCCAAGGTCAACGGCTGGGCCACGGCCAGCCAGGTGAAGTTGGAGCTGGCCTACGACCAGGGCAACTGGATGGCGCGCGACCCGAAGGGCGCGTGGCTCTCGACCCTGCTCAACATCTTCGGCGACACCACTGGTCTGGAGGCCAAGCCCGTGCCCACCGCCGGCAGCACCACGGCCAAGCTGATGCCCAATGCCATCAACTTCGGCCCCGCGATGCCCGGCAAGAAGTACACGGCGCACAACGCCAAGGAATACAAGGAAGTGCCCGACCTCGACGCCGACATGCAGATGTTCACCGAGATGCTGGTGCGCATCGGCAACCTGCAGCAGATGCAGTAGCGGCCGGCGCTGCGCTGCTGCCGCGCGTCAGGATTTCGATTTCGCCAGGGGCACCAGGGGTGCCCCGTTTTTCTTCTTGGCCTGGATCTCCGCGATGGTGCGCCGCATCGCGACGAAGCGCTTGGCGGAGCTCGGCGGAGCGCTCATGAACCCCTTCTTCTTCGCGCCGGCCGTGTGCACCCCGAGCTCGCGCCAGATCCGTTCGGCGCCGTCGATGTCGTAGCCCGCCGCGGCCACCATGTAGAGGCCGAGGTAGTCGGCCTCGGCGTCGAACTGCTGCGAGAACGGTGACGACAGGGCCTCTTGCGCCAGCCCGGTGCCGCCCAGCGCGCCATCCACGATGCCGGCCGCGATGCCCACCGCGCGCGTCTTGCCGCCATGCGACAGCACGCCGTTGGCCAGCTCGTGCCCCAGCACGATCGCGAGGTCGCGGTTGTCGGGAAAGAAGCGCATCAGCGCCGAGTTGACGACGATCTCGTGCCCGTCGTTCTCCGCATGGACCTCGTTCTTCATGCGCGTGACGGCGGTGTAGTTGCACGCCGTGGTGTACGGCAGGCGCAGCGCCGTCGACTGGCCCTCGCGCTGCACCACGGCCTCCAGCCAGCCTTCGCGCCGGGCGGGCTTGGCGCGTGCCGCGTCGATCAGCACGTCGTTGAGCCGATCGATCCCTTTCTCACCGGCGGGCAGCGGCTTGCCGCCGACGGACAGCAGCACGTCCCCGGCGCGCAGCGGCGTGGCCGGCACCTGCTTCCTGTCGAGCGTCCACAGCACGGTCAGCCGGTCGTCCAGATGCAGGGTCTGCTTCGCCGCCGCGCGTTCGTCCTTCTCGAAGCTCCACAGGCTGGCGATGTGCGCGCCCAGGCTGGCCCGCACGTCGCCGCCGCAGAACGGCGCGCTGTGCTCCAGGAGCGGGATCGCCACGTCGTCGAGCCGGCGCTGCAGCGTCATGCGGTGGTTCAGCGACAGCGACTGCTGCAGGGACTGTTCCTGGACGACGTCAGGGTCGTCGCTGGCCGGCCGGATGGAGGCGGCGCAGGCCGTGAGGACGAAGGTGGCCGCGATCGACGCGCAGGCCGGGAAGAAGGACGGGCGAGGGTTGTTCATTCGCTCAAGAGGTGCTGGGCATCGGTCGCATCCAGGCGCGGACGCGATACCTGAATCCATGGGGAGGGAGATTTCCCGGCGGCGATGGCGACCAGGATTCCCAGGCAAGGCGAGGTGTCCCGCCCGCTGGAATTGTGGGAGCGCCAACGCGCCCCAAGCTGAAGATCAGATGAAGGATCAGCCTGACTTGCGCGCGCGCAGCGTGGCCGAGGGCAGCTCGCCGAAGCGCTGCTGGTAGGCCGCGGCGAACAGGCCGAAGTTGGCGTAGCCCCATGCCTGCGCCACCGAGCGCACCGTCGCGCCGGCGTCGGCCATCAGCAGTTCGGCGCGCACGCCCTGCAGGCGCTGCTCGCGCAGCGAGCGCATCGGCGTGGCCTGGCGGTATTCGCGAAAGGCGCTGTTCAGCGTGCGCACGCTGACGCCCGCCACGCTCGCCAGTTCGCCGAGCGTGGGCGCGTGCTGGGCGTGCTCGCGGATGTGGCGCTCGGCCGCCAGCACATGCCGCGGCGCCATGCGGTGCTGCACCGCTTCGGCCGGGTGCTCCAGCTGCGCGCGCCACTGGGTCAGCACGTGCACGCCGATCATCTCTTCGAGGTGCCGCCCCAGCGGACCGGCGTCGACCGCCTCGGGCAGCTCGGTGACGCAGCGGCACGCATACGACAGCAGCGCGATCCAGCTCGAGTGGGCGCCGCCGAACTTGAACTTGCGCGTCCACAGCCGCTCGTCGGCGGGTGCGCCGAACCAGCGCGCGTGCAGCGCGGCCAGCGCGTCGTGCGAGAAGCTGAGGTTCACCTGCAGGTGGTTGGCATCGAAGTCCACCCAGTAGTGCGTGCGCGAGGTGTCGACCACGAAGGCGTCGCCCACGCCGGTGTCGGCATAGGCGTTGGCTTCGGACCAGTGGCGGCCCGCGCCGCGCACGGTCGTCAGCACCATGCCGACGCCGCTGTCGGGCGAGAAGTCCTTGATGTTCACCGGAATGCCGTAGTGGAAACGGCTCAGCGTGAAGTGCCCGATGCGCGTGGCGTCGAGCACCGAGTCGGGCGTGCGCGCCCGCCCGATGGGCGTGACGCGGTAGGGCATGTAGATGCGGTCCGACCAGCGCCGGATGTCGTCCCAGTCGTGCGAGGCCACCAGGCGGTGGCGCTCGCTCGGCTGCCCGCGGGCGTCGGTGACCAGCACGTTGCGGATCGCATCCATCGCGCACCTCGGTTCAGAAGGAAGAAGGCGCACGCCCCGGGGCGCGCACCGCTCAGCGGTTCAGCGGCTCAGCGGTGATGGTAAACCGCGGTCTCGAAAGCCACGAAGCCCGGGTAGCTTGCGCAGTCCTGGAACGGCAGGATCTGCGTCGCCCAGTAGCCGCCGATGCCGCTCTCGCGGTCGATCCAGAAGAAGCTGTTGGCCAGGCCCGCCCACATCAGCGAGTTCGCCGGGCGGCCCGTGGGCGCGCGCTCGCGGTTGGTCATGAAGGTGTAGGCCCAGCCCTTGTCGGTGCCGGGCAGGAACTCACCCGTGTTGCTCAGCGACGGAACCGACGTGCGCCAGCCACCCACCGACAGGTCCATCGCGGCCAGGCCGTCCTGCGCCATGCGCTGCACCGTGTGGGCCTTCAGCACGCGCCCGTGCGGCCCGGCACCGTCGTTCAGCACCATGCGGATGAACTTCATGTACTCACCCACGGTGGCATACAGGCCGTGGCCGCCCATGTCCATCGGCGGCGGCTCGGGCAGCACCAGCTCGGGCAGCGGCGTGAGCCGGCCATCGGCGGCGCGGTCGTGGATGGTCACGCGGCGCGCCTTCATCGACTCGGACATCCCGAAGCCGATGTCCTGCATGCCCAGCGGCTCGAAGACGCGCTCCTTCATCACCTCGCCCAGGCGCTTGCCGCGCTGCTGTTCGACGATGCGGCCCAGCCAGTCGATGTTGGCGCCGTAGGTCCAGGCCGCGCCCGGCTCGTGCAGCAGCACGGTGCGGATCGATTCGAAGCTGCCCGACACCACCGTGGGAATGTTCAGCGCGGCGCGGTACTTCAGGTCGTCTTCGCTGAAGAACTCGTAGCCCAGGCCCGAGGTGTGCAGCATCAGGTCGTTGACCGTGATGCGCCGGCGCGGCGCGCGCGTGCGCGGCCGGCCGTCGGCGTCGAAGCCGTCGAGCACCTGCAGTTCGTCGATCTCGGGCACGTAGGCGCCGGCCGGGTCGGTGAGAGAAATCTTCCCTTCTTCGACCAACTGCATCACGCAGGTGCCCGTGATCGCCTTGGTGGTCGAGAAGATGGCGAACACGCTGTCGGTGGCCATCGGCCGGTCGAGCCCGAGCTCGCGCGTGCCGGCGGCGCCTTCGTAGAAATTGCCCGTGCGGTCGGTCGCCATCGCGACGACGCCGGGGGCGCCGCCGTGGCGGTGAACGGTCTGGTGCAGCGTTGCGTCGAGCGCGGTCTTCAGCCTGTGCGAGGTCATGCCTTCTTGTCTCCTGTGTGAGGAGGCCGGGCGGTGTGTGAAGGGTTGCCTGCGCGCCGGCCTGCCATGCGAAATTCCGCAGGCAGCGGCAATCTAGGGCCGCAGGCTCACCAATCCTGTTCGCAAATGGCGGGCGGCTGTCCAGGTCTGGCAGTCATTGCACGCGCGTGACCCGCGACGCGCGTGCGGCGTGATTCAGCCCACGCCGTGCGCCTGCAGCACTGCCTTCAGCCGCCGCACTTCGTGCTGCAGGTCGAGGATCAGCGCGGCGGCGTCCAGGTTCACGCCGAAGTCGCGTTCGAGCCGGCGCGCTTCGAGCGCGTGCTGCAGGTCGGTGCTGGAGAACTCCCAGCGTTCGGGCGGTGCGTCGGTCGTGGTGACCTGCTGCACGATGCCCACTTCGACCAGCTGCACGACCCAGGCGGTGTCGGCGCCGCAGGCGTGCGCCAGTTCGTTCGCGGCCAGCGGGTGCGAGACGCCGATGGCCGTGGTGGTGGTCACGGAAGAAAAGTTCGCCATGCTCAGACTCCCAGGTGCTGGCGGGGGTTGAACGAGGAGGTCGCCTGCGCGAGTTGCGTGTAGGCGTTGCGCGCGGCCTCGCTGTCGGCGGGCGGCAGTGCGATCTCGAGCAGCAGGTACAGGTCGCCGGGCGTCTTGCCCGCGAAGCCGCGACCCTTGAGCCGCAGCTTCATGCCACCGCGCGCGTTGGGCGGCACGGTGACCTCGACCACGCCGCCGGTGGGCGTGGGCACCTGCACCTGCGCGCCCAGCGCGGCTTCGGCCGGCGTGACGGGCAGCGTCATGTACAGGTCGCGCTCTTCCACGCGGTACAGCTTGTGCGGCGCGATGCGCACCTCGAGGTACAGGTCGCCGGCCGGTTCGCCGCCGTGACCGGGCATGCCCTGGCCTGCGAGGCGGATGAACTGGCCGGGGTGTACGCCGGGCGGGATCTTCACGGCGAGCGTGCGGTTCTCCCACTGCGGGTGGCCCTGCGCGTCGAGTGTCTGGGCGCGCAGCGTGAGCTCGCGCTCGGCACCGTTCAGCGCGTCTTCGAGCGTGATCTCGATGGCCGCGTGGTGGTCTTCGCCGCGCGCGCGGTAGTTCTGGCGCGTGGCACCGCGCCGCTCGGCGTCGCCGAACATCGACGAGAAGAACTCGCTGAAGTCGGCGTGGTCGGCCGGGCCCTGGCGCGGGCCGCGGTGAAACTCGTAGCCGGTGTCCCAGCCGGGCGGCGGCTCGAAGCTGCCGTCGGGCCGGCCGCCGCGTGCGACACGGTCGGCCAGCGCGTCGTAGGCGGCGCGCTTCTCTTTGTCGCCGAGCACATCCTTGGCCTCGTTGATGTCGCGCATGCGCTGCTCGGCGTCGGGCTCCTTGCTGACGTCGGGGTGGTACTTGCGGGCGAGCTTGCGGTAGGCCTTGCGCACCTCGTCGTCGGACGCGGTGCGTTCGACGCCCAGTGCGCTGTAGTAGTCCTTGAATTCCATGGTGGGTGGTGATTCCTTTCAGGACGGCGTACAGATCAACCGGGAGCCAGGTCAGGCCAGGGCTGCTCCGCCGTCGGCTTGCCGCTGTTGCAGCGGCGTCACGGCCCATGTGGGGCCGGCACGTGTGAAGCGCAAGGGTTGCGCGTTGCCGAAGATGCTCGCATCGACCGCCACGCCCAGCAGCGCGGCCAGCGCGTAGAGCGTGCCGCCGTGCGCCACCACCAGCACCGGCGCGGGCTGCGCGGCGAGCGCGGCGGCCAGCGCCTGGCGCTTGCGGTCGACGAACTGCGCCAGCGTCTCGCCGCCCTCGGGCTCGCAGGCCCAGTCGATGTTGGCGGACGAGGTGCCGATGAGCGCGCCGAAGTTGCGCTCGCGCAGGTTCTCGTGCGCGCTGGGCACGAGGCCCAGGGCGCGCGCCACGGTGTGGGCGGTGTCGAAGGCGCGGCGCGCGTCGCTGCACACGATGGCGCCGATCGGCTCGCCGGCCAGCAGCTCGGCCGCCTGCACCGCCTGCTGCTCGCCGAGCGCGCTCAGGGGCTCGTCGGGCGCCTGGAAGACGCGCAGCGCGTTGCGCCCGGTCTGGCCGTGGCGCAGGAAGTAGAAGTGATCGCAGGCCGGGGCGAGCGGCTGCTCGGCGGCCAGGCGGTTCAGCAGGTCGATGCCTGTGGCGGCGTGGGCGGGAAAAGGAACGGGGGTCGAGGACATGGTTCAGTACGCCAGCTGCAGCGGCTTGCCTTCGCGCTGCGCCTGCACGTCAGCCGGGTGGAAGGGCAGCGGATGCCACTGCTTGGCCGCGAACAGCGGCAGCTGGTCGTAGGCGCGCGGCGAGGCCGGGTCGCTGCTCTGGCCGTAGGTGAGCAGGCCTTGCGCCACCGGACCGCGCGCGTCGAAGGTCACGACCTGCATGTAGCTGCTGCCGTAGTTGATGGCGTAGCCCTTCGGGTCGATCAGCGGCTGGCCCTGCGATTCGAGCTTGTTGAGCACGCCTTCGAACTCGTCGCCGCCGGGCAGCGCGATCTTCTGGCCGCGCACGGTGCGCGACTGCGGCACGCCCAGCGCCACGTCGGCCGCGAAGCCGGCGGTGCGCACGGTGCCGACCGCGTCGCCCAGCGCCTTGAACACCGCCTCGCGCGTGGCGGGCGTGGCCATGTCCAGGCCGGTGGGCGTGGTCACGGGCTGCGCCGGGTCGAAGGGCACGCGCCAGACCTTCGGCAGGTCCTTGGCCTTGCGCCAGAACTCGCGGAACAGCGCCGCGCCCTTCGACTCGGCGTTGCTGGTGCGGTCCCAGGCGGAGAGCACGCGGCAGCCCAGGGCCTGGTCGGCGCTCAGCGCGGCGCCGGTGGCGGTGCACGCGGCCTTCAGGTCGTCCATCACCAGCATGCCGGCGAGGTTCCTGTCGCGGAAGATCACGCTGCGCAGCTCGGCCGCGCCCATGCGGTTGCCCGGCAGGCCGTCGGTGCCGGCCAGTCGGCCTTCGATTTCCATGATGCCGCTGCGCGTGCGCAGCCGCTGCGGCACGCCGACGGGACCGACCAGCGGCGACACGCCGGCCATCGGCGGCACGCGCGGGTTGCTGAGCCAGAAGCTGTCGTTGCTGTTCTGCACCCAGTCGGGCGTGACGACGACGGGCATGCGGGCCGGCGCGATGATGCCCGGCGCGGCGGCGCTGGGGTCGCGGTGCCAGGCGCAGGCGCTGCGCGAGCCGTCCAGCACGGGCAGGCCGGCGGCGTTGAGCAGCGCGGCGGCGGCCGGCGAGGGCGCGCAGGCCTTGAGCATCTCGGCCGACACGTCGGGCACGACCGACAGGTCGGCGTACATCGCGTTGCCTTCGCGGTCGGCCGCCAGGGTGTTGATCCACGGGATGCCCTGGTTGCCCATGGCGGCGCGCAGCTCGGCGACGTTGCGGGCCCGGCCCATCTTCATCCAGCTTTCGGCCGAGCGCACGTTGAGCGTGTTGGCGTCGCGGATCGCATAGGCCTTCTGGGCGGTCCAGCCCAGGCCGGCGCGCGGCAGCGACACCACGGGGCCCCAGTCGGTGGCATAGAAGGTGTGCTGCATGGGCGCGCCGCCCGCCGTGGCGGCGGCCGGCAGTGCGACGGTGCGCGCGACCATCTTCTTCGGCTGGCCGTCGACCCAGTACACGGTCGGGTCGTTGGGGTCGAGCTTGAGTTCGTACAGCGTGAAGCGCTTGCCGGTCGACACCGTGTGGGTCCAGGCCACGTCCTTGTTGAAGCCGATCGACACCACCGGGCTCAGGCCGCCGGTGGCGCCCATCACGTCGAGCTGGCCGGGAATGGTCAGGTGCATCTGCCAGAAGCGGTTGGTGCCGTTCCAGGGGAAATGCGGGTTGCCCAGCAGCAGGCCCTTGCCGTCGGGCGTGGCGTTGCGCCCGAAGGCCCAGCCGTTGGAGCCCAGCTCGCCGCCTTCGGGGTTGGCGTTGAAGCTGTGGCGGCCGATCTCGGCCACTGCCTGCTCGAGCGCGACCGGCGCCGCACCGGTCTTGACGCCCGGGGCCGGCGGCACGGCGGCCAGCACGGCGCCGGCCAGTGCGCCCAGGCCGCCCTGGATCATCGATTGCTCGGTGGCGCGCGCCAGGTCGGCGGCCGTCATCGGGCGCACCCAGGGCTTGCCGCGGCAGGCCTCGGGCAGGCCATTGGGGCCCGCATCCTGCAGGTAGCGGTTGTAGCCCGCCACGTAGCCGCGCAGCGCGGCCTTCACCTCGTCGTTGGTGGTGGCTGCCGCGCGGGCCAGCGCCGCGTCGTCCATGTGGTAGCGCACGAACAGGTCGATCTGTGCGTTGGGCATGCGGCCCAGGCCGAAGTCGCCGGTGTTCTGCGCCCCGAGGAACTGCGCGCGGTCGCCGCGCAGCGTCAGCAGGTGCTCGGCGGTCTGGCAGACGTTGTCCTGCGCGTGCGCGTAGGCCGTGCCGTAGGCCAGGCCTACGTAGTCGGGCGCCGTGATGTGCGCGATGCCGAAGGTGGTGCGCTCGATGCTCACGCTGCGGCTGCCGGGCGGCGGCGTGCTGGCACAGGCCCCGAGCAGGGCGACCAGGCCCAGGGAGAGGGCCGTCAACGAGAACCGGGAGCGCGAGGTGTTCGAAGTCATGGGGCGGGCGTGAGGTGGGGAAAGGGTCGAAAAAGAGGGACCGATTAGAGGATGAACCTCCGCCGCGCACTGTCGCCAGCGCGGCACGCCTTGCCGCCTAGGGCCTGTTCACCCTATTTCTGGCGTCGCGAAGGTCTGCCAAGGCGGGCCAATCAAGGCGCGTGACGCCGCGTGTGCATGCGCACACGCAAGGAGCGCAACGCCGAGTGGCCCGCCTTGGCAGACCTTCCCTTCGGGTTGGCTGGCAAAGGGGCCGTCTGCGGCGTTGCCCGCGCTTGCAAGGCTTCAGCCTTG
>NZ_JBWKOY010000009.1:0-252052 GCF_059416345.1 Variovorax sp. GW821-FHT09D07
TTGCAAGGCTTCAGCCTTGCTGCGCACGGGCGCCTTGCAGCCAGCCCCTTTGCCAGCCAACGCGACGCTAGAAATAGGGTGAACAGGCCCTAGCCTCCCCGCCGCCGGTTCTCGCGCGGCGGCTTTCACCGAAGACTTTCTGCTTCGCCGATGCGCGAAGGGCGCGCTCGCGCCCGCATCGCTCGCTCCGGCTTTTATCGGACCCGTCCGATGGTTCCGCTCCCCTGTTCTTCCTAGAGTTCCTGACGCCCGGGCCGCCGGATCGAACAGCGTGAATTCGCTGCCCGATCCGATCTTTCTTCCCCCTTTCAGAGCATAGGAACTGCATGGCATCCAACAAGGCAAACGTCTTCATCGACAACAGCCCGAGCATCGATCAGACCGCAAATCAGACCGCAAGCGCACGGCTCTTCGCGCCACAGCCGCCCACCATGGACAGCGTCATCGACGACGCAGGCGACATCATGGGCACCCTCGCCTCCGGCGGCGTCACGGACGATCGCCAACCCGAGTTCCAGGGCCAGGGCACGCCGGGCGACACCATCCTCATCAGGAACCACGGCGTCGAGATCGGCCAGACCGTCGTGGACGAAGATGGCCAATGGGCCTTCACGCCGTCGACCGACATGAATGAAGGCCACCACGTCATCACCATCGTGGCGCGCGACCCCGCCGGCAACGAGAGCGAGCCTTCGGGCCCGTTCAGTTTCGAGATCGACGTCACGCCACCCAACGCCAGCAAGCTGTCCATCACCGGCGTCCTCGACACCGTGGGCGGCATCACCGGCAACGTGGCCGCCGGCAAGACCACCGACGACACGCGCCCGCTGCTCACCGGCACGAGCACCGGACAGCCTGGCCACACCGTCACGGTGATGGTCCGGGACAGCACCGGCACCCATGCGCTGGGCGAAGCCGTCGTCGGCGACAACGGCCAGTGGTCGCTGCAGGTCATGGCGCCACTGGCCGCGGGCCTGAACACCTTCACGCTCGTGGAGAAGGACGCGGCGGGCAACGAGACGGCGCCGACGGGGCGCTACCAGGTGACCATCGACACCAGCAAGCCGACGCCCCCGGTGATCGAGCACGTCTACGACGACGTGGGCGTGCCCCACATGCTGGCCCCCGGCGAGGTCACCAACGACGCCCGGCCGACCCTGCACGGCACGGCCCAGCCCGGCCATACCGTGACGTTCCACGACGGCACCACCGTCCTGGGCACCACCCAGACCGGCGCCGACGGCACCTGGGCGTTCACGCCCAAAGACAACCTGAGCGAGGGTGCGCACCACATCACCGCCACGGCCACCGGCCCGGTGGGCCAGACCGGCGACGCGAGCAACGGCTGGCACTTCGAGGTCGACACCCTGGCGCCCACGCAGACCCCCACCGTCTCGGGCATCGGCAAGGACAGCGGCATGAACGCCGACGACCACGCCACCAACGACGGCAGCGCGGGGCGCCTCATGACGGGCCGCCTGAGCGCATCGCTCGCGGCCGGCGAGACCTTGCAGGTGTCCACCGACGGCGGCCAGACCTGGAAGACCGCCTTCGTGAGCGGCACCGAATGGAGCGCCCAGGACGACCACAGCCATGCGGGCGACTGGACGGTGCAGACGCGCGTGGTGGACCTGGCCGGCAACGTGGGACCGGTGAGCTCGCAGGCGGTGACCCTGGACACCGCCACGCCCCACGCGCCCACTGCGGTCGCGCTGGGCAACGGGCAAGTGACCGTGAGCTTCGACAAGGCCGCGGTGTCGCCGGGCGACCGCATTCACCTGCTCAACGGCAAGCAGAACGTGGACTACCTGTTGACGGTGGCAGACATGGCGGCAGGCCAGGCCATCGTTGCGGTGACCGACGTCTCACTGAATCTGGCCGCGTCGGTGGTCAGCGCAGCGGGAAATCATTCGCCCTACCTGGTGATCCGATCGAACGCCGAACAGGAGGATTTCGATGCCGGTGAGACAGTTCAACTTGCACCGGGACAAACAGCCGATGCCGGTGTGCTGCTCCTGACAAGAAAAGATGCGGCGGTCGACGCTTCGTCGAACAACGGCGTTTTCGACAGCGCCTCCCCCGACCACGGGCAGGCATGGCACATCAGCGGCACGACCAACGCTTCACTGAAGGGCAACACCTACAACGCCATCGAGTTCGACTGGCGGCACTCCCAAGCCACGCAGTCGGTCACCTTCTACGACGCATCGGGCATGGTCATCTTCGAAGGCACCTTCGGAGAAAGCCACAGTCTTCCGGCCGATGGACACTCGAAATTCATCATGCCCGACGGGCTTTCCTTTGCCTCCTTCGACATCCGGACCGGGCTCGTCGACGGCATCGAGACCGACTGGATCGAGGTCGACAACGTGTCCCTCGCCGGGCTGTACCAGCACCCTGAACTGGTGGACATCCCCACCCTGCAGGAAATCCAGGCAGGCTCCGACGTCCACTACGGCGGGGCGGGAGACGACGTGTTCCTGGTCCCCGACGTGTCGTATTTCGAGGGCAGCCATGCGAAGGTCATCGGCAACGAGGGACTCGACACCCTCACCCTGACCGGCGCGGACCAGACCCTCGACCTGAGCTCGGTCACGGGCAAGCTCAGCGGCGTCGAAGTCATCGACCTCACTGGCACGGGCGACAACACCTTGAAGCTGTCGCTGGCCGACGTGTTGGAGAACGGCGCGGTCGATCAGTTCGTTGCCAACGGCCGCGTGCAGATGCTGGTCAAGGGCGACGCCGGCGACGCGGTGACGCTGTCGGACGCGCTGCCCAACGACACCGACCCCGGCGACTGGGTGAGGGGCGCCCACGTGACCATCGACGGCGTGGTCTACGAGGAGTACGCGCACTCGGGCTTCGACGCGGCACTACTGGTGCAGCAGGGCGTAACGGTCAACCTGCAAAACACCTCCGACACGTTCAGCGATGCCGGACCCGGGGCAACACCAACGCTCGCCGACAGCGATGAAACACACATCGCCCGATTCGGTTATGCAGACCGGCTGGAAGACGGCGCGGGTGACGGCACCGTCCGCCTCCATGGCGACGGCGACTTCGGGCGCGTCCCTGGCGGCCTGGGCGTCGGCACCCTCGTGATGGACGGCAAGGCCATGCACATCGACCTGTCGGCCCTCGACCTGAAGACGGCGCAGGGCGCGCAGAACCCGGTGTCCCCCGACGGCACGGTGCAGATGCAGGCCACCGGCACCCACGGCGAGGTCGACCCGCTCGACGGCGGCGGGGTCCACGGCAGCGATGCCACGGTGAGCGGCACCGCCGACCACGTCTACTCCAACCTCGCCGGCACCGCGCTGCTGGTCGAGGACAAGGTCCACGTGACGATCCTTTAGGCCTCCCACTCGCCGGCGCACCCAGCGCCGCGTGCAGCCGACAACGCGACAGCCGCCCCGTGCAGCTGTCGCGTTTTTTCATTTCTGCCTGGCAACACATCGCCTTGTGCCCTTCGGCACGACTTTGTTCGCGCTTTCAGCGCCGACTGACTTCTTCGCGTGCCGCTTTCAGATTCGTCCGATGGCCTTGCACAGGGCTTCTTTCTAGAGTGCCCTACCCCACCAGACCCCACGATCGGATTGCGTTCGCTCGCATGCCGATGCGGTCTGGTTTCTTCATTTCAGAGCACAGGAATTCCATGGCCTCCGAGCAGACGAACAGCGTCGCCCTTTCCCAGAACATCGACCTCGCATCGACCTTTGCGCCCCCGCCTCCTCATGTGGGCAGCGCCGCCGACGACGCCGGCGACATCCTGGGCAGCATCGCCCACGGCGGCGTCACCGACGACCGCCAGCCCGAATTTGGCGGCCGGGGCACGCCAGGCGACACCATCGTCATTCGCGACAACGGCACCGAGATCGGCACCACCGAGGTCGACGCCAACGGCAACTGGACCTTCACGCCCTCGACCGACCTGCTCGAAGGCCAGCACGCCATCACCATCGTCACGCGCGACGACAGCGGCAACGAGGGCACGCCTTCGCCCGCCTTCAACTTCGAGATCGACGTCACCCCGCCCGACGCCAGCCGGCTGAACGTCAGCGGCTTCACGGACAACGTGGGCGGGGTCACCGGCAACGTGATCTCGGGCGGCACCACCGACGAAACACGCCCGCTGCTCAGCGGCATCAGCAACGGCACGCCCGGCCACACCGTCACCGTGATGGTGAAAGACGCCACCGGCACCCATGAACTGGGCTTGGCCACCATCGGCGAGAACGGCCAATGGACCTTCCAGGTCGACACCCCGCTGGCCGCGGGCCTGAACACCTTCATGCTCGTGGAGCGCGACGCCGCCGGCAACGAGACCGCGCCCACCGGGCGCTACCAGGTGAATGTGGAGACAGGGCGTCCGGAGGTTCCGTCGATCCAGAACGTCAAGGACGACGTGGGTGAGGTGCACATGCTGCAAAAGGGCGAAGTGACCGACGACGCCAGGCCCACCATCATCGGCACGGCACAGGCAGGCACCACGGTCAAGGTCTACGACCACGGCACCTACCTGGGCGAGACCGTGACCGACCCCACCGGCACCTGGCACTTCACGCCCGACGTCCCGCTGGCCGATGGCCCGCACGACATCACCGCCACCGCGACCAACGCGCTGGGCCAGACCAGCGATGCGACCGGCATCTGGAATTTCTCGGTGGACACGCAGCCCCCCGGCCAGGTCACGGGCCTGGAGGTGATCGACGACGTGGGCAGCAAGACCGGCCCTCTCTCGAACGGCGATACCACCGACGACAACAAGCCCACCCTCAACGGCAAGGCGGAGCCCGGCGCGACGGTGAACGTGTACGACAACGGCGTGAAGATCGGCGATGCACCGGTCGACGCCCACGGCGACTGGACGTTCACGCCGATCACGCCGCTGGCGGACGGCCCGCACGCGCTGACCACCGGGGTGGTGGACCCTGCAGGCAACAGCAGCGGCCAGGGCGAGCCTTTGAACCTCGTCATCGACACCAAGAATGTGACGGTGTCGATCGACCGGGTCATGGACGATCAGGGCAGCGTCAAGGGCCCGATCGCGGCCGACGGCCTGACCGACGACCTGCGCCCCGAGATCCAGGGCTCGGGCAAGGCCGGCAGCACCATCAAGGTGTATGCCAGCGGGTACTTCCTGGGCAGCGCCGTCGTGCAAGCCGATGGCACATGGAGTTTCACGCCCTTGACCGACATGGCCCAGGGCCGGCACAACATCACCGCCACCGCCACCGACCTGGCGGGCAACGTGAGCAACCCGACGCCGGTCTTCGGCTTCACGATCGACACCGTGGCACCGAACACGCCGACCATCGACACGGCGGTCGACGACGTGGGCAGCAAGCAGGGCCTGCTGCCCAACGGCGGCGTGACCGACGACCCCTCGCCCACGCTGGCGGGCAAGGCCGAGCCCGGCAGCACCGTGACGGTGTACGACGGTGCGATCAAGCTCGGCACGGTCGTGGCCGACAGCAGCGGCAACTGGAACTGCACGCCGACGTCGCCGCTGGCCGAGGGTGAACACAAGTTCACGGTCACTGCCACCGACAAGGCAGGCAACGTGAGCGCGCCTTCCAGCGAGTTTGTGCTGAGCACCGACTACACGGCGCCTTCAGCGTCGGACGCTGTACTGACTGACGACGCCGGGGCGATTCAAGGCCCCATTTCCCATGGTTCCGTCACCGATGACATCACTCCGACGTATTCGGGCAAGGCCGAGCCGAACACCACCGTCTTCATCTACGACCACGGCAAGGAAATCGGCCACACGCAGACCAACGACACAGGCGACTGGACATTCACGCCTTCCGTGCCGCTGGACCTCGGCCAGCACAGCTTCAGCCACACGGTCGTCGACGCGGCGGGCAACAGCAGCGCGCCCTCCAAGGCGATCGATTTCAGCGTGGACAACAGCGGCGACGACTACGCCAGCCTGCTCGAAAGCAAGAAGTCGATCAGCGTGACCTTCGTTGCGGACGTTTCCAGCAGCATGGCGGGGGCCAAGAGCGCGAACCAGGTCCAGTCCATGCGGGCGCTGGCCGAGGCGTACGCCAAGATGAACGTGCCGGCGACGTTCAGCCTGATCGCGTTCGGGAGCAGCGCGACCCACGAGGGAACCTTCACCTTCAACGGCGAGAAAGACCCGAACTACATCAAGCTGCTCGCGGCCATCGATTCGACGGTCTCGCGCAGCGAAACCACCAACTTCGATGCTGCGCTGACCCTGGCAAGCCAAGTCATCAAGGCGGAGTACGCGGCTGCGGGCAATAACCCGTTCAAGACGAAACAGGTGTTCTTCCTGTCGGACGGCCACCCCTACCCCTACGCCACCAGCGCCGCAACGCTGAAGCAATGGCAGGCCTTGATGAGCGACCCGGACGGCAAGACGGCGACGGCGAACCAGATCGAGGTCACCACGGTGGCCATCGGCTCGGACGCCGGCCTGGCCGCCCTGAACCAGGTGTCGACCAGCGGAACGACGGTGGCCGTCGCCGATCCGGCCAAGCTGAAAGACACGGTGATCGACCAGATGTTCGTGGCCTGGGCCTACGGCAGCCTGCTGGAGAACGACACGCAGGTGGTCATGGACGCCCAGTCGAAGATCAGCCAGTTCACCATCGGCAACGAGGTGTTCCGCATCACCGCCGCGGACAAGCTGGTGGTGGACAACCCCAGCGGCAAGGTCACCGCGCTCTACGACGCGGCGTCCGGTGTGCTGACACTGCGCACCGATGCGGGGCAACTCACCGTGTACATGAAGACCGCGAGTGGCCATGCCGCAGGCGACTACATCTTCCGCAAGTATGCGAGCGACACGCTGCAGCTGGTGGACGACATCGAGTACGTCTATGGCTACACCGCCGTCAACAGCAAGGGCGAGAGCCAGACGTCGAAGCTGTACATCACCGACAAGGCGCCGGCGCTCGGCGCCGACGCGGTCACCGTGACCCTGGTGGGCAAGGACGAAGGGGTGGCCGGCAACCACGCCACCGCGGACGACAGCGCCGGCCGCCTCATTGCCGGCACCCTCAAGGCCCCGCTGGGCAGCGGCCTGTCGCTGCAGGTGTCGACCGACGGTGGCGCCAGCTGGCACAACGCGACGCTGAACGGCGGCCACTGGGCTTTCGTCGACATGCAGGCACACCCGGGCGACTGGAAGATCCAGACCCGCATCGTCGACGACAAGGGCCACACCAGCGGCGTGCTGACCAGCCAGGACATGACGTGGACGGCCCCGGCGGCAGCGCCCGCCATCCTGCGCATTGCGGACGCCGAAGGCACCTACACCACGGCGAAGGCCCAGGACGGCTCGCAGGTGGCGCTGTCGCTCACCGGCACGGGTGCCAAGGCCGGTGACACCGTGCACATCCAGTGGGGCATGAGCACCTACGACCAGGTGCTGACACAGCTGGACATCAACACCGGTCTGGCCACGATCAACGTGCCCTCGACAGTCACGTACTCCTACCAGGGTGCGGCCAAGGACTTCGCGGTCACCGCGCAGATCATCGGCAAGGATGGTGCGATCGGTGCTGTGTCCAAGCCCTACGACGTAGTGGGCACGGCGGCCCTGACGGGCGCGAGCGACACCCTGCAAAAGGCGCCGGTCGGTGACGTGTACGCGGGCACCGGCTTCAAGGTCACGACCACGGGCACGCTGGCCAAGACGGCCGCGACCACGACGGCGCTGGCAGGTCTCACGCTGAACGACGCCACGCAGGCCAACGCCCTGTTCACCCTGGACAAGCCGGCCAACTACTTCACGCTGCGCCTGACCGGCATCGACAACGCCATGGGTGCGCAGATCCAGGTGTTCGACGTGAAGGGCAACCTCATCCACACCGAGAACTTCATCGGCGGCACGGATGCCCGCCACACCAAGGTGTTCACCTACACCTCGGCCGAACTGGTGGACATCGGCTCGTTCAAGGTCATCTCGCTGAGCACGAGCGTGACGCTGGACGCGTTCAGCCAGCAGGTGGTGAACCACGTGGCGGAAACGCGCGACCCGAATCTGATCGAGTACGCACCCGAGACCTTCTACGGCGGCACTGGAGATGACGCGGTGTCGCTGTCGGTCAGCGCTACGACCTACTTCAACCAGGCCACGGCGGGTATCCACGGCGGCAGCGGCATCGACACGCTGAAGCTCGAGAACTACGGACACGTGCTCGACCTGACCAAGGTGGGAGGCAAACTCAGCTCCATCGAGGTCATCGACATCACGGGCAGCTACTACAACACGCTGACGCTGTCGCTGGCCGAGGTGCTGAACAACGGCGGCGTCGACCTGTTCTACAAGGGCGACAAGAGCCGCGTGCAGATGATGATCAAGGGCAGTTCCGACGACATCGTGAACCTGAGCGACCTGCTGGCCGGCGGCATCGACCAGGGCGACTGGGTAAAGAAGGTCGGCGTGATCACGCTGGGCGGTGTGGTGTACGACAGCTACCAGCACTCGTCGCTCGCCGCCGAGCTGCTGGTGCAGCAAGGCGTGACCGTCAAGGTCACCAACTCGACGCTGGTCGGTGCGGTCGGCACGTTCGAAGCACCGTCGGATGCCATGCCGGACGCCCTCCCCGATGACGAGGTGCTGAGCCACTCGACCCAAGGCTACACCCATGGCGACGACACGCTCATCGCCAAACTCGGCTTCGCGGACCGGCTGAGCGGCGGCACCGGCAACGACACCTTCACCAACGTCGGCACCCGCGACGCGGTCCATGGTGGTGCAGGCGACGACACGATCCGCATCAACAGCGGCGACTTCGAACGCGTCGAAGGCGGCCTGGGCATCGACACCCTGGTGATGGACGGCAAGGCCATGCACATCGACCTGACGGCCTTCGGCCTGAAGATCCAGGGCATCGAGAAGTTCGACCTGGGCGCGGGCGGCAACACGCTGGCACTGCACGCCAGCGACGTGCTCGCCGGTGGCATGCGCGACATGGTCTCGGCCGACGGCAAGGTGCAGATGCTGGTCAACGGCACCAACGGCGATGTGACCCTGCTGGGCGGCAACGACAGCTGGACCCAGGGCGGCAACACCACGGTGAGCGGCGTGACCTACAGCGTCTACACCAACCTCGCAGGCACCGCCGAGCTGCTGGTCGAAGACAAGGTCCACGTGACCATCCTCTAAGCCTGCAGACAGGCCACGCGGCGCCCCATCGGCGCCGCCCCCAACGCGACAGTTGCCCCGTGCGACTGTCGCGTTTTTTCTTTCCGGACAGCAGCCCCGTTCGCCCTTGTGCCTTCGCCCGCGACTTTGTTCGCGCTTCGGCGCCGGCCTATGCCTTCGTGCCTGTCTTTCAGACTCGTCCCATGGCCTTGCCCGCTGCGCCTCCCTAGAGTGCCCGCTCCCCCAGACCGTGATCGAAGCGCGCGCATGAGCACGCCGATCCGGTCGCCCCCCTTTGAGAACACAGGAACTGCATGGCCTCCCCGAGAACAAACGTCGCCCTCGACGACAACAACAAGAACATCGACCGCACGGTGCGTGCAGACGGATGGACCACCGCCTCGTCGCCGATGCCCGCTGACGAACGCGCACCATTCGAAGCCGGCACCGGCCGCAGCGCGCCGACCCGTCCCGTGATCGACGGCGCCCTCGACAACGCCGGCGACATCCAGGACCCGATTGCCCACGGCGGCGTCACCGACGACCGCCAGCCCGACTTCCACGGCCAGGGCACGCCGGGTGACACCATCCTCATCCGCGACCACGGCGTGCTGATCGGCATCACCGAAGTCGCCGAGAACGGCCAGTGGGAATTCACGCCATCGACCGACCTGCTCGAGGGCCTGCACGCCATCACGGTCGTCGCACGCAACGCGGCCGGCGAAGAGAGCGAGCCCTCCGCTGCGTTCAACTTCGAGATCGACGTGACCCCGCCCGACGCCAGCCAATTGAGCATCACCGGCGTCGCGGACGCCGTGGGCAGCGTCACCGGCAACGTGGCCTCGGGCGGCACCACCGACGACGCGAGCCCGGTGATCAGCGGCGCCAGTTCCGGCGTGCCCGGCCACGTCGTCATCGTGATGGTGAAGGACGCCAGCGGCGAACGTGAGTTGGGCCACGCCACCATCGGCGAAGGCGGCCGCTGGACGCTGCAGGTCGACCCGCCGCTGGCTCCGGGCCTGAACGTGATCCGTGTCTACGAGAAGGACGCGGCGGGCAACGAGACCGCACTCACGGCGCCGTACCGCGTGACGGTCAACACCGACGCGCCCCCGCCGCCCGTGATCGAGAGCGTGTACGACGACGTGGGCACGCCGCACATGCTGCAGCAGGGCGAAGTGACCGACGACGCCCGGCCAGCCCTGGCCGGCACGGCGCAGGCGAACCACACGGTCAAGCTCTACGACGGCGCCACCTTCCTGGGCGAGGTGATGGCCGATGCCAACGGCCGCTGGACGTTCACGCCCACGGCCGCGCTGCCCGACGGGCCGCGCCACATCACAGCCACGTCCACCAGCCCGCTGGGCCAGACCAGCGACGCCAGCAACGCCTGGGACTTCGTGGTCGACACCACGCCGCCGCAGGCACCGGTCATCGTGTCGGTGGCCGACGACGTGGGCAGCATCGTCACCCCCCAGATGGCCGACGGCGCGACCACCGACGACACACGCCCCGCCTTCACCGGCACGGCCGAGGCCAACAGCACCGTCGTCGTGTACGACGACGGCGTGGAGATCGGCCGCGTGCCGGCCGACGCCTCGGGCCACTGGACGTTCACGCCGACCACGGCGCTGAGCGAAGGCCCGCACCGCATCACGGTGGCCACCATCGACCGGGCGGGCAACACCAGCGCACCGTCCGACCCGTTCGGCTTCACCGTGGACACGACGGCGCCGACGCAGACCGCCACGCTCACCGCCCTCGGCAAGGACAGCGGCACGAGCGACAGCGACTTCCTCACCAACGACGGCAGCGCGGGCCGCCTGATGCGCGGCAGCCTGTCGGCGCCCCTGGGCGCGGGCGAGACCCTGCAGGTGTCGACCGACGGCGGCACCACCTGGAAGCCGGCCATCGTCACGGGCGACAAGTGGAGCGCGCAGGACGACCACGCCCACACCAGCGGGTGGACGGTGCACACACGCGTGGTCGACGCGGCGGGCAACACCGGCGCCACGAACTCGCACACCGTGGCCCTGGACACCACCGCACCCGCAGCCCCGACCGCGATGACGATCAACGGCTCGCAGGCCACGGTGGCGTTCGACAAGGCCAACGCGGAAGTCGGTGGCCGCATCACCCTGACCCAAGGCGACAAGCGCTACGACCACGTGCTGACGGCCGCGGACGTGGCGGCCGGGCGCGTCGTCATCAACGCGCCCTTCGCACTGGGCAGCCAGACCACCGCCGGCCTGGTGGACAAGGCCGGCAACGTGTCGGCCGAGTCGCTGCGCGAATCGGTGTACCTGGAGAACTTCAACGCCGTCACCGGCGCGATCAGCCTGCCGACGGGTGCCTCCTACAAGCTCGGAAGCCTGACTTTCTACAGCCTGTCCTCCAGCGGCGGCTCGGTCAACGGCATGACCTATCCGCAAGGCCTGTATTCCAGCTACTACACCCCCTACATGCACCAGAAGCCGTACTCGAACGCGCTCTGGGTCGCCGGCAGCATCCGCGTGTCGCTCGACGGCGGCCTGGTGGGCGACAAGCTCAGCTTCTACATCGGCGACAACAACAACTACGCCACCATCCGGCTGTACGCCAAGGACGGCAGCCTGCTGCACAGCGCCAGCATGGCGCCCCTGAACGGCACCATCAACATCGATGTCGCGTCGACCGGCAAGTCGTTCTCCAGGTTCGAGATCGTCACTTACTACAACGCGGGGCAGCGGGGCAACGACCAGCTGTGGATCGACAACATCCAGATCTCCAGCAGCGGCAAGGTCGCCACGACGGGCGTGTTCACGCTCACGGCCGACAGCGCAGCCGTGCTGAACGGCGATGCGGGCAACAACGTCTTCAAGGTAGGGGCCGTGGCCGACTTCAGCGACTCGGGCATTGCCGGCAACGGCGGGCTCGACACCCTGAACCTGACCGGCGCCAACCAGACGCTGGACCTGGTCGCGCTCGGCGCGAAGCTCAGCTCGGTCGAGGTCGTCGACCTCACCGGCACGGGCAACAACACGCTCAACCTGTCGCTCGCCAACGTGATGGAGAACGGCGCGGTTGACCAGTTCGTGGCCAACGGCCGCGTGCAGATGCTGGTCAAGGGCAATGCCGGCGACGCGGTCGCGCTGAGCGGCCTGCTGCCCGACGGCACCTTCCCGGGCGACTGGGTCGAGAACGGCACCGTCACCCTCGACGGCGTGGTCTACACCGTGTACGCGCACTCGGGCTTCGGCGCCGACCTGCTGGTGCAGCAGGGCGTGACGGTCACGCTGGGCGTGGGCACGACGCTCACCCTCGACAGCCTGGGCAAGGACAGCGGCATCGCCACCGACTTCGTGACCGCCGACGGCAGCGCGGGCCGCGTGCTCACGGGCAGCCTCAGCGGCGCCCTGCCCGCCGGCCTGAAGGTCCAGGTGTCGGTCGACGGCGGCCAGACCTGGCACGACGCCGTGGTCAACGGCAAGGCCTGGGCCTTCGTGGACACCCAGGCGCACGGCGGCGACTGGCGCGTGCAGGCGCGCGTGAGCGACGGCCAGGGGCACAGCAGCCCGGTGGTCGAGCGCGAAGTCACGCTGCTCGACGCGCCCGGGGCCCCCGTCATCACGCGCATTGCGGAGGCCGAAGGCATCTACACCACCACGAAGGCGCAAGACGGTTCGCTGGTGAACGTGTCGCTCGCCGGCACCGGCGCCCAGGCCGGCGACAAGGTGCATGTGCAGTGGGGCATGAGCACCTACGACCAGGTGCTGACGCAGGCCGACATCACCAATGGCACCGCCACCCTCAAGGTGCCGGCGACCGTGACCTACTCGTACCAGGGCGCGGCCAAGGACTTCGCGGTCACCGTGCAGATCATCGGCAAGGACGGCGCGCTCGGCGCGGTGTCCAAGCCCTACGAGGTGGTGGGCACGGCCACGTTGACGGCGGTGGGCGACACGCTGCAGAAGGCACCGGTGGGCGACGTGTACACCGGCACCGGCTTCAAAGTCACGACCACGGGCACGCTGGCCAAGACAGTCGCGACCACGACGGCACTGGCCGGCCTCACACTGAACGACACCACGCAGGCCAACGCCCTGTTCACCCTGGACAAGCCGGCGAACTACTTCACGCTGCGCCTGACCGGCATCGACAACGCCACGGGTGCGCAGATCCAGGTGTTCGACGTCAAGGGCAACCTCATCCACACCGAGAACTTCATCGGCGGCACCGATGCCCGCCACACCAAGGTGTTTGCCTACACCTCGGTGGCGCTGGTGGACATCGGCTCGTTCCAGGTCACGGCGCTCAGCCCGAGCGTGACGCTCGACGCGTTCAGCCAGCGCGTGGTGAACCACGTGGCGGAAACGCGCGACCCGAACCTGATCGAGTACGCACCCGAGACCTTCTACGGCAGCGCGGGCGACGACGTGGTGTCGCTGCAGGTGAGCGCCGCGAGCTACTTCAACCAGGCCACCGCGGCCATCCACGGCGGCAGCGGCATCGACACCCTGAAGCTCGTGGGCGCCTCGCACGTGCTCGACCTGACCAAGGCGGCGGGCAAGCTCGGCTCCATGGAAATCATCGACCTCACGGGATCAGGCAACAACACGCTGACCTTGTCGCTGGCCGAGGTGCTGAACAACGGCGGCCTCGACCTGTTCCACCAGGGCGACAAGAGCCGCGTGCAGATGATGGTCAAGGGCAATGCCGGCGACATCGTGAACCTGAGCGACCTGCTGCCCAACAAGAACGACCAGGGCGACTGGATCAAGAAGGGCAGCGTCACCGTGCAGGGCGTGGCGTACGACGTATACCAGTTCTCCACGCTCGCCGCCGAGCTGCTGGTGCAGCAAGGCGTGACCGTCAAGCTCAGCAACGTCGCGCTCAAGGCCTTCAGCCTCGACCTCGTCTCGGACGGTGCGCTCGATCACGCGACGCAGGCCTGGACCCAAGGCGACGACACGCTCATCGCCAGACTCGGCTTTGCCGACCGTCTCGAAGGCGGTGCCGGCAACGACACCTTCACGAAGGTCGGCACGGGCGACGTGGTGCATGGTGGCGCGGGCAACGACGTCATCCACGTGCTCAGCGGCGACTTCGAGCGCGTCGATGGCGGCCTGGGCATCGACACCCTCGTCATGGACGGCACCGCCATGCGCATCGACCTGGCGGCCTTCGGCCTGAAGCTGCAAGGCTTCGAGAAGTTCGACCTGGGTGCGGGCGGCAACACGCTGGCGCTGCACACCAGCGACGTGCTCGCCGGCGGCATGCGCGACATGGTGACGGCCGACGGCAAGGTGCAGATGCTGGTCAACGGTGCCAATGGCGATGTGAACCTGCTGGGCGGCAGCGCAGGCGACGACGGCTGGAGCCAAGGCGGCAACGCCACCGTCGGCGGCGTGACCTACAGCGTCTACACCAACCTCGCCGGCACCGCCGAGCTGCTGGTCGAAGACAAGGTCCACGTGACCCTCATGTAAGCCACCGCACTCACCGGCGCAACCCGCGCCGGTACAGCCGACAACGCGACAGCCGCCACCAGCGACTGTCGCGTTTTTTGTTTCTGCTACGTGGCGATGCCCAGTTCTGGGCCATCACGCCGTGTTGTGCCTTCCCGCACGACTTTGTGCGCGCTTTGAGCACCGACTTATTCCTTCGCGCTTAGGTTTCGGACTCGTCCGATGGTCTCGCAGAGCCGTTCTTCCTAGAGTGCTCCATTCCCCCAGACCGTTTGATTTGCACTGCGTTCATTTGCGCGCCGATGCGGTCTTTTCTTTCCTTTTCAGAACAGAGAAACTCCATGCCCTCCGAGAAAACTCAGGTCGCCATCGACCACCCGAGCACCACCTTTGCAGCCCCTCCCGCCATCGTGAGCGGCGCCCTCGACGACGCCGGCGACATCCAGAGCCCCATCGCCCCCGGCGGTATGACCGACGACCGCCAGCCCGGCTTCTACGGCCAGGGCACGCCAGGCGACACCATCGTCATCCGCGACAACGGCAACGAGATCGGCACGACCGAAGTGGCCGACGACGGCACGTGGACCTTCACGCCGTCGACCGACCTGCTGCAGGGCCTTCATGCCATCACGGTCGCCGGGCTCGACACCAATGGCAACGAGAGTGCTCCCTCCCCCGCCTTCAACTTCGAGATCGACGTCACCCCGCCCGACGCCAGCCGGCTGAACGTCAGCGGCTTCACGGACAACGTGGGCGGGGTCACGGGCAACGTGATCTCGGGCGGCACCACCGATGAAACGCGTCCGCTGCTCAGCGGCATCAGCAACGGCACGCCCGGCCACACCGTCACCGTGATGGTGAAAGACGCCACCGGCACCCATGAGCTGGGCCAGGCCATCATCGGCGAGAACGGCCGGTGGACTTTCCAGGTCGACACCCCGCTGGCCGCGGGCCTGAACACCTTCATGCTCGTGGAACGCGACGCCGCCGGCAACGAGACCATGCCCACCGGGCGCTACAAGGTGACCGTCAACACCGACAAGCCAAACGCGCCTGTGATCGACAGCGTGTTCGACGACGTGGGCGAGCCGCACATGCTGCAGCAAGGTGAAGCCACCAATGACGCCAGGCCGACGCTGGCGGGCATGGCCCAGGCGAACCACACGGTCAAGTTCTACGACGGCGCCACCTACCTGGGCGAGGCCGTGGCTGACGCTTCGGGCAACTGGAGCTTCACGCCCACGGTCGGTCTGACTGATGGCACGCACGGCATCACCGCCACGTCCACCAGCCCCAAGGGCCAGACCAGCGGCGCGAGCAACACCTGGAATCTCGTGGTGGACACCGTTGCCCCCAAGACGCCGATCAAGCTTCTCGCCGACGGTGCCAATGTGGATGTGTACTTCGACGCCACCGACGCGAAGGCCGGCGACACGGTGCGCGTGTTCTTCGGCGACAGGCAAGTCGATCACGTGCTGACCGGAGCCGACGTCGCCGCCGGCAAGATCTCCCTGGCCGACGCAGGGCAGCCATCGAAAGCTGTGATCATCGATCCCGCAGGCAACGTCTCGCCGGCACGCACGCCGACCGCCGGCGCGACCATCGACAAGGTGTACGACGACCAGGGCAGCATCACGGGCGACCTGCTTTCGGGTGCCGTGACGGACGACAACCAGCCCGACATCAGCGGCACGTCCGAGGCCAACAGCACCGTCATCATCAAGGACCACGGCGTGGTGATCGGCCAGACGGAGGCCGACGCATCGGGCCACTGGACCTTCAAGTCACCGATGCTTCTGGCCGACGGAGCCCACAGCCTGACCGCCACCGCCGTAGGCAAGGATGGCATTGCCGGTGCGCCTTCCGAGGCGTTCCATCTCACGGTGGACGCCAAGGCACCGCTCGCGCCAACCATCGACAGCGTCTTCGACAACGAAGGCCCGGACCACGGCACCGTGGTTTCTGGCAGCGTCACCGACGATGCCACGCCTGCGATCAGTGGCAAGGCCGAACCGAACAGCACGGTCATCGTCTATGGCAACGGCGTGGAACTGGGCCGTGCCCCGGTCGACGGCGCAGGCCAGTGGACCTTCGAACCCAATCCGCCGCTGGAAAACGGCGCTTACAAGCTGACCGCGAAGGCCGTCGATGCAGCGGGCAACATCAGCGTGCCGTCCAATGACTTCAACTTCGTGCTCGACAAGGACCTGAGCACGGGCGACGACCATCCGCGCGAGTTGCTTGACGGCAAGGGAAGCTTCAACGCCACCCTGCTGATTGATACGTCAGGCAGCATGGCTGGCGCACCGCTCGCATCGGTCCAGCAGACCCTGAAGGATCTGGCAACGGCCTACCTCGACGTCGGGGAGTCCGTCACTCTGACGCTTCTGAGCATGACTTCGAACACGCCAGCGAAGTACACCTTCGCCAGCGCAACCGATGCCGACTATTTGAAGTACATCGCTGCAGTGAACGCGCTGGGGCCCGACGCCACGGCTTCTTACGAGACAACCGTGCTGGCAACCATGAACAGCATCAAGGCTGACTATCTTGCGGGGAAAGGGCCGAGCCAGGTTTTCATCCTTGGCGATACACACAACAGTCTTTCACGCGCGACAGCTGACAAATGGCAAGCCATGTTGAAAGACCCCGACGGTGATGGAAACCCGTTGGCGATGCCCATCGTCTCGACACCGATATCCTTCGCCCCGCTGGACCACTCCAACGTCTACTCATTCGAGTGGCTGGCCAGCGACAAGGCGATCGGCATGCCGACGCCCGAGATGCTGCCGGAAATTCTGCTGGGCTCCGCTGTTCCAGACACCATTTCCGGAAACCTGCTGGCCAACGACGTGAAGATCACGGTGGACGGCAAGGAACGCCTGAGCCAGATCACATTCGAAGGCGGCGTGTTCCGCGTCACCAACGACAACAAGCTGGTCGTGGAGAACGCCAGTGGCAAGGTCATTTCCGCGGCCTACGACGCCAGCAGTGGACTGCTGACCGTCGCCACCGCCAACGGCTGGCTGAAGGTCTACATGCAGAACTCCGCCGATCACAAGGCCGGGGATTACTCATACGCGGCCAAATTCGCCACCCTATACAACCTGGAAAGTTCGGTCAAGGAGGTCTATGGCTACTCCGTGGTCGACAGCAAGGAGACCTCGCAAACGTCCAAGCTGCATATCGGCATCCAGCAGCCTTCCCCCAGCGAGCTGTTGAAGATCTCGAGCCTGAGCAAGGACACGGGCGTCGCGGGCGACTCGGTCACGGCCGACGGCAGCGCCGGTCGTGCGATCACCGGCACGCTGTCGATGTCTCTGGCTGCGGGCCTCAAGGTCCAGGTGTCCGTCGATGGCGGCAAGACCTGGAAAGACGCCGTGGTCAACGGAAAGAACTGGGCCTTTGTGGATCTTTCGGCGCACACCAGCGACTGGGCTTACCAGGTGCGCATCAGCGACGGGGTCAAGCATGGGGCCGATGTATTGGCCAAGGATGTGACTCTGGTCGATGTGCCAGGGGCGCCGGCCATCGTGCGCATTCCAGATGCCGAAGGCATCTACACCTCCACCAAGGCATCCGACGGCTCGCAGGTGCTGCTGTCGCTCGCCGGCACGGGTGCCAAGGCCGGCGACACGGTGCACATCCAATGGGGCATGAGCACCTACGACCAGGTGCTGACGCAGTTGGACATCAACACCGGCATCGCGACCATCAACGTTCCTTCGACCGTGACCTACTCGTATCAGGGCTATGCCAAGGACTTCGCTGTCACCGCACAGATCATCAGCAAGGACGGAGCACTGGGCGCGGTGTCCAAGCCCTACGAGGTGGTGGTCACGGCCGCACTGACGGCGGTGAGCGACACGCTGCAGAAGGCACCGATGAGCGACGTGTACACCGGCACCGGCTTCAAGGTCACGACCACGGGCAGCTTGAGCTACAAGGCCGCGACGACAACGACATTGGCCGGCCTGACGCTGAACGACACCGCACAGGCGAACGCACTGTTCACCCTGGACAAGCCGGCGAACTACTTCACGCTGCGCCTGACCGGCATCGACAACGACATGGGTGCGCAGATCCAGGTGTTCGACGTGAAGGGCAATCTCATCCACACCGAGAACTTCATCGGCGGCACCGACGCGCGCCACACCAAGGTGTTCACCTACACCTCGGCGGAACTGGCGGACATCGGCTCGTTCAAGGTCATCTCGCTGAGCACGAGCGTCACGCTGGATGCGTTCAGCCAGAAGGTGGTGAACCACGTGGCCGAAACGCGCGACCCGAACCTGATCGACTACGCACCCGAGACCTTCTACGGCAGCGCAGGCGACGACGTGGTGTCGCTGTCGGTCAGCGCGACGACCTACTTCAACCAGGCCACCGCGGCCATCCACGGCGGCAGCGGCATCGACACGCTCAAGCTCATGGGCTACGCGCACGTGCTCGACCTGACCAAGGTCGGCACCAAGCTGAGCTCGATGGAGATCATCGACATCACGGGCACCAACTACAACACGCTGACCCTGTCGCTGGCCGAGGTGCTGAACAACGGCGGCGTCGACCTGTTCTACACGGGCGACAAGAGCCGCGTGCAGATGATGGTCAAGGGCAACGCCGGTGACATCGTGAACCTGAACGACCTGCTGGCCGGCGGCATTGACCAGGGTGACTGGGTCAAGAAGAGCAGCGTTACGGTGCAGGGCGTGGCGTACGACAGCTACCAGCACTCGTCGCTCGCCGCCGAACTGCTGGTGCAGCAAGGCGTGACCGTCAAGGTCACCAACTCGACGCTGGTCGGCGCGGTCGGCACGTTCGAGGCACCGTCGGATGCCATGCCGGACGCGCTCCCCGATGACGAGGTGCTGAGCCACTCGACCCAGGGCTACACCCAAGGCGACGACACGATCATCGCCAAGCTCGGCTTCGCCGACCGCCTCAGCGGCGGCGCCGGCAACGACACCTTCATGAATGTCGGCACGGGCGACACGGTGCACGGCGGCTCGGGCGACGACACGATCCGCATCAACAGCGGCGACTTCGAGCGCATTGAAGGCGGTCTTGGCATCGACACCCTGGTCATGGACGGCAAGGCCATGCACATCGACCTGACAGCCTTCGGCCTGAAGATCCAGGGCTTCGAGAAGTTCGACCTGGGCGCTGGCGGCAACACGCTGGCCCTGCACGCCAGCGACGTGCTCGCCGGTGGCATGCGCGACATGGTCTCGGCCGACGGCAAGGTGCAGATGCTGGTCAACGGCGCCAACGGCGATGTGAACCTGCTCAGCGGCAACGACAGCTGGACCCTGGGCAATGCAGCCACGGTCGGCGGCGTGACCTACAGCGTCTACACCAACCTCGCCGGCACCGCCGAACTGCTGGTCGAAGACAAGGTCCACGTGACCATCCTCTAAGCCTGCAGACAGGCCATGCGGCGCCCCATCGGCGCCGCCCCCGACGCGACAGTTGCCCCGTGCGACTGTCGCGTTTTTTGTTGTTGTGCCCCGCCCTCGCGTCAGCCCGCCGTCACCGCAGGCCCGAACCCATGAGTCTCCCCCGCCTGCTCGCACGGCACCCGCTCCACCTGCACGGTCGAGTGGTGGATGTCGAACTTCTCGGCCAGCAAGCCGCGCAGCTGCAGCATCAGCGGTGCCAGGTCGACCACGTCGGGCGTGCACACCACGTGCACGCTCAGGCTCACCTTGCCGCTGGACAGCGCCCACACATGCAGGTCGTGCAGGCCGGCCACGCCCGGCTGGGCCTGCAGCGCGCGCTCGACCTCGGGCAGGTCGATCTCGTCGGGCACGCCTTCGAGCAGCACGTTGAGGCTCTCGCGCAAGAGGCGCCAGGTGCGCGGCAGCACCCACAGGCCGATGGCGACGGCGATCACCGAGTCGACCCAGGCCCAGCCGGTGAAACGGATGACGAGCGCGCCCACGATCACGCCGACGGAGCCGAGCATGTCGGCCCACACTTCCAGGTAGGCGCCCTTCACGTTGAGGCTCTCGTCCTTGCCGCTGGCCAGCAGGCGCATGCCGATGAGGTTGACCACCAGGCCGCCGATGGCCACGAGCAGCATCATGGTCGACTGGATTTCGGCCGGCTGCGAGATGCGCCGGTACGCCTCGTAGAGCACGTAGATCGCCACGAAGAACAGCAGCACCGCGTTGACCACGGCCGCCAGGATCTCGAAGCGGTAGTAGCCGAAGGTGCGGCGCTTGTCCGCCGGCCGCTTGCCCAGCCAGATGGCGGCCAGCGAGATGGCCAGCGCCACGGTGTCGGTGGCCATGTGGGCCGCGTCGGACAGCAGCGCCAGGCTGCCCGACACCAGCCCGCCGATCACCTCGGCGACGAGGTAGGTGGAGGTCAGCGCCAGCGCCCAGCGCAGCGCCTTCTCGTTGCCACCAGCAACGGCTGTGGCGTGTGAATGCTCATGGGCCATGGGAACCTTGCAGTGCGGGATCGAGAGGTGCGCCGTGTTGCTGCTCGGCGTTGGCTTCCTGCACCTCGTCTTCATCGCGCCGGTGCGCGATGCGGTACAGCAGCGGCAACACCAGCAGCGTCAGCGCGGTCGACGACAGGATACCGCCGATGACCACGGTGGCCAGCGGGCGCTGCACTTCGGCGCCCGTGCCGGTGGCGATGGCCATGGGCACGAAGCCCAGCGAGGCGACCAGCGCGGTCATGAGCACGGGGCGCAGCCGCGTGAGCGCACCTTCGCGAATGGCTTCGTCCAGCGGCAGGCCGCCTTCGCGCAGGTTGCGGATGAAGGAGATCATCACCAGCCCGTTGAGCACCGCCACGCCCGACAGCGCAATGAAGCCCACGGCCGCCGAGATCGACAGCGGAATGCCGCGCAGCCACAGCGCGACGATGCCGCCCGTGAGCGCGAACGGAATGCCGGTGAACACCAGCAGCCCGTCCTTCAGGTTGCCGAACATGGCGAACAGCAGCGTGAACACCAGCAGCAGCGACACGGGCACCACCACCTGCAGGCGCTGCGTGGCCGAGGCCAGGTTCTCGTACTGGCCGCCCCACACGGTCCAGTAGCCCGGCGGAATGCGCACGGCGCGCATGGCCTCTTCGGCCTCGGCCACGAAGGAGCCGAGGTCGCGCCCGCGCACGTTGGCGCTCACCACAATGCGGCGCTTGCCGTCTTCGCGGCTGACCTGGTTGGGGCCGGGCGCGAGGTCGAGCGTGGCCACCTCGCCCAGCGGGATGAAGCTGGTGCGCAGGCCTTCGCCGCCCGCGCCTCCCACGCCCTTCGGCAATGCGATCGGCAGCCGGCGGATGGCGTCCAGGTCGGTGCGCAGGGTCTCGGGCAGGCGCACGAGGATGTCGAAGCGGCGGTCGCCGTCGAACAGCGTGCCGGCCTCGCGACCGCCCACGGCGGTCGAAATGGCGTCCTGCACGTCGCCCACGTTGAGGCCGTAGCGCGCGGTCTTCTGGCGGTCGATGTTCACGGTGAGCATCGGCAGGCCGGTGGTCTGCTCCACCTTCACCTCGGCGGCGCCGGGCACCTTGCCCAGTGCGTTCGACACCTGCGCCGCAGTCTGGTTGAGCACGTCCATGTCGTCGCCGAAGATCTTCACGGCCACGTCGCTGCGCACGCCCGAGATCAGCTCGTTGAAGCGCAGCTGGATCGGTTGCGAGAACTCGTAGTTGTTGCCCGGCAGCTTCTCGACCTCTTCCTGCACGGCGGCCAGCAGCTCGGGCCGCGTGCGCTTCGGCTTGGGCCACTCGCTCTCGGGCTTGAGCATGATGTAGCCGTCGGAGATGTTCGGCGGCATCGGGTCGGACGCGATCTCGGCCGTGCCAGTGCGCGCGAACACGCGCTCGATCTCGGGGAACTTGTCTTTCAGCGTGCGCTCGAGCTGCTTTTGCATCTCGACCGACTGCGTGAGGCTGGTGCCCGGAATGCGCAGCGCCTGGATGGCGAAGTCGCCCTCGCTCAGGCTGGGCACGAACTCGGTGCCCAGGCGCGTGGCCAGCAGGCCCGACAGCACCACCGCCACCACGGCCGTGGTGATGACCAGCGGCTTGGCGTTCATCGCGCGCGACAGCAGCGGCGCGTAGCCGCGCTTGGCCCACAGCATCAAACGGTTTTCCTTCTCGGCGACCTTGTTGCCGATGAACAGCGCCACGGCGGCCGGGATGAAGGTGATCGACAAAATCATTGCGCCCAAGAGCGCAATCACCACGGTGAAGGCCATCGGGTGGAACAGCTTGCCCTCGACGCCGGTGAGCGCAAAGATCGGCAGGTACACGATCATGATGATCAGCTGGCCGAACAGCAGCGGCCGGCGCGCCTCCTGCGATGCCGCGAACACTTCATGGAAACGCTCGCTGCGCGTGAGCGCCCTGCCGTGTTTCTCCTGCGCATGCGCCAGGCGCCGCACGCAGTTCTCCACGATCACCACGGCGCCGTCGATGATGATGCCGAAGTCGAGCGCGCCCAGGCTCATGAGGTTGGCGCTGACCTTCTGGTTCACCATGCCGGTGAAGGTGAAGAGCATCGACAGCGGGATCACCGTCGCCGTGATGATGGCCGCGCGGATGTTGCCCAAAAACAGGAACAGGATCGCCACCACCAGCACCGCGCCCTCGAAGAGGTTCTTCTTCACGGTGGCGATGGCCTTGTCGACCAGCACGGTGCGGTCGTACACCGTCACGGCCTTCACGCCCGCGGGCAGCGTGCGGTTGATCTCCTGCATCTTCTTGTCGACCGCCTGCGAGACGGTGCGGCTGTTCTCGCCGATGAGCATGAACACCGTGCCCAGCACCACCTCGCGGCCGTTGTCGGTGGCGGCGCCGGTGCGCAGCTCCTGGCCGATGCCGACCTCGGCCACGTCGGACACGCGCAGCGGAATGCCGCCGGCGTTGCCCAGAATCACGTTGCCGATGTCTTCCACCGACTTCACCTGCCCCGGCGCGCGAATGAGGTACTGCTCGCCGCGCTTCTCGATGTAGCCCGCGCCCACGTTGGCGTTGTTGCGCTCCAGCGCGGTGACCAGGTCGGTCATCGTGAGGCCGTGCGCCAGCAGCTTGGCGGGGTCGGGTGCGATCTGGAACTCCTTGGCGTAGCCGCCGATGGAGTTGATCTCGGTCACGCCCGGCACGTTGCGCAATTGCGGCTTGATGATCCAGTCTTGAATCTCTCGCAGGTCGGTCGGCGTGTAGGGCTTGCCGTCGGCCTTCTTCGCGCCCTCTTCGGTCTCGACGGTCCACAGGTAGATCTCGCCCAGGCCGGTCGAGATGGGCCCGATCACCGGCGACACGCCGGGCGGCATGCTCTCGCGCGCCGACTGGATGCGCTCGTTCACGAGCTGGCGCGCAAAGTAGATGTCGGTGCCGTCCTTGAAGATCACCGTGACCTGCGACAGGCCGTAGCGCGACAGCGAGCGCGTCTGCTGCAGGCCCGGCAGGCCGGCCATGACGGTCTCGATGGGGTACGTGACGCGCTGCTCGGCTTCGAGCGGCGAGTAGCCGGGCGCGGACGTGTTGATCTGCACCTGCACGTTGGTGATGTCGGGCACGGCGTCGATGGGCAGCTTCTGGTAGCTGAAGACGCCGAGCGCCGCCATGCCGAGCACGGCCAGCAGGATCAGCCAGCGCTGCTCGATGGAGAAGCGGATGATGCGTTCGAACATGCGGTCGTCCTCAGTGGGTGTGCGTGGCCGAGCTCTTGCCCTGCTGCGACTTCACGACGAAGCTGCCGCTGGCCGCATAGGCCGCGCCGGGCTTCAGGCCGCCCACGATCTCGATGCGCTGGCCGTCGCTGCGGCCGGTCTTCACGTGCTGCGGCACAAAGCCGCCGGGCACGCGCAGGAACACGGTGGGCTGGTCGTCCACGGTCTGCACGGCTTCGGCCGACACGGTGACGGGCGCGTCGGCTTCCGACGCCACCAGCTCCACGTTCACGAACAGGCCCGGGCGCCAGGTGCGCTGCGGGTTGGTGAGCGTGACGCGCGCGGTGGCGGTGCGCGTCTGCGCCCCCAGCAGCGAGCCCACGTACGACACGGTGCCGCGCGCGGCCTGCTCGAAGGAACCCGCGCGGATGGTCACGGCCTCGCCGACGCGCACGAGGTTCAGGCTGCTGGCGGGCACGCTGATCTCGGCCCACACGGTCGACAGGTCGGAAATGGTGAACACGTTGACCGCCTCGCCCACCGATTCGCCCAGCGAGATGTGCTTCTCGACGACCATGCCGTCGAAGGGTGCGCGCAGCTCGTAGCGGCCCAGTGCCGACGAGCCGGGCGTGGCGCCCAGCGCCAGCAGCTTCTGGTTGGCGTTGGCCACGGCGATCTGCGCCTCCTGCATGGCCTGCTCCGCCTGCAGGTAGTCCTGCTGCGGGGAGATCTTTTCTTCCCACAGTTTCTTCTCGCGGTCGTGGGTGGTGCGCGCCAGCGCCAGCCGGCGTTGCGCGGTCTGCAGCTCGCTGCGCTGCTCCGAGAGCGCGGGGCTGGAGATCACGGCCAGCACCTGGCCGCGCTTGACTTCCTGGCCCAGGTTGGCCGACACGCTGTCGACCACGCCCGCCACGCGCGGCACCACGTGGGCCGTGCGGTCTTCGTTGAACTTGATCTCGCCGGGCAGCTGCAGCGACGTCTTGATGCGCGCCGGGCCAACGCTGTCGATGGCGATGCCGGCGGCCTTGACCTGCTCGTCGGTGAAGGGGATCTTTTCCTCGTCTTCCTTGTGGGCGTTGGCGGCGGCCTTCTGGGGCTCTGCCGATGCGGGCGTTTCCTTGCCTGCGTCCTTGCCGGCATCCTTGCTTTCTTCCGCGTGGTGTTCCTTGTCGCCATGGCCTTCGTCATGCGAATGGCCGTGGTCGTCTTCCTTGCCCTTGGCGTGGCCCTTGTCTTCCTCGTGATGCTCGCCGTCGGCATGGCCGGCGGACTCCGAGTGCCCGCCCGCCTCGGGCTTGGACGGCGCGGTGCGCAGGATGAGCGCGCCGGCAACGAGGCCGGCGAGCAAAACGGCGGCAATGGCGATCCACTGCTTGCGGCCGGCGGACGATGTGCGGTTGTGTGGTGTGGTCATGGTCGGAATCGGTTCGGTGTTCTTCTTCAGCGCGCGATCGGCATCACGTTCGGCGTCGCGCTCGAGGCGATGTCGTCGCCCTCCGTGCCCAGCAGGCGGTCGAGCTCGCCGGCCGCGCGGTGCGCCTCGGCCAGCGCGACGAGGTACTGGTTGCGCACCTGGAACAGCGTGCGCTGCGCGTCGAGCGCCTCGAGAAAGCTGAACTTGCCCAGCTCGAAGCCCTTGGTGGCGGCGCGGTAGGCGGTCTCGGCGCCGGGCAGTGCGTCGCGCTGCAGCGTCTCGGCGGTGGCGCGCGCGGAACGCAGGCGCTCGCTGGCCTGGGCCACGTCGGCGCCCAGTTGCAGCTCGGCGGCGGCGAGCTCGTCGCGCGCCTTGTCTTCACGGCTCAGTGCCTCGGCGATGTTGCCGCGGTTGGTGTCGAAGATCGGCAGCGGCACCGACAGGCCCACCACCACCTGGTTGCGTCGGCTGCTGCTCACGGCCTCGCCTTCGGACGCGGGCACGCGCTTGACGCCGAGCGACACGGTCACGTCGGGAATGCGCTTGGCCTGCTCCAGGTCGCTCAGCGCGCGGCGGCGCTCGACCTCGAGCCGGGCCTGGCGCAGCACGGGCGCATCGGGCAGGCGGCGCGCCACCTCGGGCGCGGCGGCCTGGACGGGCAGCTGGTCGACCGCGCCGTCCACCTGCGTGAAGCGCGGCGCCGGGTTGCCCCACAGCGCGGCCAGCAGCTGGCGCGACGCGCGCAGCGTGCCTTCGGCCTGCAGCAGTTCGACGCGGATGCCGGCCTCGGCCACGCGCGCCTTGGTTTCCTCGAGCGGCGACACCTTGCCGGCCGCCACGCGGTTGGCCGCGGCGCGGGTGGCGATCTGCGCGAGCCCCACCGAGTCTTGCGCGAGGCGCAGGCGCTCCTGCGCGGTCAGCACGTCGAAGAAGGCGGTGACGGCCGCGGCGCGCAGTTCGGCGCGCCGCGCCGACAGCGCCGACGTCGCCTGGTCGCGCGCACGCTCGGCCGCCGTGACGCGCGCGGCGCGCTTGCCGCCCAGCTCCAGGGGCTGGCTCAGCTGCAGCGTGGTCGTGCGGTTGTTGCGGCGCAGGTCTTCCAGCTGCGTGTCCAGCGTGGGGTTGGGCCAGGCGCCGGCCTGCACCACGGCGCCGTCGGCGGCGGCCTGCTCATGGCGCGCGGCCGACAGGCCCGGGTTGGCCTGCAGCGCCAGCGCGACGGCGGTGCGCAGGGTCAGCGGGCCTTCGGGCTCCAGCGTGCGGGCGGGTGTCGAAAAGGACGACGAGGGACCGGCCGCCTGCGGGGTCTGCTGTGAAAAGGCCGGGGGTACCGCCAAGGCCAACACGGCCAGCGGCACGAAAAGCGTGCGCATCGAATTCTCCTGGGTTGCGAAACAACGGACGGACGAATTCGGCGAGGAGCGCTCAGCTGATGAGTGAGATCAGAAAGAAGAAAAGGGGCTGTGCTCTCGCCGAATCAGGCAGAGAGCAACCAGTCGGGGCGCACCGGCACTTCGGCGATGTGCGAGGCGAAGCGTTCGGTGGAAGCGGCGCGCAGCGGCTGCGAAGCCACGGGCGCCTGGGCCGGCAGCGCGGCGGCGGTGTCCGCATGCTGGGCCTGCCCGAAGTGGGCAACGATGCAATGGCCGACCGCCGCGTTGGGCTGGCGGGTGCTGTCTTTCTTGGCGCCGTCGCCCGCGTGGGTGCGGTCGGTGCCGCGCGGCTCGTCCTCGTGGTGGCCCCAGTGGCCGCTGCCCTGGTCGCCTTCGTGCAGGCAATAGGCGGCCGACACCGCCCAGCTGTACTGGAAAGGCAGGAGAAACAGCAGGAAAATCAGGAGCCAGCGGCGCATTGTTGACAAAAGTATATCGACGGGGCGTGGCGCGCCGACCAAGAAAAGCCCTGCGAACCGAGGGCCCGGCCCACTGTACGACAGCGTGTCGGCGCTTTGTCCTTCAATAGGATTACTAAATCGTAACCAGCGTCTCGAAAGGCCTTGGGTACGATCCGTACCATGCGAATTCTTGTCATCGAAGACGAACCCAAACTGGGCGATTACCTGAAAAAGGGGCTGGAAGAGAACGGCTACGTGGTCGACATCGCCCGCGATGGCATCGAAGGCCGCTACCTCGCCACCGAGGGCGACTACGCGCTCGTGCTGCTGGACGTGATGCTGCCGGGCATCGACGGCTTTGCCGTGCTGCAGGCCATTCGCCGCACGAAGAACGTGCCCGTGCTGGTGCTCACCGCACGCGACAAGGTCGAAGACCGCGTGCAGGGCCTGCAGCAAGGCGCCGACGACTACCTGGTGAAGCCCTTCTCCTTCTCGGAGCTGCTGGCGCGCGTGCAGGCGCTGCTGCGGCGCGGCAAGACGCAGGAGCCCACGGTGCTGCGCCTGGCCGACCTGGAGCTGGACCTGGTCAGCCGCAAGTGCATGCGCAACCGCACGCGGCTGGACCTCACGGCCAAGGAGTTCACGCTGCTCGTGGTGCTGCTGCGCCGGCGCGGGCAGATTCTGTCGCGCTCCACGCTCGCCGAGCAGGTGTGGGACATGAACTTCGACAGCGACACCAACGTGGTCGAGGTGGCCATTCGCCGCCTGCGCAGCAAGATCGACGACCCCTTCGACGTGAAGCTGCTGCACACGGTGCGCGGCATGGGCTACGTCCTGGAAGACCGTTCCTGGGCATGAGCCCGAAGCCGCATTCGATCCAGAGCCGGCTCTCGTTCTGGTTCGCCGCGCAGACGCTGTCCGGCCTGAGCATCATCTGCCTGGCGATCTACCTCGTGACCGCCTGGAGCTTCGGCGCCAAGCAGCGCGACGCGCTCGACCAGAAGACGGTGCTCGTCGAGCACCTGCTCAAGGAGGCCGAGAAAGGCGGCGACCTCGTCTTTCTGCGGCACAAGCTCGACGACTTCTTCTCGATGCAGGACGACGTGACCCTGTCGATCGCCAACGCCGGCAAGCCGCTGTTCCAGTCCACGCCGCCGCCGCAGGGCCGCTGGCTGCGGCGCGCCATCGTGGTGCCCTGGCAGAACGGCGACTTCCACACCGACCTGTCGGTGCAGGTCGGCGTGAACATCGCGCAGGACTCCCGGCTGCTCGAACGCCTGGCCTGGACGCTGCTGGGCGCGGTGGTGCTGGGCACGGCGCTGGTGTCGCTCACCGGCATGTGGCTGGTGCGGCGCGGGCTGCGGCCGCTGAAGGCGCTGGCCGAGCGCACCGCGGCCATCACGCCCGACCACGTTCACCAGTCGATCGACCCCGGCGCCTTCGCGCAGGAGCTGCGGCCCTGGATCACGCAGTTCAACGCGCTGCTGGCGCGGGTGCAGCGCGCCTACGTGCAGCTGGAGTCGTTCAACGCCGACGTGGCGCACGAGCTGCGCACGCCGCTGGCCAACCTGCTGGGCTCGACCGAGGTGGCGCTCACGCGCCCGCGCAGCAACGAGGAGCTGCAGGCCGTGCTGGCCTCCAACCTCGAGGAGATGGGGCGGCTGTCGGGCATCGTGACCGACATGCTGTTTCTTTCGAAGGCCGACCGCGGCACCTCGGCGCGCTCGATGGCCCCGGTGAGCCTGGCGGAGCAGGCGCGCGACGTGATCGACTTCTACGACGCCATGCTCGACGAGGCCGGCCTGCGTGCCGAGGTGCACGGCGAGGCCGTGGCCGAGGTGGACGCGGGGCTGATCCGGCGCGCCCTCTTCAACCTGCTGGGCAACGCGATCCGCTTTGCCGAGCCGGCCTCGACGCTGCGCATCGAGATCGCGGCCGCCCCTGGCGGAGAACACGACACCATCGCCGTGATCAACCGCGGCGCGCCGATCGACCCGGAGGCCCTGCCGCGCCTGTTCGAGCGCTTCTACCGCGCGGCCCAGGCGCGCGACGGCTCCACGCGCCACCACGGGCTGGGCCTGTCGATCGTCGAGGCGATCGCGCGCATGCACGGCGGACAGGTGTTCGCGTCGAGCCAGGGCGGCGAGACGCGCATCGGGTTCAGCGTGCGCCGCAGCAGCTGAAGGGCTTCAGGGCTCGGCGTGCGCCGCCGTCTCGGCGGGCTTCGGCTTGCGGCCCACGCACAGCGTCATCAGCGGCCCGGTCATCGCGGTGGTGGCCAGCGCCATCACCAGCAGCATCGTGAAGAGCTCGGGGCCGATCAGGCCGACGTCCAGGCCGATCTTGATGACGATGAGCTCCATCAGCCCGCGCGCGTTCATGAGCGAGCCGGTGGCCAGGCTGTCGCGCCAGCTGTAGCCGGCGATGCGCGCGCCCGCCGCGCCGCCCGCGATCTTGCCCACGGTGGCCACGCCCACGATCAGCAGCATCGCGCCCAGGCTGGCGCCCGAGAACGCGTTGGCCGTGGTGCCCAGCCCCGCGAGCGCGAAGAACAGCGGCATCAGCACCACGATGGAAATCGGCTCGATGCGCTCGCTCAGCGAGCGCAGCAGGCGGTCGTCGCGCGGCAGGCAGGCGCCGAACAGGAAGGCGCCGAACACCGCGTGCAGGTGCAGCCACTCGGTCAGCAGCGCGGTGACCAGCAGGCCGATCATGAGCGCGGCCATCAGCGTGGTCGACGGCTCGCCGTCGGGCGCCTTCACGCGCAGCAGCCACGCAAAGGCCGGCTTCAGCCCGAGGAACAGCACCGTGAGCATCACCACCACGCCGACCGTGATCTTGATCAGGCCTGCGTAGCCGTCGCTGGTGCCCACCAGCGCGACCACGAAGGCCAGCAGGATCCACGCGAACACGTCGACCACCGCCGCCGCGCTCAGCGAGAGCTGGCCGAAGGGCGTGCGCGTCATGCCGCGGTCTTTCAGGATGCGCGCCATCACCGGGAAGGCCGTGATCGACAGCGCCGCCGCCATGAACAGCGCGAAGGGCCAGAAGCCCACGCCGGCCGGCGCGAGCGTGGGGTGCAGCGCCGGCGAGATCGCCAGGCCCAGCACCAGCGGCACCAGCACGCTGAGCACGCCCACCGCGCCGGCCGCCTGCAGCTGCGCGCGCATGTTGCGCGTGGCCCGCAGCTCCAGGCCCACCACGAACATGAACAGCACCAGCCCCACCGTCGCCAGTGACGACAGCCCCTGCAGCGACTCCTTGGCGAACAGCTGCGCGTGCAGCGACGGGAACAGCAGGCCCATGACCGCCGGCCCGAGCATCAGCCCCGCCGCCATCTCCCCCACCACGCTCGGCTGCCCCACATGGCGCAGCACCCAGCCGCACAGGCGCGCGGTGGTGAGGATGACGACGAGTTGCAGCAGGAGGGTGGTGACGGACATGGGCGGAACGGTCGTGAGGCCTGGGGAAAAAACTCGCCCGATGTTAGTGAGTTCCACGCGCTGGGGATGCCGGCAACCGGCCACCTTGCGCTAACCTGCGCCGCGGCCCGTGCCGATTGCCCCTTTCATCACATCTCACGCTTCCGGGAGAAACATGCAAACCTTTGTAGAACTCATCATCAGCTGGGGCCCCATGCTGCTGCTCATCGGCGTCTGGATTTTCTTCATGCGCCGCAGCGGCGGCCTGAAACAAGGCCAGTACATCGAAGAAGTGCGCCACTATCTGTCGGATCACATCGTCGAAACGCGGCGCATGAACGCCAACCTCGAACGCATCGCCGCCGCGCTCGAGGCCCGCCAGGCCCCGCCCGACACGTCCTCAAGAAACGGGACGTAGCGCGCTCACTTTTCGGTCCGCATCAACCGCAACCCGTTCGCCACCACCAACAGGCTCGCCCCCATGTCGGCGAACACCGCCATCCACATGGTCGCGCTGCCGAACACCGCGAGCACGAAGAACACGCCCTTGATGCCGAGCGCGAGGGTGATGTTCTGCCACAGCACGGCATGCGAGCGGCGCGACAGGCGGATGGTCTCGGGGATGCGGCGCAGGTCGTCGTTCATGATGACCACGTCGGCCGCTTCCATCGCGGTGTCGGTGCCGGCGCCGCCCATGGCGAAGCCGATGTCGGCCCTGGCCAGTGCCGGGGCGTCGTTGATGCCGTCGCCGGTCATCGCGACGGCGCCGTAGCGTTGCTGCATCGCCTGGATGGCATCGAGCTTTTCTTCGGGCAGCAGGTTGCCGCGCACGTCGTCGATGCCGGCGTGCGCGCCGATGGTCTTCGCGGTGGCGGTGTTGTCGCCGGTGAGCATGACGGGCGTCACGCCCAGCGCGCGCAACTCGGCCACGGCCGCCTGCGACGAGGGCTTGATGGTGTCGGCCACTGCGAACAGCGCCAGCACCGACTTTTCAGATGCCAGCAGCGTCACCGTGCGGCCGGCTTCTTCGTGGCGCTTCAGTTCGATTTCGAGTTCCGGGGAGCACAGGCCGCGCTCTTCGATCAACCGGTGGTTGCCCAGCACGTAGGTCTGGCCGGCGTGCGTGGCCTGCACGCCGCGTCCGGGCAACGCGGTGAAGTCGCCGACCTCTTCGACCGGCCCGCCCAAGCCTTGGGCAATGGCCTTCGAGACCGGGTGGTCGGAGCGGCCGGCGATGTTGGCGGCCAGTGCGTACACCGCGCCTTCATCGCCCGCCGCCTTGTCGATCAGCACCGACTCGACCAGCTTGGGCTTGCCCTCGGTGATGGTCCCGGTCTTGTCGAGCGCCACGGCCTTGAGCTTGCGCGCCTCTTCGAGGTAGGTGCCGCCCTTGATGAGGATGCCGCGCCGCGCGGCCGAGGCCAGCGCGCTCACGACCGTCACGGGCGTGGAGATGACCAGTGCGCACGGGCAGGCGATGACCAGCAGCACCAGCGCCTTGTAGACGGCCTGCACCCAGGTCCAGCCCAGCAGCCACGGCGTGAGCACCGCGATGGCCAGCGCCAGCACGAAGACGGTGGGCGTGTAGATGGCGGCGAACCTGTCGACGAAGCGCTGCGTGGGCGCGCGCGAACCCTGCGCCTCTTCGACCGCGTGGATGATGCGCGCGAGCGTGGTGTTGGCCGCCACGGCCGTCACGCGGAACACCAGCGCGCCGGTCTGGTTGATGGTGCCGGCAAACACCGCGTCGCCCGCGGCCTTGTCGACCGGAATGCTCTCGCCCGTGACCGGCGCCTGGTCGATGGCACTCGTGCCTTCGAGCACCACGCCGTCCAGCGGCACGCGCTCGCCGGGGCGGATGCGGGCCACGGCATCGAGCGCCACCGCGTCGGCGCGCACGGTCTGCCAGCTGCCGTCGGGCTGCCGCACCTCGGCCTGTTCGGGCGCGAGCGCGAGCAGGCTCTGGATGGCGTTGCGCGCGCGGTCGACGGCGCGGGCCTCGATGAGCTCGGCGATGGCGTACAGCGCCATCACCATCGCAGCCTCGGGCCACTGGCCGATGATGAAGGCGCCCGTGACGGCGACGGCCATCAGCGCATTGATGTTGAGGCGCCCACGCACCAGCGCGGCGAAGCCCTTCTTGTAGGTGTCCAGGCCGGCCAGCGCGATGGCCGCGAGCGCGAGCCCCATCTCGGCGGCCATGAAGCCCACGCCGTCGAGCGCCAGGAAGGACACGGTCTCGGCCGCGATGGCCAGCACCAGCGCGGCCACGAGGCGCGCCAGGCCGGTCGACATGCCGGCGAAGCGCGCGGGCTCGGCCTTCTGCCCCGCCGACGATGCCACCGGCTCGGGCTTGAAGCCAGCCTGGCGGATGGCTTCGAGCGCGGCGGGCAGCGCGCCGTCTTCGGTGGTGAGGGCCAGCGTGCGTTCGCTTAAACGAAAGCGCAGGGCCTTCACGCCCGCGACGGGCTCGAGGGCGCGGCGGATCTCGGACTCTTCCACCGCGCAGTCCATGGTGGGAATGCGAAACAGCACGGCGCCCTTCGGCAGATCGGCCGGCTCGGCCGATGCCGGGGCACTGCCGCACACCGCGCTGCCGCAGCAGGCCGTTGCCGGCGCGGCGGGGGCGTGATCGTGTGCACGGTCGTGCCCGTGGTCGGGTCCGTGGCTGTGCCCGTGGTCGTGAGCGTGGTCATGCGGCGCAGCGCGCGGCACCGGCTGATTCAGGGTGTTCTGATTCGTCATGCATTCATTGGAAACCCTGAAGCAGGTGTAGAGTCAACCGTTGATTGCCACTTCCTTGAGATGCCGCATCATGAAAATCGGTGACCTGGCCAGGGCCACGAACACGCCGGTCGAAACCATCCGGTACTACGAGCGCGAACAGCTGCTGCCCGCGCCCGCGCGCACCGACGGCAACTACCGCATCTACGACGACGAACACACGCAGCGCCTGGGCTTCATCCGCCGCTGCCGCTCGCTGGACATGACGCTCGACGAGATCCGCAGCCTGCTGAAATTCCGCGATGCGCCGCAGGAGGACTGCGGTGAGGTGAACCAGCTGCTGGACGACCACATCGGCCACGTGGCCTCACGCATCGCCGAGCTGAAGACGCTCGAAAAGCAGCTGAAGGCCTTGCGCCTGCAGTGCGGCGGCCCCGAATCGGCGAGCGCCTGCGGCATCCTGCAGGAGCTGGACACCGCCGCGCTCGCACCCGAGACCTTCGGCCAGCACGCTGGGCACGTGCACGGCACGCTGCACGGCGCCTCCGCCAAGCGCTCCTGACGTCGGGCCCAGCGCAACGCTGGGCGATGCGGGGGTCGTGCTTCGCCGCCGTCGAGCGAACTTCAATGGTTCGCGTGGAAGCTGTGCGGCCGGGCTCCGCGCCGATGCGCATGCGTGCCGCACGGCCTCTTTTTCTCCCTTGGGCAGGGTCTGACGCGCCCACCGGCATCGCGAATGTTCGCGAAGGCGGTGCGGCCGACCCCGGCAGACAATTCCGCCGACCCGGCGCATCCGCCCTGCGACCTTGGGGCCGCGAGCCGGACAGACCTACAACGGAGACACCATGCCGATCGACTTCACCCTCACCCCCGCGCAGCGCGAGTTGCAACTCTCGGCCCGCCGTTTCGCGCGCAGCGTACTGACCGAGGTCGCACCGGCCACGCGCCACCTGCCCACGCCGCTGGCGCGCTTCGTCGCCACGCGTCCGTTCTATGCACAGCTGGTGAAGGCCGGGTTCCTGCGGCGCATCATCCCGATGCCGTTCGGCGGCGAAGGCACGGGCATGCTGGACATGGCCGTGGTGGCCGAGGAGTTCTATCGCGTCGACCCCAACGTGTCGCTCACGATGTTCGCCACGCTGCTGGGCCTGCTGCCCGTGACGATCGGCGGCTCGCCCGAGCAGCAGAAGGCCTTTCTCGGGCCGTTCCTGGAGGGCTCCGGCGCGCCATTGGCCGCCCTGTGCAACAGCGAGCCCGGCGGCAGCGCCAACTTCGATGCCGCGGCCCCTGGCGAAGGCACGCGCACGCGCGCCCGGCTCGAGGGCGGGCAGTGGGTCATCGACGGCACCAAGCAGTGGATTTCGAGCGCGACCGGATGGGACGAGCAAGGCGCCGACCTGCTGTGCGTGGTGTGCCGCACCGACGCCGACGCGCCGCCCGACAGCGGGCTGTCGGTGCTGGTCGTGCCGCGGCCCGAGGGCGGCATCGTGGTCGAGCGCTATCACGATTCGATGGGCCACCGCGCGCACCTCACGCCCCGCTTTCGCCTCGAGGGCGTGCGCACCGCGCAGGCCAACGTGCTGGGCCCGGTGGGCAGCGGCAAGGGCCTGGTGGCCGCCAGCTTCTCGGCGACGGCGGCGCTGGTCGGCGTGTTCGGCACGGCCCTGATGCAAGGGGCCTTCGATTTCTCCCTGCACTTCGCCAAGACCCAATGCCGCGGCGGCGCCCTTCCGATCATCGAGCACCAGGCCGTGGGGTATGCGCTGGCCGATGCCAAGACCGCCATCGAAGCCTCGCGCTACCTCAACTGGCGCGCGTGCCACGCGCTGGACACGCAATCGCCCGCGGCGCTGGAGCTGGCGCTGCAGGCGAAGATCTACGGCTCCGAAACCGCGGTGCGCGTGATCACCGACCTGATGCGCGTGGTGGGCATCGACAGCTACGACCACGACCTGCCGCTGGCCGGCATGCTCCAGGACGCCCTGGTGCTCCCGCTGTTCGACGGCGGCAACATGGGCGTGCGCCGGCGCCAGCTGCACGAGCTGCTGCGCTCGCCGGACTACGACCCGCTGACGGCCAGCGGTGCGGCGTGACGGCCGCAGGGCCGACGCGCCCCGGCGCCTTCGCCTGACCGGCGGCAGCGTCGTGGGGCCACACCGGCGTGCCATCGGACGCAGGCCCCTTCCGCCCGGGGACGCCGGGCCGTAGCATTCGACTTCCGCACTGCAGCCCGGCCCCATGCTCGAAGACCACGACATCCTTGTGCTTCAACGCCAGCTCCGGCGGCGCCTGTTCGAAGGCGAGCGCGCGATCACCTGGCGACCGGGCCGCGAGCTGGCCGCGCAGCTGCTGCTGTACCTGGACGACCCGCAGGCCTGCTGGCGCATCTCGGTGCAATGGCTGCGCGACACGCTCGACGCCGACCGCGTCGACGCCGGCTTCGGCGGCTATGTCGACGCCAGCGGCCGCCTGCATGACTACGTGGTCGCGGCCGAGGTGCAGCGCCCGTCGCAACCACTGCCTGCGGTGATCGGCCTGCGCTTCAGCGCCGCCAACCCGGGCATCCGCGCCGTCTGGAGCGGCAGCGGCATCGCGCCCATCATCGACGTGTCGCAGGAGCGCAGCTTCACGCAGGAGTTGCGCGCCACGCTGATGCAGGCCGGCACGGCCTCGAAGCTGGCGGTTCCCGTGCACGACGAAGACCGGCCGGTGGGCATGATCTGCGCCGACTGGCACCACAGGGCCCCGCGCTGGAAGCACGCCGTGTGCGACGAGTTGCCTGACCTGGCCCGCACCGCACTGGGCCCGCTGCTGAGCGCCGCCCACCGGTTCGCGCAGGCGCAGAGCGAGCGAGCAGGCGCCACGGACCAGCCGGCGAACCTCGCGGCACTGACGCCGGCGGAGCTGAAGGTGGCGAAGCTGGCGGCCGGCGGCCTGAGCTACAAGGAAATCGCGCGCCAGCTGGACCGATCGCTCTCCACGATCGACCACCAGCTGCGCAGCATCCGCGAGAAGCTCGGCACGCGCTCGACGGCGCGCCTGGTGCACATGCTCAGCGAACTGAACACGTCGGCGACGGGCCGCTCGGCACCGCTTCAATGAGTGAGGCGTGGGGGGATGAGCACCGCTGAACGCCCAGGCGGCGTCAGCAGTGTCGGCAACCTCAGCGACGTGAGGGTTCCACTTCAAGGGTCAGGGTCACGGCCACCGGCAGGTTGCCCGGCAGGTTGCGCACCCCGCACACCGACCGCGCATGGCCTGCGCGCGTGTCGAACAAGCTTGCCAGCAACTCGGAGGCGGCGTCGAGCACCTGCGGGTGCTGGGTGAACGACTGCACGCAGGCGACATGGCCTTCGAGCCGCACGACCTGCCGCACCCGTTGAAAACCGCCCAGGTGCAGGCGCACCTGCGCCAGCGCATTGAGCACCGCGAGCCGGGCCGCCGGGCGGCCTTCTTCCAGCGTCAGCTCGGCGCCGAGCAGCCCGCGCGGCAGCGGATGCCCCGCCACCACCGGCCCCTGCATGGAGACATGCAGCAGGCCGGCCGCCTCGATCGCCGCGCGGTAGGCCCCGAGCGGCGGCGGCGGTTCGGGCAGTGCGAGTCCCAGGGCCTGCAGCCGCTGCAGCACCTCGTCGTCCCCGGTCGCAAGTGACGCGTCCATGGCCATGGTGCGCGCCTCTTCAGGTCGACCAGGGCTGCAGCACGATGCTGCCCCGCGCCTCGTTGGCGGCGATGCGCCGGTGCGCCTCGGCGGCCTGCGAGAGCGGCAGCACGCTGTCGATCTGCGGACGAATCTGGCCCAGCCGAATCGCGTCGAGCCAGGCGGCGAAGTCTTCGATGTCGCCCACCAGCGTGCCGCGCAGTTGCTGCTGGGCGAAGAAGAAACTGCGGATGTCGAAGTGCACGTCGGTGCCCGCCATGAACCCCATCGCCACCACGATGCCCATGGGCTTCACGGCCGCGAGGGTCCTGGACAGCACATCGCCGCCGAGGTTGTCGATCGCGACATCGACACCCTGCCCGCCGCTCCAGGCGCGCACGGGCTCGACGAAGTCCTGCGTGCCGGTGTCGATCGCCAGCTCGGCGCCCAGACGCAGGGCCAGTTCGGCGGACGCCGCGTTCTGCACCGTGGTGACGACGCGCGCCCCCAGCGCGCGGGCCACCTGGATGCTCATCATCCCGGTGCTCGATGCGCCGGCATGCACCAGCACCCGGTCGCCGGCCTTGACCTCGCCGACGACCTGCACCGCGCGGATCGCGATCAGCAGCGACACCGGCAGCGCGGCCATCTGCTCGGCGGGCAGGCCGGTGGTGTCGCGCAGCAGCCAGTGCTCGGGCACGACGATGTACTGGGCATAGGTGCCCGGCATGTGGATGCCGGGAATCGCATAGCTGGCCGCCGCCGTGACCGGGCGGGTGTCCCACTGCGCGGGGTCGGTCGGGTAGCCGGGCATGGCAATCACGCGCTCGCCCACCGCGAAGCGTGAAGCGCCAGCGCCCAGTGCGGCGACCTCGCCCACCGCATCCGAACCCAGGATGTGCGGGAACGGCAGGACCGGGGCGATCTGCCCCAGACGCACATAGTGATCCAGTCGGTTGACGCCGACGGCCAGCACCTTGACCAGGACTTCGCCCGGTCCCGGCACCGGCGTGGCGACCTCTTCGAGTTGGATCTGATCGGGGTCGCCGAAGGATCGGATGACGGCTGCTTTCATGAAAATCTGCTCCTGTCGTGTGGCGGGCACCATGCCTCGCAACGAAAGGGGAATGGTAGATTTCACGTCACCAATCTGGAAGTAGTGACGTAAAAGTGCGATAGGGATAAAAAAGTGACCATGAAGAACCGGATGAACCGTGCGGGCCGTGTCCCGCGCGTCGCGGCGCCGCCCGGCGACACGCCGTTCGTTCTGCGCGAGGACTGTGCGCAGCGGCGCATCCACTACGTCCTGAACGGCAAGTGGACCTCGATGGTGCTGTACGCCCTCAGCCACGGCGCGATGCGCACCGGCCAACTGGAGCGCGCCCTGCCAGGCATCTCCAAGAAGATGCTGACCCTGACCCTGCGCGAGGCGGAAGCGGGCGGGCTGGTCCACCGCGAGGTGTTCCAGGTGGTGCCGCCACGCGTGGAGTACGCATTGACGCCGCTGGGCGACGTCTTCGTCGAGCCCTTGCGCGCGCTCTATGGCTGGGCGCTGGACCACGGCGATGCGCTGGACCAGCTGGAAGACAACCTGCGGCGAGACAGGGCGTCGCCCGCCTGAAGGGCAGCAGCGCCCCTGCGCCCCTCTTCTACTTGCCGATCAGCTGCGTCAGCTTGTCGGCCTCGAACGACTCGCCGCGCGCCGCGTCACCCGGCACGCAGTCCTTGGTGCCCGGCTGCGCCGACAGCTTCTCGATGGCCTGCCACAGGAGCGCGATCTGGTGCTCCTGGCTCGAGGCGTTGTCGATCAGGCCGCGCATGGCCTGGCTCAGCGGGTCGTCGTCCTGCGTGATGCCGTAGGCCGAGAACTTCTGCGGCGCGGCCACGTCGGCGCTCTCGCCCTCTTTCGACGGGATGATGCGCGCCGGAATGCCCACCGCGGTCGCCCCGGCCGGCACCGGCTTGATGACCACCGCGTTGGAGCCGATCTTGGCGCCGTCGCCCACGACGAAGCCGCCCAGCACCTTGGCGCCCGCGCTCACCACCACGTTCTTGCCCAGCGTCGGGTGGCGCTTGGTGCCCTTGTAGAGCGAGGTGCCGCCCAGCGTCACGCCCTGGTAGATGGTGCAGCCGTCGCCGATCTCGGCGGTTTCGCCGACCACCACGCCCATGGCGTGGTCGAAGAACACGCGCTCGCCGATCTTGGCGGCCGGGTGGATCTCGATGCCCGTGAACGCGCGCGCGCAGTGCGAGATGAAGCGGGCCGGCCACTTGAAACCGTGGGTCCAACAGGCGTGCGCCCAGCGGTGCAGCACCACGGCATGGAAGCCGGGGTAGACCGTGATCACTTCCCAGGCGCTGCGGGCGGCCGGGTCGCGTTCGAGGATGCACCGGATGTCGGCGCGCAGTCGAGAGAACATCGCTGCCTTTGTTGTCGTTATATCGATAGGGGCCGGGCAGTCTAAAGCCGGGCGTCTTCGCTTACGCGCGATGGGGTTTTGTGACAGTTCAGCTGCCGCGCGGCGGCCGGGTCGCGTCACTCATGGCCTTGGCGATGCCGCGCAGGATGTGGATTTCCTCGGGCGTGGGCTGCGCGCGGTTGAACAGCTGCTGCAGCCGCGGCATGAGCTTCTTGGGCGCCGCCGGGTCGAGAAAGCCGATGTCCACCAGCGAACGCTCCCAGTGGTCGAGCATGCCGGCCACGGCCTGCGCGTCGGCCGCCTGCACCGGGGCGATGGCCTCGCGCACGCCGTAGCCGCCCAGCGCGAGGCGCCATTCGTAGGCCACCACCTGGATCGCCGCGCCCAGGTTGAGCGAGCCGAACTTCGGATCGGTCGGGATGCTCAGGGCCACGTTGCAGCGGTAGACGTCCTCGTTGCGCATGCCGAAGCGCTCGGAGCCGAACAGGAAGGCCACGTGCTGGTCGCCCTGCTTGCCCAGCGGTTCGAGGTGCTCGCGCGGCGTGCGCGTGGGCGGGCCGAAGTCGCGCGGGATCATGGCCGTGGCGCACAGGTGGGTCACGCCGTCGAGGGCTTCGTCCAGCGTCTCGACGATGCGGGCGTTGTTCAGCACGTCCAGGGCGCCGCTGGCGCGCTGGATGGTTTCCTCGCGCCGCAGCACGTTGGCCCAGCGCGGCGTCACCAGCACCAGGTCGTCGAAACCCATGGTCTTCATGGCGCGGGCGGCGGCGCCCACATTGCCGGCGTGGCTGGTCTGGATGAGGATGAAACGGGTGCGCATGACGGGTGGGGAAGACACAAACGGGCTGAGCCGGTAAAATGCCCGATTCTCGCCGCCCGCATCGCCGGACCGCAGGGTCGCCCAGATTGCATTCTTGGGGACCTCTCCCACCCGTTCTTCTCACAATCCAGAATGTCGTCCCCCAACCTGCATCCCATGCTCAATGTGGCCGTCAAGGCCGCACGCGCCGCCGGCGCCATCATCAATCGCGCTGCCCTCGACGTCGAGGCCGTGCGCATCTCCCAGAAGCAGGTCAATGACTTCGTCACCGAAGTCGATCACGCCAGCGAGAAGGTCATCATCGAGACCTTGCTGGGCGCGTACCCGGGGCACGGCATCCTGGCCGAAGAATCGGGCACCGAATACGGCGCCAAAGACTCCGAGTTCGTCTGGATCATCGATCCGCTCGACGGCACCACCAACTTCATCCACGGCTTCCCGGTCTACTGCGTGTCCATCGCGCTGTCGGTGCGCGGCAAGATCGAGCAGGCGGTGGTGTACGACCCGTCGCGCAACGACCTGTTCACGGCCACCAAGGGCCGCGGCGCCTACATGAACGAGCGCCGCATCCGCGTGTCCAAGCGCGTGAAGCTCAGCGAGTGCCTCATTTCGACCGGCTTCCCGTTCCGCACCGGCGACAACTTCAAGCAGTACCTGGCCATCATGGCGGACATGATGCCCCGCATGGCCGGCCTGCGCCGCCCCGGTGCCGCCGCGCTCGACCTGGCCTACGTGGCCGCCGGCTTCACCGACGGCTTCTTCGAAACCGGCCTGAACCCCTGGGACGTGGCCGCCGGCTCGCTGCTGGTGACCGAGGCCGGTGGTCTCATCGGCAACTTCACGGGCGAGCCCGACTTCCTCGACCAGCGCGAATGCCTGGCCGGCGCTCCGCGCGTGTACGGCCAGCTGGTGCCGCTGCTCGCCAAGTACTCCAAGTTCGCCAACGTGGACGACAAGCTGCGCGCCAGCGACCGCGTGCGCGCCGTGTCGGCCTCGACCAAGTCGAGCCCCGCCGACGCCTCGGTCGACCTGTACGCCCGCAGCACCGTGACCGAAGCCACGGCCGCCCCGCTCGACGGCAGCGCCGAGACCCCGGCCGCCGCAGCCCCCGCCGCGCCGGCCGCCCCGCGCAAGCTCACCCGCATCAAGCGCGAGGCGCCCGCCGAGGGCGACGCCTCCGCCAAGTGATGACGGGGCCGGGCGCCGCCGCGCGGGTTCGTGCGGCGTTGCGCATTGCGCTGAGCCACTACGTCGCGAGCGGGCTCACCGTCGCGCTCGGCCTGCTCGTGATCTCGGGCGGGGTGCACCTGTGGCTGGGCACCCTGGCCGCCTCGGCCGCCGCCACCGGCGTGATCGTCACGGCGCCGCCCGACCTGCCCGGCCCGCGCCGCGGCAAGTTTTTGCAGATGCTGCCGGCGCCGCTCATCGGCCTGCCGCTGTTCTTCGCGGTGCAGATGCTGCACGGCGCACCGATCCGCCTCGGGCTGCTGCTGGTGCCCGCCACCTTCATGGCCTTCGTGGCCATGGCCTGGGGCAAGCGCGGCATTCCCATCGCCATCGCGGTGATGTTCTCGATGGTCTTCTCCATGGCCACGCCAGCCCCCGCCGGGCTGTCCGACGCCATCGCGCGCACCACCGAATTCGGCCTGGGCGCCGGCCTGTACGTGGTGTGGGCCACGCTGGCCAACCTGCTGCTCAACGGACGCTTTCGCACGCAGTCGATCGCCGACGTGCTGTTTTCGCTGGCCGCGCTCATGCGTACCGAGGCCAGCCAGTTCACGCCGCAGGACGAAACCCGCGACATCCGCGACACCCCCGCCTCGTTGCTCGGCCAACTGCTGCGTGAGCAGGCCGCGCTGGCCGACCAGCTGCAGGCCACGCGCGACATCGTGCTCGAATCGCCGCGCACGCCGCGCCGCCAGCGCCTGGCCGGCATGCTCGTCATCGTGCTCGAGATGCGCGACCAACTGCTCGCCAGCGAACTCGACCTCGATGCCCTGCGCGCCCATCCGTCGCACGCGCAGGCGCTGGTCGAGATGCGCCGCATCCTCGAAGAGCTGGCCGACGAAACGACCGGCCTGGCCGATGCGCTGCTCATGCGCCGCCACCCTGCCGCCGTGGCCGACCGCCGGCCGCGCCTGGCCGCGATCCACGTGACGGCGGACGACGAAGACACGCACGGTCAGATGGGCCCCTCGGCCGCCATGCTCGCGCGCGGGCTGGCCAGCCGCATCGGCCACATCAACGACGAGGTGCTGCGCCTGGCGGCCATGGCGCGCGGCGACGCCGAGCCCAACCTGGCCGTGGTGCGCGCCAACTGGCAGCTCTTCGTGAGCCCGACCGACTGGTCGCTGCGCCCCTTCCTCGCGTTGTGGCGCTGGGACGCGCCGCCGCTGCGCCACGCCATTCGCGCCGCGCTGGCCATCGCGGCCGGCTACGGCATCGCCGTGTCGATGCCCTGGGGGTCGCACGACTACTGGATCCTGCTGACCATCGTGGTCGTGCTGCGCGGCAGCCTCTCGCAGACGCTGGAGCGGCGCAACAGCCGCGTCGCCGGCACGCTGCTGGGCTGCGTGCTCGCGGTGGGCCTGCTGTCCGCGCACCCTTCGGCGCTGATGCTGCTCGTGACCGTGACCATCGCACAGGCCATCGCCCACAGCTTCGCGGTGCGGCGCTACCTCGTCACCGCCGTGGCCGCCACCGTGCTGGGCCTGCTGCAGGCCCACATGCTGAACACAGGCACCGCGCCCATCTTTGCGCTGTTCGAGCGCATCGCCGACACGCTCATCGGCGCCGCGCTGGCCTGGGGCTTCTGCTACGTGCTGCCCTCGTGGGAGCGCACGCAGATTCCGGCGCTGGTGGCGCGCGTGCTCACCGCGCAGGCGCGCCATGCGCGGCTCGCGCTCGGCCTGGGCCAGCTGCAGGCCATCCAGAGCAGCCCCGAGCTCGAATGGCGGCTCGCGCGCCGCGAGGCCTACGACAGCCTCTCGGCGCTCGTGCAGGCCACGCAGCGTTCGCTCTCCGAACCGCGCGCCGTGCAGCCGCCGCTCGAACCGCTCGAGCATCTGCAGGCCCACAGCTACCAGCTGCTCGCGCAGCTCAGCGCCGTGAAGTCGATGCTCGTGCTGCGGCGCGACCGCCTCACGCCGGGCGACATCGAAGGCCCGCTCGTGCGCACCGCGCAACGCATCGAGGCCGCCCTGGGAACCATTCCGATCGCAGGGCCCTCTCACCCCGAGAGCACGGGGGCCACCACCGTCGGCGGCCCCATTCCACTGCCTGACCCGTTCGACAACGACATCAGCCCCTGGCTGGTGCGCCGGCTCGACCTGGCCACGGCGCTCGCCACGCAGCTGCGCGACGACGCAGCGCGCATTCTTCAACCACTGAACGACAACACCCCAGAAGCAAAGACCACCCCCGCCTGATGACCCAAGAGCTCCTCGCACACCCCTGGTTCGGCACCTGGATTGCCGCCCTGATCGCCGCGCCCCTCGCCCTTCTCGCCCACCGCATCGGGGGCATGGTCCTCAGGCGGATCACCCGCCCGGCGCCCGCCGTGCATGCGATGGTGCTCAACTGCACCGCCCCCGCGCGGCTGGTGCTACCGCTGGCGGCGCTCATGATGGTGTGGCAGGCGGCGCCGGACGACCTGCGCTTCATCGGCAGCGTGCGGCATCTCACGGGGCTGCTGCTCATCGCGGCCAGCACCTGGTTCGTGCTCAAGGCCATCAGCGGCTTTGCCGACGGCGTGCTCGCGCAGCACCCTTCGGACATCTCCGACAACCTGCAGGCGCGCCGCGTGCTCACGCAGACCCGCGTGCTCGCGCGCACCGCCATGTCGGTCGTCGTCGTGGCCGGCGGCGCCATGATGCTCATGACCTTCCCGGGCGCGCGCCAGGTCGGCGCCAGCCTGCTGGCCTCGGCCGGCGTGATCGGCATCGTGGCGGGCCTGGCGGCCAAGCCCGTCTTCAGCAACCTCATCGCCGGCCTGCAGATCGCGCTGTCGCAGCCGATCCGCATCGACGACGTGCTCGTGGTCGAGGGCGAATGGGGCCGCGTCGAGGAAATCACCGGCACCTTCGTGGTCGTGCGCATCTGGGACGACCGGCGCCTCATCCTGCCGCTCACCTACTTCATCGAGAAGCCGTTCCAGAACTGGACCCGCCACTCGGCCGAACTGCTCGGCTCGGTTTTTTTCTACCTGGACTACGGCACGCCGCTGGCGCCGCTGCGCGCCGAGGTCGAACGCCTCGTGAAGGCCGCGCCCGAGTGGGACGGCCGCTTCTTCAACCTGCGCGTGACCGACGCCACCGAACGCACCATGCAGGTCCGCGTGCTCTGCACCGCAGCGACCTCCGGCCTGGCCTTCGACCTGCGCTGTTACGTGCGCGAAGGCGTCATCGACTTCATGCAGCGCGAGTACCCGCAGTTCCTGCCGAAGATGCGCTTCGAGGGCAACGATCCGGCGATGGGGCAGCCGCCGGTGATGCAGGGCGCGGCGGCGGGCTGAGAGGCCAAGCGGCCGGGAATACCGCGCTGAGACGGGCGACGGCGGCGTCGCACCGCACGCCGAAAGTCGATCGGATTCCACGAAAAGGACTTTTCTCCGCGAGCCGGAAAGCGCCGAAAGAGGCGTCATGCATCGACCATCCCTGTCTGCCGAAACGACGCACATCAGCGCTCGAAGGCTGCAGGGAGGATCCAGACAATGCCATCGCTAGCAGGCGAGAAGATCGACTTTCGCAAGTCGAACAATTTCATGCGCTCCTGGTCGCCGCAGACCGGCGAAATCTGCCGCGAGCACATCGCGCTTTCCACGAGCCGGGCACCCCCACCCGTGCGGGGCCGGCCTGCAGCAGCCCCCACCGCGCGAAAATCGGTGGAGGTGCCTGCACGCAGGACCGCCAAGCAAGACCCCTACGTCAACACGGTGCGCGGAGCGATCCACGCCGCCGAGGCAGTGTCGAATGCCGTGGGCAGCGTGCGGCACTGGCTGAACTCACCACCTGCGCCCCCGCCTCCTCCAAAAGAAAAGCCGAAGCCTGTCCAGGCCGTCCCGCCGTTCGACATCCAGGACATCCCCGGCGCGATGCGCAAGATCGGCGCGCCGGTCGGGGCGGACTTGATGGACAAGTGGTTTGCGGGGGCGTTGAACTATCCGCCCACGCCGGCTGACGAACAAAACGGCATCAACCAGAACGGCGTGCCCTATCCGCCGGGCATGTTCGACACCACCTCGGTCAAGATCGACTGGGTGCTGAAATTTGCCAGAGCCCGAAAGGGACTGGCCCACCTGATGTCCCAACTTGAGACCCCGAGGGCGCGAGATGCGATGGCGAAGAAGCTGCGGCCTTACCGCAATCGGCTGGACATTCGGCCTTGGCTGGAATGCAAGAGCGACATCGTGAGGTTTCACAAGGATTTCCAGTTTCAACAGTCGCCTGTCGAGGGCACTCTCAGTCAGAAGTTGACGCAGTTCATCACGCAGTCCCTTTTCAACGAGGGCCTTCCGAATGACCTGACATGCGCCTTGGGCTCCTTCAACCTCTACGCGGCGGTCTCACAGGCCTGGTTCGATCACAAGAACAAGTCGGCCGTCGTGACCCACATCTCCGTCTACGTGAAGGACAACTTCACATTCACGGACGAGGCGGGCCATGCTTCGCAGTACCTTGGCCACTGGAGCCGCAGCCATGTGGCGATCGTCCCGGCCCATCAGACTGCGGCGATGGTGAACATCGGGTGGCTCGACTATCCAGTGGCGCAAGGCGACGTGCATGCCAAGGACGCCGTGCTGTACCCGGTCAAGAACTCGGACTTTCGCGCGTGGCAACGCAAACACAACCAAGGCGGCGACTTCATCATCTATACCGACATGGCCACGCTAAAACTCGACACGCCGATCACGGTGGCTTTGTGATGCCCGACTTCCACTCCATGTGCCGACGAGGCGCCCGCATCCTTCGATGGACGCTCTTGATCGTCATCCTTCTCCTCGGCATCAAATACTGTTTCGAGGCAAGGGCCCGTGTCCGCGCCGACAACAATCCCGACGGGTGGTGGAGCAGTGTTTCAGATGTCCAAGATGGGGCCTACACGGCCAGGCGCGCCTTCGTCAGCAACGACACGATTCTTCTGCGGCTCTATCGCACAGGCGATCCGACGTTGCTCGCTGAACGCAGCTACCAGAAGCATGGTGTCGAGATCCTTTGGACGGAACACGAGTTGATCTACGACACCGCAGACGACTCCTACCTCGGCGGCGGCATCCAACTCCCGCCCACCCGCCTCGACCGCTTTTTGGCAAGACTGCCTTGAGAGGCGCTCGCGTCATGCTTCGCCGAAGCGCCCACCTCCTTCGATGGACGCTTTGCATCGCCATCCTTCTCTTTGGCATCAAGTACTGCTTCGAGGTGAAGGCCCGCGTCCGTGCCGACAACCATCCCGACAGGTGGTGGAGCGAGGTGTCGCCCATTCAGGGCGGGGCTTACACGGCCAGGCTCGCCTTCGTCAGCCGTGACACGATCCTGCTGAGGCTCTATCGCACGGGTAGTCCCACGCTGCTCGCGGAGCGCACCTACAGGGAGCACGGCGTCGCGCTCAGTTGGACGGACGACGGGTGGTTGATCTACGACACCTCCGACACGTCCTACGACGAAGGCTCCATTCAGCTCCCGCCCACCCGCCTCGACAACTTGCGGGCCAAGCTGCCCTAAGAGGCCTGGAAGCTTTTCTCGCCTTGGTCGACGACATCAACCAAGGCAGCGGCGCCGATCGTCTACAGACCGGCGCCGCCTTTCTTCTCCCCTACCGCGCAGGCGCCGCCGCAGGCAGCACCATCGGCGCGCCCAGCCGCGAGGCGCGCTCCCAGCCCGGTTGCGACTGCGCGCGCTCCAGCTCGGCCACCACCTCGGCGCGCGTGCGCGGTTGCGTGGCCTTCACGGGGATCGGCGCACCCCAGCGCAGCACGCCGGCCCACTCGGGGCTTTGCTGCGCGGCGCGCAGTTCGGCCACCACCTGGGCGTCGGTCTTGCCCGGGCCGGCGTTTTCGGGGTGCTCCTTGATGCCGGCTTCGGTCGCCGCGAAATGCGCGGGGCCCTCGACGTGCTGCTGGCTGGTTTGTGCGCCAGCCACCAGCGGGAGGGCTGCGGCGGCCATCGCCGCCAGCGCAAAGGCCATCTTCCTGTTCGTCATGTGTCATCTCCTTCGTTGAACGCCGAAGAGGACCACCCGCTTCGGCGATGGCGGTTTTGCTTCGCCATGCCGACACGCTAGGAATTCGGACCGTCGCCGCGCGAACGGTTCAATTACAAAAACGACAGGATGAAGACCAATTCATCAATTCTCTGCAAGGGGCAAGCGGAGCTTTCCAACTCGTAACCCGGCTGCACGGAAAACGTAATTGAAAAAGGCGGTTTCGGTCTTTTCCTGTCGCAATCGATCGATATGATTTGCCCAGACGCATGAACCATGCGGAAGGCAGAAGAAATCAATTGAACGTATTTCCGTACGCCGAACCGGAGCTCCAACGCGGTGCGTGGGAGCGATGAATTTCATATTCAATTCAAGGGCAACAATGAAAAGACAATTCCTCACGGCCGCCGCACTGTTCGGTGTCGGGTTCGCCAATGCGCAGTCTTCCGTCACGCTGTTTGGCGTGGTGGACACGGGCATCAGCAATTACTCCTCGAAATCGCAGGACATGAACGGCGCCACGCTGTTCAACCCGTTCTACGTGAACCAGGGCACGCGCACCGCGAGCCAGACCGCGCTGAGCTCGGGCGGCTACTCCACGAGCCGGCTGGGCTTTCGCGGCACCGAGGACCTGGGCGGCGGGCTCGCGGCCAGCTTCTGGCTCGAGGCGCCGATCAGCCCCGACGACGGCAAGACCGGCATCACCACCTTCCAGCGCCGTTCCACGGTCAGCCTGTCGGGCGGTTTCGGTGAATTGCGCCTGGGCCGCGACTACGTGCCCACCGCCTGGAACGACATCGTGTTCGACCCCTTCGGCATCGTCGGCGTGGGCCGCAGCCTGATCTTCACCGCCGCCAACACGAATGCCGGCGGCGGCTCGGGCGGCTTCGGCGGTGACCTCAATTACAACCGCGCCAGCAATTCGATCGGCTATTTCCTGCCGAAGAATCTCGGCGGCTTTTATGGTCAATTCATGTACGCGCTGCATGAAAACACCAAATACGATCCCGGCACGGCAACGCCGCCCGGCGTCAATGCGTCGGGCGCGCTCAATTCGGGCAATTCGGCCGCATCGCGTGCGGGGCGCTACCTGGGCGGGCGTGTCGGTTATGCCAATGGCCCGTTCGACGTGGCCGTGTCGTATGGCAACAGCACGGCGGCCGACAATTTCTATGCGGGCACCACCGACAACGTCAAGACCTTCAATCTCGGCAGCTCCTACGATTTCGGCGTGGTCAAGCTGTTCGGCGAATTGTCACGAATCAAGAAAACGCGCGATTACGCCGTCACGCCCTTGGTCGGCGGCGCGCCGGACGTCGACCTCACGGGCTACCTGATCGGCGTGACCGCGCCCGTCGGCCCGGGCCTGATCCGCGCCTCGTACTCGCAGGTCAAGTACGACCTCAACACCGTCAACCTGCCGTTCACGCCGTCGGTCGCCGACCCCAAGGCCAACAAGCTGGCCATCGGCTACATCCACAACCTGTCCAAGCGCACCGCCCTGTACGCCACCGTCGCGCGCATCAGCAACAAGAACGGCGCGGCGCTCACGGTCGGCGGCCCTGCCTTCGTGAACACCGGGGTGTTCGTGCCCAAGACCTCGACGGGCTACGACGTCGGGCTGCGCCACTCGTTCTGATCAGGGAAGACTGTCACGCGCAAGCAAGGAAGCAAGTGAGTGAATGACCGCGGGCGGCCCTGCGCCCGCGGATGTTCCGTTTCTCCAGGAGCCCGTCAGGCGGGTCCATTCGGTCCGCCTTTGTGCGGACCATTTTTTTGGGGCGAGAGAAGCGCGCCTCAGTCGGGCACAGTGCCCGCCGGCGCCGCCACCGCGCGCGCCGCGATCGGCACCGACATCACGATCGAGGTGCGCGTCTCGCCCAGGTGGTTGATGCTGCTCACGAACGATTCAAGGTGCTCGATGTCGCGCGCGACCACCTTCAGCACGTACGAGTCCTGCCCCGTGACGTGAAAGCACTCGAGCACCTCGCGCCGGCTGTCGAGCAGCTTCAGCAGCCGGGCCTTGTCGGGTTGCGCGGTGGTGATGCCGACCAGCGCGGTGACGGTGTAGCCCGCCTTGCGCGGCGGCACCACGGCGCGGTAGCCCTCGATGACGCCGGCCTCTTCGAGGCGCTTCACGCGCTCGGAAGTGGATGGCACCGACAGCCCCACCTGCCGTGCGAGCGCCGTGAGCGAGGTGCGCGCGTCCTGCTGCAGCGCATCGAGGATCTGCCAGTTCTTGGCGTCGATTTCCATGGATTTCAGGCCTGATTGAGAATTTCGCTTCCGATTTCAGGCAAGGCATGCCGTGTGCCTGAATTTCGCCATTCTCGCCATGCAGGCAGCGCCGAACAATCGACGGCATGGACTTCCCTCTCTTTCTCAAGGCCCTCGTCATCGGGCTCTCGATCGCCGCACCCGTGGGCCCCATCGGCCTGCTGTGCATCCAGCGCACGCTCGCGCATGGCCGCACCATCGGCTTCCTCAGCGGCCTGGGCGCCGCGCTGGCCGACGCCTGCTACGGCGCCATCGGTGCGTTCGGCGTGTCGGCCGTGGTGTCGACGATGGTCGCGGCGCGCGTGCCGCTGGCGCTCGGCGGTGCGGCCTTTCTCGCATGGATGGGCGTGCAGCTGCTGCGCGCGCCGGCGGCCACGCAGGCCCGCACCGCGGAAGACGCGGCCACGCCGGTGAAGGCGCTGCTGTCGGTGTCCGTGCTCACGCTGGCCAACCCGATGACGATCCTGTCGTTCGTCGCGGTGTTCGCTTCGCTCGGCAGCGGCCACGTGGGCAGCGGCAGCGGTGCGGCGCTCACGATGGTGATGGGCGTGTTCCTCGGCTCGGCGCTGTGGTGGCTGGGGCTGTCGAGCATCGTGTCGATGGTGCGGCACAAGCTCGGCGCGCGCGTGCTGCAGGGCATCAACAAGCTGTCGGGCGCACTGCTGCTGGGCTTTGCGGTGTTTCAGCTGTCGACGTTGCTGTCGCGCTGAGGAATCGACTAGATGGCTTTAACCGCCGGCTTGCGGCGCGCGGGCTTGCGCGCACCCAGTGCGCTCGCCAGCGCCTTCGTCGCCCACTCGCGCAAGGCGTGCGGGTCTTCGAGCGCATCGACCGGCGCCTCGTAGTAGCTCGCGACCTTCACGGTCGAGGCGCTGGTCGCGTACGAGAACGGCACCGCGCCCAGGCGTTCGAATTCTGGCCGGGTGGCGTCGTCCACGCGCAGGTACAGCGTGCCCTTCATCACGAAAGCGAACTGCACGCCGGCCTGCACGAGGCCGAAGCCGCCGAAGAAGCGCTTGACCTCGATGGGGCCCATCGCGCCGAGCGACTCGGCCAGCTCGAGCGCTCGCCCGTGCGAACGCTCGGCACCGCCGGCGGCGGCCGCACCTTTGGCGCGGCTCAAACGACCGCCTTGCGCCGCGCGTCGGTCACGGGTGCGCCGCCATGCACTTCGAGCAGTCGCAGCAGCGCCTCGGAGCTGTGGGCCTTGGCCCAGTCGCGTTCGGAGTCGTTGATGCCGACGAGGTGCAGGAAGTCGAAGCGGCCCGAATCGAGCTGCGCCGTCGCGGGGTAGTGCTTCGGCTCCATCAGCACCACATGGCGCAGGGCCACGGTGCCCTTCTCGCGGATCGCTTCGCCGACGGGAATGCGGTCGCCGTAGTCGAAGGGCTGCTTGTCTTCACCGAAATGCGAGTGCGCGAGCAGCACGTTGTAGGCGAGCAGGCGGCGCAGCAGCTTGATGGCCCATTGGTCCTGCGGCTGCGACGGCACTTCGATGACCAGCTCGGAGCCGATCCACGAATAGTCTTCCGGGTCGTAGTCGGCCGGCTCGGTCTCCCAGGGCGTGGAGCCGCCCGAGGTCGCGTACAGCCAGGTGTTGCGCACGGGCGTGGGCGCGAACTCGAACACGCCCAGGTGCAGCCAGCGCGGGTCGACGTCTTCGGCGCCCAGCGCCTTGAACTCGTCGAAGTCCAGCACGTAGATGCCGGTGCGCTCGGGGCCGAACAGGCGCGGGTAGAGCGTCTCTTCGCGGTAGGCCCACACGTCTTCCATGGAACTCATCGGCGCATCCTCCTCGTTGGAACGAGGGCATTCTCGTCGTTCAACGTGACCGTTGCATACGCCGCAGGGCGGGCCACTCGAGGTTGGTGAAGGCGCGCAGCACCCACTCCACCGGGCCGTACGCAAAGCGTGCCAGCCACCAGCGGCTGATCAGCATCTGCGCGCCGAAGATGCCGAAGGCGACCATGAGGCTCATGAACGGCCCGAACTCGCCGATGAGCCGCAGCCCATACGCCAGGAAGAGCCACGCGCACACCGCCGACTGCAGCAGGTAGTTCGACAGCGCCATGCGCCCCGCCGGTGCGAGCGCATCCGCCAGCCAGCCGCCCCAGCGCGACTGGAACAGCAGCATCATCGCGCCCACGTACGTCGCCGTGAGCAGCGGCGAGGTGAAGACGCCGACCGCCAGGCCCAGCACGTCCCAGCGCGAGCCCGGCACGACCGACGCGGTCCACGCATACACGGCCGCGCCCGGCAGCCCCAGCACCAGCCCGGGCACCAGCAGGCGCTTGAACAGCGGCCGATATCGGTCGGCCCGCGCGAACAGGTTGCGGCGGCCCTCGATGACGCCCGCGAAGAACATCGCCAGCGCCATCGGCGCCTGGACCAGTCCGAGCACGATCCACACCTGCGACAGCTCGCGCAGGTGCTGGCGGATGACCGTCGCCGCCGTGCCGCGGTAGGCCGCGAGCGCCGAGGCCGCGTCGGCCCTCGCGGTGCGAAGAACGTCTTCGGTCGCCGGGCCGCCCAGCATCGCGAGCATGCCGATGGCCCCCCACACCATCGCGGTCGCCAGCACCAGCCGCAGCGCCCAGCGCGCGAGCACGGCGTCGCTCTGGTGGCGCAGCGCCAGCAGGACGGCGCCGAGCACCGCATAGGTCGTGAGGATGTCGCCATGGAACAGCAGCACCGCATGCAGCACGCCGATGCACCACAGCGCCACCAGCCGGCGCGCCAGGCGCGGCACGAAGGGCTTGCCGCTGCGCTGCGCCGACTGCATCTGCAGCGTGAAGCTGTAGCCGAACAGGAACGAGAACAGCAGGTAGAACTTGGTCTCGAACAGGAACGCGACGGCAAAGGCCGCCACGCGGTCCAGCCCCGAACGCATCATCGGGTCGGGCAGCGGCTGGCCGTAGTACGGCGAGGCAAAGGCCGCGATGTTCACGACCAGGATGCCCAAGAGCGCAAAGCCGCGCAATGCATCGACGAGCGACTGGCGCTCGACCGCTACTGGAGTGGGGTTCATGCGCCCCGCCCCGGCTTCGCGAGAAAGCGGCCCACCACGCGCCGCAGCATCGGCGCCTCGCGCGCCGGGTCGAAGCCCGTGTCCAGTGCCAGGCGCGAGAACACGCCGTCGATGAGTGCGGCGATCCAGTTGGCCGATTGCACGGGGTCGAGCTCGGGGTCGATCTGCCCGCGCGCCGCCGCCTTGCGCAGCAGGGCCGCGAGGCCGTCGCGCATTTCGGTGTCGCCCGCGGCCACGCTGGCGCAGACCACCGGGTTGCGCAGGGTCTCGGCCGCCACCTCCAGCGCCAGCCGCGAGTAGCTGCGGTCGGAGGCAAAGACCATCACCACGTCGAGGAACGACAGCACCACCTCCAGCGGGTCGGGCGGGTCGTCGTCGATCGCGGCGAAGTACGCGGCCGTGTCGCGCCACTCCTCTTCGGCCAGGGCCTCGATGATCGCGTTCTTGCTGGGAAAGTAATGAAAGAGATTGCCGGGGCTCATGCCCGCGGCGGTGCAGATCTCGGCGGTGGTGGTGGCATGAAAGCCGCGCCGCGCAAAGCAGTCGCCCGCGGCCTCCAGGATCTGGCGGCGCTTGGCCTGCTGGCGTTCGGGGTCAACTTTGCGCACGGTGGTTCTCGCGGAATTCGGTCATGCCCGAATTATTAGACCGAGCGCTCGATCTATTCTGAAGGAAGCCTGAAGAAACCCTTCAGGCAGCGCGTGTGGCCGCAATGCCCCGGATGGTGTCCAGCAACAGCCGCGCGCCCTCGCCCGTCTCGCTGCCGCGCCGCACGGTCACGCCCACCGGGCCTTCGGTGCTCGCCGTGTCGATGGCCACGCGCTTGAGTTCGCCGCGCGCCACGAAGCCTTCCACCGCGCCCTGCGGCGCAAACCACACCGCGTCGGAACGCTGCAGCAGGCCCACCGCAAAACTGGTGTCGGTCGCCTCCACCAGCCGCGCCGGCAGCGCCAGCCCTTGCGCGATGAGGAAGGCGTCGGCCGTGTGCCGGATCAGCGTGCCCGACACCGGCAGCACCAGCGGGTACGCGGCCAGCGCGTCGAGCGTGGGCTTGCGCCGCGACGCCAGCGGATGGCCGGGGCGCACCACCAGCAGCAGCACCTCGCTGTACAGCTGCTCGAAGGCCAGGTCGGCCATGGCCGAGGCCTGCGCCAACCGGCCGAGCACAAGGTCGATTTCGCCCTGGCGCAGCTGCGTCATGAGCTGCGCGTTGGTGCCGCTCACCACGCGCACGCGCATCGCCGGGTGCGCCGCATGCAGCCGCGCGACCGCCTCGGGCAGCAGGTGCGCCGCCATGTTCGGCAAGGCGCCGACCGCCACGCGCAGCTGGTCGGCCTCGGGCTGGTCCATCGCCAGGCCCAGGCCTTCGCGCAGGCCGCGCAGCGCCGACACCGCGTGGCGCACCAGCACCTCGGCGGCCGGCGTGAGCTCCACGCCGCGGCGGCGGCGCAGCAGCAACTGGCGGCCCACGATCTCTTCGAGCTCGGCCACCGTCTTCGACACCGCCGGCTGCGTGAGCGACAGCGCCTCGGCCGCGCGCACCAGGTTGCGCTCCTGCGCCACCATGACGAGGCATTGCAGGTGGCGCATCTTCAGGCGCTCAAAGTTCATGGCTGACATGCGGTTCTCCTCGAAGCCTCGGGTGCGGTGTGCTTTCAAATATAACCAGAGGGAATAGCTGGCGGAAGAGACTTCAGTTGTGCCGCGCCGCGCAGCCTTCTAGAGTGCCGTGGATACGGAGACAGACAAAGCAGCCCATGACCACGATTTTTTCCTCGAAGCCTTCCTCTTCAATCTTCGGCACGCGCCGCCGCCTCACGCTCGCCGCCGCCTGCGCCGCACTGGCCCTCGGCCTCGCCGCGCCGGCCGCGCAGGCCCAGGCGAGCTACCCCGCCAAGCCCGTGAAGTTCCTCGTCAACTTCCCGGCCGGCGGCCCCATCGACATCCTCGGGCGCGCGCTGGCCGACGCGCTGCAGAAAGACCTGAAGCAGCCCTTCGTGGTCGACAACCGCCCCGGCGCGGGCGGCAACATCGGCGCCGACGCCGTGGCCAAGAGCGCGGCCGACGGCTACACCGTGCTGCTGGGCATCGACAGCACCTTCACCGTCAACCCGCACCTGTATGCGTCGATGCCCTTCGCGGCGAAGGACCTCAAGCCGCTGATGATCTTCAGCTCGTCGGGCCTGAGCTTCACCACCGCCGCCTCGGTGAAGGCCAAGACGCTGCCCGACTTCATCGCGCAGGCCAAGGCCGAGCCCGCCACCTTCAGCTCGGCCGGCAACGGCAGCCCGGGCCACATTGCCTCCGAGATCTTCGCGAGCGCCACGGGCGCGAAGATCGTGCACGTGCCCTACAAGGGCAACGCCCCGGCCGTGATGGCCATGCTGGGCAACGAGGTGCAGGCCGGCATCGTCGCCACGCCCGGTGTGCTGCCGCAGATCCAGGGCGGCAAGTTGCGCGCCCTGGCCGTCACCGGCCGCCAGCGCGCGCCGCTGCTGCCCGAGGTGCCCACCGTGGGCGAGCTGGGCCTGAAAGACCTGGAGTTCGAAGTGCTCTACCTCGCCATGGTGCCGGCCGCCACGCCCGAGCCCGTGATGCAGACCCTGCGCCAGGCGCTGCACAAGGCGCTTGCCCTGCCCGAACTGAAGGCCCGCCTGGCCTCGCTCGACATGGTGCCGCTGGCCGAAACCGATGCCGCCGCCACCGCGCGCCTGGCCACGGCGCAGGCGCGCTACGGCCGCATCGTCAAGGCGACCGGGATGAAGGTGGACTGACGGCCTTGCCGCTGCGCGCCGTGCTGTTCTTCTTGCCCTGGCCTGCTGCTGCCGCCGCAGCCGCAGCCGCATGGCGCCCCCGGTCGGCCTTGGGCAGCACCGCCTGCGCCACCATGGTTTCGGCGTGCGCCTGCAGCCGGTGCAGCGCGTCGTCGAAGCGCGCGGCATCGTCTGCGTCGAGCGTGCCCATCAGCTCGGCGTTGATGCGCGTCACCAGCGGAAACAGCTCGTCGTACAGCGCCTGCCCCGACGCCGTGAGGCCCAACCGCACCTGCCGCCGGTCGCCCGCCAGCGCCGTGCGCGACACCAGCCGCTTGGCCACCAGCGAACCCACCGCCTTCGAAGTGCGCGCCCGGTCCAGCTGCGCGTGCTCGGCCAGCTGCGACGAGCCCAGCTCGCCCCGGCTGGCCAGCACCGCGATCAGGCGCCACTCGCGCCGCGTGATGCCGAAGCGGCCCTCGCACAGCCGGATCACCATGCTGCCCGCCACCGCGAGCAGGCGCGACAGCCGGTACAGCAGCAGGTCGTCCAGCGGGCGGCGCGGCGGGGTGGCGGCGTCTTCGGCTTTCATGGGGTGGCGTCTCGAAAGGCCGGGTAAATCCGGGCGATGGTTGATTTGATCAATCGAATGTAGCGTCTCCAGAATCGTCCGCAGCCGCGGCCACCCGCCCCGGCCACGCACAGACCCTGCCGAACGCCGAACGAGACCCCGGAGAGATTGACGATGCCCCAGCTTCCCGACCCGACCCGCCGCCGCACCCTGACCACCCTTGGCGGGCTGGCCCTTGCCCCCCTTGCATCCTTCGCACCGCTTGCGTTCGCGCAGCAGCAGCCCGCCGCCTTCACCCCCGGCCAGCCGATCAAGGTGCTCATCGGCGTGCCCGCCGGCGGCACGCAGGACGTGCTGACCCGCGCCATTGCCCACCAGGTGCGCGATTCGCTCGGCCCGCTCATCATCGACAACCGCTCGGGCGCGGCCGGCCGCATTGCCGTGGACGCCGTGAAGACCGCGCCGCCCGACGGCCACACCCTGCTGCTGGGCACCGCGAGCATGATGACCATGTTCCCCAGCGCCTACCGCAACCTGTCGTACGACCCCATCAAGGACTTCGTGCCGCTGGTGAACGCCGCGCGCTTCGAGCTGGCGCTCACCGTGCACAAGGACGTGCCCGCCAACACCCTGGCCGAGTTCATCACCTGGGCCAAGGCGCAGGGCGACAAGGTGAGCTTCGGCTCGTACGGCGCCGGCACGCCCTCGCACTTCCTGGGCGAAATGCTCAACCGCGCGGCCGGCCTGAAGATGGTGCACGTGCCCTACCGCGGCTCCACGCCCGCGCGCCAGGACGTGATGGGCGGCACCGTGCCCGTGTACTTCGACACCATCGGCGGCGCGCAGCAGATGCTGCCCACCGGCCGCGTGAAGGTGCTGGCCACCAGCGGCGACAAGCGCTCGCCGCTCATGCCGCAGCTGCCCAGCTTCGTGGAGAGCGGCTACAAGGACGTGGTGGCCACCGCCTGGTTCGCCTACTACGCGCCGCTGAAGACGCCGCCCGCCACCGCCGAGAAACTGCGCACCGAAATCATCCGCGCCGTGAACTCGCGCGAGGTGCGCCAGCTGCTGCTGCAGAACGGCATGTACCCCGTGGCCGACGGCCCCGAGGCGCTCGTGAAGACCATGCGCGAAGACATTGCCCGCTGGGCCGGCATCATGAAGGCCGTGAACTTCCAGGCCAATGACTGACCGACCGATCGACAACAAGGACACCCCCTTCATGATCCCGCGCGCCCTCCCCGCTTTCGCTTCTTCCTTCAACCCGGCTCGCCGCCGCCTCGCCACCGTGCTGGCCATGGCCGGCCTCGTGGCGGCCATCGCCGCCCCCACGCTGGCGCGCGCACAGGCCGCCCAAGCCGCACTCGACAGCCCGCTGCGCATCGTCGTCGGCTACGCGCCCGGCGGCGCCACCGACCGCGTGGCGCGCATCGTGGGCGACAAGCTCGCGGCCCAGCTCGGCGTGCCCGTGATCGTCGACAACAAGCCCGGCGCGGGCGGCCGCCTGGCCGCGCAGCAGGCCAAGGCCACGCCCGCCAACCAGAACGTGCTGATGCTCGCCAACCCCGCCGTGATGGTGGTGGCGCCGCTCGTCTTCAAGGACAACGGCTACGACGCCGAGCGCGACTTCGTGCCCGTGTCGCACGTCAACGCCTACGACTTTGCGCTGGCCGTGTCGCCCACCCTGCCCGTGCGCGAGCTGAACCACCTGCTCGCATGGATGCGCGCCAACCCCCAACAGGCCAACGTGGGCGTGCCCGCCACCGGCAGCCTGCCGCACTTCTTCGGCCTCATGGTGGGCGAGAAGGCCAAGGTGCAGACCCAGGTGATTGGCTATCGCGGCTCCGCCCCGCTGCTGAATGATTTGATCGGCGGCCAGGTGCCCATTGCCGTCGACACCGAAGACGTCGTGCTGCCGCAGCACACCGCCGGCAAGCTGCGCATCCTGGCGCTGTCGGGCGAAAAGCGCTCGCCCTTCGCGCCCGCCATTCCGACCTTCAAGGAAGCCGGCCTCGACCTCGCCGCCACCGGCTGGAACACCTTCTTCGCGCCGGCCAGCATGCCCAAGGAGAAAGTCGAACGCCTGGCCATCACCATCCACGCCGTGATGCAAGACCCCGACACCCAACGCAAGTTCAAGGACGCCGGCATGACGCCGGTGGTGAGCACCCAGGCGCAGACCGCCGCGATGCTCAAGGCCTACAAGGCGCAGTGGGCGCCCGTGGTCCAAAAGTCTGGCTACCAACCCTGATTGAAATCCTCCAGCGATCTATGACGACACGCAGCACCCGCCCCAACATCATCTTCATCGTGGCCGACGACCTCGGCTATGCCGACCTCGGCTGCTACGGCGGCCGCGAGGCGCCTTTTGGCCGCGTGTCGCCCGTGCTCGACGGCCTGGCCGCCAACGGTTTGAAGCTCACGCAGGGCTATTCGAATTCGCCCGTGTGCTCGCCCACGCGCTTCGCGATGATCACCGCGCGGTATCAGTACCGCCTGCGCGGCGCGGCGGAAGAGCCCATCAACAGCCGAAGCCGCGGCAGCACCACGCTGGGCCTGCCCACCGAGCACCCCACCCTGCCGTCGCTGCTGAAAGACAGCGGCTACAAGACCGCGCTCATCGGCAAGTGGCACCTGGGCTACCCGCCCAGCTTCGGCCCGCTGCGCTCGGGGTATGAAGAGTTCTTCGGCCCCATGTCGGGCGGTGTCGACTACTTCACCCACTGCGATTCAGCCGGCCGCCACGACCTCTGGTACGGCGAAGAAGAGCACAAGGACGACGAGGGCTACCTGACCGATGTGCTGTCCAAGCGCGCCGTCGACTACGTCGAGCGCATGGCCACGCAAGAGGCGCCCTTCTTCCTGAGCCTGCACTACACCGCCCCTCACTGGCCGTGGGAAACCCGCGACGACGCCGACAAGGCGCCGCTCGTGAAGGACAACCTGTTCGACCTGTCGGGCGGCAACATCCACGTGTACCGCCGCATGATCCATCACATGGACGAGGGCATCGGCTGGATCATGGCCGCGCTCGAAAAGCACGGCATGGCCGACAACACCCTCGTCGTGTTCACCAGCGACAACGGCGGCGAGCGCTTCTCGGATAACTGGCCGCTCGTCGGCGGCAAGATGGACCTGACCGAAGGCGGCATCCGCGTGCCATGGATTGCGCACTGGCCGAAGATGATCGCCAAGGGCGGCGAGAGCACCCAGCTGTGCATGACCATGGACTGGTCGGCCACCATGCTCGACGCCGCCGGCGTGAAGGCCGACGCGGCGTACCCGCTCGATGGCGTGTCGCTCATGCCCGTGCTGAAGGACGCCACCCACACCTTCCGCCGCCCGCTGCACTGGCGCATGAACCACCGCGGCCAGGAAGCCATGCGCGACGGCGAATGGAAGTACCTGAAGGTCGACGGCAACGAGTACCTGTTCAACATTCCGGCCGATGAGCGTGAGCGCGCGAACTTGGGGAAGAAGGAGCCGCAGCGGCTGGAGGCGATGCGGGCGCAGTGGCAGGCGTGGAATGCGACGATGCCTGCGATTCCGGAGGATGCGACGGTGAGCCTTGGGTATTCGGTTAAGGATATGCCGCAGAGGTGAAACGCGAGTGCCGGAAATCCATCGCTGAAAAAGCGTTGGTTGCCGAGAAGTCCTCATCCCCAAAGTGCTGCCAACAGCAGCGCTTAGGTGGCCGCTGCAAGCTGATAGCAGATGTTGGTTGCATCGACCGGTTGAATCCGCCCCGCAAAGCGGTCCTTCACTCTTCAGCATCGAACGACTTTTTGGGGCCCAAGCAGCCATAGGGCATCTCTCGCCTCTTGCGATCACGGTGTGCCGCAGCACCGATCTCCGCAGCGACTTCTCCGTGGTCGCACACGTCGCGTTGAAACATCGAGAGGCTGACGCTGTATCTGATTCGTACCGTGCACGCCACTGGCCCATCGGACACGCAGGGCCTTCTCGTTCGCAGACTAACCGAGGGCTCCGTGTGTCGCCCTCCAGCTGTCGGTGGAAACCTTGAGTTAGGCTTCGCGCAGTCAAAGCACGTTTTGGTGGCACCGTAGTCGCCGGCTTCAAATCCGATCACGTTGCCTGCCTCACCCGCCGCCCCTTCGCCAACGCGCGTGCCTGTAAGGCGAGGAGACGCAGGGCCCTCAAACTCTTCACAAAGCCTCAGTCCTTGGTTCCAATGCGACGGTTGAAGTTTCACAGCACTGAGATTGAACAGGAGGTTGTAGATGGCAGACGTAGAAGAGGGAGTTCCGGCTTGGACTGAGCAAGACGAAAGTCAAGGACTGGATCCGTTGGGGATGCAGAACACGAGCATCGCTTTGTACCAATGGCTTTTGCCTGGTATCAGCAACGTGACATTGCGAATGCGTTACTACGCGCTGCATACATGGCTAACCGCCGAATACGCGCGTGCCCAGCACTCGGCCGATGTCGAGGAGTGGTGCCGGTTCCTGCGCCGCGGCGAAGCCCTCTATGCGCTCATCGCTCAATACAACACGCAGGATGGCGGCGTTGCAGGAACGCGCTGGGCCACGCGAAAACTCAATCAGCTCAAGGGTGATCGTGTCCACTTCTCGGAGAACACCGACCGCCAGAACAACTCCCAGTACCTCAAGCAGAAGTTCGGCGCCTTTGGCGCTGCCTACTCTTCACAGCTGCTTGAACTGGGTTTGATCGAAGAGGCGGACGGACACAACATACCGCTTCCGAGTCGGGCCATTGGCCAGGACCTGGCCCTCACCTTCGCCACCGAGATCAAGGCGTTTGGTTACCAGTTTCTTCAGGCCGTTCAAGACGGCAGCGTGACCCTGGAGGGCCTCGCACAGATGGCCGGGATGGCACCATCCGCCATTGGGGACGAGTCTGCCGAGAGGCAGATGTACGAGCAGATTCTCTTCGCGGCTGATGCGCCAGCCAAATCGCGGGCAGCTCGCCGGCGCGCCACCCTGCGTCTGGTGCTGCACACGGCACATGAATTACAGCGATTCCCCGGGCCCGACGACGTCCGCTGGACCTCTTATTCGGGCTACGACTATGAAGGCACCCCCCTGCCCGGGTTGACCGGCGCTGATGCTGAGCATCGCTACAGATGGCGGATCTATCACGCCAACGACATGCTCCACGTTTGCCACGAATCCCTGTTGCGGTTCGTGTTGGATGTCCTGAGCGAGTTTCCCGGCGGAATCGCATTGGAAGCGCTTCTGAGTGAAGTCGTCGGACGCCTGCTCGGCGTGCCCGAGCGGGCGCCATCCACATGGGCTGAACTCGAGGACAGCGTAACCGTGAGCGACAACGCTTGGAGTGATGAGCCCGATGCCGAGTGGCTTCTCGTGGAGACGCTCCTGGGCGTTCGAATCGAGGTTCCCTTCACTGCGGACATCGCCTACCAGGCGCTGCGGCTGCTCGCGGTGCTCTCTAAGCGACTGCGGCCTGAGTGCGACCAGATCGCGAAGGTGCTGGCGCCTGCAAAGCACGATACGTCGCAGACGATCTCCACGGAGCCGCATTTCGTTTGGACGAGAAGGGACCTACCGATCGAGCAGACGCTTGCCCAGCTCATTAAGAAGCGGGTGCTCGATCGGCACCTAAGCGTCGCATTCCAGAAGATGCGTGCCGGCGACTACACGTTTCTGTTCGAGATGGACGAAGGACTTCTGCGCTTTCGCAAGAAGGCTGGACCCGTTCTCACTAACCCACGCTTGGGACCGGCCATTCGGTTCTTGCATGACATCCATCTGCTGGACAACGATGGCATCACGAACGCAGGGATGCGCGTGGCGGGGTACGCATGAAGCTTTTCAATGCATTCAAGGAAACGGGCTTCCACACGACAATCACCTCCTCGTTCTGCATAGACTTTCCGGCGTACGAACAGATCGTGTTGCTACGGCTGCGGGATGCGGGCTGCATGAACAACATCGTGCTCGCCGATTCGCGCATGCTCACACTCGCCCTGGACGAAATCGAGCGTTCGCCTCAAATGGCGGGCATTCGCTATTCGCTTGTTGGAGCTGACGGTCCAGCCTTGTTTCACCCAAAGCTCACACTGCAATTGGGAGGCCACTCGGCCCGGTTGCTCGTGGCCTCAGCCAACTTGACCATGAGCGGTTTGGCAGGCAACCTTGAGGTGGTCGGGGAACTGCGCATGCGCGCCGACGACCATCGCTTGGCGCCCATCATGCGACAAGCGCTCGAATTTCTCGAGCAGTTCGTCCATCCTGCCGAAAACGCCGCTCGCAAGCAGCTGGAATGGGCTCGAACGCGATCTCCCTGGTTGCGCGATTCAGAACCAGCCGACGCTTCGCCGCCCGCACAGCTGCTGACCAGTGGCGAAGCCACTGGAATCGGACACCGATTCGTGGAGCTAGTTGCGAACGACCCAGTTCAAAGATTGATCATCGCAAGTCCTTACTGGGACCCAGATCTCAGCGCTGCGCACTTCTTGCAGCGCACGTTGAAGCCGCGCAAGACCGCACTGATAGTCGACACGCAGCGGGGTCTGTTCCCAGGTACGCAAAGCCTGAAGGCCGCTTTACATGAAATCAGTCCCTTGGCGCAGCCTCGCAGCCGCTTTGCGCATGCCAAGGTCGTCATCGCGCAGACCAAGAAGGCTGATCATGTTCTATTCGGAAGCCCGAACTGCACGATAGCGGCACTTGGTACTAGTGAGCGTGCCGGAATGAACGTTGAGGCGGCGCTCTACAAGCGCATGCCGCCCGGCGCTGCGCTGACGGCACTTGAACTAGAGAGGGTGCTCGACGTTCCCGCTGTAGATGAGAGCGAGATTGCAGCTTATGAGCGAGGCGAAGTTATCCCGCTTGAGGAAGCGACCGCGCGGCAGCCTGGGCGCTTTCACGTGCTCGGATTGCAGCTGTCCTGGACGCCGTCAGCGCACTTCGATGTTGCCGATGCAATCGTTGAACTGCTGGACGCAAAGCAGGAGCTCCTCGTTGCACTGCCGCCCACGGGCGGCCAAAGTGTTCGAAGCTACGTGCTGAAGCTGGCGACGTCACCTCGATTCGCTAGAGTGCGAGCGGATGATCAAGTTTCCTCCATAGGCGTCGTCCACAACGAGCAGGCCTTGATGGACAACTTGCGTCCGGCCAAGAACAAGCAGATTAAGGACGGGTTGGCAATGCTGGACGGTGGCGACATCGAGGGCCTGTACCTCTACGAGGCTCTTGAATTGATCGATGCTGGAGAGCGCCAGTTGGCGAGGCGTACGGCGGCCGGCGGTCGCGCGCGAGGCGGGCGCAATCAGGGTATGGAGAACCCCTTGATGACCTACGACGATTTCATGCGCACTCGCGCACCCGCAGGGGCGCAGGCTCAAGACCTCGCGCCTTCAAACTCATTGGCATCCAGCCATACCAATGAAGTGCGTGCCTTACTGAACACCTTGATTGGCGTCGATGCTGGCCAGCTGCAGATTGACGAAGTCGACAATGCATCGGGCGAAATGCCGCTCGGGATGGGTGACGAGATCACCGATGGCGGGGAAGCCCTCGAAGAGGGACTCGAGATCGCGCAGGAAGCCGCACGACCTCAACCACCGAATGCGCCTCCACCTGTCGCAGTCATGCGTGCCGCAGACACAGAAAGAGCCATCCTGGATTCCGTAAGCAAGTTCAACAAGCGCATCGCCGCGGCCGCAGGAGAGCGCGAGCTCACGACACGCGATCTCCTACGAGTGCGCCTGCTTTTGACGGTCGTCCTCGCTTCGGGAAGCAAGAAGCGGGTGCGTCACACAACCATCGCGCCTGGCGAGCGCCCGCCAGTACTTGTAGCGCGAGGCGATGCCAGCTGGCCGCGGCTGGCCGGGCAAGTACTTTTCACCCTGTTCGCCACCCAAGTCGGCGGCGTGCCGATGATCCGGCAAGTGAAGGTGCCTGACCAAGCCAGCATAGCAATCCCAGCGGACATCCTGGAGTGCTTTGCCACTTGCTTTTGGACCGTAGCGGCATTAGCCCTTGCACAGGATGAGCGCAATCTACCGACCCAGGTGGCCGTACACGCCCATCGTCGAGCCGAGGAGATCTACGGCTCGACGATCCTGGATGCCGATGACCTCATGAGCGCACCCGTGATGAAGGTGCTCGATGCGCTCGGTGCTCGGTACGCCGAGCGTCTGGGTGTCTCGCAAGGAGCGATCCTGGACCTTCACTCTCAGATGTCCGCGGCGGCCCAAGTCTTTGGTGAACAAGCCGTTGACGATGCCGAGGAAGAGGAGATAGAACTGGATTAGGAGCGTGCGGTTCGAGCAGGGAAGATTCAAAGGGTGGTCACCGATGCGGCGAACGACCGCGTCAGACGGATTGCTGTCACCTGACGTTGCCATCTTCAAGGCCTGCTTCATGCCCCGCTGCTGACGTTCAGGGGCGACTACCAACTTTGCCGTGAAGGCTCAGGTACATCTCTGCTGACTTATCGGTGCCAAGTCGTCCGGCGCGCACTACTCGCCGAGGCATCCAGGATCGGCAATCTTGGCGGCAACCCTATTCAATGACGCGCCGGCAGCCAGACATACCAGAGGAATCGCCGGTCTGAGCGGAGAGCGCTTAGCACGACAGTACCCAGCAACCCAAACAATGAGATGAGGGACGTTACCAAGAAAATCTTGGGCTCCCAGCCCAGTTTTTCCCATTTAGTAGCGCTCAGCCGGTACTGATCTTTCCACAGCTTTTTCGCTTGGCCCCTCACGCGAAGCTTGCCTTGCGCAATCTCTCCCTCGAAATCTCCAACTGCCGTATACGTCTCGACTTGCCTCGGTGACAACGAGGCTTCATCGATAGACAGATCGCTGATGTTGCCGCGCACCTGGACCATGCCAAGACGACCCAATTGTCGATGTTGCAAGTCCTTGGGTTGCAAACCTCTAAGAGCTATCCATCCACCTTCCGCACTCACTCGAACGCCGATGTCCTCGGTCGAAAATTCACTTGAATCTGCAGGCTGTTCAAAAATCGCTAGGAAGCCAAAGATCGGTTCGGAAATTTCGAAATTAACTCCCCCTTCCTTCAAGGGCTTAAGGTCGGGCACGAACCCGCACTCGAGGTGCTGTGAGGCATCAAGGATCGAATTCGGTGGCAAGACACGAATTTCGTACTTTCGCTGTCCGATCTTCAATCGGACAGTTCGAGGCGACAGGGTGACCTTCTTTTCATTCGTAGTCATCAGCGGTGTTCCAACGAAAAGCTTCAACTCCTTAGGCGACTCTATTTCAAGCGACGCCGCTTTGCCAACGAACTGGGTGATCTTGATGCCTTTCTGTTCAACATCATCGTCGAGATTGAACATTGATGCTTCATCCATATTCAATCGGAACTTGGACGCGCGCTCTGGCGGAATGAGGCTCATGAAGTCCGTCATACCGGAATCACCAAGAAATTCCAGATCGCGCATATCTGTGACGTCCAACCAAGCCTTTGGCACTGGTCCCAGCTTTTCAAGATCCGATGCCGACGTACATCCAGACACCGCGAAAAGCCTAAATCGCGACATTTTTTCGGTAGTGATGGTTGACCGAATAGCGAAGCCGCCAGGCGGGCTTATCCAATTGATGTTTCCCCGAATGCGAGAGTCTGGAACGAAAGAGAAAGGTCTGGGCGACTCCTTGCTGCCACGTTCGTCTTCAGACACGAGAGCTCCACTAGCAGGTGGAGACAAGGAAATATCAAAGTAGGCAGTTAAGGGCGCGTAGAACAGCCCAAAGACGTAGTACGCGACGCAGCAATATGTGAGGCCGCAGGTGACGACTATGGCCGGCGCAAGCAAGAGTCGTCCGAGCAAGCCGATCGGTGCGTGGTTATGTACAAAGTCAGCGGCCTTAAATATTCCGAGAACTAATCCACCGCAAAACACACCGCCAATGATGTTCGACGCGAAGTTTTCAACCACCCACTTCACAGTCATCTGACTATTCAAGAGTGCGATGAAAACATCGAATGCACTCAGGCTCACGGCCGCGGACCATGCAGTATGCCAAGCGATGACCCGAGAGTTGACGCTTAGAAGTGCGAACCAACTGACGACAAGCGCGACAGCAAGGATCTGCCACTGAAACGCCGCGCCCACCCAAGATCCAAGCGAAGGAAATGCAACCAACTGACGCTGATAGACAGAGTCGTAGATTGAAGGAACATCGCTATTTAGGAGAGAAAGCAGATAGTTTTGAATCTGCGGTCCCGTCGAAAGAACAAATGCCAGGCAAACAGTAGTCGCCACTAGAGCGGATCCATGCCGAAGCCGCTTACGCCATTGAACTGATAGCAAGATCGCGGGGAGCATTGGGTTGAATGCGGGCTCGAAGCCCTTTGATTTTTTACAAGTCGGGTTCTAACTAGTGTAGTGCCCGTGCGACGGTGAGCTATTCGCCCCTCGGTTGGAAAGCCGCCCTCGAACTGAGACCACCCGGAAGACAACAACCGCTGCAAAGCGATCAAATCTCGATCGAGGAGCCGACGCTACTCTGCCCTTGCTACATTGAGCGAAATGAGAAAGTGACCGGCCACCGGTCACAAAGACGCGACGGCCAAGCAACCAATCCCTACCCCCTCCCACTCTCCCCCAACAACCTCTCCGCCTCCCTAGCCAGATCCGCCGCAATCCACAGCATGTGATCCCGGTGTTTCTCCCCGGCTTCTTCGAACCAGCCATTGCCGTCGCCGTAGCAGCACCACAGCAAGGAGTTCAGCTGGGCCAGTTTGATTTCGAGGAGGTCTCGGGCGTCTTCGCCTGTGGGGGTGGACGAAGGGGTCGCGCCGCGTGTGCGGCGGGGAGGTTTGGGCGTGGAACGCCCGGCCATAATTGAATCAGCCATTTGGTGTGCTTCCTTTCGAAAGTTGGGCACGTCTCTTGGTTAGACGGCCAGGGTGTTCACGCACCCTGGCCGTCGCCTTTTGTGCCTCACATTCGTGTCGCTGCTTCACAAAGAGGCATCGACACCCGCCGTGAGGCAAGACGGTTCATTCGCTCGCACGAATCAATCGCTCGATCAATCAATGAATGTCTGGGAAGAAGGCGTTCCTTTCACGGGGTTCGTCGGCCGCTACAGCAGGCCGTCTTGTCGCGGGGGCATTCACTGTAGAGAAGCGAAGCCGCGCAAGAGAAAAGAATTCGTCGACGATTTCTCGAATCGACGAGATATCTGAGGTGCCCCGGTTTTTCCGCTTCGCCGGAGGCGAGACGAGGCGAAGCAAGGTTCGGCTCGGGGCCGGCCGCCAGCTAGTGCGCGTGCGTGGCGCGCTCGGCTTCGCTGTCGTGGTGGTCCTGGCTGCCCCCTCGCGCCGGCAGCGCGTCGGCTGCCAGCGCAAGGAAGAGCGCAAGGAGCAGCCACAGCGCCACGTCGCTCAACCGGTAGAGGTTCTTGCGAAAGCGCTTGGTGCGGCGGATCACGGCGTGCCTCCCGGGGCGGCCGTGCGGGCGTCGTCGTTCAACGCCGGAAGAAGACAAAGCCCCATGCAGCGGACCGCATCCACCGCGAGGGCCGCGTCGTCCACGTCAGCCATGAGGCATGAGGTGGTACAGCTCCGGCAGAAAGCCGCCGGGCGCGGTGAGGCGCGACTTGAGCCGCACGACCAGGTGCAGGTCGTCCACCAGATGAATGTCGCCGCCGCGGTTGGTGAGCTGCAGCTTCACGGCCAGCAGGCCCTGCAGCTTGGCGCGGTGCCATTCGGCGGCATCGGCGATCTGCGCGCGCGTCATGGCCGCGATGCCGATGCCGTGTTCCAGCTCGGCCGCGCGCAGGCAGGCCACGACGCGGTCGACGCTTTTCAGCGTGCCCTCGATCACCTCCAGGCAACGCTCGGCCAGCCGCGTGGGCTCGTCGGCGGAGTTGCCGTACACGAAGGCCTCGTAGGGACGGGGCGCGCGCTTGGAATCGCGAGGCATGGGCTGCGGGCCGGCGTCGCGGCTCAGCGCGGCAGCAGGTCCAGGCATTGGCGGCGGCGCCACACGGCGCTGCGCACGGCCTGGCTGTCGTCGAACACGACCTTGTACTGGCACACGAGGTAGTTGGCCGACTGGGGCATCTGGAACTTGAAGTGGTAGTCCCACTCGGTGCCGAGCGCGCCGCGCTGTTGCTTCAGGGCCTGTCCGAGCACGGCGAGCACCTGGGCCTGGTTGAGGCCGGGCTTGATCTCGCGAAAGCGCTCGGGCCGCGACACGACGCCGTCGCGCAAAAAGGGCTCCTTGAAGTCGGGGCGGCGCGCCTCGACGTCGCGGTAGTCCAGCTTGTCGGGGTTGCTCACGGGGTCCACGGGGTTGTCGCGGGCCACCGCAGGAGCGGCGGCGCCGAGCAGCGCGGCGGCGAGCACGAAGGCGGCAGCGGCGGGGGATGCGTGCGGGGTGGTTTTCATGGCTAGCGTCCTCTTGGGTCGGATGGGTGTCGGATGGGTTTCGTGGGGAAATGAGCGCGCGCGGGTCAGCGCTCGCGCATGGCTTCGCGCGCCTTGTTCAGTGGCTTGGTCAGGTAGTCCCACACGGTCTTGCGGCCGGTGCGGATGTCGGCGGTGGTCACCATGCCGGGCACGATGGGCATGCGGCGGCCGGCCTTGTCAGTGAGCGCGTCGGAGTCGGTGCGCACGAGCACGGGGTAGTACACGATCTCGGGCTTGACCTCGTCGCGCTGGGTGTCGGGCGCGATGGTCACCACGCGGCCCTTGAGGCCGCCGTACACGGCGTAGTCGTAGGCGGTGATCTTGATCTGCGCCTCCTGCCCGGGCCGCATGAAGGCGATGTCGCGCGGCGAGATGCGCGCCTCGACCAGCAGCTGGTCGTCCAGCGGCACCAAGGTCAGCAGCGAGCCGTTGGGCGGCACGACGCCGCCGATGGTGGTGACCTGCAAGCTCTTGACGATGCCGCGCACGGGCGAGTTCAAGGTGAGCCGCTCGAGCGAGTCGGCGCGCCCGCGCACCACGGACGACAACGACTTCACCTCGGCATCGGCCTTGGCCAGCTCTTCGCGGCTGCGCACCATGTAGTTGGCGCGCGCCTCGGCAATCTTCAGCTCCAGGTCGGCGGCCTGGCGTTGCAGGCGGATGAGCTCGACGTTGCTGGCCGCGCCGCTCACCTGCAGCGAGCGGGTGATGTCGAGCTCCTTGCGCACGAGCGAAAGCGCCTGGCCCAGGCCGGACACGGTGTCGCGCAGGCTGCCCTGGCGCGAGCGGAAGAGCGCGCTTTCGGAATCGACCAGTTGGGCGTAGGCCTTCAGCTCGGCGGGGAACTGCAGGCTGCCCTGCCCTTGCACCTCGGCGCGCAGGCGCACGCTGCTGGCCAGGGCGGCGCGGTAGCGCGCGGCGGTTTCTTCCACGTTCGATTCGCCGCGCGTGGGGTCGAGCTGCGCGAGCACCTGGCCCTTCTCGACGATCTGGCCTTCCTGCACGCGCAGCTCGGCCAGGATGCCGCCTTCGAGCGACTGGATGCGCTGCTCGCGCGAGCTGGGAATCACCTTGCCCATGCCGCTGGACACTTCGTCGATCTCGAAGACCCAGGCCCACACGAAGAAGGCGAGCAGAAAGAGCGCGATGAACCACACGACGCGCGCGGAGCCGCTGGCGCGGGCTTCGTCGAAGTCGTCGGCGCCGCCGGGGCCCCACACGGTGGCGGTGGATACGGCCGGTGCCTGCGCGGCGGCCTGCACCTGCGCCTTGGTCAATGTCACGGCGTTCATGCCTGCCCCTCCTTGCCACGGCCTGCGGAGGCCATCGCCTCGCGCGAGGCGACCGCGCCCTGGCGCAGCCGCGCCATCACCTGCTCGCGCGGCCCGTCGAGCACGATGGCGCCGCCGTCCACCACGAGGATGCGGTCGACCGCCTCGAGCACGGCCGGGCGGTGCGTGGCCAGCACCAGCGTGCGGCCGGCGGGCAGCGCACGCAGGTGTTCGATCACTTCGCGCTCGGCCACTTCGTCGAGCGAGGCGGTGGGCTCGTCGAGCAGCAGCACGCCGGGGCGGCGCAGCATGAGCCGCGCGAGCAGCAGGCTCTGGCGCTGTCCGCCCGAAAGGCCGCGCCCACCTTCGAGCAGCGGATGGTCCAGCCCGGTGGGCAGGCGGCGCACGAAGGCCCAGGCGCCGGTGGCCTGCAGGGCCGCCACCAGTTCGGCGTCGGTGGCGTGGGGCGTGCCCATCTGCAGGTTCTCGCGCAGGGTGCCGTGGAACAGGCGCGCATCTTGTGCAAGCAGGCCAACGTCGCGGCGCACGTCGGCGGGGTCGATGTGGGCCATCGACACGCCGTCGAGCAGCACACTGCCCGCGCGCGGCTCGATGAGGCCCGACAGCGCCTGCAGCAGCGTCGACTTGCCCGCGCCGTTGCGTCCGAGCACGGCAATGCGTTCGCCGGCGCCGATGTGCAGCGCCTTCACGTGCAACGCGGTGGTCTGGCCGTCGTGGCTGAAGACGGCGTCGCGCAGCGTGTAGTCGCCCTGCACGGCGGGCCGGTGCACGCGGGTCTCGTGGGGCGGGTGGTCGACCGGGAGCTTCATGAGCTGGTCGAGCGCCTCGCCGGCCACCTTGGCCTGCTGCCAGCGGTTGAGCACCTGCGTCACGCCGGCCAGCGGCGCGAGCATGCGGGTCGACAGGATCGATGCGGCCACGAGCACGCCGGTGCTCATGTGGCCGTCCATCACGAGCGGCGCGCCGAAGAACACGACGAAGGCGAAGGCGGCGCCCTGCACGGTCTGGGTCCAGTTGCTCAGGGTGTTGAGCAGCGCGCGCAGTTGCAGGCCCGAGTCGGCGTTGACGGCGTTGTAGTGGTTCCACTGGTTCTGGAAGCGCGGCTCGGCCTGCAGCCCCTTGATGTCGTCGATGCCCTGCACGGCCTCGACCAGCATGGCGTTGCGCAGCGACGACTCGCGCATGCCCGTCTGGGCCAGCGCGCGCAGGCGCGGCTGTGCCAGCAGGCTGGGCACGATCAGCAGCACGCACGCGGCCAACGGCACCAGCACGAGCCAGCCGGCAATGAACCAGAAGAGCACGCAGAACACGAAGAAGAACGGCAGGTCGGCCACGGCCGCCACGGTGGTCGACGTGAGCATTTCGCGCACGGGCTCCAGCTCGCGCAGCTGCGAGATGAAGGTGCCGGTGGCGCGCGGGCGCGCCGAGCCGCGCACGCGCAGCGCGTGGCCGAACACGCGGTCCGAAATGCGCAGGTCGGCGCGCTTGCCCACCACGTCGGTGATGCGCATGCGCGCGCCGCGCATGACCCAGCTGAACGCGATCGACAGCAGCACGCCGCCGAACAGCACATGCAGCGTGGGCAACGACTGCGCGGGCACGACGCGGTCGTACACCTGCATGGAGAACAGCGTGCCGGCCAGCGCCATGAGGTTGTAGGCCAGCGACGCAACGAGGATGTGGGCGTAGGGCCGCCAGTCGGCCAGCACGATCTGGCGCAGCCAGTGCGGCTCCACCGGGCGGATGTAGGCGTCCACGCGCGAGTCGGGCGCCGATTGCGCGGGCCGCAGCACGGCCATGGCTTCGAGCGCGGGTTGCAGCTCGTCCACGGTGCAGACGGTTTCCGCGCCCTGGTCGCCACCGAGCATCACGCGCAGGCCCTGCGCCGAGATGGCGGTGACCACGGCCACCTGCCCGTCGCGCAGCTGCAGCACCACGGGCAGGCGCCAGGGGCTCAGGGTGTCCAGGCGCGGCGCGACCTGGCGCACGGTGAGACCGGCCTGGCGGGCCATCTGGCGCACGCGCTCGCCGATGTCTTCGTGGTCGCTCCATGCGGCGGCGCCGCGGATGCGCTCGCGCGAGGTGTCGAGGTGGTAGTGGGCGGCCACGGCCAGCACGGCGTCGACCCAGCCGGCGAGCAGCTCGGGGCCGCGCGCGGCGGACAGTTCGGGCATCGTGGTGGCGGTCATGGCTGGCCTCCGGCGACGAGCTCGCCCGCATCGACCAGCCCGAAGGCCTCGCGCAGGCGGCCCGACTGGTACAGGCACTCGACCGCGAGGCGCTGCACCTCGTGCGCGCTCTCGGCCTGCTCGAAGCGCGCGCCGTGGAACTCCTGCTCGGCATTGAGCAGGTCGAGCAGCGAGCGCGTGCCCAGCTGCAGGTACTGCTCGCGGTACAGGTCGCGCGTGCGCTGCGTGCTGTGCACGCGCGCGGCGAGCACGGGCAGGCGCAGCGCGTGGCCTTGCGACTGCACGCGCGCGTCTTCGAGGCGCTGGCGCACGCTGAGTTCGGCATAGCCCAGCGCGGCCTCGGCCGCCTCGACGGCGTGCGCGGCGGCGCGCTGGCGGGCCTGGCTGCGCCCGCCTTCGTACAGCGGCGCGGTGAAGTTGACGGTGAACGTGCTTTCGTTGGCGGACTGGCCGGCGGGCCGCCCACCCGATTCGAGCCCCCGGTTGACGGCGGCGTTGAGCGACAGCGTGGGCAGCAGCTGCGCATCGGCACCGCGCAGCGCGGCCTGGGCCATGTCGCGCTCGGCCTGCGCCATCTGCACGGTCGGTGCGGGCAAGGCCGTCTGCGGCAGCGCGGCGCAGGCGCTCGCGAGCGGCGCGGGCGCTTCGCCGGCGATGTCGGCCGGCGCGCGACCCTGGGTCAGGTGCATGAGGCTGAGGCGCCAGCGCTCGGCCTGCGACGCGGTGTTGAGTTGCTGGGCGCGCGCGGCCTCCAGGCGCGACTGCGCTTGCGCCACGTCGGACTGGCTGGTGGCGCCCTTGGCCTGGCGCTCGCCCACGAGGCCGGCCAGCGACTGCACGCCCTTCACCTGGGCCTGCGCGATCTCGCCGAGCGCCTGCTGGCGATGCACTTCGATCCATGCCTGCGCGGTGTCGCGCGCAACGTCGTCGACCGCCACCAGCAGCTTGGCGCGCGCGGCCGTGGCCGAGGCTTCGGCCTCGCTCACGGCGCTCGACACCTTGCCGAAGTCGTACAGCAGCTGCGTCACCGACAGCGAGGCCTGGTGCACCTGGCGGCGACCGTCGGCCTGGAGCTGGCGGTTGCCCGTGCGTGCGCTGACGCCGGCGCTGACCTGCGGGTAGTAGCCCGAGCGCGCGGCGGCAATGCCCTCGCCCGCCTGCAGCGCCTGGCCGACGGCGTTGCGCACGGTCGGGTGCGAGGTGGCGGCCAGGCGCACGGCCTCGACCATGCCCAGCGGGGCGGCGGTGCTCGCTTGCGCAAGCGCCGCCGATCCGACGAGCAGGAAGAAAAGGCCCGCGGCAGCAGACGAAAGATGACGGGAAGCAAGCATGCGTGAAGACGTGCAGACCACCAGGTGCCGGCGCCGCAAGCGGCGCCGGCACGCCGGTCGGTCAGTGGTGAAGCGCGAGGCCCATGTGAAGCTCGTCGGTGAGCGATGGCGCCACGGGCGGTGCGTAGGCCGCGAGCGAATCGGGCGACGTCGCGAAGGGCAGCGCCGTGGGAGACGCCTGCGTGCCCCCGAAGGCCGGTGGGAACGCGGCCTGCAGCAGTGCATGCAGCGACTCGGCCGCGGTGTAGGCCTGCAGCATGTCGGACAGCTGCAGCCCTCCCCACGTCGGGCTGTCGCCAAAGGGGAAATGCGGCGCATCGTGCGGTTGCTGCTGCTCGATCGACACCGTCACCTCGTCGACGCCGGCCAGGCCCAGCGAATCGGGCGAGGTGTACAGCGCCGCCGCACCCGCTGCAGGCGTGTAGTTGACGTGCAGCGTCTGCGTGGCCACGTTGCTCGCATCGCCGTCGCGGTCGACCACCTGGTAGCTGAGGGTCTCGTCGTAGTTGTGCGAGGTGGTGGTTTTGGGTGCCACCTGGTAGCTGAACTCGCCCGTGTCGAAGTCCACCACCAGCTTGCCGCCCTTGTCGGTGGCAATGGTGACCTGGTGCGTCGCCTGGTTGTAGCTGTAGTCGCTGCCGGTGGCCGGGCCGGTCTTCGTCATCAGGCCCGTGCTGCTGTTGAAGGCGTAGGTGGTGCCGTCGATGGTCAGCGTGGACACATGGCCGCCGTCGGCACCGAAGCCCGACGAACCGCCGAGGCCGCCGGTCAGCAGGTTGCTGACCGTGGGCGGCACGCTGATCGTGCCTTGCAGCATGTCGTTCAGCTGGCTCGTGTCGGTGACGATCTTGCCGTTGGTGTTCGTGCCGGTGTTGCCGTTGTAGGCGATGGGGTCGATGTAGGCCTGCTCCGTCGGGCCCAGGCTGGAACCCAGGCCCAGTGCGAACGAATTGATCTTGTTGGTGGTGAGGAAGGTCTTCCAGATCGCTTCTTCCGCTGCCTGGATGCCCTTGTCAGCCGCGTTGCTGCTGCTGCTGTTCCCGAGCTGGTCGGGATTGCCGTCCCCACGCGTCGGCTCGCCGTCCGTGAGGAAGTAGGACACGTTCTGGGCACCCTGCAGCTTGCCGCCAGCCGAGAAACCGCTCATCGCCGAAGCCAGGGCAGCGTCGTAGTTGGTGCTGCCACTGGCCTGCAGGTCCTGCACCAGCGCCTTGGCGTCGGCTGCCGTCATCCAGGCTTGTTGTGCCTGCCCGGTCGTGCTGAAGGTGACGAGTTGCACCCGCACCTCGCCGTACAGGTCGTAGCCGTCGATCAGGTTCTGGACGGCCGCCTTCGCACGGGAGAGCCGCGTCGGCGTCTCCTCCTCCATGCTCCCGGAGAGGTCCAGGATCACCATCAGGTTCGTGTTGATCGGTGCCACGTCGACGGACTGCTCGCCGTTCACGAGCACCGGCGCATCGTCCTTGACTGGCACGTTGAAGCCCACCGGCGCGCCGCTGAGCTGGCCATCGCTCACCACGGCCTCGAAGTGCAGGTTCGACAGGCCCTCGCCGTTGCCCGCCGGATGGTCGATCGGCGCCTTCAGCGTGACGGTGTAGCCCGCCTCGAACAGGCCCGCGCCCGTGGCGGTGACATTGCCCACCGCCACGGTCATCACCTCGGTGGTGACGCCGTCGACGGTGACGCTGCCCGTGAGCGTGTGCGTGCCCGCGTCCCAGGTCCACGACACCGGCTGGCCGCCGGAGGTGACGCCGGCCGGGCCGCTGAGCGACACCGACAGGTCGCCCGCCAGGCTGTCGGGGTCCGCGATGGAGATCTTGCCGGTCGATTGCACCGACGGCTCGCCCGCCGCCGGAATGCCGCCGGGCAGGCTGCCTTCGGAGACGATGCCGGCGTCGGTCGCCGTGGCCGTCGGCGGGTCGTTCACCGGGTTGACGGTCACGGTCACCGTGCTGGTGGTCGTGCCGCCGTGGCCGTCACTCACCGTGACGGTGAAGCTGTCGGTGCCGTTGAAGTTGGCGTTGGGAACGTAGGTGTAGGTGCCGTTGGGATTCACCGTCACCGTGCCGTTCGACGGGTTGCTGCCCTTGGTGTAGGTGAGCGTGTCGCCGTCGACGTCGCTGCCGACGATCTGACCGCTGACCGGCGTGTCTTCGTCCGTGGTCTTGGTGTCGTCGAGCGCCTCTGGTGCCTCGTTGACGTTCTGCTCGTTGAGCGTGACGGGGATGTTCGTCGTGACGGTGCCGTCGCTCGCACCGACCACCAGCGCGTGCGCGTTGGCGCCAGCTTCGTAGTCGTTGACGAAGGCCGCTGCGCCTGCCGCCGTGAGGCTGATCGCGCCGGTGGCCGGATCGATGGCGAAGTAGCCGTTGTCGTTGCCCGAGAGGATGCTGTAGGTGACGGTTGCGCTGTCGATGTCGGTGGCGCGGACCGTGCCGAGCACGGTGCCCGCAGTGCGGTTCTCGTCGTAGCCGAAGACGTAGCCGGTGGCGCTGTCGACCGGCGTGCCGCCACCGTCGACGAACACCGGGGCGTCGTTGACGGGGTTGATGGTCACGGTGACGGTGCTGGTGGTCGTGCCGCCGTGGCCGTCGCTGACCGTGACGGTGAAGCTGTCGGTGCCGTTGAAGTCGGCGCTGGGCGTGTACGTGTAGGTGCCGTCGGCGTTGACGGTGACCGTGCCGTGCGATGGGTCGCTGCCTTTGGCGTAGGTCAGCGTGTCGCCGTCGACGTCGCTGCCGACCACACTGCCGCTGACGGGTGTGTCTTCGTCCGTGGTCTTGGCGTAGTCGGGCACCGTCGGTGCGTCGTTGATGTTCTGCTCGTTGAGCGTGACGGGGATGGTGGTCGTGGCCGTGCCATCGGTCGCACCGATCACCAGCGAGTGCGCGTTGGCGCCTGCTTCGTAGTCGTTGACGAAAGCCGCAGCGCCTGCCGGCGTGAGGCTGATCTCGCCCGTGACCGGGTCGATGGCGAAGTAGCCCTGGTCGTTGCCCGAGAGGATGCTGTAGGTGACGTTCGCGCTGTCGATGTCGGTGGCGTGGACCGTGCCGAGCACGGTGCCCGCGGGGCGGTTCTCGTCGTAGCCGAAGACGTAGCCGGTGGCCGTGTCGACCGGCGTGCCGCCGCCGTCGACGAACACCGGGGCGTCGTTGACGGGGTCGATCGTCACGGTGACGGTGCTGGTGGTCGTGCCGCCGTGGCCGTCGCTGACCGTGACGGTGAAGCTGTCGGTGCCGTTGAAGTTGGCGTTCGGGGTGTAGGTATAGGTGCCGTCCGCGTTGACCGTGACCGTGCCGTTCGCGGGGTCGCTGCCCTTCGCGTAGGTCAGCGTGTCGCCGTCGACGTCGCTACCGACGACCTGGCCGCTGACGGGTGTGTCTTCGTCCGTCGTTTGGGCGTAGTTGGGCACCGTCGGCGCGTCGTTCACCGGGTCGATCGTGACCGTCACCGTGCTGGTGGTCGTTCCGCCGTGGCCGTCGCTCACGGTGACGGTGAACGTGTCGGTGCCGTTGAAGTTCGCGCTGGGGACGTACGTGTAGGTGCCGTCTGCGTTGACCGTGACGGTGCCATGCGCAGGGCCGTTGCCCAGCGCATACGTCAGCGCGTCGCCGTCCACGTCGCTGCCGATCACTTGGCCACTGACCGGCGTGTCTTCGTTCGTGGTCTCGGTGTAGTTGGGCGCTGTCGGTGCGTCGTTGATTGGGTTGACGGTCACGTTCACCGTGCTGGTGGTCGTACCACCGTGGCCATCGCTCACCGTCACCGTGAAGCTGTCGGTGCCGTTGAAGTTCGCGCTGGGGACGTAGGTGTAGGTGCCATCCGCGTTGACCGTCACCGTGCCGTGCGTGGGATCGCTGCCCTTGGTGTAGGTCAACGTGTCGCCATCGACGTCGCTGCCGACGACCTGGCCGCTGACCGGCGTGTCTTCGTTCGTGGTCTCGGTGTAGTTGGGCGCCGTCGGTGCGTCGTTGACCGGGTTGATGGTCACGTTCACCGTGCTGGTGGTCGTGCCACCGTGGCCGTCGCTGACCGTCACCGTGAAGCTGTCGGTGCCGTTGAAGTTGGCGCCAGGGACGTAGGTGTAGGTGCCGTCGGGATTGACCGTGACGGTGCCGTGCGCTGGATCGCTGCCCTTCACGTACGTGAGCGTGTCGCCGTCGACGTCGCTGCCGACCACTTGCCCGCTGACGGGGGTGTCTTCGTTCGTGGTCTCGACGTAGTTGGGCACCGTCGGTGCATCGTTGACCGGGTTGACGGTCACGTTGACGGTGCTGGTGGTGGTGCCGCCGTGACCGTCGCTGACCGTCACCGTGAAGCTGTCGGTGCCGTTGAAGTTCGCGCCGGGGATGTAGGTGTAGGTGCCATCGGCGTTGACCGTCACCGTGCCGTGCGCTGGATCGCTGCCCTTGGTGTACGTCAGTGCATCGCCGTCGACGTCGCTGCCGACGACCTGGCCGCTGACAGGCGTGTCTTCGTTCGTCGTCTCGGTGTAGTTGGGGACTGTCGGTGCATCGTTCACCGGATCGACAGTGACGGTAACGGTGCTGGTCGTCGTGCCGCCATGGCCGTCGCTCACCGTGACGGTGAAGCTGTCCGTGCCGTGGAAGTTGGCACCAGGGACGTAGGTGTACGTGCCGTCGGCATTGACGATGACCGTGCCATGCGCCGGATCACTGCCCTTGGTGTAGGTCAGCGCGTCGCCGTCGACGTCGCTGCCGACGACCTGGCCGTTGACCGGCGTGTCTTCGTTCGTGGTCTTGTTGTAGTTGGGCGCCGTCGGTGCGTCGTTGACCGGATTGATGGTCACGTTCACCGTGCTGGTGGTGGTGCCGCCATGGCCGTCGCTCACCGTGACGGTGAAGCTGTCGGTGCCGTGGAAGTTGGCACCAGGGACGTAGGTGTACGTGCCATCGGCGTTGACCGTGACCGTGCCGTGCGCTGGATCGCTGCCCTTCACGTAGGTCAGCGTGTCGCCATCGACGTCGCTGCCAACGACCTGGCCGCTCACGGGCGTGTCTTCATCCGTGGTCTTGGTGTAGTCAGGCACCGTCGGTGCATCGTTCACCGGGTCGACCGTCACGGTCACCGTGCTCGTCGTCGTACCGCCGTGACCATCGCTCACCGTTACCGTGAAGCTGTCCGCCCCATGGAAGTCCGGGTTCGGCGTGTAGGTGTATGTGCCATCCGGATTGACCGTGACAGAGCCGTTCGAAGGATTGCTGCCCTTGGTGTAGGTCAACGTGTCGCCATCGACGTCGCTGCCGATGACCTTGCCGTTGACGGGCGTGTCCTCGTTCGTGGTCTGGTTGTAGTTGGGCGCCGTCGGGGCGTCATTCACCGGGTCGATCGTGACCGTCACGGTGCTGGTCGTCGTACCGCCATGGCCATCGCTCACCGTGACGGTGAACGTATCGGTGCCGTTGAAGTTCGGGTTCGGCGTGTAGACGTACGTGCCATCGGGATTGACCGTGACAGAGCCGTTCGAAGGATTGCTGCCCTTGGTGTAGGTCAATGCGTCACCGTCGACGTCGCTGCCGATGACCTTGCCGTTGACAGGCGTGTCCTCGTTCGTGGTCTGGTTGTAGTTGGGCGCCGTGGGGGCGTCGTTGACCGGGTCGACGGTGACCGTGATGGTGCTGGTCGTCGTACCGCCATGGCCATCGCTCACCGTGACGGTGAACGTGTCGGTGCCGTTGAAGTTCGGGTTCGGCGTGTACGTGTAGGTGCCGTCGGGGTTGACGACCACCGAGCCATTCGAAGGATTGCTGCCCTTCGTGTAGGTCAGCGCATCGCCGTCCACATCAGCGCCTGTCACCTTGCCGTTGACGGGCATGTCTTCGTTCGTGGTCTGGGTGTAGTTGGGCGCCGTGGGGGCGTCGTTGACCGGATCGACGGTGACGGTGATGGTGCTGGTCGTCGTGCCGCCGAGGCCATCACTCACCGTCACGGTGAAGCTGTCCGTACCGTGGAAGTTGGCACCCGGGGTGTAGGTGTAGGTGCCGTCCGCGTTGACCGTGACGGTGCCATGTGCAGGGTCGCTGCCCTTCACGTACGTGAGCGTGTCGCCGTCCACGTCACTGCCAACCACCTTGCCGCTGACCGGCGTGTCTTCGTTCGTGGTCTCGGTGTAGTTCGGCGCCGTCGGCGCATCGTTCACCGGATCGACCGTCACGGTCACCGTGCTCGTCGTCGTCCCGCCATGGCCGTCGCTCACCGTCACGGTGAAGCTGTCGGTCCCATTGAAATTGGGGTTCGGCGTGTAGACATACGTGCCGTCCGGGTTGACCGTCACCGTACCGTGCGCCGGGTCGCTGCCCTTCGTGTAGGTCAGCGTGTCGCCGCTGTCGATGTCGCTGCCGGTCACGCGGCCGCTCACGGGCGTGTCTTCGGCCGTGGTCTCGGTGTAGTCGGGCGCGGTGGGTGCATCGTTCACGGGCGAGACGGTCACGGGCACCTTGACGGTGGTGGTGCCGCCCTTGCCGTCGCTGACAGTCACCTCGAAGCTGTCGGGCCCTTCGTAGCCGGGCTTGGGCGTGTAGACGAACTGGCCGGTGGACGGATCGACGGTGACGGTGCCGTGCTCGGGGCCCTTGGCGACGGTGTAGGTCAGCGTGTCACGGTCCGGGTCGGTCGCGTGCACTTGTCCGGTCACGGGCTTGTCCTGATCGGTGACGACAGGGTCGGCCTTGCCTTCGGGGCCGCGGTTCTGCGCGGGAAGCAACGGCGGGATGAAGGCCGGGCCGCCGCCGCCGCCACCACCGCTCGCGGCGGCACCGACGCCCAGCACGCCAAGCGCGCCCAGCAGCCAGCCCGGCACGCCGTCGGGCAGCAAGGCGCCGCCGGCGTCGTTCCATTCGATCTCGGTGAAGTGGAAGTCTTTCCAGGGCGCGGTGTACTGGCCCCACCACTGCACGCCGGCGCCGTCTTCGAGCACGAGGTCGTTGCGGCCGGCGTCGGGGTACTCGGCGAAGAAGCCGCGCACGGCGACTTCCTGGCCGTCGCGCAGCACGAGCACGAGGTCGTCGCCGCGGCGCTCGAACTTGAGCACGCTCTCGGGCGCGATCTTCAGCGTGACGATCGACGGGCGATCCAGAACCAGAGGGGCTTCCGCCGTCGCTTTGCGGGATGACGCGCCACCAGACTTGTAAACAGCTTCCATGATTGGTCTTTCTCCTTGACTCCGGACCTCGGGCGAGCCCTCGCTTTCAGCGAACAGCCCGGGTCGCACGTTGGGAAATCTCGAAGGCCGCGGGTGGCTCTCGAGGACTCGCCGGCGCGACCCGGTGTGCGGGTCACGCAGGCTTGCGCTTGCATGGGGCGGGATTCTTGGTTCGGGGGGGTGTCCGGGCTTTTGCCGGAGGGGCCGTGGCGTTTGCCGTGGCGTACAACTGTTCACAAACGTGTGTGAATGTCGAATACTTCACACGATTGGCGAAAGAAAATCAGCAATTCGCAAGTTGGGAAAGCGAGCGCTGGCGGTCTTTTGGCTTACGGGCTTTTGCCGGAGCGTCCAATTCTTTTGATGGACGGAATCGGCCCGGCTATTTCCTGCAATACCGATCGGGCCCTGTCCAGCACCCCGTTTTCCCTCTGACAGACCCCCTCGCCGCGGCACCTTTTTTAAGGCCTCGCGCGTCAATGGCGGGCGGATCGATCAGGAATGAAGACCGGTCATTGGATGAATTTGCATTTCTTGTGACAATGATTACCAAATTAATTTCTTGGTTACATTGTTTCGGTCACAGGGCGTTCCAACGCAGTGCCGGCGCCCCCTCTTTCCATGTCCTATTGGTCACCTCCGGAGCCCCGGAGAGCTCATCTGCTGGTTGTCGACGACAACGTTGACGAACTCAAGCTCTTGCTGGAAACGCTGCGGGGCACGGGCTACCGCATCACGCTCGCCTTCGATGCGATGGAGGGCTACCGGCGGGCGACAACGCTGCAGATGGATCTGGTGCTGCTGGACGTGCGCCTGGGCGGCACCGACGGGTTTGCCGCCTGCCGCCTGCTGAAGGCCGACCCGGCCACGGCGGACATTCCGGTGATCTTCGTGACCTCGTCGGCCAGCCTGGAAGAGCGCCTGACGGGCCTGCGCGCCGGCGCGGTCGACTACATCGTGAAGCCCTTCGACCCGGCCGAGGTGATGGCCCGCGTCGAGATTCACCTGGCGCTGGCGGAATCCCGCAGGGCGCGCACCGCCCCTGCCCCGCAGGTGGCGCCCCCGCCCGACAGCCCCGCCGCGAACGACGGCGGCGCGCCGGGCTCGGGCATGGACCGCGCGCTCATGCAGGCGGCGGAGCGACTCATCCTGGCCGACCTGAGCCGCGTGCTGCCGCTGCGCGAGCTGGCGGCGCGCGTGGGCACGCACGAAAAGCGCCTGTCGCGCGTGTTCAAGGAGCTGACGAACCGCACGGTGTTCGAGTTCGTGCGCGAAGCGCGGCTGCACGAGGCGCAGCGCCTGCTGCTCGAATCGGCCATGCGCATCGAAGAGATCGCCGCGGCGGTGGGGTTCTCGAGCGCCGCGAACTTCGCGACGGCGTTTCGCGAGTACTTCGACTGCACGCCCTCGGCCTGTCGCCAGGCCGGTGTCGAACGTTCCGGCACCTGACGCGCGATGCATCCGGTGCGCACACGCCCCTGGTGGGCAAGCGGCTTGCTGCTCGGCCTCGCCTTGTGGTTGTGGGGCTTCGCGGCCAGCGCGGCGGAGGCCGTCAGGTTCAGCGCGCTGACCCGGGGCAATGTCTCCGTCGAACAGACCGTCGAAGTGCTGGAAGACCCCACGGCCCGCCTGTCGGCGCGCGAGGTGCTCGCCTTGCCCAGCGGCGGTGCGAACGGGTTCGTGCCCGCCACGCCCGACCAGCTGATGCGCGGGTTCTCGACCTCGGCGGTGTGGCTGCGCCTGTCGCTGGTCAACGATGCGCAGGAGGTGCGCACGGCGCGGTTCGGGCTCAACGTGACGTGGCTGCGGCATGTCGACTTTCATCTGCTGCGCACGCGCAATGGCCAACCCGCATGGACGCACGCGCAGGCCGGCGTGTCCGACCCGATGGACAGCACGCACCGCCACGACCGCATTCCGCAGTTGCAGATCGACCTGCAGCCGGGCGAGTCGGTGCAGGTGCTGACGCGCGTGATGAGCACGGGCCAGATCAAGCTGGTGCTGGAGCTGCACACCGACGAGGCGTGGCATCACATCGAACGCAACCATGCGCTGCTCAGCGGCTTGCTGATCGGCGGGCTGCTGGCCTTCGCGGTGTACTCGGCCGCGCTGTGGTGGATTTCGCGCGCGCCGATGCTCGCGTTCCAGGCGGGGAGCTTCGCGCTGCTGGCGCTGTACGAGGCCACCTACCGGGGCTATGCGCGCATCGCGCTGTGGCCGAACAGCACCGACTGGAGCTACCGCGGGCACAGCGTGATGGTGGCGGCCACGGCGCTGTGCCTGCTGCTGTACTTTCACGAGCGCGGCCGCCAGAGCCCGGTGCGCGTGCCCGGGCGCCCGCTGCTGTTCGTGCTGGCCGGCGTCGAGATCGTCGTGCTGCTGGGCACTTTGTTCGGCCCCTACGCGACCTTCGCGGCCATCGGCATCGTGAACGCGCCACTGATCGTGCTCGCGCTGACGGTCTGCACCTTCATCTACCAGCGGCGCGCCGGGCCGGGCGGGCGGCTGTCGCTGATGGTGATGCTCGTGATCTGCGTGGGCGCGCTGATGCGCATGTCGGCGCTGATGTTCGCGGAGCGCTCGATGTCCGACTTCGACCACTATGCGCTGGCGTTCCCGGGCATGCTGGTGGGCGCGTTCGCGATCACGGCGTGGTCGTTCCAGGAGACGCGCCAGCGCAACGCCGCGCAGCAGACGCTGCTGCAGTGGCAGGCCCAGGAACAGCAGCGGCTCGAAGAAGAAGTGGTGCGCAAGACCCGCGCGCTGAGCGAGGCGCTGGGCCAGGCCGAGCAGCGCACGCGCGAACAGAAAGAGCTGCTGGCCTACATCAGCCACGACCTGCGCGCGCCGGTGGCCACCATCCTGGGCAACCTGAAGCTGATGCAGGACGGCAGCGACACGCCGGCGCCCGCGCGGCTCGCCACCATCGAGCGCAGCGCGGCCTACCAGCTGGAGCTGATCGATGACCTGGTCGACTACGCCAAGGGCGAGCTGGCGCCGCTGGCCGTCGAGGCGCAGCCGGTGCAGTTGCGCACGCTGGTCGACAACGTCGCGCAGTACGCGCACGCGCTCGCGCAGCGCCAGCACAACAGCTTCGAACTCACGATCGACGGCGAGCTGCCGGCCCTGGTCCGCCTGGACGGCAAGCGGCTGCAGCAGGTGGTGCTGAACCTGCTGTCGAACGCGGCCAGGTTCACGCGCAACGGCGCCATCGGGCTGCGCTTGCAGGCACAGCCGAGCGACGGCGCGTGGCAGCTGCATTTCGAAGTGACCGACAGCGGCACGGGCATCGACGCCGACACGCTCGAGCGCATGACGCGCCTGCTGGCCGACAACGCGCCCAGCATGGCGGGCGGCGGGCTCGGGCTGGTGATTGCGCAGCGCATCGTGCAGCGGATGGGCGGGCGGCTCGCCATTCACAGCGGCATGGGCGCGGGGACGCGGGTGGTCTTCTCGCTGTCGACCGAGCCGGCGCCTTCGTCGGATGCGCCTGCACCGCCGCCATCGGAACCCATCGCCGCGCCGCGCCCGCGTGCCAGGCCCCGGGCGCGCGGCCGGCTGCTGCCGGTGTTGACGCCGCTGTCGCCGGCGCAGAAGGACGAACTCGAAGTGCTCGCCCGCGACGGCCGCTGGAGCGACCTGCACGAGTGGGTGAACCGGCTGGCCACGGAGGCGCACAGCCAGCCGATGGTGCTGACGCTTCGCCAGGCGCTGGACCGGCTGGACTTCGAGCAGATCCGGCTGATTGCGCGCGCGGCGCCTTTGCGCCCGCTGTAGCCCGCCCTCGCCCGAAGGGGCGCCGCCGCCAGAACCCATGCGGCCGGCAGGGTCGCCCGACGGGTGGGCTTTTGTTTTCTATTTCGATATATCTAGAATAGTCTCGACCCACTCAAGAAAATCATCCCCATGCGCCACCTTCACCACGCTCCGCACCACCATCACCACCGCCACGCCCCGCGCGGCGAACACGAAGACGGCCTGGCCGGCGGCGGCCGCGGGATGCGCGGCGGACGCGGCGGCGGCGCGGGCCGGGTGTTCGGCCACGGCGGGCTGCGCTTCGTGCTGCTGCAGCTCATTGCCGACAAGCCCTCGCACGGCTACGAACTCATCAAAGCCATCGAAGACCGCCTGGGCGGCACCTACGTGCCGAGCCCCGGCGTGGTCTACCCCACGCTCACGCTGCTGGAAGAGCTGGGCTACCTGAGCGTGGAAACCGCCGACGTCGGCGGCCGCAAGCGCTACAGCATCACGCCGAGCGGCCAGGAGTTCCTGGCCGCCAACCGCGAGACGGCCGACGCCATGATGGCCCGCATGGCGGGCGGCGTGGACGGCGCCGGCCCGCGCGCCGGACGGCCCCCGCAAGTCACCCGCGCCATCGAGAACCTCAAGCTCGCGATGCGCCTGCGCCTTGGCGGCGCGCCCCTCACCGAACAACAAGCCCACGAATTCGCCGCGGTGCTCGACAGCGCCGCACAACAGCTCGAACGCATCTGAACCACTCTGACATGACCGACTTCACAACCACTGCGCCCTCCTCCAACACGCCCGACCGCACGCCCCGCCGCGTGCGCCACGAACTGCGTTTTCGCCAACTCACGGTGAAGACCGTGCAGCGCGTGACGCCGCACCTGATCCGCATCACGCTGACCGGCGACGCGCTCCAGGGCTTCACCAGCCCCGGCTTCGACGACCACGCGAAGCTGTTCTTTCCCGATGCCGCCACCGGCCAGCTCACGCTGCCGACCGCCGGCCCCGACGGCCCCGTGTGGCCCGAAGGCGGACGCCCCGCCATGCGCGACTACACGCCGCGCCACCACGACGCGCAAGCCAATACGCTGGAGATCGATTTCGCGCTGCACGACGCCGGCCCCGCCACGCAGTGGGCCGAGCAGGCCAAGCCCGGCGACATCGTCGGCGTGGGCGGCCCGCGCGGCTCGTTCATCGTGCCGACCGAATTCGACTGGCACCTGCTGATCGGCGACGACACCGCCCTGCCCGCCATCTCGCGCCGCTTGGCCGAACTGCCGGCCGGCGCGCGTGTGGTGGTGCTGGCGGAAGTCGACAGCGCAGCCGACGAGATTCCTTTGGAGACGCAGGCCGAGCTCACGCTGCGCTGGGTGCACCGCGAAGGCGCCGCGCCGGGCCTGAGCCCCGTGCTGGTCGACACGCTGAAAACCATGGCGCTGCCGGACGGCGACTTCCACGCCTGGGTCGGTTGCGAATCGGCGATCGCGAAGGCGCTGCGCGCGCACCTCGTGGGCGAGCGCGGTGCGAACCCGAAGTGGGTTCGGGCCTCGGGTTACTGGCGTCGCGGTGCCGTGGCGACGCACGACACGCACGACGAATAAGGAAGGCGCGACTCAGTCGCGAAGCCCGGGGCCGGGCTTCGCGCTAGAGCCAGCCGACGCGCTTGAACCGGTAGTAGAGGTAGCCGCAGGTGCTGACGATCAACCCCAGCGCCATCGCATAGCCATAGCGGAATTTCAGCTCCGGCATGTGCTCGAAGTTCATGCCCCAGATGCCCGCGAAGGCGGTGCACACCGCGAAGATGCTGGCCCAGGCGGCGAGCCGCTTGGTCACTTCACTCTCCTCGATGGTGACCATCGAGAGGTTCACCTGCACCGCCGTGGCGATGGTGTCGCGCACCGCGTCGATCGAGCCATTGATGCGCACCAGGTGGTCGCCCACGTCGCGGAAATATTCCTGCGTGCCCACGCAGATCTGCGGCACGCGCCCGCCGTGCAGCTTGCCCGCCGCCTCCACCAGCGGCGCCACCGCGCGCTTGAGGATGAGGCTGCGGCGCTTCAGGTCGTACAGCTGCTTGATCTTGTCGCGCGCCGCGCCGCCCTGGGCAAAGATCTGCTGCTCGATGGATTCGAGTTCCACTTCGAGCGCGTCGATCACCGGAAAGTAGCGGTCGACCACCGCGTCCATCAGCGCATAGAGCACGAAGCCCGCGCCGTTGCGCAGCAGGTCGGGCTCGCGCTCGCAGCGCTCGCGCACGCCCAGGAAGCCCTGCTGGCTGCGGTTGCGCACCGACAGCACGTAGTTGCGGCCGACGAACACGTTGACCTCGCCCACGTTCACGCTGTGCTCGCCTTCGGCTTCGGTCGAGGGCTCGACCAGGTGCATCACGACGAACAGCGAGTCGCCGTACTCCTCCACCTTGGGCCGCTGGTGGCCGTGCTGGGCGTCTTCGACGGCCAGCGGGTGCAGGTCGAACTCGTCCTGCATCTGGGCCAGCTCTTCGGGCGTGGCGTCGCTCAGCGCCACCCAGACGAAGCAGCCTGCGCGGGAGATGTAGTCGCTGATGTCCTCGACGGGAATGTCGGCGAGCTTGGCGCCGTTTTCATAGGCCACGCAGTTGATCAGCATCGGAGCACTTCCATCGTCGAACTTGAAGGGAGGTCAGGCCGCCGCATCGGTCGGTGCGGTCGCGGCCAGGCGGGCCGTGTCGGCCAGCGAGGCCTCGATGGCCTGCGTCTCGCGCGCGAGCAGGGCCAACCCCTGGTCGGCGAACGCGCGGTGGCTGGCCACGTCGGCCCACAGGCTCGCCGCGGCTTCGGCACACGTCAGCGACGTGAAGCGGATACGGCCCTTGGCGAGCGCGACGAAGCGCTGCTCGCGCAGCGGATCGGCCCGGTCCCAGGCGCCGCCGATGAGCACGCGCTTGCCGCGCTTGATGCGGGGTTCGCGCTCGGCGAAGAAAGGCAGCTTGGCGCCGAACCAGCCCGGCAGGCCGGTGTTCAGCGCGGTGTCGAAGGCCGAGGGCGCGGCGTTCGCCTTGGCAAACTCGCGCAGCGTGCCGAGCTGGTAGAGCGCCGGGTCCTTGGCGCCGCCCGTGCCTTCGACGGGCCGGATGACGGACGGGCCGCTGTTGCCCGTGCCCGGTCGCCCTTCGGGCCGTTTCGACTTGCGCAGGTCCGCCAGCTGGGCCGGCGACATGCACAGGTACAGCGCCGCGAGGTCAGCGGGCAAGGTGGCGGTGTCCGGGAGCGCGTCCGCTGCAGGGCCTTTGATTTCATCCGACGGGGCCATGGGCACCTTTGTTCTTCACGCGGGGTTTGCGCCGAGGGATTTTAGGAGCGGCGATGCAGGCCGCCCGGGCACGTCAGTGCTCGGGGCCGCCCTGCCCCTGCGGCTCGGGCGCTGGGGCCGGCAACCATTGCAGCTCGTCCGGCAGGTACGGCCGCGACCAGCTCATGCCGTCCAGCCGCACGCGCAGCGTGAGCCCCCGCACGGTGGTCACGGTGCCGGGCTGCCCGTGCACCAGCACCCTGGCGCCCTTGCGGGCAGGCACATGAAATCGTTTCCGGATGTCCTCGTAACTCACTGGGGTCTCCATCGATGAAGGTCGCGTGCGCCCGCGTAGTCATGCGCATGCGCATGACTACGCACGGGGGAGCTGTCTGGATTCAGGGGAATGCGGCCAAAGTGGACGCGGCGGGGGCGTCGGTGCGGGGAGGCCGGCGCGCACGCCGATGGCCGTCCCCGATAATGACCCGATCCCCGGGATGCGCAGCGCGCACCCTCTTTTCTTCTCCACGGATTCAATGACCTTACCGGTGAAAAGCACCAAAGATCAAGCCCCCTCGGCTGGCGATTTCGCCGGGCACACGCCCATGATGGCGCAGTACCTGGGCCTCAAAGCCGACCATCCGGACACCCTGCTGTTCTACCGGATGGGCGATTTCTACGAACTGTTCTGGGCCGACGCCGAAAAGGCCTCGCGCCTGCTCGACATCACGCTCACCCAGCGCGGCCAGTCGGCCGGGCAGCCGGTGCTGATGTGCGGCGTGCCCTTCCACTCGGTCGACACCTACCTGGCGCGGCTCATCAAGCTGGGCGAATCGGTCGCCATCTGCGAGCAGGTGGGCGAGGTCGGCGCCAGCAAGGGGCCGGTCGAGCGCAAGGTGGTGCGGGTGGTCACGCCCGGCACGCTGACCGACTCGGAACTGCTCAACGACAAGAGCGATTCGCTGCTGCTCGCCGTGCATGCGGGCACGCGCAATTTCTGCGGCCTCGCCTGGCTCAGCGTGACAGGTGCCGAGCTGCGGCTGGCCGAGTGTCCGGCCGATGCGCTCGAAGCCTGGATCGCACGCATCGCGCCGAGCGAGCTGCTGTACAGCGCCGAGGTCACGCCCGCCTTCGAGCAGCGCCTGAAGGCCGCGCGCGCGGCCGTGCCGTTCACGCTGTCGCTGCGTCCGGCCTGGCAGTTCGATCCCGGCCTGGGCGAGCGCAAGCTCAGCGAGCAGATGGGCAGCCACAGCCTCGCGGCCTGGAACGCCGAATCGCTGGGCAACGCGCACGCCGCTGCCGCCGCGCTGCTGGGTTATGCCGAGCACACGCAAGGCCGCGCGCTGTCGCACGTGCAGCGCCTGTCGGTGGAACGCGACGGCGACCTGATCGAGCTGCCGCCCACCACGCGCCGCAACCTGGAGCTGGTGCAGACGCTGCGCGGCGAAGACTCGCCCACGATGTTCTCGCTGCTCGACACCTGCATGACGGGCATGGGCAGCCGCCTGCTCAAGCGCTGGCTGCTCTCGCCGCGCCGCGACCGCAGCGAAGCCCAGGGGCGGCTCGACGCCATCGGTGCGCTGCAGTCCCCCGGGCCCGGCGCCACCGCCGCGCCCTGGCGCACGCTGCGCGAGCAGCTGAAGAACACCAGCGACGTGGAACGCATCGCGGCGCGCATCGCGCTGCGCCAGGTGCGCCCGCGCGAACTGGTGGCGCTGCAGCTCGCGCTGGCGAAGGCCGAGCAGCTGGCGCCGCTGCTGCCGGGCGCCGCCGCGCTGCTGGCGCAGATCACTGAACGCCTTGCGCCGCCGCCGGGCTGCGCCGACCTGCTGGTGCGCGCGATCAAGCCCGACCCGTCGGCGCTGGTGCGCGACGGCGGCGTGATCGCCACGGGCCACGACGCCGAGCTCGACGAGCTGCGCGAGATCAGCGAGAACTGCGACGACTTTTTGCTCAAGCTCGAGATCAGCGAGCGCGAGCGCACCGGCATCAGCAACCTGCGCGTGCAGTTCAACCGCGTGCACGGCTTCTACATCGAGGTGACGCAAAGCGCGCTCTCGAAGGTGCCCGACAACTACCGCCGCCGCCAGACGCTGAAGAACGCCGAGCGTTTCATCACGCCCGAACTCAAGGCGTTCGAAGACAAGGCGCTGAGCGCGCAAGACCGTGCGCTGGCGCGCGAGAAGTGGCTGTACGAGCAGCTGCTCGACGCGCTGCAGCCCTCGGTACCCGCACTCACGCAGCTGGCCGGCGGCATTGCCGCGCTCGACGCGCTGTGCGCGCTGGCCGAACGCTCGCACACGCTGAACTGGCGCGCACCGACCTTCGTGTCGCACCCGTGCATCGAGATCCAGCAGGGCCGCCACCCGGTGGTGGAGGCGCGGCTGGCCGAGAAGTCGTCGGGCAGCTTCATCGCCAACGACACGCAGATGGGGCCGCAGCAGCGCATGCAGATCATCACCGGCCCGAACATGGGCGGTAAGTCGACCTACATGCGGCAGGTGGCCATCGTGGTGCTGCTGGCGTCCATCGGTTCGCACGTGCCGGCCACGGCCTGCCGGCTCGGGCCGATCGACGCGATTCACACGCGCATCGGCGCGGCCGACGACCTGGCCAACGCACAGTCGACCTTCATGCTCGAGATGACCGAGGCCGCGCAGATCCTGCACAGCGCCACGGCGCAATCGCTGGTGCTGATGGACGAGATCGGCCGCGGCACCAGCACCTTCGACGGCCTGGCGCTGGCGGCCGGCATCGCGGCGCAGCTGCACGACCGCAGCAAGGCCTTCACGCTGTTCGCCACCCACTACTTCGAGCTCACCGAGTTTCCGGCCACGCACCACGGCGCCGTGAACATGCATGTGAGCGCGACCGAGTCGGGCCGCGACATCGTGTTCCTGCACGAGATGCAGCCGGGCCCGGCCAGCAAGAGCTACGGCATCCAGGTGGCGCGCCTCGCGGGCATGCCCGCGGCGGTGGTCAACCACGCGCGGCAGGCGCTCGACGCACTCGAGTCGCAGCATGCGCAAACGCGTGCGCAGGTCGACCTGTTCGCGCCGCCGCCAGCCACCGAAACCCCCATGGCCAGCGCCGTAGAATCCGCGCTGGCTGCCCTCGACCCGGACGCCATGAGCCCGCGCGAAGCCCTCGACGCGCTCTATGCCCTCCAGAAACTGAACGCACGTGAACGCAGTACCGCATGAGCGGGCCCAGTTCCTGCAAGGCGAACCCATGACTTATTGCGTAGGCATCAAACTCAACGCCGGCCTGGTGTTTCTCTCCGACTCGCGCACGAACGCGGGGGTGGACCACATCAGCACCTTCCGCAAGATGATCGTCTACGAGCAGCCGGGCGACCGCGTCATGGTGCTGCTGTCGTCGGGCAACCTGAGCATCTCGCAGTCGGTGCGCGAAATCCTGCAGATCGAAGAGCTGCGCGAAACGCGCGAAGACGGCACGCAGGGCGAACCCATCACCATCTGGAACGCCAAGAGCATGTTCGACGCCGCGCGCGTGCTGGGCTCGGCCGTGCGCCATGTGTACGACCGCGATGCCGAGGCGCTCAAGCATGCGGGCCTCGATTTCAACGTGTCGTTCATCTTCGGCGGGCAGGTCAAGGGCGAAGGCATGCGCCTGTTCCTGGTCTACGCCGCAGGCAATTTCATCGAAGCGACCACCGAGACGCCCTACTTCCAGGTCGGCGAGTCGAAGTACGGCAAGCCCGTGCTCGACCGCGTGCTCACGCCCGAGACGCCGCTGGACGAAGCCGCCAAGTGCGCGCTGGTGTCGATGGACTCGACCATGAAGTCGAACCTGTCGGTCGGCCTGCCGCTCGACCTGGTGGTGTACGAGGCCAACAAGCTCGAGACCGACCGCGTGATCTGCATCGACGCCGACAACCCCTACTACCGCATGATGCACAACAGCTGGGGCCAGAAGCTGCGCGAGGTGTTCGACAGCATCGAAGACCCAGTGTGGGACGACAGCGCCACCGAACACCCGCTGCGGATGCCGGCCACGCGCCACAGCCCGCTGCGCAAGATCTCGACCCCCGACGAAAAGCTCATCTAGAACATGGTGCCCCCCGGCTTGTCACTTCGTGTACTTCTCCACCCCCCGAGGGGGAGGCTCGGCCGCCTTGGGGCGGCCCGGCGGCGGCCTCTGTAATGCCACCTGTCATCTTTTCGCACGGCAACAGCTTTCCGGCGAGCACCTACCGCGTCGTTCTCGACAGCCTTCGCAACCGGGGCTTCGAGGTCGACGCCATCGAGAAATTCGGGCACGACCCGAAGTACCCCGTCACCGACAACTGGCCGCACCTGGTGCAGCAGCTGGCCGACTTCGCCAAGCTGCGCGCCGACCGCGCGGGCGGCCCGGTGTTCCTCATCGGCCATTCGCTGGGCGGCTTCCTGAGCCTGATGTGCGCGGCGCGCCACCCCGAGCTGGCGCGCGGCGTGCTGCTGATCGATTCGCCGATCCTCGGCGGCTGGCGCGCGAACACGCTCAACGTGGTCAAGCGCACGCCGCTCATGAAGAGCATTTCGCCCGGCGCCACCAGCCGCAAGCGCCGCAACAGCTGGGAGCATCGCGAGGCGGTGTTCGAGCACTTCCGCAGCAAGAAGGCGTTCGCGAAGTGGGACGAGCAGGTGCTGCACGACTACATCGACCACGGCACCTTCGACAGCGAAGACACGCGCGCCCTGAGCTTCGACCGCGACGTGGAAACCGCCATCTACAACACCCTGCCCCACACGCTGGGCGGGCTGCTGCGCCGCCACCCGATCAAGTGCAAGGTGGCCTTCATCGGCGGGCGCCAGTCGGTCGAGATGAAGCAGGTGGGCATGGCGATGACCGAGCAGGTCACCAAGGGCCGCATCACGATGCTCGACGGCAGCCACCTGTTTCCAATGGAAAAGCCGCTGGCCACGGCGGCGGCCATCGAAGCCTCTCTGCGCAACCTGATGTAGGTGGTGTTCAGGCGGTGCGGCAGGCGACCGTGTCGCCGACGCGCAGCACACCGCCACGCAGCACCCGCGCCGTCACGCCGCCATGCCCGCGCATGGCGTTGTAGCCACCGGGGCCGAGCAGTTCTTCCATGCGCGAGCAGGGCTCGCAAGGCCCGGTGATCTCCAGCAGCACCTCGGGCCCGAGTGCCAGCACCAGCGGCTGGTCGCGAAACAGCGAGCGCGCCGCCAGCAGGTTGAGGCCCGACACGACGAGGTTGCGGCGCAGCAGGCCGGCGTCGACACCTTCCACGCGCCGCGCGAGCGCCGCGACAACCGGAAGGTGCTCCGCCTGGATCAGCGTGACCTGCCGCTTGCCACCGCCGCGCCCGGCACTGCTGCGGTCGCCGGCCAGGCCCAGCGCTTCGATCGCCTGCACCTCCTCCGCCGATTGAACTGGCGTGCGCCGCGCGGGGCGCAGCAGGATGGCGTCGAGCCGGCCGGGATGCGGGAACTGCCGGGTCAGGGCGTGGAGGTCGGACATGCGCCGCATTGTCCACGCGGACTTTTTTTGCGCGCTGCTGTCGGCCCGCCGCATACTGGCGCGTCCTTGGGGTTGAACCGACCTTCTTCGAAGCGACACGCACCGCGCCGACGATGACCACCACCGAACTGAGCTGGATCGCCACCACGCTGATCGCCGCGCGCCCGCGCGCGGTGGCGGCGCTGCTGCGCTACTTCCGCGACCTGGACACGGCCGAGGAAGGCTTCCAGGAAGCCAGCCTGCGTGCGCTGCGGCACTGGCCCGAGCAGGGCCCGCCCGACGATCCGCTGGCATGGTTGATCCTCGTGGGGCGCAACGCGGCGCTCGACGAACTGCGGCGGCGCGATCCGCTGCCCGAAGAAGACGACGGCGACGCGGACATGACCCTCGACCCCGACCTCGCCGAACAGCTCGACCAGTCGCACTACCGCGACGATGTGCTGCGCCTGCTGTTCGTCTGCTGCCACCCCGCGCTGCCGCTCGCGCAGCAGATCGCGCTGGCGCTGCGCATCGTCTCGGGCCTGTCGGTGGCGGAGATCGCGCGCGCCTTCCTGGTCGGCGAGCGCGCCATGGAGCAGCGCATCACGCGTGCCAAGCAGCGCGTGGCCGCGGCCGGCCTGCCCTTCGATGCGCCCGGTGTGCGCGAACGCGGCGAGCGGCTGGCGGCCGTGGGCGCGGTGGTCTACCTGCTGTTCAACGAAGGCTACGCGGCCAGCGGCGGCACGGCCCATGTGCGCGTGGCGCTGTGCGAAGAGGCGATCCGCCTCGCGCGCCTGCTGTGCGACCTGTTCCCCGACGCGCCCGAAACCGCCGGCCTGTGCGCCCTGCTGCTGTTGCAGCACGCGCGGGCCGACGCGCGGCTGGACGCGGGCGGCATGGTCGTGCTGCTCGAAAACCAGGACCGCACGCGCTGGCACCGCGCGGCGATCGACGAAGGCCTGGCCCTGCTCGACGCCGCGCTGCGCCAGCGCCGCATCGGGCCGTACCAGCTGCAGGCGGCCATCGCGGCCACGCACGCGCAGGCCGCATGTGCCGCCGACACCGACTGGGCCGAGATCGACCGGCTCTACGCCGGGCTCGAAAAGCTGCAGCCCTCGCCCGTCGTCACGCTCAACCGCGCGGTGGCCGTGGCCAAGGTGCGCGGGCCCGGGGTGGCGCTCGCGATGGTCGACGGGCTGGCGGAGCCGCTGTCGGCGTACTTCCACTTCCACGGCCTGCGCGGCGGGCTGCTGACGCAGTTGGGCCGCGCCGACGAAGCACGCCGCGCTTTTGCCGACGCGCTCGCGCTGGCCCGCACCGCCGCCGAGGCCGCACACATCCGCCTGCTGCTCGACCGTCTCGGCGCGGGCGCCTCTTCCGACTCCCTTCAAGCAAAGGACGCACGATGCTCTATTCCATCCTGATCTACGGTTCCGAAGCTGCGGCGGCCGGCTGGGCACCCGAGGTCGAAGACGAGATGCTCGAGCGCCACACCGACCTGCGCGACGAGCTGCAGGCCGCCGGCCGGCTCGGCACCGTGCTGCGCCTGATGCCCGACACCGCCACCACCGTGCGGCACGCCGGCGCCGCGCATCCGCTGGTGACCGACGGGCCGTTCGCCGAGACCAAGGAGCAGCTGATGGGCATCTACATCGTCGAGTGCGAGTCGCTCGAAGACGCGCGGCATGCGGCGCGGCGGCTGGACTTCGAGGGCGGCGTGTTCGAGATCCGCCCGGTGACCTGGTACGACCCGGGCGTGATCGCACCGCGCATCCCGCAGGTCTGAAAAAAACTCCACTGCGCTGTCGGATCAGCTGGGCCTGCGCCGTCCTTGGAACGAGCGCCCGCATGTCGCGGGTCGCCATTCACGCCAAGGAGAAGCTCTCATGCCCTCGAATGTCCAGTCCTTGCAAGACCGCTGCGCCGTGATCCACGGCGGCAGCGGTGCCCTTGGCGGCGCCGTCGCCCGCGCCTTTGCACGCGAAGGCGCCCGCGTGTTCATCACCGGCCGCAGCCGCGACAAGCTCGATGCGGTGGTGCGAGACATCACCCAAGCCGGCGGCCATGCGCAGGCCGCGGTGGTCGACGCGCTGGACGAAGCCGCGATGCTGCGCCACGCGGCCGAGGTCGCCGAGCAGGCTGGCGGCATCGACCTCGCGTTCAACGCCGTCGGCGTCTTCCACGTGCAGGGCCGGCCGCTGGCCGAGCTGTCGCTGGAGGACTTCTTCCTCCCCATCCACGCCTACACGCGCGCCAACTTCCTCACCGCCAAGGCCGTGGCGCCGCACATGGCGGCGCGCGGCGGCGGCGTGATCCTGTCGGTGTCGACGCCCGCCTCGCGCCTACCCGGCCCCGGGTACCTCGGACATGCCGTGGCCTGCGCCGGCGTGGAGGGGCTCGCGCGTCACATGGCGGGCGAGCTGGCGGTCTTTCGCATCCGCACGGCCTGCATCCGCTCGCACGCGATTCCCGAGGCGGTGGCCGCGGGCTCGCACAGCGGCGAGGTGTTTCGCCCGGCGGCCGAGCGCATGGGCCTCACGGTCGAGCAGATGCTGGCCGCGCGGCCCGAGGGGCTGCTGGTCGAACGCCTGCCCTCGCTGGACCAGCTCGCGGGCACCGCGGTGTTCCTGGCCTCGCCGCTGGCCGGGGCCATGACGGGCGCAATAGTCAACCTGAGCGGAGGGGTCATCCTCGATTAGGGTTGTGGTCGCTTTGAATTAACATCAAGATACAAATAGGAACTTTAGAAACAGTCGTTTCATTTAAGAAAAAACGTTGCACCACGTACACCACGGCTCAAAAATGTCGTCCTATGTCTGCCCCTCTCCTGGAAGACGTTGAAGTGGTCTCGCTGAGCCCCGCGCTGGTGGTCGAAGACGATCCGGCGATGCGCGAGCGCCTGGCGTACGTGCTGTCGACGCTCGGATGCGACGAGCCCCAGATCGCCTGGGCCGACAGCCTGACCTCGGCCCGCTCGCTGCTGGAGCAGCAGCATTTCGGCGTGGCGCTGGTCGACATCGGCCTGCCCGACGGCAGCGGCGTCGACCTGATCGAGTGGATGCACGTGCACCACCGGCTGGTGCCCGCCGTGGTGATCTCGGCCTGGCGCACCGAGGCCGTGATCTTCGCGGCGCTGCGCGCCGGCGCCATCGGCTACCTGCTGAAGGAACGCGACGACCTCGAGCTCAGCATCGCGCTGCGCAGCATCGAGCAAGGCGGCGCGCCGATCGACCCGGCCATCGCCCGCCGCATCCTCGGCTGGGTCGCGACCCAGCTGCCCGGCCTGCCCTCGCCGCCCGACGACCCGTCGCTGACGCCCGCCACCACGCCCGTCATGCTGACGCCGCGCGAGCGCAAAATCCTCGAGCTCGTGTCGCAAGGGATGAGCAACCGCGACATGGCGGAGGCGCTGTCGATCTCCAGACTGACCGTGGAATGCCACACCAAGAACATCTACCGCAAGCTGGCCGTCAACTCGCGCACCGAGGCGGTCTACCAAGGCCGAAGGCAGGGCCTGCTGCGCTGACGGTCTTCGCGGGCCTGCTGCTGTGGGCCCTGTGGCTGCTGCTCCCGACGGGCAGCGCGCACGCACAAACACCGGTGGTTCCCGAACTTCGCGCCGAAGCCGCACGCGGCACCGGCTGGGACGACACGACGCCGCCCGCCGACGGCTGGACGCCCGTCGCCCTGCCCGACAGCTGGGCCACGCGCTGGCCCGGCTTCGACGGCGTGGTCTGGTACCGGCTGACCTGGGAGCAGCCCGCGCCGGTGACCGAGACCGGGCTGCTGCTGCACTACCTGAACATGGCCGGCGAGGTCTCGCTCAACGGCACGACGATCTGGCGCGACCGCAGCCTGGTCGAGCCGCTCACGCGCGCGTGGAACTCGCCGCGCTACTGGCTGCTGGACGCGCCGCAATTGCGCGCCGGCACCAACACGCTGCTGGTGCGCGTGTCGGGCCTGTCGGCCTACCAGGCCGGGCTGGGGCCGGTGAGCCTGGGCACGCCCGCGGCCATGCAGGCCGAGTTCGGCCGCGAGCAGCTCATGCGGCGCGACCTGCAGGTGTTCGGCCTGGCGACCAGCGCGGCGGTGTCGGCCTTCTTCGCGGCGTGGTGGCTGCTGCGCCGGCGCGAGACGGCCTACGGCTGGTTCGCGGCGATGTCGGTGCTGTGGCTGCTGTTCGGCTACAACCAGATCGCCACCAGCCCGTGGCCCTTTGCCAGCAACCACAGCTGGCAGGCGCTGAACACCTCGCTGCTGCTGTTCTTCAGCGTGTCGTATGGCGTGTTCGTGCTGCGCTTCGCCGGGCGGCGCCTGCCGCGCCTGGAGATCGCGGCGTTCGCGGTGGCGGCCGTCGGCGTGCTCGACCTGTGGTTCGCGGGCACCGCGAACCTGCCCACCCACCGTGCGATCTGGACCCTGGTGGGCGGCCTCACGATCATCGTCGTGAACAGCAGCGGCATCTTCCACGCACTGCGCCACCGGGGCAGCCCGATGCGTTCGCTCACGCCGTTCATGGCGGTGTCGGCGCTCACGGGCGCGCACGACCTGCTGGTGTTCACGCAGGTGATCGACAGCAACATCTACTACACGACCATGTCCTCGTACGTGCTGCTCTTGGGCATGGCGCTGACGCAGGCCGGGCGCTTCGTGCAGAGCCTGCGGCGCATCGAGAACTTCAACACCGAGCTGATCGAGGAAGTGAACGCCGCCAAGGCCGAGCTCGCGTCCACGCTCGCGCAGCAGCACGCGCTGGAACTCGCGCACGCGCGCATCGGCGAGCGCGTGGCCCTGGTGAGCGACCTGCACGACGGCCTGGGCGGCATGCTGGTGGGCAGCATCGCGACGCTGGAACGCACGCCGGAGCACCTCAGCGCGCCGCAGCTGCTGGCGATGCTCAAGAGCCTGCGCGACGACCTGCGGCTGATCATCGACGCCACCGGCCGCGACGACGGGGCGCGCGCGCTCGGCGAGCTGCTGGCGCCGCTGCGCTACCGCAGCGCGCAGCTGCTCGACGCCAACGGCATCGACTGCCGCTGGAAGGTCTCGGGCATCGACACGCTCGAACTCGCGCCCTCGCAGAGCCTGGACCTGATGCGCTTCCTGCAGGAGGCGCTGACCAACGTGCTCAAGCACAGCGCGGGCCGGCGCGTGGACGTGACGGTGGCGCGCGCGGGCGCCGAGCTGCAGCTCAGCGTGCGCGACGACGGCCGCGGCTTCGCGGTGGACGGCGTGAGCGGCGGCGCGGGGCTGCGCAACCTGCGGACGCGGGCGCGCCGCCTGGGCGCGCAGCTGCAGCTGCAGTCGCGCCCCGGCGAGACGCAGGTGGTGCTGCGGATGCCCTTGGGCGGCGCGGCGCCTACTTGACCAGCGCCAGCGTGCCCTTCATGAGCGACGCGTGCCCCGGGAACGAGCAGAACCACGCATAGCTGTCCCCCGCCTTGAGCTTGCTCACGTCGAAGCTCACGGCATCGGTCTCGCCGCCGCCGATGACCTTCGAATGCGCGATGACGCGGGCATCGCCCGGCTTCACGTAGGCCTTGTCCAGCCCCGCGCCGATGCCGTCCGCCGCCACGCCCTGCGCGTCGGCGGCCTTGCTCAGCACCCAGTTGTGGCCCATCGCGGCCTTGGGCAGCTTGCCGACGTGCTTGAGCTTCACGGTGAACTGCTTGCAGCTGGCCGGCACGGCGATGGCGCTCTTGCTGAACTGCATCGCGTCGTTGCCTTCGATCTCGATGTCGCAGGTGGCGGCCAGCACGGGGCCGGCGAGCAGCGCCGTGAAAAGCAGGGCCGCGGTGGTTCTCGTCTTCATCACATGGTTCCTTCGGTGAGGTGCCGATTCGGCACGCCCCACTGTGCGGTGGGCGTGCCGCGAAACACTTGCGATGAATCAATGCGCGGCGAAAAGCCTCAAAGCTCGAGCACCAACCGCCCTTCGCACGCACGCGAACAGCAGGCCATCATCTTCGTGTTCGCATCGCGCTCGCTGCGCGTGAGCACCACGTCGCGGTGATCGACCTTGCCAGCCAGCACGCGCACTTCGCACGAACCGCACAGGCCTTCCTCGCAGTCGCTCTGCACATCGACGTTGGCCGTGCGCAGGGCCGTCAGCAAGGTCTGGTCGGGCGGCACGGTGATCACGAGGCCGGAGTCTTTCAGCTCCACCTCGAAGGCATGTTCCTTCGACGGGTCGAGCGTGGCCAGCGTCGATTCGAAATGCTCCACGCGCAGCGCGCCCTCGGGCCACGCGGCGCAGCAGTCTTCGAGCGCTTCGAGCATGCGCAGCGGGCCGCAGGCATACACCTGCGCGCCGGGCACGGGCGTGGCCAGCAGCGCGTGCAGGTCGTTGCGCCGGCCTTCGTCGGCCGCGTGCACATGCAGGCGCTCGCCGTGCAGCGCGGCCAGCTCGTCGACGAAGGCCATGCTCGCGCGGCTGCGGCCGCTGTAGTGCAGTTCGTAGTCCATGCCCAGCGCCTTGGCGCGCCGCGCCATCGCGCTCACGGGCGTGATGCCGATGCCACCGGCGATGAAGATCGCCTTCGACAGCGACTCGTCGAGCCGGAAGTGGTTGCGCGGGCCGCGGATGCGCAGGCGGTCGCCCGCCTTCACGTTCGCATGCACCCAGGCCGAACCGCCGCGACCGTCGGGCTCGTGCAGTACGGCGATCTCCAGCGCGTGGGCTTCGTCGGGGTCGCCGCACAGCGAGTACTGGCGCGACAGCTCGGGCGAGCCGCATTCCACGTCGATGTGCGAACCCGGCGTCCAGCGCGGCAGCGGCTTGCCGTCGGGCGACACCAAGCGCAGGCGCACGATGCCGTCGGCCACCGGCGTCACGCGCTCGACCACCACGGGCCGCGCGATGGCGTGCGCCGACGGTTCGCCGATGCGCACGGGCACCTGCACGTTGCGCAGGCCCGCGTTGGCGCGCTCCGGATTGGCGCGTGGGTCCCACTCGACCCACAGGTGCTCGGGCCCACGGAACGAGGTGTTGGGCACGTAGCTGAAGCGTTGCTCCGACAGGCGCATGTGCGGCAGCCGGCGCGTGAACTCCTCCAGGAAGATCTGCATCTCCATGCGCGCCAGGTTCTTGCCCATGCACTGGTGCGAGCCGTAGCCGAAGGTCAGGTGGTCGCTGGCGTTGTCGCGGCGGATGTCGAACAGGTCGGCATCGGCGAAGTGGCCTTCGTCGTGGTTGGCCGACGAGGTGACGATCAAGAGGCGCGAGCCCGCGGGCAGGTCGACGCCGCCGACCTGCGTGTCCTTGGTGACGAGCCGGCGCCAGGCGGCCACCGAGCCGTTGTGGCGCAGGCACTCTTCCACCGCGTTGGGAATGAGGCCCGGGTCGTCGCACAGCTCCTGCCATACCTGCGGGTGCTGCAGCAGCAGCTTCACCGCGTTGGCGGTGGCGTTGGCGGTGGTCTCGTGCGCGGCCACGATGCCGGCCATCATCATCGAGTGCAGGTACGAGTCGGTGACGACCTCGGGGTGCTGCATCTGCTTGCGGATGCCGTACTGCATCCAGCCGGGTGCGTCGGGGTCCTGGCGCATCTTGTCGAGCACCTTGCCGGCGTACTGCCAGAAGTTGCCGACGGCGTGCGCCACGGCGACCTGCTCTTCGGGCTTGGGGCGGCCCCAGGTGTTGACGGTGTGCGCGATGGAATATTGGCGCAGCGTGTCCATGTCTTCCTCGGGCACGCCGAGAAAGTGCAGTGCCACGGTGAGCGGGATTTCCCACAGCATCTGGTCGACGAGGTCGGCGCGGCCGTCGTCGATGAAGCGATCGACATAGCTGCGCGCCAGTTCGCGCACCAGCGGCTCGTGGTGTTTCAGCGCCTCGGGCGTGAACGGGTCCATGAGCGCGCGACGGCGCGGCATGTGGGCCGGCTCGTCCTCGTTCACCAGCGTGCGGTTGAGCGCAAAGCCGTAGCTTGCGAGCACGGCGTTGGCTTCTTCGCCGGTGGGCGTGATCTTCTCCAGCGCATTCGACGGGCTGAAGGTGAGGTTGTCGCGGAACACCGCCTTGATATCGTCGTAGCGCGTGATCACCCAGTAGCCCAGCTTGGGGCTGTAGAAGATCGGCTCCTGCTCGCGCGCCCAGCGCACGTACTCGGGCGGGTCCTGCTGGTAGCCGTCCTCGAAGGGATCGAACTCGGCGGCGCGCTGGCTCACGGGGCAGCCGGTGGGCGTGCGCTCGGCGGAGAGCGCCCCGTGCGCGACGGGGCAACCGGAGGTGCGCGAAGGCATGGCGGTGTCGGACATGGCAGCAGACTCAGTCGAGCGTGATCTTCAGGTCGCGGATCAGCTTGTGCCAGCGCGCGGTCTCGGCCTTGAGCAGCTCGGTGTACTGCGCGGGCGTGTTGCCCACGGGCTCGACGCCGAAGTCGACCATGCGCTTGTTCACCGAGGGCTCGTGGATGGCGGCCACCAGCTGGCGGTTGAGCGTGTTCACCACGTCGGCCGGCGTGGCCGCGGGCACCACCACGCCGACCAGCGCGGCGGCCTCGACGTTCTTGTAGCCGAGCTCGGCGAAGGTGGGCACGTCGGGCAGCTGCGGCAGGCGCGTGGGGTTGGCCACGGCCAGCGCGCGCACCTTGCCGCCCTTGATGAAGCCGGCGCCGGCGGCCATGTCGACCATCATGGCCGGCAGCTGCCCGCCGACCACGTCGGCCAGCGCGGGCGCCGCGCCGCGGTACGGCACGTGGACCATGAAGAGCTTGGCCTCGACCTTCAGCAGTTCCATCGCCAGGTGGTGCGGGCTGCCCGCGCCGGCCGAGGCGTAGTTGATGCCGCCCGGCTTGGCCTTGGCCTGGGCGATGAAGTCCTTGGCGGTGGCAAAGCCCGAGTTGGCGCCAACCACCAGGATCATCGGGAACTTGCCCATCAGCGTGACGGGCGCCAGGTCCTTGGTGGGGCTGTAGCTCAGCGACTTGTACAGCGCCGGGTTGAACACCAGCGTGCCGTTGTCGGCCGAGAGCACGGTGTAGCCGTCGGCCGGGGCGCGCGCGGTTTCGGCGGCGGCCAGCGCGGTGTTGCCGCCCGGCTTGTTGTCCACCAGCACCGGCTGGCCGACCTGCGTCGACAGCGTCTGGGCGACGGTGCGCGCGAGGAAGTCGGAGCCGCCGCCCGCTGCGTAGGGCACGAGCCAGCGGATCGGCTTGGCGGGGAAGGCACTGGGTGTGGTCTGGGCGCTGGCGGCGGAGGCCAGGGCAGCCAGGGACAGGACCGCAAGGCCGCGGGCGAAGTGCTTCTTCATCGGGGTGTCTCCGGGGTAAAAATTGTGTATTGCGTAATTATCATACGCATTGCGTAATCACTAGACCACGGGTTTACCCGGCCACCGAGGCCGCCACCTAAGATGAGGACGACATGACCTCCCCCGCCGAAGCACCCTCTTCCCCTCCCCGCGAGCGCCGCCAGCGCGTGCAGTCCGCCGAGACCGGCATGGCCGTGCTCAAGGGCCTGGCGCACCTGGGCGGGCGCAGCAGCCTCACCGCCCTGGCCACCCATGTGGGCGAGAGCCCGGCCAAGGTGCACCGCTACCTCGCGAGCCTGATGGAAGAAAGCCTGGTGCGCCAGGACACCGCCTCGCAGCATTACTACCTGGGCCCCGAGGCGATCCAGATCGGCCTGGCCGCCATGCGCCAGGCCGACCCGATCCGCGCGGCCGAGCCCTGCCTGATCCGCCTGCGCGAATCGTTGGAGGTGACCTGCTTCGTCGCGGTGATGGGTAACAAGGGCCCGACCATCGTGCGCTTCGAGGAGCCGGGCCTGCCGGTGACGGTGAACGTGCGCGCCGGCTCGGTGATGTCGATGCTGTGGTCGGCCACCGGGCGCGCCTTCCTGGGCCTGCTCGACGAGTCGCGCGTGGTGGCGCTGGCCGAGCAGGAACTGGCCGACGCCACCGAGGACATGCGCGCGCTGCTCGATGCCGACGACCCCATCGGCGCGTTGCGCCGCGAGGTGCAGCAGGCGCACTGCGCCATCGTGCGGGACACCTACCTGCGCGGCATCAGCGCCGTGGCGGCGCCGGTGTACGACTACGCGGGAAGGGTGTGCGCCGTGATCACCGCGCTGGGTGCCACGGGCGGGTTCGACCCGTCGATCGACGGGCCGATCGCCATCGCCGTGCGGCGGGAGGCGAAGGCCGCCGGCGCGCTGCTGGGCGCGGCGGCCTGAGGCTGCTGGCTTATTCCGCCCAGACCACGGCGCCGGTCCACGCCGTGGCCAGCACCACGATGCCGAAGGCGATGCGATACCACGCGAACGGAATGAAGTTGTGGGTGCTGATGTACTTCAGCAGCCAGCGCACGCACAGCCATGCGCTGATGAACGAGAAGGCCAGACCCACCGTGAACATCGGAATGTCGGCCACCGACAGCAGCGCGCGCTCCTTGTAGAGGCTGTAGGCGCCCGCGCCGATCAGCGTCGGAATCGCCAGGAAGAACGAGAAATCGGTCGCTGCCTGGCGCGACAGGCCCAGCAGCATGCCGCCGATGATGGTCGAGCCGCTGCGGCTGGTGCCGGGGATCATCGCGAAGCATTGCACCAGGCCGACCTTGAGCGCGTCCCAGGGCGTCATGTCGTCCACGTGCTCGACGCGCACCGAACCGGGCGGGCGCTTCTCGGCCCACAGGATGATGAAGCCGCCGATGATGAAGGTGCTGGCCACCACGGTCGGAATGAACAGGTGCGCCTTGATCATCTTGCCGAACAAGAGGCCCAGCACCACCGCGGGCAGGAAGCCGATGACGATGTTCAGCGCCAGCCGGCGCGCCTTGGGCTGGCGCGGCAGCGCCACCACGGTCGAATGGATCTTCTGCCAGTAGACCAGGATCACCGCGAAGATCGCGCCGGTCTGGATGGCGATGTCGAACACCTTGGCCTTGGCGTCGTCGAAGCCCAGCAGCGAGCCCGCAAGAATGAGGTGGCCGGTCGACGAGATCGGCAGGAATTCGGTCAGACCCTCCACGATGCCCATGACAGCGGCCTTGACCAGCAAAACGATATCCACGCGTACTCCTTGAAAGAGCGGCAATTATGGCGAGGCCATCGGTCAGGCCCTGTTCAGGCGCCGTTCCGCCGGTGGAACACAAGGCAGCCCGCCCACGGAAATACCTAGTTCAGGTGATGTTCGACCTCGGCGCGTTAATACATATTGATAACAGTTATTCATCTGCGCCCGAAGGAGCATCCATGTCAACGTTCACCAGCGGGAGTGAACTCGAGGACTGCGTCGCAGAAGAACGCCCCTCGACGCTCGACGACCATGTCGAAGACCGTCTCAAGAGCCCCTGCCAACTGGAGCGGGAGCAGTGCCACGGCATGCTGCGCGTGGCCGAAGCCACCGGCGCCTCGGCCCACGAGCTGCGCCAGCTGACGCAACGCCTGGCCGACATCGACCGCTGCGGCGCCAGCGCCTGCATCGTCGCGCAGGGCCATGTGGAGGCCGACCGCATGGCCTCCGGCCTGCAGGCCAACGCCGCCCTGTGCATCGACTTCCGCCTGCTGGAGCCGCTGGGCCCGGCCCATGACAAGAAATGGTTCGCGCGCTGGAAGTTCTGGAGCTTCCTGCTCGGCGCGGCCGGCCCGGTGGCCGCGCTCACGCTGCAGGGCCTGGCGCTACGCCCGAGCGAGCCGCACGACGCGCACGCCGACCTGGTCGCCAAGTCGCGCAAGGTGCTCGAAAGCTGGCGCCGCACCTCCGACACCCTCTTCTGGCACGCAGTGGAAGACTACGTGCGCCAGCAGGCCTTCTCGCTCGAGACCCAGGCCTACCTGATGCACTGCGTGGCGTCGGTCTTCGCCGCCGAGGCGCCCGTGCTGTGCGACGCCGAGCGCGAACGGCTGGCCTCCGTGCTCACCGACACCTACTGCGACGCACTCGGCACGGCGGCGACCATGCCCTCGTCGGACATCTACCGCCGCCTGGCACAGGGCCTGGAAACCGACAGCGGCAACGCCGGCCCGGGCCGCCCGCTCGCACGCGGCGAGGCCGCGCAGGTGGCGATGACCACGCTGGTCACGGTCGTCGGCAACGGCGGCTCACACTGAAGCTGAAGCACGCCGGCGCAGCGCGCGCACCGCGCTGTCGACCGTCGTCAGCACCGGCAGGCCGCTGGCCGCTTCGCAGGCACCACGTGCCCGCGCCATGCTGAACTGAGCCAGGGCGATGCGCGTGCAGCCGCGCGCACGCAGCGCCGCGGCCTGTTCGGCGATGAGTGCGTCGTGGCGCTGCGTGTCGCCCGCATCGAGCGCGGCCAGCGCGCCCTCGGCCAGTGCGAGTTCGAGCGCCATGCCCGCAGGAAACTCCGGCGGCATCGATTCCAGCGTGCGCGCGAAGGTCGCGATCAGGCCCAGCCGGCCTTCGCCCTGCACAGCCTCCTCGATCATGGCCTCGTTGGGCTTGAGCACCGGAATGCCCGCGTGCCGCTGCGCCACCGCCTCGATGCACGGCCCGAAGGCCGAGCAGGTGAAGAGGATGCCGCGCGCGCCCGTGTCCACCGCGTACTGCGCCAGGCGCTGGAAGCGCTCGTGCATCGCTGCGTCGAGCCCCTTGCCGTCGCGCGCGAGGTCGGCCGACAGGCTGTCGTCCAGCAGGTTCATGCGCACGGCCTCGGGCCAGTCGCGTGCGAAGGCTTCGTTGATGGGCGCGACGGAGTGCGAGAGCGCGTGGATGAGGGCGATGCGTGTCATGAAGTCAGGTGAGATCAGATGCCCTTGGACGACGGGTTGGCAAAGGCCTCCTTCGTCTCGGCATTGAGCGGGTAGTTGATGTTGATGCCCTTGGGCGGAATCGGCGACATGAACCACTTGCTGTAGAGCTTTTCCATCTCGCCGGACTTCATCATGCCCGACACCACGCGGTCCACCAGCGCCTTGAAGGCCGGGTCGTCCTTGCGGAACATCAGCGACTGGTTCTCGGTGCGCAGGCTCTCGCCGGTGATGACGAAGTCCTTCGGGTTGCGCGCGTTGGCGATCTGGCCCGCGAGCAGGATGTCGTCGAGCACGAAGGCCTGCGCGCGGCCGCTCTCGACCAGCAGGAACGAGTCGGTGTGGTCCTTGCCCGAGAGCTGGTTCACCTCGAGGCTGCGGCCCTTGTCGGCCGCGCGCAGCAGGCGGAACGACGTGGTGCCGGCGGTGGTGACCACCGTCTTGCCCTGCAGGTCGGCGATGCTCTTGATGCCCGAATCGGCCTTCACCAAGGTGCGCACGTTGTAGCGGAAGATGTCCGGCGAAAAGGCCACCTGCGACTGGCGCTCGACCAGGTTGGTGGTGGAGCCGCACTCGATGTCCACCGTGCCGTTCTGCACCAGCGGAATGCGGTTGGCCGAGGTCACGGCCTGGTACTTGATGTCGAGGGCCGGCAGCTTCAGCTCGGTCTTCACCGCGTCGACGATGCGATTGCAGATCTCGATGCTGTAGCCCACGGGCTTGAGGTTGGCGTCCAGGTACGAGAAGCCGAACGAGGCCTCGCGGTAGCCGAAGGTGATGGCGCCGCTGGCCTTGATCTTGGCGAGCGTGTCGTTGGCGGGCTGCGCCTGCGCGGGAGCGGTCGGTGCCAGGGCGGCAAGGGCCAGCGCGAAGGCGGCGGCGGCGATGGAAAGCGACGGGCGAAGCTGGGGCATGGAACGCTCCTCGGAACGGCGGTTGAAGAAAAAGGGAACGGCTCGAACGCTCAGCGCGTCACGCCGCGCGTGACCGCGTCGACCGAGGCCGTGAGCCGCGCGACGATTTCGTGCAGGTGGTCGCGTGTCGCGATGTACGGCGGCGCCAGCAGCACGTGATCGCCCTGGCGCCCGTCCACCGTGCCGCCGAAGGGGTAGCACAGCAGGCCGCGCGCCATCGCGTCCTTCTTGAGGCGCGCGTTGACGGCCAGGGCCGGATCGAAGGGCTGCTTGCTCGCGCAGTCGGCCACCAGCTCGACACCCCAGAAGAAGCCGCGCCCGCGGATGTCGCCCACGTGCGGGTGATCGCCCAGCGCCTCGGCCAGCATCGCGCCGAAGGCCATGCCGTCGTCGCGCACCTTGGCGACCAGGCCGTCACGGCGGATCACCTGCTGCACCGCAAGCGCCGCCGCGCAGGCCATCGGATGGCCCAGGTAGGTGTGGCCGTGCTGGAAGAAGCCGCTGCCCTTGGACATGGCCTCGACGATGCGGCGCTGCGCCAGCACCGCGCCGATCGGCTGGTAGCCGCCGCCCAGGCCCTTGGCGATGGTCATCAGGTCGGGCCCCACGCCCTCCTGCTCGCAGGCATGCAGCGAGCCGGTGCGGCCCATGCCGCACATCACCTCGTCGAGGATCAGCAGCACGCCGTACTTGTCGCACACGGCACGCACGGCCTTGAAATAGCCCGGCACCGGCGTGAGCACGCCGGCGGTGGCGCCGCCCACGGTCTCGGCCACGAAAGCGATCACGCGGTCGGCGCCCTGCGCGACGATGGCCGCTTCGAGCTCGGCCGCCAGGCGCAGGCCGTACTGCTCCGCGCTTTCATCGGCGCGCTGCTCGCGGTACGGGTAGCACGGCGCGACGTGCGTCGCCGGCACGAGGATCGGCGCGAAGGGCTCGCGCCGCCAGGCGTTGCCGCCCACCGCGAGCGCGCCCAGCGTGTTGCCGTGGTAGCTCTGGCGGCGCGCGATGAAGTGCGTGCGCTGCGGCTGGCCGATCTCCACGAAGTACTGGCGCGCCATCTTCAGCGCCGACTCCACCGCCTCGGAACCGCCGCTCACGAGGTACACGTGGCTCATGCCTTCGGGGGCGCCACCGATGAGCTCGTCGGCCAGCTGCTCGGCCACCTCGCTCGTGAAGAAGCTGGTGTGGGCGTAGGCCAGTGTGTCGATCTGCGCGTGCATGGCCGCCATGACCTCGGGATGGCCATGGCCGAGCGAAGACACGGCCGCGCCGCCCGAGGCATCGAGGTATTCGCGCCCTTCGGCGTCGCGGATGAACATGCCCTGCGCGCTGGCGGCAACGGGCGGGGTCTGGCGAAGGTGGCGGTGGAAGACGTGCGTCATGGCGGGAGGAAAGCGGGGGCCTGTGTTTGGAACTAACGTTTCGGCCGAATTATTGTTTGGAACATTTGTTCCGTCAACTCCCGGGATTTCCCTGCTCCGGTACATTCGTTCCAGACACCGCACGAAAAGAGACACCGCCATGGGCGCCAAAGAACTGATCCGCCAGCGTTTCAACGAACTGAGCCCCGCCCTGCAGCAGGTCGCGCGCTACGTGCTCGACCACCCGAACGAAGTGGTCACGGGCTCGATGCGCAACGTCGGCACGCGCGCGCAGAGCACGCCGGCCACGCTGGTGCGCTTCGCCCAGCACCTGGGCTTCGAGGGCTGGCCGCAGCTGAAGGAGGCCTTCGCCGCCGACATGGGCCTGGGCACCGAGACCTACGGCGGGCGCGCCAAGCAGCTGGTGGGCCGCGTCGCCGACCAGGGCCTGGCGGGCGAGATGTTCGAGGTGCAGCGGCGCAACCTGGAGCTCACGCACCAGCAGAGCGGGCCGGCGCTGCTCAAGGCCTGCGCGCTGCTGGAGAAGGCGCCGGCCGTGCACGCGGCGGGCTTTCGCGCCTGCTTTCCGATCGCGTTCTCGTTCGTGTACGTGTACCGGCTCTTTCGCACCAGCGTGCACCTGGTGGACGGCCAGGGCGGCTCGCTCGAGATGCAGCAACGCGCCTTCGCCAAGGGCGACGCGCTGGTGGTGGCGAGCTTTGCGCCCTACTCGCGCGAGGCTTTGCAGGTGGCCGAGGCGGCGAAGGCGGCGGGTTGCCGCATCGTGGCGATCACCGACAGCGTGACCTCGCCGCTGTCGCTGCTGGCGGACGAGACGCTGCTCTTCACCATCCACAGCCCCTCGTTCTTCCCCTCGGTCGCCGCCGGCGTGGCCGTGACGGAAGCGCTGGTCGAGCTGCTCGCGAGCCGCGCGGGCAAGCCGGTGATCCGGCGCATCGACCAGGCCGAGGCGCAGCTGTTCGAGTCGGGGGCCTACCTCATGGCGCCGGTGGCGCGCGGCGGATAGGGAAAAGGATCAGGCCAGCGCGCGGGTGCGGCCGGCGCTCTGGCGCAGGTAGAGCACCAGCAGGTCACGGTTGGCGTTGATGTGCTCGCGCATCGCGGCTTCGGCGCCCGAGGCCTCCTGTCGGCCCAGCGCCTCGACGATGCAGCGGTGCTCTTCGAGCGCCTGCAGGGCCTGGCTGTGGCGGTACAGCAGCATCGCGGCGTCGTGCCTGTGCGGGCGCGAGCGGCTGTCGAAGATCACCGGCAGCTGGCAGGCGCGCTGCACGGCCTCGCTGAGCCAGCGGTTGTCGGCCAGCGACAGCAGCTTGTGGTGGAAGGCCTGGTTCAGGTCCTGCCACTGGTCGGCCCGCTCGTCGGTCCATTCGCCGCAGTCGTGCAGCAGCGCATGCTGCTCGTCGACCATGGCCGTCAGTTCGGCCAGCGCCTCGTCGTCCAAGCCGCGCTCGCTGAGCAGGCGGCAGCCCATGCCTTCGAGCGTGGCGCGCACGCTGAAGGCGTCGAACACGTCCTTGGCGTCGAAGCGGCGCACCTGGAAACCCCGCTGCGGGTGGTAGACCAGCAACCCCTCGTCGGCCAGACGCGCCATGGCGCCGCGCACAGGGGTGCGCGACACGCCAAGCTCGTTGGCGAGCGAAATCTCCATCAGGTGGGCGCCGGGGGCGATCGCACCGTCGAAGATGCGGGTGCGCAGCGTGTCGGCCACGGACAGAACGCGCGTCCGCGAGGGATCTGGGGGGGTCATCGAAAGTCGGAAACAGGGGACGGCCGGAAGCGGGCCGCGCGGATGGTACGGCGGCGTATCGAAGCTTCATATCCCCAATTTCCGTAAAAATACCGTTCTGGCGACTTTTTCGAGAATTACGGAAAAATTATTAACTTCTGTAAACAACCACCCCGGTTTCTGCGTTACCGCCCCGCTGTTTCTGCCGCCAGGTGGATCGCGGCGCGAATCCGGGGGTAGGTGCCGCAGCGGCAAATGTTGCCGCGCATGGCATCCGAGACCTGGTCGTCGCTGGGTTTGGGCGTGGCTTTGAGCAGCGCGCAGGCCGACATGAGCTGGCCGCTCTGGCAATAGCCGCACTGCACCACGTCGACCTCGGTCCAGGCCTGGCGCAGGGCGTCGGCCTCCCGGCCTTTCAGGCCCTCGATGGTGGTGACCTCGCGGGCGCCCACGGCCTCGAGCGGGGTGACGCAGGAACGCACGGCCTGGCCATCCAGGTGCACGGTGCAGGCGCCGCACAGCGCCTTGCCGCAGCCGAACTTGGTGCCGACGAGCTTCATCTCGCCGCGCAGCACCCACAACAGCGGGGTGTCGGGCTCGGCGCTCACGGTGGCGGTCTGGCCGTTGATCTTCAGCGTGGTGGTGGTCATGGGGTGTCTTTCTTGCTGTTCTCGGGGGTCAGGCCAGCCGCAAAGGCAGGCTGCGCAGGCGCTGGCCGGTCAGCGCGAACACGGCGTTGGCCACGGCGGGCGCGATGGGCGGCGTGCCCGGCTCGCCGACACCGCCGGGCGGCACCTCGGCGCCGGTGCCGGCGAGGATGTCGACCTCGATGGCCGGGCACTCGTCGATGCGCAGCGGCGTGTAGTCGTGGAAGTTGCTCTGCTGCACCTGGCCGCGCGCCACGGTGATCTCGCCGCGCAGCGCCGCCGACAGGCCGAACACGATGCCGCCTTCCATCTGCTGGCGGATCAGGTTCGGATTGACCGGCAGGCCGCAGTCGATCACGCACACCACGCGGTGCACGCGGATCTGCCGCTCGGGCGTCACCGACACCTCGGCCACCTGCGCCACGATGCTGCCGAAGGCGCGGTGAATGGCCACGCCGCGCGCGCGCTTCGTGCCGTCGGGTCCGTCGGCCAGCGGCTCGCCCCACTTCGAGAGTTCGGCCACGCGCTTCAGCACGGCCAGGTGGCGCGCGTCCTTGGCGAACAGGCCGGCGCGGAAGGCCACCGGGTCCTTGCCGGCAGCCACGGCGCATTCGTCGATGAAGCTCTCGACGAAGAAGCCGTTCTGCGAATGCGCCACCGAGCGCCAGATGCCGGTGGTGACGGCCGATTCGACCGGCACGTGCGCCACGCGGGCCTGCGGGAAATCGTAGGCGGTGTTCCAGGCGCCGTCGGTCGAGTTGTCCATGAACGACGGCGCACCCAGGCTGGAGCCGGCGCTGGTGGTCTGCCACGCGACCAGCGCGCCCGCCGCGTCGAAGCCGGCCTTGCACAGCGCCACGTAGGCCGGGCGGTAGAAGTCGTGCGTCATGTCTTCCTCGCGCGACCAGATCAGTTGCACCGGCGCGCCGCCGGCCTCGCGCGCGAGCTGCGCAGCCTGCACCAGAAAGTCGATGAAGTAGCGCCGTCCGAAACCGCCGCCCAGGTAGGTGACGTGCAGCGTGACCTTGTCGGCATCGATGCCCAGCGCCTTGGCGACCGCCGCGCGCGCGAAGCCCGGCGCCTGCGTGGGCGCCCAGACGGTGGCGGCGCCGTCCTTGAACTGCACGGTGCAGTTCATCGGCTCCATGGTGGCGTGCGCCAGGAAGGGCACGCGGTACTCGACCTCGATCGTGCGCGCGGCGGACTTCAGCGCCGCCGCCACGCCGCCGGTATCCAGGCGCGCATTGCCCGCATCGGCGTCGAGCGTGCGCGCGAGGCGGTCGATCATCTCGGCGCTCGACAGGCTCGCGGCCGGGCCGTGGTCCCATTCGATGTCGACCTGCTTCAGCGCGCGCATCGCGTGGTACGGCGTGTCGGCGATCACCGCCACGCCGCCCGCCGTGCTGCCGGTGCCCACGAGGCTCGCGGCCACCGGTTCCAGCGCCATCACCTTGCGCACGCCGGGCAGCGCCTCGGCGGCCTTGGCATCGAAGCGCGCGACGCGGCCGGCCAGCGTCGGGCACATGGCGATGCTGGCGTACAGCAGGCCCGGCGGCAGCACGTCGATGCCGTAGGTGGCGGTGCCGTCGAGCTTGCCGGCGTTGTCGATGCGCCGCTGCGGCTGGCCGATGACGCGGAAGTCGGCTTGCGCCTTGAGCTTCACCGCCGTGGGCAGCGGCTGCTGCGCGGCCTTCGCGGCCAGCTCACCGAAGCGGGCGCTGCGGTTGGAGGCCGGGTGCAGCACGCGGCCGGCCTCGGTGCGGCATTCGCTGGCGGGCACCTGCCACTGCGCCGCCGCCGCGCCCACCAGCATGAGGCGCGCCGACGCGCCGGCCTCGCGCACCGGGCCCCACTGGTCGGTGACGCTTGACGAGCCGCCCGTGCCCGAGAGCCCCGGGATCGTGCGCAGCAGCTTGCCCACGACCTGGTGCGCCGCGCGCTTGCCGAAGCCCTCGTCGCCGGGCTTGAAGGGCAGCGCGTCGAGGATCATGGCCTGGTTGTTGTAGATGGCGTCGAAGCCGGCCTGCTCGAGCCGCACCTGCGACACCGAAGCGTCCATTTCTTCGGCCAGCAGCATCGCCAGGCCGGTGTGGGTGCCCTGCCCCATTTCCGACTGCGTCATCACCAGCGTGACGGTGTCATCGCTGCCCACCTTGACCCAGCCGTTGAGCGCGACCTGCCCGTTGCCAGCCGGCAGTGGATTGCCCGGCACGAGGCGCGACGCCGCCGGCGTGACGGCCCAGCCGACGACCAGGGCGCCGGCGGCCCCGAGGGTGCCGAGCACGAAGTGGCGGCGTTTGAGTGTGGGCATGGCGTGGTCTTTCTTCGGTGGGGGTCTTGTCGTTCAGAGGTGTGGTCGTCGTCAGGACGGCACGGCGATGCCTCGCCAGAAAATCTCGAAGCCGGCTTCGGCGTAGTCGAAGGCCTCTTGTTCATCACCAGCCTGCGCGATGTAGCCGACGGTGGTCTCGGCCATGGCGGTCAACATCGCGCCCAGGAATTCCATCGGCCGCTCGACGACTTCGCCGCGCCGCATGCAGTCTTGCGCCACCGCTTCCAGGCGCGCGAACGGCGCCATGCCGGCGGCACGGCTCTCGTCGCTCAGTTCGTCCGACACCTTGAGCTGCGCCAGCACGCGCAGCTTGCCGGGGTGCGCCACGCCCCATTGCACGTAGCGGTCCCAGATGTGGTGGAACTGGGTGCGCGGATCGGCCGCTTCGGGCCAGTCGGCCAGCATCACGCCGGCCAGCTCGGTCTTCAGCACGCGGTACAGCGCGTCGGTCAGCAGCGCCTTGCTCGCGAAGTAGGTGAACAGCGTGCCCTCGGCCACGCCCGCGGTGCGCGAGATCGCCGAGGTCGGCGTGGCCCACACGCCGCGCCGGCCGAACTCGACCAGCGCCGCCTCGAGGATGGCGTTGTGCTTGTCGACACTGCGGGGTCGGGCCATGCGCGGACGGTCTCCATCGTTCGTTTAATTGAGTGCGCACTCAAGTATAGGAAGGCGGCGCCGATCCGCAAGCCCCGCGCGGCCCGCGCCATGCCGCATGGCGGAACCACGGCGCGGCGCGGCAGTCCAACCAGTGTCGTGGCGTCGTGCTGCGACAGGAGGTACGACCATGAAGCATGTGAAGCATTGGCAGGACCCCGTCAACGCCGTCGCCGGCGTGTGGCTGATCGTCTCGCCATGGGTACTGGGCTTTCAGGGCAATTCGCTCGCCATGTGGACCATGGTGGCGACCGGCATCGTGCTGGGCGCCGTGGCCTTGGGCGCGACCTTCGTGCCGCACCAGTGGGAAGAGTGGACCGAAGTGGCGCTGGCAGCCTGGCTGGCGGTGTCGCCCTGGTTGCTCGACTTCCGCATGGTCGAGCCGGCGCTGGTCAATGCAGTCCTCGTGGCTGCGGTGATCATGGTGCTCGCCCTCTGGGTCCTGGTGACAGACAAGGACTACCTGGGCGAGGCCCTCGACCGACCAGCGCACTGATGGGGAGAGAGCGATCCTGTGAGCGCCGAGCGGTGACCACCGCCGCGAAGCGACGACGCCCGTTCCGGTGTTCGCGCCGGTCGGGCCGACGGGCCAGGCAGGTTCCCATGCCCGCCCGCAACACCCGCCCCTTACGGTGTGCGGGAAGCGGCGTTGTTGTTTGAAGGGCTGTTGCCGGCCGGGCGGGTCGCCCCCATCCAGTCGGCCTGCCAACCGCCGCCCATGGCCTGGATCAGCGCGATTGCCGCGGCCTGGCGATTGACCTGAAGCTGCACGAGCGCGCGCCGCGCGCTCAGTGCGGCGGCCTGCGCCTGCACCACATCGGTGTAGCTCACCTGCCCCGCGCGATACCGGTTGAGCAGTTGCTGCTCGGTCTTGTCGGCCGCTGCCGTGGCCTCGCGGCGCAAGCCTTCCTGCTGCGCCAGCGTGGCGCCGGTGGTCAGCTGGTCTTCCACGGCCTGGAACGCGGCCAGCACGGTCTGCCGGTAGCGCGCCACGCTGGCCTCGTGGCCGGCCTTGGCGGCATCGACGCTGGCGCTGATGGCGCCCGCGTCGAACACCACCTGCGCCACCGACAGGCCCAGCCCCCACAGCGTGTTGGCCGCGCCGAAGAGGTCTCTCACGCGGCTGGCGTTGCTGCCGACCGAGGCCGTGAGCGAGATGTTCGGGTAGTAGGCCGAGCGCGCCACGCCGATCTGCGCATTGGCCGCGGCCACCACGCGCTCCGCCGCCGCGATGTCGGGCCGGCGCTGCAGCAGCGTCGAGGGCACCCCGGTCGGCACGCCGGGCACCGTGGGCGTCCAGCGCGCGGGCGGCAGGCTGAAGTCGGCCGGCGCCACGCCCACCAGCATCGCGATGGCGTGCTCCAGCGTGGCGCGCGTGCGCTGCAGGCCCACGCGGTCGGCCTTGGCGTTCACCAGCTGGGTCTGCGCCTGCAGCACGTCGGTCTGCGCGGCAATGCCGGCGGCGTAGCGGTTGCTCGTGATCTCGAACGCGCGCTGGTAGCCGAGGATGGTTTCGTCGAGCAGCACGATCTCGGCGTCGGCCTCGCGCAGCGAGAAGTAGTGGGTCGCCAGGTCGCCGACGGCCGACAGCCGCGCCGAGGCCAGGTCGGCCTCGCTGGCCTGCGCGTTGGCCTGCGCGCTGTTCACGGCCTCGCGCAGGCGGCCCCACACGTCGGGCGTCCAGCTCGCGCCCAGCGTGGCGCCGAAGGTGTTCGACGGGCTGGCCGAGGCATTGCCACCCACCGTGCCCGAGCGCTTGCCGCTGCCGTCGAAGGACACCGACGGGAACAGCCCCGCGCGCTGCTCGCGCACCAGCGCCTGCGCCTGCGTGTAGCTGGCGACGGCGGCGGCGATGTTCTGGTTCGACACCTGCACGCGCGCCGCGAGCTCGTCGAGTGTGGCGTCGCCGAAGAGCTTCCACCACTCGCCGCGGTCGAGCGCGTCGGCCGGCGCGGCGGGCAGCCAGCCGTCGGCGGCGGGCTGTTCCTTCCAGCCGGCCGATGCCGCCGACTCGGGCACCTTGTAGGCCGGGCCCACGGCGCAGCCGGCGAGCACGGCGGCCAGCGCGAGCGTGCTCAGCGCGAAGAAACGGCGTGAAGGGCCGAAGGAAGAAATGGAGGCATTCATGGTCATGGGTCTCAGACGGCCGGCGCTCGGCTCAGCGCGTGTTCGTTCTTGCCGCGGCGGCGCAGCTTGTCCAGCAGCAGGTACACCACCGGCGTGGTGAGCAGCGTCAGCAGCTGGCTCGCGATGAGCCCGCCGATGATCGCCACGCCCAGCGGCCGGCGCAGCTCGGCGCCCTCGCCGAAGCCGATGGCCAGCGGCAGCGCGCCGAGCGCGGCGGCCAGCGTGGTCATCAGGATCGGGCGGAAGCGCAGCAGGCAGGCCTCGCGCACCGCCTCGAGCGGGCTCAGGCCGCGCGAGCGCTCGGCCTCCAGCGCGAAGTCGATGATCAGGATGGCGTTCTTCTTCACGATGCCGATCAGCAGGAACACGCCGATCAGCGCGATGATGGAAAACTCCATGCGGAACATCAAGAGCGCCAGCACCGCGCCCACGCCGGCCGAAGGCAGCGTCGAGAGCACCGTCACCGGATGCACCAGGCTCTCGTACAGGATGCCCAGCACGATGTAGATCACCACCAGCGCCGCCACGATCAGCATCGCCTGCTGGCCCTGCGACTGCTGCGCGCTCAGCGCGGTGCCGGCGAAGGCGCCGCGCACGTTGGTCGGCATGGCGATGTTGGCCTCGGCCTTGGCGATGGCCTCGCGCGCGTCGCCGAGGTTGGCGCCCTCGGCCAGGTTGAACGAGATGGTGGTGGCGAGCTCGCCGTCCTCATGGCTCACCGACGTGGCCACCGACTGCTCCTCGAACTTCGCCACCGCCGACAGCGGCACCAGCGCGGTGGCCGTGTTGCTCAGCACGTTGCCGGTCGAGGCGTTGCGCGAGCCGGCGTTGGCCGACACCGGCACCGTCGCGGCGGCGGCGCTGGCAGACGTCGTCGTGCCGCCCGTGGACGTCGTGGCCGCCACCTGCGTGGTCACCGCCTGCCCCGCGACCACCGAGGTCTTCGTGGCCGGCACGTACACGTCGCGCAGCGCGTTCGGGCTGCGCGTGTAGCCCGGCGCCCATTCCATCACCACGTGGTACTGGTTGAGCTCGGTGTAGATGGTGGCCACCTGCCGCTGGCCGAAGGCGTTGTACAGCGCGTTGTCGATGGCGGTGGAGGTCAGCCCCAGCCGCCGCGCGCTGTCGCGGTCGACCTTGGCCACCGTCTCCACGCCGTTCTGGTCCTGGTCGGTGTCGATGTCGGTCAGCGTGGGCTGCTGCTTCATCTCGTCGGCCAGCTTCACGGCCCAGGCGCGCAGGTCGGACAGGCTGTCGCTCTTGAGCGTGTACTGGTAGGTGGAGTTGCTGGAGCGTCCGCCCGAGCGCACGTCCTGCACCGGGCCGAGGAACACGCGCAGCCCCGTCACCTGCGCCAGCTGCGGGCGCAGCCGCGCGATCACCGCCAGGCCGCTGTCCTTGCGCTGGCTGGCCGGCTTCAGGTTGACGAACATGAAGCCGCCGCCCGCGCGCCCGCCGCCCGTGAAGCCCACCACGGTGTCGACCGCTTCGTCCTTGCGGATGATGTCGACCACCTCGCGCAGCTTGGCGCCCATGGCCTGCGACGAAATGCTCTGGTCGGCGCGCAGGCCGCCGTTGAGCTGGCCGCTGTCCTGCTGCGGGAAGAAGCCCTTGGGCGCCGCGCTGAACAGGTAGACATTGAGCCCCACCACCGCCAGCAGCACGACCATGACGATCGCCTTGCTGTCCAGCGCCCAGTCGAGTGCGCTCTCGTAGCGCTTGAGCATCCAGTCGTAGCTGCGCGCCGCCGCGCGACCGAAGCGGCCTTGCGGCTTGTTCTTTTCGTGCTCGCCGCCGGGCTTGAGCATCCACGCGCACATCATCGGCGTGGTGGTGAGCGAGATGACCAACGAGATCAGCACCGCCGCCGACAGCGTGACCGCGAACTCGCGGAACAGCCGCCCCACCTGCCCGCCCATGAACAGCAGCGGAATGAACACCGCCACCAGCGACACGCTGATCGACAACACCGTGAAGCCCACTTCCTGCGCGCCGAGCAGCGCCGCCTTCATGCGCGACATGCCCGATTCGATGTGGCGGCTGGTGTTCTCCAGCACCACGATGGCGTCGTCCACCACGAAGCCCGTGGCCACGGTGAGCGCCATCAGGCTCAGGTTGTTGAGGCTGAAGCCCAGCAGGTGCATGACCCCGAACGTGCCCAGCAGCGCCACCACCGTGGCCACCGCCGGCACCACCGTCGCGCGCACGCTGCGCAGGAAGAGGCTGACCACCAGCACGACGAGAAGCACCGCGATGACCAGCGTCATCTCCACCTCGCGCAGCGAACTGCGGATGGAGTTGGTGCTGTCCGAGGCGACCTGCAGCGTCACGTCCGGCGGCAGCTGCGCCTGCAGCTCGGGCAGCAGCGCGCGCACGTTGTCGACGGTCTCGATGATGTTGGCCGAGGGCTGGCGCGTGATCAGCACGATGATCGCCGGCTCGCCGTTGAACAGGCCCAGCGTGCGCGTGTCTTCCACGCCGTCGATCACGTCGGCCACCTCGCGCAGCCGCACCGCCGCGCCATTGCGCCAGGCCACGACCATCGAGGCGTAGTCGCTCGCGCGCAGCGCCGGGGTCTGGGTGTAGATCTGCAGCTTGCGGCCTTCGCCTTGCACCATGCCCTTGGGGCGGTTGGCGTTGGACGCTTGAATCGCGGCGCGCACGTCTTCGGTGCTGATGCCGTAGCGGTTGAGGGCGAAGGGGAGCAGTTCGATGCGTACCGCGGGGAGCGAGCCGCCGCCGATCTCTACGTCACCTACGCCGTCTACTTGCGACAGGCGCTGGCTGACGATGTTGGAGACGGCGTCGTAGATCTGGCCTGGGGTCTTTGTTTTGGACGTGAGGGCCAGGATGATGACTGGGGAGGCGGCTGGGTTGGCTTTGCGGTAGGTCGGGTTGCTTCTTAATGTCGCTGGCAGATCTACGCGGCTGGCGTTGATGGCTGCTTGGACTTCTCTTGCGGCGCCGTCGATGTTGCGGCTGAGGTCGAATTGCAGCGTGACTCGGGAGGAGCCTACGGAGCTGGTGGACGTCATTTCGTTGACGCCTGCGATTGTTCCCAGGTGTCTTTCCAGCGGGGTCGCGACGCTGGTTGCCATCGTCTCTGGGCTGGCTCCTGGGATGGAGGCTCTTACTGAGATGACTGGGTAGTCGACCTGAGGGAGGGGGGAGACTGGGAGGACGAAGAACGCTGCAATTCCTGCCAGGGCGATGCCTATGGTCAGGAGGACTGTGCCTATGGGGCGGCGGACGAAGGGGCGCGACAAATTCACCGCTGCGCTCCCGGCGAAGGACGGAGGCCGGGTCTCGCCCCGGCAGGCGACCTACTTTTCTTTGCTTCGCCAAAGAAACGTAGGCAAAAGAAAGGCGACCCTGCTGTCTGCGTCCCTACGCTTCGCTTCGGGCAACCTGCGGTGCTCGCGTTTCGCGGGGTCTCGCCCAAACTCGCTTCGCTCAAACAAGGGCGAGCCCTGATCCGCGAAACGCTGCGCTCCTCGGCGCATACAGAAGGGATTGGGATACCAACGGGCCATCGCTTCGCTCGGCCAGTGGGCCGCAGCAGGCGCTTTGCGCCTGCTGCGGCTGGGATTGGTTGGTGCGCGAGCGCTGGCGCTTGTGTTGCCGTTGGCGTTTGCGCTGCCTTTGCTGTTGGCAAGGAGCCGCGCGCAGGCGAAGCCCCGCGCACGGGCATTGAATTCGGCTGTTGGTATTGCATGGCCGAGCGAAGCGACGGCCCGAAGCTCCCCTCCCCTCTGGCTGCGCCGAGGAGCGGAGCGTTTCGCGGATCAGGGCTCGCAGCTGTTTGAGCGAAGCGAGTTCTGCGAGACCCCGCGAAACGTGAGCACCGCAGGTTGCCCCGTAGCGAAGCGCAGGGGTCGCAGACAGTGGGGTCGCCTTTTCTTTGCTTACTTTCTTTTGGCGAAGCAAAAGAAAGTGAGTCCGCCGCCGGGCGGAACTCCCGGCCCCGGGAAGCAAACAAGCAGCAGGAGTACACACAGATCAAGCCGCCTCCTCCTCAAGCTCCGAAGAAGAAGCCCGAGCACTCCCCCCACCCAACCGATCAAACGCCAGATAAATAACAGGCGTAGTGAACAAAGTCAGCAGCTGACTAACGATCAACCCGCCAAAGATCGCCAACCCGAGAGGACGTCGCAATTCAGCCCCGTCCCCAAAACTGAACATCAGCGGCACAGCAGCAAACAGCGCAGCCAACGTAGTCATCAAGATCGGCCGAAACCGCAACAGAGCAGCTTGATGAATCGCTTCCCGAGCCGACTTCCCCTGCGTCCGCTCCGCATCGATAGCAAAGTCGATCATCATGATCGCGTTCTTCTTCACGATCCCGATCAGCAGAATGATCCCGATGATCCCGATCACCCCCAGGTCATTGCCAGTAATCATCAAGGCCAACAAAGCCCCAACCCCAGCAGAAGGCAACGTAGACAAGATCGTCAACGGATGCACATAGCTCTCGTACAGCACCCCCAGCACGATGTACACACAAACCACCGCCGCCAAAATCAACCACAGCTGATTCGACAACGACTTCTCATAAGCCCCAGAAGCCCCCAGAAAAGTCATCGTCACACTGCTCGGCAGCCCGATCTCTTTAGCAGCCGCGCGAATCGCGGCAACCGATCCACCGAGCGACACCCCCGGCGCCGTATCGAAGTTCAACGTGCTCGCCGGGTACTGCGCCACGTGCGTGATCTGCAACGGCGCCTGCCGCTCGCTGATCTCCGCAAAGGCCGACAGCGGCGTCGCCGTGCCAGACCCCGCAATGAGGTTCAGCTGCCCCAGCGTCTGCGGCGTATTCACCATGCCGGGCTGCGCCTCGAGGATCACGCGGTACTGATTCGTCTCGGTAAAGATGGTCGACACGATGCGCTGCCCGAAGGCGCTGTACAGCGCGTCATCCACCGAACTCGCAGTGATCGACAGCCGCGACGCCGTATCGCGGTTCACGTTCACATACGCCGCCAGCCCCTGCGCACCGGCATCGCTGCTCACGTTGCGCACCTTGTCCGACTCCTGCAGCTTCGCCACCAGCTTCTGCATCCACTCGGTGACCAGCGCACTGTTCACGCCTTCCAGCGACACGCGGTACTCGGTCGGCCCGGTCTCGGCGTCGATGGTCAGGTCCTGCGTGGGCTGCAGGTACAGCGTGAGGCCGGCCACCTGCCGCACGCGCTCGCGCAGGCGCTCCATCACCTCCTGCTGGTTGTCGTGGCTGCGGGTCAGGTTGATGAGCATGCTGCCGGTGTGCAGCATCGTGTTGTTGGCCGCGTCCACGCCGACGAAGGAGCTGAGGTTCTCGACGTCATGGTCTTCAAGAATGGCGCGTGCGGCCTGCTGCTGCAGCTGCGCCATGCGGTCGAAGGACACGTCTTGCGCGGCCTGCACGCGGGCCTGCAGCTGGCCGGTGTCCTGCGTGGGAAAAAGGCCCTTCGGGATCGTGAGGTACAGCACCACGGTCAGCACCAGCGTGAGCAACGCCACCAGCAGCGTGAGCGGCTGGTGCGCGATCACCCAGTGCAGCGAGCGGTCGTAGCGCACCATCACGCCGTCGAAGAAACGCTGGGCGCGCGCGCCGAAGCCGGTGCCCGATGCGTCCTTCTTCGGCTCGTGCTTGAGCCAGCGCGCCGACATCATCGGCACCAGCGTGAGCGACACCACGCCCGAGATCAGGATGGTGATCGCCAGCGTCACCGCGAACTCGCGGAACAGGCGGCCCACCACGTCGCCCATGAAGAGCAGCGGAATGAGCACGGCGATGAGCGACACGGTCAGCGAGATGATCGTGAAGCCGATCTGCGCAGCGCCCTTGAACGCGGCCTGCAATGGCTTCTCGCCCTCCTCGATGTAGCGCGCGATGTTCTCGATCATGACGATCGCGTCGTCGACCACGAAGCCGGTGGCGATGGTCAGCGCCATCAGGCTCAGGTTGTTCAGGCTGTAGCCCAGCAGGTACATCAGGCCGAAGCTGCCGATGAGCGAGATCGGCACGGCGATGCTGGCGATGACGGTGGCGCGCAGGCTGCCCAGGAAGGCGAAGATCACCAGCACCACGAGCACCACGGCCAGCACCAGTTCCATCTCGACGTGCTGCACCGACGAGCGGATGCCGGCGGTGCGGTCGCTCAGCACCTCGACCTGCAGGCCCGCGGGCATGCCGGCCTGCAGCTCGGGCAGCTGCTTCTTGATGGCGTTGACGGTGGCGATCACGTTGGCGCCGGGCTGGCGCTGCACGTTCAGGATGATGGCCGGCGTGAGCTGCACCTGCCCGTCGACCTTGCGCCCGGCCCAGGCACCGAGCTGCGTGTTCTCGGCGCTGTTGACCACGCGCGCCACGTCGACCATGCGGATCGGCGCGCCGTTCTTGTAGCTGACGATGAGGTTCTTGTAGTCGTCGACCGTGAGCAGCTGGTCGTTCGAGTTGATGGTGTAGGCGCGCTTGGGGCCGTCGAAACTGCCCTTGGCGCCGTTGGAGTTGGCCGCGCTGATGGCGGTGCGCAGCGAATCCAGTCCGATGCCGTTGGCCGCCAGCGCCTGCGTGTTGGCCTGGATGCGCACGGCCGGGCGCTGCCCGCCGCTGAGCGACACGAGGCCCACGCCCGAGACCTGGCTGATCTTCTGCGCGAGCCGGGTGTTCACGAGGTTCTGCACCTCGGTGAGCGGCAGCGTGTCGGAGGTGATGGCCAGCGTGAGCACCGGCGCGTCGGCCGGGTTGACCTTGGCGTACACCGGCGGCGCGGGCAGGTCGGCCGGCAGCAGCGAGCCGCCGGCGTTGATGGCGGCCTGCACTTCCTGCTCGGCGACGTCCAGCGTCTGGCCCAGCGAGAACTGCAGCGTGATGATCGACACGCCCGCCGCGCTGGTCGAGCTCATGCGGTCCAGGCCCGACATCTGGCCGAACTGGCGCTCCAGCGGTGCGGTGACCGTGTTGCTCATGACCTCGGGGCTGGCCCCGGGGTAGAGCGTCTGGACCTGGATGGTCGGGTAGTCGACCTGCGGCAGCGCCGCCAGCGGCAGAAAACGGAACGCCACCAGGCCGGCCAGCACGATGGCCAGCATCAGCAGCGAGGTGGCGACCGGCCGCAGGATGAACGGGCGCGAGGGGCTCATGGGCTGCGCCGTCCCTCACCGCCGCGTTCGCCACCGCCACCGGCGCCACCGCGCTCGGCCATGCGCTGCCAGCGCTCCAGCGCGGCGGGCTCGCCGCGGTCGAGCGCTTCGAGGAAACGCTTGCGACGTTCGAGTTGTTCGGGGTCGTCCTTGGCCGCGTCGAGCATGCGCTGGCGCTGCTCGGCGGTGGGGAGCTTGGCGGGCGTGGCTGCGGGTGCGGGCGTCGTGGCCGCCGGCGCTGCGGCCGGTGCCGCTGTTCCCGCAGTGGGTGCGGCCGGGGCCTGCGAGGGCGAAGCCGGCGCCGCCGCTTCAGCCGGGCGGGCTCCGCCGCCTTGCGCACCACCGGCGCCCTCCTGCCGACGTCCTCCACGCCGTCCACCCGGCGCTGCTGCCCCGGAGGCCGCACCGGCCGGCCGGTCGACCGTGGTCTGCACGCGCGCGCCGTCCTTCAGGCGGTCGCCGCCTTCAGTGACCACGGTTTCGCCGGGCTGCAGGCCCTTGGTGATGGAAGCGAAATCGACGCTCGATTCGCCGCGCGTCACCGGCCGCTGCGAGGCCGTGTTCTCGGCCGTCACCACGTACACGTAGTCGCCGTTCGGGCCGTGGCGCAGCGCCGTGACCGGCACCACCACCGCGCTGCTCACGGTGCGCAGCAGCAGCCGCAGGTTGACGAACTGGTTCGGGAACAGCGCGCCGTCGGCGTTGGTGAAGCGCGCCTTGGCCTTCACGGTGCCGGTCTGCGTGTCGACCATGTTGTCGAGCGTGGAGAAGCTGCCGTCGGCCAGCCGGCGCGTGCGCGTGCGGTCGAAGGCGGTGGTGGCGAGCGTCGCGCCCTGGCCCAGCCGCTCCTGCACCTCGGGCACGCGGTCCTGCGGAATGGCGAACTCGACGTCGATGGGCGCGATCTGCGTGATGGTGGCCACGCCGCCGGTGCTGCCGGTCGAGATGTAGTTGCCCGCATCCACCGGCCGCAGGCCGATGCGCCCGCTCACCGGCGCCGTGATGCGGCTCCAGGCCAGGTTGAGCTTGGCGGTGTTCTCGTTGGCGCGGTCGATGGCCACGGTGCCTTCGAGCTGCTTGACCAATGCGGCCTGGGTGTCGACGTCCTGGCGGGCGATGGAGTCCTGGCCGAGCAGCGTCTGGTAGCGCTGCAGCGTGACGCGCGCCGCGGCCAGCTGCGCCTCGTCGCGCTGACGGGCACCGGCGGCCTGCGCCAGCGCGTTCTCGAAGGGCTGCGGGTCGATGGTGGCCAGCACGTCGCCCTTCTTGACCATCTGGCCTTCCTTGAACAGCACGGCCGTGAGCACGCCCGACACCTGCGGCTGCACCGTCACGTTGGCCAGCGGCGTGACCGTGCCCAGCGCCTCGAGCTGCACAGGGATGTCGGCCTGCCGCGCGACGGCGGTGCCGACGGTGCTGGAGGCCGGGCCTCCGCCGCCTGCCCGACCGCCCGGCCCGCCGCCGCCTGGGCGGCCTGCGCCTGCACCCGGTCCGCCCGCGCCCGGTGCCGGCGACTTGGAACGCTGCACCAGGTACCAGGCGCCGCCCCCGAGGGCCACCAACAGAAGCAGGGCCAGCAGGCTCCCGACCCAGCGACGCCGGCGCGCCGGAGGATGGGTCGGCGACACGACGGGTGGCAGGGGTTCGGGAGGCGTTTGGGAATCCATGGGCGGTGCGTGCGAAGGGGTGCGAAAAGGCGGCCTGAAGGGAGGCGGCCTAGAGTACAGCGCGAAATATCACTCCCGCAGTTTTCCGTGCCGTAAAGCGACGGTAAAGCTTCCGTTTGCGCGGCGCCCCTGCCATCCCGCGCTCGCCATTCGCGCCGGTGGCCGGCACTTCACGCCGCCCACCCGCATTTCGTCGCATGGCCGTGGCGGGGGCCGGGCGGCATCGGCACAGTCCGCTCCATCGATTCCCTCCCTGCCCTCATTTCCTTCCACCCAACGGAGCCTCCCATGCTGATGCAAATCCTTCTTCACACCCCGAAGTGGGTGTTCGCCGTGTTCGTCCTGCTGGCCTGGCTCGGTGGCCGGCAGCTCGTGGCCAACCGCATCGGCCTGAACCGCGTTCTGGTGATGCCGGTCGCCATGGCCGGCCTGTCGTTCTGGGGCGTGGTGTCGGTGTCCGGCGAGTCGGCCGGCGCCCTGATCGGCTGGGCCGTGGCCGCGCTGCTGCTCGTGGCGCTGGTGCTGCGCCGCCCGCTGCCGGCGACCACGCGCTACGACGCGGCGGCGCGCCAGTTCGAGGTGGCGGGCACCGCCGTGCCGCTGATGCTCATGATGGGCATCTTCCTCACCAAGTACGTGGTGGGCGTGTCGCTGGCCCTGCATCCCGAGCTGCGCCACCAGGCCGCCTTCGCCCTGGGCGTGCCGGCGCTGTACGGCGCCTTCAGCGGTGTCTTCGCGGCCCGCGCCGCACGCCTGTGGCGCCTGGCCGCCGCGTCGGGCGCGATGGTCAGCGGCGCCCGCGCGGCCTAAGATTCCGACGCCCCGCCCGCCCTTCGCCGCCAGGAACCGCCATGACCGTGCTCGTGTTGATCCTCAAGATTTCCATCTCGGTGGTGCTGCTTGCCTCGCTGGCCGAAGCGCTGGTGCTGTCATGGCGCAACGGCTGGCGCAGCTACGACTGGAAGGCGGCGGGCATCTCGGTGTTCGACTTCCTGGTGCGCGAATACCCGCTGCGCTGGCTGCTGCCGCTGGCCTTCTGGGTCGGCGCCATGGACTGGCTCTACGCCCACCGGCTCTTCACGCTGCCGATGGACCACTGGACCGGCTGGCTCGCCTGCTTCGTCGGCCAGGAGTTCTGCTACTACTGGTACCACCGCGCCGCGCACCGCGTGCGCTGGTTCTGGTGCACCCACGCCGTGCACCATTCGCCGAACCAGCTGAACCTGTCGGCCGCCTACCGCTTCGGCTGGACCGGCCGGCTCACCGGCACGCTGGCCTTCTTCCTGCTGGCGCCGCTCCTGGGCATGCCGCCGCGGATCATCCTGCTGATGCTCACGCTGAACCTGCTCTACCAGTTCTGGATCCACGCGACCTGGATTCCGAAGCTCGGCCCGCTCGAATGGGTGCTGAACACGCCCTCGGCCCACCGCGTGCACCACGCCTCGAACCTGGAGTACCTGGACGGCAACTACGGCGGCGTGCTGATCGTGTTCGACCGCCTGTTCGGCACCTACATCCCCGAGCGCGCCGACCTGCCCTGCCGCTACGGACTGGTGAAGCCGATCACCTCGTACAACCTGCTTGAGATCGAGTTCAGCCAGTGGCGCGACCTGTGGCGCGACCTGCGCTTGGCGCGCTCGCTGCGCGCCTTCGTCGGCTACCTCGTGAAGCCGCCGGGCTGGCGGGCGGACGGGCCGGGCGAGACCACCGAGGAGCTGCGCCAGCGCGCGGCACTGCCACCTTCACCGTCGATGCCGGCATCGGCCGCCAGCGACTTCGTTCCCCTTTCACCTGCCTCTCTCAAGGAGCTGTCATGACCCCCATGTCCCCTTCCTCTTCTTCCTCCTCCTCTTCTTCGTCCGCCGACATCGAACGGCGCGCCCGCCGCCGCGCCGGCGCCAAGATGGGCTGGTTCATCCATGCCTTCGTCTACGTGGTCGTCAATGTCGGGCTGGTTGCGCTCGCCGCCTCGCGCGGCCACAACTGGGCCGTGTACCCGCTCATGGGCTGGGGCCTGGGCTTGCTGATCCACGGCGCCGTGGTCTGGCTCATCGCGCCCGGCGGCGGCCTGTACGACCAGCTGCTGGAACGTGAGCGCCGCGCGCTAGGTGGCGGGGACCGCCGGTGACGGCCGCGGCGGACGACACGCCACGCCCGTCGCGCTTTCGCGCCGAGAACCTGCGAGACATCCTGCGGCACGGCCTGATCACGGCCGCCTTCTGCTGCGTCATCGCCGCGGCGCTGACCGTCTCGGGCATGGGCAGCTGGAGTTCGCAGATGGTGTATTCGCTGTCGATCGGAACGATCAGCTGGCTGGTCATCGACACCGGGCGCCTGTTCATCAGCGGCCACCAGAACGTGCTCTGGCCGCACGGCCCCTGGGGCTTCGTGCTGGTGGCCTTCGGCGTCACGCTGGGCTTCCTCGGCGGCGGCGCCATCGGAGACGCCTGGGTCGGCCGGCCGCTGTTCGACTTCACCGGCTTCGCCCGGCACCGGATGGTCTCCACCATCGTCATCACGCTGGCGGCCACCATCGGCATGTGCTACTTCTTCTACAGCCTCGGGCGCAGCAAGCACATGCAGCGCCAGCTAGACCTGGCACAGCGAGACGCCACCGACGCGCGCCTCAAGCTGCTCGAAACCCAGCTCGAGCCGCACATGCTCTTCAACACGCTGGCCAACCTGCGCGTGCTGATCACCGTCGACCCGCCGCGCGCCGTGGCCATGCTCGACCGGCTCAACAGTTACCTGCGCATGACGCTCAGCGGCTCGCGCGCGCTGTCGCATCCGCTGTCGGCCGAGTTCGACCGGCTGGGCGACTACCTCGAACTGATGTCGGTGCGCATGGGCGAGCGCCTGCGCTACACGCTCGACCTGCCCGACGAGTTGCGCGACACGCCGGTGCCGCCGCTGCTGCTGCAGCCGCTGGTCGAGAACAGCATCCGCCACGGCCTCGAGCCCCAGGTCGAAGGCGGCGAGATCGCCGTGCGCGCACGCCGCGAGGCGGGCGAACTGGTGATCGAAGTGAGCGACACCGGCGTCGGGCTCGATGCGACCCGGCCGCAGACCTCGGAAGGCAGCGGCTTCGGGCTCGAACAGGTGCGCGAGCGGCTGGCCACCGTGTACGGCGAGCAAGGCCGGCTGAGCCTGCGCCCCGCGCCCGCGGGCGGCGGCACGTGCGTCACCCTGAACCTTCCCCTGCCCGCCTGAACAGGCCCCACGACGACAAGAAGACGATGCCCCTCACCGCCCTCACCGCCCTCATCGCCGAAGACGAACCCCTGCTGGCCCAGGCCCTGCAGGCCGAACTGGCCGCCGCCTGGCCCGAGCTGCGCGTGGTCGCCACCGCCCGCGACGGCCGCAGCGCCGTGCGCGAGGCGTTAAGGCTGCTGCCGCAGGTGCTGTTCTTCGACATCCGCATGCCCGGCCTGGACGGCCTGGGCGCCGCCGCCGAACTGGCCGACAGCTGGCCCACCGACGAGGCGCCGATGCCGCAGCTGGTGTTCGTGACCGCCTACGACGAGTACGCCGCGCGCGCCTTCGAGGCCGAGGCCATCGACTACGTGCTCAAGCCCGTGCAGCCCGAGCGCCTGCGCAAGACCGTGGCGCGGCTGCGGCAGGCGCTGGCGGCGACCGCGCCGTCGATGACGCCGCCCGTCCCGCCTGACGAGGCGCTGGAGCGCACCCTCGCCCAGTGGCGCCAGGTGCTGGGCGCCGCCGGCGGTGCGCCGTCGGCTTCGTCGACGTCAGCAGCGCCGCTGCGCATGATCGCCGCCAGCGATGCGGGCGGCGCCACCGTGCGCATGGTGCCGATCGACGAGGTGCTGTATTTCGAGGCCGCCGACAAGTACCTGCGCGTGCTCACCGCCACGCAGGAATACCTGATCCGCACGCCCCTCAAGCAACTGCTGCCCCAGCTGGACCCCGACACCTTCTGGCAGGTGCACCGGGCAGTGGTGGTGCGCAGCGCCGCCATCGAGGCGGTGCACCGCGACGAGGCCGGCAAGCTGCACCTCGCGCTGCGCGGGCGGGCCGAGAAGATCCCGGTCAGTCGGCTCTACGCCCATCTATTTCGCGCCATGTGAAATCTACGCTGCGGGCGCGCAGCAAAAAGCCGGCCTTTTCGGGGCCGGCTTTTTTCATTCAGTCACGAATGGCGTTGTAAATCAGCGCCAGTGGCCGTGTCCGTGGCCATGACCGCGGTGATAACCACGACCGTAGTAGCGCGGGCCGTAATAGGCCGGCGGCGGTGCGTAGTACACCGGTGCCGGGCGGTAGTACACCGGCGGCGGCGGGCGGTAGTAGACCGGGGGCGGCGGTGCGTAATACACCGGGGCCGGCGGCGCATAGACCGGGGCCGGGTAGTAGGCGGGACCGCCCACGCCGACCGCCACGCCGGGCACGCCGACGCCGATCGACCAGCTCACGTCGCCGCGGGCGCTGGCCGAGGTGGCGGCAAACAGCGCACCGAAGGCCACCGCACCGGCGGCGGCCCATTTGAAGAGGGTAGAACGTGTGACGCTCATGATGTGGGACTCCTTGTTGGGGGGCGTTGTGCGCCCCATGTCCGTATTGAACGCTGCAATTGCAAAGCGGGTGGACGCTGCATTGTGAAGAGCGTTGCCAAAAGTAACCCCGACAGGCCCCCCTCTAGAATGACGCGATGACCTCCCCGACCGACAAAAGCGGCACCAAAACGACCGCTGCACCGAGCAATTTCCTGCGCCATGTGATCGAGAACGACCTCGCACAGGGTGCCTACGCAGGCCGCACCTGGGGCGGTTCCCCGGGCGACGCCGCCCACCACGCCCAGGGCATGCCCGACCCCGCCAAGGTGCGCATGCGCTTTCCGCCCGAGCCCAACGGCTACCTGCACATCGGCCACGCCAAGAGCATCTGGCTGAATTTCGAGCTGGCCAAGGAATACGGCGGCGTGTGCCACCTGCGCTTCGACGACACCAACCCCGAGAAGGAAGAGCAGGAGTACGTCGATTCCATCCGCGACGCCGTGAAGTGGCTCGGCTACGAAACCTACCTGGCCGACCGCCCCAGCACGCCCGGCACGATTCAGGAGCACGAGTACTTCGCCAGCAACTACTTCGACTTCATGTACGAAGCCGCCGAGTACCTGATCGGCGCCGGCCTGGCCTATGTCGACGAGCAGACGCCCGACGAGATGCGCGCCAACCGCGGCGACTTCAACACGCCCGGCACCGACAGCCGCTTTCGCAGCCGCACGCCCGACGAAAACCTGGCGCGCTTTCGCGAGATGCGCGACGGCAAGCTCGCCGACGGCGCCGCCATCCTGCGCGCCAAGATCGACATGGCGAGCCCCAACATCAACATGCGCGACCCCGCGCTGTACCGCATCCGCCGGGCCACCCACCACAACACGGGCGACAAGTGGTGCATCTACCCGATGTACACCTACGCGCACCCGATCGAAGACGCGCTGGAGCAGATCACCCACTCCATCTGCACGCTCGAATTCGAAGACCAGCGCCCCTTCTACGACTGGCTGCTCGACCGCCTCGCCGAAGGCGGCCTCGTCGCCAGCCCGCATCCGCGCCAGTACGAGTTCGCCCGCCTGAACGTGACCCACGTGATGACCAGCAAGCGCAAGCTGCGCCAGCTGGTCGAGGAAAAGCACGTCGACGGCTGGGACGACCCCCGCATGCCCACCATCGCCGGCCTGCGCCGCCGCGGCTACACGCCCGCCGCGCTGCAGCTGTTCTGCGAACGCAGCGGCACCACCAAGTCGGGCGGCTGGATCGAGTACGCCAGCCTCGAAGCCGCGCTGCGCGACACCCTCGACCCCATCGCGCCGCGCGCCATGGCCGTGCTCGACCCGGTGAAGCTCGTCATCACCAACTGGGGTGAGCTGATGGGCAGCGACGACACGCTCGACGACTGCTCCGCCCCCGTGCACCCGCACCACCCCGAGATGGGCAAGCGCGAATTCAAGCTCGGCCGCGAGGTCTGGATCGAGCGCACCGACTACGAAGACGTGCAGCCCAAGGGCTTCTTCCGCCTGTTCCCCGGCAACAAGGTGCGCCTGAAGTACGGCCACGTCATCGAATGCACCGGCGCCACGCGCGACGCCGACGGCAAGCTCCTCGAAGTTCAGGCCACGCTGGTGCCCGACACCAAGAGCGGCACGCCCGGCGCGGACGCGATCAAGGTCAAGGGCAACATCACCTGGGTGGCCGCAGCCGATGCCGTGCAGGCCGAGGTGCGGCTGTACGAGCGTCTGTTCGCCGAAGCCAACCCGGGCAGCGGCGAGCTGCTGGACGAACTGAACAAGCACAGCCTGGAGGTGTGCACGGCCTTCGTCGAGCCGTCGCTGGCGAAGGCCGAACCCGGCGTGGGCATCCAGTTCGAACGGCATGGCTACTTCGTGCGCGACACGAAGGGCGCCGCCGCCGGCGGACAGGTGGTGTTCAACCGCGCGGCGGGGATGCGGGACAGCTGGGCCAAGTAAGCCCGGTCTATCTCTCTCCCGCAAAGCCGGGGCCGTCAGGGCTCCGGCTTTTTTCTTGCGCCGAGCGTCGACAGACCCCGGCTATCCTGTCGGTTCATGAACGCTACGAGCCCTTCTTCTCGCCTGATCCGCTTCAACAAACCCTACGGCGTCCTCAGCCAGTTCACGCCCGAGGGCCGCTGGCGCGGGCTGAAGGACTTCATCGACCTGCCCGGTGTCTACGTCGCCGGACGGCTCGATGCCGACAGCGAGGGCCTGTTGCTGCTCACCGACGACGGCAAGCTCCAGGCGCGCATCGCCGATCCGCGCTTCAAGATGGAGAAGACCTACTGGGTGCAGGTCGAGGGCGTGCCGACCGATGAAGCGCTGGCGGCGCTGCGCAACGGCGTGCAGCTCAACGACGGCCCCACGCGCCCCGCACGGGCGCGCCGGCTCGATCCGCCGCCCGAGGTGTGGCACCGCGAGCCCCCGATCCGCGAGCGCAAGCTCATTCCCACCGCGTGGCTGGAGCTGGCGATCAGCGAAGGCCGCAACCGCCAGGTGCGGCGCATGACGGCGGCCGTGGGGCTGCCGACGCTGCGCCTCATCCGCGCCGCCATCGGGCCCTACACACTCGACGGGCTCGCGCCCGGAACCTGGCGGGAACAGAGCGGCGACTGAACCGCCGCACCCTCAACTCCTCATTCGAATCCTGTCCATGCACATGACCCTTCCTCTCTCCGATCTCCCTTCCGCTGCGTTGAACCGCCGCAGCGCCGTGCTCGGCGCCCTCGGCTTGCTGGCGCTGCCTGCCAGTGCCGCGGCCCCAGCCAAGAAAAACAACAAGCCGCAGGCGCCTGATGTCTGGCCGCGCGCCTTGCTGGTGCCGGGCGGCGTTGCCCGCCTGTCGCTCGGCCCCGCGGCCACGCGCCCCAAGGCCTTCGCCGGCGATGTGCCGCTGCTGGTGCTGGGCGATCCGATCGAATGGACCGCGCTGGTCGGCATTCCGCTCGCCACCCCACCCGGCGAAGCCAGCATCAGCGTGCGCGCCGAGGGCAACAAGCCCGAGCGCCAGATCGCCTACACCATCGCCCCGAAGCAGTACCGCGAACAACGCCTGACGGTGGCGCCGCGCACGGTCGACCTGTCGCCCGAGGACGAGGCTCGCTACACCAAGGAGCGCGATCACCTGGCCGGCGTGATGGCCACGCTCACCGACCTGCGCCCCGATGCCGCGCTGCAGATGCGCGTGCCCGTGCCGGGCCGCCGCTCCAGCTCGTTCGGCCTGCGTCGCGTGTTCAACGGCCAATCGCGCAATCCGCACAGCGGCATGGACATCGCAGCCGGCACCGGCACGCCCGTGCGCGCGCCGCTGGCCGGCAAGGTGATCGACACCGGCGACTACTTCTTCAACGGTGGCACCGTCTGGGTCGACCACGGCGGCGGCCTGCTGACGATGTACTGCCACCTGAGCCGCTGGGACGTGAAGGTGGGCGACGTGGTCAAGGCCGGTGACCCGTTGGCCGCGGTAGGCGCGACGGGACGGGTGACCGGGCCGCACCTGCATTGGGGGGTGATGCTGAACCGGACGATGGTGGACCCGGCGTTGTTCGTTGCGGGTTGAGGCACCCAGCCGGAACGCCGTCATGCGTGACAAAGCGCCGACCTTCTTCACCGAAGCCTGCCTCGCCTCCTCGTTCGCCCCCACCGAACGCCGCGAAGCCCTCGCCCGCCTCAACACCCTCTTGCACCCCGCCCTGCAGCGGATCGTCGCGGCCGAGGTTACCGCGGGCAACCGCGTCGTCGATGTCGGCATCGACTGGCCCGACGAGGGTTCGGTGCACGTCACGCTGCAACGGCACTTCACGGCCCGGCACGCCGGCAAGGAAGCCGCTTTCAGCCTCTGCGACGACCCGCACTACTGGCATGCCGACTACAGCACCGCGGACAAACCGCGGCACCTGCTGATCTGCTGAAGAGAAGAACGCCGGCCTCAGAGCGGCCTGGTCAGGTACACCGCCTCGCGCCCGACGATCGTGCGCTGCGCGGGCATGAAGATCGTGCAGTCGTCGCACGGCGCGCGGATTTCGTCCGGGCCGTTGGTGGCGATCAGCTCGCCCTTGGCGAAGGTCTCGAAGCCGATCAGCGGGCGCACGAAGGCGAAGTCTTCCGACTTGATGACGTGCGTCTGCAGCAGCTCGAAACGACGCTGCTCGCCGGGCGCGGGCACGGCCGGGTCCTTGTCGATGAGGCCGAAGTGCGCCAGGAAGTCGAGCGAGATGGCGGTGGCCAGTTCGGAAGCCGAGCGCAGGAAATGCTGGCCGCACTCGGCCACCAGCGCCACGCCCTTGCCGTCGGCCCGGCCATGCTGGCCGTGCTGGATCAGCGGCGTGCCCGAGCCCAGGCCGTCGGGCATCACCAGGTGCACCGACGGGCGGCCGATGGCCATGGCGGCCTCGGCGTTGCGGTCGAAGGCCGGGTACACCCAGAACGGAATCACGGGCTGGCTCGTGGAATGGATGTCGAGGATGTGGTCGGCCGCGCTCACCACCGGGCGCAGTTCGCGGGCGCGGCGCAGCTCGGGGCTGTCCTCGCCGCCGTCGAGCCATTCGGGCGACCACACGCGGTTGAGGTTGTGCACCAGCTGGCGGCTGTCGAAGGGCAGCGCCTCGTTGAAGGACTCGTAGGCCGCCACGTTGGCGAAGCTGACGGTGAGCGTGCCGATCTTCGGGCGCACGCCGGTGTCGAGCAGGTGCGTGGCGGCGGTCATGCCGCAGATCTCGTTGCCGTGCGTCAGGGCATTGATCAGCACGTGCGGGCCGGGCTTGCCGGATTCGAAACGGTGCACGTAGTCGATGCCGACGTTGCCCTCGCGGTAGGCGGACAGGTCGCGGGGGAGGACTTCGAGGGCGGGGGGAGATTGGGTCATGGGGTGGTGAACAGGTGGGATCGGAGGCCGCCGGCAAGTTTGCTACAGCTGGCAAATTCGTGCCGTGCGCCGCAAATCCCCCGTTGCGGCTCATGTCCTGAGCCGCATCGCCCTCACCAATTCACTTCCCGCTCCGGCGTCGCCGAAATGTGGTGGATCGACAGGTCCGCCCCGTCGTACTCCTCCTCCTGTGACAGCCGCAGCCCCATGGTCGCCTTGAGCACGCCGTACACCACGGCGCCGCCGATCAGCGCCCAGACCACGCCGAGCAAGGTGCCGATCAGCTGCGCCCACAGGTTCACGCCGCCGATGCCGCCCAGCGCCTGGGTGCCGAAGATGCCGGCCGCGATGCCGCCCCAGGTGCCGCACAGGCCGTGCAGCGGCCACACGCCGAGCACGTCGTCGATCTTCCATTTGTTCTGGGTGCGGGTGAACATGAAGACGAAGATGGCGCCGGCCACGCCGCCCGCCACGAGCGCGCCCAGCGGGTGCATGAGGTCGGAGCCGGCGCACACGGCCACGAGGCCGGCGAGCGGGCCGTTGTAGACAAAGCCGGGGTCGTTCTTGCCCATGGCCAGCGCCACCAGCGTGCCGCCGACCATGGCCATCAGCGAGTTGACGGCGACGAGGCCCGAAATCTTGTCGATGCTCTGCGCGCTCATCACGTTGAAGCCGAACCAGCCCACGCACAGCACCCACGCGCCGAGCGCCAGGAAGGGGATGTTCGACGGCGGGTGTGCGCTGAGCGAGCCGTCGCCGCGGTAGCGGTTGCGGCGCGCGCCCAGCAGCAGCACGGCCGGCAGCGCAAGCCAGCCGCCCACGGCGTGCACGACGACCGAGCCGGCGAAGTCATGGAACTCGTGGCCGGTGACCGAGGCGATCCAGTCCTGGATGCCGAAGGCCTTGTTCCAGGCGATGCCCTCGTACAGCGGGTAGACGAAACCGACGATCACCGCGGTGGCGATCAGTTGCGGCCAGAACTTGGCGCGCTCGGCGATGCCGCCCGAGATGATGGCCGGGATGGCCGCCGCGAAGGTCAGCAGGAAGAAGAACTTCACCAGCTCGTAGCCGCTTCTTGCCGACAGTTCGGTGGCGCTGACGAAGAAATGCGTGCCGTAGGCCACGCCGTAGCCCACCAGGAAGTACACGATGGTCGACACCGAGAAGTCGACCAGGATCTTGACCAGCGCATTGACCTGGTTCTTCTTGCGCACGGTGCCCAGTTCCAGGAAGGCAAAGCCGGCATGCATGGCCAGGACCATGATGGCGCCGAGAAGGATGAACAGCGCATCTGCGCCCTGTTTGAGTGCGTCCATGAGAGCTTCTTGCAGGTTTTTGGTTTGATTTGGTGCGTCGCACCCGAACGGCTCGGGGCGCCGGCGCAAGAAAGCAAAAATGGTGCCTGAAAGCTCTTTGATGGTGCGAAACGACCCAAGAGTGGGCCGATTTCGCGGGGCGCGCACCGGATCGGAACGCGCCGAAACGCTCAGCTGGCGCCGCCGCGCAGCGCGTCGCGATACCGCCGGCTGCAGGGCACAGTCGTGCCGTCGTCCATGTGCAGCCGGGCGTCACCGCCGTCGAGCGGCTCGATCTCCTTGATGCGGCCCAGGTTCACGGCGTGGCTGCGGTGCACGCGCACGAAGGTGGCGGGGTCGAGCTGGGTCAGGAAGTCGGTGAGCGTGGCGCGCAGCAGGTAGTCGTGGCCGTTGACGTGCAGGCCGACGTAGTTGCCCTCGGCCTGCAGCCAGTCGATGTCGGTGGCGGCAATGAGGAATTCGCGGCGCAGCTTGCGCACGAGGAAGCGTTCGGGGCGGGCCGACGGCGGTGCAACGGGTGGGGGCAACTCCTGCATCGAGGGTTGGACTCCCTCCGGTTCCGCCGGAGTCTCGGGCACCGGCGCCACGCCCTCTTCCGGCGGATCGAGCACGCGCGCCTCGCCCTGCAGCCGCAGCATGAAGAGCCGGTAGGCCCACACGCCGAAGACCATCGTGGCGTAGACGCGCACGTCCTTCAGGTACTCGTAGCCCCATCGCCCCATGGCGCCGCCGAAGTCGTAGGGCTCGCCGGCGGCCGCGTACACCGCGGCGCGCAGCCCGAACATTGCCGCCACGTGCGCCAGGCTCAGGAGCACGCTGGCCACCAGGTGCCCTGCAAGAAAGCGCACCCAGTGGTCGCGCGCCAGCGGCGACAGCCGACGCTCCACGGCCACCAGCACCGGCACCAGTGCCAGCAGCGCGATGTGGCTCGACACCTCCCAGGTAATGACCTCCCAGCTCGCACGCGGCACGGCGCGGCTGCGGGCGTCGATGAGCGCGACCACGGTGCTGATCGCGGCATGCACCGTCATCAGCACGATCCAGAAGCCGACCTCGACGTACCGTCGGATCGGCTCATAGCGCTCGTACAGGTTCTTGTGCGGCTCGCTCATGCGGGGATTCTCGCGAACCGGGGGCCGGATTTCGTCCCTGAGGGCCACCGTTCGTCACAAATCCGGGCCGATCCGTCCCGGCGATGGCCCCGGGGACGGGCGCGGGGGCCACGATGGCCGCCGTTTCTTCGTTCCAGGAGCCCGCCATGCCCTCCGATTCCGCTTCAGCCCTCGCGCCGCAGCGCCGCCACGACATCGACGCCCTGCGCGCCCTCGCCTTCCTGCTCGTCATCCTCTATCACGTGGGCATGTACTACGTGACCGACTGGCCCTGGCACCTGAAGAGCCCGCACGCGGCCGAGTGGCTGCCGTGGCCGATGCGGGTGCTGAACCTGTGGCGCATGGACCTGGTCTTCCTGATCTCGGGCGTGTCGCTCGGTTTCCTGAGCCGGGGCCAGGGCACCTGGGGCCTGCTGCGCAGCCGGGGCCTGCGGCTGATGCTGCCGCTGGCCTTCGGCATGGCGGTGGTCGTGCCCTACCAGGCCTATGCCGAAGGCGTGGCGCGCGGGCTGGTGGCGCCGGGCTTCGGCACCTTCCTGCTGCGCTACCTGTCGATGGGCGCGCCCTGGCCCAAGGGGGCGTTCGCGGGGGCGGAGTTCGGTATCACCTGGAACCACCTCTGGTACCTGCCCTACCTGTTCCTCTACACGGCGCTGGTCGCGCTGACGCTGCCGCTGTGGCGCTCGGCGGCCGGCCAGTGGGTGCGGCGGCGCTTCAACGGGCTGCGCGGCTGGCAGCTGCTGGTGCTGCCGGCGCTGCCGCTGCTGGCCTGGACGGTGCTGCTGGCGCGGCACTTTCCGGCCACGCACAACCTGGTGTGGGACTTCCACCTGCACAGCATCTACTTCACCGTCTTCCTCTACGGCTACTGGATGGGCGTGGACACGGGCATCTGGCGCGAACTCGAACGGCTGCGCCGCGTGTCGCTGCTGCTGGCGGTTGCGACGATCGGCGCGTTCATCGCGCTGCGCGTCGGGGCCGTCGTTGCGCCCAAGGGCCTGTTGATGGACGTGCTGCGCACGGCCTACCTGTGGCTCGCGGTCGCCACGATCCTGGGCCACGGCCACCGCCATCTGAACCGCCCCTGGCCGTGGCTGCGCTGGGCCAACGAATCGGTCTACCCCTGGTACATGCTGCACCAGACGCTGATCGTCGCGGGCGTGGCGCTGCTGGTGCCGCTGGCGCTGGGCCCGGTGTGGGAGCCCGTGGCGCTGGTCGCCGTGACCATTGCCGGCTGCTGGCTGCTGACCGACGGGCTGATCCGCCGCATCGGCTGGCTGCGCCCGCTGTTCGGGCTGAAGCGCAAGCCCGAAGCCGAGCCTGTCGTGGTGCTTACGCCGCCTGCTTCGGCTTCGGCGTCGTCGATGCCTCGTCCACCGGCACCAGGATGGCGTTCGCCGTCGCCACGAGCTTGAGCTTGTCTTCGCCTTGACCTTCAGGTTGCGCAAACAGCTCGGCCCCGACGAAGACCTGCTTGCGCCCCGCCTTCACCACGCGACCGCGCGCCACGAAGGCCTCGCCGATGGCGGGCGAGATGCAGTTGATGGAAAAGTGCGAGGCCAGCACGCGGCCCGCCACGGTGGCGGCCGCGAAGCCGCTCACGGTGTCGAGCAGCGCGGCGATCATGCCCGCGTGCAAGAAGCCGGTGTACTGGCCCATGTCTTCCTCGCGCCATTTCATGCGCAGTTCGGCCTGCCCGTCGGCGGCCTGGGTGACGTCGAAGCCGGCCCAGCGGTTGAAGGCGGCCGACCGGTTGATGGCCTGGATCGTGTCGAGCATGGGGGTGTCCTTTCAGGGTGAATCAATGGAGGGAAGGCGAGACCCACTCTAGGAAGCGGAGCCGCCGCGCACCGTCTCTTGGGTGACCGGTTCGCCGCCGGCAGATGCCTGCGCGACAGCAACGCGCCCGCGTCACACCGGCGTCATGAAAAAAACTTCGCGACGCCTTAACCCCGTTCGCCCGCCCCGTCCGTAGAAGCGGAGATTCGTCACCGACTTTCTTCCGGAAGGCTTTCCATGCACACACCGTTCTCCGCCCGTCCCCTCCTGCGCGCCACCGCCGTCGCTGCCCTCTGGCTGGCCGCGGGCGCCGGCGCCCACGCGCAGCTGCAGGCCGATGCCTCGCGCATCACCCAGGTCAAGGTCTACCCCGGCAGCGCCACGGTGGAGCGCGTGGCGCGCGTCGCGGCGGGCAGCCGCTCGGTCACCTTCGCCTGCCTGCCGGCCGGGCTCGATGTGCAGAGCCTGCAAGTGTCGGCCGGCGCGGCGGTGCGCGTGGGCGAGACCTCGGTGCTCAGCGAGGCGCGCGAGCTCTCGGCGAACTGCGCCACCAGCGCGCTCGACGGCCGCATCCGCGAGCTCGAAGACCGCAAGGCCGCGCTGCAGGCCGAGACCGATGCGCTGGGCATGGTCACGGGTTATCTCAAGGGGCTGTCGGGCGGCGAGTCGGGCCCTGGCGCGCGTGCGCCGATGGACGCGCGCAACCTCGCGGCCATGACCGAAGCGATGCGCCGCTCGGGCCAGGACGCGCTGCTCAAGCAGCACCAGATCCAGCGCCAGCAGACCGACCTCGACCGCCAGCTCAAGCCGCTGCTGGCCGAGCGCGGCCGCACGCAGGGCCAGGGCGCGCAGGTGACGGCCGTCACCGTCACGCTGGCCGCCAGTGCCGATGCCGACGTGAAGCTCAGCTACCAGGTCAACGGCCCCGGCTGGACGCCCAGCTACCGCGCGCTGCTCGACACCACGACGCGCAAGGTGCGCATCGAGCGCCAGGCGCTGGTGGCGCAGGCCACGGGCGAGGATTGGCGCGGCGTGAAGCTGGTGCTGTCCACCGGCCAGCCGCGCCGCGAGACCACGGGGCGCACGCCGAGCGCGTGGCGCATCGGCATCGAGCCGCCGCCGCGCGCGAATGCCGAGTCGGCGTACATGGCCGCGCCGATGGCCGCAGCCCCCTCGCCCATTGCCGCCGACCGCAAGATGGCCATGGAGCGCGTGCGCGAGCCGCTGTTCGACGTGAGCGTGTTCGACAACAGCTTCGCCACCGAATTCTCCGTGCCGCAGAGCATCGACGTGCCTTCCAACGGCCAGCGCGTGACCCTGGCGCTGGGCCAGCATGAGGACACGGCGCAGCTCGCCGCACGCACCAGCCCGCGCGTGGACCCGAGCGCCTTCCTGGTCGCCGAGATGGCGCAGCCCTCGGGCGTGTGGCCGGCCGGCCCGATGCAGCTGTACCGCGACGGCAACTTCGTCGGCCAGGGCCGCTGGAACGCGCCGAGCGACGCCAAGCTCACGCTCTCGTTCGGCCGCGACGAGCTGGTGCGCGTGCAGGTCGAGCCCGAGCGCGACAACCAGGGCTCGGGCGGCTTCGTCGGCTCGCGCGCCGAGCGCCAGGTACAGCGCGCCTACGTGGTCGAAAACCGCCACCGCACGCCGATCGCGGTGCAGGTGCTGGAGGCCGCGCCGGTGTCGGTCGACGAGCAGGTGCGCGTGACCACGCGCTTTGCGCCGCAGCCCGCTGATCAGGCGTGGAACAAGCAGCCGGGGTTGGCGATGTGGCGCTTCGACCTGGACGCGGGGCAGACGGCGCGCGTGTCGGCGGACTACACGATCGGGTATCCGAAGGATGCGCGGTTGCAGATGCGCTGAGGGTGTGTGTTCGGGGTGCGTGCACAGGGCACGCTGCTGGATCTCCCCAGCACACGGGGTTCAGAAGTCAAACTTCGCCGACACCTCGAAAGTCCGCCGCGGCGCCAGCAGCACCTGGCTCGCGGCGCGGCCGGTCCAGGTCGCGTAGAGCCGGTCCGTCAGGTTGCGCACGCGAAAACTCAGCAGCGCATTCTTCAGGCGGTAGCTCACGGCCGCATCGACCGTCGTGAAGCCGTTGATGCGGATCTGGTTGGCGTTGTCGGTGTACATCGGCCCCGTGTGGTTCAGCGACGCGAAGTATTCGAACTTCGAGCCGTCGGGCCGGTAGGTGGCGAAGACATTGGCCATGCGCTCGGGCACGTTCGGCGGGGTCTTGCCCACGCGCGAGACGTTGCCGGCTTCGACCAGCGTGTCGAAGCGCGCATCGAGCGCCGCCAGGTTGCCCGCCAGCGTCCATTCGCGCGTGGGCTTCCACACGGCCGACAGCTCGAGGCCGCGTGACGACTGCCGGCCGTTGTTCACGGTGGTGGCCGCATTGTTCGGGTCGCGCGAGAGCACGTTGTCGAGTTCGATCTTGTACAGCGCCGCGGTCCACTCCAGGTTGGCTGCAGGCAGGCTCTGCTTGAAGCCCACCTCGGCCTGCTTGCCACGCGACATCGGGAATGCGGCATTCGAGGCCGACAGCAAGAAGAGCGACCCGACCGGCAGCGTGGCGTTGGTGTATTGCGCGTACAGGCTCGACTGCGGCGACAGGTCGTACACCGCGCCGAGGCGCCCCGAGGTGGCGCGGTAGCTCGCGCCGAAGCGTGTGACGCTGCCCGCGTTCAGGTCCCAGATGCGGCGGTCGACCTCGGTGCGGTCGTGGCGCAGGCCACCGACGAGCGTGAGGTCGCGCATCGGCTTGAGCGCGTCTTCCACGAAGACCGAGGCGACCTTCACGCGCGAGAAGGTGTCGGCCCGATTGCCCGCGCCAGTGGTCAGCGCGGGGTTGTCGTCGAAGTAGCCGGTGTACGGGTCGAACACCGGCACGCGCAGTTGCGCGGCGGTGGCGGGGCTGCTGTTCGAGAAACGGCGTTGGCTGCCGAAGCGCGTCTCGCTGTATTCGCCGCCGACGACGAAGCGGTTGTCCAGGCCGGCGATCTTTCCCTTGTGCGTGGCGTCGAAGCGGTCGAGCCAGAAATCCTGGTCGTGCGTGATGAGCGTCTGGTCGCGCGCGATGCTGGCGGGCGGCACGAAGGTGGCGCTTTCGGAGTTGCGGAACATGCGCTTCGACTGGTTGGCCGAGAACTCGTTGCGCCACGACCAGCCGCCGTCCAGTTGCCCCGTGAGGCGCGCGCGCAGCCAGTAGGTTTCTGAAGAGTTCTCGTCGTCGCGCACGTTGTAGTTGGTGCGCGCCATGCGCCGGTCGACCACGCGGCCGTCGGGCGTGCTGACCACGTTGGTCGGCTGCGTGGCGAAGCTGCGCGGCACGAGCGGCGTGCCCCAGTAGGCGTCGTTGTCGTCGCGCAGGTAGTCGAACGACAGGTCGAGCTTGACCGAGCCGCCCAGGTCCACCAAGAGGCCGCTCGTGAAGTGGTCGATGCGCTCGCCGTTGCGGTCGATGGTGCCCACCTTGGTGTCGTTGCGGCTGTAGTCGAGCCGGTAGGCGCTGGCCTCGCCCAGCGCACCGCCGAAGCCGAAGGCCGCGCGCGTGGAGCCGTAGCTGCCGTACGACAGCAGCGCTTCCTTGTGCGGGTTGCTGCGGTCGGGCCGCTTGGTCACGAAGTTGACGATGCCGCCGATGGCGCCCTCGCCGTCGAGCACCGAGGCCGGGCCCTTGAGCACTTCGATGCGCTCGTAGTTCCAGGTGTCCTGCACGCGGTTGGTGACGCCCGCGCCCGAGCTGCGCACGCCGTCGTACAGGTACATGAGGCTGGTGAAGCCGCGCAGCGACAGCGTGGTCGGCGACGACGGCGGGCCGCCGCCCGAGAGCCCCGCCATGCCGCGCAGCGCCTCGCTGAAAGTGCGCGCGCCGCGCTGCTGGATCGCGTCCTGCGACAGGATCTCGACCGAGGCCGGCGTCTCGCGCACCGACAGACCCAGGCGCGAAGCCGTGCCGCTCGAATCATTGAGGTGCAAGCTGTTCGCGTCGCGGCTGCCTTCGATGGTGACGGTGCCGAGTTCGGCGTTGTTGCTGCTGTCTTGTGCAGAGGCGACTTGCAAGGCGGTGAACGCGGCCAGCGCGACGGTGGTGCGGGTGAACGGGGTCATGGAACGGTGCGATGAAGAAAGTAAGAAGGTGTCAGGCCACCGAGAAGCGCCGCAGCCGCCAGGCCGCGAGGCCGAACAGCAGCAGGCTCGGCACCAGCAGTTGCAGAACGGCGAGCGCGGCCTGCCCGCGCACGAGCTCGGCGGGCTCCTCGTGCCAGGCGAAGGTGGGCATGCGGTCGAATTCGGCCGGCACGAGGGCATCGCGTGCATCGATGCGCGGGAAGAAGAAGGCCTTCCAGGCTTCGTGGTGCGCCACGGTCTGGGCGTCGAAGCGCGCATGGCGGCGCGCGCCGTTGCCGGCCAGCGCGGTCATGCCTTCGTAGGCCACGGCCGCCGGCGACACGGCGCCGAAGCGGCCCACCAGCGCCTGCTGTGCCGCCTGCTGCGCGTCGAAGCGCGCGAGCGCGGGGCGGATCGCTTCATCGACCTCGCGCTGGATGCGGTAGTTGGCCAGCGAGCGGCCGGCGATCTCGATCTTGCCGTCGCGCGGCACGAGGATGGCGCCCTGCCCCACGTGCTGGTACTCGGTGCCCAGCAGGTCCTGGTAGCGCTTCATCGCCTCGGCCGTGACCACGCGCTGGCGCGTGGCCAGCTCGGTGCGCGACGGCGCGGGCGCGGCCTGCGTAACGGCCAGGTTCAGCAGCACCGGCGCCACGAGCACCAGCAGCACCCAGGCGATGACGAGCACCATCGCATTCGTCGCCGACGAAGCGCCGAAGGCATTGACCGCCACCACCAGCGCGAACCAGAACAGCGCGTAGGCGCCCACCAGCAGCGCCCACCACAGCGTGGCGCTGCCCGCGCCGCCCGCCGTGAGCCCCGCATGGCGCGCGATCCACAGCACCGCCACCGGCAGCAGCACAGCGGGCCCCAGCAGCACCGCAGCGCGCACGGTGAGCTTGCCCGCGAGCAGCGTGCGCAGCCGCAGCGGTTGCGACAGCAGCAGGCGCAGGGTGCCGTTCTCGCGCTCGGCCGACAACAGGTTGTAGCTGAGCGCGAAGATGAGCAGCGGCAGCAGGTAGACGATGACGAAGGCCAGGTCGAAATGCCCGCTCAGCAAGTGCCACGGGTTTTCGATGTCGCTCGGGTTCATGAACACGACGCGGCTCTGGTTCGTGACCTGGTACTGGCTCGGGAACAGGTCGCTCTGCCCCAGCGCGACCGGGCCCAGCGGCGCGGTCGGCAGCAGCACGTGCTGGCCGCCGTAGCCGCTGGCCATGCGCGAGGGGTCGGCCGGGTTCTCGAAGGGCGTGGGCTGCGCGGTGCCGGCCAGGATGGCTTCGAGCAGCGTGCGTTGCGCGGTGCGGGTGTCGCGGTCGGCCTGCGCCACGGCCGCCTGCGCACGGTCGCGCTGGGCGGTCTGCAGCAGGCCGTTGCCCAGTGCATAGGCCACGAGCAGCAGGAACAACGCGCCGACGACCCAGAGGCCGCGCTCGGCAAGCATCAAACGGACTTCCTGGCGCATCACGGCCAGCAGGCGGCGGCCTTGGGGAGGATGGATGGACATGGTTGGCATCCCCTCTCAGAGCGCGCGCTGGCGCAAGGTGGCGAAGGCCGCGAACGCCGCCGCGAGCAGCAGGCCGGCGCACAGCACGAGGAAGCTGCGCGCCTGGTGCCGCAGCGCCCACCCGGCCCCCGGCGGGTGGTAGTCGAAGGGCGGCACGGTGGCCCAGAGCTCGGGCGTGGCCTGGTAGGAGAAGTGGCGGTCGCCGAGCGGATCGGCATGCGCCACGAGGTCCTTGCTCATCAGGTCCTGGATGTTGCGGCGGTGCAGTTCGGCGGCCGTGGTGAAGCGCCGGTGGTGCGAGAAGTCGGTGCCCGCCATGCCCATCGAGAAGCTGCGCACCGCGAGCAGCGGCAGCAGCAGGCCGCTCCACTCCTGCACTTTCTGCTGCTGTTCCCAGGTGTCCCACAGGCGGCCGTAGTGGCGGTCGTACACGGGGTACGAGGCCTGGTCGTCCAGGCGCAGCGCAATGCCCCACTTGCTCAGCGGCACGTCGCGCCCCCAGCGCTCGGTGGTGCCGAAGTTCTGCTGCCAGACCTGGTTCGACACGGCCTTGAGTTCCGCGCCCAGCGCCTGGTTGAACTCGAGCCGCGTCGGGCTCGGATACCAGGTGCGCGAGAGTTCGGAGAGCACGCGCGGCGCCATCACGGCCTGCCCGATCCACAGCGCGAGCAGCACGGTGATCGCCATGCGCGAGGTGGACGACAGCGCCGACACGCCCAGCACCAGGCACACGAAGATGCCGAGGTAGACCGCGTAGCCCAGCGACCACGCGCCCAGCCGCAGCAGCGCATCGACGCGCCCGCCCGGCTCCGCGCCCACCGCCACGGCCACGGCCGCCACGAGCGCCGCCGGCACCAGCAGCACCGCGAGCAGCGCCGACAGCGCGAGCGCCTTGCCGGCCAGCAGCCGCAGCGGCGCCACGCCCAGGCTCAGCGTCTGGCGCAGGATGCCCTGCTCGCGCTCGCCCGCGAAGGCGTTGAAGCCCAGCACGATCACCAGCAGCGGGCCGAGCACCTGCAGGATCCAGCCCACCGACAGGTTGCCGAAGCGCTGCAGGCCGGTCGCGTCCTGCGCGGCATTGAACTTGACTTCGCTCTGGCGGTGCGCCTGCAGCCACACGGTGCTGCCGATGTAGGGGTTGATGCCCGCATCGACCATCGACAGCGGCGGCTCGGGCTTGAAGGCGTGCATGCCCTGGTGCGCGGCGTCGTGCGGATGGCGCTTGTCCTGGTGCAGCCAGTCGCGGTAGTCCATGGCCTGCGCGGCCACCTGCTCGGCATGCGCGCCGCGCTGGTGCGCCCAGCCGACGGCCAGCGCGGTGAAGAGCAGCACGGCCACGAGTCCGCCGGCCCAGTACAGGCGGCCGTCGCGCAGGCGTTCGGTGAATTCGCGTCGGGCGATCCAGCGCATCGTCATCGGGTCAGGCCCTCATGTGTTGCAGGTAGAGGGACTGCAGGTCGGTCTGGCCGATCTGCGCGCCGTCGAGGCTTTCGACCAGCCGGCCGCGCTTCATGATCCCGACGCGCGTGGCGGTCTGCTGCGCATGGAACAGGTCGTGCGTGGTGGTGAGCACGGCCACGCCGCGGTCGGCCGCGCGGCGCAGCAGGTCGGAGAACTCGGCCGCGGCATGCGGGTCGAGCCCCGAGGTGGGCTCGTCGAGCAGCAGCGCCTTGGCCTCTTTGGCCAGCGCCACCGCGATCCACACCTTCTGGCGCATGCCCTTCGAATACATGCTGACGCGCTTGTCGGCGGCCGCGTGGTCGAGCCCCACTTCGGTCATCAGCGCGAGCAGGCGTTCGCGCGGCAGCTCGTGGCCCAGCGCCAGGCCGGCGAAGAAGCGCAGGTTTTCCAGGCCCGAGAGCGTGCCGTACAGCGTGACCTGCTCGGGGATGTACGCCACGTCCTGCTTGGTCGCGACCGGGTGGCGCGTGACGTCAGTGCCGTTGATCTGCACCGTGCCGTCGGTCGGCGCGATGAAGTTCAGGAACAGGTTGATGGTCGTCGTCTTGCCCGCGCCGTTGGCACCCAGCAGGCAGTAGATGTCGCCGCCGCGGATGTCGAGGTCGAGGCGGTCGAGCGCGGTGTGCGCGCCGTAGCGTTTGGTGAGGCCGGAGGCTCGGAGCATGGCGGAGGGATTCCGATGGAAGGAAGAAGGAAAGGAAAGACGCGCGCAGGCACGCCCCGGCGTGGGCACGCCGATGCGGTCATCGAGGGGGAATGAAGGCGGCAGCGGTGCCGCCGCGCGTCAGCGCTTGTTCTTGTTTTTCGCGCCGCCCTGCCGCGCCTTGAAGCGCGGGTTGGACTTGCAGATGACGTAGGTACGGCCGCGCCGCGTCACCACCTGGCAATCGCGGTGACGCTTCTTGGCTTCCTTGAGCGAGGACAGGACTTGCATGGACGTGGCCGGGGAGTTCGTTCGGACACGCGAATATACGTTATTGCGAATTCATTCTCAATAACTTTATTAACCCTTCCCCAGCATACGGGGCCCCGCCGTCGTCAGTGCGGCGGGTGCGCCTTCGGCGCTTTCGCGCCGGCGTCGACGCAGGCCGCGCACAGGCCATGCAGCGTGACCTCGTGGTGCGTCACCTGGAAGCCCTTGGGTGCGAGGTCGTGCATCGGCCCCGGGCACGCGTGCAGCAGGAACACCTGGCCACAGTGCGAGCAATGGAAGTAGTGATGGTGGTGGTGCCCTGCATCGCCACCGGCGGCGTGCGAAGCGTGGTCGTGCGGATCAGCCTTGCAGGCCACTTCGTAGCGCGCCGGCTCGCCCGGCAGCTCGACCTTGGCGATCTCGCCGTCGGCCAGCAGCAGAGAGACCTGGCGGTACACCGTCGACAGGCTGATCTCGGGCACGATGGCCCGTGCGTGTTCGAGGATTTCGGGGGCGGTCAGAACGCGGCCGGCGTCGCTGAAGGCGGAGAAAACGGCGTTGCGCTGGCGCGTGAGACGTTGCATGTCTCGATGATAGGGGCGGCCCGCGCGGCCTTCAGCGAGCCGCGCGCAAGACCTTCACGCGTCGGCCGCTGAGCCGCCGTCTGTCTCGGGCGCTTCGGGCTTTTGCTTGCCCTTCTTGCCGCGCGCCGCCTTCTTCGCGGCGCGCTCGGCGTCGGCGCGCTGGCCGGCGGCCAGCCACTGCGCGAACTCCTCGGGCGTCTCGAGCGTGATGCGCCCCAGGTTGCCGGCGCGGAACTCGTGCATCACGATCTCGGCGGCCTTCTGCAGGTTGACCTTGCCCTTGCCCAGCAGCGCGCCGCGCTTGCGACCGATGGTGTCGAGGACGTCTTCGTCCTTCATGCCGCCCAGAGTGGCGGGGTCGAGCTCGACGAGCTTGAAGCGCGCGACGATGCCCTCGGCGTAGTTCGCCTTGAGGTAGTCCAGCAGCTCCAGCGCCACTTCTTCTTCATCGAAAGCGTTGCGCCCGACCGCGCCGCTGGCCGCGAGGTTGTAGCCGCTCTTGGGCACGATGATGCGCGGCCACAGCATGCCGGGCGTGTCCCACAGGTAGAAGTCGTCGGCCAGCGTGATGCGCTGCTCCAGCTTGGTGATGCCGGCCTCGTCGCCGGTCTTGGCCTTGCGCCCGCCGGTGAGCGTGTTGATGAGGGTCGACTTGCCCACGTTGGGAATGCCGCAGATCAGCACGCGCATCGGCTTGGCCATGCCGCCGCGGTTGGGCGACAGCTCGTGGCAGGCGCGCACGATGCGCTGCGCGGGCATGGTCAGGCTGGCGTCGAGCGCAATGGCGCGGGTGTCGGGCAGCGCGTTGTAGTGCGCCAGCCAGGCCTCGGTGCGCACGGGGTCGGCCAGGTCCTGCTTGTTGAGCACCTTCAGCGTAGGCCGCCCGGCCGTGAGTTCGGCCAGCATCGGGTTGGCGCTGGAGCCGGGCAGGCGCGCGTCGAGCAGTTCGATCACCACGTCGATGTCCTTCACCCGTTCGGTGATGGCCTTCTGGGTCGAATACATGTGACCGGGGAACCACTGGATCGCCATCGATGGATGCTCTTTCTTTCGCGCTGTCTGGAAGGGGACCGGCCTCGCAGGCCGGGTGCGCATTGTGAACCGGGAAACGGACCGATTCCTCGATGCTGCGCTTTTGATAGCACCAACTGGCGTATTCACTGGCTTGTTGGCCGCCAGATCACCCCTAGAATCCGCGCGCTGCGCCCGCAGCCGTTTCAAAAAGTCACACCGAGGGAGATCCTTTTCATGGTCCAGCGCCTTGCCGCCGCCGCCCTGCTCGCGGCCACCACCATCCTGTCCGCCACCGTGGCGCATGCCCAGCGCCCGTCGCCGCCACCCGGCCCGCTGACCGACGGTTTCCTGTGCTGCAACATGCGCACCTACGGCGACTCGATCAGCGACATCAACTACGACGAACAGGGCACGAGCATCGTCCCCGTGGGCACGCCGGCGCGCATCACGGCCTACGACTTCCGCTTCTTCAACCTCGACCTCGCGGGCAAGCCCCAGCGCATCAAGAACGACTACAGCCGCAACATCACGCTGATCGACTTCGCCAAGCGCTACGTGGTCACCGAAGACCCCAAGCGCAAGATCGCCAGCTTTCCGCCCGCGGTGGGCGCCGCCATCCTCGCGGGCAAGGTGATGCCGGGCATGACGCGCGAACAGGTGCTGATGGCGCTGGGCTACCCGGTGGCCAGCGAGAACCCGAGCCTGGACGCGCCGGTGTGGCGCTACTGGCGCGACAGCTGGTCGGAGTTCCAGGTGAACTTCGACGCGCAGGGCCTCGTGAAGGACGTCGCGGGCAATGCCGTGGCGCTGAGCCGCGTGCTCGCCGCCACGCCCTGAGCACCCTTGATCATCCCCGGGTTCGTGTGCGCGGCATGACACGCGCAACACCCGGGAGGGTTTTGCATCGCGAAGGGCGATTCCGCCCCTATGATTTGTCCGAAGCACGGCGCCGCCACGTGCGTCGGCCGGATCGAAACCCCTGAATGGAGTGCCTGCGATGAAACCCGTCTCCGAACTGCTCAAGCGCCACGATTCCGCCGCCTGGCGCACCTCGCCCGACACCAGCGTGTTCGACGCGCTGGCCACGCTGGCGCATTTCGAAGTGGGCGCGCTCATGGTGATGGACGGCGAGAAGCTCGTGGGCTTTTTGTCCGAGCGCGACTACACCCGCAAGGTGGCGCTGCAGGGCAAGAATTCGAAAGAGATGAAAGTCTCCGAGATCATGACGCCCGACGTGATGACCGTCACCCCGCAGACCCAGACCCACGCCTGCATGGCGCTCATGAGCCAGCGCAAGTTCCGCCACCTGCCCGTGGTCGACGGCGACAAGGTGGTCGGCATGATCTCGATTCAAGACCTGATGGACGACATCATTTCCGAGCACGAGCAGACCATCACGCAGCTGACCAGTTACATCCAGAGCTGAGCGCGCTGCGATGCCCCCGGAAAAGAGGGGCAACACACCTACGCACAGGGGCACTCTTTCGGGTGCACAGTGAAGGCTCGTTCACCATCCAGCAGGGACATACGCAATGCAGATCCAGGTCAACACGAGCAATGGCATCACCAACAAGGACACGCTGGAGCGCTGGGCAGACACCGAGATCAAGCAGCACCTGAGCCGTTTCGTCGAAGACGTGACGCGCGTCGAGGTGCACCTGAGCGACGAGAACCACGACAAGGCCGGCGGCGGCGACAAGTGCTGCGTGATGGAAGCGCGCCTGGCGCACCACCAGCCGCTCGCGGTGACACAGCACGCCACCAGCCTCGACGAGGCCTTCCGCGGCGCGGCCGACAAGCTCAAGCGCCTGCTCGACAACACGCTGGGCCGCCTCAACAACCACCGCGCCCGCGATTCGATCCGCCGCGACGGCGAGGGCTTCGTCGCCGAATAGCGCTCAGCGCGCCGGCTTGCGCTTCGGCGCGGGCAGGCGCTGCGGCGTTTCCACCGGAATGAGCGGCGGGCGCCGCCCGTCGGCCATCCAGGCGTCGTAGAAATCGATCTTGCGATCGACCAGCGACAGCGCCTGCTGCCAGTCGGCAATGGTCTGGTGCACGCGCGCGCGGTGCGCCTCGAGCAGGTCGCGCCGCTGGCGCAGCGTGGCCTTGCCCTGCAATGCGAGCGCCGTGTAGTCGCGCATCTCGGCAATCGACATGCCGGTGCGGCGCAGCCGGTCCATCAGGTCGAGCCAGCCCACGTGCAGTTCGCCGTACACGCGCCGCCCGCCCGCATCGCGCGCCACGCCGGGCACCAGGCCCTGCGATTCGTACCAGCGGATGGCGTGCACCGTGCGGCCCGTGCGCGCGGCCAGCTCGCCGATGTGGAACGACGGCGTGGTGGCGGCGGGTTCAGCCGGCATGGGCGGTCGGCGCGTCGAGCGCCCGCTCGACCAGCGCGGTGTCGAAGTACTCGGTCAATGTTTTCACCTGGCCTCCTTCGAGTCGGTAGACGTAGCAATAGTGGTTGTTGTAGCGCTTGCCGGCCTTGGTGGGCACGTCGCCGCTGAACAGCACCACCACGCGGTCGCCTTCCGCAATGATGCATTCGGTCTTGCTCACATAGGGCCCGGCGAACTGCCCGAACAGCGGCTTGATCAGCTCTTCGCGGATCGCCTGCTTGCCCTGGTAGGTGCGCGACCAGGGCGTGCTGCCTTCCAGCGTCCAGCTGGCGTCGTCGGCCAGGCTGTCGATGAAGGCCTGGCCGTTGCCCTTGTCCAGCTCCGCGTGGATGCGCTGGACCAGGGCCTTGTTGTCGATCGTGTGCATGGCGTGATTTCCTTGGATGAATGAAGACACCGGACATCCGGTGAATTCATTGGAAATGCTCGAGTGCGCTCGAAGTCAAGCGCCATGCACCGCGCGACGAAGGCTCAGCTTCGGCCGGCGTTCGCCTGGCCCTTGGCGACTTCGTTCGCACCCTGGGCGGCGCCGCTTTGCGGCACGGCCTCGCCTTCGCGCGCGGTCACTTCCGACAGGCGCGCGGCCAGCTGCTCGGGCGTGTCGGCGGCAATGCCCAGCCAGGCGCCCTGCGTCAGCGTGATGTGCGCGGCCTCGAAGGTGCCGGCGCCGGCACAGAGGATGGTGCGGTTGGGCGCGTCCTGCGCGGCCAGCACCAGCATCGCGGGCACCACGGCCTCGGGGCGGAAGGCCTCGAGCATGTCCTTGGGGAACAGGTCTTCCGTCATGCGCGTGGCGGCGGTGGGCGCCAGGCAGTTCACGCGGATGTCGTTCTTGGCGCCTTCGATGCTCAGCGTTTGCATGAGGCCCACCAGCGCCAGCTTGGCGGCGCCGTAGTTGCTCTGGCCGAAGTTGCCGTACAGGCCCGACGACGAGGTGGTCATCACGATGCGGCCGTACTTCTGCTCGTTCATGAGCGCCCAGACGGCCTTGGTGCAGTTCACGGCGCCCATCAGGTGCACGTCGACCACCAGCTTGAAGTCGTCCAGTTCCATCTTGGCGAAGCTCTTGTCGCGCAGGATGCCGGCGTTGTTCACCAGGATGTCGACGCGGCCCCAGGCGTCGACCGCCTGCTTGACCATGGCCTGCACGGCCTCGAAGTCGGTCACCGAGGCGCCGTTGGCAATGGCTTCGCCGCCGGCCGCCTTGATCTCGTCGACCACCGCCTGCGCGGCGCTGACCGAGCCGCCCGAGCCGTCGCGCGCGCCGCCCAGGTCGTTGACCACCACCTTGGCGCCGCGCGCCGCCAAGGCCAGCGCATGCTGGCGGCCCAGGCCGCCGCCCGCGCCGGTCACGATGGCCACGCGGCCCTGGAAGTCGATGGAGGTGCTGTTGCTCATGAGGTCTCTGCTCGCTGTCTGAACTGTGTGGGTCGGTGTTGGTGAGGGTTGCCAATTGACAACAACCCAACGTTTTACCTCAGTTCCCCGCCCCGTTCGCCGCCGGGCGCCCCCGGTGGGAGTCACCCATGCGACGGCTGGACCGTGGCGCAGTACGCCACCAGCTGGTCGAGTTCGGCCGATTTGTCGAAGAAGGCGTCGGCACCCAGCTGCTGCGAGCGCAGGCGCATGTCGGCGGTGGCGTAGTTGCTGAGCACCACCACCTTCTGGTGCGGCGAGCGCTGGCGGCAGGCGTTCAGCACGGCCAAGCCGTTGCCGCGCTGCAGGAACAGGTCGACGATGGCCAGGTCCCAATCGCTCTTGTGATCGCGCAGCCATTCGAGCGCTTCGTCGGCGGTGCTGGCCGAGGCGATCACGTGCGCATCGATCACGTCCTCGAGAAAGTCGACCAGGTTCTCGCGGATCACCGGACTGTCCTCGACCAGGTAGGCATGGAGCGTCATGGTGGGAGTCTCGGGTCCGGAACTGGGCAGCGCATGACGCCATCTTCGGGGCTGGCCGCCGCGCCGCGGTGAGCCGGACAGGTCAATGGCTGTAGGCCATCGGCCAGCGGCGCTGTCGGCATGCGCCGGCCGGCGCCGCCGTGGCGCCGCCGTGAGGATGCTTCAGAAGGTGTGAATGAATCCGGCGTGGCCGAGCAGCCCGCCCAGGCGCGTCCCCTCAAGGCGCAAAGCGCAGCCATAGCTTGGGCTATGGCGAGCATTTGCAACGCCGAGGGGGCGCGCCTGGGTGGGATGAGCGGACATGGCGGGTTCGTTCACACCTTCTCAGGCCGCGACCGGCAGGCGGCCGGGGGCCATGCCCAGGCGCGCCGGCGAGACGTACTGCTCGCGGTAGATCTCGAAGGGCATGGTGTCGGCCGCCTCGATGCGCTTTTGCGCCTGGATCGACTCGGCCGTCATCTGCTCGAAACCGGCCTGCTGCGCGGCCGAGAACGGCAGCGCCAGCAGCGCGGCGCGGGTCTGCTCCGACTGGGCGCGCACGAAGCCGACGAAGGAGTTGCCGTGCTGCTGCTCGATGGCCGCGAGCACGCGGGCCGAGGGCAGGCTGTCGGGGTTCTCGAGGCCGGCCTTGGCGGCGCGCACCGCATCGACGTGCTGCGTGCCGCCCTGCGCCGCGTCGAGCGCGGCGGCAATCGGCAGGCACTGCTCGACCAGCTCCAGGCCCCAGTCGGTGAGCCCGACCTCGCGCCCGTCGCGGCGCAGCTTCAGGCCCGGCTCGCGGCCGCGCGCGGCCGTGAGGTGCTGGTTCTGCGCCAGGTCGGCGATTTCTTGCGGCGTGTCGTCGGGGCTGTCGTTCAGCAGGCAGTGCAGCAGGAACACGTCGATGAAGCGCATGGTCTGCGCATTGATGCCGACGGTCTCGAAGGGGTCGAGGTCCATCAGGCGCACCTCGACGTACTCCACGCCGCGCTCGCGCAGCGCATGCAGCGGGCGCTCGCCGGAGTGGATGACGCGCTTGGGGCGGATGGTGCCGTAGAACTCGTTCTCGATCTGCAGCAGGCTGGTGCCCAGCTGGTTGTAGTCGCCGCCCAGGTTGCGGATGCCGATGGCCTCGTAGGCCGGCCACGGGCGCGTGAGCGCGTCCTGCAGCGAGGCGCCGTAGCCCTCCAGGCTGTTGTAGCTCACGGCCAGCGAGGCCTGCGCCTCGCTCTGGTAGCCCAGGCGGCCCATGCGCAGCGAGGTGCCGTGCGGCATGTACATGCTGCCGTCGCCCAGCGGCTGCAGCTCGTGCGGGCGGCCCGCGACGAAGCTCGAACACAGGGCCGGCGAGGCGCCGAACAGGTACAGCAGCAAAAAGGCCTGGCGGCGGAAGTTGCGGATGAGCGCAAAGTACTCTTCGCTCGACACCTCCGGCAGCGACCAGTTGTAGTGGATGCCCGAAATGGTCTGCATGCGCCGGCCATAGCGGTGGCTCAGGCCCATGCGGTACACGCTCTTGGCGCGGCCCACGTTCGACGAGCCGTAGCGGCCGATCGGAATGGTCTCGTCGGTCGGCAGGCCGCAGGGCATGCTCGACACCCACAGGCGCTCGTCGCCGAGCTGGTCGAGCACGCGGTAGGTGAACTGGTGCACCCGCGTGAGCTCTTCGAGCGCCGACTCCACGCCCGCGTGCACGCCCGTGATGAGTTCGAGCTGCGATTCGCTGAAGTCGGTCGTGATGTGCGGATGCGTGAGCGCCGAGCCCAGCGCCAGCGGATGCGGCGTGAGGGCCAGCTTGCCGTCGGGCAGCGCGCGCAGGCTTTCCTTCTCGATGCCGCGACGCATTCCCTTCAATCGCGCGGCCGGGAGTGCACCCAGCCTCTCCTGCAATCTGTTGCTCATGTTCTTATGACCCATCAATCTTCTGTGGGGCTGGAAGGTAGCACGGGCGGACAGGCACTGCTGAAGCAGGGAATCCCGCATCCGGCTATGCTGTTTTTTGCTACCTTTTTCATAGCTACCCTCTCAAATACCACCGGCCTTGCGGCGCGCAGCGGGGGTTCGAAATTCAGGCCTTGGCGCGGCCCGCCGCGAGGTCGATCTCTTCCGACTGGTAGACATGGATCGACGGCACGCCGTCGGCCATGGCCGCGAGCGCCTTGCCGAAAGCGCGCGACGCATCGACGCGAAAGTGCGCCTGCAGCGCCGCCATGTCGCTCCAGCGCTCCACGAAGGTGAGCTGCAGCGGGTCTTGCACGTCGGTCGTGACGTCATGCGAGATGCAGCCGGGCTCGGCGCGCGAGCGCAGCACGTGTTCCACGCTGATGGCCAGCATCGCCTGCAGGGTGTCGGCCTTTGCCAGCGCGTGTCCGATGACCAGGATCATGGGGGTCTCCTTCTGTGCGTTCTTGCGGGGTGACAGGATCAGGATGGATGCGCGCGCGGCCCGGCGTGGCGGGCCTTCAGCCGAACACGCGCAGCAAAAAGCGGTTGAGGTCGGCGATCTCTTCCATGCAGACCGAGTGCGCCATGGGGTATTCGTGCCATTCGACGGGGTGGCCCAGCGCCACCAGCGCGTCGCGCGACTGTTCGGCGCGCGCCAGCGGCACCACCGGGTCCTGCCGGCCGTGCGCGAGGAACACGGGCGTGTCGTGGTTGGCGCCGTGGCGCTCGGCCGCCGTGGTCGCGGCAATCGGCAGGTAGCCCGAAAGGCCGACGATGCCGGCCAGCCGCTCGCCGTGACGCAGCCCGGTCATCAGCGCCATCGCGCAGCCTTGCGAGAAGCCGGCCACCACGATGCGGTGGGCGGGGATGCCGCGCGCCTTTTCGTTCGCGATGAGGGCCTCGATGCTGGCCTGCGAGCGGCGCAGGCCGGCCTCGTCCTCGCGCGCCACCAGGTCGGCCACCGCGATGTCGTACCAGGCGGGCATCTCGTAGCCGCCGTTGATGGTCACGGGAATGACGGGTGCATTGGGGAACACGAAGCGCACCGGGCCCACGGCCGACAGGTCGAGCTCGCCGGCGATCGGCACGAAGTCGTTGCCGTCGGCACCCAGGCCGTGCATCAGGATCACCGAGGCGGTGGGGTTCGGGGCGGTTTCGATTTCGATGGGGGGACGGGACATGGTCAACGAAGGTATTCAGGAATGCGAATGCCCGGACCTTAGCGCATTCGGGCGACCCGGGCCGCGGCGAAACGGCCGGTTGGCTGACTTGCACCTCGCAACATCCGCGCCTTCGGGCCGCCCCGGCGCCCTTGCCGGCACAAGGGAGCGCCGGATGCAACACAATGGCGTTTCGCATGAAGACCCCCACCCCGCCCCTGAAAACCTCGTCGTCCCGCCCCGCCTTCGACAGCGAGGCGCTGCTGCGCGGCAGCGGGCTGCGCGTGACGCGCGCCGCCCAGACCGTGCTCGAGCTGCTCGAACACGGCTCGCAGCCGCTGACCCACGAGGAAGTGGCCGCCGCCTACACCGCCGCCACGGGCGAGCCGCCCGACCGCGTCACGCTCTACCGCGTGCTCGACCGGCTGGTCGAGGCCGGCCTGTGCGACCGCCGCGTGGGCGCCGACCGGGTCAACCGCTTCGCGCGGCACGTCGACACCGCCTCGGGCAACACCTTCGAATGCGACCAGTGCCACAAGGTGCTGGCCCTGCCTTCCGACCCCGAACTGCCCAAGGTGATGGGCCGGCTCGGCAAGGCGCTGCGCAAGCAGGGCATCGACACGCGGCACACGGCGCTCACGCTGCACGGCATGTGCGGCGACTGCGCTCGATAGTTTCATCGCGCTGCACGTGTACGTCTCCCGGCACCACCGCCAGCCCGACCTCGGCGCGAGCCACGCGCTGATCGACGCGCACCCGCTGGGCGCCTGGGTCGTGCCAGGCGCCGACGGACTGGTCGCCAACCACCTGCCCTTTCTGCTCGACCGCTCGCGCGGCCCGTTCGGCACGCTGCTCGGCCACGTGTCGCGCGCCAATCCCGTGTGGCGTCAGCTCGATGCCCCGGCTGCTTCGGTCGTGATGTTCCAGGGGCCGCAGGCCTACATCACGCCCGGCTGGTACCCCGGCAAGGCCGAGCACGGCCAGGTGGTGCCGACCTGGAACTACGCCGTCGCCCATGCGCACGGCATCGCGCGCGCCATCGACGACGAAGCCTGGCTGCTCGACCTGCTCGCGCGGCTGACCGCGGCGAACGAGGCCGGCCAGCCCGTGCCCTGGCAGACCACGGACGCGCCCGAGACCTTCATCCGCAAGCTGGCGCGCGCCGTGGTGGGCATCGAGATCCCCATCGACCGCCTCGAAGGCAAGCTCAAGGCCAGCCAGGACGAAGCCCTGCAGGACCGTCAAGGCACGGTGCAGGGCCTGGCCGCCGTCGGCAGCGAGAACGCGTCGGCCATGGCCCGGCTGGTGCAACAGGCGATGCAGCCCGGCAGCGCCGGCGACTGAACCGCCCGCGCGCTCACACGTTCCACGACGGAAACGGATCGGGCAGGTTCTGCCACCACGAGGGGCCGAAGCGCATCTCGTTGGGCGTGAGCAGGCAGGCATCGAGCCGCGCGCGCAGCGCGGCCTCGTCCATGCCGATGCCGATCAGCACCAGCTCCTGGCGCGCGTCGCCGGTGGCGTCGTCCCAGTTCTTGCGGATGAGTTCGAGCCCGTCGGGGTCGGTCGGCCAGTGTTCGCGCGGCACGGCCGCCCACCACAGGCCCGCCACGCCGTAGCGGCAGGCACCGCCGGCCTGCGACCACGCACCCGCGCGGGTCGGCCGGCTCGCGAGCCAGAAGAAGCCCTTGGAGCGCACCACGCCTTCCCACTCACTCTGCACCAGGTCCCAGAAGCGCTGCGGATGGAACGGCAGGCGCGACCGGTAGACGAAGCTGCGGATGCCGTAGGCCTCGCTCTCGGGCACATGCTCGCCGCGCAGCTCGGCCAGCCAGCCGGGCGCCTGCTCGGCCTGCTCGAAGTCGAACAGGCCCGTGTCGAGCACGCGGTCGAGCGCGACGCGGCCGAATTCCGATTCCTCGATGCGCGCACGCGGGTTGAGGCTGCGCAAGATGGCCATCAGCCGCTCGCGTTCCTCGGCCGTCACGAGGTCGGTCTTGTTGACCACGAGCACGTCGCAGAACTCGATCTGCTCGATCAGCAGGTCGACCACCGTGCGCGTGTCTTCGTCGCCCAGCGACTGGCCGCGCTGGCCCAGGCTGTCGGGCGAGCCGTAGTCGCGCAGGAAGTTGAAGGCATCGACCACCGTGACCATGGTGTCCAGCCGCGCCACGTCGGCCAGGCTCTGGCCGTCCTCGCCCGCGAAGGTGAAGGTCTCGGCCACGGGTAGCGGCTCGGAGATGCCGGTCGACTCGATCACGAGCTGGTCGAAGCGCCCTTCCTTGGCGAGCCGCTTCACCTCGATCAGCAGGTCTTCGCGCAGCGTGCAGCAGATGCAGCCGTTGCTCATCTCGACCAGCTTCTCGTCGGTGCGCGACAGCGCGGCGCCGCCTTCGCGCACCAGCGCCGCGTCGATGTTGACCTCGCTCATGTCGTTGACGATCACCGCCACGCGGCGGCCCTCGCGGTTGTGCAGGATGTGGTTGAGCAGCGTGGTCTTGCCGGCGCCCAGGAAGCCGGACAGCACGGTGACGGGAAGGCGATCGGCCATGAGGGCAGGCTCCGTAGTTGCAACAGGATTGCATTATATGGATTGACGCAACTCAGTTGCATTTCATGAGAACGTGACCGACAGGCGCACGCTCGCCTACCATCCGGCACATGACCGATTTCTCTGCCTTCGTCGCCCCGCCGCCCTCCGACGCGCCGCACGCGGCCGTCGTCGCCGCCGCGTCGGCCTGCCTCGACCGCTTCACGGCCGCGTTCAACGCCTCGGACACGCGCGGCATGGACGCCGAGCTGCACTTTCCGCACACGATGCTTTCGGGCGCGCAGCGGCTCGACTGGCCCGCGCCCGGCCAGCACCCCGTGGATTTCTTCGACACGCTCAAGGCCGGCGGCTGGGCCTCCACACAGTACGAGAAGAAGGAACCCGTGCTCGTGAGCCACGACAAGGTGCACTTCGTCGTGCACTACACGCGGCGCGATGCGGCCGGCGCGGTGCTCAGCACGCACGCCAACCTCTGGATCGTCGTACAGGCCGAGGGGCGCTGGGGCATCGCCCTGCGCTCGTACTGATCAAAGCAACAAGGACCGTTTCCCATGTCCCTTTCCGCACTGCAACTCGTCTGGCCGTCGCCTGAACATTTGCCCGGCTACATCGCCGCACTGGAACGCGGCTGGTCGCCCAACAACCTGCGGGCCGAAGCCGGCCTGGAAGAACTGGCGCTGATCCGCGCCGACCCCGACGGCTTTCTCGCCGGCCTCGTCGACCGCGAGGCCAAGGGCCCGCCCATCGCGCTGCCCACCGGTGGCACCGTGCCGCGGCTGCCAGGCTACCGGCGCTGGCTGTGGGACGGCGAGTTCTGCGGCAGCATCCAGCTGCGCTGGCAGCCGGGCACCAACGCCCTGCCTTCGTACTGCCTGGGCCACATCGGCTACGGCGTGGTGCCGTGGAAAGGCGGCCGGGGCTATGCCACCGCCGCGCTGCGCGCGCTGCTGCCCGATGCGCGCGCCATCGGCCTGGACCATGTCGAGATCACGACCAGCCCCGACAACCTCGCCTCGCAGCGCGTGATCCGCGCCAACGGCGGCGTGCTGGTCGAGGAGTTCATCACCGAGCCCGGGCTCGGCGGCGCGCCCGAGCTGCGCTTTCGCATCGACGTGCACGACCTGCGCTGACGTGCCCTACAGCTCGAACGCCTCGACCTGCCGCCCGTCGATGTCGGTGAAGCCGTAGGCACGCGCCAGGTCGGCCACGCGCAGCACCTGGCCGGTCTTGTCGAGCACCTGCGCATCGGCTGCCAGCGCGGCCACGGCGCGACCCAGGTAGCGCGGCGACTCGGTGCGCGCCAGCGCGGGGCGCTCCTGCCAGTGCGCTTCGTCGGTCTTGTGGCCCGCGAGCACGAACTCGGTGCGCATCCAGCCCGGCGACACCGCCACCGAAGCCACGCCGTGCGGCTGCAGTTCCTGCGCGATGCCGAAGGCCAGCCGCGTCATCGACGCCTTGGCGAGGTCGTAGAACAGGTTGCCGCGCAGGTAGTGGCCGCGGTCCCAGAAGGTGGTGGTGACGATCAGGCCCTGCTTGCGCGCCACCATGCCCGGTGCAGCGCAGCGGCTGGCCACGAGGTGGTTGCGCACGCCGCGGTCGAACATCGAATCCCAGTTGGCGAGCGGGTGTTCCCAGAACGGCGCCTCGAAGACACCGGTGAAGCTCTCGTGGCCGCCCCAGGCGTTGTTCACGAGCAGGTCGAGCCGGCCCTGCTCGCGCTCGACGCGCGCGAACAGCGCCGCCACCTCGTCTTCCTTCGTGTGGTCGCAGGCCACGGCAATGCCGTGCCCGCCGAGTTGCGTGACCTCGTCGGCGGTGTCGTCGATGGTGCCGGGCAAGGCGGCCAGTTCGGACAGGGCGAGCAGCTGCCCGTAGCTGTCGGCCGGCCGCGCGCGGGTGCTGCGCCCGGTCACGTACACGGTGGCGCCGGCCGCGCCCAGTTCCTGCGCAATGCCGCGGCCCGCGCCGCGGCTGGCGCCGGTCACCACGGCCACGCGGCCCGCCAGCGGACGGTGCGCGGCATCAGGGGTGGAGAGGGCTGCTGTCATGTGTCGTTGCTCCTTCGTTCGGTGAGGGTCCTTTGGCAGGACAGGCCGCCACGATAGGCCGGCCTCAGCGCGCCGTCTTGGAAGAAACCGAAACCCGGCGCCCGAGGAACTCGGTGGGCGTCACGCCGCACAGGGCGCGGAACTCGTTGACGAGGTGCGACTGGTCGTAGAACCCGTGGTCCAGCGCCATGTCGGCCCAGGCTGGCGCGCTGTGCAGGCGCAGCGCGCGCAGGCAGGCATGCAGCCGCGCGAGCCGGCCCCAGGCGCGCGGCGACAGCCCGACGTGCGCATGAAAGAGCTGCTGCAACCGGCGCTCGCCCACGCCGACGGCCTGCGCCACCTCGCGCAACGCCTGGCGCCCGTCGGCGGCGGCGATGAGCCGCGCGGCGTGCATCGCGGCGGCCGGCGGCGTGCCGTCGCCGGCTTTCTGCAGGCGCTTCATCAGGGCCTGCTGCAGCAGTTGCGCGCGTGCGACATCGCCGCGCGCTTCGGCCATGCGTGCGAGCAGCGTCGTGCCCTCGCCGCCCCAGAGTTCGTCCAGGTGCACCGCGCGGCCCGCGATCTCACCGGCCGGCACGCCCAGCAGCGCCGCCGCCGCGCCGGGGCGCAGCGCCACCGACAGGCCTTCCACCGTGTCACGCATCCGCACCACAGCGGGCGCGGCGAAGGCGCCGATGGCTTCGACCGCCTGCCCCGGCGCATCGTCGGCCGAGGGCGCATCGCCGAAGTTGAAGACCAGCCGGATCGCGCCGTCGGGCAGCACGCGCTCGCGCACCTCGTGGCCGGGCGCGAAGGTCTCGCGGTACATCAGCAGGTGCGAGACATGCGACCGCAGCGCCGGTGCGATCGGCAGCACCTGCAGCGTGCCGTCGGGCACGCCCGACTCCGGCCCGTGCAGCAGGTCGTCGTGGAGCCGGAGGAAGAGGCGTTCGCCCATGGCGGTCGATTGTGAGGAAAAACCCGCCGCCGCGCGACCCGGCGGGCACGGGCCGACAATCGGCCAGCTCCCGCTGTCCACCTTTGGTTCGCATGCCCGATTCCGCCCCCCCCGTGCTCTATTCGTTCCGCCGTTGCCCCTATGCGATGCGGGCCCGGCTCGCGCTGCTGGCGAGCGAGCAGCGCTGCGAACTGCGCGAGGTCGAGCTGAAGCGCAAGCCCGCCGAGATGCTCGCGGCCTCGCCCAAGGGCACGGTGCCCGTGCTGGTGCTCGACGGCGGCGCGGCGGTGCTGGAACAGAGCCTGGACGTGATGCTGTGGGCGCTGCGCCGCCACGATCCGCTGCGCTGGCTGGCTCCGGAGCGCGGCACGCTCGACGAGTTGCTCGCGCTGGTGGCGGCCTGCGACAACGATTTCAAGCCGCTGCTCGACCGCTACAAATACCCGGCGCGTTATCCCGCGTCGGAAGGCTCGGCGCGCGACGAGGGCGCGCGCTTCCTGCAAGGGCTCGAAGACCGGCTCGCAATGTCGGCGCAGCTGGCCGGCGCGCACGCCACGCTGGCCGACGCGGCGCTGATGCCTTTCGTTCGCCAGTTCGCGATGGTCGACGCGGCCTGGTTCGACACGCAGCCGTGGCCGCGCCTGCAGGCCTGGCTGTCGGACTGGACCGCGTCGGACATGTTCGCGCGCATCATGACCAAGTACGCGCCCTGGCAGGCCGGCGAACCGGGCGTGAGCTTTCCGCCCGCCTGATCAGTACACGTCGCGGCGGTAGCGCCCTTCGGCGATGAGCGCGTCCATGCCGCTCTCGCCCAGCACCTCGGTGAGCGCCGCGTCCACGCCCGGCGCCATGCCTTCGAGGCTGCCGCACACGAAGACGATCGCGCCCTCTTCGTCCACCCACTGCTTCAGCACCTCGCCAGCCTCGCGCAGGCGGTCCTGCACGTACACGCGCTGCGCCTGGTCGCGCGAGTAGACGAAGTCGGCGCGCGCGACCAGACCACCGGCCTGCCATGCCGCGACCTCGTCCGCACCGAAGCCGTCGTGCGCCGCCTGCCGCTCGCCGAACACCAGCCAGTTGCGCCCGTGCCCGCGGCGTGCACGCTCGCGCAGCAACGCACGCAAGCCCGCAAAGCCCGAACCGTTGCCGATGAAGATGCAGGGCCGCGCATCGTCGGGCAGTGCGAAGCCCGGGTTGGCGACGAGGCGCAGCGCGAGTTCCGTGCCCATGGGCGCGCCGACCGTGAGCCAGCCCGAGGCCACGCCCAGGCCGTTGTCGTGCCGTGCCTGCCGCACCAGCAGCTGGACGGCGCCATCAGAAGGAATCGACGCGACCGAGTAGCTGCGCGGCGCGGGCGCCGGGGCGCCGTCGTCGTGCATCTGGCGCGGCACGATCTCGACCAGTGCGCCGGGTGTCCAGTCCATCGCGCCGCCACTGACGCGTCGCAGCTCGATCTCGAACAGCGGATCGCCCTGGCTGCCCGCATTGAGCAGGCGCCGGCCATCGAGCCGCCAGGCCTCGAAGGCCGGTGCGGGCGTTGCAGCCGACACAGGCCACGCGGCATCGCGCACCCCGAAGGTCTCGCGCAGCGCATCGTGCCAACGCGCGAGCGCTGCCGGGTCTTCGCCGTCCACCTCGATCATGGGGAACAGCGGCTGCGCGCCCTGGTTGTGCAGGTCGTGGTCGAGCTTGCGGCCGAAGCCGCAGAAGGTCGCGTAGTGGCGGTCGCCCAGCGCGAGCAGGCCGTAGCGCAGGTGGCGCAAGCCCGGACCGCCCTGCCGCGCGAACGCACGGGCGAAGGCACGCGCGCTGTCGGGCGGTTCGCCCTCGCCGAAGCTGCTCGCCACCCACAGCACCTGCCGGAAATGCAGCAGCGCATCGGCGCTCAGTGCCGACACAGGCCGCACCACCGCCGCGACACCGGCGGCCTGCAACGCGCCGGCCGTCTGCAGCGCGAGGCGCTCGGCATGGCCGGTCTGGCTCGCGAAGGCGACCAGCACCTGGCCCGCATCGCCCGCCGTGGCGGGCACGGCGACCGCATCGAGCCGCGCACGCTCGGCGCGCACGGCCTTCGCGGTGCGGCGGCGGCCGAGGTACATCATCCAGCCGCTGATCGCGAAGAGCGCGAGCCCCAGGCTCGTGAGCATCATCACGATGCGCCCCGGCAGGCCCCAGTAGGTGCCCATGTGCAGCGGGTAGATGCTGTTCACGAGGCGGCCCGCGAGCGGCTTGTCGGCATAGCGTTCGTGGCGCAGCGTCTCGCCGGTCGCGGCGTGCAGGTACAGGCGGTTGCGCGCGCGCTCGTGCTCGGGGTGCGTGCGCAGGTAGTTGGCCTCGACCTGCGCCCCGTTGCGCGCCGGCAGCCGCAGCGTGACCAGGGACCAGTCGCCCCCCGTGGTGTCGACGAAGGCCTGCCAGACGCGCGCCAGGTCGAGCGTCACCGGGGCATCGGCCGGCGCGCGTTCGGCGCGCACCACGCGGCCTTCGCCGACCGCGCCGTCGACCGCCTTGCGCAAGCTGTCGAAGGCCCAGTACATGCCGGTGGTGGTCGACACCACGTAGGCCAGCAGCGCGACGGTGCCGACCACCGCGTGCAGGTTCCACAGGAAGGCGCGACCGCGCAGCGCGAAGTCGATGCGCAGCCACTGGCGCCACGCGAAGGGCCGGCGCGGCCAGCGCAGGTACAGGCCCGACAGCGCGAGCACCAGCAACAGGCCGGCCAGCGAGCCGGTGATGGGCTTGCCGTCGTCGCGCGGCAGCAGCAGCCAGCGGTGCAGCTCCTCGACGAACTCGAAGAAGTGCTCGCCCACCGGATCGGGCAGCAGCGCGCCGGTGGCGGGATCGGCGAAGCGCGTCTCGCCGCGCCGCTCACCGGGTGGCGGCGCGAACCCGACGCGCGCGGCGCGCCCGGGCTCGGTGGAGACGGCGACAGTGGCGATGCGCCGCCCGGGCATCTCGGCCTGCACGCGCGCGACGAGCGCGGGCGGTGCCAATGCGGGTGCGGCCGAGGCCGCGGGGATCGGGTTCAGCAGGTCGGTGATCTCGGCGCGGAACGACAGCGTCGCCCCGCTCAGGCCGATGACGACCAGCACGCTGCCCGCCGTGATGCCGATGAACCAATGGATCTGGAACCAGACGCGACGCAGCAAAGCCATGAAAAACAGAAGAAAACGGGAAACAGGAAGCCCCGCCAAGGCGGGGCGCGCGGGTTCAAAGATCGATCTTGACCAGGGCCTTGATCGTACGCGGCGTGCCGACCGCCAGCCGCGTGCCGGCCGCCGACCAGTAGCGCTTGTCGCCCACGTTGTCGACGTTCAGCTGGAAGGTGGTGCGCCTGCCCATGAGCTGCGCCACGTAGCGCGCGCCCAGGCCGAAGACGGTGGTGCCGCCGATGAAGCCCTGGTTCAGGTCGTCGACAGGACGGCGCCCCGTGAAGTACGCCCCACCGTTGACCGACAGCCCCGGCACCGCCGCGATGTCGTACGAGAGGAAGGCGCTCGCCGTGGTGCGCGCCGTGTTCTCGGGCCGCTTGCCGTCGTACTGCGCGTTGATGCGGCGGAACTCGGCGTCCAGCCATTGGCCCGAGAGCTGCCACGCCAGCGCGGGCGTGAGCCGCCCCTGCGCCGACACCTCGAGGCCGCGGTAGCGCTGGCGCCCGCTGGCCACGAAGGTGTTGGCGCTGTCGGTGTAGGCGCCGGGCCGTTCGATGTCGAACAGCGCGCCCGACAGCAGCGTGCCGCCGCCGGTCAGCCAGCGCAGGCCGATTTCCTTCTGCCGGCTCACGCCCGGCGGCATGCGCGTGTTCTGGTTGGCGGTGCCGGCCGGCGCGACCTCGCCCTCTTCCACGCCCTGCGAATACGACACATAGCCCATGAGCTCGGGCGTGAACTTGTAGCTCAGCGCCGCCAGCGGCGTGGTCTTGCGCACGCTGTAGTCGAGGGCCGGCAGCGTGGCGCTCGCGCCCTGCCAGCTCTGGTAGCGCGTGTGGCGCAGGCCGGCCACCAGCTGCCACTGCGGCGAGAAGGTGATGCGGTCGAGCGCGTACAGCCCCAGTTCCTCGCTGTCCTGCGCGCCCGAGGTGGGCCGCGACGGCATCGCGCTCAGCGCCAGCGCGCCAATGGGCACCGGGTTGTAGAGGTTCTGCAGCGTGGTCGCACCGCCGTAGTTGCGCTGGAACACGGGCGCCTGCGTCTTGTCGCTGCGCGCCGCGCCGAGCGTCAGCTCGTGCTGCAGCGCGCCGGTGGCGAAGGCGCCGAACAGCTCGGCGCGCAGCAGGTCGGAGCGTTGCTCGAGGTGCTGCACGTTGCCCGTGAGGCGGCCCAAGCCGGTGTGCACGTTGTAGGTGCCGAACTGCGCCAGGCGCCGGTCGCGCTCGGCCTCGGAATGGCCGGCTTCCACGCTGAGCGCCCAGTTGTCGCTCAAGGCGTAGTCGGCGCGCAGTTGCGTGTTGGTGACCTCGGCCTCGAACACGGCCCAGGGCGGCGCGATCAGCTTGTGCGGATCGGGCAGCGCCGGCAGCGCGATGACGCCGTTGACGGCCGCGAGCCGCGCGATGCCGGCCTGCTCGGTGATGCGCTTGCGGTAGTGCTCGATGTCGGCCTTCAGCGTGAGCCGCCGGTTCACGCGCCAGTCGAGCGCGGCCGAGATGAACTTGCGGTCACCATCCACGCCGTCGATGGTCGAGCCCAACTGGCCGCCCGCCGCGTTCAGCCGCAGCCCGAACTGGTCGCTCTCGCCGAACTGGCGGCCGATGTCGACCTGCCCCTGCAGCCCGCCCTGGTTGTCGACGCTCATCCCGAGCGAGGTGACGGGCGTGCGCCCCGCGCGCTTGGTGACGAAGTTGATCACCCCGGCCGGCGTGGTGAAGCCGTAGTACAGCGCCGACGCGCCCTTGAGCACCTCGACGCGCTCCTTGTTCTCCATCGGAATTTCCGACACGTTGGGGATCGCGAGCGCGCCGTTGAGGCGGTAGTTGGTGCGGTTCTCCACGGCGATGCCGCGGATGACGAGCTGGTCGAAGGTGTCGCCGCCGTTCTGCTGGCGCGTCACGCCGGCCGTGTTGCGCAGCACGTCGTACACGCCCGTGGCGCCCTGCAGCTCGATCACCTCGCGCGTCACGGTGTTGACCGTGGCCGGCACGTCCATCACGGACGCGCCCCGGAACGTGCCCGCCTCGACCGTCTCGGCCAGGAAGCCGTTGGCGCGCGAGGCCTCGACGTTGACGGTGCTCAGCTCGCTTGCCCGCGATTCGGGGGCAGCGGACGCAGGCACGGATTGCGCCAGCGCTGCCTGTACGGCGGCGAGCGCGAGGCCCACACAAACTCTCTTCATTCAGATCCCTTGGATGTTCTGGCGGCGCGCCTCCCGGCGGCCTGGTGACGCTTCCGGCGTCGGAAGCGGGAGGGATTATGGATGAGAGGAGTTCTCATTTGACAACAGTTGCCGGACCCTGCCGATAGGATCGGACGCCAGAGCGTTCCATGTCGAAACGCCATCAAGGAGGAATTCATGACTGCCGGTGAAACATCGACCAGACGGGACGCCCTGCGATGAAGACGGCCGGACGCCTGGCGCTCGGCGTGCTCGCCTGGGTCACCGTGGTCCCGATGCTGGGACTTCTGTGCATGTGGCTGGGCCCGTCGATCCTTGACTCGCCCGAAGCCTCGCGCGTCACCATGTATGCGGTCCAGGCCATCAACCTCGGCGCGGCCGCGCTGCTCTACTGGTATGCCGTGCCGAGCGCGCCGCACTGGGGCCGACGCCTGGCCTACTTCGTCGCCTTCGTGGTGCTGATGGTGGTCGCCAGCGCCCTCGTGGCCTTCGGCGTCAAACTGCTTTTCGTGGCGCTGGTGTTGTTTTGGCCTTGAGCTGGGGCCATGGAGACTTGGCCCGGTGGCACTTACGGTGCGCGGAAGCGGCAGGGATCCCGGATGAGCGGAAGCCTCATTTGACAACAGTGTTTTGGCGCTCGCGCCCCTAGCATCGCCTCCAGAGCGTTCCATTTCGAAACGCCAATCAGGGAGGAAATTCATGAACACCAATGAAAACTCGGTGGGGCGTGCGCAGCACTCGACACCGACGTTCACGCTGTACGGCCGGGTGGCGGCCGGTCCTGCCGGGCTTGTGGGGACCCCTTATCCCAGCCTGCACATCTCGCTGGTCATCGATGACGCCTATTCGGGCCTCACGGTGATCGATGGTCAACCGACGATGGGCGAAGCGGGATTACACAACGTGTTGCGGATCCGAACCAACATCTATGCCAACACGCTGCCCACCGAAGTCGTCGTCAAGATTCCGCTGGCGCCGCCCGGTGGCATGAGCCCCGAGGCGTTCGCGCGCACGCTGATGAGGCGCGCCACGGATTTTTCAAGCTACGTGTCCCCCTACAGCTTCCCCGCGCGCCTGCGAGGCGACAGGATGAACCCCGGCGAATACAACAGCAGTTCGTACCTCGCCGCACTGCTGCGCAGCGTGATGGGCTCTGTCCCCGATCTCGGGGTGTCCGGTTATCAGGCGCCCGGCTGGGAAAGCCCGATGCCTCTTCACTTCTTCAAGGGCGAGGCCATCCGATGAAGGCGGCGGGGCGGCTCGCGTTCGGCGTGCTCGCCTGGGCCGCCTTGATCCCGCTCGCGGGAGTTATCGGCATGTGGCTGGACCGGTCGGTCTTTCACTCTGCCGGGGCCACGCGCATCATCGCCCATGCAATCGAGGGCATGCTGATCCTCGCGGCCGCGCTGGTCTATTGGCGCTGCGTACCGAGCGCGCCGAACTGGGGACGGCGCGTGATCTATCTCGTCGGCTTCGCGCTGCTGCTGGCCGGCATCGGCTACGTGGTCCTCGGCGCCACCGTTGCCCTTGTGGTACTGCTGTTCGGGCTTTGAGCCGCCCCGTCTCCGCTACCCCTTCATCGCCGCCGCCGACGCCCGCTGAATGCACTCGATGAAGTGCTGCGCCGCCGGCGTCGACGGCTGCCCGCGCCGGCGCACCACGCACACGTTCAGCATCGGCAGCGTCTCGCGCACGTCGACGCGGCGGATGCCGTGGCGCTTGAAGCTGAGCCCGGCCAGCGGCTCGACGAAGAGGCCGATCAAATCCATGTGGCCCACCAGCGCGAGCGCCACGGTGACCGAGTGGCCCTGCAGCACGCGCGTGGGCGGCGACAGCCCGAGCGGGGTGAACAGCGGCGCCACGGCGTTGGTTCCGCCGTGGTCGTCGCCCGGCAGGACCCATTCGGCGGCATGAAGGTCGTTCAGCGAGCGCGCATTGCGCAGCGGATGGCGCTCGCGCAGGCCGACCACCAGCTGCACCGGGAACAGCTCCAGCGCCTCGAACTGCGGATCGAGCGTGCCGGGCACGATGTGCGCCACCGCGAAGTCGAGATACCCGTCGCGCAGCCGCGCGAGCATCCACGGCAGCACGGCCTCGCTGAACTGCACGTCGACCGCCGGCAGGCGGGTGTGGAAGTCCTTGAAGGCAGCAGGCAGCACGGTGAGCGCGAACGAGGCGCTCACGGCCAGCGAGACGGAGCCGGTGGCGCCGTCGCGGATCTGCGCAATTTCGTCGCGGGCGCGTTCCATGTCGGCCAGCAGCAGCCGCGCGCGCGGCGCGAAGGCCAGGCCGAACTGCGTGAGCCGCACGCCTTTCACACTGCGCTCCACCAGCGGCGCGCCGACCTCGCGCTCCAGCTCGCGCACGATCTTGGTCACGGCCGGCTGCGAAATGCCGAGCACGCGCGCGGCAGCGCGGATGCTGAGCTGCTCGACCACGGCCACGAAGGCATGCAACTGATTGGGTTTCATCTTTGGAGTGACAACCAAAAGTTATCGTTGACGCCCAATTATTGTCTTTTCATGACAGCGGCGAGTCTCTAGCATCCGCCGCGGTTCGGGCCCACGCGGCCTGCGCCCCCGATACACACAGGAGACACATGAACACCCCCGCTTCCCAGCCCTCGCCTTCCTCGCCGGCCCGCCGGCGCCAGACCATCGTGGCCACCACCATCGGCAACGGACTGGAATTCTTCGACTTCACGGTCTACGGCTTTCTCGCGCTGGTGATCGGCAAGCTGTTCTTCCCCACCTTCAGCTCCTACGGCCAGCTGCTGCTGACGGTGGCGAGCTTCGGCGTCGGTTTCATCATGCGGCCGCTGGGCGGCATCGTGATCGGCGCGTACGCCGACCGCGCGGGCCGCAAGAAGGCCATGACGCTCACGATCTTTTTGATGGCGCTGGGCTGCGCGCTGATCGCCTTCACGCCGACCTACGCGAGCATCGGCGTCGCGGCGCCGATCGTGATCGTGCTGGCGCGCCTGATCCAGGGCTTCTCGGCCGGCGGCGAGGTGGGCGCATCCACCACGCTGCTGGTGGAGCACGCCACGCCGGCCAACCGCGGCTACATGGCGAGCTGGCAGTTCGCGAGCCAGGGCCTGGGCGTGATGCTCGGCGCCGTGGTGGTGGGCGCGCTCACCTTCTCGCTCACGCCCGAGGCGATGCAGAGCTGGGGCTGGCGCGTGCCCTTCGTGCTCGGCATGCTGATCGCGCCGGTGGGCATGTACATCCGCCGCCACCTCGAGGAATCGCTGCACATCGCGCCCGAAGACGCGAAGGCGCCGCGCGAGAGCAGCCTGAAGATCGTCTGCACGCAGCACGGCAGGACGGTGCTGGCCGCCATCCTCGCGCTGGTGGGCGGCACCACGGCGGCCTACGTGGTCACCTTCTACATGCCGACCTACGCCGTGCGCGAACTCGGCCTCACGCCCTCGGTGGCGCTGTTCGGCGCGGCGCTCACGGGCCTGCTGTCGTTCGCGCTCGCGCCCTTCGTGGGCAAGTGGTCGGACATCGTGGGCCGCAAGACGCTCATCCTGTGGAGCCGCATCGTGATGGCGATCCTGATCTACCCGGGTTTTCTTTGGCTCAACGCCTCGCCCACGCCCGTGGTGCTGTTCACCGTGCTCGGCGTGCTGAGCATCGGCCTGGTGGTGCAGACGGTGCCGGGCATCACGATGCTGCCGGAGATGTTTCCCAAGCGCGTGCGCGCCAGCGGCATGTCGCTGGTCTACAGCGTCGGCGTGGCGCTGTTCGGCGGCTTCGCGCCCTTCATCAGCACCTGGCTGGTGAACACCACCGGCAGCAAGCTCGCGCCGGCCTGGTACCTCGTGGCGATGACGCTGGTGTCGCTGCTGGGCCTGCTCTGGCTGCGCGACCACACGGGCCGCGACATCGATGCGGCCCACGCCCACGCGCCGGCCTGATACCGTCTTCCTCCTTCCCGCCTTCATGCACAGGAATCTTCCCGCCATGTCCCAGCCTGCCACCGCCGCCACCCGCCATTTCTCGGGCACGTACGTCGAAGCCCGCGCCAAGTTCCTCGAGGCCGCCGCGGCGCGCGGCGCCACCCTCGAGTCGTTCGTGCACCCCACGCACCGCGGCGCGCTCGGCGAAGAACTCGCCACCGACGTCGCGCTGCTCGGCGCGGCTGACGCCAAGAAGGTGCTGCTCGTCACCTCGGGCACGCACGGCCCCGAGGGCTTCTGCGGCTCGGGCGCGCAGGTGGCCACGCTGAACGACGCCGACCTGCTCGCGCGCCTCGAACGCGCGGGCGTCGCGCTGCTGCTGGTGCATGCGGTGAACCCGCACGGCTTCTCGCACCTGCACCGCACCAACGAAGACAACATCGACCTGAACCGCAACCACATCGACTTCAGCGCGCCGCTGCCGGTGAACGCCGAGTACGCCGACGTGGAGCCGCTGGTGCTGCCCGCCAGCTGGCCGCCGACGCCGGCCGACGACGCGGCCGTGGCCGCCTACATCGCCACGCACGGCATGACCGCCTTCCGCGCGGCCGTCACGCGCGGGCAATACACCTCGCCCGACGGCCTCTTCTACGGCGGCACCGCGCCGTCGTGGAGCAACCGCACCATCCGCGCCATCCTGCGCGGCTATGCGGCCTCGGCCACGCACCTGGGCTGGATCGACGTGCACACGGGCCTGGGCCCCTACGGCCACGGCGAAAAGATCTACCCGGGCCGCAACACGCCCGAAGACCTCGCGCTGGCCCATGCCTGGTGGGGCGCCGACGTGTTCGCGCCCTTCGCGGGCGACTCGGCCTCGGCCGACGTGTCGGGCCCGGTGATCTCGACGGCCTACGACGAATGCCCGAATGCGCGCGTCGCGCCCATGGGCCTGGAGTTCGGCACGCTGCCCGACCTGGAAGTGCTCGACCGCCTGCGCGCCGACACCTGGCTGCGCCGCCATCCCGAGGCGCCCGAATCGCAGAAGCGCGAGATCCGCCGCCGCCTGCGCGACGCGTTCTACTGCGACAACGACGAGTGGAAGGGCATGGTGCTGGGGCAGACCCGCGTCGTGCTCCTGCAAACCTTGCAAGGGCTGAGCAAGGCCTGATCCGGCAGAGGTCAGCTCAGCCGAAGTTCGGCGCGCGCTTCTCGCGCAGCGAGGCCACGCCCTCGCGCACGTCGGCGCCCGCGAAGCCCATGAACTCGAGTGCCAACGAGGCGTCGAAGGTCGGCCCCGCCTGGCGCAGCCAGTTGTTCAGCGCGTACTTGGTGAAGCGGATCGCGCTCTGGCTGCCGGCCGCGAGGCGGTCGGCGATCTCGTAGGCGCGCGGCAGCAGGTCGGCCTCGTCCACCGCCAGCGATACCAGGCCGATGCGCTCGGCCTCCTCGCCGCTCACCGGCTCGCACAGCAGCAGGTGGTACTTGGCCTTGGCCATGCCGCACAACAGCGGCCACACGATGGCCGCATGGTCGCCCGCCGCCACGCCCAGGCGGGTGTGACCATCGACGATCTTCGCGTTCTTGCTCGCAATGGAAATGTCGGCCAGCAGCCCCGCCACCAGCCCCGCGCCCACGGCCGGGCCGTGCATGGCGCTCACGATGGGCTTGTCGCAATTGATAAGGTTGTAGACCAGGTCGCGCGCTTCCTTCCACACGCGCTGGCGCACGGTGTCGTCGGTGGTCATGTCCTGCACCATGCCCAGGTCGCCGCCGCCCGAGAAGCCCATGCCCTCGCCGCGCAGCACGGCGCAGCGCACCGTGTCGTCGGCCGCCACGTCGCGCCAGATCTCGGCCAGCTCGCGGTGGCCGTCATGGCCGGCCGTGGGCAGCTTGCCGTTGGTGGCGCGCATCTGGATGTCGAGCACCGCGCCGTTCGCGCCGCGGCGCGTGAGGGCGAGGGTCTGGTAGCGGGAGTAGTCCATGCGTGTGTCTCCGCCCCGCACGCACGGCCATGGCGCGGGGACTTCGTTCGGTGAGAGGAAAAGACGAAAGGCCGGAGGCCTATTTTTGCGCGGCCAGCTCGCGGCAGCGCTTCACGTTCGCATCGAAACGCGGCGCCAGGCCCGGCTCGCAGGCGTCGTCGGCGGGGTTCAGCCTGCACATGCCGACCACCGCATAGTCCATGACGGCCGCCGTGCACATCGGGTAGGCGGCCAGCTCGGGGTTGGCCTTGGCCTTGAAGCCCCAGCGCTCGGAGAACTGCACCATGCGCGTCATCGCGCCGAGGAAGAAGCTGCGGTCCTTCGCGGCAATGGCCGCTTCCATGCGCGGCAGCTCCTCGTTGAGGTAGCCGACCGAGTCCATCGGAAAACCGGCGGGGTCGGGCTGCGGCTGCGCGAAGGCCGTGGCGGCCACCAGGGCCAGCGAGGCGCCCACGCAGGCGCGTCGCAAGGGAAGGAAGAAGGCGGAACCGGTGGGCAGGTGGCGGTATGGCATGGCCTGCGATTCTGCAACGTTTGGAAGCATTTTTGCGCACCGAGCGATGCGCGCACGCGACGTTTTGCGGTGGCCACCGGCCCGCCCGCGCGGCGCGGGACAATGGCCGCTTCCGTTTTCCCTTGCAAAGACCCCCATGGCCCGACGCCCCCAACGACAGCTGCGCACCATCGAGCGCGGCATCCTCTGCCTCCTGATCGGCGTCGCCGTGCTGCTGGGGCCGCGCTTCCTGCAGGGCACGCGCTGGTTCGAGATGGTGGCCGGCGCGTACCTCGTCGGCTGGTTCGCGCTCGCGCTGGGGGTGGCGCTGGTCGGCGTCGGCCTGTTCCAGCGCGGCAAGCCGGACCGCTGAGGCCCGGCCGCAAGGTCAACAGGCGCTCAGTGCGCCGCCGCCTTCTTGCCGCGCAGCTTGCCGACGAGTTCCACCACGGCCAGCACGATGGCGCCGGCCACGATGCCGACGACGGCGTTGACGCCCATCGAGCCCAGCGTGCCGAACACGCCACCCGTGGCCTTGGCCCAGTCTTCGACCGCATGGCCGAACGCCGGCACGCCGTGCACCAGGATGCCGCCGCCCACGAGGAACATGGCGGCCGTGCCGGCCACCGACAGGCCTTTCATGAGCCAGGGCGCCGCCGCCAGGATGCCGCGGCCCAGGGCGCGCGCCGCCGCGCTGCTGCGCTGGCTCAGGTACAGGCCCGCGTCGTCCAGCTTCACGATGCCGGCCACGAGGCCGTAGACGCCCACCGTCATGATCAGCGCGATGCCGACCAGCACGCTGAGCTGCGTCGTGAACGGCTGGCCCTGCACGGTGCCCAGCGTGATGGCGATGATTTCGGCCGAGAGGATGAAGTCGGTGCGCACCGCGCCCTTGATCTTGTCCTTCTCGACCGCGACCACGTCGACCGTGGTGTCGGCCACGGCCTTCTGGTGGCGCGCGGTGTCGGCCTCGTGCTCCTTTTTGTGCAGGAACTTGTGGACCAGCTTCTCGGCGCCCTCGAAGCACAGGAACGCGCCGCCCACCATGAGCAGCGGCGTCACCAGCCAGGGCAGCCAGGTGCCGATGGCCAGTGCGGCCGGCACCAGGATGGCCTTGTTGACGAGGGAGCCCTTGCACACGGCCCACACCACCGGCAGCTCGCGCTCGGTGCGCACGCCGGTGACCTGCTGCGCGTTCAGCGCAAGGTCGTCGCCGAGCACCCCGGCGGTCTTCTTGGCAGCAACTTTGGTGAGGACAGAGACGTCATCGAGCACGGTGGCGATGTCGTCGAGCAGCAGGAGCAGGCTGGTGGCCATGGGCGAAAGTCAGGCTGTGGAAGAAGCGGCGAGCTTATCCGCAGCCGATGGCCGCGCCGGTGAAGACCGTACGCGGCATCCGGGGGTGGATCAGTCCACCGCCCGCTTCAGGCGGATTTCTTCGACGCGGACCGTGCCCAGGGCGGTGGTCTTGGCGGTCTTCATCTCGCGCTTGAAGCCGGCGAGTTCGTGGAAGCGCATGGCGCGGTCGTTGCGCAGCGGCACCCAGATGGTGACCGTGGTGCAGCCTTCTTCGGCCAGGCCTTCGCGGGCGGCGTCCCACAGGGCCACGCCGGCGCCCTTGCCCCAGTGCTCGGGCTTGACGTAGATGGCCCAGATCTCGCCCGTGGTGGGCGGCGTCTTGGGGTCGCGCGAGCGGTCGAAGCCCACGAAGCCGACGATCTCGCTGCCGTGCGTCACCACATGGACCTGGGGTTCGCTGAATTCGATGGCCTCGCGCCACTTGGCCTCGCGCGAGGCGGGGGCCAGCACGCGCAGGTCGTCTTCGGACAGGATGCCTTCGTAGGCAGCCTTGGCAGAGAGGGCATGGACTTCGGCGACGGCCTTGGCGTCGCGCATCGTGGCGGGGCGAACTTCGTAATCGGACATGAAAGCGGAAAAACGTGTGGAACCGGCTATTGTCGCCGCACCGCTAAACTCCTCCGGCATCCGCACGTATCAACTGGAGAAAGCACATGGCCAAGGGTCAGCAACGCACCAACAAGGAAGCGAAGAAACCGAAGAAGGACACCTCGCCGCCGAAGGCCCCCACCGGCGGCATCGAGCCCGTGCGCACCGTCACCACGGCGGTGATTCCGCGCGGCAAGCTCAAGAACAAGTGACCGAGTGACCGACGTCCCCGCGCCCGCCCCCAAGCCGGCGCAGCCGCGCAACCCGTTGCACGGCCTCACGCTGGAGGCCATCGTGACCGCGCTGGCCGATTACTACGGCTGGGAGCAGCTGGGGCACCTGGTGCCGATCCGCTGCTTCATCAGCGAGCCCAGCGTGGGTTCCAGCCTCAAGTTCCTGCGCAAGACGCCCTGGGCGCGCGACAAGGTCGAGAGCCTGTACCTCTTCATGCTGCGCGAGCAACGCCGCGAACAGCAGCAACAGCAAGAACCTCCCGCGCGATGAAGGTCCGCCTCGAACCGTCGGGCCTCGAATTCGAGGCCGAGGCGGGCGTCACGCTGCTGCACGCAGCGGAGGCGGCCGGCATCGAGCTGCCCAGTTCGTGCCGCAACGGCACCTGCCGCACCTGCATCTGCCAGCGGCTCTCGGGCGAGAGCCGCCACCTCATCGAATGGCCGGGCCTGAGCTTCGACGAAAAGATCGACGGCTGGATTCTTCCCTGCGTGGCCGTGGCGCTGAGCGACCTCACGCTCGACGTGCCGCAGGCGCGCGCCCTCTTCGACTGACGATCAGGACCGCGCCGACGCCGGTGCAGCCACCACCAGCCGGTCGCGCTGCGCCAGCGACGGGAACAGGCGGAACCACGTCAGCGCCACCAGCATCGTCCCCACGCCGCCGAGCACCACCGAGCCGACCGGCCCCAGCAGCGCCGCCGTGGCGCCCGACTCGAACTCGCCGAGCTGGTTGCTCGCACCGATGAAGATCGAGTTGACCGCGCTCACCCGCCCGCGCATGGCGTCGGGCGTTTCCAGCTGCACCAGCGTCTGTCGGATCACGACGTTGACCATGTCGGCCCCGCCCGACACCGCGAGCGCGATGAGCGAGACGAGAAAGCTCTTCGACAGCCCGAACACCACCATGCACAGCCCGAACGCCCCCACGGCCAGCAGCAGCGTGCGTCCCACGTTGCGCTCGACCGGCCGGCGTGTGAGCGCGATCGACATCACCAGCGCGCCCACCGCCGGTGCGCTGCGGAGCAGGCCCAGGCCCCAGGGGCCGGTGTGCAGGATGTCCTTGGCATAGATCGGCAGCAGCGCCACCGCGCCGCCCAGCAGCACCGCGAACAGGTCGAGCGACACCGCGCCCAGCACCGGCTTGCGCTGCCAGATGAAATTGACGCCCGCGAACACCGTGGCCAAGGTGACCGGCTCGCGCGCGGCAGGCGCGTGGTCGTAGCGCAGCCGCAGCACCAGCACGCAGGCCACCGCGAAGCACAGCACGCTCGCGCCGTACACCACCGCCATGCCCGCCACGAACAGCAGCCCGCCGAGCGCGGGGCCGCCGATGATCGCGCCCTGCATGCCGGCCGAGCTGAACGCCATCGCGCGCGACAGCAGCAGCGGCGGCACCAGCAGCGGCGTGAGCGCCTGTTGCGCCGGCATCTGGAAGGCGCGCACCGCACCCAGCACCAGCGACAGCCCGAGCAGCAGCCCGCGCGTGTCGTTCTTGTGCAGCACCGCGAACAGCAGCGCCAGCGCCACGGTGCCCTGCACCGCGAAGCACACCGCCACGATGCGGGCGCGGTGATGCCGGTCCACCACATGGCCGGCCAGCAGCGCCAGCAGCAGCGCCGGCACGAACTGGTACAGCCCGACCAAGCCCAGGTCCCACGCGCTGCCCGTCAGCTCGTACATGTGCCAGCCGATGGCCACGAGCATCATCTGCGAGGCGGCAGTGCCGAACAGGCGTGCCACCCACAGCTGCATGAAGGGGCGCTCGCGCCTCAGGTCGGTGAACGTGGGAGACAAGGGAGGAGCAGCGCCGGGCATATCGGTCGAGGATAGCCCAGCCTTCTTCCGGCTTTCTGAGCCTCTCTACACTCGCTGTCCCCATGACCGCTTCGCCGCCCGACCTGCTCCCCGTTCACGAAGACGCCCACCTGCTGGTGCTCGACAAGCCTGCCGGCCTGCTGTGCGTGCCCGGGCGCGGCGAGGACAAGCAGGACTGCCTGAGCGCGCGCGCCCAGCGCCAGTGGCCCGACGCGCTCATCGTGCACCGGCTCGACATGGGCACCAGCGGCCTCGTGGTGATGGCGCGCGGCCTGGAGATGCAGCGCGCCCTGAGCGCGGCCTTCGCCGACCGCGAGGTGCACAAGCGCTACGAAGCCGTGGTCGACGGCGTGATGCCGCAGCGCGATGACTGGTCGCTCATCGACGCGCCGCTGATGGCCGACTGGCCGCGCCGGCCGCTGCAGAAGATCGACCCAGCCGGCAAGCCCAGCCTCACGCGCTGGCGCGCGCTGAGCAGCGTGTCGCCGCCCGGCGGCCCTGCGGCCACGCACGTGCTGCTGGAGCCGCTCACCGGCCGCTCACACCAGCTGCGCGTTCACCTGCTGTCCATCGGGCACCCGATCCTGGGCGATGCGCTGTACGGCGATGCCGCGCTGCAGGCACGCGCGCCGCGCCTGCTGCTGCATGCCAGGGAGTTGGGGTTCGTGCATCCCGCGACGCGGGAGCCGTTGCACTTCGAACGTGCGGCGGGGTTCGTGCTCAGCGGCCCTTGACGACGAGCACCGGCATGGTGGCGTCCTGCAGCACGCGCTGCGTCACGCTGCCCAGCAGCAGTTTCTCGATGCCGCTGCGCCCGTGCGAGCCCATCACGATCAGGTCGGCCGCGATGGCGATGGCGGTGTCCACGATGCCTTCGTGCACCACGTGGCCGTCGATCACGCGCTGGTCGCTGTGCAGGCCTTCGGCCGCCAGGGCGGCCACGCCGCGTGCGAGCGCCGCGTTGGCGCTGGCGGTGGCCGCCGCGAGGTATTCGTTCTGGCCGAGCGCATAGTCCGCGCCCACGCCGATGAAGGGGTAGTTGTCGATCACGTGGATCAGCGTGATGCGGCTGCCGAAGGCCAGGGCGAGACCGCTGGCCTTGCTGACCGCGAGCATGGAAGTTTCGGAGCCGTCGATGGGGACCAGGATGTGATTGAACATGGCGGGACCTCGCTTAGCGTTCGCAGACAGACAGACTGACGGACCCGGTTCGCACCGGGTCGGGCCCCGAATTTAACCGCTATGCAGAACCCGCCCTGTAGGACTCCGACCAGCGAAGCCCGCAGGCGTCTCAATCCCCCTGGAAACCCTCGGACCGGCAGGTGACGACGAGCGTGTCGCGCCAGCCATCGCCGCCCTCTTCCAGCGGCTGGATCGGCGTCGATTCGTGGATCACGCGCGCGTCGTCCAGCAGCAGCAGCGTCCACGGTTCGGTCATGGTGAAGCGCTCGCCGCGCCGGCCGTTGGCCTCGAACACGCGCGTCTCGCCGCCCTTGATGCCCTGGCGCCCGATCAGCACCACCGCCACCAGGTCGACACCGTCGCGGTGCGCGCCTTCGGGCGTCGGGCGGCCGATGCCGCCGGCGGTGTCGATGCGGAACTGGTGCGCTTCCACGAACCAGCGCTGCGGTGCGCCGCGCATGTCGCTACTCACCTGGCCCAGCTGCTGCATCAGCCGCTGCCACACGGGCTGCGCCACCGTGGCCTCGAGCATCGGCGCGAACCAGCGCTGCATGCCGCCGTGCAGCGCGTTGTATTCAACCGGCTGCCAGTGCGCGCGGTGCGGCACCGGCGCCAGCGTGGCGTCGGCCTCGACCGTGAAGCAGGCGTGGCGGCGCGTGCGGTAGCGCCCGCCGTCCTTCAGGTACTCGTCGGGCGGCAGGTCGTTCCAGTCGGCGTGCAGCGCCTCGAGCTGCGCCAGCGGCACGCCGAGCCAGTCGCACACACCCTGCGGGCTGAGCACCGCGTAGCCGTGTTCGCGCAGTGCCCCGGCCAGTTCGGCCGGCGGCGTGAACGGGGGAGCGAAGGCGGCGGTGCTCACTGGGCGCTGACCTTCACGTCCTTCCAGAACGCGACGCGGTCACGGATTTCCTCGGCTTCGGGCTTCGGGTCGGGGTAGTACCAGGCGGCGTCGGCATGCAGCTCGCCGTTGACCAGCAGCGAGTAGTAGTTCGCCGAGCCCTTCCACGGGCAGGTGGTCTTGTGGTTGCTGAAGGTGACCACGTCGCGGTTGAGCGAACTCATCGGGAAGTAGTGGTTGCCTTCGACGAGCACGGTGTCGTCGCTTTCGGCGATGGTGACGCCGTTCCAGGTTGCTTTCATGGGATCGATCTCCGGGGAGGTGCAAGGTGCCGATGCCGCATTGCGCGCTCGGGACAGCGGCTATTGTGACGCTGGCGCGACGTGCTTTCCTTGCGCCGGGTCATCCCGGCCCGATGCCGGCAGGGTTTCCCCTGCAGCGTCAGCCGCGGCCGCGCCCCGTGCGCCCCGATGCCGGCTCGAGAAACAGCTGCCGGAAATAGTTGCGGAACGCGGTCATCGCCGGCGAAAACTCGACGCCCTGTTTCCACCCCAGCCCGATGTTCATGGTCGGCACCGCGTCGCGCAGGTTGATGGTCTCGATGCGCTTGCCCTCCAGCGACCACGGGCGGTAGACCATGTCCGACAGCACCGTCACGCCCAGCCCGTTGGCCACCGTGCTGCGCACCGCCTCCACCGAACTCGTGCGCAGCCGGATCTGCGGCTGGTGCGGCGTCTTGCTCCAGTACTTGAGCGCGGTGGCCGCGGCCTCGTCCACCGTGAGCATGATGTAGGGCTCGGCCGCCACGTCGGCCAGCGTCACCTCGGCCTTGTCCAGCAACGGGTGCTTGGCCGGCACCCACAGCCGGCGCTGCGAGCCGAAGAAGGTTTCGAGCGACAGCTCGCGCAGCACCACGTTCGAGGTGAGCACCACGCCGATGTCGTAGCGCTGCGTGATCAGGCCTTCTTCGATGGCCTCGCGCGCCACCTCGTGCACCTTCACCGTCACCTGCGGGTGCAGCTGCTCGAAGCGCTGCAGGTGGTGCGGCAGGAAGTAGCCCAGCACCGTGTAGCTGGCCGCGATGGTGAGCGAGCCCTCGACGTTCTCGCCCTCGTGCGGCATGCGCACCGCCTCGTCGGCCGCCGACAGCACCGCGTAGGCGTGGCTGAGAAAGCGGCGCCCGGCCTTGGTGAGTTCCACGCCATGCGGGTGCCGCTCGAAGAGCTGCTGCCCCATCAGCTCCTCGAGCTCGCGGATGGCGGTGGTGACGGCCGACTGCGAGATGTTCAGCTGCAGAGCCGCGTGCGAGATGCGCCCCACCTCGGCCACCGCAGAGAAGTACTTGAGCTGGCGAAGGGTCAGGGACATGGCGCCGTCTTCCTAGGGTATTTACGGATACGCGCTGCCCGCCTCGGGCGAAAACCCGATACCGCGCGATCGCTTCCCTCCAGCGTAGCGCCCAATCCGGCGGCTTGCAGCATCTGTTTTTCAGATATCGGGCCGCCTGAAAACAATGCTTTTCGGCCTTTCGACTGCTGGCTAACCTTCGCGCCAACCTGCACCGCCCCCTTGGCGATGCGCACCACACAAAGGCGGGACGACGTGACGAAGACAACGCGGATCGATCTGAATTCCGACATGGGCGAAGGCTTCGGCCCCTGGACCATCGGCGACGGCGTGGACGAGCAGCTCATGCCGCTGATCAGCTCGGCCAACATCGCGACCGGCTTTCATGCCGGCGACCCGAACATCATGCGCAGGATGGTGCTGCTGGCCCGCGAACACGGCGTGGGCATCGGCGCGCACCCGGGCTTTCGCGACCTCGTGGGCTTCGGGCGCCGCCACATCACGGCGCCGGCCGACGAGCTGGTGAACGACATGGTCTACCAGCTCGGCGCGCTGCGCGAGTTCGCGCGCCTGGCCGGCATGACGCTGCAGCACATCAAGCCGCACGGCGCGCTCTACATGCATGCGGCGCGCGACGAGGCGCTGTCGCGCGCCCTCGTCACCGCGCTGCAGCAGATCGAACCCACGCTGCGCCTGTTCTGCATGGAATCGTCCGTCACCTTCCAGGTGGCGCGCGAGCTGGGCCAGCCGGTGGTGCGCGAGTTCTATGCCGACCGCGACTACGACCTGAGCGGCTCCATCGTCTTCACGCGCCGCGTCGGCGCGCTCGACCCCGAGGCCGTGGCCGCCAAGGTGCTGCGCGCCTGCACCGAGGGCGTGGTGCGCACGGTCGAAGGAGAAGACATTGCGATCGGCTTCGACTCGGTCTGCATCCACAGCGACACGCCCGGCGCGCTCGCGCTGGTGCAGGCCACGCGCCGCGCCCTTGCCGACAACGGCATCGAAGTTGCAGGCCTTGCCAAGCCCGTCTGAGTTTTTTCTCGTTTTCTCGATCTTGTTCCAGGAGTGCATCGATGCCCGCTACCCATGAAGTCCTGAGCCCGCTGCCGGGCACCTTCTACCGCCGCTCGGCGCCCGACGCGCCGCCGTTCAAGGCCGAAGGCGACACCGTGGCCGTGGGCGACGTGCTCGGCCTCGTCGAGGTGATGAAGCAGTTCAGCGAAGTCACGGCCGACGCGGCCGGGCGCCTGGCGCGCTTCGCCGTCGAGAACGGCGAGCCGGTCGATCCGGGCCAGCTGCTGGCCGTCATCGAAACGGACTGAGGCAGCTGCCCATGACCGCCGCATTCGACACACTGCTGGTCGCCAACCGGGGCGAGATCGCGGTGCGCATCATCCGCGCCGCCAAGGAGCTGGGGCTCAAGACCGTCGCCGTCTACAGCGACGCCGACGCGCAGAGCCTGGCCGTGCGCATGGCTGACCAGGCCGTGCGCATCGGCCCGGCGCACGCCACCAAGAGCTACCTGAGCATCGACGCGATCCTGCAGGCCGCCGCCGACAGTGGTGCCGGCGCGGTGCATCCGGGCTACGGTTTTCTTTCGGAGAACGCGGCCTTCGCCGAGCGCGTCGAGGCCGCGGGCCTGGTGTTCGTGGGCCCGACGCCGCACGCGATCCGCACCATGGGCGACAAGGCCGCGGCACGTGCCGCCGCCCTGCGCGCCGGCGTGCCCACCGTGCCCGGCAGCGCGGGCGTGGTGACCGACCCCGACACCGCCGTCGAAGTGGCGAAAGACATCGGCTACCCGATCATGATCAAGGCCTCGGCCGGCGGCGGCGGGCGCGGCATCCGCGTAGCGCACGACGAAGCCGAGCTGCGCCAGCAGTTCGCCACCGCCACCGCCGAAGCGCAGGCCGCCTTCGGCAACGGCGAGGTGTACCTCGAACGCTTCATCCGCCAGGCGCGCCACATCGAAGTGCAGATCCTGGGCGACGGCCAGCGCGTGGTGCACTGCTTCGAGCGCGAATGCTCGCTGCAGCGGCGCCGCCAGAAGGTCTGGGAAGAAGCGCCCTCGGCCGCCATCAGCGAGGCCACGCGCGCCGCGCTGTGCGAATCGGCACTGCGGCTCGCAAGCGCCGTGGCCTACCGCGGCGCGGGCACGCTCGAATACCTGTACGACGACGACACGCGCGAGTTCTTCTTCATCGAGATGAACACGCGCATCCAGGTCGAGCACCCGATCACCGAGATGGTCACCGGCGTCGACCTCGTGAAGGAAATGCTGCGCATCGCGCTCGGCCAGCCGCTGCGCCTGCAGCAGGACGACATCCGCCTGAACGGCGCGGCCATCGAGGTGCGCATCAACGCCGAGAACGCGGCGAAGAACTTCATGCCGAGCCCCGGCCTCGTGTCGCAGCTCGTGGTGCCCGGCGGCCCCGGCGTGCGCTTCGACACCTTCCTGTTCCCTGGCTACACCGTGCCGGCCTACTACGACTCGCTGCTCGGCAAGCTCATCGTGCACGACACCGACCGCGCCAGTGCGCTGGCCCGCATGCGCCGTGCGCTCGACGAGTTGCAGGTGGACGGCATCCATACGACGATCCCACTGCACCGCGCGCTGTGCGAGGACGCGGATGTCGCCAAGGCCGAGTTCCATACCGGCTTTCTCGAAACCTGGCTCGCGGCGAATCCACTCGCCGATGCGCCTCCCTTGTTGAAGGTGGCCGCATGACCGCTGCAAGCACCCTCCCCCCGCAAGCCCGCTACAGCTTCGGCGGCGACGAGCACCTGTTCGTCGAGATCAGCGAAGAGATGTCGCTGCCCGCCTTCTTCAAGGGCATGGCGATCTGCAACGAGCTGCGCCGTCGCGCGCTGCCCGGCGTGACCGAGATCTGCCCGGCCAACGCCGCCTACCTCGTGCGCTTCGACCCCGACACGATCGCACCCGACGCACTGCTCGCCACGCTGAAGGAGATCGAGGCGGGCCTGGGCGATGCCGACCTGCAGATGCAGACACGCATCGTCGAGATTCCGGTGCTCTACAACGACCCGTGGACGCACGAGACGCTGATGCGTTTTCGCGAGCGCCACCAGGACCCGTCGAGCACCGACATCGAGTACGCGGCGCGCATCAACGGCCACGCCTCGGTCGAGGCCTTCATCGAGGCGCACTCGTCGGCGCCGTGGTTCGTGTCGATGGTCGGCTTCGTGGCCGGCCTGCCCTTCCTGTTCCAGATGGTCGAGCGCCAGCGCCAGATCCAGGTGCCCAAGTACCTGAGCCCGCGCACCGACACGCCCAAGCTCACGCTGGGCCACGGCGGCTGCTTCAGCTGCATCTACTCGGTGCGCGGCGCCGGCGGCTACCAGATGTTCGGCGTCACGCCCGCGCCGATCTTCGACCCCGCCCAGCGGCTGTCGTACCTCAAGGACCTGATGGTGTTCTTCCAGCCCGGCGACATCGTCAAGTGGAAACCCATCGACCGCGCCGAGTACGACCGCCAGGTCGCGCAGGTCGAGGCCGGCACCTACGCGCTGCGCATCGCGCCCGTGTCGTTCTCGCTCAACGATTTCCTGGCCGACCCCGACGGCTACAACCAACAACTGCTGAAGGTGCTCCATGGCGATTGACGTGCTCAAGCCCGGCCTCGCGACCAGCGTGCAGGACGCCGGCCGCCCCGGCTACTACCACCTGGGCATTCCGCTGTCGGGCGCGCTCGACCAGCAAAGCCTGGTGCTCGCGAACCTGCTGGTGGGCAACGACGAAGGCGCGGCCGTCATCGAAAGCACGCTGCTCGGGCCCGAGCTGCAGTTCGACGCGCCCGCGCTGGTGGCCGTGACCGGCGCCGACGCGAAGGTCAAGCTCAACGGCAACGAAGCGCCGCGCAATGAATCCTTCACGGTGCAGGCCGGCGACAAGCTGAGCTTCGATTTCATGAAACTCGGCGCGCGCATGTGCATCGCCGTGGCCGGCGGCATCGACGTGCCGGTGGTGCTGGGCAGCCGCTCGACCTACGGCCTGGGCGCGTTCGGCGGCTTCAACGGCCGCAAGCTGCTGGCCGGCGACAAGCTCCCCGTGGGCACGCCTTCGGCCAGCGCCCGCGCGGGCCGCACGGTCGATGCGGCGCTGCTGCCGGTGCTCGAGAAGGAAGTGGCCCTGCGCGTGCTGCCGGGCATCTACTTCCACCGCCTGCAGGAGGTGTCGGTGCAAAGCTTCTTCGCCGACACCTGGACCGTCGGCTCCGAGGCCGACCGCATCGGCTACCGCTACAAGCACGGCACGCCGCTGAAGTTCCAGGACCGCACGCCGCCCTTCGGCGCGGGCGACGACCCGTCGAACATCGTCGATGCGGGCTACCCCTACGGCTCCATCCAGGTGCCGGGCGGACGCGAGCCGATCATCCTGCACCGCGATGCGGTGTCGGGCGGCGGCTACGCCATGGTCGGCACCGTCATCAGCGCCGACATGGACCTCATCGCCCAGATGCAGCCCAACCACAAGGCGCGCTTCGTCGAGGTCGACATGGCGCAGGCGCTCGAAGCCCGCGCCGAACGCCGACGACGGCTCGACCGCCTGCGGGCCGCGCTCGCGGCCTGACGCGCGCCCTCTCCCTTTTTCTTCACCGCTGTCACCCAAGGAGTTCTTCATGAACAGCTCGCCCCTGCGCGTTTCATTGATCGCCGCTTCGCTCGCCACCGCCCTGGCGTGGCACGCCCCGGCCTCGGCCGCCGACTGGTTTCCCTACAAGGCCGAGGCCACCGAACCCGCCTTCTCGGCCGAGGGCACGAAGAAATCCATCGACTACACGCCGCTGGCCAAGGCATCGAAGAAGTGGGACATCTGCGTGTCGTTCCCGCACATGAAGGACGCCTACTGGCTTGGCGTGGACTACGGCGTGATCGAAGAGGCCCGCCGCCTGGGCGTGAAGCTGCAGGTGGTCGACGCGGGCGGCTACACCAACCTGAGCAAGCAGGTCTCGCAGATCGAGGACTGCGTGGCGCGCGGCGCCAACGCCGTGGTCATCGGCGCGATCTCGGGCGACGGCCTCAACAACGTCATCAAGGCCACGGCCGCCAAGAAGGTGCCGGTGATCGACCTCGTGAACGGCATCAGCTCGCCCGACCTGTCGGCCAAGTCGCTGGTGTCGTTCTACACGATGGGCCAGTCGACCGGCGAGTACCTCGCCAAGAAGCATCCGGCCGGTTCGCCGCCGGTGAAGGTCGGCTGGTTCCCGGGCCCGGCCGGCGCGGGCTGGGTCGAGGCCGCGCACAAGGGCTTCATGGAGGCGATCAAGAGCAGCGCCGTGACGGTGCTCGACCCCAAGTACGGCGACACCGGCAAGGAGGCGCAGGCCAAGCTGGTCGAGGACGTGCTGCAGGGCAACCCCGACCTCGCCTACGTGGCCGGCACGGCAGTGACCGCCGAGGCCGCCACCGGCATCCTGCGCGCGCGCAACCTCGACAAGAAGGTGCAGGTGCTCTCGTTCTACATGACGCCGGGCGTGTACGAAGGCATCCAGAAGGGCCGCATCGTGGCCGCACCCGCCGACTCGATGGTGATCCAGGGCCGCATCGCGGTCGACCAGGCCGTGCGCCTGCTCGAGAACAAGGACGTGGTGAAGCACGTCGGCCCGAAGATCTTCGTGGTCGACAGCGGCAACATCAAGACCGTGAAGCAGGCCGACATCCTGCCGCCGACCGGCTTCAAGCCGGTGTTCGAGGTCAAGTAAGCCGGCCATGGCTTCCGTGCTGCTGCAGACCCTCGGCCTGGGCAAACGCTACCCTGGCGTGCTCGCGCTCGATGCAATGGACTTCGAGCTGCGCGCCGGCGAGGTGCACGTGCTGTTCGGCGAGAACGGCGCCGGCAAGTCGACGCTGATCTCGCTGCTGGCCGGCGCCAACGTGCCGACGGCGGGCGAGATCCGCATGCACGGCGCGCCGGTGAAGTTCGCCAACGTGCACGACGCGCGGCACCACGGCATCAGCGCGGTGTTCCAGGAGTTCTCGCTGATCCCCACGCTGTCGGTGGCGCAGAACCTGAGCCTGGGCGAAGAGCCGTGCCAGCGCGGCCTGCTCGACCGCGCGGCGGTGCGCGAACGCGCCCGCACGATGCTGGCCGACCTGGGCTTCGAGATCGACGTCGACGCGCCCGTGGCGGGTCTCACGCGCGCGCAGCAGCAGATGGTGGAAATCGCCAAGGGCCTGCGCGGCGAGGTGTCGGTGCTGATCCTCGACGAGCCCACCGCCTCGCTCACCGACACCGAGACGCAGCGCCTGTTCGAACTGGTGGCGCGGCTGAAGGCGCGCGGCGTGGGCATCGTCTACATCTCGCACCGCATGCAGGAGATCGCGCAGATCGCCGACCGCATCACGGTGCTGCGCGACGGCCGCAAGGTCACGACGGTGGACGCGCATGCGACCAGCGCCGACCGGCTCATCGAGCTGATGAGCGGGCGCGCCATCGACAACATCTACCCGCGCATCACGGCCAGTCCCGGCGAGGTGGTGCTGCAGGTCGAGGGGCTGGCCTCGCCCAACGGCGTGCGCCACGCCAGCCTCACGGTGCGGCGCGGCGAAGTGGTCGGGCTCGCGGGCCTCGTGGGCTGCGGCAAGTCGGAGCTGTTCCGCGCGATCTACGGGCTCGACCCCGTGAGCGAAGGCCGCGTGCTGTTCAAGGGCCGCCCGCGCACCGGCGCGACGGTGCGCCAGCTGCTCGATGAGGGCCTGTTCTACCTGCCGCCCGACCGCAAGGGCGAAGGGCTGGTGCTCGGCTTCACCTCGCGCGCCAACATCACCCTGCCCCTCGTGCACGGGCCGCTGCGCGGGCGCGGCGGCTGGCTGCGCAAGCGCCTCGGGCGCCGGCTTTCGACGACGGCCGCCGAGCGCGTCGAGCTCGCGCCGCGCAACCTCGAACGGCCCGTGGGCCTGCTCTCGGGCGGCAACCAGCAGAAGGTGCTGTTCGGCAAGGGCATGACGCGCGACGCCGCGCTCTACGTGTTCGACGAGCCCACGGTCGGCGTCGACGTCGGCACCCGCAGCGCGCTGTACGAGGTGATCCGCAAGCTCTGCGAAGGCGGCGCGGCGGTGGTCGTGATCTCGTCCGACCTGCCCGAGGTGCTGCACCTGAGCCACCGCGTGTACGTGATGTGCCGCGGCGAGATCGCCGGCGAGCTGCACGGTGACGCCATCCAGGAAACCGCCGTGCTCAACCTGTTTTTCGGCCCCAGCGAGAACCCCTCCTCATGACTTCGCCTTCCCTCACCGCCGCCCCGGCGGCCCCCACGCCCGGCCTGGCCGGTCGCGCCCTCGGCCTGCTGCGCAGCCTCTTTTTGCGCCTGGGCGTGCTGCCCTTCATGCTGGTGATCGCCTGCGTGGTGTTCGCCACGCTGTCCGACCAGTTCCTCACGGTGCAGAACCTGGTGAACCTGCTGCGCCAGTCGGTCTACCTGATCCTCGTGTCGCTGGGCCAGATGCTGGCGCTGGTCACCGGCGGCTTCGACCTGTCGGTGGGCACGGTGATGGCGATCACCTCGGTGGTCTCCGCACTCGCCATGCAGGCGCTGGGTGCGGCCTTTCCCGACGCGGCCTGGATGGTGGTGCTCGTGGGCTGCGCCTGCGGGATGCTCGCCGGGCTGGTGGTGGGCCTGGTCAACGGCTTCGGCGTAGCGGTGATCGGCGTGTCGCCCTTCATCGTGACGCTGGGCGTGCAGTCGATCGGCTTCGGCTTCGCGCTGTTCCTCACGGGCGGCGTGCCGGTGTCGGGCATGCCGGCGCAGTTCAGCGAGCTGTTCGGTTTCGGCACCGTGCTCGGCGTGCCGGTGCCGATCCTGGTGACGGCCGTGTGCGTGGCCGGCATGGGCCTGCTCATGGGCCGCCTGCCGACCGGCACGCACCTGCTCGCGGTGGGCGGCAACGCCAAGGCTGCGGCGCTGTCGGGCATCGACACGCGTCGCGTGCTGCTCATGGCCTACCTGCTGTGCGCGGGCCTGGCGGCGGTGAGCGGCCTGCTGCTCACGGCGCGCGTGGAAACCGGCGAGGCCAACCTCGGCGGCACCGTAGCGCTCGAATCGATTGCCGCCTGCGTGATCGCCGGCGTGAGCCTGCGCGGCGGCATCGGCCGCGTGCCCAACGTGGTGATGGGCGCGATCTTCATCGGCCTGGTGCAGAACGGCATGAACCTGGCCAGCGTGGGCTCGTACCTGCAGATGGTGGTGCTGGGCGCGCTGCTGATCGTGGCCGTGGTCGCCGACCAGATCCGCCATCGCATGGTGGCACCGGGCAGCCATTGAGCGCCCCCCAATACAAGCAACAAAGGAATCTCTCATGACAACCAAGACCAACGCCGCCATCGACGCGCGCCGCATCGCCGCCACGCCGCGCGGCGTCGGCATCGGCTTTCCCATCTACGCAGAGCGCGCGCTCAACGCCGAGCTGTGGGACGTCGAAGGCCGGCGCTACATCGACTTCGGCTCGGGCATCGCGGTGCTCAACACCGGCCACCGGCACCCGCGCGTGGTGGAGGCCATTCGCTCGCAGCTCGAGCGCTTCACCCACACGGCCTACCAGGTGGTGCCGTACGAAAGCGTGGTGTCGCTGGCCGAGCGCCTGAACCGCCTCACGCCCGGCACGCACGCCAAGAAGACCGCCTTCTTCACGACGGGCGCCGAGGCGGTCGAGAACGCCATCAAGATCGCGCGCGCCGCCACGCGCCGGCCCGGCGTGATCGCGCTGGGCGGCGGCTTTCATGGCCGCACCTTCATGGGCATGGCACTCACGGGCAAGGTGGTGCCGTACAAGACCGGCTTCGGGCCCTTTCCCGGCAGCATCTTCCACGTGCCCGCGCCGATCGCGCTGCACGGCGTGTCGGTGGACGATTCGCTGCGCGCCATCGACAAGCTGTTCAAGGCCGACATCGAGCCCGAGCAGGTGGCAGCCATCATCCTCGAGCCCGTGCAGGGCGAAGGCGGTTTCTACGCCGCACCGCCGGCCTTCATGCGCGCGCTGCGCGAGATCTGCGACCGCCACGGCATCCTGCTGATCGCCGACGAGATCCAGACCGGCTTCGCGCGCACCGGCAAGTGGTTCGCCATGGACCATCACGACGTGGTGCCCGACCTCATGACGATGGCCAAGAGCCTGGCCGGCGGCACGCCGCTGTCGGCCGTGTGCGGTCGCGCCGAGATCATGGACGCGCCCGCGCCCGGCGGCCTCGGCGGCACCTACGCCGCGAACGCGCTGGCCATCGCGGCGGCGCATGCGGTGCTCGACGTGATCGAGGACGAACGGCTGTGCGAGCGCGCGCAAATACTGGGCGACCGGCTCAAGGCGCGCCTCGAAGGGCTGCGCGCGAAGGTGCCGCAGATCGCGGACGTGCGCGGCCTGGGCGCGATGGTGGCGGTCGAGTTCGCCGGCGCCGACGGCGCGCCCGACCCCGAGTTCACGAAGCAGGTGCAAACCCGAGCGCGCGACGCGGGTTTGCTGCTGCTGACTTGCGGCGTGCACGCCAATGTGGTCCGCTTCCTGTTCCCCCTGACCATCGAAGACGCGGTGCTCGGCGAAGGCCTCGACATCCTCGCCGCTGCATTGCAAGCCTGAGACAAACCACCCATGCCACTGAAACTCCAAGACCCGACCCTGCTGCGCCAGCAGGCCTGCATCGCCGGCGCCTGGGTGAATGCCGACAACGGCACCACCGTCGCCGTCACCAACCCCGCCACCGGCGAGCACATCGGCACCGTGCCCATGTGCGGCACCGAGGAAACCGTGCGCGCCATCGCCGCCGCCGAAAAGGCGCAGAAGGCCTGGGCCAAGGTGCCCGCCAAGGAACGCTCGGCCATCCTGCGCAAGCTCAACGACCTGATGCTCGCGAACGTGGACGACCTCGCGCTGATCATGACCACCGAGCAGGGCAAGCCCCTGGCCGAGAGCCGCGGCGAGATCGCCTACGCCGCCTCGTTCATCGAGTGGTTCGCCGAGGAAGCGCGCCGCGTGTACGGCGACACCATTCCCGCGCCGCAGGCCGACCGCCGCATCCTGGCGCTCAAGCAGCCCGTGGGCGTCACCGCCGCCATCACGCCCTGGAACTTCCCCACCGCCATGCTCACGCGCAAGGCCGGGCCCGCGCTCGCAGCCGGTTGCGCCATGGTCGTGAAGCCGGCCACGCAGACGCCGTTCTCGGCGCTGGCCTTTGCCGTGCTGGCCGAACGCGCGGGCGTGCCCAAGGGCCTGCTGTCGGTGCTCACCGGCTCGGCCAGCCAGATCGGCGGCGAGATGACGCGCAGCCCCATCGTGCGCAAGCTCACCTTCACCGGCTCGACCGAGGTGGGCCGCACGCTCATGAAGCAGTCGGCCGACACGATCAAGAAGCTGTCGCTCGAACTCGGCGGCAACGCGCCCTTCATCGTGTTCGACGATGCCGATGTGGATGCCGCCGCCGAAGGCGCGATGGTCTCCAAGTACCGCAACACCGGCCAGACCTGCGTGTGCGCGAACCGCCTCTACGTGCAGCGCGGCGTGCTCGAGGCCTTCACGCAGAAGCTGGTGGCCAAGGTCAACGCGCTGAAGGTCGGCAACGGCACCGAGGCCGGCGTGAACCAGGGTCCGTTGATCGACGCCAAGGCGGTCGAGAAGATCGAGGAACACGTGGCCGACGCCGTCGCCAAGGGCGGCACCGTGCTCGCGGGCGGCAAGCGCCACGCGCTGGGGGGCCTGTTCTACGAACCGACCGTGATCGGCGGCGCCACGCCCGACATGCTGTTCGCGCGCGAGGAAACCTTCGGCCCGCTGGCGCCGATCTTCGCGTTCGACACCGAGGCCGAAGCCATCGCCGCGGCCAACGACACCGAGTTCGGCCTGGCCGCGTACTTCTACAGCCGCGACATCGGCCGCATCATGCGCGTGGCCGAGGCACTTGAATCGGGCATCGTGGGCGTGAACACCGGGCTGGTGTCGACGGCCGAGGCGCCGTTCGGCGGCGTCAAGCAATCGGGGCTGGGGCGCGAAGGCTCGAAGTACGGGCTCGACGACTTCCTCGAAGTGAAGTACGTGTGCCTGGCGGGGCTGGACAGCTAGGAACGCGCTGCCCGTGACAACGTATCAAGGCGCCTGCCACTGCGGCGCGTGCCGCTTCGAAGTCGACACCGACCTCGACCATGTCCGCAGCTGCAACTGCTCCGTGTGCCGGCGCCGCGGCGCGCTGATTCACCGCGTGCCCGCATCGGCGCTTCGCCTGCTCACGCCGCTGGAAGACCTCACGGTCTATCAGTGGCACTCACGGACCGCACGCGACTACTTCTGCCCCACCTGCGGAATCATGCCGTTCCGGATTCCCAGCGCGCCGACCGCGCAGGAGGCAGCCGAAGGCAAGCTGCCGTTCACGGGATGGGCCATCAATGCGCGCTGTCTTGAAGGCGTGGACCTGGCCAGCGTGCCGGTCCGGCTCGTGAACGGCGCGGACCTGTCCTGAGGCTCAGCTTAGGAGCCAGTGCACGCTGAACAGCCGCTCGGGGTCGGTCCACACCGCCCCGACGCGGAAGCCCGCGCGCACCGCCAGGGCCTGCAGGCCCTCGACGGTGAACTTGTGCGAGTACTCGGTGTGCAGGGTCTCGCCTTCCTCGAACGAGAAGCGCTCGCCGCGCAGCTGCACGCTCTGCGCGCGCCGGCTCACGAGGTGCATCTCGATGCGGCGCATCGGCGCGTTGTAGAAGGCCGCATGCGAGAAGCCGTCGAGGTCGAAGTCGGCCGACAGCTCCGCGTTCGCGCGCCGCAGCAGGTTGAGGTTGAACGCCGCCGTCACGCCCTGCGCGTCGTTGTAGGCCGCGTGCAGCCGGCCGGGGTCTTTCACCAGGTCGACGCCGATGAGCAGGCCGCCGCCGCGCAGCATGCGCGCCGCGAGCTGCAGGAACGCCAGCGCCTCGTCGGGCTCGAAGTTGCCGATGGTCGAGCCGGGGAAGAAGCCCACGCGCCGGCCCGCCCCGGCCAGGGGCGCGGGCAGCACGAGCGGCATGGTGTAGTCGGCCGCAATGGGCTGCACCGCGAGCGCCGGGTAGTCGGCCTTCAGGCGCGCCGCCGCGGCTTCGAGGTGCTCGCCCGAGATGTCGATCGGCAGGTAGCGCTTGGGTGATTCGAGCGCGTCGAGCAGCAGCCGCACCTTGGTGAGCGAGCCCGCGCCGAACTCGACGATCTCGGCGTTCGGCCCGATCTGCGCGGCGATCTCGCCAGCGCAGGCCCCCAGGATGCCCAGCTCGGTGCGCGTGGGGTAGTACTCGGGCAACTCGCAGATGCGGTCGAACAGCTGCGAGCCGGCCACGTCGTAGAAGAACTTGGGCGAGATGTGGCGCGGCGTGCGCGCCAGGCCGGCCTGCATGGCGCGGCCGAACTCGGACCACGGGGCGGTGTCGGGCGGGGTCGCTGCTTCCTGTCGCTGCAGGTGGCTGGCGAGGGCGAACGGGGCGGTCGGATTGCGCATGGTGCTCGGCTCCATCGAGGTGTCGGTCAAAGGTCTTTCGCGAGCCGCAGCCCCGAGAACTGCCAGCGTGCCGCCGGCGGAAAGAAATTGCGGTAGCTTGGCCGCGTGTGGCCGGCCGGCGTGGCCACGCTGCCGCCGCGCAGCACCAGCTGGCCCACCATGAACTTGCCGTTGTATTCGGCCGCGATGCCGGGCAGCGGACGAAAGCCCGGGTACGGGTCGTACGAGGAGCGCGTCCATTGCCAGACATGGCCGCTCATCTGCGCGATGCCGGGCGCGTCGAAGGCGGCCTCCCATTCGAATTCGGTGGGCAGCCGCGCGCCGGCCCATTCGGCATACGCGGCGGCCTCGTAGAAGCTCAGCTGGGACACGGGTGCGTCGGCCTCCATCGGCCGCACGCCGTGCAAGCCGAACACCTGCCAGCCGGCGGGCGCGGCAGGACCGCCGCCCGCGCCGAGCGTGGCGATGCGCGGGTCGTCGGCTTCGAGCCAGTAGGCCGGGTGGCGCCAACCCTGCGCCTGCACCGTGGCCCAGCCGTCGGACAGCCACAGCTCGGGCCGGCGGTAGCCGCCGTCGGCGATGAACTGCGCGTAGTCGCCGCAGTTCACCAGCCGGTCGGCGATGGCGTAGGGGCGCAGCAAGGCGGTGTGGCGCGGCGTCTCGTTGTCGAAGCAAAAGCCTTCGCCCGCATGCCCGACCTCGACCGTGCCGCCCGGCTGTTCCAGCCAGCGCACCTCGGCCGGCACGGCGGCCAGGCGCCGCGCGGGGCCGCTCGCGGGCTTGTACGCCGGCAGCAGCGGGTTGCACGACAGCGCATGCAGGATGTCGGTGAGCAGCAGCTCCTGGTGCTGCTGCTCGTGGTTCAGCCCGAGCGCGACGATGGCCTCGATGGCCGCCCAGTCGAGCGCCTCCGGCGCCGCCAGCAGCGCGAGCACCGCCTCGTCGACATGGCGGCGGTAGGCGTGCACTTCGTCGAGCGAGGGCCGCGTGAGCAGCCCGCGCTGCGGCCGCGGGTGGCGCGGGCCAAGCGCTTCGTAGTAGGAGTTGAAGAGGTAATGAAAACGCGCATCGAAGGGTCGGTACCCCGCCGCATGCGGCTGCAGCAGCACGGTCTCGAAGAACCACGTCGTGTGCGCCAGGTGCCACTTGGTCGGACTGGCGTCGGGCATCGACTGGATGCACTGGTCCTCGGCGGACAGCGGCGCGGACAGCGCCACGCTGGCGGCGCGCACCGTGCGGAATTGCTCGCGCAAGGCGCTCGCCACGGGGGCGATCGGCCGGGAAAACGTCATGGTGTCTCCAGTCGGGTGAGCCAGAAGTTTTAGCCCATACCGGCGACAAAAGCACGTAGGACAAGACGCCGCCGCCGCGCCGCCGCGGGAGCCCGTCCTGCGCGCAAGCGGCCCCGGAACGCCTCGGCCCGCTGCGTATGATCCGGGCGATGCAAACCCCCTCTCCTTCGGCCAGGCCCCACGTTGTCATCATCGGCTGCGGTTTCGGCGGACTCGAGGCAGCGCGCAAGCTGCAGCGGGCCGACGTCGATGTGACGGTGATCGACAAGACCAACCACCACCTGTTCCAGCCCCTGCTGTACCAGGTGGCGACCGCCGGGCTCGCGGCGCCGTCGATCGCGGCGCCGGTGCGCGCCCTGTTCCGCAAGCAGGCCAACGTGACCACGCTGCTGGCCGAGGTGACGGGCATCGACCCGGCCGCGCGCACGGTGCAGCTGGCCGATGGCAGCCAGGTGGCCTACGACCACCTGATCGTGGCGGCCGGTGCCACGCACAGCTATTTCGGGCACGACGAGTGGGCGCCCGCCGCGCCGGGCCTGAAGACGCTGGCCGATGCCTTCGAGATCCGCCGCCGCGTGCTGATGTCCTTCGAGACGGCCGAGACCACCGCCGACCCCGAGCGCCGCCGCGCGCTGCTCACCTTCGTGGTGATCGGCGCCGGGCCGACCGGCGTCGAGATGGCCGGCACGCTGGCCGAGATCGCCAAGCACACGCTCGCGGGCGAGTTCCGCCGCATCGACCCCGGCAGCGCGCAGGTGCTGCTGGTCGAGGGCGGCCCGCGCGTGCTGCAGGCCATGCCCGAAAGCCTGAGCCAGAAGGCGCTCGAACAACTGGAACGGCTCGGCGTGGAAGTGCGGCTGAACGCGCGCGTCACCGCCATCGACAACGCCGGCCTCGAAGTGCAGACCGGCGGCGGCCCCGACGGCACGCCGCTGCAGAGCTACCGCATTCCCAGCAGCTGCGTGGTGTGGGCGGCCGGTGTCGCGGCCTCGCCGCTGGGCCGGCTGCTCGGCAGCGCCACGGGCGTCGAGTGCGACCGCGCGGGCCGCATCAAGGTCGAGCCCGACCTGAGCCTGGCGGGCCACCCCGAGATCAGCGTGGTGGGCGACCTGGCCGCCGCCATGAGCCACGCGCCCGGCAAACCGCCCAAGCCGGTGCCCGGCGTGTCGCCCGGCGCCAAGCAGGCGGGCCGCGCGGCGGCGGCGAACATCCTGCGCCGCCTGGCGGGCCAGCCCACGGTGCCGTTCCGCTACGCCGACTACGGCAACCTGGCCACCATCGGGCGCAACTCGGCCGTCGTCGACCTGGGCACGCCCTTCGGCCCGCTGCGCTTCAGCGGCCGGCCCGCGTGGCTGTTCTGGCTGTTCGCGCACGCGTACTTCCTCATCGGTTTCCGCAACCGCGTCGTCGTGATGTGGGACTGGGCCAGCGCCTACTGGAGCTTCCAGCGCAACGCGCGCGTGGTGGCCGACGTGCAGGGCCGCAGCGAGTCGTAGGCACGCCCCACGCCGCGCGATGACGTTACTCTGGTGGGTCGTCTTTCATGCGCTCGATGCGCTGTTCTGGCTCTGGATCCTGCGCTGGGGCGGCGCGGCCTGGCTCGAAGGCACATTCCTCTCGGGCTTTCTCGTGAGCATCTTCGCGCCACGCTGGGGCGCCGAAGGCCTGCGCATGTTCGCGCTGCTGATGCTGGTCGTGTGCGCGATCAGCTTCGTCTGGGGCCTGCTCATGCCCGAGATGCGCTGCTGGTACTCGGGCCACTGCTGAAGCCCCGAGGGCGCCCCCGCGAGGCGCCCCCTGGCCGCGTCAGGTACCGATCACCCCGCCGTCGATCTTCGTGATGACCACGGTCGCCGAGCGCGGCCGGCCTGCGCCGTCGGGCCACTTCGACACCGCGAGCGGGCGCTCGGGGTCGCTGCGCTCGTTGGCCGGCTCGCCCGGGTGCTGGATGTTGATGAACAGCGTGCGCAGGTCGGGCGTGGCCGTGAGGCCGGTGATCTCGCAGCCGGCCGGGCCGAGCAGAAAGCGGCGGATCTCGCCCTTGGTCGGGTCGCAGGCCAGCATCTGGTTGTTGGGCAGGTTCGTGTAGTCGCCCTTGCCGAGCGTGGAGGTCGACACGTCGGTCTGGATCCACAGCACGCCGCGCGCATCGACCATCAGGCCGTCGGGGCTGCCGAAGGCGTCGCCCTTGACGTTGCCCTGCGCCTCGTAGCGCGTCTGCTTCGGGTCGCCCGCGAGAACCAGGTGGTTCCACGCGAACTTCGTGGCGTCGAGGTCGCCGCTTTCCTTCCAGCGGATGATCTGGCCCATCGTGTTGTTCGAACGCGGGTTGGCCGCGTCCATGAAGGGCTGGCCCGGGGCGCCGCGGTTGCTGTTGTTGGTGAGCGTGCAGTAGACCTCCTTCGTCAGCGGATCGACGGTGGTCCACTCGGGGCGGTCCATCTTGGTGGCGCCGAGGATGTCGCTGGCCTGGCGCGACTTGATGAGCACGTCGCCCTGCGTGGCGAAGCCCTTGTCGGCCACCAGCCCGTTCTTGCCCTGCACCAGCGGCAGCCATTCGCCCGTGCCGTCGACGTCGAAGCGGCCCACGTAGAGCGTGCCGTGGTCGAGCAGGTCGCGGTTGGCGGCGGCGCCGCCGGGGCGCACCTTGTCGCGGCTCACGAACTTGTAGATGTACTCGAAGCGCGAGTCTTCGCCCATGTAGACCACGGCGCGGCCGTCGTCGGTGAGCGCCACGGCGGCGCCTTCGTGCGCGGCGCGGCCCAGTGCGGTGCGCTTGCGCGGCGTGGAAGTCGGGTCTTGCGGATCGATCTCGACCACCCAGCCGTAGCGGTTCGATTCGTTCGGGTGCTTGGCCACGTCGAAGCGCTCTTCGTGCTCGTGCCAGCGGTACTTGGCGCCGTTGCCCTTCTTGAGGCCCCAGCGCTTCTGGTGCGCGTCGGGCGTGGCGGTGCCCTCGAAGTAGTCGGCGAAGTTTTCCTCGCAGGTCAGGTAGGTGCCCCACGGCGTCTGGCCGTTGGCGCAGTTGTTGAAGGTGCCGAGCACCTGCGTGCCCGAGGGGTCGCCCGCGGTGCGCAGCATCGGGTGGCCGGCCGCGGGGCCGGTGGGCGTCATCGGCGTGAGCGCGGTGATGCGGCGCGCGAAACGCGAAGGCAGCACCTGCTGCCAGGCCGCGCCGTCGCGCTGCAGCTCGATCACCGACACGCCGTGCGCGTGCATCGACTTGCGCACCTTCGCGGCGCTCCAGGTCTTCATGCCGTCGGTGTGCAGCAGGCCGTCGTCCACGTACTCGTGGTTCAGCACCAGCAGGCCGCGGTTCGATCCATCGAGCGGGAAGAAGGCCATGCCGTCGTGGTGCATGCCGGCCTGCAGCGCCTGGTCGCCGGCGGTGTCGGAAGCGTCGGTCTTGAAGGCGGGCATGCGGCCCGCGATGCCCGTGGGGTCGCCCCAGCGGTACAGCACCTGCGTGCGGTAGCCCTCGGGCACGACGACCTGGTCGACCGCCGCCATGGGCACGCTCTTGAAACCGATGGCGCGGCCCAGGCCGCTCACGGCGCTGCTGCTACTGCCGCTGCCCGTGCTGGCACAGCCGGCCAGCGGCCCGAACAGGCCCGCCACGGCCGCCGCCAGGCCGCCGCGCACGAAGACCCGCCGCTGCGGATCGGACACGTCGTGGATGGTGGGGTTGCCGGAGGGGTTCGAGTCCTCCATGCGCGCGAAGTCTTTGGCCATGTCCTGGGGGTCCGTGGGAATCGTGGGAGCCTGCGATGCTCCCGCGCGCCCATGAAGCCGTCATGACAGGGGTTCGAAGCGCACGTCGCCCCAGGGCTGCGAGCCGCCGTGGTTGTTGTTGCCGCGTGGCTGCTCCCGGCGTTCGCGGCGCCAGTCCCAGGGCGGCGTCGGCGCGGTGTCGGCCCACAGGCCCAGGTGCTGCGCACGCGCCGCGGCCTCGAGGCGGAACAGGTCGCCGCCGCGCTTTTTCGCGATGCCGTGGTAGTCGTACACCCAGGCCCAGCCTTCGGCCACCAGGCGGCGGCCGGCGTCTTCGCCGTTGCAGCGCACGTCGGCCACAGTGCGGCCGTAGCGGTCGGTGTCGCGTTCGGTGATGACGGCCTTCTCGGCGTAGCACAGGCGGCTCAGCGCCTGGCGGCTGCGCTGGCCGTAGGGCTGCGCTTTCTCGGGTGCGTCGATGGCGGCAATGCGCACCTTGACCTGTTCATAGGCACCGCTGCGGCCGCAGCGCGCGGTGAGCGTGTCGCCGTCGCTCACGCCGACGACGAGGCAGGTGCGCGGCGACGCGGCGTGGGTCAGCAGCGGGAGGGAAAGAAGCAGGAAGACGGGACGAAAGCGCATGCAAGAAGGAAGCGGAACACGGGGCCGGGAATGGCCGACGATTCTCGGCGCGAAGTGCGCGCTCCGCCCTGCGGATGCATTTGTTTTCGTCTTCGCTCAGCGCGCGGCCGGCGCGCCCGTCGACTTGCGCACCACCAGCTCCGGGCGCAGCACCACGGTGGAGGCCGAGAGCGCCTGCCCGTCGATCTCCTCGAACAGCATCTCGGCCGCGCGCCAGCCGAGTTCGCGGTGCGGCAGCCGGATGGTGGTGAGCGGCGGATCGACCATGTCGACCAGCGGCATGTCGTTGTGGCCGGTGATGGAGATGTCTTTCGGCACGCGCAGGCCGGCCTCGCGCAGTGCGTCGTAGGCGCCCAGCGCCACGAGGTCGTTGCAACACACCACGGCCTGCGGCGCGGCGCCGGCCGCGAGCATCTGCTTCATCGCGGCCGCGCCCGCCTCGCGGCTGTAGCTCGCGCACTCGACGATGCGCGCCGGCTTCATGCGGTGGTCGCGCAGCGCCTGCTCCACGCCCAGCAGGCGGCCCACGCCGGTGGGGATGGTCTGCGGCCCCGCGAGGTGCGCGATGCGCTTGTGGCCCAGGCCCACGAGGTGATCGACCGCGAGCTTCATCGCCAGCCGGTCATCGCTCACCACGGCGGGCAGGCGGCCGGTCTCGTCGGCGCGGTTGACCAGCACTGCGGTCATGCCGGCCTTGGCGACGAAGTCGACCAGCGGGTCGTCGCGCGTGGCGGTGGCCAGGATCACGCCGTCCACGCGCTGCGCCAGCATGCGCTCGAGCACCGGCCGTGCGAGCGCCGGATCGACCACGTTGGTGACGAACACGAAGTAGCCGCGCGCGGCCGCGCTGGCCTCGATGCCCTGCAGGATCGGCGGGAACACCGCGTTGGTGATGTCGGGCACCAGCACGCCGATGGTGTGGGTGCGGCCCGTGCGCAGCGCCGAGGCCGCGCGGTTGGGCCGGTAGCCCAGGCGCTGCGCGGCCTCCTCGACCACGCGCAGCACCTCGTCGCTGATCAGCGAGCGCTTCTCGGGGCTGAGCGCGCGCGACACGGTCGACACATGCACCCCGGCGGCACGGGCGACGTCGCGGATGGTGACGGGGCTGGAGGGGGGATGGGTGCTCATTGATGCAAACGATTGTTGGTCATCCGGTGCGCCATGGTTGGCGAATTCCCATTCTGGCATCTCGGATACCCACCATTTTACTTTTCCGGAATCTGCCTTAAGATAATGCAAACGATTGCAAGGATTGCAGATGAACATCGCCACCTCCCCCGATTCGGTGCTCGGCTTTGCGCTCGACGCCATGCAACGCACCCCCGATCCGCGCCTGCGCACCGTGATGGACGCGCTCACGCGCCACCTGCATGCCTTCGTCCAGGAGGTGAAGCTGACCGAGGAAGAGTTCGAGCAGGCGCTCGAATTCATCGTCGCCATCGGCCATGCCACGGGCGAGACCAAGAACGAGGTGGTGCTGGCGGCCGACATCCTGGGCGTGTCCACGGTGGTGGCGCTGCAGAACAACCAGGACCCGCACGGCGAATCGCCGGCCGCCTTGCTGGGCCCCTTCTGGCGCGCCAACTCGCCGGCCTGCGCGGCGGGCGAGAGCATTGCGCGCTCGGGCACGCCGGGCACGCCGCTGGCGGTGACGGGCACGGTGCGCGATGTGAGCGGGAAGCCGATGGCCGGCGTCACGGTCGACGTGTGGCAAGCCTCGCCGGTCGGGCTCTACGAGAACCAGGACCCGGAACAGGACGACATGAACCTGCGCGGGTGCTTCACCACCGACGCGCAAGGCCGCTTTCATTTCCGCAGCGTGCGCCCCGCCGGCTACCCGGTGCCCACCGACGGGCCGTGCGGCGTGCTGCTGCGCGCGCAGCAGCGCCACCCGAACCGGCCCGCGCACCTGCACTTCATGCTGAGCAAGCCGGGCCACAAGGTGCTGGTCACGCAGGTGTTCGCCGACGACGACGAGAACCTGGAGAGCGACCCGACCTTCGGCGTGACGCGGCAACTCATCGGCCGCTTCGCGCTCGCGCCCGACGGCCGCAGCGCCACGCTGCAGTACGACTTCCAGCTCGAACCCGGCGAGATGAAGTTCCCCCGCCCACCGATCCCCTGATTCCGCAACTTCCCTTCATCCCATGAGCTTCGATCCCCAATCCCGACTCCACGGCAAGATCGCCGTCATCACCGGCGGCCTCGGCGCCATCGGCTACGCCACGGCCACGCGGCTGGCCGCGCTGGGCGCCACCTGCGTGCTGCTGCACCGCGGTGGCGACAACAACAACAACGCCGCCGCGCGCGCCGCCGCCCTGCCCTCGGACAGCGGCCAGCGCCACGGCGCGATCCGCGCCGACATCGTCGACACGCCGAGCCTGCAGGCCGCCGCCGCCGAGGTGAAGGCCGCGCACGGGCGCTGCGACATCCTGGTCAACAGCGCGGGCCACACGCAGCCCGTGCCGGCCGGCGACCTCGACGCGCTGACCGACGAACTCATCGACGACCTGCTGCGCGCCAACTTCCGCGGCGTGTTCGCCACCATCCGCGCCTTCGCGCCGATGCTCAAGGCCACCGGCGACGGGCTGGTGGTCAACATCTCGTCCATCGCCGGCTTCACGGGCGTGGGCAGCAACCTCGCGTACGTCGCGGCCAAGGCCGGGCTCGACGTGGTGGGCGACGCGCTCGCCAAGGCGCTGGCGCCGGCGGTGCGCGTGGTGTCGGTGTCGCCGGGCGCGGTCGAGTCGGGGTTCGTGCCCGGGCGCGGCGCCGAGTTCGCCGACAAGATGGCCAGCACCACGCCGCTGGGACGCATCGGCAAGCCCGACGACGTGGCGGCCACCGTCGAGGCGCTGGCCACCACGCTGCGCTTCGTCACCGGCACGCGCATCGTGGTCGACGGAGGGCGCCACCTGTGAACAACGCGAAGACGCTCATCACCTGCGCCGTCACGGGCAACCTCGTGAAGCCCGAGCAGACGCCGCACCTGCCGATCACGCCGGTGCAGATCGCCGACGAATGCCTGGCCGCCGCCGAAGCCGGCGCGGCGCAGGTGCACATCCACGTGCGCCACCCCGAGACGGGCAAGCCCTCGATGGAAGTCGAGCTGTACCGCGAGGTGGTCGACCGCATCCGCCGCGAGAACCGCGAGCTGATCGTGAACCTCACGACCGGGCCCGGCGGGCGCTTCATTCCGAGCGAGGACGACCCGAAGATCGCCGCGCCCGGCACCACGCTGCTGCCGCCCGAGAAGCGCGTGGAACACATCGCGCTGATCCGGCCCGACGTGTGCTCGCTCGACCTCAACACCATGAACTCCGGCCCCGACGTGGTGATCAACACGCCGAGGAACGTGCGCCGCATGGCTAAGGTGATGCGCGAGGCCGGCGTGAAGCCCGAGCTGGAGATCTTCGACTCGGGCGACATCCACCTGGCGTTGGACCTCATCGCCGACGGCACGCTCGACGGGCCCGCCATGTGGACCTTCGTGCTCGGCGTGAAGTACGGCTTCGCGCCCACGCCCGAGACGCTGCTCTATGCGCGCAACCTGCTGCCGCGCGGCGCCTTCTGGAGCGCCTTCGGCATCGGCCGCACGGAGTTCCCGATCGTCGCGCAGTCGTGGCTGCTGGGCGGCCACGTGCGCGTGGGCATGGAAGACAACATCTACCTCGAGAAAGGCGTGCTGGCGCAGAGCAACGCGCAGCTCGTGGCGAAGGCGCGCGACATCCTGCGCAGCCTGGGCGGCGACGTCGCCAACCCGCGCGAGGCCCGCGCGATGCTGGGGCTGGCCGACGCCCGCGCCGTTCAGGGAGCCGCACGATGAGCGCCGTCACTCAAGAGCCCCGCGCCCTGCGCGTGAACGGCAAGGCCGCCAACCTCGAGGCGCTGCACCTGGAGGCCGCGCCGCAGCCCGAGCCCGTGGCGCCGCCCGGCCATGCCGTGGTGCGCGTGGCCGCCGCCGCCGTGAACCCGAGCGACGTGAAGGCCGCGCTGGGCCTCATGCCGCAGGCCGCCTGGCCGCGCACGCCGGGGCGCGACTTCGCGGGCACCGTGGTGAGCGGCCCGGCCGCATGGATCGGCCGCGAGGTCTACGGCTCGGGCGGCGACGTCGGCATCACGCGCGACGGCTCGCATGCGCGCTACCTCGTGCTGCCCGAAGCGGCCCTGCGCGCCAAGCCCCAGGGCATCTCGATGGACGAGGCCGGCGCGGTGGGCGTGCCCTTCGTCACGGCCTACGAGGGCTTTCGGCGCAGCGGCATGCCGCAGGCGGGCCAGACGGTGCTGGTGCTAGGCGCCAACGGCAAGGTCGGGCAGGCGGCGGTGCAGCTGGCCGCGCAGGCCGGCGCGCGCGTGATCGCGGTGCAGCGCGGGCCCGGGCCCTTCGCGGGGTTCGCGAGCGCGCCGGTCGACGTGGTCGATGCGCGCCACCACGCCGACGTGGGCGCGCAGGTGCGCGAGCTCACCGACGGACGCGGCGCGCACATCGTCTACAACACCGTGGGCAGCGCCTACTTCGAGGCCGCCAACAAGGCGATGGCCAAGGGGGCCACGCAGATCTTCATCGCCACGCACGACCGCGCGGTGCCCTTCGACATCTTCGCGTTCTACCGAGGCATGCACACCTACGTGGGCATCGACTCGCTGGCGATGGACTGCGTGGCCTCCACCGCGCAACTCGACGCGATGCGCGAGGGCTTCGAGCGCGGCACGCTGAAGCCCTTTCCCGTGGCACGCCACTTCGCGCTCGACGAAGCGATCGACGCCTACCGGCTGGTGCTGTCGGGCAGCACCGACCGCGTCGTGCTGCGCCCCTGACCCCCCGAGGACACCCACCATGCATGTGACCCGTTTCAGCGAGGCGCCGCACTACGAGGCGCCCAACCACTTCGACATGCGCTGCCTGCGCCTGCAGGGCAAGGAGGCCGGCCCCTCGACGCAGATGTGGATGGGCATGAGCCAGATCCTGCCCGGCGGTCGCACCGGGCTGGACGGCTCGCCGATGGAGAAGCTCTACCTCGTGCTCGAGGGCGAGCTGCACGTCGTCGGCGAACTCGACGGCGCGCACCAGGAAGACGTGCTCCTGCCCTACGACAGCTGCCGCTTCGCGCCCGGCGAGAAGCGCCAGCTCGAGAACCGCAGCAACCGCCCGGTGCTGGTGGCGCTGGTGATGGCGAACGCACCGCCCGCCTGACGCGCCCCTTCCCCAGTCAGTCATTCATCGCTCGCACCAACAAATCAACGGAGACAAGACGCATGAAGAAGACATTCCCCTGGAGCCGCCGACAGGCACTCACGATCGCTGCGGCACTCGCGGCCTGCACGCTCGGCGGCGCCCATGCACAAGGCGCGTGGCCGGGCACGCAGCCCATCAAGCTGGTCGTGCCCTTCACGGCAGGCAGCGGCACCGACATCGTCGCGCGTCTGGTCGCCGAAAAGCTGGGGCCTGCGCTGGGCACCAGCGTGATCGTGGACAACCGCCCCGGCGCGGGCGGCACGCTGGGTGCGGCCATCGCCGCCAAGGCGCCGGCCGACGGCTACACGCTGCTGGTGCATTCGGCCGGCCACCTCGTGAACCCGTGGATCTACAAGGGCCTGTCGTACGACACGCTGAAGGACTTCACGGGCGTGACGCCGATGGCCAGCCTGCCCAACGTGCTGGTGACCTCGCCTTCGCACTTCACCGACGTGAAAGACCTCGTGGCCAAGGCGAAGGCCAAGCCCGGCGGGCTGAACTACGGCTCCGCGGGCAACGGCTCGGCCACGCACATGAATGCCGAGGTGTTCCGCCTCGCGGCCGGCGTCGACGCGCAGCACGTGCCCTTTCGCGGCACGCCCGAAGCCATGACCGAGGTGATGGCCGGGCGCGTCGACTGGTTCTTCGCGCCGATGGTGTCGGCACTGCCGCTGATCAAGAGCGGCAAGCTCAAGGCACTGGCCGTGGGCACCGCCGGCCGCTCGTCCGCCCTGCCCGACGCGCCCACCACCGTGGAGGCGGGCGTGCCGGGCTCGGCCTACCTGTTCTGGGTCGGCCTGTTCGCGCCCGCCAAAACGCCGCAGCCCGTGGTGGAGCGGCTGCAGGCCGAGGTCGCGAAGATCATGGTGTCGCCGGAACTGAAGGAGCGGCTGGAGAAGCTCGGCGCCGAGCCCTTCACCATGCCCTCCGCGCAGTTCAACAAGTTCATTGCCGACGAGACCGCGAAGGCGCAGCAGGTGGTCAAGGCCGCGGCCATCAAGGTGGACTGACCTCAGCGCAGCAGCGCCGCCAGCACCGGCGCAAGCCCCGCACCACCGGCCACGGCGGCAGCACCGGCGCCCCACGCCACGGCGCGCGGGCGGTACGGCAACAGCAAGGCCACCGGCAACGCACCCGCCGACAGGAAGCCCAGCCACGCGACCGTCCCGACCGTGGGGCCCCACGCCATCACGCAGGGCACGATGGCCGCGGCCAACAGCACCATGCCGATCACGCGCAAGCCCGTGCGCCGGCGCGCGGGCACTTCGCGTCCGCGCGTCAGCTGCTCATGGTGCCGGTCCATGGCAAAGCTCAGGCACGCCATGCCCGCATACGCCAGCGCAAGGCCAAGCAACGAAGCCCATGCCGTCGTCATCGCGCCGCCTTCCGCAGCAGATGGCGCAACGCGCCCAGCGCTGCAAGGCCGAAGGCCACCACGCCCAGTTCGACGCCGAGGCTTTCCCAATCACTGCGCGACAGCTGCGCCAACAAGTGATCGCCCGTGGTCACGAAGTTGAGCACCGGCAGCAGCAGGCACAGCGCAGCCAGCGCACCGAGCTGCTCGCGCCACGCGCGCGCCGGCTGGCGCACGAAGGCATGCACCAGCGCCAGCGCCCACAGCGCGAAGAAGACCTGCAGTTCGCGGTCCGCGCGGTGCCCGATGCCGACCGGCACCAGCCGGTTGGCCCACAGGTAGCCCACGCAGGCGATGGCCAGCCCGGCGATGGCCGCGACGTTCAGTGCTTCGACCAGCCGGTAGACCCGCGCCGTCGCGCCGCCGAACTCGCCCAGATGCTTCTGCCGGCGCTTGACGATGAACAGCACGGCGCCCGAACCCATCATCGCGGTGCCCGCGAGCCCGCACAGGAAGTAGAGCCACTTCATCGGCCAGCCGCCGAAGGTGACCATGTGCAGCCCGCCCATGGCCGACTGCGCGAGCATGGCGGCCCCTCCGTCCGCGGCGCCCGGCAGGCGCACACGCTGCACCTCGCCGCTGGCGGCCGAGAACTGCACCATGCCGGTGGTGGCGCTGAGCCGGCGCGCGGATTCGTCGTCGCCGTTCCATCCGTACACGCCGATGCGCGCAGCCGCGTCGCCCGGGTGGTCGATGACGACCGCGCGCACCGGCTGGCCCATGCGCTCCTGGCCACGTGCCGCGAAGGGTTCGAGCACGGGCACGGGCATCGCGCGGCCGGTGGCGGCGGGCTTGTCGCTGTCGCCCAGCTCGGAGACGAAACGCACCTGCGCCTGCGGGCCGGTGCCGTAGTGCAAGACCTTGGGGGCCGGCATGAAGCTGGTGCCCGAGATCACGAGGCCGGTGTAGGCGATCATGAACTGGAAGGGCAAGGTCAGCACCGCCACGGCGTTGTGCGCGTCGAGCCAGCTGCGCTGGCCTTTCTTGGGGCGGAAGGTGAAGAAGTCCTTGAAGATGCGCTTGTGCGTGATGACGCCCGACACCAGCGCCACCAGCATCGCCATCGCGGCGATGCCGACGATCCACAGGCCGACGGTGCCGGCGTGCAGCTCGTAGTGAAAGTCGACGAAGTGGTGCCCACCCAGCGTGGCGCGCGCCGCGTGGCCGCCGTCTTCCTTCAACGGCTTGCCGGTGGCGGGGTCGAGCGCAACGCCCGCGTACTGGCGGTTGGCGTCGAACCAGAACACGCGCAGCTCGCCGCCGCCTTGCGCATCCGAAGGCCACAGTTCCCACATCGAGGCGCCCGGGTGGTGCTCGGCCATGTAGGCCATGCCCCAGGCCAGGCGCTGCGCGCGGTCGGCCGTGGGCTCGCCCTTCTCCTTCTTGGCTGCGGCGGCGGCTTCCTCGGCGTGGTGCTCCGGCGTCATCCAGTGGGTGATGGGCTCGTCGAACACCGCCAGCGTGCCGGTGAGGAACACCGCGAACAGCAGCCACGAGAACCACAGGCCGCACCAGGTGTGCAGCCAGGCCTGGGCCTGGCGAAAGCCCCCTTGCGACGGCGCCTTGGCTTTCTTCGTGCTCATGCGCCGCCTCCCGCGCCGCGCAAGGCCAGGCCGAGCCCGGCCAGCACCACGGCGGGCAGCAGCAGGCCGGCCCAGGCGCGCGGCAGCGACACGGGCGCAAAGGCCCAGATCACGGCGACGGTGTAGACCGCGAAGCTGAACTGCATGCCCCCGAGCGCGGCCTCGGCGGGGCCGGCCGGCAGCACGGCGGCCAGGAAGACGGCGGCGGCCGAGGCCAGCGCGTAGCCGCCGAACACGGCGGCCGCGACGCGGGACAGCAGCCGCAGGGCGGGAGAAAAGGAGGAGGTGCGGGTGTTCATCGGGGACCGGAAAACGGGGCGCGGACATGCGCCCCTCCCCTACATGACAAACGAGAACGAAAAAAGGGTCATGCCCCCCGCTCTTTCCCGTTCAGAACGCGTAGCTCAGCGTCGCCACCGCGTTGCGCGGCGTGCCGAAGTAGGCCTGCCCGTCGATGTTGCTGTAGTACTTCTTGTCGAACAGGTTCTCGATGTTCAGCTGCAGCGCCAGCTTGGGCGTGAAGGCGTAGCGCGCCATCAGGCTCACGACCGCGCGCGAGCCCTGCTGGTAGCGCAGGTCGACATCGCCCACGCTGTACGCGTAGTAGGTGCGGTTCTGCCAGTTGACGCCGCCGCCCAGCGTGAGCCGGTGCCACGCGCCGGGCAGCCGGTAGGTGGTGAACAGCGTGGCCTGCGTGGTCGGCATGGCGGTGTTGATGCGGTTGCCGTTGCCCTCGCGGCCCAGCGTGCGCGCAATGCCCGCGTTCAGCTGCCAGCCGGGGGCCAGTTCGCCCGACACCTGCAGCTCGATGCCCTTGCTGGTCACGCCACGCGCGCCGTAATAGGCGCCTTCGCTCGAGTTGGGCACGAGCTTGGTGCCGTCGCGCTGCGCCACGTTCTCCTGCTCGGCGCGGAAGACGGCGATGGAGGTGTTGAGCTTGCCGTTCAGGTGCTCGCCCTTGAGGCCGATTTCGTAGCTCTTGCCGGTCACCGGGTCGAGGTACGCGCCGCTGGCGTCGCGGTAGTTCTGCGGCTGGAAGATGTCGGTGTAGCTCGCGTACACCGAGTAGTTCTCGCTCAGGTCGTACACCAGGCCCGCGTAGGGCGTGAACACCTCGTGCTTGCGCGTGGCCGGGGCGTCGGCGGTCAGGCGCGTGGAGCGCCAGCTGTTCTGGCGCCCGCCCACGATGAGCTTGAGCGAATCGGCCAGCGACAGGCGCGCGGCGCCGTAGGTGCCGGTCTGGCGCGTCTTGGTGATGGCCGAGACCTTCAGCGGGTCCCAGCCCGGCTCGGGGTACGACGCGGCGTTCCAGTCGTAGAAGTTGCCGGTGTCGGGCAAGGGGCTGGTGCGCGGATGGCTCGCCTCCACGTAGCGCGACTGGCTGTTGCTGACGCCCACCACGAGTTCGTGCGTGCGCCCCAGCAGCGTGAAGGGCCCGGTGGCCTGCAGGTCGAGGCTGTTCTGGCGGAACTGGTGCTCGAAGTAGCCGGGCAGCGAGCCCAGGCCGGTGCCGGTGAGGCGGTCGAGGTCGCCGTACAGGTACAGCAGCTTGGCGTTCTGCTTGCTCTGCCGGTGCGAGCCGTTGGCCTTGAGCTTCCAGCCGTTGTCGAACTGGTGCGTGAGGTTCGCGAAGGCGGTGGTGGTGGTCGTGTCCCAGTGGGTCCACGGCGTGCCGACGGTCTTGGAGCGGTCCCAGCGCGTGGCTGTGCCGTCGCTGAAGGTCAGCGGCAGCCCGCCCCAGGTCGACGAGGTGGGCCGCGTGGCCTGCGACTCGATGCCCACGCTCAGCGTGGTGCTGGGCGTGAGGTCGGCATCGACCACGCCGTACAGCACGTGCTTGCGGCCGTGGTACATGTCGATGAAGTAGTCGCGGTCTTCCGTCATGCCGATGAGGCGGGCGCGCACGCGGCCGTCTTTCGTCACCGGCGTCTGCAGGTCGACGGTGCCGCGGCGCAGGTTCCACGAGCCCAGCGCGAGCGATGCGTTGCCGGCGAACACCTTGCTGTCGGCGTGCTTGCGCACCAGGTTCACAGAGGCCGAGGGGTTGCCCGCGCCGGTGAGCAGCCCCGTCGAGCCGCGCACGACCTCGATGCGGTCGTACAGCACCGGGTCGTTGGTGGAGGCGCCGAAGAAGTCGGTGGTGACCGTGGTCGGCACGCCGTCGTACTGGTAGTTGTCGATGTAGAAGCCGCGCGCGTACAGGTCGGTGCGGTCGCTGTCGGAGCTCACCGAGAACACGCCGGGCACGCTCTGCATGGCCTGGCCGAGCGACAGCAGGTTCTGGTCGTCGATCTGCTGGCGCGTGATGACGGTGACCGACTGCGGCGTCTCGCGCGGCGACAGCGCCAGCCCGGTGGCCGCCGCCGTGGCGCGCGTGGTGTAGGCGCCGGTGCCTTCGGTGGTGCCGCTGCGGTCGGCCTCGGCCGTGACGGTGACGGGCGCGAGCGTGTCGATGCCGCCCTGCCCCGCAACAGGTGCGCCGGCCTCGCGACGGTGCAGCGTGTAGCTGCCGTCGGTGCGCGCCACCACCTGCAGGCCGCTGCCCGCGAGCAGGCGCTCGATCGCTTCGCGCGCGGTGTAGCGGCCGGCCACCGCAGGGCTGCTGCGACCCTGCGTCAGCGCGGGGTCGAACGACAGCGCGATGCCGTTGCCGGCCGCGAAGGCGGCGAGCGTGCGGCCCAGCGGGCCGGCGGGAATGTCGTAGGCACGGGACGCGGCGGCGTCGAGCGAGGACGACGACGCCTGCGCGAAGGCGGGCCCTCCCGCGGCGGCCAGGCCGCCGAGGGCAAGCGCTACCAGAGCATGGCGAAGGACGGTGTTCAGGCGGCGCTCTGCGAACGGGCGCAAGGCGGACGGGCGGGGTGCAGACATGGAAACGGGCCTTTCGGTTGGGCAACGGTGGGTTCTTCACCCTCCTTGCCAGCCGAAACGAAAAAAAGTCTCACCCCCGGATCGAAATATTTTTCGAAGTGCCCGCCGCGCCTTCTTCAGATGCCGCACGCGGCACCAGCGTGACCCAGTAGCCGCGCAGGCGCGTGGCCGCGTCCACCGGATACGTCGACACCAGCATGCGCAGCACGCCGTCGGTGTCGGCCAGCGGAAAGGCGCCCGAGACACGCAGCTCGGCCACCGCCGCGTCGCACTGCAGCAGGCCGGGGCGGTAGCGCGACAGCTCGGCGGCGAAGTCGGCCAGCCGCATGCCGTCGGCGAGCAGCATGCCTTGGGTCCACGCCAGCACCGAGGCGTCCGCCGGGCGGAAGTCGTCGATGCCGTCGGCCGTGAAGCGGGCCTGCTGCCCCGCCGGCAGCACGCGCGCGGCGGCGCGCTCGGGCGTGATGCGCACCGCGCCTTCGAGCACGGCGATGTGGGTGGCGCCGCCGGCCTCCTTGCGCACGCTGAAGCGCGTGCCCAGGGCCTCCAGCGTGCCGCCGGCGCTGGCCACGCGGAACGGGCGGTGCGCGGCGGCGGGGTCGGGCGCGGTGGCGATGAAGACCTCGCCCGCCTGCAGCACCACGCGGCGCTGCGTGCCGTCGAAGTGCACATCGACCGCGCTGGCGGTGTTGAGCGTGAGGCGGCTGCCGTCGGCCAGCCGCAGTTCGCGGCGCTCGCCGGTGGCGGTGCGGTGCCCGGCCATCCAGCCGCGTTCGTCCGCCATCTCGACCGCCTGCCAGCCGAGCCAGCCGGCGGGCACGGCCGCCAGCAGCGCGGCCAGCCGGCCGAGGGTGGCGCGGCGGTTGTTCGCGTTGCCGCGCGCGGGCCGCGCGAGCGAAGACATCGCCAGCGCCGGCGGCAGGCCGCCGAGCTTGTTCATCAGCTGCTCGGCGCGTGCCCAGGCGCGGGCGTGGTCGGGGTGGCTCTGGCGCCAGCGCTCGCAGGCGCGGCGGTCTTCGTCGGTGACGGCGCTGTCGTGCAGCCGCATCAGCCATTCGGCGGCCTCGTCGAGCACGCGAGGCGCAAGTGCTGACGTTTCGAAATTCATCGCGCTCATCAGAATGCCTTCGTGCTTCGCACTTCGGCGCGCGCTTGCTTGGGGCGGCCCGGCGCGGCGCTCATGCCATCACCGCCAGGCAGCCCCGGAAGCCCTGCTGCATGTAGCGCTTGACCGTGACCAGCGACACGCCCAGCTCGCGTGCGATGTCCTCGTACTTCATGCCGTCGAGCTGCGACAGCAGGAAGGCCCGGCGCGCGAGCGGCTTGAGGGCGTCGAGCATGGCGTCGATCTCGTGCAGCGTCTGCAGGATCACCAGCCGCTGCTCGGGCGACGGCGCCTCGGGCTCGGGCATCACGGCCAGCGCCTCCAGGTAGGCCCGCTCCAGCGCCTGGCGCTGGTACCAGTTCACGAGGATGTTCTTGGCCACGCTCGTGAGGTAGGCGCGCGGCTGCACGATGACCTCGGGGTTGCGCGCCGTCAGCAGCCGCGCGAAGGTGTCCTGCGCCAGGTCGGCCGCGTCGCACGAATTGCCGAGCTTCTTGCGCAGCCACGACTGCAGCCAGCCGTGGTGGTCGCTGTAGAGGGTGTGGACTTGCTGGAAGGCGGCTTCGGCAGCGGACATGGCGGGCGGCACGGCGGCGGGGAGCTCCGCCTACAAATAAGAATTATTCTCATTTTAAGCAAAAAGGCCGCAGTGCCGCCCTGCCCGTCCTGTCCGCACTGCGGACAGCGTGGCTCAGGCCGGCCGGGCCGCCGCGAGCGCCACCGCGTCCGCGCCCGCCGGATAGCGCAGCGTTGCCCCCGTGTCGTTCGCGGCGCGCCAGACGGCCTCGGCCACGTCGGCCGCCGTGGTCACGGCCGTGGGGTTGCCCAGCGCCGCGAAGACGCCCTGCGCGAGCGGTGCGTAGTCCGGCGGGATCAGGCCCTGCATGCGCTGCGCCCCGTTCTCGGTGAAACGCGTGCCGGGCCCGTAGCCCGGCTCGACCAGCTTCACGCGCACGTCGAACGCCGCCAGCTCGAACGCGAGCGAGGCGGTGAAGCCCTCGATCGCCGTCTTGCTCGCGGTGTACGCGGCCACCAGCGGCATCGGCGCGAGCGTCACAGTCGACGTGACGTTGACCAGCACCCCCGAGCGCCGCGCCCGGAACTGCGGCAGCACGGCCTGCGCCATGGCCATCATGCCGAAGGTGTTGGTCTCGAACACCTCGCGCACGGTGGCCATGGGCGTGGCCTCGAAGGCGCCGAAGAGACCGACGCCGGCGTTGTTCACGAGCACGTCGATCGGGCCCGCGTTCTCGATGGCGGTGGCGATGCTGTCGGGCTGCGTCACGTCGAGCGGCAGCACGCGCAGGTTCGGCGCATCGGGAAAGAGGTCGTCGCGCGGCGTGCGCATGGTGGCGACGACGCGCCAGCCCTGGGCGTGGAAGTGGCGCGCGATGGCCAGGCCGTAGCCGGAGGAGCAGCCGGTGATGAGTGCGGTTTTCAATGGGGTTCCTTGGTGGTGGGTGATGAAGAGCCCCAACGATAGGGACGACCGACCGGACTTGCTACCATCGAACGTCGCCATTTCTTTTGCAGGAGTCCAGCCATGGCCGATCCCCTGGCCGAGGTCATCGCGCTGCTTCGCCCGCGCGCCGTGTATTCCAAGGTGATCGCGGGCGCCGGCGCCTGGGCCGTGCGCTACACGGCCTTCGGCCAGCCCAGCTTCTGCACCATGCTCGAGGGCGAGTGCATCCTGGCGGTCGACGGGCAGCCGCCGCTGGCGCTGGCCGCCGGCGACTTCCTGCTCATGCCGGCCACGCCCGGCTTCACGCTGTCGGGGCGCACGCCGGCGCCGCCGGTGTTTCTCGATTCGCATGAACAGGCGGCGCGCGAGGACGCACACAACGAAGTCCGCCACGGCGACCGGAACGGCCCGCCCGAGGTGCGCATGCTCGGCGGTTACTTCGCCTTCGATTCGCCCGACGCGGCCCTGATGGTGTCGCTGCTGCCTTCGGTGCTGCACATGCGCGGCGTCGCGCGGCTGTCGCTGCTGGTGCAGCTCGTGCGCGAAGAGTCGATGGCGCAGCGGCCGGGGCGCGACCTCGTGCTCGGGCGGCTGGTCGAGGTGCTGCTGATCGAGGCGCTGCGCTCGGCGCCCGGCGAAGGCGCGCCGCCGGGGCTGCTGCGCGCGCTGGCGGACAGCCGGCTGGCCGCCGCCGTGCGGCACATGCACGCGGACCCCGCGCGTTCATGGACGGTGCAAGAGCTCGCCGGCAAGGCCGCGCTCTCGCGCTCGGCCTTCTTCGAGCGCTTCTCGCGCGCCGTGGGCCTGCCGCCGATGGAATACCTGCTGGCGTGGCGCATGGCGCTCGCCAAGGACCTGCTGCGCCGCGGCGGCTGCGCGCCGGCTGAGGTGGCCGCGCGCGTCGGCTACAGCTCGGCCAGCACCTTCAGCACGGCGTTCAGCCGCCATGTGGGCCAGGCGCCGGGGCGCTACGCGCGCCAGCCCTAGCAAAGACAAAGGCGGCGATCAGGCCGCCGTGCCTTCCTTCTCCTGCAGCAGGCGCCACATCACCTTGCCGCTGCCGCTCTTGGGCAGCGCATCGACGAACTCCACCTTGCGCGGAATCTTGTAGACCGCCATGTTCTCGCGGCACCAGTCGATGATCTGCTGCTCGGTCGTGTCCTTGTGCGTGGCGCGCAGCACCACCACGGCCTTGACCGATTCGCCGCGGTAGTCGTCCTTGGTCGAGATGACGCAGGCCTCCTGGATCGCGGGGTGGCGGAACATCAGCAGCTCGACCTCAGCCGGCCACACCTTGAAGCCGCTCGCGTTGATCATGCGTTTGAGGCGGTCGGTGATGAAGAAGTAGCCCTCCTCGTCCATGCGGCCCATGTCGCCCGAGCGGAAGAAGCGCTTGCCCTCGAACTCGACAAAAGCGGACTTGGTGGCGTCGGGGCGCTTCCAGTAGCCCTGGAACACCTCGGGGCCGTGGATGATGATCTCGCCCGATTCGCCGATGGGCATTTCCTGCAGCGTGTCGGGGTCGACCACGCGCGCGTCGGTGCTCATGAACGGAATGCCCAGGCACTGCTGCTTGGGGTGGTCAGAGGGGTTGGTGTGCGAGGGCGCGGCGGTCTCGGTGAGGCCGTAGCCTTCCTGGTACTTCAGGCCGTACTGCTCGAACAGGCGCTGCGCCACGGCCTGCGGCATGGCGGCGCCGCCGCCGCCGATGTGGGTCATGCTCGTGAGGTCGTAGCTCGCGAAGTTGGGGCTGGCCATGAGGTCGATGACCATGGTGGGGATGTTGGTCCAGCTCGTGACCTTCCAGCGCGAGATGAGCCGGCCCGCCACGTCGCGGTCCCAGCGCGGCATGATGACCAGCGTGGCCGCCGCGAGGATCGAGGTGTGCATCATGCTCACCACGCCGGTGATGTGGAACATCGGCACCACGGCCAGCACCACCGCCTCCGACGTGGCCTGGCCCCAGAGCTGGCCGGCCATCGCGTTGTGCATGAGGCTCGAATGGTGGTGCACGCAGCCCTTGGGCAGCCCGGTGGTGCCGCTGGTGTAGGGCAGCAGCGCCATGTCGTTGGCGCCCACCACGTGCGCGGGCGCCGGGTGGCCGGCCGCGAGCGCGTCGGTCCACGCCATGACCTGGCCGTCGGCCAGCGCGGGCAGCGGGTGGCGCGTGCCGAGCCAGTCGGCCCAGGCCGGCGCGGGGGCGTCGTCGCCGGTCACGTTCGCATCGAAGGCGTCGGTGAACTGGCTCACGATGAGGTGCGACAGCCGCTGCTCGGGCGGCAGTGCATCGCTGGCCTTGGCCAGCTCGGCCGCGAGGTCACCGGTGGTGATCGCCACCTTGGCGTCGGGGTCGACGATGTAGTGCTTGAGCTCTTCGGCCCGGTTCATCGGGTTGACCGGCACCACGACCGCGTTGGCGCGCAGGATCGCGAAATGCGCGATCACCAGCTGCGGACAGTTCTGCATGTTCAGCACCACGCGGTCGCCGCGCTGCACGCCCAGCGCATGCAGCGTGCCGGCCAGCCGCTCGACCTGGTCGGCCACGTCGCGGTAGCTCAGCACACGGCCGAAGAAGACCAGCGCGGCCTTGTCGGGGTAGCGCGCCGCCGAGGTGGCCAGGTTGTGCCACAGCGAGGTCGCGGGGACGGTGATCGAATGGGGGAGGCGCTTGGGCCAGAACTTGTAATGCGGGCGTGGTTGCATGGTCTGTGAACAGGCGAAGGAGGAAGGAGAGGGGAAGGAAAGCGGTGCGACAAAGGCGCAATGCGCCAGCCTAAGCCGCACCGGCCGCCGCTCCCATCGGGGAAGCCCCCGGGGCGTCACCTTGGCGACGCCCATTTGTCGTACGTCGGGTAGGCACAGCGCATCGGCTATCGTGCGGGCTCCGCTTCACCTGTGCCTGCCTGCCATGCCCGATCCCGCCCGCCCCACCTTGCGCCGACGCATCGCCCTCTTCGGTGCCGCACTGGCCGCCCTGGCCGCGGCGGGCTGCTCGCGGGTCCCCCGGTTCGGCATGTCGGCCCCGGCGACGGAGCAGCCGTCCAAGGAACCACCGACATGGTTCGTGGCCGACTGCTGGCTCGGGACCGAGGACGTGGTCCCGCCGCACAAGGGCAAGGCCGGCGGCTCGGCGGCCGGCACGCTGACGCTGGCCACCGGGGTGTTCGAATGGCGCGTGAACGCCGCGCGCCTGAGCGGGCCAGCGACGGTCGTCGGCTTCTACGGCCCCGCCGCCACGGGCAGCAATGGCCCGCTGGCGATCCAGCTGCCGCTGCCCAGCGAGGGGGAGCCGCGCAACGACGGCGCCGGCGCCGGCTACGAGCGGACCGGCACGAGCCGGCTGACGCCCGCGCAGATGGCTGACCTGATGGCCGGCCTCTGGTATGTCAGCGTGTCGACCCAGGCCTGGCCGGGCGGCGAGGTCCGGGGCCAGCTCAAGCGCAGCACCTGGGGCGTGCACGGCGGCTGACGTCGGCCCCCGATGCGATGCGCTCTGCGACTACAGACAGGCGCGGATTTCGGAGCGATACCTGCGGTTCTCCCTCCGAGCAACCCCTACCCCGACTGAAGGAATAGCCATGGCAGCAGACAAGCACGCAAGCGTTCACTGGGAAGGCGCCGGCAAGACCGGCAAGGGCCTGGTCAGCACCGAGACCGGCGCCCTGAAAGACTACCCCTACGGCTTCGCCAGCCGCTTCGAAGACGACCGGCGCGGCACCAACCCCGAGGAAATCGTCGGCGCGGCCCATGCGGCCTGCCTGACGATGGCCTTTGCTTTTGCGCTGGAGGCGGCGGGCCTGACCGCGACGCGCATCGACACCAAGGCCGCCGTGCGGCTGGCCAAGGACGGCGCCGGTTTCAAGATCGACCGCATCCAGCTCGAACTGGACGCGGCCGTGCCGAACCTCGACGAAGCGAAGTTCCAGGAAATCGCTGCCGCCGCGAAGGCCGGCTGCCCGCTGTCGAAGGCGCTGGCGAGCGTGCCCGAGATCACGCTGAAGGCCACGCTGGCGAGCTGACCGCGCTGCTTATGATCGTCTCCACAAAAAAGGAGACGGATCATGAGCAAGCCCACCCGGACCGCATCGGCGGTCCTTTCTTTCGCCCTCGGCGCGTTCGGCGCATTCGGCACCACGGCGGCCCTGGCCGCCTACCCCGACAAGCCGATCAAGGTCGTCATCGGCTTTCCGGCCGGCGGCCCGCTCGACCAGCACGCGCGCCTTTTGACCGACAAGCTGCAGGCCGTGCTCGGCCAGCCGCTGATCGTCGACTACAAGCCCGGCGCGGGCGGCTCGGTCGGTGCCGATTTCGTCTCCAAGAGCCCGGCCGACGGCTACACGCTCGTGCTGGCCAACACCGGCGTGGCGGTGATCAACGGCGCGCTCTACAGCAAGCTGCCCTACAACACGCAGCGCGACTTCGTGCCGATCGCGCGCACCGCGATGCAGCCGCTCGCGCTGCTGGTCACGCCCAAGCTGCCGGTGCAGAACATCAAGCAGTTCATCGACTACGCCAAGGCACGGCCGGGCCAGGTCAACTACGGCTCGGCGGGCAACGGCGGCATCAGCCACCTCGTGCCCGAGATGTTCAAGACCGCGACCGGCCTCTTCATGGTGCACATCCCCTACCGCGGCAGCGCGCCGGCCTTCACCGACCTGATGGGCGGGCAGGTGCAGTTCATGGCCGAATCGATTCCGCAGGCCGCCAACTATCACAAGCAGGGCAAGGTGCGCGCGCTGGCCGTGACCAGCCGCGAGCGCAACCCCGCGCTGCCCGACGTGCCGACCGTCATCGAGTCGGGCGTCAAGGGCTTCGAGGTGGTGGGCTTCTACGGTTTCCTGGCGCCGAAGGACACGCCCAAGGACGTGGTCGCCAAGCTCAGCGATGCGTTCAGGCAGGTGCTGACCAGCCCCGAAGTGCGCGAGCGCATGGTGAGCCAGGGCGCGGACCCGGCCTACCTGGGCAGCGAGGACTTCGCACGCTTCCTCGCGACGGAAACGCCGCGCTGGGACAAGGCGGTGAAGGCCTCGGGCGCGCGGATGGACTGAGCACCGGCGGCGTTCAGCGCGGCGTGGCCGCGTGCCGCTCCAGCTGCGCGCGGTCGAGCAGTTCGATGCTGCGGTAGCGCACGCGCAGCGTGCCGTCTTCTTCCCACAGCTTGAGCTGGCGGTTCACGCTCTGGCGCGACACGCCGAGCATGAACGACAGGTCTTCCTGCGAAACGCCCAGCAGCGTGCCGCCGCCGTCCTCCGCAGGCGCCACCGCGCGCGCGTCCAGCGTGAGCAGCCGGTGCGCCAGCCGCACGGGCAGCGGCATCAGGATCACGTCGTCGATCCAGGCCAGCGCCTGGCGCAGCCGCAGGCACACGAGCCGGGTGAAGGCCATGTGCACGTCGGGATGGTCGGCCACCAGCCGGTGGAAGTCGGCCGCGGCGACCACGGCCATCTCGGTGGTGTCGACGGCGCAGGTGTCGTAGACGCGCTCGCGCCCCACCAGCAGCGAGACCTCGCCGAACCAGTGGCCCGGCTCGAGCATCGCGATCACCGCCTCGCGCCCGCCCGGCGCGACCACGCTCACGCGCAACGAACCGCTGACCACGCCGAACAGCGCGTCGGGCGACGAGCCCTTGTGGAACAGCGATTCGCCGCGCACCAGCGTGCGCCGGTGCGCCACCGCGAGCAGGCGCTGCTGCACGTCGTCGGCCAGCCGCATGTCGCTGTTGTGCACGGGCGAAGGCTGCGCGTCCGGCGCGGCGGGGCTGGCGCTGGAAGAAGAGGAAGAGCGTGGCATCGCGGGTTTGTCCGGGGCCTCGATTGCCAACACCGGACAGTCTGGGTTCGAGGGGCTGTCGATAGTACGCAGGCCACCCGGGTCGACGCATTCGCGGCAACCCGATGTCCCCTGTCACCCCTGTCGCATGGAGCACACCCCGATGACCACACTGACCGACCTGCAAGCCCGCCGCGAGCGCCTCGTGCTCGACCATTTCGCCGACGAGACCCGCCAGGACTTCGACGCGGTGCTCGGCACCTTCCCGCATCCGCACTACGAGCTGATTCCCAGCGGCGAGGTGCACGACGGCATCGCCGACGTGCGCCAGTACTACACCGACACGCGCCGCGCCTTCCCCGACCAGCGCCACGAGATCATCCAGCTGCGCCATGCCGACGATTCGGTGATCGTGGAGTTCTGGCTGCTCGGCACGCACCGCGGCCCGCTCAAGGGCCTGCCGCCGACGGGCAACAGCTTTCGCTGCCGCATGAACGCCTTCTTCATCTTCGAGGGCGACCGGCTGGTGTGCGAGCGCGTGTACTTCGACACGCTGACGATGCTGCGCCAGCTGCTCGTGGGCGTGCCCCCGGAGATGGTGGGCGGGCTGGTTGCCGGCCTGCTCGGCCAAACCGCCCCGCGAGCCGAGGCCGCCACGGCATGACCGACACGCCCGCCCGGCCACTCGAAGGGCGCCATGCGATCGTGACCGGCGGTGCGCGCGGCATCGGTCTGGCCATCGCGCGGCGCTGCCTCGCGAACGGCGCGAGCGTCGCGCTGTGGGATGTCGAGGCCGCGACGCTGGCGGAGGCGGAACAGCAACTGGCGCCGCTGGGCACCGTGGTCACTGCACGGGTGGATGTGCGCGACGAAGACCAGATCGCCCGTGCGGCTTCGCAGTCGCAGGAGCGTTTCGGCCGCGTCGACGTGCTCGTCAACAACGCGGGCGTGCTGGGGCCGACGGTGCCCGCGTGGGAGCACACGCCTGCGCAATGGCGTCACGTGCTCGACATCAACCTCACGGGCGCCTGGCTGTGCTGCCGCGCCGTCGCGCCGCTGATGCTGGCGCAGCGGCGCGGGCGCATCGTCAACATCGCCTCGGTCGCGGGCAAGGAAGGCAATGGCTTCAACGCCGCCTACTCGGCCTCGAAGGCCGGGCTCATCGCGCTGACCAAGTCGCTCGGCAAGGAACTGGCCTCGTCGGGCGTGCTGGTGAACTGCATCACGCCGTCGGCGGCCGACACCGCCGTCTTCGCGGACGTGCCCGCCGAGCACCGCGAACAACTGCGCACCGCCCTGCTCTCGCGCGTGCCGATGGGGCGCTTTGTCGACGTCGACGAGGTGGCGGCGATGGCGGCGTGGCTGGCGTCGGACGAGTGCTCGTTCAGCACCGGGGCGGTGTTCGATATCTCCGGAGGGCGCTCGATGTACTGAGCGACGAACCAGGCAGCCCACGCATCCAGACACAGGAGACCCCCATGACCCGAGACCCCGACCCCACCGGCTTCGCGCAGATCACCGAGCTCGACGGCACGCGCCACGCTGCCATGCCGCAAGACCGCCTGCGCGCCATCCGCCGCGGCACCGAAGCCCTGCGCGAGCGGCTGCTCGATGCGCCGCCCGTGCACTTCGCGCGCAGCTTCAACCTGCTGCGCATTCCGTACCCCGCGTGGTTCGCCTTCACCGGCGTGTACTCGCAGCAGCTGCTCAAGCCGCACATGGTGCACCTGCTGGCGCGCACCGTGCTCGTCCAGTACGACGACTTCGAAGGCCGGCTGCGCACGCTGCTCTTCACGCCGGCCGACTTCGAAGCCGGCAACGCAACGCCCTACTTCAAGCGCCTGAGCGACCAGACGCCCAAGTTCCTGCACAAGGCGATCGCGCCGGTCTACCAGACCGTGCTGCAGGCGCTCGCCGGCTGCGGCGTGGCGCCCGAACAGATCGACCACATCACCTACGACCACCTGCACACGCAGGACGTGCGCCGCTGGCTCGGCAGCACCAACGCGCCTGGCCTGCTGCCGAACGCGAAGCTGCTGGCGCACCGCCAGGAACTCGCGAACGTGCAGGGCCTGCTGCCGGTGCAGGCCGAGTGGTACTGCCCGCACGGCCTGGACGGGGTGCCAGCCGAACGCATCGCCGCCTTCGACGGCAGCCTGCAGCTCGGCCCCGGCGTCGCGCTGGTGCACACGCCGGGGCACACCGAAGGCAACCACTCGCTGGTGTACCGCACGGGCGACGGCCTGCGCGTGAGCAGCGAGAACGGCGTTTCGGCCGACAGCTGGGCGCCGCTGCAGTCGCGCCACAACGGCATCCGCCGCTATGCGCAGGCCACGGGCGCCGAGGTGATCCTCAACGGCAACACGCAGGAGAGCAGCAACGACCAGTACCTGTCGATGGTGCTCGAGAAGACGCTCGCGGGCACCTCGGCGCTGCATGGCTTCAGCAACGTCGTGCCGTCGGCCGAGTGCTCGCCGCACTGGCTGTTTCCCGGCGCGCCCACCAGCCACCTGTGGGGCGAAACCAGCTTCGGCGCGCTCGTGCAGGCCTGACCTGCCAACACGCGCACAAAAAAGAGAAGGAGACACACCGATGAACACCGCCACCCTCGACGCCGCCGCCGGCGCGCACACACCGGCCTCGGCCGATGCGCGCGACGACGCCGCGCTCTTTCGCAAGATCACCTGGCGGCTGATGCCGCTGCTGTGCGCCTGCTACGTGCTGAACTACCTGGACCGCACCAACGTCGGCTACGCGCAGCTGCAGATGAAGGACCAGCTGGGCTTCAGCGACGCGGTGTTCGGCCTGGGCGCCGGCATCTTCTTTCTGGGCTATGCGGTGTTCGAGATCCCGAGCAACCTGATGCTCGCGAAGATCGGCGTGCGCGCCACGCTGCTGCGCATCATGGGCCTGTGGGGCCTGGCCTCGGCGGCGATGATGTTCGCCACCACGCCCACGCAGTTCTACGTGCTGCGCTTCCTCATCGGCGTGTTCGAGGCCGGCTTCGCGCCCGGCGTGCTGTTCTACCTGACGCTGTGGTTCCCCTCGCGCCGCCGCGCGCAGGCGACCGCGCTCTTCTTCATGGCCTTCGGCGCGGCGCCCATCGTCGCGGGGCCGATCGCCGGGCTCACGATGACCTACCTGGACGGCGTGCTGGCGCTGCGCGGCTGGCAGTGGCTGTTCCTGCTCGAAGGGCTGCCGAGCGTGCTGCTGGGCGTGATCGCCTTTCGCACGCTGTCGAACAGCCCGGCGCAGGCGCCGTGGCTCTCGGCGGCCGAGAAGCAGCGCGTGGCGCACCTGCTGGCCGAGGACCAGGCCGCGCACGGCGCCGCCGGGCGCCACACTTTCGGCGCGGCGATGCGCGACGGACGCGTGTGGCTGATCGGCTTCATGTCCTTCCTGATCATCCTGGGCATCTATGCGCTGTCGTTCTGGCAGCCGACGATCCTGAAGTCGATGGGGCTCAGCGTGCTGCAGATCGGCTTCTATTCGGTGATTCCGGCCGTCGCCGGCATCGCGGCCAACATCGTCGTGGGGCGCCACTCCGACCGGCACCAGGAGCGCCGCTGGCACTTCGCGCTGGGCGCGCTCGCGGGCGCGGCCGGCCTGGCGCTGACCACGCTCTTCATGCACAGCCCCGTGGCCGCCGTGCTGTGCCTGGCGCTGGCGTCGATGGGCATCTCGAGCGCTTTCACCGTGCTGTGGGCGATTCCCGGCAGCTTCATGTCCAGGAGCGCCGCGGCGGCGGGCATTGCGCTCATCAGCACCATCGGCGGCAGCGCGGGGCTGGTGGCGCCGATGATGGTGGGCGCGCTCAAGACGCTCACGGGCGGTTTCACGGCCAGCCTGTATGTACTGAGCGGCGCGCTGGTGCTGTCGGCGCTGCTCATGCTGCTGGCCCTGCCCCGCAGCGCACTCGGCCAGCGCTAGCGCGCACCGCCGGCGCACCGCGGCCGGCCCATTTCGGTGCACACGGCTTGCATACCAGTTGGCACGGAAGCTGCTGATATGCAGGCCTATGGCCATCTCCGCATCCGAAATCAGTGCACGCATCGTCGAAGCGGTGATGGCGCAGAAGCTCGCGCCCGGCGCGCGCCTGGGCGAGCAGCCGCTGGCGATGCTGTTCGACTGCAGCCGCACCATCGTGCGCGAGGCGCTCACACGGCTGGCCGCGCGCGGCATCGTCACGGTGAGCGCGCGGCGCGGCTGGTTCGTCATCGAGCCCTCGCAGGACGAGGCGCGCGAGGCCTTCGAGGCGCGGCGCGTGATCGAGCTCGGGCTCATCCGCAGTACCGACAAGATCGACAAGGCCGCCCTGCGCCAGCTGAAGGCGCACCTGCAGCGTGAAAAAGCCGCACTGAAAGAGAGCGACGTCGGCCACCGCAGCTTCCTGTTGGGCGACTTCCATGTGTGCCTGGCCGAGTGCCTGGGCAACACGCTGCTGGCCGACACGCTGCGCGACTTCACCGCGCGCACCACGCTGATCGCCATGCTCTACCAGAGCACGCACGACGCGGTGCAGTCGTGCGAAGACCACGTGCAGATCGTCGCGGCGCTGGAGCGCGGCGACCACGCCGCCGCCGAGGCGCTGATGGCCGAACACATCGGCACGGTGCAGTCGGCGCTGCGCGTGCAGGCCCCCGCCGACCCGCTCGCGCAGCTGCGCGATGCGCTGGCACCGCTGAACAACACCCCCACGCCCACGCCGAAACGCCGCCGCAAGGCCGCGCCCGCCGACGACGCCACCACCGATTCATCGACCTACCTAGGAGCCCTGCTATGACCTCTTTCGCCTCCCGCCGTTTTGCCCTCGCGCTGGCCAGCGTCGCCCTGCTGGCCGCCACCGGCGCCGCCCAGGCGCAGAACGCGCTCGACAACGTGCTCAAGGCCAAGACCATCAAGATCGCCGTGCCCACCGACTACCCGCCCTACGGCTCGGTCGACCGCAACATGCAGCCGCAGGGCCTGGACGTCGAGATGGCGCAGCTCGTCGCCGCCAAGCTCGGCGTGAAGGTCGAGCTGGTGCCGGTGACCAGCGCCAACCGCATCCCCTACCTGCAGACGCGCAAGGCCGACCTCGTGATCTCCACGCTCGGCAAGAACGTCGAGCGCGAGAAGGTGATCGACTTCAGCGCGGCCTACGCGCCCTTCTTCCAGGCCGTGTATGCGGCCAAGAGCATGAAGCTCACCAGCTTCGCCGACATGGCCGGCAAGACCGTCGCCGTGACGCGCGGCGCCATGGAAGACCAGGAACTGAACAAGGTGGCGCCGCCGAACGTCGACTACCGCCGCTTCGAGGACAACAACGCGACGATCGCCGCCTTCGTGGCCGGCCAGACGCAGACCCTCGCCACCAGCGCGGCGGTGGCCGGCGACATGCTCGCGAAGAACCCGAAGGTGAGTGCCGAGTACAAGCTGCTGCTGAAAGACAGCCCCTGCTTCATCGGCATCGCCAAGGGCGAGACCGCATTGAAGACCCGGGTCAACGAGATCATTGCCGCCGCCAAGAAGGACGGCACGCTCGACGCGATGTCCAAGAAGTGGCTCGGCAAGGCCGCCGGCGACCTGCCGGTCTGAGCGAAGGGCGCGGCCATGGGCATTGAATTCGACTTCGGCGCGGTGCTCGCCGAATGGCCGCTGCTGCTGCGCGGCGTGGCATGGACGCTGGGCCTCACGGCCGTGGGCACCGTGCTCGGGCTGGCCGTGGGCACGCTGTGCGCGTGGGCCCGCTCGGGCGGGCCGGCGTGGCTGCGCGCGCTCGTGGGCGCGTACGTGGAGCTGATCCGCAACACGCCCTTCATCGTGCAGCTGTTCTTCATCTTCTTCGGACTGCCGGCCGCGGGCGTGAAGCTCTCGCCCGAGGTGGCGTCGGTGATCGCGATGGTGATGAACCTGGGCGCGTATTCCACCGAGATCATCCGCGCTGGCATCGAGGCCACGCCCAAGGGGCAGATCGAAGCCGCCGTGAGCCTGGCGCTCAGCAAGGCGCAAGTGTTCCTGCGCGTGGTGCTGCCGCCGGCGCTCAAGAAGGTGTGGCCCGCGATGGTGAGCCAGATCGTCATCGTGATGCTGGGCTCGGCGGTGTGCGGGCAGATCTCGACCGAGGAGCTGAGCTATGCGGCCAACCTGATCCAGAGTCGCAACTTCCGCGCCTTCGAATCCTTCATCGTCGCCACGCTCATCTACCTGGCGCTGGCCGTGGCGCTGCGCCGCCTGCTCCAGTGGGCGGGGCCGCGCTTCCTCTTCGGCCGCTGAACGCGAGGCCCTTGCACCATGGTCGATTTTTCTCTGTGGGACATCCTGCGCAACCTGCTGATGGCGCTGCGCTGGACCGTCGTGCTCTCGCTCATCGCCTTCGTCGGCGGCGGGATCGTGGGCGCGCTGCTGCTGTTCGCGCGGCTGCGCGGCGGCAAGGCGGCGCAGCGGGCCGTGGGCCTGTACGTGCAGCTGTTCCAGGGCACGCCGCTGCTGATGCAGCTGTTTCTCGCCTACTTCGGCATCGCGCTGTTCGGCATCGACGTGTCGGCGTGGACGGCCGCGAGCGTGGCGCTCACGCTGTACACCAGCGCCTTTCTCACCGAGATCTGGCGCGGCTGCGTGGCCTCGATTCCGAAAGGCCAGTGGGAGGCCTCGGGCAGCCTGGCGCTGAGCTTCGGCGAGCAGATGCGCCACGTGATCCTGCCGCAGGCCGTGAAGATCGCCATCGCACCCACGGTCGGTTTCCTGGTGCAGGTGATCAAGGGCACGGCGCTGGCGTCGGTGATCGGGTTCGTCGAGCTCACCAAGGCCGGCAGCATGATCTCGAACGCCACCTTCCAGCCCTTCGTGGTGTTCAGCTGCGTCGCCCTGCTTTACTTCGTGCTGTGCTTCCCCGTGAGCCTGTACGCCAAGACCCTCGAGAGGAAGACCCATGGCCGCCGTGCTTGAACCCCAAACACAACCCGAAGCCGCATCGTTCGCCGCGCCCATCGTGCGCATCACGGCGCTGCGCAAGTCCTACGGCACGAACGAGGTGCTCAAGGGCATCGACCTCGATGTGAAGCGCGGCGAGGTGATCGCCATCATCGGCAAGAGCGGCTCGGGCAAGAGCACGCTGCTGCGCTGCATCAACGGGCTCGAGGTGTTCCAGGAAGGGGCACTCACGGTCGACGGCAAGCCGCTCCTGCATGAGAGCGCGATGGCCATGCGCACGCTGCGCCAGCGCGTGGGCATGATCTTCCAGGGCTTCAACCTGTTCCCGCACCTCACGGTCGGCAAGAACGTGATGCTCGCGCCCACGCTGGTGAAGAAGCGATCGCAGGTGGAAGCCGCTTCGCAGGCGCGCAAGCTGCTCGAACGCGTGGGCCTGGCCGAGAAGTTCGATGCGATGCCCGAGCAGCTGTCGGGCGGCCAGCAGCAGCGCGTGGCCATTGCGCGCGCGCTCGCGATGGAGCCGGCGGTGCTGCTGTGCGACGAGATCACCTCGGCGCTCGACCCCGAGCTGGTGGGCGAGGTGCTGCGCGTGGTGGAGTCGCTGGCCGACGAAGGCATGACGCTGTTGATGGTCACGCACGAGATGAGCTTTGCGCGCAAGGTCAGCGACCGCGTGATCTTCATGCACCAGGGCCGCGTGCACGAGATGGGTCCGCCGGCGGAACTGTTCGGTGCGCCGCAGACGCCGGAGCTAAAGCAGTTCCTGTCGTCGCTGCACGACTGACCGCGCGCGCGGCGGCAGCAGCAGCCGCCGCCGCTACAGGTGCTGCGATTCGTCGATGCCCAGCCGCAGCCCCGCGGCCAGCGGCGGCACCAGCCGTCCGCCGCGCCGCTCGACCTCTTCGCCCGCCTTCAGCAGCTGCTGCACCTGCTGGAAGAGTTCGTCGCCGGCCGCGGTCAGCTGCACGCCCTGCTGGCTGCGCGCGAACAGCGCGTGCCCGAGGATGCCTTCGAGCTCCCTCACGCGGGCCGTGATGGCCGGTTGGCTGACAAAGAGGTGGCGGGCCGCCGCGTTGACGGAGCCCAATGTCGCGGCCCAGTGAAAGGCCTCCAGTTGCCGGAAGGTGATGCGCAACACCGCAGCCCCCTTTCAGCCGGGGGCTGTTGTGGACGTGCAGGGGTACACCGCGGCCTGTTCGCTCTTCTGCTTCATGTCTGCCTTCTTTCAAAGCAATTCAATCGCATCGAATGGCGAGAAGGCCACGCAACGGGGAATTCTAATTGCGTGAATTCCCATGACCACGGACGCAAACCACGGATCCAATCCAATTCAACAGAGGTGATTCCTTCTCATCAAATCCTTGAATTAACCGACTCCCAGGCTTGTAAGGCATCGCCGGGAGTGAATTGAGAATTTAGTGCAATTGCAGTTCCTGTTAAAGAGAATTTTTTTGATATAGAACTTTGGCGTTAGGTGCAATTCGACCGAAAGCCACGGGAATCGGTGGGCCTTGCGGGCCTGGCCGGGGCCGCGCGCCAATGCGCCGTCAATGCGTCGCCAATGCGCGCTCCCGCCAGGCTCCCAGGCCTTCCGGCCCGAAGCGCTCGGCGATGCGGTGCAGCCAGATGGTGAAGTGCGCCGGGGCCCGCGCCAGTTCGCGGTGCAACTCGGGCAATGCCAGCCATCGCCACTCGCGCACCTCGCCGGGGTCGGGTTGCGGCAGGTCGTGCGCGATGCCGACGAACACGTGGTCGTACTCGTGCTCGACCAGCTCCGCGGACACCGCCTCCCGGTAGAGAAAGGCTGTCACCGGCTGCAGCGCGCACCGCAGGCCCAGCTCTTCGTGCAGCCGCCGCAGGGCGGCCGCGCCGGTGTCCTCGCCGGGGCGCGGATGCCCACAGCAACTGTTGCTCCACAGGCCGGGCGAGTGGTACTTGCCCAGCGCGCGCTGCTGCAGCAGCACCCGGCCCTGCGTGTCGAACAGGAAAATCGAGAACGCCCGGTGCAGGATGCCCTCGCGGTGGGCACTCATCTTTTCGACCGCGTGCAGCGGCCGGTCTTCGGCGTCGACGGCGATCAGGAATTCGTCCATGAGCTGTTCCAGAAGTGAGGGCCCGGAGCCTCGCGGCCCTGCGATTTCCGTGGCCTGGCGGCTTCGAAAAAAACCGGCTCCCTTCTTTAGCACGTATTTTTTGCCAGACCGCAATAAGAAATTCAAATTAGTTCTAACTGATTACATCGACGAAGAATATAAAAAATGGAATAAACACAAATAATTACACAGATAACAAAAATATCGAATCCGATTCACAAATGCGCCCAAATAGCCCCATAGGTATTTCTTGCGCATTTCGAACCGTGGTTCCTGGTTCGCCCCCGTTGCCTGGTCAAAGGCGCGCCATCGGCAACGCGTGATCGCCGCCGCGTTCCCGCGCGCCCCGGGCCGGGTTAACCTCGCCCTCCATGGCCCGCCTTCGCACCGCATCGATCATTCGCCCGCTCTCGCGAGAGCTGGTGAGCTAGCGCACGGTTCGAAACCACGCCATGCAACCCGCCCCAGGAGGCGGGTTTTTCTTGTCCGTCTCCCGAGGTCTGTTCCCCCACCCGCAGGAGACCGAATGACACCGACACCACCCACATCTCCCCCGCCCGTGCTGCACATGGTCTGCGGCAAGATCGGCGCCGGAAAATCCACGCTGACCCGGCGCCTGGCGCAGGCGCCCGCCACCGTGTGCATCAGCGAGGACACCTGGCTCGCCGCGCTCTACCCCGGTGAAATCCACGCGCAGCCCGACTACGCGCGCGCCGCCGGCCGGCTCAAGCAGGCGATGGGCGAGCACGTCTGCGCGCTGCTGGGCGCCGGCGTGTCGGTGGTGCTCGACTTTCCGGCCAACACCGTGAGCAACCGGGCCTGGGCGCGCGGCCTCTTCGAGCAGGCCGGCGCGGCGCACCAGCTGCACTTTCTCGACGTGCCGGACGACATCTGCAAGGCACGGCTGCGGGCGCGCAACGCGGCGGGCGAGCATCCGTTCGAAACCTCCGACGCGCAGTTCGACCTGATCACCCGCCACTTCGTACCGCCCACGGCCGAGGAAGGCTTCCACGTGATCCGCCACGATCGGTAAGCTGCGCGCCGATGCACATCGAACCCGCCCTTTCCACCGAAGCGCCCGCCGTCGCGGCCGTGTTGACCGAAGCCGCGCAATGGCTCGCCGAGGACGGACGTCCGCTCTGGAGCGCCGCCGACACCGGCCTCGAACGCATCCAGCGCGACACCGACGCCGGCCGCTACGTGGTGGCCAAGGAGAACGGCGACTGGGCCGGCGTGATGCGCCTGGACCTGGAAGACCCGTCGTTCTGGCCCGAGATCGCGCCCGGCAGCGCGCTGTTCGTGCACAAGCTGGCCGTGCGCCGCGCCTGGGCGGGCCGGGGCGTGTCGCGCGCGCTGCTGGGCCATGCACGCGACCACGCCCGCGCGCTCGGGCGCCCCTGGCTGCGGCTGGACTGCGTGGCCGACCGCGCCGCGCTGCGCACGCTGTACGAAGGCTTCGGCTTCGCACTGCACAGCTGCATCGACCTGCGCGGCGGGACGTTTGCGCGTTACGAACTGCGCGTGAACGGCTGAACCTCCGACACGCCGGCGCGCCCTTACGCCGCTGGCGGGAACATCGTGGCCTGTGGCAAGCTCGCAAGCTCCATGACCGACCGAATCCCGCCCTCTCATTTCCGCCGTCGGGTGCTGCGCGCGCTGCTGGGCGCCGCCGCCCTGCCCGCGCCGTTCGCGGCGCTGGCCGGCTTCAACTTCTTCACCAACGAGTACACCGCCACGCGCGAGGAGCTGCAGTCGCAGATCGCCAAGCGCTTTCCGGTGGCCGAGCGCTATGCCGAGATCTTCATGGTCGGGCTGCGCGACCCGCAGCTGGGCCTGGACGGGCGCGCCAACCGCGCGGCCATCACGGCCACGCTGACCATCGCCAGCCCGCTGCTGGCGGCCTCGCCGGTGCAGGGCGTGGTGTCGGTGAGCAGCGCGCTGCGCTACGACGCGGCGGCGCGCGCGCTGCGGCTGGACCAGCCCAAGGCCGAGCGGCTCGAGCTGCAGGGCGTGGAAGGCCGCGACGCCGAGCGCCTGCAGAAGGTCGGCGCGGTGGTCGCGCAGGAACTGCTGCAGGGCCAGATCCTGCGCAGCTTCACGGCCGACGAGCTCACGGTGGGGCGCAAGACCTACGAGGTGGGCGACATCACGGTGCAAGACAACGGCATCAAAGTGCAACTCAAATGAAACATCGCGCCGCCTTTCTCCTGATCGCCGCCGCCCTGCTCGGCGCCGGCTGCACCGCCATCGCCCCCAAAGTGAAGCAGCATTTCGACCTGCAGGCCCACCGCGGTGGACGCGGCCTGGCGCCCGAGAACACGCTGGCCGCGTTCTCGAACGCAATGAATCTGGGCGTGACCACGCTCGAACTCGACATCGGGCTCACGGCCGACGGCGTGGTGGTGGTGTCGCACGACACGGCGCTCAACGCCGACCACACGCGCGACGCGCGCGGCGCCTGGCTCACGGCCAAGCCCGCCCCTTCCGTGCGCTCGCTCACGCTGGCGCAGCTGCAGACCTACGATGTGGGCCGCCTCAACCCCGAGAGCAACTACGGCAAGCAGTTCGCGTTGCAGCAGCCGCGCGACGGCGAGCGCATTCCCACGCTGGCCGCGCTGTTCGCGCAGGTGCAGGCGCGCGGTGCCGATGCCGCGCGGGTGCACTTCAACATCGAGACCAAGATCGACCCGACCAAGCCCGACGAGACCGCCGCGCCCGAGCCCATGGTGCGCGCGCTGCTGGCCGAGATCGACAAGGCGAAGATGGCCGACCGCGTGACCATCCAGAGCTTCGACTGGCGCACGCTCGCGCTGGTCGGCCAGCTCGCGCCGCAGCTGTCGCGCGCCTACCTCACCACGCCCCGCACGCTGAAAGACAGCCGCTGGACCGCCGGCCTCGCCCCCGCGAGCTTCGCCTCGGTGCCGCAGCTGGTGAAGGCCGCGGCCGGTGCATCGGCCGGCCCGGTGATCTGGTCGCCGGCGCATGCCGACCTGGGCGCCCCCGCGATCCGCGAGGCGCAGAAGCTCGGCATGAAGGTCGTGCCCTGGACCGTGAACCAGCGCGCCGACATGGTGCGGCTCATGGACGCAGGCGCGGATGGCCTGATCACCGACTACCCCGACGTGCTGCGCGACCTGATGCGCGAACGCGGGCTGGCACTGCCACCACCAGCGAAGGCCACCTCATGAGCACCGTGACGCAACTCGACACCATCGCCTCGGGCATCGCCGCGCTGCAAGGCGGTGGCGGCTCGGTCGCCACGCTGTCCACGGCCGCGCGCGCCAGCACCGAGCTGCTCGGCGCCCTGCCGCCGCGCTACGGCGAGGTGCTGCTGAACCTGCTGGACCGCCTCGAATCGAGCGCGCTCTTCAGCGAGGAAAGCTGCTCCTTCAGCCAGAAAGACCTGCTCGACAACCTGCAGGTGTGGGTCGACAAGGCCCGCGGCCAACTGGTGTCTTGAGGCGCTGACGCCCCGCCCCGGTTTATCATCGCGCCCAACCATGCGCACCCTGCTGCTCGCCCTCATGATCGCCCTGCTGCCCATCCGCGGCTGGCTCGGCGACGCCATGGCGCTCGAGATGGTGCGGCATTCGCTGCCCGCCGCCGAGGCGGTGGTGGCCGCGGCAAACGGCATCGCCGAATCGCACTGCCATGACGCCACCATGGAGGCTGACAGCGGCCACGACATGGCGGCCATGCACGGCAGCAGCAGCGATTCGCAGCAGTCCCACGGCACCGACCACGCGAACTGCGGCACCTGTGTCGCCTGCCAGGTCTGCCACACGGTGGCACTCGGCGGCATGCCGCTGGTCGACACCCCGCATGCGGCGCCCCAGGCGCCGCCGGCCGCGCACGCGGCCCGCTTTGCCAGCGCCGAGCCCGTCCTGGGCTTCAAGCCGCCCATTTCCTGATCTTCCTGCCCGTAGTCCGTCCGCAGTGAGCCCTTCCCGGCTCGCAGCGTTCGCCGTATTGCCCATGGAGATCGCTCGTGAATTCCCTTGCTCGCCGGCCGTATGCCGGCATCCCCTGCTATCGAACAGATAGCCCGCCCCTCGGGCGAAAAAGTCACCTCTCATTCCTCAGAACCGCCACCGCGCTGACCGCTGCGTTGGTGCTCGCCGGCTGCGCCAGCCTGTCGCCCGACGGCGGCGCCGGCGACGTGCAGGCGCTGGTCGACGGCAACCCGCTCATGGCGGGCGCCGCAGCCCAGCGCAAGCCGGACGACGCCTCGCAGCAAAGCGTCGACGCGCTGCTGGCCAAACCGCTGGACGCCGAAGCCGCCGTGCGCATCGCGCTCGTCAACAGCCCGCGCGTGCAGGACGCCTTTGCCACGCTGCAACTGAGCGACGCCGACCGCGTGCAGGCCGCGAGCCTGCCGAACCCGGTGCTGTCTTTCAGCCGCCTGGCGCAAGGCAGCGAGCGTGAGTTCGAGCGCATGCTGACTTTCAACGTGGTGGGCCTGCTCACGCTGCCGTGGCAGGCGCGCTGGGCCGGCCAACGGCACGAAGCGGCCAAGCTGCAGGCGGCGCAAAGCGTGCTGCTGCTGGCCGCCGACACCCGCCGCGCCTGGGTGCGCGCGGTGGCCGCGCAGCAGAGCGTGAGCTACCTGCGCGACGCGAAGGACGCCACCGAGGCCGGTGCCGAACTGGCGCACCGCATGGCCAAAGTCGGCAACTGGAGCGCGCTGCAGCGCACGCGCGAACAGCTGCTGCTGGCCGACGCATCCGCGCAGCTCGCACGCGCCGAACAGGCGGCCGTCGCCAGCCGCGAACAGCTCACGCGCCTGCTGGGCCTGAGCGGCGCGCGCACCGCCTACACCCTGCCCGACCGCCTGCCGCCACTGCCGAAGGCCGCGCCCGAGCTCGGCGACGTGCAGGCCCTGGCGCTGCGCGACCGGCTCGACGTGCGCTCGGCGCAGGCGCAGAACACGGCCGTGGCCGGTTCGCTCGGCCTCACGCACGCCACCCGCATGATCAATGCGATGGAACTGGGCGTGGTGCGCAACACCACCTTCGAGAACGACGCCGATCGCTCGAAATCGACCACGCGCGGCTTCGAGCTCGAGCTGCCGATTCCGATCTTCGACTGGGGCCAGGCCCGCAGCGGCCGCGCCGAGGCGCAGTACCTGCAGTCGGCCGCGCGCGTGCGCGACGTGGGCGTGCTCGCCGCCAGCGAGGCGCGCGAAGCCTGGCAGGGCTGGAACACCGCCTACGCCCTGGCGCGTCGCTACCGCGACGAGGTGCTGCCGCTGCGCAAGCAGGTCAACGAGGAGATGGTGCTGCGCTACAACGGCATGCTCGCCAGCGTGTGGGAGCTGCTCGGCGAAACGCGCGCGAGCATGCTCGCCGTGAACGCCGGCATGGAGGCCCAGCGCGACTTCTGGCTGGCCGACACCGATCTTCAACTGGTGCTCACGGGCAGCTCGCCCGGCGGCATGACGGCTCTGCAAACTGCCGCCACCAACGAACCTGCGGCGGGAGGCCACTGACATGAACCGTCGCAACTTCTTTGCGGGCGCCGCCACGGCCGTGGCCGCCACCACCGTGAGCCGCGTGAGCATGGCCGCGCTGCCCGAGCCGGTGACGCAGGCATCGACCGCCACCGCGCCGCCGCTGGTGCCGCCCAACGGCCGGCCCTACAACCCCGTCGTCACGCTCAACGGCTGGACGCTGCCCTGGCGCATGAACGCCGGCGTCAAGGAATTCCACCTCGTCGCCGAACCCGTGGTGCGCGAGATGGCACCGGGCTTCAAGGTCAACATGTGGGGCTACAACGGCCAGTCGCCGGGCCCGACCATCGAGGTGGTCGAGGGCGACCGCGTGCGCATCTTCGTGACCAACAAGCTGCCCGAGCACACCACCGTGCACTGGCACGGCCAGCGCCTGCCCAACGGCATGGACGGCGTGGGCGGCATCACGCAGCCGCACATCCCGCCGGGCAAGACCTTCGTCTACGAGTTCACGGCGCGCCGCCCCGGCACCTTCATGTACCACCCGCATGCCGACGAGATGGTGCAGATGGCGATGGGGATGATGGGCTTCTGGGTCACGCACCCGAAGGCGGAGCATCCGCTGATCGAGAAGGTCGACCGCGACTTCTGCTTCCTGCTCGGCAGCTTCGACGTGGAGCCCGGCAGCGCCACGCCCAAGGTCAACACCATGACCGACTTCAACATCTGGAGCTTCAACAGCCGCGTGTTCCCGGCCATCGACACGCTCAACGTGCGCCGTGGCGACCGCGTGCGCATCCGCGCGGGCAACCTCACGATGACCAACCACCCGATCCACATCCACGGCCACGAGTTCGAGGTCACGGGCACCGACGGCGGCCCCGTGCCGCGCACCGCGCGCTGGCCCGAGGTGTCGGTCGACGTGGCGGTGGGCCAGATGCGGCAGATGGAGTTCATCGCCGACGAGGAAGGCGACTGGGCGCTGCACTGCCACAAGGCACACCACACCATGGGCCCGATGGGCCACGACGTGCCGACCATGATCGGCGTGGACCACAAGGGCGTGGCCGAGAAGATCAAGAAGCTCGTGCCCGACTACATGGTGATGGGCGACAAGGGCATGGCCGACATGGGCGAGATGGAAATGCCCATTCCCGAGAACACCGTGCCCATGATGACCGGCACCGGCCCCTTCGGCTCGGCCGAGATGGGCGGCATGTTCACGCTGCTGAAGGTGCGGCGCGACCAGAAGCCGGGCGACTACCGCGACCCGGGCTGGTTCAAGCACCCGGCCGGCACGGTCGCGCGCGAGGTGTCGGCCAGCGGTGCGCCCGTGGCGCCGCGCAAGACGGGCGCCGCGCCCGCCAGCCCCGACAGCGGCAGCGCCACCGTGCGCAAGCCCTCGGGCCATGGAGCCCACAACCACTGATCGCATCGATCCAACTTTTTTTGAGATTCCCTTCATGAACACCCGTTTCTCCACCCTCGTCGCCGGCCTTGCGCTCGCAGCCGTCACCCCCTTCGCCACGGCCCACGAAAGCCACGCACCCAAGGCCGGCACCGCCGCCGCATCGCTCGCACCCGAGCAGAAAGCCTGGGGCATCGCCGGCAAGGCCAGCGCCGTGAAGCGCACGATCGACATCGCGATGGCCGACGACATGACCTTCACGCCCTCGGTCCTGGAGGTGCGCGAAGGCGACACCATCCGCCTGCGGCTGAAGAACCGCGGCAAGGACCTGCACGAGCTCGTGCTTGGCACCACCGCCGTCATCGAGGACCATGCCGCCATGATGAAGAAGCACCCCGGCATGGAGCACGACGAGCCCTGGATGGCGCACGTGCAGCCGGGCAAGACCGGCGAACTGATCTGGACCTTCAACCGCGCCGGCGACTTCGATTTCGCCTGCCTCGTGAAGGACCACTACGAACTCGGCATGGCCGGCCGCGTGCGCGTGCGGGCCGCTGCCGCGCCCGCACGATGACCCACTGAAAGGAACCCCACCATGCAACGACGAACCCTCCTGAAACTCGCCGCCGCCACCGCGTCCCTGCCGCTCGCCGCGCAGGCCGCCGCGCCGATGGTCGAGATCTGGAAAGACCCGAACTGCGGCTGCTGCCAGGACTGGGTCAAGCACCTCAACAAGAACGGCTTTGCCACGCGCGTGCACGACGAGGGCAACGGCCCCGCGCGCGAGCGGCTCGGTATTCCAGTCAAGCTGGGTTCGTGCCACACCGGCCGCGTCGGCGGCTACGCCATCGAAGGCCACGTGCCGGCGCGCGAGATGCAGCGCCTGCTGAAGGAAAAGCCCAAGGCCGTCGGCCTGGCCGTGCCTGGCATGCCGATCGGCTCGCCCGGCATGGACGGCCCGGCCTACGGCAACCAGCGCGACGCCTACGACGTGCTGCTGGTGCTGGCCGACGGCAGCACGCGCGTCTTCCAGAGCTACCGCTGACCCCCTCTTTACCCTTCATCCCATCCAAACAAGGAAGGAACTCCGACCATGAAAAAAGTCCTCACCGCCCTCTCCACCCTCGTGCTCGCCGCCGCGGCGTTCGCGCAGGCCGCGCTGCCCCAGGTCGACGGCGAAGTCCGCAAGGTCGACACCGACGCCAAGAAGATCACCCTGCGCCACGGCGACATCCCGAACCTCGAGATGACCGGCATGACCATGGTGTTCCGCGTGAGCGACCCGGCGCTGCTCGCCAAGGTGAAGGCCGGCGACAAGGTGAAGTTCACCGTCGACAAGGTCGACGGCGCACTCACCGTGCTGTCGATCACGCCGGCGAACTGAGAAGCTGTGAACCTCAGGACCTGAAGCGCCCCGGATCGAAGGGCGCCAGCGGTATCTCCGGCGCAACGCCCGCCAGCAGTTGCGCCGCCAGCCGCCCGGTTCGCGCCGAGCCGCACAGGCCGACGTGGCCATGCCCGAAGGCCAGCACGATGTCGCCGCTGGCCGCCGACGGGCCGATGCACGGCAGGCCGTCGGGCAGGCTCGGGCGGTGTCCGAGCCAGTGCGCCACCGAAGGCGCACCGGGCGCGGGCGGTGCCAGCGACGGGAACATCGATTGCAGATGCGCGTGCAGGATCTCGGCGCGGCGCCAGTCGGGCGCCGCTTCGAGGCCCGCGATCTCCACCTGGCCCGCCGCGCGCAGGCCGCCGTCCATCCAGTGCGCGATGAGTTTGCCGTCGGCCACCATGGTCGGCGTGCGCGGGCCGGCCGTGGCGGCTTCGAGCACCACGTGGTAGCCGCGCTCGGACTCCAGCGGCACCGCCGAGCCTGCCGCCGCGGCCAGCGGGCCCGAGCGCGCGCCGGCGCAGATGGCGGCGCCGTCGCAGGCGATCTCCCCGGCCTCGGTGCGCACGGCGCGCAGCCGGCCGCCCTCGATGCGAAAGCCGGTGGCCCGCGCGGCGACGCGTTCGGCGCCCGCGTCGAGCGCATGTTGAGCGAGGGCCGCCACGTAGGCGCCCGGATTGCGGCAGTGGCCGGCTTCGGGCACGAAGATGCCGAGCGTGTAGCGCGTGGCCAGATCGGGCTCGCGACGGCGCAGTTCGTCCGCCGGCCATTCTTCCCACTGGACACCGGCGCGCCGGCGCACGCGCCAGCCCAGCGCGTCGCCGTCGAACTCGGCGCGTGAACGGTAGGCATGCAGCAGCCCGCGCCGTTCGATGAGCTGCGGCACGCCGGCCTCGGCGGCCAGTTGCGCATGCAGCGCGGGCGCATCGGCCAGCAGCGTGCGCAATGCGTCGGCGGTGCGCTGCACGCGCGCCTCGGTCCAGCCCGAGGCCAGGTAGCGCAACAGCCACGGCAGCGCGCGCGGCAGGTGGCGCCAGCGCAACGCCAGCGGCCCGAGCGGGTCGGCCAGCCAGCCCGGCACCTTGCGCCAGGCCCCCGGCAGCGCGGGCGGCACCACGGAGTGCGACGACAGCCAGCCGGCGTTGCCGTAGCTCGTGGCCTGCGGGCCACCCGGCTCGCCGGGCTCCACCAGCGTCACGCGCAGGCCCGCGCGCAGGGCCTCGATGGCGGTGGCGCAGCCCACCGCGCCCGCGCCGATCACCACCACGTGGCGGCTGCCGCCCTCGGGGGAGAAACTTCTTGCAACTGTCATTGTGGGGATCGTAAAGGTCGCGGTCCCATAATCGGCCGCCATGTCCGCTGCGTCTTCTTCCCCCTCTTCTCGCGCCGGTGCCATCACCGACGTCGCCGGCATCGAAGTCGGCCATTTCTCCGACACCCGCCGCCCCACCGGCTGCACCGTGATCCTCGCGCGCGACGGCGCCGTGGCCGGTGTCGATGTGCGCGGCGCCGCGCCCGGTACGCGTGAGACCGACCTGCTCTCGCCCGGCAACCTCGTGCAGGAAGTGCACGCCGTCATGCTCGCCGGCGGCAGCGCCTGGGGCCTGGCCGCCGCCGAGGGCGCGATGCGCTGGCTCGAAGAACGCGGCGTCGGCATGGACGTGCGCTTCGGCACCCTGCCCATCGTGCCGGCCGCCGTGCTGTTCGACCTGCCGATGGGCGACGCGCGCATCCGCCCCGATGCGGCCGCGGGCTACGCCGCCTGCGAAGCCGCCTCGACCGACGCGCCCGCCGAAGGCAACGTGGGCGCGGGCACCGGCACACTGGTGGGCAAGCTCTTCGGCGTGCACCGCGCGATGAAGGGCGGCATCGGCACCGCCTCGGTCACCGTGGGCGGCGTCACGGTCGGCGCACTCATCGCAGTCAATTCGCTGGGCGACGTGATCGACCCCGACACCGCCCTGCCCGTGGCCGGCGCGCGCACCGAGGACGGCAGCGCCCTGCTCGACACGCGCCGCGCGCTGCTGCGCGGCGACCTGCCCAAGCCGCTGCTGGCGGGCACCAACACCACCATCGGCGTGATCGCCACCGACGCGGTGCTGACCAAGGTGCAGGCCAACCGGCTCGCCATGGTGGCGCACGACGGCCTGGCGCGCGCCATCAACCCGGTGCACACCATGAGCGACGGCGACACGCTGTTCGCACTGGCCACCGGCCGCGTGCCGCTCGAAGGCGATGCGCCCGGCATGACCGTGCTGAGCACCATGGCCGCCGAAGCCACCGCCATCGCCACCGTGCGCGCCGTGCGCGCCGCGCGCGCGGTGACCGTGGGCGAGCTGCACATTCCCTGCGCCGCCGACCTGGCCGCACCGCGCGGCTGACGCGCGCACCGCACGACGAGGCACCCCATGGCGTTTCCCCGCACCCTGAAGCTGATCCTGCTGTCGATCCGCGACCTGATCGCCTCGGCCGGCCCGATCGTGTTCATCGTCATCGGCCTGCTGATTGCGGCCTACTGGTGGCTGCAGCCGCAGCCGCCCAAGCACGTGACGCTGGCCACCGGCCCCACGGGCAGCGCCTATGCGCAGTTCGGCAAGCGCTACGCCGACGCCCTGAAGCACAGCGGCATCACCGTCGAGCTCAAGGCCACCTCGGGCTCGACCGAGAACCTGCAGCTGCTGCGCACCGGCGGCGCCGACGTGGCCTTCGTGCGCGGCGGCAGCGCCGACCCGGTGGCCGACGAAGAGGCCGGCCTGCGCTCGCTGGGCGCGCTGTTCTTCGAGCCCATCTGGCTCTTCTACCGCACCGACACCGCGCAGAAGATCGATCGCAAGACCGGCACGCTGACCTCGCTCACGCAGCTGCGCGGCCTGCGCGTGAACGTCGACCTGCCGGGCAGCGGGCTGCCCGAGATCATGGAGCGGCTGCTCAAGGCCAACCGGCTCGGGCCCGACGACCTGCTGCTGTCGAACCTCGAGCAGGCCGCCGCGGCCGAGGCGCTGCAGGCCGGGCTGCTCGATGCCATCGTGCTGTTCTCGGCGCCGCAGTCGCCGCAGGTGCAGCGGCTGCTGCGCGCGAGCGACATCCAGCTCATGGACTTCGGCCAGGCCGAGGCCTACACGCGGCGCTTTCCGTTCCTCTCGGCCGTGACGCTGCCGCGCGGCGTGGTCGACCTGTCGAAGGACCTGCCGCTGCACGACGTGTCGCTGCTCGCCGCCACCACCTCGCTGCTGTCGCGCGACGAGACCCACCCGGCCCTGCGCCAGTTGTTCGCGCAGGCCGCGCAGACCGTGCACAGCGACGCCGGCTGGTTCAACCGCGCGCGCGACTTCCCCAACACCCGCACCAGCGAACTGCCCGTGAGCCCCGAGGGCGACCGCGCGATCAACGGCACGCCGCCGTTCTGGCAGCGCTACCTGCCGTTCTGGGCCAGCAACCTGGTCGAGCGCATGTGGCTGGTGCTGGGCGGCGTGCTGGTGCTGATGCTCCCGCTGAGCCGCGTGATCCCGCCGCTGTACCAGTTCCGCGTGCGCCGCCGCGTGTTCCGCTGGTACGCGCGGCTGCGCGACATCGAGGCCAAGGTGGACGGGCGCCAGAGCCAGGCCGAGCGCGACAAGCTGCTGGAAGAACTCGACGACCTCGACCGCGTGGTCAACAAGGTCGCCGTGCCGCTGTCGTATGCCGACGAGCTCTATGCCCTGCGCAACAACATCTACGCGGTGCGCAAGCGGGCCCTCGCGGGCTCGGCGGGCGCAGCAGCCACCGCCGCGCCGGTCCGCGCGGCCACCTGACGAAGGTCCGGGCGCGCGCTTGCTGTCCACGCTGATCGATTTCGCCGACCCGCGCACCGACGGGGCAACCCGGCTGTGCGCCGCCTTCGGCACACCAGTGCGCGTGCTCGTCGCTCATGCGCCGCACGAGGTGCGCCCCGTGCTGGAGGCCGTCGAGGCGCTGGCCCGCGAAGGCCGCTGGTGCGTCGGCCACCTGCGCTACGAGGCCGCTGCGGCCTTCGACCCCGCATTCGACGTGCATGCAGCCGACGGGCCGCTCGCTTGGTTCGGCGTGCATGACGTGGCGCTGCCATGGCCGGATGCGCAAGTGCCCGCGGTGGCGCCTGTCGCGTGGACAGCCGACCTGTCGCGCGAAGCCTTCGACCGCCACATGGCCGCGATCCACCGCGCCATCGCCGACGGCGTGCTCTATCAGATCAACTACACGGCGCCGCTGCGCGCGGCCTTCGACGGCGACGCGCAGGCCTGGTTCCATGCGCTGCGGCAGGCGCAGCCCAACGGCTACGGCGCCTTCATCGACACCGGCGACGAGCAGGTGCTGTCGGTGTCGCCCGAGCTGTTCTTCGACCGCGACGGCGACCGCATCCTCGTGCGCCCCATGAAGGGCACCGCGCCGCGCGGCGCCACGCCCGCCGAGGACGAAGCCCACGCACTGCGGCTGCGCACCGTGCCCAAGGAGCGCGCCGAGAACGTGATGATCGTGGACCTGATCCGCAACGACCTCTCGCGCGTGGCCCAGCCCTTCTCGGTGCGCGTGCCGCGCCTCTTCCACACCGAGGCCCTGCCCACCGTGTGGCAGATGACCTCCGATGTGGAGGCCCGGCTGCGCGAAGGCACGACGCTGGCCGACCTGTTCGCGGCGCTGTTCCCCTGCGGCTCCATCACCGGCGCGCCGAAGGTGAGCGCCATGCGCATGATCCGCGCGCTGGAGCCCGACGCGCGCGGCGTGTACTGCGGTGCCGTGGGCGTGGTGCGGCCCGGCGGGCACGCGACCTTCAACGTGCCGATCCGCACCGTCACGCTGCGCGGCAACGCCGCCCGCTGCGGCATCGGCAGCGGCATCACGGCCGACGCGCAGGCGGATGCGGAGTGGGACGAGTGGCGGCACAAGCGCGCCTTTCTCGGCGCGGCGGTATCTTCGCAACCATGACGTCCTTCGAACTGCTCGAAACCCTGGCGCTAGCCGATGGCGTACTGCGCGATGCGCCTGCGCACCTGGCCCGCATGCATCGGGCGGCTGCGCACTTCGGCTATCCGTGGCACGAAGCGCAAGTGACGGACCGCCTGGACCAGTTGCGCACCACGCATGCCGCAGGCACATGGCGCGTGCGCCTGCTGCTCGATGCGCAAGGACAACCGCGCGCCGAGGCCTTCGCCATGGACGCTGCGCCACCGCGCGTGCGCCTGCAGCTGGCCGCGCGCGCTTTCGACGAGGCCGACAGCGAGTTCTCGCGCTTCAAGACCACGCGCCGCGCGCACTACGAAGCCTTCGCGCCCACCGAGCCGGGCGTGTTCGACACCCTGCTGTGGAACCGCGATGGCGAGATCACCGAATGCACGCGCGGCAACATCGCGCTGCGGCTCGACGGCCGCTGGGTCACGCCGCCGCGGCACTGCGGCCTGCTCGACGGCATCGGCCGTGCCCGCCGGCTGCGCGACGGGCAGCTGATCGAAGCGGTCGTGCGCGTGGACGACCTGCCGCGCGTCGAAGTGCTCGCCTTCGTCAACAGCCTGCGCGGCTGGCTCGACGCCGACCTCGTCGGCCACGGCACCTCCTGAACGACAAAGCGCGCGGCCCCTTGCGGAACCGCGCGCTCTGGTCGTCGAAGCGGCCGAAGCCGCCTGCGCCCTGTCTTACTTGAGTGCCTTGTAGCGCATGCGCTTCGGCTTGGCGCCTTCTTCGCCCAGGCGCTTCTTCTTGTCGGCTTCGTACTCCTGGTAGTTGCCGTCGAAGAAGGTCCACTGGCTGTCGCCTTCGGCCGCGAGGATGTGCGTGGCGATGCGGTCGAGGAACCAGCGGTCGTGGCTGATGACCATCACGGTGCCGGCGAACTCGAGCAGCGCGTCTTCCAGGGCGCGCAGGGTTTCCACGTCCAGGTCGTTCGACGGTTCGTCCAGCAGCAGCACGTTGCCGCCCGCGATCAGCGTCTTGGCCAGGTGCAGCCGGCCGCGTTCACCGCCCGACAGCGTGCCGACCTTCTTCTGCTGGTCGGCGCCGTTGAAGTTGAAGCGGCCCGCGTACGCACGGCTGGCCATCTGGAACTTGCCGACGTTGATGATGTCCAGGCCGTTGGAGATGTCTTCCCACACGGTCTTGTCGGACGCCAGTTCGTCGCGGTGCTGGTCGACGAAGGCCATCTTCACGGTCTGGCCGATGACGACCTCGCCCGTGTCCGGCTTTTCCTTGCCGGCGAGCAGCTTGAACAGCGTCGACTTGCCGGCGCCGTTCGGGCCGATGATGCCGACGATCGCGCCCGGCGGCACGGTAAAGCTCAGGTTGTCGATCAGCATGCGGTCGCCGAAGGACTTGCTGACGCCGTGGAACTCGAACACCTGCTGGCCCAGCCGCTCCGCCACAGGAATGAAGATTTCCTGCGTTTCGTTGCGCTTCTGGTATTCCATGTCGCTCAGCTCTTCGAAGCGGGCCAGGCGCGACTTGCTCTTGGCCTGGCGTGCCTTCGGGTTCTGGCGCGACCACTCGAGTTCCTTCTTCAGGGCCTTGGCGTGGGCTTCTTCGCTCTTCTGCTCCTGCGCCAGGCGTTCGCCCTTCTGCTCGAGCCAGGTGCTGTAGTTGCCCTTCCAGGGAATGCCGCGACCGCGGTCCATTTCCAGGATCCACTCGGCGGCGTTGTCCAGGAAGTAGCGATCGTGGGTGATGGCCACCACGGTGCCCGTGAAGCGCTGCAGGAACACTTCGAGCCACTCGACCGATTCGGCGTCCAGGTGGTTGGTCGGTTCGTCGAGCAGCAGCATGTCGGGCTTGGACAGCAGCAGGCGGCACAGCGCCACGCGGCGCTTTTCACCACCCGACAGCAGGCCGATCTTGGCGTCCCACGGCGGCAGGCGCAGCGCATCGGCGGCAATTTCGAGCTGGTGCTCGGAATCGGTGCCGGCGGTGGCGATGATGGCTTCGAGCTGGGCCTGCTCGGCCGCCAGCGCGTCGAAGTCGGCGTCTTCGGCACCGTAGGCGATGTACACCTCTTCGAGGCGCGCCTTGGCCGCGAACACCGCGCCCATGGACTCCTCGACCGATTCGCGCACCGTGTGCTCGGCGTTGAGCTTGGGTTCCTGCTCCAGGTAGCCGATCGTCATTCCCGGCATGGGCAGGGCCTCGCCCTCGAATTCCTTGTCCACACCCGCCATGATCTTGAGCAGCGTGGACTTGCCCGAGCCGTTCAGGCCGAGCACGCCGATCTTGGCGCCGGGGAAGAAAGAGAGCGAAATGTCCTTCAAGAGCTGCCGCTTGGGCGGCACGGTCTTGCTGACGCGGTTCATCGAATAGACGTATTGAGCCATCTGTGAATGATTACCTTGGGTAGCTTGGGATTTGCGTAAAAGCACGGTCGTCCGGACAGTGATCCGGGCGCGGCGAACCCATGATTATCGACTCATGCGACAATAGTCCTCGTTGCCGGGTCCAGTTGCCCGCAAACCGGCTCTCTGCCGGGGACGAAGAAAACCCCAAATCACCGCGGGTCTTCCGGCTCCCACCCCTGACCTTCATCTGCCTTGACTGGCTCGGCGTCACCCCAAAACGACGCCTGGCGGGCCGATGCCACTGCGCCGTGTATGGCGCTTGTTGTTTCCACAATGAATTTTGACGAACTGAAGCTGGCTCCCGCCATCTTGAAGGCTGTGCACGAGCACGGCTACGACACCCCCACCCCCATCCAGGCGCAAGCCATTCCCGTGGTCCTCGACGGCCACGACCTGCTGGGCGGCGCCCAGACCGGCACCGGCAAGACCGCGGCCTTCACCCTGCCGATGCTGCACAAGCTCACCATGAGCCGCAGCGCCACCAACAAGTTCGGCGGCATCGGCATCCGTGCCCTCGTGCTGACCCCCACGCGTGAACTCGCGGCCCAGGTCGAAGAGTCGGTGCGCACCTACGGCAAGTACCTGCAGCTCGACTCCACCGTGATCTTCGGCGGCGTGGGCATGAACCCGCAGATCAGCAAGCTCAAGAAGGGTGTCGACATCCTCGTGGCCACCCCCGGCCGCCTGCTCGACCTGCAACAGCAAGGCATGCTCGACCTGAGCCAGGTCCAGATGCTGATCCTGGACGAAGCCGACCGCATGCTCGACATGGGCTTCATCCACGACGTGAAGAAGATCCTGGCCCTGGTGCCCAAGGAAAAGCAGAGCCTGCTGTTCTCGGCCACCTTCAGCGACGAGATCCGCGACCTCGCCGGCTCGCTGCTCAAGAACCCGCAGAGCATCCAGGTCACGCCGCGCAACACCACGGTGCAGCGCATCACGCAGGTGATCCACCCCGTGGGCCGCGGCAAGAAGAAGGCGCTGCTCGCGCACATCATCAACGAGAACAAGTGGAGCCAGGTGCTCGTGTTCACGCGCACCAAGTTCGGCGCCAACAGCGTGGCCGAGTTCCTCACCAAGAACGGCATCGAGGCGATGGCGCTGCACGGCAACAAGAGCCAGAGCGCCCGCACGCAGGCGCTGGCCGGCTTCAAGAGCGGCGACATCCGCGCCCTGGTGGCCACCGACATCGCGGCCCGCGGCATCGACATCGACGAGCTGCCGCACGTCGTGAACTACGAGATCCCGAACGTCAGCGAAGACTACGTGCACCGCATCGGCCGCACCGGCCGCGCCGGTTCGAGCGGCGAGGCCGTGAGCTTCGTGTGCCTGGACGAAGAAGGCTTCATGCAGGAAATCGAACGCTTCACGAAGCAGACGATCCCGGTGCAGAAGGTCGAGGGCTTCGGTCCTGAAGAAGGCGAACGCGCCGAGCCGATCGCCATGGGTCGCCAGACGATCTGGGGCGGCGCCGGCCGTCCGCCGAGCCGCGAAGTCATGCAGGCAGCCGCCAAGGCCGCACGCACCGAAATGATGTCGCGCATCCGCGAGAACAAGGCCGGCCAGGGTGGCGGCAACGGCGGTGGTGGCGGCGGCAATGGCGGCGGTCAACGCCGTGGTGGCGGCCAGGGCGGCGGCGGTCAAGGCCGCAATGCCAACGGTGGCGGCCAAGGCCAGGGCCAGGGCCCGCGCGGCCAGGGCGCAGCCCGTCCGGCACAGGGCCGCGGCCCGCAGCAAGGCCAGCCGCGCGCACCGCAGCAGCCGCATCACCACGCACCGCACGAAGAGCGCCAACCGCGCCATCACGGCAACAGCCACAGCCCGACGCAGGCCAACCAGGTCGCGCACCTGCGCGCCGAAGCCGTCGCAGGTGGCGGCGCCGGCCAGCCGGACCCGTTGCGCACGAGCGTCGACCACATGGGTGGTCGCGGTCGCGGCGGCCGTCCGGGCGGCGGTGGCGGCTACGGCGGCAACCGTTCGGGCGGCGGTGGCCGCTCGGGTGGCGGCGGTGGCTACGGCGGCGGCGGTGGCAACCGTTCCGGCGGTGGCGGCGGCGGTCGTTCGTTCGGTCGCTGAAACGCGCACACGCGTCGATTCCACAAAGGGCACTTCGGTGCCCTTTTTCGTTTCTGCCGGTGCGGCCGGCGCAGCAGGTTCGTTTGCTCCGTCTCAGGACACAATGTGCGGGCCATGCCCTCCTACATCCCGCCCAACTACGCCACGCTCTTCGTCGCGACCTGCAACCTGCTCAACCTCGCGAACCCCAACCGCGTGTACTACGAGAACCAGGACGCCTACAACGAGCGCGAATACGAACGCAAGATCGACTGGATCGGCGAGCGCATCCACGCGCTCAATGCCGACGTGCTCGCGGTGCAGGAGGTGTGGGACGAGGCCGCGCTGAAGGCCGCCATCGGCCGCAGCGGGCTGCGCTACGACTTCGTCTCGGTGCCGGGCGCCGAGAACTCGCCGCCGCCCGGCAGCCCGCCGGGCACGCCCGGGCGGCCGGGCGCACAGGGCACGCCGCGCGTCGGCATCGTCACGCGGCTGCAGGTGGACAGCGTGCAGTCCTTCGTCGACTTTCCCGCGGGCTTCGGTGTCGAGGTGCCGGGCATCGGCCCGCACACGCGCTTCGAGCGCCCGCCCCTGCTGGCCACCGTGCGCATGAAGCACGGCCAGCAGGTGCATGTGCTGACGGTGCACCTGAAGTCCAAGCGCCCCAAGTTCCTGCAGGACGCGCAAGGCAACCACCTCGAAGACCGCGACGACCGCAAGATCGGCGCCATGGCCTCGCTGCGCTCCTTGCTGATGCGCGGCGCCGAGGCCGCGGCCCTGCGCTGCATCGTGATCGACCTGCTGCAGGGCACCAACGTGCCGCTGGTGGTGATGGGCGACTTCAACGACAACCCGCACAGCGTGACCACGCAGTTGGTGGCCGCCACGTCCGAGGTGGCCTACGACAAGGCCGCGCGCGACGTGGCGCTGTTCAACGCCTACGAGATGCAGGGCGAGTCGGCGCTCAAGAAGGACGTGGCCTATTCGCACATCCACCAGGGCTTTCCGGACGTGCTCGACCAGATCCTGGTGAGCGAGGAGTTCGTCGCCAGCAGCCGCCACAGCCTGGGCGACGTGCGCCGCGTCGACTACTTCAACGACCACCTGCACGAAGGCCGCGACCGCTCGCGCTCGGACCACGGCTTCGTGCGCGCCCTGCTGCGGCTGCGCACCGACGACAACCGCTGACGAACGGCGCTACGCCGCCTTCGACACCCGCACGATCGCGTCGGCGCGCTTGTGCAGGTCGGGCAGCAGCTCCAGGCCCAGGCCGGGCTTGTCATTGAGGCTGATCATGCCGTTCTCGACCTTCGGCAACTCGGTGACGAGCTCCTTGTACCAGCCGGTGAAGAAGGCGCGCACGCTCTCCTGGATGAGCGCATTGGGCGCGTGCAGGCTCAGGTGCGTGGACGCGGCCCAGACCACCGGCCCCGTGCAATCGTGCGGCGCCACGGGCAGCTGCCAGGCGTCGGCCATGGCGGCGATCTTGCGCGCCTCGGTGAGGCCGCCGCACCAGCTCAGGTCGAGCATCGCGACCCCGGCCACGCCGGTCTGCAGGTAGTCCTTGAAGCCCCACTTGTAGCTCAGCGTCTCGCTGGCGCAGACGAGCGCCTGGCAGTCCTTCGCGTACTGCTTGAGCAGGTCCAGGCTGTCCATGCGGATGGCGTCCTCGTGCCAGAAGGTGTCGAACTCCTGCAGCGCGCGCGCGATCTTCTGCGCCATCGGCAGCCGCCACAGGCTGTGGAACTCGACCATGATGTCCATCTTGCCGCCCACCGCCTGGCGGATCTTGCGGAAGGGCTCGAGCGCGGTGTCGAGATCGGCGTTGCTGATGTACTGCCCGTGACTCTTCTCCGCCGCCGGGTCGAAGGGCCAGATCTTCATGGCCGTGATGCCTTCGGACAGCAGCGACTCGGCCAGTTCGTCGGCGTGGTGCAGGAAGCCCTGCAGGTCTTCGTACGGCCCGTTGTTGTTGGCCAGACCCCAGTTCGAGCTGGTCTGGTTCGTGGCGCTGCGGATGTACTGGTAGCCCGCGCAGGTGTTGTAGATGCGGATCGCATCGCGGCTCTTGCCGCCCAGCGCCGTGTGCACCGGCATGTTGGCGGCCTTGCCGAACAGGTCCCACAGCGCGATGTCGACGGCCGAGTTGCCGCGCGTTTCCACGCCCGACCCGCGCCAGCCGAGGTAGCCCGTGATGTCGCGGTTGCGCGCCTCGATCTGCAGCGGGTCGGTGCCCAGCAGTTTCAGCGCCGCCCACTCGTGCAGGTAGGCCTCGACCGCTTCGGCGCCCATGAAGGTTTCGCCGAGGCCGACCAGGCCCTCGTCGGTGTGCAGGCGCACCCACAGGATGTTGGGGAACTCGCCCAGGCGGATGGTTTCGACTTGCGTGATTTTCATGAAAGGGGTTCCGCAATAAGAAAAAGCCGCGGCGGCGGGTGCCGCGCGGCTCTTGCAAACATTCAGCGCATGGCCGAAAGCCTCGGTCAGCCCCCGCGCGCCTTCTTCAGCGCGTCGGTGACCACGCCCACGGCTTCCGTGCCGATGTTGGGCACGTTCTTGTCGTACACGGGCTTGACCTTCTCCAGCATGCGCTTCTGTTCGGCCGCCGAGACTTCGTTCACCGTCATGGTCTTGCGCAGGCTGGCGAGCGACTTCTCGTTGAGCGCCCGGTTGGCTTCGCGCTGGACCTTCTGGCCTTCCTTCGCGGCCTCGCGCAGCACCGCCTGCTCCTGCGGGTTGAGCTGGTCCCAGAGCTTCTTGCTGTAGAGGATGAGGAACGGCGTGTAGGCGTGGCGCGTCACGCTCAGGTACTTCTGGACCTCGCTGAACTTGGAGGTCTCGATGGTCACGAAGGGGTTCTCCTGGCCGTCGATGGTGCGGGTCTCCAGCGCGGTGAACACCTCGCCGAAGGCCATGGGCACGGCGTTGGCGCCCAGGGTCTTGAACGAATCGAGGAAGATGTTGTTCTGCATCACGCGCAGCTTCACGCCTTCGAAGTCCTCGGCCTTGGCCACGGGCTTCTTGCTGTTGGTGAGGTTGCGGAAGCCGTTCTCCCAGTAGGCCAGGTTGACGAGGCCGGCGGCTTCGAGCTTCTTGTTGAAGTACTCGCCCGCGGGGCCGTCGAGCACCGCGTCGGCCTCCTTCTCGTTGGCGAACAGGAACGGCAGGTCGAAGGCGCCGAGTTCCTTCACGATGCCCACCAGCGGCGAACTCGAGGTGCACACCATTTCCTGCGTGCCGGCGCGCAGCGCCTGTGTGGCCGGCAGGTCGCCGCCCGCGGCGCCGCCCCAGAAGGCCGTGATCTTCATCTTGCCGCCGGTCTTGGCAGCGAGCACTTCCTGCATCTTCTTCACGCCCACGCCCACGGGGTGGTCTTCGTTCACGCCGTTGGTGAACTTGATCGTGCGTTCGGCAAATTGCGCGAGGGCGCCGGTCGACGCCAGCAGGCCGCCGGCCACGAGGGCGGCGGTCATCAGGGTTCTGCGAAACAACATGCTTGTCTCCTTCGATTCGAGGGGTTGGTTGAACGAACTGACTGACAGGAAAAAAGAAGAACTAGCGCCCCATCCACCACTGGAGCGGCACGGTCACGAGCTGCGGGAAGAACACCAGCGTGAACAGCACCACCAGGTGGGCGATGAAGAACGGCATCACGCCCTTGAAGGCATCGTCCATCGAGATGCGCGCCACGCCGCTCACCACGTTGAGCACCGTGCCCACCGGCGGCGTGATCAGGCCGATGGCGTTGTTCATGATGAACAGCACGCCGAAGTACACCGGGTCGATGCCGGCCTTGAGCACCACCGGCATCAGCACCGGCGTGAGGATGAGCACGGTGGGCGTGAAGTCGAGCGCGGTGCCCACGATGACGATCAGCACCATCATCACGAACATCAGCAGCGTCTTGTTGTCCAGGAAGGGCTCCAGCAGCGACACCACCTCGGTCGGGATGTTGGCCACCGTGATGAGCCAGGCGCTCACCATCGCGGCGGCCACGAGGAACATCACGACCGCCGTGGTCTTGCCGGCCGCCAGCGTGAGGCGGTACAGGTCTTTGACCTTGAGCTCGCCATAGATGAAGAGGCCCACCACGAGCGAATAGACGGCCGCGACCACGGCCGCTTCGGTCGGCGTGAAGACGCCGAACTTCATGCCGCCGATGATGATGATCGGCAGTGCCAGCGCCAGGCTGCCCTGCGCCGTGACCTTCAGCCGCTCGCCCCAGGGCACGCGCGGCGAGGACTTCACGTTGTCCTTCCGGGCCACGATCCACCAGGCCACGCCCACCGCGAGCCCCATCAGGATGCCGGGCACGATGCCTGCGAGAAACAGCTTGGTGATCGACACGTTGCCCGCCACGCCGAACACGATGAGCCCGATCGACGGCGGGATCACCGGCGCGATGATGCCGCCCGCGGCAATGAGGCCGGCCGAGCGGTTCATCTGGTAGCCGGCGGCCTTCATCATCGGGATGAGGAGCGCGGCGAGCGCGGCCGTGTCGGCCACGGCCGAGCCCGACAGCGAGGCCATGATGATCGCCGCCAGCACCGCCACATAGCCCATGCCGCCGCGGTAGTGGCCGACCCAGGCCATCGCCAGGTTCACGATGCGCCGGCTGAGCCCGCCCGCGTTCATGAACTCGCCGGCCAGCAGGAAGAACGGCACGGCCAGCAGCGGGAAGTTGTCGGCACCGTCGACAAAGCGCTGCGCAATGATCTGGCTGTCGAAGGCCGGCAGGCCGCCGGTGTAGGCCAGCCAGCCCATCAGCGAGACGCCGCACACCAGCAGCGAGTACGAAATCGGAATGCCCAGTGCCATGGCGCCGAGCAGGGAGACGATGAAGATCGTGACAGTCATTGCGCCACCTTCCCGTGTGCGGCGGCGTCGAGCACCTGTTCTTCGGATTCCATGATCTGGATCAGCTCCTGGTCGGGCACCCTGCCCCTGAACAATCGCCAGAGCTTGTCGATGTTGAAGAGGGCCATCACCACCGACACCACGTAGCCGATGCCGTAGACCCAGATCATCGAGATGCCGACCACGGGCGAGATGTTGGTCACCTGCAGCTCGTGCATCTCGTAGGTGCCCATGAAGAAGAGCACGTTGCAGAACAGCATGAGCGACTGGCTCAGGAAGAAGCAGACCTTCTTGCCCATGAGCGGCAGGTGCTTGATGAGCGTGTCGACGCCCAGGTGCGCGCCGTCGCGCATGGCCACCATGGCGCCGATGTAGGTGAGCCAGATGAAGCAGTAGCGCGACATCTCGTCCGACACCGAAATGCCCGAATTGAAACCGTAGCGCAGCACCACGTTGCCGAACACCATGACGACCATCGCCACCATGCACACGACGACGAGGAACTCCAGCAGCCGAAAAAATCCGTCGATAGCCCTTTGCATCAGCATCTGCGTCTCCTGACTTTCCAGTGTTGTTATGGGGTGTCCGCGCGGCCGCCGCGTCTAGAGCGGAAAGGCCTTCAGCTGCGTCGCCGGGCGGCTGATGCGCGGAATCTTCTTGCGCGAGGCCAGCACCGTCTCGATGTCGTGGCGCGCACCGTCGATGAGCACCAGCACGGCTTTCTCGGCCGCGGCCGGATCGCGTGCGATGACGGCGTCGAGCACTGCGCGGTGCAGCGGCAGCGAACTCGCGGGCCCGTTCTTGCGGGTGGTCGAAATCTCGAAGCTGGTGCGCAGCAGCGCGCCCAGCGCACGGCTCATCTGCACCAGCATGCGGTTGTGGCTGGAGCGGATGAGGCCCTGGTGAAAGCGCAGGTCGGGCGTGATGTAGTCGCCGCCGAACTCGATGGCGCGCTTCATGCCCGCGTAGGCGTCTTCCATGTCGGCGATGTCTTCGGCGGTGGCGCGCTGGGCGGCCAGCGCCACCGCGGCGGGTTCGACCACGCGGCGCAGGTCCTGCAGGTCGCGCAGGAACTCGGCCGACAGGCCCGCCTGCGTCTGCCACACGATGACGTCGGCGTCGAACCAGTTCCACTGGTCGGGCGGCTGCACGCGCGTGCCCACCTTCGGGCCGCTGGTCACCAGGCCCTTGGCGATCAGCGACTTGATCGATTCGCGCACCACGGTCCGGCTCACGCCGAGCTCTTCGCACAAGAGCGGCTCCGGCGGGATCGACGCGCCGGGCGCATAGCGGCCCGCGACGATGTCGCTGCCGATGCGGTCGACCGTGTTGCCGTGAACGTTCTTGATCATGCCTGCCTGTGGGTGTGTGGTTCTGGTGGTGTCCGGTGCCTGTTTGCCTGCCCGTATCGGGGCCGGATTCAGGCAGCTCCTGCCTGTGCCGGCCACTCGAAAACCCTGAATGCGCGACAGCTCGTCACGCTTATCATATGATGATTGAAACGGTCGTCCCGCAGGAAAAACCCTGAGGATTTCCGCGAAGCATCAACGACGAAGAGACACACCCCATGAGCAACGCCCCGAAGAAAAAGCCCGCCAGCGAACTGCGCAGTCAGCAGTGGTTCGGACGCCACGACCGCGACGGTTTCATCTACCGCAGCTGGATGAAGGGCAAGGGCGTGCCGCACGACCAGTTCGACGGCCGCCCGGTCATCGGCATCTGCAACACCTTCAGCGAACTCACGCCTTGCAACTCGCACTTCCGCACGCTCGCCGAGCAGGTGAAGATCGGCGTGTACGAGGCGGGCGGCTTCCCGCTCGAGTTCCCCGTGATGTCGCTCGGCGAGACGCTCCTGCGCCCCACCGCCATGCTGTACCGCAACCTCGCGAGCATGGACGTCGAGGAAAGCATTCGCGGCAACCCGCTCGACGGCGTGGTGCTGCTCATGGGCTGCGACAAGACCACGCCCGCGCTGATGATGGGCGCGGCCAGCGTCGACCTGCCGACCATCGGCGTGTCGGGCGGCCCGATGCTCTCGGGCAAGTGGCGCGGGCAGGAGCTGGGCTCGGGCACCGGCGTGTGGCAGATGAGCGAGCAGGTGCGCGCCGGCACGCTCAAGCTGCAGGACTTCTTCGAGGCCGAGAGCTGCATGCACCGCAGCCACGGCCACTGCATGACGATGGGCACGGCCAGCACCATGGCCAGCATGGTCGAGTCGCTGGGCATCGGCCTGCCGGGCAATGCGGCCTACCCTGCCGTCGACGGCCGTCGCAACGTGCTCGCACGGCAGGCGGGCCGGCGCATCGTCGACATGGTGCATGAAGACATGAACATGTCGAAGATCCTCACACGCGAAGCGATCGAGAACGCGATCAAGGTGAACGCGGCCATCGGCGGCTCGACGAACTTCGTGATCCACCTGCTGGCCATTGCGGGCCGCATGGGCGTCGAGCTCACGCTCGACGACTTCGACCGCCTCGCCGCCGACCTGCCCTGCCTCGTGAACCTGCAGCCCTCGGGCCAGTTCCTGATGGAAGACTTCTGCTACGCGGGCGGCCTGCCGGTGGTCATCAAGGAAATCGCCGACCACCTGCACAAGGACATCCTCACCGTCACCGGCCAGAGCGTCTGGGAGAACGTGAAGGACGCCGAGAACTACAACCCGCAGGTCATCCGCACCCAGGCCGAGCCTTTCAAGGACAAGGCCGGCATCTGCGTGCTGCGCGGCAACCTCGCACCCAACGGCGCCATCATCAAGCCCAGCGCGGCCACGCCCGAGCTGCTGGTGCACAAGGGCCGCGCGGTGGTGTTCGAGAGCGCCGACGACCTGCACAAGCGCATCGACGACGAGAACCTGGACATCGACGAGCACTGCATCATGGTGCTCAAGAACTGCGGCCCCAAGGGGTACCCCGGCATGGCCGAGGCAGGCAACATGCCGCTGCCGCCGAAGGTGCTGCGCAAGGGCATCACCGACATGGTCCGCATCAGCGACGCGCGCATGAGCGGCACCGCCTACGGCACCGTCGTTCTGCACACCGCGCCCGAAGCGGCTGCGGGCGGCCCGCTGGCATTGGTGCAGGACGGCGACATCGTCGAGCTCGACGTGCCGAATCGCAAGCTGCACCTGCATGTGAGCGACGAGGAACTGGCGAAGCGCCGCGCGAAGTGGGTGGCGCCCAAGGCTCCGCTCGACTCGGGGTACTGGAAGCTGTACGTCGACACGGTGCTGCAGGCCGACCAGGGAGCGGACCTGGCCTTTCTGCGTGGTCGCCGTGGGGCTTTTGTGCCGCGAGACAATCACTGATTTGGAGAGATCCAGGGCGCGCTCCCGCCGACGGGGTACCTTGCTCCGCGAATGTCCCCCGCCCTTCGGGCTCCTCCTTGATTTCGCTG